>NZ_JBHTBR010000002.1:219290-1503220 GCF_042665075.1 Hirschia litorea | reverse complement strand
ACATCGTTTGTTTGATGCGGGGTGGAGCAGCCCGGTAGCTCGTCAGGCTCATAACCTGAAGGTCGTTGGTTCAAATCCAACCCCCGCACCCAAACTTCTAAAATACTCAAAAGCCCGCTATATTTAGCGGGCTTTTTGCGTTTCTAATGATATTTAAACTCAACTAAAGGCGAATGCCAAAGACGACAACTGACTAATACAAACGGCCAATACCTATAATGACGGGAAAATTATATCCAAAGATGAGGGAGAAAGAGGAAGAGAAAGCAGGTCGCAACATTATAGATGGGATATAAAGGCTAATCTATATTACTCTTCTTGAGAAGTTTGTAAGGGAGTAAAACCGAAGGGTGAGTTTAAAGCACTAAATTGATGTTATGTGCTCTAAACTCACGGTCAGTAATTAAGGTTTTAGTTTTAAAAGAAGAACGCCATTAGGCTTAAGTTCAAAGTTGGAACTAACTTTTTGGCCTGTCATAATGTCGATAATTTCATTGGGTGCGGCACCAGAAATGTTCAAATCGAGTTGGGCTGTGTGCTTACCAAGATTTAGAATATTGACGAGATAACCTCCTTCACCATCCTCAACTACGCGCCACATACATCCTTTATGAGCTGTACCATTGTCTTCTTTAAGTGAGACATTGGCTCTTGAAGTGGCTGTTGCTTCCAATGCAGCATTTCTCAACACGTCGACATCAGCATGTCCATCAAAACGTATAAGATTTCCACGTCCAGCGTTTAAATTCTGCGCACGTTTTTTGCCGTACTCGTTTTTGCTTAAACTTGTTTCGCTATCAAGGATGATTGTACCACCTGCGTTGAGATAGTCTTGAAGCGCTGAAAATTCTGTATCAGTGACAAATTGAGTTTCATATACGAGAACGGTATCCCAATTTTTAATATCTTGGTTTTGAAGTATTTTTTGTGTTGCGAACCCTACAGGGAAACCATCAAAAGAAAGAGCTTCATACATCTCAAATTGCTCAGTCATGTGTTTGTTTTTATTGATGGCAGAAGTCTCAGAGTAAAACAGCCTGATAGGGCGGCGTTGCTCGCGAATAGCTAAAATCTCTTCGGAAACCGCGTTTAAGTCCATCATGACTTGCGTCACTTCATTGGCAACATGAGGCTGCATATTCACTGATGCGGCGTAGGAACCGGCAAGTGCAGGGTCAAAGAAGTTTAAGTCACCTTCTAAGCGGTCTTCGGGTGATCCATCAGGGTCGCGTGCCCAAAACCAAGACATACTTGCGTCCATGCCTTGAATTGTAGCAAGCCAGAAAACATTGCGGACATAGTCTACAGGCATATCCAATTCGCGCCACCAGGAGGCTGATAAGAAATGGGCTTCTGAATTGATGTGAATTTTGTCCGGCGCAACAGATTCTAAAAAGTCATAAGACATGCTGAGCTCTTCCCAGAAATATCCATATTTGGATTCCCATTCCTGAGGTGCTTTAACATTAAGGTTTCTGGTGCGGGTTGTTTTCGCATCATCCCCGATCATGGTGGTTAGTTCAGTCAATGCTTCAACATCAATACCATGTGAACGCGGATTTTCAGTGAAGAGATTTGGTTGCAGCTTGATGTGTGTATCAGCTTCAGGGTTTACCTTGTGCAGTTCAGTTTGAAGATATGTGAACCAATCGATGCTGCGGTCCATGTTGTATCGAGACCAATCATACCAAGGCGGCGTACCCCGTGTGGCTCTGTCCAGTGGAACGTCCAATACCACGTTATCAAAGCTGTTGAATTGGGTTTTCCAGTTGGCATTGAGCGTGTCGATATTATTGTTGTATTTGTCTTTAAGCCAGTTTTTAAAATTAGCCTTGGTGTAAGAGGAAATGGACGTCATCTCTTTAAAGTTTTGCGTCCAGTGCTTTTTCTCAGAATACCAATGAGGTTCATTGGACATAATGTATCCAAGCTGAGACACCTTTTTTCCACGCGTCAATTCACCCGTTTTGCGGACAATTTTACCCCAAACCTCGCGCACGAGTGGGTTGTCGATATCAAACCCAGTAAATAGGGAGCGGCCCAAAGCAGCTTCGGGTTCTTGTTTCAGTATCCATTCAGGAATGCCTGAATTCCAATAGAGAAGAAAGCCAACATGAGTATCGGGAATATCAGTGACTTCACGCAGTAATTCTGCATCAAAAGTGCCGTCTTCCTTTACAAGGAATGAGTTAATGGCTCTGTCATGGTCGACGGGATATAAATTCTCACCACCATGATAAATACTTCCCAGATAATCATTATAGACACTGGTATCTGTGAGCGGTCTTCCGACAGATTTTGAGAAATAGTCATAGAGGAAAATTGGTCTCTCATTGTTGATGAGCATATTGTCTCCAACAGTGATATCTGACCAATCTATTTTAGGCACAGGTTTACGCTTAATTTTACCATCAAGAACATTGTTGATATTCTCAATACCTGCATCCAATATTTGGATAACTTTCTGGCGTTCAAAGTCTGGTAGTTCTTCAGCGAATTTTGTTTTGTCTTCCCTATAGGGTTGGAATTGCTGAAAAGAGAAAGCGACCACATCTTTATTGGCTTCATCCCAATTTGCGAATTTTAAAAACTCCTTGGCAAACCAGATAACTGTCTCTTCTCTAGTGACATCTATCTCTTTCGCACGCGCCTGATCCATCAGTGCATTTAGTGTTTTGATTTTTGAGAGCGCTTCTTGTTCATATACATTTTGAGAACTAGCCGATTGCTCTAGCGCGCTTTGAGCTGTTTCGTTCTGCGCGGTAGGTGTACAGCCTAAGAAGGCGGTCGCAACACCTAGCAACAAGGCAGCACGAAGAGAGTGACGGACTTTAGACGATTTAGTGAACAACATGTGACCCGCTTTATTATCAAAATAGAAGGATTGAGCCGAAAAGAACTCCCAATCATTATTAGATAACGTACATCATATGTTTGAGGCTGTAAATTTGAACTAGCTTTTTGTCTGCAAAAGTCTGCCTGTTTGGGTGTCTTTCAAGGTGAGGAATAGGGGGAGGAATTGCTAAGAGTCTTCGCCCTGATAGGGTTTGATGGATAAATAATGCAGCATTTTGGCTTCATGTCGAGCACGCTGTACAAGATCCAGAATAAACCCTGTTGAGACTGAGAAAATACCGCTCACGCCAAGCATGCCTGCAAGGAATGCTGTAGGAAACCGTCTTACTTCTCCTGTCCTCAAAAATTCAATGAAGATAGGAGTCACAAGGATAAGAGAGAGTGCAAATAGTGCACATGCGCCGAGTAAAAAGAAAGATAGTGGTTTTTCAATCCGCACAAGATGAAAAATCATTCGTGTAATTTTATACCCGTCCTTAAATGTGCTCAATTTGCTGAAGCTATCTTCGGGACGTTCTTTATAAGGTGTTTCTATTTCTGCAATAGGAACTTTAAGTTCCAGCGCATGCACCATTAATTCTGTTTCAATCTCAAATCCTTTGGATGTCGCAGGAAATGATTTTACAAATCGACGTGATAAAGCTTTATACCCAGACAGCATATCTTCGGTTTGTCGCCCAAACACTAAAGAAACTGCACGCGTTAGCATGTAATTTCCAAAAGTGTGCCCAGGCCGATATGCTTTTGAACTATCATGTATGCGTGCACCATTTACAAAGTCAAAATGCTCTTTTGTGACCTTATCTATGAGTTTGCGGGCGCTTTGTGCATCATAAGTGGCATCACCATCCACCATAAGATATACATCCGCGTCGATATCACTGAATGCGCGGCGAATAGCAAAGCCTTTTCCTTGGCGTATCTCCTGCTTTACGATAGCGCCTGCATCAGCGGCAACTTGTGATGTTTTATCTTTAGAATTGTTGTCATAAACGAAGATTTGAGCTGTCGGTAAAGCTTCACGAAAATCCTTGATTACGCGCGCGATCGTCACTTCTTCATTATAGCAAGGAATAATGACTGCGATTTTGGGGCCTTGCGCATCTGAATTTATTTCAGAAGAAGCGTTATTTAGCGTGTCTGATGATGTTTCCGGCAGTGTTTGCATTATCAAATATCTCTTCAGAAATGACTTTGAGAGATGTCACACGATTTAATCAATGGATCAATGCGTTGCATCACGATTGCTTTGTATAAAGCCGCCCCGCTCAAGGAAGCGGCTAAGATTCAAACTGAATTCTAATCCTTGGCCATTTTAACTTCCAGAACGGAGCCAGATTGAATGAGTATTTCCTCTTGGCGCAATGGGATGTCGATGCCGTTCTCTTTAAATAAATCCCAGACCGACAGCATAACTTCAGATCCAACATTGCTAATACCGTTTTGAGGATCATCTACCCAGAAACGACATTCAATCTCAACGGCTTCATCGCCAAACTCCATGACCAAACAGGCAGGAGCAGGGTGGGCTAATACTCTAGGTACCTTCTTTGTGCCTTCAACAACTAAGGCTGTGGCAAGACGAAGATCAATTTCATATTCAACACGCAGACGTCGTTTAATACGAACTTTATTGTCCGAATAGCTCCAATTCACCACCTTGTTCGCGACAAGTGCTTCATTGGGAATAAGATGTTCTTTCCCATCTCGTGTGACGACGGATGCGTAACGCAAGCCCAGAGATTTGACGACACCATATGTCTCATCCACCTCAATCACATCATCAGGTTTTATTGAGCGGTCTGTCAGCAGAATGACGCCAGATACAAAGTTGGCAACGATCTGTTGCATACCAAAACCAAGACCAACACCTAGCGCACCACCCAGAACCGCAAGTCCACCAAGGGGAATGTTTAAGGAAGTAAGTGCGAGGATGACCGCAGCAAAGAATAGGCCGACATGTGTTGCATTCGAGATTAGAACACGAATTGAAGGCTCAACGCGCGGTAATGTATCAATGCGAGCGCGAAGTCGTTGGGAAATCCAATTCGCACCATAAAGGAAGAGAGCCGAGAAAAGGATCGCTCGAACCACAAATGGCAACGTAATTTGAGCATCACCAAAGGGAATACCGTGATTGTCCAACCAATGCAGAGTTGGTGCTAATAATCCGAATACATTCAATCCGGCAATGAGCCACGCAATCCAAGCAATCGTTTTTCGGTATTCATCGGGCACGATAAAAGTTGCGGCCCGTATAATCACCCAAGCGAGCGCCAATGAGCTAGCAATACGCACAAAGGTTGTTGATTGTCCTGCGCTTTCCAAAACCGTAAGCGCTATGAACATTCCAAATAGCCAGAATAATGGCCGCACAATTGCTAAAAGTGGCTTATTGATTTTTTGCGTGATGTTTTCGGGAAGCTTGGCAAGGCCAGCCTTTAGCCATCCGGTAACAGCGGGTGTAACAAGCGCGCCAAGGAATAAAACGCCAATTATAACCCCTAACTGAATCAGTGTGTCAGGGTGTAGTAACTCGTTATTGACCCAATCAAGACCTTGTTCAAGTAGCTCTAACCCACGCGTTTTAAGGCTTTCAATATCAAAGCTCTCAGCTGGTGAGGAGGTTGGGGGAGTTGTTTCCTGAAGTTTCTGGAAGAATGAAAATAACGCCACCAATAATACTCCGCATAGCAAATTCGATCTCCCTATTTAAACTGTTTCGTCCAGGATGAAAGAGGCAGAGGTGCGTATAGTCAAAATGACAAATAAAATGTGCATTTTGATTGAATTGTGAGTCGAGAAACTTTTCATAGTGTGTGAATTTTCTTTGACAACGATATTGTTTACCCCTATTTGGGTGAATATCGAAAACCGGTTGGGAAGACTTTTGATGCTGCGACGAAGAAAATCATAGTGATGTGAACGTTCGGGCTGGAATTGGAACATTCAACGGCTCCGACTATTATTGATTTTCTACTGAGTTAGCCAAATGCCTATAAAATTACGGATCATAGATCCCGCATACCCATCCTACTCTATTTTGTCTGAATTGCCCGAGCATGCTCAAAGCATTGAAGCTTTGTATGATCGCTGTTTTGGGCCTGGACGGTCGGCAAAGACTGCTGAACGCTTGCGTGAAAATAATATTGCTTTGTCGCAATTGAGTATGGTTGCTGTTGATAGCAAAGGTGAGGTCGTCGCGGCTGTTCGTTTGTGGCCATTGCAAATTGGTGCTTCAGGTCGCGCTGTATTTGTGGGGCCTGTTGCTGTTGATGATCAATACCGGGGAAGCCGTCTAGGGCTCATTCTTACAGAGCAATGCCTTGATTTAGCTAAACAGGCCGGATGGCCATTGGCAATTCTAATCGGCAATGAAGGCTATTTTGGTAAAATGGGCTTTGTCAAAATTTCTACATCTGATTACCCAACACTAGGCTATATCCCTCCCCACAAATTGTTGGCGATGGAATTAAAGGATAATGCTTTGGTGGAAAATGTCGGCGCGCTTAGCGTCCCTCGCGTCTCCAAGCCAGCATCATAATTCCAAGCAAAAGCGCCATGCCTATCACGCCCGGTAAGAGCTGTACCGCTTGCGAGGACCTTACCGCATAGGCATTGCGTTTTCTCAAACCTGCCCAGTTTTCGCCGGTAAGCTCACCGCGTCGATCAACGCGCTTAATGCTTGGAAGTGTCAGTGCGTCATTCGCTGAAATACGAAACAACCCGCCCTTGGTCGCCTCTGCGATGGGCGCGAGAACGCGTGTTGTTGAATCGACATTGGCATATTCACGTGGATTTGCTGGCCCATTGAGCGCAACCGTCGATGCATCACCCGCACTAGCTGCATATAGCCCTAACCCTTGCGCTTCTACGCTTGCCTCAAAGCGGCCTGTCTCGGTTTTCTTCCAATTTGCACGCAATTCCTCGCTATCTGGTGTCATCACCGAAAGAGGCGGAGGCCTATCTGAGAGCGTACGTAAGCTTGCTTTCATCAAGCCGCCTTCAGACGCAAGGGTTAGCAATTCTTCTTCAAGCTCAGGTTCTTTCATCAGCCAGTGTGCAGTGCGGCGTACAAGCTCGGAATAGGGGCCGCCTCCATCATGTCCGCGCGCCCAAAGCCATAGATGATCTGACAGTAAAACAGCAACGCGCCCTTCGCCTACGCGGTCCAATACCAATAACGGATCATCATTGTCAGTTTTTAGGAGTGTCTCCCCCGATGCTGCCTTTGCTTCAACATAGCGCTCCCAACGTCCCCAATTCTTGTCAGAAGGTAGAGAGGAGGTGACTGTGTGCCGTTGACCTAGTTCTGTGCGTAGCACGTTAAATGTTCGCTCAATTATGCGGCCCGTGGGTTGTGCGGGTAAAATCGCTGCAAGGGGCGTGCGGTAAATTGAAGACGGCAGCGCATAAGGCGGTCCTGTGGCAACCAGCAAAGCGCCCCCATCAGCCACATAGCGCGCCACGCCATCAAAATAGACCATGGGCAACACATTGATGCGTTTGTATTGATCAAAGATCACAAGATCAAAATCATTCAACTTTTCAACAAACAATTCGCGTGTCGGAAAAGAGATCAACGCTAATTGATTGAGCGGTGTCGGGTCCATCTTTTGAGGGGGACGCAAAATCGTGAAATGTACCAGATCAACCGATGGATCATTTTTCAACAAGTCTCGCCAAACACGTGCACCAGAGTGAGGTTCGCCTGTAACGAGCAATACACGCAAGCGATCACGCACCCCAGAAATGTTTGCGGCAGTGCGGTTGTTCGCCAGTGTTAGTTCGTTTGTGCCTTCGGGGACTTCAACGACCACAAGGTTTGATCCGCGACGCGGAATATCCAAACTTATTTTGCGGTTCATGCCTGTGCGCACGGTTTTTGTGGTGAGATATTCGCCATTGACCGAAATCTCCACGCCAACTGTCTCAATGCTTGGGTCTTCAACCCGTATTGTGAGTTCTGCAGCGCTTCCGACAATGCCAAAATTTGGACTTCCCACTATCTCTATGCGTCTGTCTTGTTCATCGCGCTTGCCCACAATGAGCGAGTGAATAGGCCCTAGTGGTTTGGCTTCATTGCTATCGCTTGGCAGATCATGCACTTGCCCATCCGTGATAACGAAGGAGCCGGCAATACGTTCTCGTGGCGCATCGGAAAGGGCAGAGTTTAGCGCTTGATATACATTCGTCGCGTCGCTGTTTTCTGACGTCTCAGCAAACCTCAGCTCTAGGCTCGGGTCAGCTTCTATTTTCTGTGTGAGATCCTCTAAAGCTGATTGAGCGGTTTGGCTGCGTGTGCCAAATTTCATACTTTCTGATTTATCAAGCACGACCGCCACAATGTCTTTTAGCCCTTCGCGCTGTTCCTTCACCCATAGTGGGTTGGAAAGCGCAAGTGTGAGCAAAGCAAAGGCCATTGCACGCGTCAGCCAAGCGCGTCCTCGCAAGAAAAGATAAAGTCCCCATACGATGACGGACACTGCCACCAATGCCCAGATCCAAAGCCAAGGGATAAAGGGATCAAACCCAATGTGAGCGCTTTCAATCATTGTATATCGTCGCTCTCTTCTAAATCACGTTGGCGGCGCATGGAATCGAAAAACTCGTCTAGGTTTTGCGGATTTCCTGACGGGGGAGAAGAAAAGTCTGGTCGCTGAGACTCAGTGTTTGGCGAGTTAGATATCCCACCTTCAACGCCTTTTTCCTGCTCAAGCCTATGCAATAAGGCAGGCACATGCACCTGATCAGCTTTGTAATTGCCTGTCAAAATACACATCACTAGATTGATACCGAAACGATAGGCCAGTTCGCGGCGTGTTTCTTGTCCATCCATTGGGTTTAGAGGGCGACCTCTATCATCTGTTGCCCATGCTCCAATCCAATCAGATGACCCAATAAAAATGCGTGAGACGCGGTCTCCATGACTTGCTGAATTTGAAGTGCCTTCCGTATTCGTCTGCGGATTGGAAGACGCGGTGTTGGCTTCAATCCAAAGCTGACCAGAGGGAATACGGCCGGGGAAGTCATCCAGAATATAAAAACTACGCGACAAGACGTGATCTGCGGGTGTGGGCTGTAAGGGAGGTACATCCAGTCCTGAAAGTGCGTCTTTCAAACGGTTGCTCATAGATTGACCCGGGATGGCATCGCGTGTGTCGATCACTAACGACCCACCATTACGCAAATAATTATTCAATGCAGAAATTTCTTTCGCACTTAGGTCATGTTCTCGCTCAGGAACAAAATAAATCATCGGGTAAAGTGTCAGATCGTCCACACCCAGTTTTACCGAATGTGGCGTTGCGGGCTCAACCGATGTGCGGCGGAATAGCTCTGCCGTTAGCCCTTTTAACCCTGCTTCTAATTGCAAATTCAAGCTGGCATTTTTTGCTTCAACATAGGCAAATCGCATGCGCAAGGCTGCTTCTTTTTGCTTGTTTGAAATATCAGGTTTGCTCGCCATTGTTTGTGCATGAGCTACCTGTACGCCCTCAAGAGGAAGGTTGGGGAGGGCAAGCCCAAGTGCTAATCCTGTGAGGGCTGTTTTTGAGAAACGACGAAAACGGCCGGACACCCATAAAGCCACAAGCAAATCAATCAGCAGTAAGGCGAATGCAGCCATTAAAAACACGCCTTCAAACCCTTTGCGGCTCTCATGATCTGCGGCAGATATTACACGTGCATTGCTAGGCCAATTTACAATAGCATCGGGCGCAAATTGACCTGCATTTAAAGCACGACTGCCTTGAGGCCCTTGGTATAATCCAGCAGGTGTGTCGATTGAGGGATGCGAAACCATAAAGATATCCGAAGCAATAGGAGCAATATTGCCTGATGGGGCATTTAGCGCACCAAAGGCATCAAGAATACGTATCGGAGCAAGGGCTCCTTCGCTATCGGAAACGCCGTGATGCTTTCCATTTCCGGCGGCGGTTGCGCGCCTTAGCATGTTTAAGAATGCGCCATCATAAGGAAGGTCAGACCAATCGGGCGTTGCAGTAACATGAAACAGAATAATAATCCCTCGTCCGACTGGTTTGGCGGTTACGAGTGGCGTACCATCTTCAAGACGTGCCCAAGTCAATGTAGATAGTGAAGGGCTTGGCTGCGCTAAGACTTGACGGCGAACCAGCACAGTTTTGGCGGGCGTCCTTATATCAGCAAAGGCTTTGTCTGTCGGGAAAGGGGCAATCGGTTGAGGTTTCTCCCAAGCGAGTGCGCCGCCTAGAGCACGCGTTGCTGGACGAAGTATGGTCGGTGTCAAAATTTGTGAATTGGCTGCAGCCAGTTTAGGTCCAGCAAATCTGATGAGCGCACCGCCATTTTCTACATATTCTTGAAGTGCGTCAGCATTGACATTCTCAACTAGAGAACTGTCCCCCAATATAATCGCATCAGGTGTCCTTGCGATCATATCTTCTAAGTCACCCTCCATTATTTGAGCATAAGGGGTGAGGGCTTTTCTTACGTAATAATATTCTTCAAGCAGGGGTTGGTCGCTCTTTTGTGGATCTGCAAGCGCGACTGACGGCATGAGAGATTGGTCATCCCAAAGCCAGACTTGACCTGTTGAGGATGAGCCAAGAATACGAAAGCGTGCCACCTGATTTAGAACGGCCGATGGAATAGAAAATTCTGCAATTGCTTCGCTGTCCCCAGCTTGAAACGCTGCCACAGCGCTAGCAAGGCTTAACCCTTCCATGCTTTCGGCAATCACGCGCAGCTCTAATGGGTCCGCTTTAGGAATGCGCTTTAAGCTGATGTTTGCCCCATTGGGAGATGTCGTCGCATTGGTTATGGCGTAAGCTGATGGCGGTGCGAAAGAATGAATATCCAATGGTGATAAACTATTGAGATACTCAGAAAATGCCTCATAGCCTTCATGCTTTAAACCATCACTAAACCATATAGTTTTGGCTGGTTTAAACTGACTCTCTTTAAGGTGTTCTAGGGCGAGGGTGAAATCGGGTAACCAAGGTGAAGGTTGTGAAACCTGCATTGTTTTACGAATGGTCTCGCCGCCAAAAGCGTCTTCAATTGATCGCGATTGTTTTGAAGGTGCTGTAAATAGTAGATGTATATTGCCACCCGCCTCAATTGACGTTGTTGCTTCGGCAAGCACGCTTTTTTTTATGTTTGGCCACGCATTCGCACTCGTCCAACCATCATCAATAATAAATAAAGTTGGCCCTGTACTCGCATTGATAGATTGAGGTGGTTCAAGTTTGGGCTGCGCAAATCCGATAATTGCAAGTGCGGCCGCCGCAAAACGCAATGCCAATATCCACCATGGTGTTTTGGCAGGTGTTTCTTCTTGTGGCTCTAGCCCCTCCAAAAGTGCAAGCGATGGTAATGCGACACGTTGGGGTTCTGGCGGGGTCGCTCTCAAAAGCCAAAAGATAATTGGTAAGGCTAAAAGACCAATCAAAGCGAGTGGTTGAGCAAAGAAAAAAGGACCCATATTCATGTTGCGGCACTCCCTTCTTTATTCGAAGGTGAGCTTGTAATTTGACTTGGTTTAGGCCCCGCACCCACTTGGGCCGAAAAATACTGCACAATATGCGCAAGTGGAGGGGCGGCGGGTGTGTCCGTCACGTGAAAAACAGCTTCCCAACCCAAAGAATGCGCTAATGTGCGAATATCTTCTTGACGTTGAACATATCTCTGTAGATATGTCTCGCGTAAGTTTTCGGCGCGTCCGATAAGGCGTTCCTTTAAGTTAGACGGCGAAAAAAAGTTTATCCGCCCCTCATAAGGGTAACTGGCTTCTATTGGGTCGGTCACCATAAGTAGTACGCCATGGCGGTTCTTGGTGGCTAAATGGGTAATCCAATTGGTAATATCTTCCAGTGGACGATAAAAGTCTGAGGCGATTATCATACTTGCTGCGAACTGGTTTATACTTGGCAATTGAGACGTTTCAGACGCCCGCCAGATGTCTTCAGACATCTTCTTTGCAGCGCCGCTTCCCGTTTTTGCTTTTTTACCACTCCCCAGCACGCCGCATCGATCTCCCGATTTGGTAATAAGCGATGCGAAGGCAAGAGAAATAGAAAGCGCACGTGCTGCTTTTGTCGGTGTGTTTGGAGCACCGCGCCAGTCAAAACCAGCGGAAGGGTCGCACCAGAACAAGAAGGTACGAGCCGTCTCCAATTCAGATTCGCGCACGAAAAGGTGGTCTCCACGTGCCGACCTACGCCAGTCCACGCGATTCACGCTGTCTTCGGTTGTGAAGCTGCGATATTGCCAAAAATTATCACCTTGCCCAGCCCGCCGCCGCCCAGCTGCACCTAAATAATCGGTTGAAGCTGGCCCACGTTTCACAAGAAGACTTGGCAGATCCCGCATAAGGGTATCCGCTTCGGCTTTGATCTGAGGCAAAGGTGTTTTCATTAAAAATTAGCTAGCCTTACGTGCTAGATCCAAAATGATGTCTTTTAAAGATTCTGCCTGTCCTGTCGGATCATAATTTAGTGACATACGGTGGGCTAAAGCAGGCTCTGCCAAGGCCTCCACATCATCAATAGAGGGCGCAAACCTGCCGCGTAGCAGGGCGCGAGCGCGTGTGGTGAGCATAAGCGCTTGTCCTGCACGTGGGGAAGGTCCCCATTCGACGCGTTGCTGAATACGGGGGTCTGAGCTTTGTTCCGGACGCGCAGAACGTGTAAGCTCAATGATGGCACCCAGAACTTTTTCCGGTACTGGCATGTCGCGTACAAGTTTTTGAATAGACATTAGTTTTTCAGGCGTTAATGCGGCTTGCACGAATTTTTCTTCGCCACTTGTTGTTTCGACAAGTATGCGGCGCTCTGTTTCTGCGTCTGGGTAATCCACGTCAATTTTCAATAAAAACCGGTCCAGCTGTGCTTCTGGTAGAGGGTAGGTACCTTCCTGCTCTACAGGGTTCTGAGTGGCTAGTACGTGGAAGGGGCGCGGCAGGTCATAGCGCGCTCCGGCGATGGTCACGTGGTTCTCCTGCATCGCTTGCAAAAGTGCAGATTGGGTACGTGGACTCGCGCGGTTAATTTCATCTGCCATTAAGAGGCGCGTAAAAATTGGTCCTTTGATAAATCGAAATGACCGTTCGCCTGCAGGTGTTTCATCCATAACTTCCGATCCGAGAATATCGGATGGCATAAGGTCTGGTGTAAATTGTACGCGGCCCCAATCAATACCCAGTGCGCGGGCGGTCGATTCTACCAACCGTGTCTTCGCCAGACCGGGTGCGCCAACTAAAAGAGCGTGTCCACCTGCTAAAACCGCAGACAGGACCAGTTCAATTACATGTTCTTGACCGAAAACAGCTTTTGCGATCTCAGCTTTCACATCACCCAGTGCGGCGATGACTGCTTCTGTATCTGTGATGATGTTTGTGTGCGTTTCTGTCATAAGGTGGTCTTCATTTAAACTCAAAAGGATGTTGTACCTGTTATAGTCGGGCAAAACCAAGGCGGAGAAGGTCTCAAATGCGTAAAACAGATGAAGAAAATTCAAAAGAGGTAATTTCAGACCCGCTTCAAGCTGTTTTATCTGCCTTGAAAACGCAAGCAGGCAGTGATGGCAAGCGTGGATTACCACCTGTGCATTTATGGAACCCTGAACATTGCGGCGATATCGGCATGGAGATTCGTAAAGATGGCAGTTGGTGGCATGATGGCGGCATTATCGGACGACAAAAAATTGTTCGGCTTTTTGCGACGATTCTCCGTAAAGACCCTGACGGTATTTATCTTGTAACGCCACATGAAAAAGTCATCGTACATGTTGAGGATGCCCCCTTTATTGCAACGCGAATTGATCGAGTGATTGAAGATGAAGCACAAAAGCTCGTCGTGGCAACAAATGTTGGGGATGTTTTCGTTATAGATGCAGAACACCCCTTGCGCGTCAGTGTAGATATTGAGACAGGCGAACCAGCACCTTATGTAGAAGTTAGGGCGGGGCTTGAAGCAAAGATTGCGCGTGCGCCTTTTTATGAATTGGTTGAATGGGCAGAGCCTATTGAAGGCAAGGACGGGAATGTCATTGGCGTATCGTCGGCAGGGCAAGTTTTTGAATTGGGATCGATAGAATAAGCATGAGTTTTGAGACCAAAGAAGATTTCCTAGATCGTGCACGTCAACACCTGTCTGACCCGTATGAGGATATCCATGCAAACCTTGACCCTCTAGGCGAGGTAAGTCCTCAAACGCCCGGAGATGGCAGTGGGTTGCCTATCAGAAAATTGCGTCCTGCGGCGGTTTTGTTCGGGTTAGTGGATAGAGGAGATGATTTCGGCGTCGTCTTCACCCAGCGCCCCACAACAATGAAAGCGCATGCGGGGCAAGTTGCGCTTCCTGGCGGTAAGCTTGAGGCAAATGAAAATGTTGCCCAAGCAGTTCTACGTGAAGCGGAAGAAGAGATTGGCGCGCCGCAAACAGAGGTAGAGCTTATCGGGCAAGCCGACCCATACCGTACAAATTCAGGTTTTAGTGTATCACTTGTCGTTGGTTTACTTCCTGAAGAATTTACCCCCGCGCCATGTGAACGCGAAGTGGCCGGTGTTTTTGAAACGCCTTTGTCTTTTTTGATGTCGCCAGAAAACCATCAGGAACACGTCAAAGAATGGGGCGGGCGGTGGCGTCGCTATTATGCCATGCCCCATAATGGACACTTCATTTGGGGGGTAACTGCTGGCATGATTAAATCCCTGTATGACCGCCTTTACGATTCGCCCTAAATTGAGCCAAAAAGGGTAGGAATTCAGATTTTGAACTGGCACAGGGATTGAATGTCCTTGAACCAACAAAAGGGATAAGAGTATGACGCGCCGCATATTGATTGAATTAGCGCTATTCTCGATACCGTTTCTGGTATTTTTTATGTACCGAGCGGCATCAAAGGATCTCAGCATAAAAGATCGCTGGCCGTTAACAGGTCTAATTGTGGTAGGCGGTGTTTTAGCCGTTGGGGGGATGTTGATAAAAGCGATTACAGCTCCTTCTGATAAAGGCCTGTGTTTTCAAGCTGCGCGTTATGAAAACCGTGTCTTCATTCCGGCTGCAAAAGTGCCATGTGATCAGGTAATTCATCCCGAAAATAATGGTGCAACGAAAGCTGCGCGTGATAATATTGAAAATGAGATCGACATAGGTTCAACAGCACGTAAATTACCGACTGTTATGGAACCTGAACAGACAGAAGAGCCTGCCCCATCGCATGACAATTGACCTTTTAAACCGCTTACCTGTCCAACCTTGGATGCATGCAGATGGCGCGCGTCGGGTTATGCGCGCTCTTAATGCGGGTGCGCCTGATAGTGCGCGCTTTGTCGGCGGATGTGTACGCAATGCACTGTTGGGATTGCCTGCTAGTGATATTGATATCGCGACTGTGTGGGAACCGGAGGAAGTTATCCGCCGGATGAAGGCCAATAATATTGGTGTTCATCCAACAGGTATCGAGCATGGCACAGTGACGGCTGTTGCAAATAACCAGCCCTATGAAATTACAACATTGCGACGTGATGTAAGTACGGATGGACGACGCGCGACTGTAGCCTTCACAAAGGATTGGAATGAAGATGCCCAGCGCCGTGATTTTCACGTAAACGCGCTTTATTGTGATCTGATGGGGAATTTGAGTGACCCAACAGGGCTGGGAATTTCAGATCTGCGCGAACAGAAAATTGCTTTTATAGGTGATGCAGATACGCGTTTGCAGGAAGATTATCTGCGTATTTTGCGCTTTTTCCGGTTTAATGCGTGGTATGGCTCCGGCAGTTTGGATGTTGAAGGGCTAAGCGCCTGTATGCGCCAACGTGCGGGGTTGGATTCAATTTCAGTTGAGCGGATTTGGTCTGAATTTAAGAAACTACTGTCTGCGCCCGATCCTCGCGTTGTGCTGGAGGCTATGTCGCAGATTGGTGTATTGCAATTTGTTTTGCCTGAAGCTATTGGCCTTGATCTGTTTAATGCGCTTGTGGCGCTTGAATTGGAAGAGCATTTAAAGCCTGATCCATATTTGCGTTTATTGTCTCTTTATCCAAAAGATATGGATGTCGTCGCGGCGGATGTGGCGCGGTTGAAAATGTCGAATAGTGAAAAGAAGCGTCTACTCACGACAGCCGGAGACAACACATCGTTTGCGAAAGAGTTTTCCGCTAAGGAATTTCGTCGTACGATTTATTCCGTTGGGAAAAGCGTGTTTGAAAGTCGAGCACGCCTTGCATGGGCTGTGCGTGGTCGCGAGGCGAAACATCGCTATTGGCGCGTGTTGATAAATGCTGTGAACAAATATGAGCGGCCAATTTTTCCAATATCAGGCGAGCATGTCATTGCAGTGGGCGTGCCCGCAGGAAAACCTGTTGGTGAAGTATTGAAGCGTATTGAGCAATGGTGGATCGACGAAGATTTTCCGCTCGATATAGCGCTAATTGCACGACAAATGCGTATTATTGCAGATGAAGTTATTCTACGTGAGAAAGCTAATTCTGAGGAAGATAGTTTTTAAAAGTCTGCACTTTCAAAAAGTCCGGTCCAGCGTGCCCCTTTTTGCAAACCAAATATGCCGCCAACAATTGCTGAACCACCTATACACATAAAGGCAATAGCCTTGGCAACGATCTGGTGGTTGGCTTCCATTTCCAGTAATTGCTCATTCAGGCCGCCATATATTATGACGCCGAGAATTAACCCAACCATGCCCATAAAGAAGGACACGACGAAGGTCGCGATAGCTTTGAGCAGGGTGAGAAACACAAAAAATCCAATTGGTCTGTTTAAACGGCGCAGTCAAAAGGCCTGCGATACAAACCCATGATGAAGGAAACGCTCGGCCTTGCCAAGCATTTACTCCATCATGTTACAGGAATGAAACCTATGGCCATTTTACGACTGGCGGCATGGACGACAGAATGGATTTGACGTTCCCACCTGTTTTTAAGCCAAATGTTGTCCCGCGATCATAAAGCAGATTAAATTCGACATAGCGTCCACGCTGAATTAATTGGGCGTCGCGGTCTGCTGCATTCCAGCTTGTGTTCATGCGGTTTCTGACAATTTTTGGATATATGTCAGCAAATGCCAATCCGACATCTTTTGTGAAAGCAAGATCTGCGTCCCAATCACCTGAATCGTGACGATCATAGAAAATGCCACCCGTTCCGCGTGGTTCATCTCGGTGAGCAAGGTGAAAATACTCGTCACACCATTCTTTAAAGCGCGGATAGTCGGCGCCTGCGTGGGCATCACAGGCGTTTTTCATGGATTCGTGAAACGCAATGGCGTCAGGGTTTTCTTGTGTGCGTTGGTCAGCCATGAGCGGGGTAAGGTCTGCGCCGCCCCCAAACCAAGATTTTGATGTGCAAATCATGCGTGTGTTCATGTGTACGGCGGGGACGTGTGGATTATGCATGTGGGCAATCAATGAAATGCCTGATGCCCAAAATTGACCGTCATTTTCTTCTGCGCCGGGAATTTGTTTGCGAAACTCCTCTGAGAATTTTCCGTATACAGTTGATGTGTGTACACCAACTTTTTCAAATAATCGGCCCTTCATGATCGCCATATTGCCGCCACCAAGGTCTTCACCATCTTTGCCGCGTTCCCAGCGTGTTTGTTCAAACTTGCCCGCTTGCCCTGAATATAGTGGGGGGAGTGCTTCTGTTTCTAGCGCTTCAAAGGATGCGATAATATCGCCCTGAAGTTTCTCAAACCAGGCTTTGGCAGTGGATTTGCGAATTTCCATTTGTTCTGGAGATATATCTGTCATAGCGACGGCCTTTTCGAGGAGTAAGATATGCGTGTTGTATTCGGGCTATAGTGTGGCTTTTACATCTTGATCATGAAAAGCCTTAGCGTTCTTAGACTTTTTGTCTATGAGGAGGTTTGCGGATGTGAAGTGTAGGATAGTGGCATGATAAGTTTTCTTGTTCGAATAGTCGTTTTTGTGTCGGCGGGTGCGATGCTTGTTGCATGTAATCAGCAAAAACCGACTTCAATAGAAAAAGCCTGTATTAGCGAAGGAAGCAAAGTGGCTGAATGTCGCTGCATGGGGGATGCACTTAAAAAGGGGCTGCCGCGTGATGTTTTTAATGGCTTGGAGGCAAAAGCGCGTTCTGGTGGACCATCGGGACTGGCAAATGCCATGTTGGAGCTATCGGAAATAGATCGTCACAAGGTTGGCACGACCATCGTGGAAGCGTGTAGCGCGCAGGAGGTTAGCACGTCGCAACCAGTTGGGGGAGCTGGCACCGATCAGCCCATACTCAGCCCAGATGAAGCCATGGGGCAGGCCTGCCAAATTAATGGCAACACGCCGCAAATGTGTACGTGTTGGGCCAAGCATTTGAAAGAGAATGTTTCAACTAAGCTTTACAATCAGCTTGCTGGTGGTGCTATTGATTCTGGAAATGCGGGGCTTACGCAAGCTGTTCAAGCTCTTAATTCGCAAGACCAAATGTCTGTTGGTTTGGTGATGATGGAGGCAGGGCAAATTTGCGCTCAAGCTGAGTAGCTGCAGCGACATCATTGTGGAAAAGTCTTACTATTTAGGGTGTTAGTTAAAACATATACCTTTTTTGTTTACGATTGCGAAACAGTGCGTCTTTTACAAGTCTGAAAATAGTCTAACAGAATGTAAAATATCTTTGTGTGAAGGTCTTTGGGCATGCGCATGGGGAGTAAAGGGAATACAAATGAAATTCAAACTCGTACTTTTATGTGCTGCTATTAGCTTGGCTGCATGCAATAGCGAACCCGAATTGGACTTATCAGGCATTCAAAACGCATGTGAAGCAGAAGCTAAAGGTGACGTAAACTGTGCTTGTATCGTTGATTATGTTGAAGAAAATTTAGACGCTGAATTGCTCGAACAGCTTGCTCAAGGCGCAATGGAAAGTGGCGAGGATGGACTTGAGCGTGTATCAGATACATTCACTGCTGAAGATAAGAAAACATCACGCCGTGTGTTTAGAGACGGCCTAAAAGCCTGTCAGTAATACGAAGCCGACTATCTTTAATCTAAACGAAGGCATTTGCTCGGGCGCTGTATTTCTCTCGATAACTTGCTGAACACAATGAGAGAAACATGAGAAAAATCATACTCCTATCGATTGCAACACTCACTCTGGCTGCCTGTGGTGGCGGCGGAAAAGCAAGTATTGTCAAATCCTGCGTGGATGAAGGCGAAAGCAAGAAAACATGCACATGCCTTGCTGATGCCATCGAAGAAAATACAGATGAAAAGACTTTCAAGCTTATCGCGAAAGCCGCTAAGAGTGGTGGGATGGAAGAAGGTCTTGAGGATCTACCGATGGATAAGAAGATGGCCCTAGCCATGACAATGGTTGGTGCGGCCACTAAATGTTCAAAGTAAAATAACTTGTGCTGTTGATATAAAAAGCCAGCCCTTCACATCCGAGGGCTGGCTTTTTTGCAGCTGGTTTATTTAGGCAATCCACCAGTTTGCCGCAAAGCTTCATGAAGAGCGATAGCGGCGCTAACCGACAAATTTAGGGAGCGCGCTTCTGGATTTAAAGGAATAACACATCTGATTTGCGCCGAATCATGCACCTCTTGAGGTACTCCTGCGCTCTCTCTTCCGAATAAAAGTGTGTCTCCTGATTCGAATTTAGTCTCCAAAAGGGGCGTAGCGCCCTTCGTGGTGAATAAAATTAAGCGACCTTTTTTTCGATCCGGTGATTCTTTGAATGCGGACCAGCTATCATGCTGCTCTACATCCACTAATGGGCCGTAATCCATTGCAGAACGGCGCAATGCTTTGGCCGTGAGCGGAAAGCCACACGGGCCAATAATATCCACTTTTGTTGAAAAACATGCCGCAATTCTTAGGTTTGAACCAAGATTTTGTGGAATATCGGGTTGATAGAATGCAATCTGCACTGTACGCGCTTCTCCTAATACTTATTCTGGGGCTGTTGCGACATTGCGTCACCATGCGTTTTTCGTAGCTATGTATACAAGTTCCTGCAATAACTCCAATTGCGCTAGGGGTCTGTTCGTTGTCTGACGCACACACATCAAAACTAAAAGAAGACGGCGAGACTCGCCGCGACTTTATTCACATTGCCGCTGGTGCGGCATTCGCTGGTGGCGCTGCCGCCGTTGCATGGCCATTTGTTATGCAACTGGGGCCCGCTGCTGATACTCGAGCTGCATCCAGTGCAGAAGTCGACACATCGAAAATCCCTGTTGGGGGAGAGATTCGGGTGTTGATCGGTGGGAAGCCATTCTTCGTACGTCGTCGTACGGATGGTGAGATCGCCGCTGCAGAAGCTGTCGATGTATCCAAGTTGCCCGATCCAGAAACGGATGATGAGCGCTTGGTTCCGATGATGAATGGTGAGCTTAATCGCGCTATTCTTGTAACATCGGGCGCATGTACACACCTCGGGTGTGTGCCTGTTGGGCCAGCTCAAGGTAGCACAGGTGATTTTGGCGGTTGGTACTGCCCATGTCACGGTTCGCACTATGACACTTCAGGACGTATTCGTAAGGGGCCTGCACCAAAGAACTTACCGGTGCCGACATATGAATATCTTTCTGATTCTCTCATCAAAATTTCGTTGTAAGGGGACCATCGCATGAGTGGACCGTCTACATACGAACCTAAAACCGGTTTTGAAAAATGGCTCGACACGCGCCTGCCGATTATTAGGTTCGCAAACGACACGGCGATTGATTTTCCAACGCCAAAAAACCTAAACTATTGGTGGACTTTCGGGGGCATCCTCGCAATCTGTCTAATCATTCAGATTGTAACAGGTATCGTGTTGGCAATGCACTATGTGCCAGACACAACAAAGGCCTTCGCATCAGTTGAGCGTATTATGCGTGATGTCGAATTTGGATGGTTGGTGCGTTATATACACGCAAACGGCGCGTCTATGTTCTTTCTTGCCGTATATATTCACATGTTCCGTGGCCTTTATTACGGATCATACAAGGCTCCACGTGAAGTACTTTGGATTTTAGGTGTTGTAATTTACCTCATTATGATGGGTACAGCATTCCTTGGATATGTTTTGCCTTGGGGACAAATGTCTTACCACGGTGCAAGCGTTATCACTTCACTAATCGGTGCTATCCCGTTGATCGGTGACACTATCAAGACCTTCCTACAGGGTGGTCCCGCGATTGGTGACCCAACATTGAACCGCTTTTTCTCTCTTCACTACCTATTGCCATTTGTGATTTTCGGTATTGTTGTTCTGCACGTTTGGGCATTGCACGTTCCTGGGAACAACAACCCGACAGGTGTATCTGTAAAAGACGTGAAAAAGGACACTGTTCCTTTCCACCCTTATTACACAGTGAAAGATGGGTTTGCGATCCTCGTTTTCTTAATGATCTTCGCATACTTCGTGTTCTACGCACCGAATGCTCTAGGTCACACTGATAACTATATCGAGGCGAACCCACTTCAAACGCCTGCACACATCGTTCCTGAATGGTATTTGCTGCCATTCTACGCAATCTTGCGGGCGATCACGTTTGATATCGGTCCGATTGATGCGAAATTGGCTGGTGTTATCGCAATGTTTGGTGCGATCGCTATCTTGTTTGTTGTGCCTTGGCTCGACACTTCTAAAGTGCGTTCAATGCGCTATCGTCCAATTGCAAAGCAATTCTTCGTACTATTCGTTCTGTGCGGAATCGGTCTTGGATTTGCTGGTGCGAACAACCCTGATGATTTGTTGTTTAAGTTCAGCGAAGACAAATTGGTTGTGTCATACACTGATACGAATGGCGAAGCAGCAAAGTCTGAAGCCTTTAGCGACTACCACGATGCAGAGCAATTTATCGGAGAGCTACCTGCAGGTGCGAAAGCAGGTCTTGAAATCAAGAAAACTGGTTTCAAATGGCTTTGGGCATCACAGATTATGGGATTGTACTACTTCGCTTACTTCCTCGTTATCTTGCCGATCCTTGGTGTGAAGGAAAAACCAAAACCACGTCCAGCATCTATTGCTGATAGTGTGCTTGGTCACAAAAAGGCATCAGGTGGTACGCCAATTCCGGGGGCAGCAAATGCTTCACCCGCACGTGATGACGCTTAAGGAGATTTGACATAATGCGTATTTTCAAACTCCTTGCTATCGCTGCAACTTCGGTTGGCCTTGTTGCTTCTGCTCACGCAGCTGGCGATACTAAACACCCACACCCTCCTGAAGAGGGTTGGACGTTTGAGGGGCCATTCGGTAAATTTGAGCAAGACCAATTACAGCGTGGATATAAAGTATACCGCCAAGTCTGTGCATCATGTCACTCTATGGATTTGATGCGTTTCCGGAATTTGGGGCAGAAAGGCGGGCCATTCTATGACCCAGCCTACCCAAACCCGAATGACAACCCGATTGTGAAGCAATTGGCGGCTGACTCTGCTGAAGTTGACATTATTAATCAGGAAGATGGATCTGACGATGTGCGTACGCGTTTGTCATCCGACCCATTCCCGAACCCATTTGCAAATACAGCGCAAGCGCGGTATGCGAATAATGGGGCTTTCCCACCTGATTTCTCAGTGATCGCAAAAGCGCGTCACGGTGGTGCATCTTACATTTATTCTCTTTTGACCGGGTATCCGTCTGAGAAAGACATGGCGACCAAATATGCTGCGTTGAATGTTCCAGATGGTCAGTATTACAACCCGTATTTTCCGGGTGATGTGACACCAAACTGGTCGGGAGACCCGCGTCACCGTCACAGTGATGATGAGCACGGACGTACCATGTTGCCTCCAGGTGGTTTCCTCGCGATGGCACCGCCATTGATGGAAGACATTATCGAGTATGATGATGGTACACCTGCAACAGTCCACCAAATGGCTGCGGATGTATCTGCATTCCTTGCATGGGCGGGTGAGCCTAAGGCTGAAACACGTAAGAAGCTTGGTTTCAGCGTTATGATCTATCTCTTGATCCTGACGGTGCTTGTATTCTTCTCTTACAAGCAAATCTGGCGGAATGTAGAACACTAGGTTCTTGATTTAAATGATAATTTGGAAGGGCCGTAGTGTAAAAGCTGCGGCCCTTTTCTTTATTTAGCATGTCACGAATTTGTGGGTTGCGTTGTTCTTGAGAAGAGCTGAAGTTTAACTCTGATAGAAGCGACGACTAGTTAGGGATTCAGTTATGGGTACATGGACACTTGGTGTAATCGGCGGATCAGGCCTATATGGTATTGATAGTATAGAAAATGGCCGCTGGGAGAGTGTTGCGTCCCCGTGGGGGCAGCCCTCAGACCAAGTGTATCGTGGGCAGATGGACGGTGTAGAGGTCGTGTTCCTGCCGCGTCATGGGCGTGGGCATAGTATATCGCCGTCTTATTTGAATTACCGTGCCAATATCGATGTGCTGAAGCGGTGCGGGGTGACGGATATCTTGTCACTTTCGGCGGTTGGGTCACTACGCGAAGATTATAAGCCTGGTGATTTTGTGATGGTTGATCAATTTATTGACCGCACGTTTGCCCGTGAAAAAAGCTTTTTTGGTCAAGGTGTTGTGGCGCATGTCTCAATGGCGCACCCGGTATGCGAGCGGCTTGCTCATATGGCTGCTGAAGCTGCTGATATGCTTGATGTGACAGTGCATAAAGGCGGCACATATCTGGTGATGGAGGGGCCGCAATTCTCATCACTTGCAGAATCAAAGCTCTATCGCCAGTGGGGGTGTGACGTGATCGGTATGACGAATATGCCCGAAGCAAAGCTCGCACGGGAAGCTGAGATGTCTTATGCAACAATTGCGATGGTGACTGATTTTGATTGCTGGCATGAAGAAGAAGATCATGTTTCGGTTACAAATGTTCTGGAAGTTCTAAAGGGCAATGCAGATTTAGGGCGTGGAACTGTATTGAATCTGATCAAAATGATGGCGGTTGTTGATCGTACGCCTAGCCCGCAAGGTATTGAAACTGGGTTGGATTTTGCGATTATTACGCCTCCAGAAGCGCGCGATGAAGAGGCGCTTTCAAAGCTGGATGCTGTTGCGGGGAGGGTGTTGAAATGTCAGTAAAGCTTTATATTGGCAATAAGAATTATTCGTCTTGGTCTATGCGTCCGTGGCTATGTTTGAAAAAAGCTGGCATTTCTTTTGAAGAAGTTATCATACCTCTGGATGTTGCTGGATTTAAAGAAAAGATACTATCCATTTCATCCGCAGGGACGGTACCAATTCTTGAAATTGACGGTGTCGCAATTACAGAAAGTTTGGCTATTTCTGAGTGGGCGGCTGAACAAAACCCTCAAATATTGCCCTCTGATAGTGTCGTGCGTGCCCAGTGCAGGGCGGCTGCTAGCCTTATGCATGCGGGGTTCAGTGCCTTGCGTACCCATTGTCCTATGAATGTGCGTGGCCGCAGCTCCAAGCCTGTACATGCTGCGGCGCTTGAAGATGCTGCAAAGGTAGATGCTTTTTGGTGCAGTTGGCTTGAAAAACATGCGACGGACCAAAAGCCATTCTTGTTTGGAGATTGGTCAATGGCAGATGCGTTTTTTGCGCCAGTAGTATCTCGGTTTCAAACCTTTAATCTTCCGCGTTCAGAAAGAGCGCAATTCTATATTGAAACAATGGAAAACGACGTCCATTATCAGGAATGGGCACAGGCCGGTGCCAAAGAAGAATGGTGTATCGAATCTGCGGACGGGTATCTTTCCTAATTCGTGTTTGATCTAAAGTACGACAAGAAGGATTTAATCTGTTGGCGTTTGATCGTGTGCGATTTGATATTGGCGACCGCAAGCTTATTCCTATGGAAGAAGCGCCTTCTATTGGCATAGCGGAGTTTCATGTTCGAAACAGGAATCGTTTCGCGCCCTATTCACCTTTGCGAACAGAATTTTATTATACGCCAGCATATTGGGATAAAGCTAGATCGCGTTCCAAAAAGGAACGCAAATTGGAAACGGCATTGCGGTGGGTTTTGGTCGATGCAGATGGTGTATATGCACAGGTAAGTTTGGACCAAGTTACATTTGGAATAATCCAGTGTGCCTCTCTTGGTTATGTGCTGGATGAGGCTTTAGAAAATCAAGGCGTTATGAAGCAATGCCTATCTTGCGTCATCAAGCATGCGTTTGAGACAATCAACCTTCATCGCGTAGTAGCTAATCATGTGCCGGAGAATGAAAAATCAGCCGGCCTATTGAGCCGTCTAGGGTTTGAACGCGAAGGGTATGCGAAATCCTATTTGCAGTTAAATGGTGTGTGGAGAGATCACGTGTTAAACGCGCTGGTGAATCCGGCTCAAAAGTAAAGAAGACCCCATTATGGATATTAAAAAATATGTACGTACGATTCCTGATTACCCCAAGCCGGGTATTATGTTTCGGGACGTGACGACACTTATGGGGCATCCACAAGCCTTTCGCCGTGCCGTAGATGAGTTGGTGCAACCATTTGCTGGACTGAAAATTGATAAAGTAGCTGGTATTGAAGCGCGCGGGTTTATTTTAGGTGGGGCATGTGCGCACCAACTATCTGCCGGGTTTGTGCCTTTGCGTAAAAAAGGCAAGTTGCCTTACAAAGCTATTTCTCAATCCTATGAATTAGAATATGGCACGGATGAGCTGGAAATGCATGAAGATGCAATTGTGGCTGGAGAACGTGTTTTGATCGTGGATGATTTGATCGCAACGGGCGGAACTGCCGAAGCTGGGATTAAATTATTGCGAAAAGGCGGTGCAATTGTTGAGGCCGCAGTTTTTCTTGTTGACCTTCCAGAATTGGGCGGATGCAAGAAAATTGAAGATTTAGGCGTGCCAACAACGTGTCTAATGCGGTTTGATGGACATTAATTGCGTGACGCCAAGGTTTCAGAAAGGTTTCCTGCGTGATAAATGCAGGCGAAAGATGAGGAAGCCCCATTGACCCGGAGGCCAATGCATCACACCTAAGGTGTATATGATTTTTATTTTCCCGAACGCTCTGGGAGCACTATAAGATAATGACTATTCGACTAGACGACGAAACAAATGAAAAGCCACTTGGCGAGCCAAACGCGTTTCTTGAGGAAGCGCTGTTTAAAGCTCGTACTATTTTGCTAACTGGTGGCATTGATGACAATCAGGCGCGCCGTGTATGTGAGCGCTTGCTAGCGCTTTCATCAAGCAGCCAAGAGCCAATTTTATTGGTGTTGTCATCCCCCGGCGGTCACGTCGAATCCGGTGACATGATTCACGACATGATTAAATTCGTGCCTGCACCTGTAAAAGTGCTGGGTACTGGTTGGGTTGCATCTGCGGGTGCACTGATTTACGCGGCTGCGCAAAAAGAGAACCGCTTTGCGTCTCCAAACACTCGCTTCCTGCTTCACGAACCACGTGGCGGTGTTGGTGGCCAAGCTTCTGATGTTGAGATTCAAGCGCGTGAAATCATCAAAATGCGTGAGCGTTTGAACAACATATTTGCTAAAGCAACAGGTAAAACACTGAAGCAAGTCCAAAAAGACACAGACCGTGATTTCTGGATGAGCGCTGACGAAGCTGTTGAATATGGTTTGGTTGGAAAAATTGTGACCTCTCAAAAAGAGATTATGAGCTAAGCTCCATCTTTATTATCCCGAAAATGCGAAAGCTTTTGGGGAGAATTCAGAATTTAAAGCCACACTGTGCAGTAAAGCGGTGTGGCTTTTTACGTTTTAAGTTTCATTCAAAATAGCAGGGCTTGGAAAATTTGCGTGAGGAGGGTATTGCTTCGCGCTTAGATTTTTGTTCAGCCAATCTAGCAAAGTGAGAATTCTGCATGAACTATCGTCACGCCTTTCATGTCGGGAATTTTGCTGACATTTTAAAACACCTTGTCCTTACCCTTTGCATTGAGCATTTGAAGAAGAAGGACAAACCCTTTCGTTATATTGATACACATGCGGGTATTGGTCGGTATGATCTGACGGGGGATGAAGCGCGCCGTAGCCCAGAATGGCAAGAAGGCATTGGTCGGTTATGGGAAGCGCATAAGGCGGGTGATATTCCTGACGATGTCGCGGAAATTTTGAAACCGTTTTTAGATGCAGTCTCTGAAATCAACTATGATGGCGCACTCGAAGCCTATCCTGGATCACCAGATCTTGCAGCGACTTTAATGCGTGAACAGGATGTGCTGCGTTTAACTGAGCTTCACCCACAGGACAAAGAAACGCTGAGTGACCACTTCTTCCGCGATAAACGCGTCAAGATTGAAAACCGCAATGGGTATGAAGCGCTAAAAGCATATATGCCGCCTCCAGAGCGCCGCGGGGTCGTGCTGGTAGATCCGCCATTTGAGCACCGTGATGAGCTTGCGCATATGGCTAAGGGCGCGATGGGCGGAATATCGCGCTGGCCTACTGGGACATTTATTTTCTGGCGTCCTTTGAAAGATATGGAGAATACCCAGAAGTTTGATGATGGGCTTGCTGAATGGGTACTCGATGACATGGAGTTGTCAGCCGATAAGGTTTTGCTTGTTGATGCTTGGGTCAAAGAAATTGTTGAGCCTGGTCCTTTGTGCGGCGCGGGTGTTGTGGTGATTAATCCGCCTTATGGCTTGCAAGATGTATTGTTGACAGTGTTGCCGTGGCTCACCGAGCTGTTAGCTCAAGGAGAAGGTGCAGGCTGGCGCATTAATACGCCTGAGCCCGATCCAGATTTTACGGCTATGGCTGAATTGGATGCAGAAGAAGAAGCGGATGCGAGCAAGGGCTTCTCACCTGATGATGATGATGCACTATTGGAATTAGGCGAGGATGAGCTCGCAGCTTTGGGCCTTAAAGGAGAGGATTAAACCTCTCCGCGTTTAAAGAGCCTGCCGCGTTCTGTTATTAAGATAATACCAAGTGCGAGCAATAGGCACACAGCATTTGCCACAAACAATGGCCCTAGAGTGCCATCGTAATGGTCGGCAATGAAGCCGCCTATAACAGCCGCAAGGAAGGTCGTGGCAAATCCATAGAGCGCTGAGGCTGTTCCGGCCACATGGCCAAGGGGCTCCATTGCGGTGGCTGAGAAATTGGGGCCGATAAAGCCGATGCAAATGAATGATGCGATCATTAACACATAGAATACGGCGAAATCTTCATTGCCGCTATGTGATATGATTGCGTGGAGAACATTCACACAAACCATAAATATGAGCGCCCAGTGCGATAAAAAACGCATGCCTAGCTTTTTCACAAGGCGGGAGTTGAGCAAGTTTGAAACTGCCATACCTGCAGACACACCAGCAAACCAAAGGGCGAATGTCGCTGCTTTATCAAATGTTTCTGAATATATCTGTTCGGAAGCACTGATATACCCAAACAGTGTTCCAAAGATAAGAGCAGAAGCCATGGAATAGCCGATAGCTAAACGGTTCGTTACAACTGTTTTATAGGAAGAAAAAATGACTTTCGGCTGGAGGAGGCGTTTGTCTTCTGGGGCGAGGGTTTCAGGAAGACGTATCCACGACCAGATAAGCATGGCGGACCCAAGGACAACCAGCGCCCAAAAGATAGATCGCCAATCCCCAAATAGGTATAATATTCCTTCACCAATGCTGGGCGCGAGAATGGGGGCTGCCATAAATATCAACATCACGACGGACATGATTTCCGCCATTGCACGGCCTGTATAGCAATCTCTTGTGACGGCAGCAGCGACAACGCGAGTCGCGCCGGCGGCTGCACCCTGAATAGCGCGTGCAAAAATGAGTAAGCTGTAGGCGGGGGCGAACAAACAGGCGATGCTAGCCAGCACATAGATAGAAAGTGAAATTGCGAGAATGGGTTTGCGGCCAAAGCGATCTATTAGCGGGCCGTAAAAGATTTGAGATAGCCCCATTCCCATAAGATAGACGATCACCATTTTCTGGCGTTGGTTATCATCTTCAAATTGGAACGTGTTTTGAATGTCGCCAAGTGCAGGTAGCATTATGTCAACGGCAGTGGCGTTAAGTGCCATTAAACCTGCGATTATGCAGATAAATTCCCAGACAGGTAGGCGCTTAAAATTTGCAGATTTTGCCGCATTTTCGGAATTTTCATTCGTTCCAGTGTTTGATTCAGACATGAAACATCATCCAATTGAAGATTGATAGAAATTCCAGTTGAGACGTGGAATGCGGCGCGGTCACAATTGACAGATGCTCACCTAAAGGCAAGTGTTCAACCCTAACAATAGCTCATAAATACAGGAAATAACTGTCAGTTATGACGATCATTCACTGTGCATGCATTCAGTTGCGGTCTAGCGAGAATGTCGCTGACAATATTCAAATTGTAAGTGAGCTTATTCGTGAAGCCGCTAGTATGGGGGCGGAGTTTATCCTAACACCGGAAAATACGGGTTTTCTGGATATCCGGCGTGGGGGTGCTGTTGGCAAGGTTGTGCGCCAGAGCGCGGATGCTTGCCTCGCGGCGCTGTCCTGCTTAGCTGGAGAGTTGGGGGTGTGGCTGCAGATCGGCTCACTTGCTGTGCTGGATGATAAAACGGAAGCAGACGCTAAATATTCCAATCGCTCCTTTTTAATAAACCCTAACGGTCAGATCGTGGCCCACTATGACAAGATACACATGTTTGATGTGGAGGTGGGGGATGGGCAATCTTATAAAGAGTCGCGTGCCTATGAAGCCGGTCAGCAAAGTGTGCTCGTAGAAACGCCATTTGCTAAGTTGGGAATGAGCATTTGTTATGATTTGCGATTTCCCTATTTATATCGCCAATTGGCGCAAGCTGGTGCTAATCTGATTACGATACCCGCCGCGTTTACAAAGGTAACTGGTGAGGCCCACTGGCATGCTTTGATACGCGCTCGAGCAATAGAGAATGGCGCTTTCGTGATGGCGGCTGCGCAAGGTGGTTTGCACTCAGATGGACGTGAAACATTCGGGCACTCGCTTATTGTGTCGCCTTGGGGAGAGGTCATAGCTGAAGCGGAGTTGGACCCCTGCGTGATTACGGCCAAATTGGACATGGAAGATGTAAAGCGGGCTAGGGCACGTATCCCATCTCTTCAAAATGAACGTACGTTTTCAGTGCGTTCTATACGTGCGGATTAGTTTGCGAAACACCATAGGCCCGAGCAAATACCTGTCGTCAATTGCAACAGCAAATCTAATGCGCCGCCGATTATAAGAATTGGTACGCCTACCCAAACAAATAAAAGCCAGATTGCCATTGGCGTTATGTGAGGCTCTTTGAGGGTGTAGCCTGAAATAGTTTTAACTTTCCTGCGGGCCATATGTATTATTGCCTTTCAAGTCAGAACAGCGGAGTGTATGTCTCCGCATCGTTAACCCTAAAGACTAATTTTTTGTTTCATGAGTGAAGTCCTACAGGTTCGTTGGAACCAAATTAATCGAAATGAGTGGGATAAGGCCCATGCTGATGCTTGTGCGAGCTATCAGCAGGATTGGGCTTATGGAAAAGTGCTTGAAAAACATGGTGCTAAAGTTTGGCGCGCAAGTGTTTCTGACTCTGGCAATAATTTGATCGCGCTGGCTCAGATCACCTCGAAACCATTTGCTATGGTGGGGAATTTTGGGTTGTGTACGCATGGACCCATTTGGTTAGAGCGTCTGACCGCTGATGATAAGCGATTTATATATCGAGCGTTAGGCAATGCTGTTCCTGTAAAATGGCCCAAATTGGTTGTATTTACACCCGATGAAGCACGCGATGATGTCGCACGTGTTTCGGGTGTTAAAAGGGTGATGACGGGCGAAGCCACTGTACGAATAAATCTTGAGCAAGATGTAGATGTGTTGCGCGCAGCGATGGACCAGAAATGGCGTAATCGGTTGAAAGCAGCTGAAAAGTCCGATTTGAAATTTACCATTGGCGGCACAAAACCTTCCCAATACCGATGGCTATTGGATATTGAAGATATTCAACGCGAAAGGCGTGGATATCGCGCTCTTCCAGCTGAAATGACGCTTGATTGGCAGACCTTTAAATCAAATGCAGAGAATGGCTCTAAGAATGGTGGTGTCTCCATTTATCGCGCGGATTTGGGGAAGGAATGCGCCGGGGCTATGCTGGTGCTAGAGCATGGGACAATGGCGACATATCACATTGGCTGGGCGTCCGAAGAAGGACGTAAGCTGGGTGCTCATAATTTATGTTTGTGGAATGCGTGCTTGGACTTGAAAGCGCGGGGTTTTAAGAAATTTGACCTAGGCGGTGTAAACACGCAATCAGGCGCAGGAATAGCGCGTTTTAAGATTGGCACTGGTGGCGAAGTATTTCAGCGTGCGGGCGCATTTGTATAACGCCAGCACACTGAATTTAAGAATTACACGTTGAATTTGAAAAGAAGAACATCACCGTCTTTTACGATGTATTCCTTACCTTCTTGACGTACTTTTCCAGCTTCTTTAGCGCCAGACTCGCCATTATATTTGATGTAATCTTCATAGGCGATTGTTTCTGCACGAATAAACCCGCGCTCGAAATCGCCGTGAATGACACCCGCAGCTTTTGGAGCTGTACAACCTTCAGGAATTGTCCAAGCGCGCGTTTCTTTAGGGCCACAAGTGAAATATGTTTGCAAGTTTAGCAGGCGGTAACCGGCTTGAATTACGCGGTTCAGGCCAGGTTCTTCAAGGCCGAGCGTTTCAAGAAATTCGGCTGCCTCATCATCATCAAGAACCGCGATTTCACTTTCTATTTTAGCCGAGATGGCGACGGCTTGTGCGCCTTCTTTTTCTGCGTGCGCAAATACTTTCGCAGAGAAGTCATTTCCAGTTGCGGCGCTGTCTTCATCCACGTTTGCAATATAAAACACTGGTTTGGATGTGAGGAGTTGAAGCATACGCCAAGCTTTGCGTGTGTCAGCATCATCGGGAATCGTGGCTGCGCGAGCAGGTTTTCCAGATTCAAGTTGTTCCATTGCGAGTGTGATAAGTTCAAGTGCAAGCTTTGCATCCTTATCATTTCCGCGTGCCTTTTTCTCCAAAGCGGGTTTACGCTTTTCAAGGCTTTCCATGTCGGCAATCATCAACTCTGTCTCGACGACTTCATAGTCAGACATCGGGTCGATTTTGCCTTCCACGTGTGTGATATCGTCATCTTCAAAACAGCGAAGCACATAGGCAATAGCATCTGTTTCGCGGATGTTAGCGAGGAATTGGTTGCCCAATCCTTCTCCTTTGCTTGCGCCTTTAACGAGACCGGCAATATCAACAAAATTCATGCGTGCCGGAATGACTTCTTTGGAGCCAGCAATATCAGCAAGGGCGCGGAGGCGTTTTTCCGGAACTGCGACTTCGCCTTCATTGGGGTCAATCGTACAGAAAGGGTAGTTTGCTGCCTGAGCATCTGCTGTACGTGTCAGGGCGTTGAAGAGTGTGGACTTACCTACGTTGGGAAGGCCGACGATACCGCATTTAAAACCCATAAAGGTTGGCTCCGAAGTTTGTTTGGCCTGAGTGTTTTCCATTCAAAGAAGGAATGCAGGCTGATAAATATTTGCCTTGGGATAAAGCCGTATTTTGGCTTCAAGGCAATGCATTATATGTGTTGAGGCGATGCTTTGCCTCAATCAAGGCTGAATTAGGCCTCGCCTCTATTCATTCGGCGAGACATATCTTCTTTTGGTGCAGGTGCAAGCCGCATAACTTCAGCTTGAAAGCGTTCATCATCATTGGCAGCGAGGAAGTGAATTGAGCGTGCGCAAGCATCTAGCATATCTTCAAGCCATTTAGCTTCTGATTTGGCAAAGTCTGAAAGGACATGACCTTGGACGTGGGATTTATCACCGGGGTGGCCAACACCAAGGCGCGTGCGGCGTACATCTTTACTTGCTTGGGCCATGATGGAACGCATACCATTATTGCCAGAATGACCGCCGCCAATTTTAACGCGCACACGGCCAGGAGCGAGGTCAATTTCATCATGGAAAACCATGACATTTTCAGGTGCGATCTTAAAAAAGTTCATAGCTTCTCCGACAGATCGACCACTATCATTATAAAAAGTTGTCGGTTTGAGAAGGAGAGTTTTTACGCGCTTGCCATTTGCGTCAGTAAGGAAACCTTCGGATATTTTACCTTGGAATTTGCTTTTCCACGGGCCGAAATTATGCATATCGGCGATGGTATCAATAGCCATGAAGCCGATATTGTGGCGATTGCCTTTATATTGATCCCCCGGATTTCCAAGGCCGACGAGTAGCAACATGACGGGCTCCACATTTTGAGTATTTTCACTGGCAAAAGGTAATAGCGTGCGAAGCTTGGAAAGCAAACCGGACATCTACCAATATCCTTCTGGGTAAATAGAAAGACGGCGCTGAATTTCTTCAACGCCGTCTGTTCTTAATTTAAAAGGTTGAAGCGAGCAATTATGCTTCTGCCTCGTCACCATCTTCAGCTTCTGCTTCGTCATCCTCAGCATCATCTGCTTTAGCGGAAGCAGTACGACCAACGATTGTCGCGATTGTGAAGTCACGGTCAGTAATTGTTGGTGTTGCGTTCTCTGGAACTTCGATTTGAGAGATTTTGATGTTGTCACCAATATCAAGTTCAGACACATCAGCAGTCAAGAATTCAGGAATGCTTCCGGCTGGAACTTCAAGTTCAACTTCGTGACGAACAATGTTCAATGAACCACCACGTTTGATACCAGGTGCAACGTCATCACCTGTGAAGTGTACTGGAACTTCAACTTTAACAAGCTGGTTTTCTTTCACGCGGTATAGGTCAACGTGCAAAGCGATCTCAGATACAGGGTGGAATTGAACGTCTTGTGGAATTACGAATTGCTTCTTGCCTTTGAAGTCGATGACGACAAGGTTAGAAAGGAACTTACCGGAGTTCAAAGCTTTAAGAATTTCGATACGGTCAAGGTTGATTGCAACAGGTGCTTCTGATCCACCGTATAGAACTGCAGGTACTTGGTCGTTGCGACGTGCTTCACGTGCGCCACCTTTACCAGTGCGTTCGCGTAGCTCGACTTTCAATGTAATTGAAGAAGCCATATTTTTTTATCCTTCCGTTCTGAGGTCCATGCAACACCATGCTGCACAACCCCCAAACATAACAGGGTGTGTCACCCTTGGAGTTGAAGAGGGGCTTATAGGGGGATGGATTGAGAAATGCAACAGACAATCACCCCATGAGTAGGATTTCCAATTTTGTACGGGTAATTTCAAGAAGAATTACCTTTGACAAGGGTGTGTTACATATGTAGTGTATATGTAACGGGGATAATTCTAATCTGTTAAGGTAGAGCAATACATCCATGAGCCAGCAACCAAATAAATCTGAACTTACCGTCCTTAAACGTTTTTGGACAGTTGGTGAGCAAAGTGCGCGCGAAGTACACGATAGCGTTACAGGTGAGACGGGATGGAGTTACTCCACAACGCGGACAGTTATTAATCGAATGACTGACAAATCATGGCTCACGCGGCGCGATGTGCATGGGATTACAGTTTTTGATGCTGCAATATCCAAAGTGGAAGTGTTTAGCAGCCTTGTGAAAGACCTGACACGAAAAGTTATGGATATTGAAGGCGATTTGCCTGTGTCGATGTTTGCAAAAAGCCCGCATTTGTCCAGTGATGAACTGGATGAATTGGATGGTTTGATAAATGCATCAGAGAACACACAATCTGAGCGGGGAGAAAAATCATGAACTTCGTAATGCTATTGGTACTCTCAATAGTTTGGGGGGGGATTGTAGTAGTTGCAGCGGCAGGTGTGCAGCGTCTTGGCTTATCCGGGCGGACACGGCAGATGATGTGGCGGTGTGCTGGTGGAATGTTGTTGGCCCCGTTTCCTGTTGCAATGGTGTACGCGCTTGCTGAGCCTGGTAAAATAGCGCCCATCTGGAATTATGGAGAGGGAGAAGCGCCTTCTATACCTATCGTTCTGGATCAAGTGCCAGCTATGAATACGACGCCCATTGCCCAAACAGTAACGCAGGCCAGTCCATTTCAATTTGATTTTATGATGGCTTTAACAGCATTTTTGGTGCTGGGGTGGTTGTTTCGTGCATTTAGAGCGCGGTGGGCATCACGTGAGTTAAAGCAGATTACTTCCAAAGCTGTACCTATTCGTAGCTATACGGTTTTAAACGCTGCTGAGTTTTGGCAATCGCGGCTAGGGCTTGCACGCAAAGCCTCTTTCCAGCTTATGCCGGGGGATTACTCTCCTTTTACACAAGGTGTGTTCAAGCCTGTCGTGTATCTTCCGCACGGACTAGAGCGCGAACTTGGCGCTGAGGAATTGGCTTTAGTTGTCGGTCATGAACTTATGCATGTGCGTCGTTTAGATGCGTTATGGAGACCTGCAGAACGTATTGTCGCGGATATTTTATGGTTCAATCCATTTGCATGGATGGTACGGGCAGAGTTGGACCGTGCGCGTGAGATCGCTTGTGATGAGGCTATGCTTGTATCCAAAGCACCTCCTACAGTATATGCGCGAGCATTAGTTGCAGCGGCGCGTTTTGCGGAAGGGTTACCTACGCGCGCACCAGCAGCAGCAATGTTTCCATTTAATAAAGATAAAGAACTAACGGAACGCGTTAAAATTGCTGTTGCAAACACGCAAGGGAGTTCTTCCTTTGTAGGGCTTGCAGCTTTTGGAGCTTTTCTGTTGGCGGGACTACCACTTGCGGCGGCTCAAGGTGCGGGCGCTGAAAAGGTGCGTTCTCCATTGCCTCAATTTGAAGAGACCGTTGTAAAGTCGGAAAAAGCGAGGATCACATCTGGTTTTGGGAAACGCAAACATCCGATTTCCAAGGAGGTGAAAGATCACGCTGGTATAGATATCGCGGATAAGAAGGGCACTAAAATATATGCACCCGCTAATGGGGTGATTACATTTGCTGGCTTTAAAGACGGATATGGAAATGTCGTGCAGGTTGATTACAATCCTGAATGGATGGGACGTTTTGGCCAATTAGATAAGATTTTGGTTGAGGCCGGCCAATCTGTCCAAGCAGGTGATGTCATTGGCTTGCTGGGCGAATCTGGCAATGCTACCGGACCACATTTGCACTTGGAGGTGTTTGGTCCTGCGCCTGATTATGTGCAGTCTGGACGTAAGATAGCGTATGATCCAGAAAGGCTTGGTGTTGCGCTAATCCCCGCATTAGAAGATCGCGCAAGACAGATACGCGAACTTGGTGTTGTATTGCCAAGCCAAATTCAACAGCCTCAAAAAGTGAGTGATGTTATAGCGCCAATTGCGCCACCAGCACCATTAGCTCCAGAACCACCAAAGGCCCCTCAACCACCAAAAGTAACTGGAATTACATATCTACAAGATGGACGGGTTCAAGTGCTTGATGGGGGCGTTGTGTTTATGGAATTTGCTCCCCAAAAGGGTGACTTAATTCCGCGTCTCGTTGGCAAACATAATGATAGCTCTAAACGCCGTAGGTATAATTATAAAGAAGTAAATGGCGACAAGGTTGAGCTGCAGGCGGGTACACAAGACATCCCATCATCTAAATTGGGAATATGGGTGAATAGGCAAAAGATTGAATCACTTGCGGATTGGCAAGAATGGCGTGCCGATGTGGATGAGCACATCACAGATCATTTTGAAATTTCAATCGACCATGATTTTGAACATTTGGAGCATGATCTGGAGATGCAGATCGAAGAAGCTCTACGTGAAAGTGAAAATGGAGTAGAGCTTGCTGGTATTAACACCGAAAAGTGGGAAGCTGCGCTCGAAGCCAAAGCAGAAGCACGTGCTGAAGCGATTGCACAATCGTTTGAGAAAAATTGGTCTAGCAATGCTGAAGGCTGGGAAAAACAAGCTGCCGCGATGGGACGTAAGGCGAGTGAGCGTGCGCGTGTCTTTGCCGAAGCTCAGGCAATGTCTTCTCATACGTTTGCACAAGATTGGACATCGGAAGGTCAGCACCGCGCCGCTGCAATACATGTGGCAGCTTTAGAAGAAGCGCTACATGATTTGGATGATGAACTCATTTCCTTAGATGAGCAGTGTGATGCTGCAGAAGGAAAAAAAGGGGCAGGGTCCAAGTATGAACTTCAAGGATTGAAGATGGCGAAAAAGTCAGTGGAGCAGGCTCGCGCACAGGTGGCTAGTCAATTGCATGAAGCTAGGGTATCCCTAAGTAAATAGAGATTGACCCGAACTGACTAGGAAAAAGACCCCCGAATTAGTTAGGTGTCATAGAAAACGCAGCTCCTTGCCCGGAGCTGCGTTTTCGTTTTTCCATGTTTGGTGTATCAATTCGAGACAGAATGCCGTGGCTTCTGTTTGTCGTTTTTACTTAATAGTCAAATAGTTTCGATACAGATTCTTCATTTGCAACCCGGCGCACAGCTTCACCGATAAGAGGTGCAATCGAGACGCGGCGGATTTTTTTCGCTGATGCAACTTCTGCTGTTGCTGCGATGGAATCTGTACACACCAATTCTTTCAAGCGCGATTTATCGATCCGTGCGGCTGCACCTGGAGATAGAACTCCGTGTGTTACATAGGCAGAAACGGATTTTGCACCAGCGTTCAGCATAGCATCGGCAGCGTTGCAAAGTGTCCCACCAGAGTCGGTCATGTCATCGACCATAATGCATGCGCGGTCTTTCACATCTCCAATAATGTTCATAACTTCGGAGACACCGGCTTTAGGGCGGCGCTTATCAACAATTGCAAGGTCACAGTTTAAGCGATCTGCAAGAGCGCGCGCACGTACCACACCACCGACATCCGGAGAGACGACCATGAGATCTTTGGAGCCGTACTTTTCTTTGATGTCTTGAACGAATACAGGACCAGCAATCAAATTGTCAGTTGGGATATCGAAAAATCCCTGAATTTGTCCTGCGTGTAGGTCAACTGTTAGAACTCGATCTGCACCAGCTTTGTGAATTAGGTTTGCAACGAGTTTTGCTGAAATGGGGGTACGACCATCAGTTTTTCGGTCCTGACGCGCATATCCGTAATATGGGATCACGGCAGTGATACGACGTGCTGAAGCACGTACAAGAGCATCACACGTAATTAGCAATTCCATCAAATGGTCATTTGCCGGTGCTGAAGTTGACTGAATGAGAAAGACATCATGTCCACGCACATTTTCATTTATGCGTACAAACACTTCGTTGTCTGCAAAGGTCTTAACTTCAGCTTCGGTTAGTCTCGCATCCAGATATGACGCAACGTCTTTTGCCAAATCAGGATTGGAATTACATGTAATAAGTTTCATTTCGCCCATCGCCCAAAGGTTCCACTCAGTCTGTATCCTGCCCCAAATCTAGGTCTAATCCCCGACAGGTCCGATTTCATAGGGTTTTGTCTTAATCCAAGCTATACCGCAACCGTCTAAACGGCCGCAGGACAGATAAATCCTGTAATTTGTATATACGACACACTTTTGGAGCGAGATATCAGGCAACAAGCATGATTGAAGATGCATTTCGTCCGTAGTCTGACGCACCTTCAGCTTTTGAGCGGCGATAAGAAAAATACTTTTCGGGCTGAGAATATGTGTCATCAGCGATAATTTCGCTTTTTCCAACACCCGCACGAATAAGGCGTGCACTGCAATATTGTTTTAGATCAAATTTTAGACGGTCACCTTCGCCGTCTTCAAATAAGTTTGCACACCAAGGTGACACATCCAAAAATGCAGCTTCAAAATCAGGGCCGACTTCAAAACTTTCCTTGCTAATACAGGGACCTATAGCTGCAATCATATTCTCTGGAGATGCGCCGAGAGTCTGCATGCTTTCTATAGCGGATTCTATGACGCCTGTGACAGCGCCGCGCCAGCCTGCATGTATGGCAGCAATAACATTTGCTTTGGGATCACCAACTAAAATAGGTGCGCAATCTGCTGCCAGCGCGGTGATAACGAGGCCCGGAGTTGCTGTGACAATAGCATCTGCTTCGGGTGCTTGGGCGACAGAAAGGGGACCGTCAACAATGATTGCTTTATTTGTATGTGCTTGGCGCAAGGTGATCATGCGGCCAGGGAGTGCACCCATCGTCACACATATACGGTCTCTGTTTGCTTTAACTCTGTTTCCTTGGTCGCTAGAGCCTGGGCCAGTGTTGAGACTTTTGTATACACCCGTGGACACGCCGCCCTCACGTCCGAAAAAACCGTGTCGCCAATTCAATGTGAAGGGTGAGAGGGCGGGTGATTCTATATAGGGCGCGCGTGACGGGGATTGAGCCATGAATAATTCAAACAAATTGGTGTTTAGGTTAAGAGATATCTTGTATGGAATAGACTCGCAAACCGATCAATCTTTGTTTGGTTAAAGAGTCTGCGAAGAAGTTTGTCCTCACGATATCTTATTGATTAGTCTAACTCTTTTTTCCATTGAACAGAAACGCGTGCACCAGTTTCATTTCCAAAAACAGTACCGACTTCAACATTATCTACAGGCTCCCATTCAACAGCGAGGTCTGACTGCCCAGTCGCGCGGCTGCGAAGTTCAACATAGACGTTTTCTGAGAGGTATTTTCCCGTTTCAAGCTGCGCGTTACTATTTGCATCTTGAGAGATGACGAGACGGTCTAACCCAATTGCATTTTGTAGCTCTGATAAAGGTGCAAAGCCTTGCCCATCACCAGCCATGTTGGCGACGGCGACCGCCAGTTGAGCTGCTTCTATAGCGCTCAATTGGGTTGGGGAACGTCCAAAGAGTAGACGAGATATAATCTCATCTTCAGGAAGACTTGGAGAAGAAGAAAAGCTGATTTGAGGCGCGCGGACATTACCCGAAACGGTGATTGTGGAAGTTACGCCATCGGACGTTCGATCCGCTTTTAGGTTGGCAACAGCATCTGCGGGATTGCCTTCCAGACGAACCACGCCTGTCGTGAAGTCAAAAGGTTTTCCTAAGAGAGAGAAATTTCCTCTTACAATATTGGATGTTCCGCGTACATCGGGCTTTTTCAAAGTGCCTTTAATATGTGTATCGGCGGCGAGTTCAATATTCACCCCGCGCCCTGTGACATAGATGCGCCTGTCGGCTTTAATGTCGATATCTAGGGACATTTTCGATGTAGGAGAAATTTGAGGCTCGTACTCTTCATCCTCGTTGATTTCGTCTTTGAAGATTACATCAATTGTTTTGACACCGGAGCTACCAAATTGTGCGATGTTCACATGGGCCTCATCTACGATAAGATCACCTTTAATATCAATACCTTCGGTGGCGCGATTTACATCTAATCGACCAGAAAGATTGACGCTAAGGCCGTCTTGTTTGACAGCACCAAATTTATTGAAATCGACATGCATTGCGGAAGACTGGCCTGGGTCCCAGAATAGCTTGCCTGCACCATCTATGCTTCCTCCATCAATTCCCGAAGCATTCATTTTTAACAACTCGATTCCAGCGGCATCAACATGAACGTTTGCAAGAATGTTTTTCATGCGTGCGCCATAGCGATCATGTTCAAAACTCGCTTCAGAAACAGTGAGTTGACCTGTTGGTCGCAAATCAAAAAGGGGCGCTTCTGCTTGCGCGTTGAGATCAAAAAAACCTGCTAAGCTGACACTGTCTGTACCTGCTAGCGCCCAAGCGGCTTCTAGTTTTCCCAGCGCGCCGATATCAAGGCTGGCGTCCTGCGTTGTGTTGAGGGCGGGTATTCCATCAGTGACATCCAGCGGGACAGACAAAATCGCATCAATGTTCAGGTCTGACCCGTTTCGTGCTTCGAAAATGTTGACGAGGTGCCCGTCGAGGAATTCACCAACGAATGATAAATCAATGTGAGCGATAGAGTCGCCTTTATTTCCTGCATTTTCAAGGCTTAAGGTGTAACTTCCGGTACTATCTGCAGCTTGTCCCTGCCAAGAAATCTCCCCATTTATCGCTCCCTCTAAGTTCTCACGTCCGAGAAGATAAGTGAGACGTTCAAAGGAAATATCTGAGAACGACAGATCCGCATTTAATGCATTATCTAGTTTCTGGATGTCCGCTGACATAAGGCCGCCGAAGATGTTGAGATTAGACGAAATATCAACGCCTTCAGCCGTGCTGGTGATTAATGTTGGAGAGGTTGTTCCAAAGGTTTCTTCGTCAATTAGTCCTTTGACTCTAAGGGACAATTTTTTGAATTCTTCGGTGGTAGAGTAGGTGCCGTTTAAGTCTATTTTTAGTGGTGTGTCGGGGTCCACCAGCTTGGTCGTGCCTGCACTTGCTAAAGTGAAGTTCAAGGACTGGAGATTTCCTTTAGCTGATAATTGTGTGGATTTCAGCTTAGTGCCTGACACTTCGATATTATTTGCAGCCCCTTGAATGTCGATTAATTGGTCAGAAAACACACCGTCAAAGTCAATATTTCCTTTGATTCCAAGAGTTTCGAGCGGACCAGAAATTTTGAAATTTGCATTGGGCGAATTCTCGTCAGATAGACTTGCATTTGCCGTCAATTCCAGATCAGCCCATTGAGCTATGAGGTCATCGAGCTTGATGCCGTCCTCTGTTGAAATGCGTGTAGAAGCAGTGAGCGGAAAGGTATTTGCAAGCGCGTTTATTTGAATGTTGGCGGTAGTATCGCCTTGTTTAATATTAGCTTTTATGAGCGCGGATGCATTTTCTAAACTATTGCTTCCACTTTCAAGCGTATTGATCTGCAGTGTCGAATCCAGCGAGAGGTCTGACAATAGGCCATTGATTTTTGTGTCCAAACGGATGCCGGTAGAATTAAGGCTTTCGGTTTGGAAGACGGGAATTTGGGCCGAGATATCGGAGATAAGGTTTTGCTCGCTCAATTGACCTGTCACAGCAATGATGTTTGTGCCTGATTGCAGGTTTGTATTGAATTTTATCGCATTCTTGGGGCTAATATTTGCTTTTGCATTCAAGCGTGTATCGGCATGAAGAAGGCTGGATATCATCTCATTTTGGCTGACGAGAGTATTCTTGTCGGATGATAAATTTGCAACCCAATCGGTTTCGCTGGATGCCCGGTTTAGCTTGCCTTTGATAGAAATAGGACCGGAGAGTTGGTCCGTAAGTTTGCCTATATCACTTAGGCCTGCCTGTAGCGTGATAGCTGTCTGTCCTGCGCGTGATACCTTGCCTGCTACCTGAGTGGTGAGTGCGTCTGATGTGAGTGCTAGGCGTTTGATGGTGAGGTTTTCTGCCTCTGTGTCATAGGTGCCGGTGAAATCTGCCTTGAGTTGCTTTCCCAGCATCGCGTCGGCTTGGCTAATCCCAGAAATTGGAGCTTTTGCTTGTAGATTTGTCGTGAGATCAAGTTGGGAGTTTGCATAAGCTGCATCAAATTCAATATTGGCGCTTTGGACACTGCGCTGAGCATATTTAAAGTTTTGAGTTGAGAGCCGACCTTGAAGGTTGGATCGCTTAGGGGCGTATTTCCAAACACCATCAAATTTCGTTGACTCTGCATTTAGATCAGTTTGCCCAGTGAGCATTGGCAAAGAGAGAATATCGGCGTTTACCGTCCAATTATCCACCATTTCGCGGTCTTGTAGATTGGCGAGGCCTGCGGTTTCAAATGTAAGTGCGCGCGATGTTAAAGCGATTTGCAGCGGCGCTGCTTTCAATTTACTGAGGTCTGCTTCGATATTGGCGTTCAGCGTGCTTCCCAATCTTTGGGTGACGACATTGGCGAGCGCTACATTTTCTAGATCAGCCAGAACGTTAAGGGTGGCGTATGATTTTTCACTCACGCCATCAATGCTTAGAATATTTCTAGTCCCTAGAAAGGCTGTTCCGTTTCCGGTCCAATTTTTCAAATCTCCCTTGCCTGTAAAATCTACGGATAGATTGTCTTCGAGAGGTTTGGGTAAGAAACTGGCGATGAAACCATTGTTCGGAATGTCTAGCGTGACATGGCCATTTAGGAGTTTTTTCAAACTCCATTTTAGGTCAATGTCTGCTGTGTCCTTCGATTCAGATGTGGAATTTCCGGTGTCATCCGCGCCGGAGCTTTTAAGGTGTAGTTTAAAAAAGCTATTGGATGTGCCCACGTCCGCACTGGCGCTTAGGTTTAGGCTCGATTGGGGGAGGCCAGTATTCTGACTTGCAAAGATACGCGGGAATTGAACGCCCTCAACAATGATGCGTTTGATAAAGCTTTGTTTGCTGCTTTTCGGCTCTGGTTCTTCTTTGGGCGCTGAGGGAGGAAATTCGGGTTTATTTGCGGCGTTGATCTGAGCAATATTAATTGCTTTGATGTGCAGTGTTTTAGAGAAGAGAAGTTTTAGGGGTTTCCACTGTAATTCTGCATCTTCTGCATCTAACCAAACGCCATTGGCATCAGTGACGGTCAGGTTGGAGAAACCAAAATTTCCCAAGACATCGCCACGAAATCCGTCGATTTGGATATTCTGGCCGGCGATTGTGTGACTTTCAATTTGGTTCTCGATAATGGCGCGCCCGATTGGGCTTGCTATGAGTGCGCGTAGCACGATCACAAGAATGAGTAAGCCAAGCAGCGCGCAGCCTATGACTTTGATTGCCAGTTTTACGCGAGGGTTTCTGCGCGGAATATCGGGTGTTCCGGTATCGTCTTGGTCTGGGGGCGTTGGAATAAACTGCATTAGAAAGCCTGCCCGATACTAAGATAAACAAGCACGCTTTCATCATCTTCGCGTGGGTCTATCGGGGTTGCAATGTCAAAGCGAAGTGGACCAAAGCTGGTATAGTATCGTACACCTAAGCCAGCCCCCATTCTGAAATCAGAAAATGCGGGCGTTTCGCTGGCACCCACTTCACCCGCATCGACAAAAACGGCCATGCCGAGATTGTTGGCAAATCGAAGGCGGGCTTCAAGGCTTAATTCAACAAGGCTTCGACCACCAATGGGTTCATTTTCATCATTGCGCGGGCCTATAGCTTGATAGGCATATCCGCGAACAGAACCGCCACCACCGGCGTAGAAACGTCGGCTGGATGGGATGTCTGCAAATGAGGACCCTGCGATTCCACCCACTTTTAAACGGCTCGCCAAGATGAGTTTATCTTCGTTAAACCCCAAGTAACCGCGTGCAATCAAATCTGTGGTCAAGAATTGACCCTCTGCATCACCGATAGAATAAGCCGGCTCTGCCCCTAATTGCACGCGTAAGCCTTGAGATGGGTTTAGAGCATCGTCGGTATTATCAAAACGCAATCCACCACGCCCAGAGATGATCTGAAAATCTTTTTCTGTGCCGTCTTGAGTTTCTTTGCCGATTTCGCCGCCTATGCCAGCGAACACATCAAAGTGTTTAATCCAAGGGCGTTCATACAGAGCGTTTAGGGTTAGCGCGTCTCGGTCAAAAGCATCTGTTTGGATACTGCCGATTGAAGCCCCTAATGTAAGAGCATGGCGGTAGCCACCCTTCAAGGGCTGCTTCCAGCGACCAGATAGAGATTGTTCTAGATTGTTGAGTTGTAAATCCAGATTTACTGTATCTGCGCGCCCTGAATAATTGCGCATTTCATAGCCTGCTTGCAGACCCAAACCTTCCGTCGTGGCAAAGCTGGCACCAGCTGAAACAGAACGACGCGATCCATCCTCTAACGTGACCTCTACATCACGAATTTGGCATGAGCTAACCTGCTCCTGACTGGCTTCAGGTAGAAGCTCTTGGGATGGGGTGTCAGATAATTCGACTTTGACGAATGTGAAAAGCTGAGTTTGGGAAAGACGGGTTTTGTATTCTGCGATGGTTTCGGTGTTGTATCTATCTCCAAATTCATAGGGGGATAGTGTTTCTAGGATTTTGGTGCGGGTGCGCCCTGGATTGTGTGTGACAACATCACCGAGACAGATTTTCGGACCGGAGGTGAAATTGTATGTGAGATCTATACTTGCAGTTTCACGATCCCCGATAACAAGGCGTTCGCCTTTTTTTGCATAGGCAAAACCATCTGATTTTAACCGACCAAGCAAACGCGATTCTTCGTTGATAATTGTGTCGGCTTGCGCAAATTGACCTTTTCGAACTTCGAGGGGGGGCAGGTCTCGTTGTGTAATGAAGTCATCGCTGAGTTTCAAAGTTGCAGTGTTGATCGTAAAGCGGCGGCCTTTATTGATCCGAACAAGCGGGCGCAAGGGTGGGCCTGCTTCCACGGCAATATCAGCTTTAGCGTCTAGCCAGCCTTTTGAATTTAGAACATCAAGCGCAATTGTAGCGGTGCGTCGCGCTTGGCGGCGGGCAGCGAACTTCGTTGTTGGTGCTTCCAATTCCCCTTGCAATGCGAAGATTTCACTACGCAGAACATCATCAACACCTTCTCCTGTTATTTCTACAGATTGCGCGTGTGCTGTAGTGCTGATGCCCACGCAGAGTGCAATTGATATAAAGAAGGGGGCGATATAGGTCATACAGGTGTCTTTAAGGGGGTGATCGCCTTAAGCAGCGTATCTAGTTATTTCTACTAATATAAATTAGTCTCTTAGTATTGAGTATTCGTAGAATTTGACGCGAATATATGGCGCAATTTGGAACGTTTCTGAAAGATTTAGTGCATTCGCTATGAAAATTTCCAAATACATTGCCAAACCTTCAATTCATGCAAGAAAAACATCCGAAACTTCCCTTAATAGGCGACTAGTTCTTTCGGGACTGGGCGGGGCATTATTCCTTTCAAATTGTAGAACTGAACCGGCTATTCATGCGGGTTTAACCGCTGGTGAAACGGGGCGAGTGCAGGATGTGCGTGATGGTGATTCTTTAGTGCTGGATACCGGACTTTCCGTGCGGCTGGCGGCTATTGAGGCACCTCGCAAAGCATGGAAGCAGCGCGAAGCTGACGCGTTTGGAGAGGAGGCAGCAAATGCACTGACCTTTGCAGCGATTGGGCGTAAGTGTCAGCTATTTTATGGCGGACTAACACGAGATAAATATGCGCGGGCTATCGCCCATGTATTTGTTGAAAATGAGTTGGGCGCGATGGTGTGGCTGAATGGGGCTATGATCTCGCAAGGTTGTGCGCGTGTGAGAAGCTGGGCGGACAATGCTGCAAGAGTGCGCGATTTATATTCTTTGGAGGCAAAGGCGCGAGAAAAGAAAGCGGGGTTGTGGGCGCTGCCTGAGTATCAATTATTGTCTCCAAATGATCTGACAAGCGCGCCATATGGCCTTGCGATTGTTGAGGGGCGAGTTTCACACCTTAGCGAGACATTGCAGGCAGATAGTTTTTGTGAGGCTGGCAATGATGGCATGCTGCGGTTGAGCCTAGGCTTAGGTCTAACGCGATCTGATGAGCGTCTGCCTATTGCCGTTGGCAATGAGATAAGGGTGCGTTCCTCAAGCAGACGCAAAAAGAATGCCGCTGGTAATTATTCTGGGGGTGCCTTTTTAGTACCGGACCATTGGGGACAGTTTGAATTGATCTGATGCCCGTTTCTATGGAGTGGGCAGGGTTTTCTGAAGCAAAGAAAAAGGCGCTCTTCAAAGAAGAACGCCTTTAAACTTATCGTGCTAAATAGAGTAAAGCTCTATTTATGCAGCGGCTGCACGTTGTGCCAATGAGTGAGACAGGCGCGCGACGGCTTCTGTGTGCTCAATGTTTTCAACGATAGCAAGCTCGCGTGCCATACGGTCCAAAGCTGATTCGTACAATTGACGTTCAGAGTAAGACTGGTCTGGTTGATCTTCAGCGCGGTGAAGGTCACGAACAACTTCAGCGATAGAAATTAAGTCGCCTGAGTTGATTTTTGCTTCATATTCTTGAGCGCGACGTGACCACATTGTGCGTTTAATACGCGCACGTCCACCAAGAGTTTTGATTGCGTCGCCTACAACTTTAGTTGAGGCGAGTGAACGCATGCCTGAACTTTTGGCTTTTGCGGTTGGAACACGTAGGATCAATTTATCTTGTTCAAAAGCAACAACATAAACTTCGAGTTTGATGTCGGCGATTTCTTGTACTTCTACAGCGGTAATGCGGCCTACGCCGTGGGCTGGGTATACAATGTGCTGCTCAATTTCAAATGTTGACCCGGTTCCTGCTTGATTCGCCATTCCGCAATTTTCCTTTACTCAACCTAACGGCCAAAAAAACCCAATTCGCTGACACTAGGGAGGTGTCACGATTAGGACTATCTGGCGCGGTACTATTATTAATCTGCTCGGCAGCAGAAGCAGCAATATAGCAAAAATTAGGGTTTTGTTCAAGTCTTGGTGATTTCTTGGTAATGTTTACCTAGATATTGTGCCAAAACCTTAACAGAAACAGGATTTTGCTAAAGACGTCTATTCGTCACCTGTGCCTGGCTTATCTGAGAAATGTTCACCAAATTTATCTTTGACTTGTGACCACTCGTCTGCGTCTGCGGGCGCATCTTTTCTGACGGTGATGTTTGGCCATTTGGCTGCATACTCTGTGTTGATCTTCAACCATTTTCCGTCTTTGGAATCTTCTGTATCCGGAACGATAGCTTCAGCAGGACATTCAGGCTCACATACACCACAGTCGATGCATTCTTCCGGATCAATGACCAGCATGTTTTCACCTTCGTAAAAACAGTCCACAGGGCAGACTTCAACGCAGTCTGTGTACTTACATTTGATACAGGCGTCGATGACGATATAGGTCAAGGGAGGTACTCCAAGTGTGTTGTTTAGAGGGTGACATCCAAAATTTATGGGCTCATGTCAATTGAGGAAAGCTAGTAGGCATGTTTAGCCGCGCTTGTCTGACTGTTCCTCGTATAATTCATAGCAAGCTTGTGCTTCAGGGGCTGGGCCACGTCGATAGGGAAGTTTTATCACATTTAGTGTGATGATTTCCTTATTGCAATTAAAGCTCACCATATCTCCAATAAAAATATTTGCAGACGGTTTATCTGTGCGCCGCGTTTCGCCATTTCGGGTGATGCGTGCGCTTTTCTTGGAGATTTGAGTCGTGGCTAAAGCGCGGGTTTTGAAAAAGCGGATGCGATGTAGAAACAAATCCAATCGCATCCTGTCTGTTACGTCAGTATCAGAATTTTCGTGTGCCGCGTTATGCTTTGTCTTAGCCAAATACGCCTCGCATTAAGCTTCTTTTTCCTTTGTTGAAGCGTCGCCATTCTCGGCAGTGGCCTCGGTGGAGGCTTGGTTGAGAGGTTCTGCTATGTCTGCGGTGTTAGCCTGCACCTCTGCTGATGTTGGGGCGCTTGCATCCTGTGGCGCAGGTGTTGCTGCGCTGTCTTCAGCTTGCTCACTTACTGCGATAGCAGTGTTTTCAGCTGCCAAAGCTGCGTCATCTTTTGGCTTCGCTTTTTTGCGTTTGCGCTTCTTCTTAGGTTTAGCGGGTGCATCTTCAGCCTTGGGCATAGTCAAAGCAGCGAGGGCTGCGAATGGACTATCAGCCATTGCTTTTACTTCACGTGCTGTAGGCTCTGTTGGTTTTTGTTTGCGCTTCTCATTTACATATTGCTTTGAAGAAAAACGCCACAAAATGATTGCGCCGGTCTCTTTATCTTTTTGCGCGGGCATTAAACCCATCGCCTTCAAGATTTCGATGAAATCATCCGCAGGAGAACCAACAAGAGCTGCATGCTCTGGTGGGATCGCAAATGTAGATGTTTCTGATTTTTTACGTTCTTGGCCTAATGTCCATGAAAGACGTTCAGCCATGTCTGCGCGAACTGCGCGGGGGCCGAGGCGCACATAACCAGCTGCCTCAAGGTTTGCGCGGTTCCATCCTTTTTCGGTTTTGAAAGATGCCGATGAAGGTGGCTTCATTGGCGCATAGTCAGTGCCAAGTGCGCGTAGCTTCAGGCACAATCCAGCTTGAGCTGGTTTTAGAAGCCCCGGCATGTAGGCTGCAATGCGCCCCGTGCGAACACCAACTTCTTTAAGGGCGGCGCGGTCATCACGTGTTAGAGATGAGGCCACTTCATCTTTGCGCCGATCTATAGCGGCACCTGCATCAACGAGCTGGTGTGCGACACCACGTGCTAATCCAGTGAGGCGTCCTGATTTTAAAGTTGCCTGTAGATCAAACAAAGGCGTCAATACTTCTTTGATGTGATCGGCAAGCCATTTGCGCAAGCGCGTTTCAGCCATTGCGCGAAGGCCTGTTTCAGCATCGGGAGCGCCGACAAGGTCAGCACTTGGCGAGAGCCAGTGGCTTCCTTGTACCATGCGGCCAATTGTTTGGCCTTGATAGGTAATGCGATAGTCTTCGAGTAAAGAAAAATTACCATCTTCAGCAGCGCTAATAGTGTTTAATTTTTCTTCTATGAGTGTTTTGAGGGCTTTATAAGCGGCGTTGCGTACTGCACGGCCTTCTAGCGTTTGGCTTGTCACTGCGGGACTGAATGTTAATCCATCCAATCGTCCGACACTGTGACCTTCCACAACGACTTCTCCATCAAGGCCGACGCCTGCTTCCATAGCTTCCTCCGAATTCAGACTCTTCAATAGCGCCGACGTGCGACGGTCTACAAATTTTTCTACCAGCCGCTCGTGTAGCGCATCTGATAGCCTATCCTCAATGTCTCTTGTACGAGATTGCCAAATTTTTGTGTGTTGGACCCAATCCGTACGATTGGCGGCATACGTCCAAGTGCGGATGGATGCAAGCCTTGACTGGAGGGTATCTATATCGCCCTCCATGTTATCAATCTTGTCTAACTGCTTGTTTATCCAGACATCTTGTAGGCGAGCATTGGGGTTTATTAGTTTTTCAACAAATGATTGCACAAGGCGAACATGTGCATCTGGGCCATGTTTGCGAAAATCTGGTAAAGTGCAAATATCCCAGAGGCGGCGGACGTGTTCTGGTGATTTTACACTATCTTTTATCTCACTATCGTTACGTAAGGCTTGGAAAGTGATCTCATCAAGCGCGTCTGGGCAGCGTTTGAGTTTACGGTGAGGTGACGGTTTGTGTAGGCTATCGGAGAGAGTTTCCAAACTTTCGTAATTGAGTTTGGAGTTTCTCCAAGAGAGGAAATCCACGGGGTCGAACGTGTGGTGTTCAATGCGTTGCACATCTTCTTCTTCAAAGAGGATGCAGTCGCTTGTCTCGCCAAATGTGCCGTCATCTTTGAAACGACCGGCGCGTCCAGCAATCTGAGCGGCTTCGTCAGCGCGGAGAAAACGGCTGCGATGCCCATCAAATTTTCGTCGACTAGCGAAGGCTATATGCGTGACGTCAAGATTTAACCCCATGCCGATAGCATCTGTCGCAACAAGGTAGTCAACTTCACCCGACTGATACAGCGCAACTTGTGCGTTGCGTGTACGTGGCGATAATGCCCCCATAACAACGGCAGACCCGCCGCGTTGACGTTTTAGCAATTCAGCAATGGCGTAAACTTCTTCTGAAGAGAAGGCGACAATGGCGGAACGTTTGGGAAGTTTGGTGAGTTTGAGTGGTCCAGTATAGGTGAGCGTTGAAAAGCGTTCGCGATGTTCTGTATCCACTTTGAGGTCAAGCGCATGAAGGACTGGCCGCATTGTGTCAGCGCCAAGCAGCATGGTTTCATGTTGGCCACGAGCATAGAGTATGCGATCTGTGAAAACATGTCCGCGATCAGGATCTCGAGATATCTGAATTTCATCAATGGCTATGAAAGATACCGGAATGGACAGTGGCATCGCCTCAACTGTGCAGGCGTAATAACGGGCATTGCGCGGAATGATGCGCTCTTCACCTGTCACGAGTGCAACGAGGCGCTCGCCTTTGATTTTTACAAGACGATCATAAACCTCGCGTGCGAGTAGGCGTAGGGGCAAGCCAATCATGCCGCTATCGTGTGCGAGCATGCGTTCAACCGCGAGGTGGGTTTTTCCTGTGTTTGTCGGCCCCAAGACCGCACGCACATTTCTCATGCTAGTGGTCATTGATGGCTCCATAGACGTGTATTAGTTGCGATAGGATCATCGCGAAACTTAAGTCGCGCCAAGCTAGTGCTTGGCGGACATGATTTGCAAGAGAGTTTTCGTATTATTTCGACGAAATAAACTTAGTCGAGACCTTAGCCGTGATCTGGGCTAGCTTGTTTAGTTGCATCTGCATGGTCAGTGTCGAGATGCTCGTATTTTAGCTCACTTGCGACAACAGTAATCTTACCACGCTTGTTGGAGCGGGCTTCAATTTTAATAGGTACGCGAAGCTCACCCGGTCCCATGTCAGCTAAAGTCATAGAGACCCAGCGAAGGTCTTTTGCTTCTTTTGCGCGTTGCGCGGCTGATTTCTTCTTGTAGCCGGCTAATTCTTCATAGCGCACGCTACAAATATAAGCGGGGCCATTCCATGCTTCTGATTCTATACTCTCAACATGTGTACCTTCTTCAAGGTGAAGATTGTAACGTGCTTTACCATCAAAAACTTTAGCGACACCACTGCACGGCTTGCCAGGAACAGCTTCAGGGGCGATGGCCAATTGCAATAGGGCAGAGATAGGGTCCATGGCTTCAAGTTTTTGTTCCATAGTCGCGGCGGGGTCACCTAAATTTCCGTGTGCGGGAACCACTTCTACTTCAACAAAATCATCAGTGTGCTTAATCTCTGTGACGCGATTTTTACGGCCTTCATCGTCTTTAGCGCGGTAAAAACGGGGTTGAAGGCCTTTTTCTGTCACTTCACCATCTGAAGTCAGTGTAGAAGAATAGTCGATAAACCAATCAAGTATACCGGCAACACTAGCGCGTGTGATGATTTTATAATGGTCAGGATAGACCTCTGCGGTGATTGTCGCTTTACCACCTTTAATTTGAGGCAGCCAATTTGTTGGCGGCACATAGCCATCCATTTCAACAACGAATTTTCGAGCTTTTCCGTTTTGGATTGTATCCAAAGGTCTAACAAATGTTGCGTCTGACTTTGCTGGATTTGTTTCAGCCGCAGCAAGCGCGATGTTTGGGCTAGTCATAGCTAAAACCACGAGGCCTGATGTGATAAGACCTGAAGTGAGGATGGTTTTTAAACGAGACATAAGCTGAAAATCTCCAGTGAAACTATAATAAGGTACTGTTTAGAGGCGAACATAATGGCGATTTGCGGACAAAATAGCCTCTTTGTGGCGCCGAAGCTGGCTATTTAATCAAATACCTGTCACATAATGAAATAGTTGGTTGTATATAGACGAGATGTAATCGTCGATATTTATACCCAAAGTTTGTGGTTAAGGCAAAGAATTCCAGATTTATGCGTCAAGAGCATAAGATGGGAGTTGACGAATGAACTCCAAGCATGTAATTCCGGCCCTTCGAATTTTTAATAGACCGAGCGCGCCCACTAAGTTTGAAGCGGCTGCGCATCGCTAACATAAGAGACTAAGCACATGTCACGCGAATGCGAGCTAACAGGTAAGAAGCCAATCACAGGCAACAACGTTAGTCACTCAAACCTAAGAACTAAGCGTCGTTTCTTGCCGAACTTGGTTAAAGTAACTTTGCACTCTGAAACATTGGGTCAAGATTACAAATTCCGTATCGCTGCTTCTGCGCTTCGCACAGTTGATAAGCGCGGTGGTTTGGATGCTTTCCTTGCTAAAGAAGCTGATGCAAACCTCAGCGACAAAGCGTTGAAAGTAAAACGCGAACTTGCGAAAAAAGCTTCTGAAGCTGCTGCAGCTTAAGTCGTTATTTCGACGATAAGAATTTTAAACGCGCTCTGATATTTCGGGGCGCGTTTTTTATTGTCGCATTTGCTTTTGTTGAGCACGCATATATGTCTATGTGATTGCAAGTTGGCGAATATGCGAATGAGGATGCATTCATGAAAATCCATCAGTTATTGACTCACGGCTTCACGCTTGTGGCAGCGGTTTTCATGCTGAGTGCATGCGGCGGACAAAAACGCCCTGATGTGATTTATTTGGGCGGCACCATATATACTGGCAATCCTGAAGCGCCCATTGCAGAAGCTGTGGCAACAATCGGAATGCGGATTACCTATGTAGGGGATGCCAATAGTGTGCTGGCGGATACGCATCCAAAAACACGGTTGGTCGACCTTAAAGGCGGCGCGATGTATCCTGGGTTTATAGATACACATACAGGTGCACTCGCGAATGGTGTTGACGATGCGCTAGGAACGCAAATTCAAGCGTCTGTGCAGGCATATGCAAAGCAAGGTTGGACGACTATCCACGCTTATAATGTTTTGCCGGAAAATGTGCGGATAATGGAAGACTTGGCGATGGCGCGTAAGCTGCCTGTGCGGGTTTATAATGTGCTCAACCAAGCAGGCTTTGAAAGCTTAGCCACTTACGGGCCTGGCGTCTCGCCGGGTGGTTTAGTGGAAACGCGTGCGATTGTTTTGGATGTTGAAAAGCCTTTGCCGCCATTGGGAGAAAGTGGAGACATTCCGACACTCCCGCAATTGTTAAAGCTTGCATTAAAACAGCATGTTCAGATCATGTTCAAAATACCGTCAACGGGGTTTGGTGCTCTGCTTGATGAGGTGGAGCTTGCGCTGGATGACAGCTTGCCGGATGCTGATCCGCGTTGGGGGCTGTTGTATGATCCGCAAGTTGATCCAGAAGAGTTGTTGCGCGCAATGGAGATGCTGGAGCCATCTGTGCTGAATACCTTTAAAGGTGAGGCTCAGTTGCAAGCAGAACCTGTATATCAAGCTTTTGTGGGCAAAGCGCCTGAGAAGCGGCAGAATATACTTGAGTATATGACATTGAAAGCAGCTAAAGCAGGCTTTCGAGATGATATGATTGGTTCAATTGAGGTTGGAAAGCTTGCCGACTTTTCCATTATGTCAGGTGATTTATTGACGCTTTCAGATGAAGAACTTGAGGGTGTTACGCCTGTTATGACTGTAATTGGTGGAGCGCAAGCTTGGCCGCCCGTAGAGCAAAAGCTTCCTGTGTTTGGTGAGTGATTGGGCTATATTTAGCCAAATATCGTAACCATTTGACGTCCCATTAAAACGCAGTCTCCGGATGTGTTCCATATTGTCATATTTTGGCTTGTAAAGCCGCCGCCAGCGCTATCAGATGTTGAGCGTAGCAACCACCAACCTTGCTCAGTGGTGGCCGTGTCGGTGAGCAAGTTTATCATCCACGTCATGCTCGACATTGGTGTCCATTCACGCATAGCGGTGCCATAGGCGGGAACGAGGGCATCTCCGATGGATAAAAGACCTTCGAGACTATTGTGGGCGGCGGGATCTCTGTGGCGTACCCACCAACTAATATCTGGTTGTTTTGCATTTGAAAATGGCATGCCTTGGAAGGGGGAGACTTCAAAATTATTGTAAAATTGGGGGAAGTTCGGGCGCATAACTTCAAGGCTGGAATCAGAGACCGGAGATGTTGGGGCGGGAGAAGCGGGCGGGCTGTGGTGGATTTTTGAGTCGGAGCGAAGGTCAGCAAAAGTGAAAATAGCTTCTGTTGCGGAGATATTGTTGCTTTTTATTTCTGCTCGAATGCTGGATGTTGTGCGACCGCTACGAAGAGGCGTGGCTTCTATGGTGACTTCATTTGTTGTTGGCCCAACAAATGATATCATTGCACCGCGCAATGCGCGGGTTTCATCTGTAAGCTCGCGGGCACCATAATATGCGAGTGCTGTTGTGAGGCCGCCAAAGGCGGTGCGTCCCTGTGTCCACTCTTGTGGAATAGGCGATGTAAGTGTGCTGCCGGAACGCTTCGTGTTTGCAAGAATCTCTGAAAAGTTCATAAAATATCCGTTCGCATTGCGCCCAAAATGCCGAGTATTTCTTTGGGTTGTTTATTCACAATGACGAAAGAAAAATGTCTTGAAAACCCTGCCGTTAGGAGAGGAAATAGCAAAAAATGTTGAATGGAATGGCTATTCCCTCGCGGCAATAGAGAGCTAAAATTCATATGCAGAAGCAAGGTCGGGGTCTTTTTCTGCGACTTGCCTTGCAAGGTCGACCATAACTTTGGCTTGCTTCCATGTCGCATCGTCTTGCATTTTGCCATCAATCATGTGAACGCCGGTGCCGTCTGGCATGGCGGCGAGGATTTTTTTAGCAAACAATACTTCATCGACATCAGGAGAGAATACGCGTTTCGCAATGTCGATTTGCTTTGGATGAAGTGACCAAGTGCCGGCGCACCCCATCAAAAAGGCGTTTCTAAATTGCTGCTCACATGCTTCGACATCGGCAATATCCGCAAACGGGCCATAAAATGGTTTTATCCCTGCAGTGCAACATGCGTCCACCATTTTAGAGACTGTATAGTGCCATAAATCTTGTTGCGCAGCAGCACGGGGCGCATCATCGCTGCGAGGGTCTTCTATTACTTTGTAGAAAGGATGACCGCCGCCAACACGAGTCGTCTTCATGGCGCGAGAGGCGGCAAGGTCGGCCGGACCAAGTGAGATACCGTGCATCCGCGGAGAGGCTAAACATATTTGTTCAACATTTTGAACGCCTTCAGCGGTTTCCAAAATAGCATGGAGCATTATTGGGCGTTTAATGCTGGCTTTGGCTTCTAGTTGAGCGATAAGTTGGTCTGCGTAATGAATATCCCAAGGACCTTCGACCTTGGGCAGCATGATAACATCTAACTTATTTCCAGCTTTTGTCACTAATTCGGTCACATCGTCTAAAAACCAAGGTGAATTCAGGCAGTTAACGCGAGCCCAGAAACCTGTTCCGGTGGAAGAAAAATCTATATTTTCAGCCATATCCAAAGCCCCGGCACGGGCAGCTTCTTTTGCGTCAGAAGGAATCGCGTCTTCTAAATTTGCAAGGACAACATCAGCTTGTTTGGCAATGTCTCCAGATTTGGCGCGGACTTTCTCTATGTGAGGCGGCACGAAGTGGATCATGCGCTCTACTCGCGTCGGTAGCTCACGAAACGGTGCGGGTGCGCCTATCGCGAGTGGCTTGAAAAAGCTGCGCGGTGGTTTTGAGATCGACATTTTATAGCTCCCCGACATGGTTTCTTGTTTGGTTTTGGAGAGGAGATTAAACGCAATGCTGCACCGCGTCAATTCGCGAGGTGGGCCGGGCATTAAACTGTAAAAAGAGCGAGATTAGCGATGATCTGACATGGGGTGAGCAAGTTCTAAGAGTTTTTGAAGCTCATCTGTCATCACATGTGTGTAAATTTGGGTTGTCGAAATGTCTGCATGGCCAAGCAGCATTTGTACTGCGCGCAAGTCCGCGCCACCAGATAAGAGGTGTGTTGCGAATGCGTGGCGTAGCGCGTGCGGTGTAACGCGTTTTGCGGGGATGTTGGCTTTTAAAGCTAACTCTTCGAGCACTTGAGCAAGACGGCGGCGAGTGAAATGGCCTGTTTTTCCACGTGAGGGAAATACAAATTTTTCAGCGATTTTTCGTGCAGCATTTTTAGGTAAAAACGCTTCACGAACACTTAGCCATTGCGCGAGGGCATCGCGTGCTGGCTTGCCTAAAGGAGTGATGCGGTCTTTTTCACCTTTTCCGCGTATAATCAAGGCTGTATCCTTGCCGCGAGGAAGTGAAGATAAGGGGAGTTCGCAAGCTTCTGAGGCACGTAGCCCTGCACTGTAGAGAAGTTCTAGAATGCAGCGATCGCGTATGTCTGTGGGGGTATCGCCTTGGGCGGCGGTGATGAGGGCCGCGACATCTTCTTTAGATAAAACATCTGGCACATTGCGTATGATTTGCGGGCCATCAATTCGAGATGTCGGGTCGTCCTCGCGTTCGCCTTCTTCAAGTTCAAATTTAAAGAAGGACTTCAATGAAGATAACCTCCGCGCAGAAGTGGACTTTGCTAAGCCGCGCGAAGTGAGGTCTTTCATATAGGCGGAAAGAGCCTCTCCATCCGCTAAAACTAAGCCTTTTTCCACATTGTGACCGCACAAAAATTCGGATGCATCAGACAAATCCCGACGATAGGCATCGAGTGTATGTTGTGATGCACCGCGAGATGCACTCATCATTTCGAGGAATGCATCTATACGGCGAAAGTCCATGCGCACAGACATTTATCTTTATCACTTTCTGTGGAGCTGTCGTTTAAGTTTTTGTTTCTTCTAGTTATTATTGCTCTGCTTCTGTGCCCAAGGTGCGAGTGCCTCTAATGCGATTGCTTTGGCATTATTTGTGAGACCATTCTGGCCTAGGGTTGATAGGGCGTTGGTATAAGGGATGAGATCACCATCTTGAGGCGTGGTATCGCGCAGAGTGATGAGTGCTCTTAGGGAGGCTTCACCAACGGCGTTGTCTCGGCGCGCATTTGCCATTTTATAGTCTGCTAAAACCTGCTCTAAAGAAGGAGCGGTGTTTTGATATTTGGCGATAATGTCCCGCGCATCCGGAGACATTAAATAACCAATACCGGACAATATTGACAGATAGCGGTTCGCTTCGATCGGGTGTGTTTCGGCCATAATAACAAGGTTTGAAACGACCTTAGCGCTTGTTTTGTTATCTTTTTTAGGGTTTGCCAATAGGATGAGTGCATCCAAGCGCGCTTTATCCCAATCTGAATGGAGGATGGGTTGAAGCTTTGGAGCGGGGGCAAGTGTCATCGGTCCATTTGGCGGAGATTGACCGGCATTGGCTGTAGAATTCTGGCCTGAGTTTTGAGCGTTGTTGAGCGCTTGTAGCTGCTCATCTAACGTCAAAGGTTGGCCTGCTGACTGTGCCAAATTGATGGGCTGGCCGGCGGGTGCTATGGCTGTGCTACCAGTCTGGGGCTGGGCAGGTATTGTGGGTGTTAGCCCAGTGTTAGGTGCCTGAATCGGGGCTGGTGGCGGGTCGTCGAACGGGTTGTTCATAGTATCGCGCCAACGCTGCGCCAAAGCCAGATCTTCAGCCGCCAAAGCAGCTTCTACGAAGGCTGGACTTAAAGGGGCTGTCTCGCGCGTTTGCGGAATAGACTTTAGTTCAGGAAGTAGCACTTTTGCATGAAGTGCAAATTCTTGTGCATTGCCACGTGCTGGAACAAGTGCGGCGATTAATTTTACGGCTTTGTCTTTTAGCTCAATATCTGGATTTGTGACACTATCCACTGCGCGTTCAAGGGGTGTGCGCATAATGTCTGATTCAGCTGACACTTGTTTGTCGGCTGGCAGATTTGGATCTGGTGTTGGAGCTGTCGGTTTTGGAGAGATGAGAGCTTTGCGTGCTGTTTGAGCGTCAATGACACCTGCACGTGCTGCATAGAGTAAAGCTTCTTTGCGAATGTCTTCTGGTGCATCGGCGCGTTGAGCTAGAAAGGCTGCATATTGAGGTGTCAAAGATGTAACTGAGTCAGCTTCAGGAGGGAGTTTAGCCGCAAGTGAAAGGGCTATTGTTGCACCTGTTGAATAGTTGGCCGCTGGAAGCTTAGTGTTTTCATTTCCTGCAATAACTTCAGCAACAGCGGAGACCGCTTCAAATAACCAAGGGTCTTCTTCGCCTGAGGAAACCGCCATTTCAGCAGAAAGATTTGCGGCAGTCGCGTTTCCCGCAAGAGCAAAACATGTTGCGCGCAGAGATTGCCAGAAGCTGTCATCACTTGGAGCGGCATCTACTGTGGCGCATGCGCGTTTGTTATCGCCTGTGGCAAAATCCATATCAGCTTCAAATTTGCGTGGATCTTCTGACCAAGACTCGTTTGGGAAGCGTTGCAAAAGGTTGGTTGCATTTTTTGTTTCGCCAAGCTCGCGCAGTAGGCGTAGGCGTTCCGTTGTTGCCTCATCAATTGAACCAGCTGGAGCCTTGCCGCCAGAGAGCACAATGGCGCGCAAAAGATTCGCTTGAGCTGGTGTAAGTTGGTTGGCATCTATTGAGCCAAGCAATTCATATACGCTGGAAGCATTTGTTGCGGACCAAAGGTTTGATCCCAGACCGCCAGTGTTAGAACTTTTCCAGCCCACACCCCAAGGGTCTACTTCGGTAAGAGAGCCTGAAGATACGATTTGTGCATTTGATGGCGCACTTGATAGAGCGGCTAGAACTAATAAAGACGCAGAAAAACGCTTAGCGTATTTTAACATTGGTTGCCTCCATACGAATCTCTTGGGGAGTTGGTGCGTTCTTTTCAGCCTTGTCAGCGAAGTAAAAAGTGCCACCAGTTACGATTGCGGCAAGCAATAAGAGCAAAATCAGCTTTGGTTTCATGGATTTTTGCTTTTTTCCGGCCATTCTGTGGTTTCGCATGTTTGCTCCCGTCTTTGGGGTTGTATAAGCGTATATTGAGTCTATCGGCAAAGAGCTATTTTGTGACACACAGTTTATCGATTGAAAACGACCAAAAAGCGGCGAATGCGCATTCAACTGCACATGACCCCAATAAATGTACTATTGTTCTTGTGGGTATCATGGGTGCAGGCAAGTCATCTGTAGGGAGAAGACTAGCTCAAGCTTTAGGTATTCCTTTCCACGACAGCGATGATGAAGTTGAAAAAGCGGCTTCAATGAAAATCCCTGAAATCTTTGCAAAGCATGGCGAAGAAGAATTTCGGCGTGGAGAGTCGAGCGTTATTAAGCGCCTACTGGATGAGCCTCGCATGGTTCTGGCAACAGGAGGTGGTGCTTTTATGAATGAAGCGACACGCCAACTTATGCAGGAAAAAGCTGTGACTGTGTGGCTGAAAGCTGACCTAGAGACATTGTGGCGACGGGTCAGCAAAAAGGGCGGACGTCCTTTGTTGAAAAAACAAAATCCAAAACAGGTGCTTGCTGATCTTCTAACTGAACGAGAGCCAGTGTATGCATTGGCAGATTATGAGGTTGTATCAGTTGATGGGCCTCACAAAATTACCGTAGAAGCTGTTCGTTCTGCCCTGAATATATAAATGAGAAGATTGACCCCATGACTGATACATCTGCCAAGAGTTCCGCAGCACTTGAAAATGCAAGTGGGGCCAAGCGCGTGAACGTTGCGTTGGGTGATCGCAGCTATGATATTCATATTGCGAGTGGTTTGCTGTCGCTTGCGGGTGGTTTGATCAAGCCCATATTGAAACAACAGCGCGTATTTATTGTGACGGATGAGAATGTAGCAAAGGTACATTTGGGCACTTTAAAAGCTGGATTGGCGACGCAAAATATCGAAGCGTTTGAGGTGGTGTTGCCAGCCGGTGAAGCTACAAAATGCTTTGCGGTTTTAGAAAGCACGATTGATCAATTAATGGCGCAAGGTGCGGATCGCAATGATGTTGTAATTGCGCTTGGCGGCGGCGTGATCGGAGACCTCACCGGGCTTGTTGCAGGATTGCTCAAGCGGGGGATGCGTTTCGTGCAGGTGCCAACAACTTTATTGGCCCAAGTTGATTCTTCTGTGGGCGGTAAAACCGCGATTAATTCTAAAATCGGAAAAAATCTTGTTGGTTTGTTCAATCAGCCAGAAATGGTGATTGCCGACCAAGATGTATTGCAGACATTGCCTGTGCGAGAATTGAGAGCAGGACTAGCTGAAGTCATCAAATATGGGTTGATTGATGATTTGAGCTTTTTTGAATATATCGAGTTAAATGCCGAGAAGCTAAATGCTGCGTCTCCAGAAGCTTTGGCCGAGGCGGTGCGTGTTTCGTGCGAATCTAAGGCCCGTATTGTATCAGAAGATGAAACCGAACGCGGCAAGCGTGCGCTTTTGAATTTGGGGCATACATTTGCTCATGCGCTAGAGCGTGCAAATGGATTTGGGCCTGCTTTATTACATGGCGAAGCTGTGGGCTGTGGTATGGCGATGGCGATGCGCTATTCTCAAGCTTTGGGATTATGTTCTGGACAAGAAGCTGATCGTGCTGAAAAAGGCATTTTAGCACTTGGTCTTGAAACAGATGTACGCAAATTGGCCGGCGGCCCTTATGAAGCGAATGCACTGTTGGAACACATGATGCATGATAAGAAGGCGGAGCAAGGTAAACTTACTTTAATTCTCGCTAAGGGAATTGGTCAGTCTTATATTGAGAAGCAAGTAGACGTAGAGCATTTGCTCGCATTTTTGAAAACTGAAACGGCGGTCTAAATAAAACAATATGAATATTGATTTGAGTCTGGTGCTTCCACCGGTCATTGTTATTATCTTATTGTGTTTGTCTGGGTTCTTTTCTGGATCAGAAACTGCGTTAACAGCGGCATCTCGTGCACGAATGTTGAGCCTTGATAAAGAAGGCAAGAAGGGTGCAAAGCGCGTTGTCAATTTGCTGACAAACCAAGAAGGGTTGATCGGGTCTATTCTCTTGGGAAACAACCTCGTCAACATCCTCGCAACATCTATTGCGACCTCCTATCTTTTGAAAATATTTGGTGCAAATGGTGTGGCTGTGGCAACCGCAGCTATGACGGTGCTCGTGCTTGTTTTCTCCGAAGTTATGCCAAAAACCTACGCACTGAATAATGCTGACCGCACTGCGATGGCAGTATCTGGGCCTATATCTGTTTTGGTTTTGATATTGAAGCCCGTCGTGCGTTTTGTGCAAATCGTAGTGCGCGGCACGTTATCTGTGTTTGGCGTTAAAACAGAGGCTGATGCGTTCTCACCTGTTGATGAAATTCGCGGTGCAATTGATATGCATGTGGTTGATGGGAATGTGGAAGTTGAAGATAAGCACCGTCTAGGCGGCGTGCTCGATCTTAAAGAGCTGACGGTTGAAGATGTGATGGTGCATAGAAAATCAATCTTTATGATTGATGCGTCTTTGCCCCCAGAAGATATTTTGCGCCAAGCTTTGGAGAGTACGCACACACGATTGCCACTTTATCGGGGTGATAAAGAAGAAGTCATCGGGATTTTGCACGCAAAAGACTTATTGCTCGCGATTATGGATGCTGAGGGTGATTTTTCGAGCTTGGATATCGATAAAATTAAACGCAAAGCCCATTTTACGCCTGAGACAACATCTCTTCAGGATCAATTGAGCCATTTCCAAAAAAACCAAACACACTTCTCCATCGTTGTTGATGAATATGGTGCGATTATGGGGTTGGTGACGCTTGAAGATATTCTGGAAGAAATTGTGGGTGAAATCCGCGATGAGCATGATGTGACTGTTGAGGGGGTGCGCCCTCAGCCAGATGGGTCTGTGTTTGTGGATGGTTGGGCACCGATTCGAGACTTGAATCGTGCGATGGATTGGAACTTGCCGGATGATGAGGCCGTGACCGTTGCCGGATTGGTAATTCACGAAACGCAGACAATCCCTGAACCTGGACGCAGATTTGTGTTCCACGGGTATCAGTTTGAAATATTACGCAAGCATCGCAACCAAATTACCGGTTTGCGTGTACGTTTGGATGAAAATCTGTAGACTGAAGAGGCGATGAGGGGGATTGCAACCGAAAATGAGTTTTGCCTGATTTGATTTTATGTCAAAAAGTTTGCGGCACAATTACCAAAAAGAGGTGAGGAAATGCCCAATACAATAGCGGAAGAGACATTTAGCTTTGCAAAAAAAGCGAAGGAATGCGTAACCGTTCCGGAGTTGGCGCGTTGTTTTCAAGACCTAATTCAGCCCTATGGTGTTGTTGCTAGTTCAGCTTGGGCAGTCATCGGTGGGGACTCCAAAATTCGGCGTGGATTTGGCGAGTGGCCCGCCGAGTGGGCGCGTCACTATGCGCAGAATAATTACTTTGATTCAGATCCAATATTTGCAGCTCTCCTAAAAGGGCATGATGCGGGATATTGGGATGAGCAATTGGCTGATTTTCCAACAGATGAAGCCGGCGAAAGAGTGATGGCTGATGCGCGCCGATTTGGTTATGCGGATGGATATAGCCGATTAGTTCCAACACTGAACGGTTCTTATTATTTGGTGTCTTTATATGGACAAAAGATAGATCGAAGTCCGGATGTGCGGATTATGTTTGATTTTGCGAGTACGCGCTTTGTCCAAGAAGGTGCTCTGTTGCTAAATAGGCGGGTGGGTGTTCCGTTGAAGGATCATGATCTGACACCGCGTCAGCTTGAGGTTTTGCAATATAAAGCTGAAGGACGCACAGATAAAGAAGCAGCGGAGCTTTTATCTATCAGTGTGAAAGCCGTTGAGGGGCATCTTACCAAAATTCGTAAGCAATTGGATGCGCGATCAACGTCGCAGGCAATTAGCATTGCGCGAGGTAAGGGAATGATATCTCGCACAATAAAAACAAAATAGCTTACAATCTACAAAAACTAGGGATTTCCCTAGTTGCGAAGTGGGGTGAAGTAGGGGATAAAGATGCCGAGTAATGCCTCTCTGGTTGGGGGGGACGTAAGCTTGACCTTCTCAATCGGTTTGCCCCTTTGAGAAGGTTTAATTACTCGCTTTTCCAAATATTGAACGCGAATCGTTGCAGTGGCTGCAAGCTTATGCAGCGCTGACTTATTGCACGAGATGGATGATGTCATTCGTGCATATCCCATTTATGTTGGACGAATGACCTTAATTGAAAGCGCGTGCAGTCCAGAATCGAACTCTGATTGCAGCGTTTCGTTAATTTTTCTGTGAATTTCGACCCTGTTCAGCCCTTCAAAGCTTTTGGACCAGACTTTAATGCTGTAGTGTGTCTCGCCAGCTGGGCTAGCGCCTGCATGACCTGCATGTAAAGCAGACTCATCATCGACTTCTAAAAAGTCGGGAGCTAGAGCGGTTGAAAGTGCAGTGCGGATACGGTTTTGTCGATTTGTCAATTCTTGATCCTTTAGCGAAGGTAGGTCATTTAAGGTCTTATGTCAGAAACTGAAGACTCAAAAGATGGTTTCCGCGCAAAGTTCGTGGATATTCGAATTAAACCTCCCGGCCACCGCGGGCGTAAGAACGTGCGCAATAAGCAGCCTGTCTCAGACAAAGTGTGTGAGCATAAAGGATGTGACAAGCCCGGAGATTGTAAAGCACCAAAGCAGACAGCGGCTGCTTTGAAGCGTAAACGTAAACGCGATGAAGATTTTCACTGGTTTTGTCAGCGCCATGCGTCTGAATTCAACAAACAGTATAATTTCTTTGATGGCATGACAGAAGCTGAATATTTGTCGTTCCGAAATTCTGAAGACGCGGGTCATCAGAAGACTTGGAAATTTGGTACAGGGCCAGTGGGTGGTACGAGTGCTGCTGAGGCCCTGCGGGCGCGACGCTATAATGGGCGCCATGAATTTGATGGTGCGGGAAATCCTATTCGCCCATCATCTGCTAAAGACAAGCCGGAGCGCACCCGACTGCAGATTAAAGCGCTTGAAGAACTTGGATTGCCGCACAACGCGGATGCCAAACATATTAAAGTGACTTATTCGCGTATCATTAAAGAATGTCACCCTGACTCTAATGGCGGTGATCGTTCTCAAGAGCACCGTTTGGCGCAGGTTATGCGTGCTTTTAAAACCTTAAAAGCTGCTGGTCTGACTTAATTTTAAGAGGCGACATGCATTTATGCTAAAATGTCGCCTCTCATTTCCTCATAAGTTCATTTAACTTGATCTTACCGTTTGAAACATTTCGTACGGCACTCTAAGGTGGCGACGATTTGAATAATTACTATTGCGTGGTCCCATGTCCGTTACTGATGCATCTGAAGAATTAAAAGGTCTTGCCCCGACAGTTGAAGTCTCCATTCGTGATACTTTTGATATTGATCTGGAGGGTACAGCCCCAGCGTTTCCAGAGCGCTCATCTTATGTTCCGGATTTAGATGAAACATATCGTTTCGATCCACTAACGACACGCGCAATTCTTGCGGGTTTTATGCACAATCGCCGTGTGATGGTGCAAGGGTTTCACGGCACGGGTAAATCTACGCACATTGAGCAAATTGCTGCGCGTTTGAACTGGCCCTTAATGCGGATCAACCTTGATAGCCACGTGTCGCGTATTGATCTTGTGGGTAAAGATGCGATCGTTTTGAAGGATGGAAAGCAGATCACAGAATTCCGCGAAGGGATTTTGCCTTGGGCTTTGCAACGACCAATCGCGCTTGTGTTTGACGAATATGATGCGGGGCGTCCCGATGTTATGTTTGTTATTCAGCGTATTCTTGAGGCATCTGGACAGCTGACATTGCTTGACCAGAATAAAGTGATGCGTCCGCACAATTTCTTCCGTTTATTCTCTACGACGAATACAATTGGTTTAGGAGATACAACTGGGCTTTATCACGGAACACAGCAGCTAAACCAAGGCCAGATGGACCGTTGGTCTATTGTGACCACATTGAACTATTTGGAACATGATGTTGAGGCAGAAATAGTATCTGCGAAAGTTCCCAATATGGACAAAGAAATTATCTCTAAAATGGTGCATGTGGCGGACTTATCGCGTTCAGCCTTTATCAATGGCGATATTTCAACCGTGATGAGCCCACGGACTGTGATTACATGGGCAGAAAATGCAACCATTTTTGGAGATGTGCCAACGGCCTTCCGTATGACATTCATCAACAAATGTGACGAGCTGGAGCGTCCGATCGTTGCTGAGTTCTACCAACGGGCATTTGGAGAGGAACTTCCTGAAAGTGTGCTTGGGATGAATGCCTAATCGAATTTTGATCCAAATTACTTATTCCTCTTCGGAGAAAACATTTCGCCTATGAGTAAGCCCGCTGATCCACAAGAGGTTTTCCGTTCGGCCTTGGCCGTTACAACTGCTTCACTTGCAGCAGAAAAAGGTGTGGAAGTCGCGTTTTCTGCTGACGGCGGCCGCGTGGCTGGTGACCGAATTATACTCAATAGTCCTCCGCGCAAGCTGAACGCTGGAAGTGCTGCACTTGCACGTGGAGAGGCGGACATGTTGGCGCTGAAAAAGCGTTATCATGATGCAACAGCCTATGCCGCGAATATGCCGGAATCTGAAGAAGGCATTGCTATTTATGAAGCTGCCGAACGTGCGCGGATTGATTCTATTGGCGCTAAAGCGATGGATGGAGTTGCGTCTAACTTAGATGCGATTTTAGAAGCGCGATGTGAACGGGCAGAATACCTAAATATTGAAGACCGAACAAAAGTTTCTCAAGCAGATGCCATTGAGTTTTTGTTGCGAGAAAAGTTGACGGGCCGACCTTTACCGGAGGCCGCTGAACATATTGCAGATTTTTGGCGAGAGGATGTGTTGAGACGCGCTTCAGGTGCGGTAGATGCGTTGGCGAACTCTATGCAAAACCAAGCTGATTTTGCAAATGCCGTTCGTCAATTGCTACAAGATTTAGATCTTGGAGATGAAATCTCGCCTGCAGATGAGTCTGAAGATCAAGGCCAAGAAACTGAAGAAGCCGATGAATCGCCTGACGAAGACGAGAACAATGATGTATCTGGTGATGAACAATCCCAGAGCGAAGGTTCTGAAAATTTAGACGAAGAAGAAGTCGAGAGCGACACTGATAGTGAAGCTGCAATGGCGATGGAAGCAGAAACCGATCTGGGGTCGGAAGATGATGCGCCTGAACTAGATGAAGGTTCACAACCAGTACGACCAAATTACCAAGCTGGTGATGATTTATCTTCGACACAGTACAAAGCCTTTTCAACGCAATATGATGAAGTGGCTCCGGCAGAGACGCTATGTGATCCTGAAGAGTTGGGGCGTTTGCGTTCTTACCTAGATACCCAATTGCAAGGATTGCAGGGGGCGGTGTCTCGTCTGGCTAACCGGTTGCAGCGGCGTTTGATGGCGCAACAAAGTCGTTCTTGGCAGTTTGACCTCGAAGAAGGTATTTTGGATACGGCACGTCTAACACGTGTACTGGTAGACCCAACATCTCCGCTGTCCTTTATGCAGGAGGATGACTCTAATTTCCGCGATACTGTTGTGACATTATTGCTGGATAATTCTGGCTCTATGCGCGGTCGGCCAATTATGGTTGCTGCCTTATGTGCGGATATACTTGCCCGCACATTGGAGCGGTGTGGCGTGAAAGTTGAAATTCTGGGCTTTACGACAAAAGCGTGGAAAGGCGGGTTGGCGCGTGAAGAGTGGATCAATTCAGGCAAGCCATCCAATCCAGGGCGACTAAATGATTTGCGCCATATCGTGTACAAGAGTGCTGATGCGCCTTGGAGGCGCGTGCGTAAGAATCTCGGTTTGATGATGCGCGAAGGTTTGCTCAAAGAAAACATTGATGGTGAAGCGTTGATTTGGGCACATGACCGATTGATGGGGCGTCCTGAGCAACGCCGTATTCTTATGGTGATTTCTGATGGTGCGCCGGTAGATGACTCAACTTTATCCGTAAATACTGGAAGTTATCTTGAAACGCACTTGCGAGAAGTTATTGAATATATTGAAACGCGTTCACCTGTTGAGTTGTTGGCGATCGGTATCGGACATGATGTGACGCGTTATTATCGCCGCGCTGTCACTATTGTGGATGCTGAGCAATTGGGCGGCGCTATGACAGATAAACTCGCTGAATTGTTCGATGATGAAGGTCCGCAAAAGGGTGAAGCTGTCGTGAAACCTAAACGCGGTGCGGCTATAGCAACGACAAAAGAGAGTCCTTTAAAAGGGATAAAACGCGCAAAATCTAGGGATGTTTAAAGTGTCACAAAACAATATTTGGACGTCTCCTTTGCCTGTTGTCTCTTTGTTGGTTGGCGCGATTGTTTTAGCTGGATGTGCATCTCAATCAGAAAAAACAAATGCGGTGAAAGCGGTGCCGGATGTTTCTCAGATCTTAGATGATCACAATAAAGTCGCTGAGAAACGTTGGTTATTGGGTGAGCAGTCCGGTGCGCATTATCGAGCTTCCTGTCCAGATGGCACGCCCTATGTCACGCCGGAAACTATAAGTTTGCAAGCTCATAAAGTTGAAGTGCGCGATACCGGTTCCAGACATTTCCTAAAAGGGACACGCCTGCCAAGGGTAGAATTCGTCGCGGGGTATCACCTCACCAGCGATAATCCGAGATTTGGTGGAATTTCAGGAATTGATACTCTGAATTCAGGCGACCTTTTGGCTGTGACGGACCAAGGGGATTTCCTTTGGATTGGTATGGATGAATATGATCATTTGCAGCCGGTATCTGCCCAAATCAGTATGATGCGGGACGCGAATGGCAATCCGTATGACAATAAAGCGGATGCAGATTCTGAAGGTCTGGCGGTTGATAACGGTTTGGCGTTTGTTTCATTTGAACGTGAACACCGAATAGAAGCCTTTGATCTTGAGACATGTGGTGCCAATGCGCGTGGAAGCCGTGTTTTTACGCTGGATAAAGATAGGGATAATGTTGCTGGTATTCGCGACAATGGTGGAATGGAAGCACTTGCGCTTACTGATATTGGTGGGCTGATTATGGGTGTCGAGACCTTGGATGATGGAAAGGCTCAACTATCATTTAGTCCGAAAGTTGGTATGGCTGATTTTAGGGGGCGTCTTGATGCGGGTAATTCTAAACAAATAACGGGAAGTGACTATCTGGCACGGAGTCAGAATTCAGGTGAGTTGTATTCCTTGCATCGCTATTATTCGCCACTAACTGGGGCACAAATAAATGTGTTGCAGACGCAAGTTTCTCGGAATGAGGGCGGTGAATATATACTGGGTGAGTCGGTTGAGTTACTTAGTTTGAAGTTGCCGGGGGTGACGGATAATTTCGAAGGGATTAGTGTCAGACGGGATGAAGATGGGAATATTCGTTTATTCATTGTATCTGATGATAATTTTTCTCCTAAACAGAGAAGTCTATTGCTCATTTTCAATGTAGTACCAAAGGGTTATTGAGTATTGAGGCTTGCGTCAGGTGGCTGCACCGCGTAACTGTACTTGTTGCAATTTGCCGAGAATGTAAGGATTTACTGTGTCCACGCCATCAACTTTTTTAGATTTCGAAAAACCACTTGCCGAAATGGAAAAGAAAATCGTCGAGCTTGAAGCTGCGGCTGCTGAAGGCGGCGCTTCTATTGAAGATGAAGTGCAAAAGCTGCGTGAAAAATCAGACAAGCAATTGCGTGATATTTATTCTAACTTGTCGGCATGGCAGAAGACCCAAGTTGCCCGTCACCCCGACCGTCCAGATTTCTTTCACTATGTTGAAAATCTGTTCACGGACTGGGTTGAACTCGCAGGCGACCGCAAATTCATGAATGATGAGGCGCTTGTTGGTGGATTGGCGCGCTTTAGAGGCATTCCTGTTATGGTTGTTGGCCATGTAAAAGGGCGTACAACTGAAGAACGTATCAAACACAATTTTGGTATGGCGCGCCCAGAAGGCTATCGTAAAACATACCGTTTGTTTGAGCTAGCTGAACGGTTTAACCTGCCTGTTATTGCGCTTGTTGATACCAAGGGGGCTTTTCCTGGACGTGGCGGTGAAGAGCGCGGTCAAGCTGAAGCATTGGCAAAATCAATCGAGAAGTGCCTCACGCTGAAAACACCAATGATCTCTATTATTGTGGGTGAAGGTGGTTCAGGTGGAGCTGTGGCATTGGCTGCGGGAAATAAAGTGTTTATGTTGGAACATTCTATTTATTCTGTGATTTCACCTGAAGGTGCGGCATCTATTCTTTTCCGCGATGCTGCGCGTGCCAAAGATGCTGCTGAAGCCATGAAAATCACGGCTGATGATCTTGAAAAAATGAATATTGTAGATTCAGTCGTTGTAGAGCCTATGGGTGGGGCGCATCGCGCGCCAGAAGAAGTGTTTATTAGAGTGAGTGACTTAATTGATCGCTCATTGGAGGAGCTTAAAGATCTCTCTCCAGAAGAGCTACGCCAGCAGCGTAAAGACCGTTTTTATGCGATTGGCCGTGAAGGCTTAAACTAAGAAAATTATTTGAGTTTCTAATATTGAAAAGGCTCCAATCAAATGATTGGAGCCTTTTTGTTTTGGAAGAAATTTTAGCGATTGGAAAAGGCGTACACAAAAGAGATTTTGCTCGCCGTATCAGTTTTTTCCGTTCTTCCGCTTGGCGGGTCAGTGTCATATCTCGCGTCAAAGGAAAAACGGGCCGATACATCATTGAACAGGTTGGCCGTAAGCGACAGACCATTGATAAATTGAGTGGACGCTTGCGTGTAAACGGCGTTTGTATCGTTTGAGAAGGTTACATTGTCATTGAACTGATAGTTAAAAGTAGAACCCGCACGAAGCGCGACACTATCTTCGCGGTCACTCGGATAGAAGATGTCATTGCGCGTGGTGGCTTGGACAACGTCAAAGCGCCAACCCGGCCCACCTTCAATTGTCCAAGTCGCTTTGTCGCCTTCAAGTGCAATATAACCAATACCACCCCCGACGAATGTGCGGCTGTCAAACCCTGAAAACTGGTCTTGTTCGTGTGTCGTGCGGCCATAAGCTGACCAGCGTGGATTATCGAATTTTCGGTCTAATTGTGCTGCTGTGAAAATGCGGTTTTTGTTTTCTGTGCTGGCATTTTCACCATAGTCGGCTTTGAATTCTCCTGATTGGCGCCAAATATTGCCTTCTCGCGAGAGCTTTAGCCCAATCCCCACATCCTTTGTTTCAGTGTTTCCTGTCGTGTAGCCGGCAGTAAAAGAGCCCTCACCATTATAAGTGGCTTGTGCGTAGGCCGACATCGAGATTGAACTAATACCTAGGAGAAGAAGGGGGGAGAACTTCATCGGGGAGAATCCTGCATTTTATAATATACGCGGTGTGTCACTATTAGGGGTGTTTTAAAAGTGATGAACATGTTTTTTTTGAGGTAGTTATCCTTAACGCACCATAACTGACACCTTGGTTCAAGAGTCTGCTTACAGTTCTGACGAAAAGTTAAAGTTACAGATATAAAGTGGCGCGGCTCTTTAGAAAGAACCGCGCCACTTTTGATTTTCTGCTAGCCGTCTGTGGAGTTAAGCTTTTGCTTGTGCACTCACATCGCCGTGACAATGTTTGTATTTTTTACCAGAGCCACACGGACAAGCTGAGTTGCGTGGGGTGCGATCCCAAGCTGCCGGCGTTGAAGTTTGAGGTTCTTCAGCGCGCTCATTTTGGCCAGTCTGTGGGTCTATGTGTGTTTCAAATACCGCTTTAGGCGGTTCTGCTGGTGTAACTTCCGTTGGTGCAGGACCATCATCCGCAGCGACTTGTAAACGCATAAGCATTGTTGTGACGGCGCTTCTTAAGTCGGTTAGAAGTGCTTCAAAGAGTGCGAATGCTTCAGATTTGAATTCATTTAGAGGGTCACGTTGCGCATAACCGCGAAGGTGAACAACTGAGCGTAATTGGTCTAGGTTTGAAAGGTGCTCACGCCAGCGCGTGTCGACTTCCTGAAGGAGAACCTGTTTTTCAATCCAGCGCATACGCTCTTCACCGACGCCAATGGCTTTCTTAGCATAGGCATCATCAGCAAATTCAATAAGTTTATCTGCAACTTCTTCAGTTGCCACACCTTCTGCATCAGCCCATGTGCGGATTGGTGCAGGCAGAGCGAGTTCTTCAAGGACAGTTTTTTCTAGACCATCAATATCCCATTGCTCATGGAATGCTTTTTCAGGCATGTGCAAATGCACCATTGCCTCAAGCGTCTGATGGCGCATGTCGCGGATATCTTCGGAGACATCTTTTGCATGCATGAATTCGATACGCTGTTCAAAGATCGCTTTACGCTGATCATTGATCACATCATCATATTTTAGAAGGTTTTTACGAATCTCGAAATTGCGTTGCTCAACACGGCGTTGGGATGTTTCGAGTGCCTTGTTCATCCAAGGGTGGATAATGGCTTCACCTTCTTCAATTCCCAAGCGGCGCATGATGGAATCAAGGCGATCTGCTGCAAAAATACGAAGAAGATCATCTTCTAAACATATAAAGAATTTAGAGCGACCTGGGTCACCCTGACGGCCTGTGCGACCACGCAACTGGTTGTCGATACGGCGGCTTTCATGGCGCTCAGTGGCGAGAACATATAAACCACCTGCTTCAAGAGCTATTTTCTTTTTCTCTTCGATGTCTGCGGCGATTTCGCTCTTTAAAGCATCCGCTTCTTCCGGCGTGAGTTCGCGTCCTAGCTTGGATTCTTTTTCGGCAGTTTCCTGCTCGATACGCATTTCCAAATTACCACCAAGTTGGATATCTGTACCGCGACCGGCCATGTTGGTCGCAACGGTAATCGCACCTGGTACACCTGCTTGCGCAACGATTTGAGCCTCTTGCTCGTGGTGTAAGGCGTTGAGAACTTGGTGTTTTACGCCTCTATTGGCGAGCAATGTTGAGAGAAGCTCAGATTTTTCAATAGAAACTGTACCAACAAGAACAGGTTGTCCGCGTTTTGCACAATCTTCCAAATCATCAATGATTGCGTTGAATTTTTCTTTTGCGGTCCGGTAAACTACATCGTCATCGTCTATACGCTGAATAGGTTTATTCGTAGGTATCTCGATCACACCTAATTTGTAGATGTCAGAGAATTCATCCGCTTCCGTTGAGGCCGTTCCCGTCATACCAGATAGTTTATCGTATAGCCGGAAATAATTTTGGAATGTAATAGAAGCTAGCGTTTGGTTCTCAGGCTGGATGTTTGCTTTTTCTTTAGCTTCAATCGCCTGATGAAGCCCTTCAGAAAGGCGGCGACCGGGCATCATGCGGCCTGTAAACTCGTCAATAAGGACAACTTCACCCTTTTGAACGATGTAATCAATATCGCGTTTGAAGAGCTTGTGAGCACGCAAAGCTTGGTTTGCGTGGTGAACTACAGAAACATTTGAAGGCTCATACATAGAACCTTCGAGCAATTCAGCTTGAGTCAGTAATTCTTCTAGTTTTTCATTCCCTTGTTCCGTGAAAACAACGGATTTTTGTTTTTCGTCTTTTTCAAAATCGTCGTCTTCAAGAAGAGGGATGATATTATTAAGCTTGATGTAAAGCTCTGAACGGTCATCCGTTGGGCCAGAAATAATAAGTGGTGTGCGACTTTCATCAATCAGGATAGAGTCCACCTCATCCACGATACAATAACGATGGCCGCGCTGCACCATATCGGCCAATGAGTATTTCATGTTGTCGCGTAGATAGTCGAAACCAAACTCGTTGTTTGTTCCGTAAGTAATGTCCGCTGCGTAAGCTTCACGACGTTGATTGTCGTCCATGCCATGAACAATTGTACCCCAGCTCATGCCGAGGAAATTATAAACCTGTCCCATCCATTCAGCATCACGTTGGGCAAGATAATCATTCACCGTAATAACGTGAACACCTTTGCCTTCTAGGGCATTCAGATAGGTTGGTGCAGTGGCCACAAGTGTTTTACCTTCACCTGTCCGCATTTCTGCAATGTTACCTGCATGCATTACCATGCCGCCGATAAGCTGCGTATCGAAGTGTCGTAGACCTATGGAACGTTTTGCAGCCTCACGGACAGTGGCAAAGGCTTCAGGCAAGATATCGTCCAATGGTGCACCATTGGCTATCTTCTGTTTGAACTCTGCCGTTCGACCTCGCAATGCATCATCTGATAAAGCTTCAGTTACCGGCTCAAGCGCGTTGATTTGCTGCACGCGAGCGCGGAAAGGCTTCAAATTGCGATCGTTAACGGAACCAAATAGTTTCTGGGCGATTCCAAACATAAGTACACTACCGTTCGACTACCCGTAATGGGTGTAAATAACTATTAAGGCCTTAGCAGTGGATTTACCGCCGATAAGACCCAGAGGGAGGGTTTTGTCTAACTTTAAATGGTTTACATAAGCAAAACCGTTGATGGAGAGGTAAGCAGCGCCCCCTAGTGTGTCAATGCGACTTGGGCGCTTAGGTGCAGCATTGGGCCGTTAAGTACGATTTTTCATGCAGTTCGAGCCAATTCTGACGAATTTATCTCGACTAATTGAAGCTCCATTCGTATTGAGAAGCTCTATTGGCTTTCTTGCATACGTAGAAATCTCTTCTTCGTTCAGTATTGAACTTATTCATATGGGAAATAGAATCATGCATCTCAAACAAACTGAGACACGCAACATATCCCGAACAATCAAATCAATTTTTGTATCAGTGGGCGCAATTATGCTTTTGTCTGCTTGTGAAGATGAGCAGGCGATTTTGATACAGCCGCAAGCAAATGCATCTGATGATGCAGTGATTGCAGCGACTGTAGATGGATATGTTATTTATGTTTCTGATGTGGAATTGGAAGCAGAAGGACAGGGCGTTCTTCTACCTGGCCGGAAGCTTGATCCAGATACACCTGAATTTACAAGAATATTGAACTCTCTGATTGATGATCATTTGTTGTCTAGGGAAGCTGAGCGTCAGAATTTAGATAAAGATCCTGCGATTGAGCATCGTTTGAAGGTAATTAGGAATAGATTACTCGGAAATTTATTGTTGTCGCAAGGCGTGGATGAGGCATCCATCGAAAAATATTACGAGACGTCGATAAATCTAAAGCAATTGCAATTGGGTGAAGAATACCGCGTACGCCAAATTGTGCTTCCAACAAAGGAAGCCGCCCAATCAATGCTGAAACAAATGAATGCAGACACAGATTTTGCAGTCTTGGCTTCCAATCGTTCTATCGATGAAAAGACGAGACTAGAGGGCGGTGATCTTGGGTTTGTGAACCCAGAAACCGCGCCGCTTGCTTTGGCGAATGCCATCAAAAACACTGCAATGGGCGGTGTCTCCCAACCGTTTGAAACACGTAAAGGTTGGGTGGTGATTAAAGTAGAAGAAAAGCGGCCAGAACCTTTGCCGACACTGCAAGAGCTGCGTCCTCAGATATGGGATTTTCTAATCGCGACGGAATTGGAACGTCTGCTGAAAAAACTTCACAAGGATGCGACTATTATCCGTTCGTTTGATGAAGTTGAGGGCCCAATAATGGACGCGTTTACACAAGCTCCAGAAATTGATGAAGACGGCAATCCTGTTGAGCCTGCTGTAAGCGCTGAAACGGAATCTGAATAAATTTATTACGAACGCAATGAAAGCATGACCCCATGGCTAAAAAACAAATGACGAAATCACCATTAGCCCCACAATCAACTCCTGTTTTGCCAAAAATCGAAGGTGTTGAATTTGCAGTGGGAAGTAACGGTTTCTATGGGGATCGCAATGACGTGTTCATCGCTCGTTTCGCGGAGCCAGCATCTGCAGCGGGCGTGTTTACGCGGTCATCTACACGATCTGCAGACGTGGATTGGTGTCGCCAAGCTTTAGAAAATGGTGGTGGTATAGCGCATGGCGTTGTCGTCAACGCTGGCAATTCGAATGCATTCACGGGTGCTGCGGGGATTGCTAAAAACGACGCAACTGTCGCTGCAATGTGTGAGCTAATTGGGTGTGATGAATCCAATGTGTTTCTTGCTGCAACCGGTGTGATTGGTGAGCCGTTGGAGCCCAACCTTGTCGCGAACAAAGTGAAAGAGATCTGGCCTTCTTTGGGGAGCGCAAGCCTTAATGATGTCGGGGCGGCTTTCATGACAACCGACACCTTTCCCAAAGCAAGCCATGTTCAAGTGAATATGGATGGTGCCGATGTTAGGATTGCAGGGGTCGTTAAGGGCTCAGGAATGATTATGCCCAACATGGCTACAATGTTGGGATATATTTTTACTGATGCCAATCTATCTCCGGCCGTCTGCCAGGCGCTTTTATCGCGTTTTACAGATGAAACGTTCAACTGCATTACTGTGGATGGTGACACATCTACTTCCGACACCGTTATGTTGTTTGCGACGCGGAAAAGTGGCCCATATATTGATGATCTAAGTGATCCTCAACTCGAAGCGTTTGCAACAGGGTTACGTAGCTTAATGCATGACCTTGCTGTGCAAATCGTCCGAGATGGGGAAGGGGCCACCAAGCTGATTGAGATAGCTGTAGAGGGAGCGGTATCTGATGCTTCAGCTAAAATAATTGCGTCGAGTATCGCTAATTCACCCCTCGTAAAAACAGCACTTGCTGCATCCGATGCAAATTGGGGGCGTATTGTGATGGCTGTTGGGAAGACCGATCAACCGGTAGAGAGAGAAGCCATAAGTATTTGGTTTGGCGACATTCAGGTTGCCGAAAACGGAATGAGAGCGGCTAACTATTCCGAAGAAGCGGCTAGTAAAGCTTGTCAGGCGGAAGAGATTTTTATTCGAGTGAGCGTCGGAGCTGGTGCAGGAGAAGCGACAGTTTGGACATGTGATCTTACACATGGTTACGTGGATATTAATGGATCTTATCGAACTTAAACTCCAATGCTAACTGGAACTTGAAAGAAGTGTATTAAACAGATGGAAGATTTAAAGCTTGTGCTGGTTTCAGCCGTTGCTCTCGTGAGAGAAGATGGGTGTTTGTTGTTGGCGCAGCGACCGGAAGGTAAGAGTTTAGCAGGTCTCTGGGAGTTCCCTGGCGGTAAGGTTGAAGAGGGTGAAAGCCCAGAATTTGCCCTCGTTAGAGAGTTAAAAGAGGAATTGGGAATTGATGTTGATACACAAGATTTTGTGCCATTTTCATTCGCTTCGCATACCTACGAAACATTTCACCTCCTAATGCCGGTTTTTCTGTGCCGTAAATGGCAAGGAGAACCAAAAGGGTGCGAAGGCCAATCTCTGGCTTGGGTTACCGCAAATGATTTGGTGAAATATCCTACGCCACCCGCTGATGTGGGGCTTATGGATGAATTTAGAAGATGGACTGGAGACAAGATATGTGGGGAGCAAAAGTTAGATACGTTCTAAAACAAGTCTTGTCGGACAAGTCTGGGGCGACAGCTATCGAATATGGGTTGATAGTTTCATTAATCGCAGTGGCAATTCTCTCTGGTGCAGAATTACTGGGATCTTCAAATGCAGCTCAGATCGAGAATGTTGCTGTCCAATGGGATGCTGCGGTCGCGTCTCAATCTAAATAATTTAGAATTTACAAGACATGAAAAGCCTTCGATGTTTATCGAGGGCTTTTTTGTTCAACGCTTCCTAAGGCTTCAGCAAGACTTGCTTTAGCGGAGCCACGACGAAGAGGTTGAGGTTGATCGGGTCCTGGCGACCAGCCTGAAGCGGTAATAATTTCAAATGTTGTCAAATACTTACCGTCTTTATCAGTGAATTTTTCACTATATATTTCTAGGGCACGAAATAAAATTGTACGTGTGAGATTGGGTGACTTTTTTGTCTGACTTGTAGTTGCTGGAGCTGAGGTTTCACCCATTCCGCGTAAATCATTGAAAAGTGTAAATGGATTGGAATAACGCACCTTTACGGTCTCGGTATCCGCTACGGGCATGACGAAGCCAGCGCGTTGTAGAAGGGATGACATATCTTGAATATCAGCGAAGGGAGAGATCCGCATTGCCGCGCCGCCACGAATTTCGGTTTCGGCTTCTATCAGGCAAGTCCTTAATTCATTTAAAGTTTTCCCACCAAGCATTTGACCAATAAATAATCCGTCTGGTTTGAGGACATTTCTGATTTGCATAAGTGTGCCGGGCAGGTCGTTTACCCAATGCAGGGATAAGCTAGAGATGACAGCATCGAAGCTGAAGGGTTTGAAGGGGAGAAATTCCTCATCAGCAGCAGCTCTTAAACCCGAAGCGGCGGATATGAAATTGGGGGATAGGTCTGTGCTTATTATCGTTTCAACACGATCAGAAATCGGCTTTCTAGCCCGGATTTCCTTTGTCGCTTCACCAGAATGAGCGCCTAAGTCCAAGATTAGATCAAAAGGACGGGGGACAACATCAAGTCTATCCGCAAGATCTTCGGCAGCACGTTTTTTTATAAAGTCATGATTTTTAAAGTGTTTTGCTGCGCGATTTCTGTGTTTTTTGACGAGCCTTCTATCAAAAACTACAGGTGCGCCAATAGCTTGCGTGGTTGGTGGCGCAAGTTTTGCTGAGTCAGGCTTGTGGGAAGCTGAAGAGGGGGCGTTTGGGGAATTTGAATTTTTAGATGAAGATGTCATGGCGCAAATATGCTTTTTTCCAAGCGTTAGGCAATCGTCTACGGCGACTAATCCTATGGATTGATGAACTTATTTGGCCAAAACGTTCCATTGTGACGGGTAAGCAACTTGCTGGCCCAGGGCTTATTGAGCCTGAGTTTTGGACAAAAATTCGCTTTTTAGATTGCCCTGTGTGTGCGTGCTGTGGTGCGCCTGTTGAGGCCCTGCAGGATGTGAGGGATGCTTATGCTATGGAGGAGTGTGCTGCGTGTATTGCGCGTGCACCTACGTTTGATAGAGCAAGGGCAGTGTTTGCTTATGATGAGGTCACAAGCCAGTTAGTGCTACGGTTTAAAAACGGTGGAGATCGGTCTGTACTTGGCCAAGTTGCAGATTGGGTTTGTCAAATCGCGAATGATTTAATTATTGATGCAGATTATATTATGGCAGTTCCTCTTCACCCAACGCGGTTGCGTAAACGGGGGTATAACCAGTCGCTTTGGCTAGCAGCAGCGATTGCGCGTAAGACTGGAAAAACACTGTCGCACCACATGCTCAAGCGAAAGAAAAATACATTATCGCAAGCAGGACGAAGTGCGTCGGGACGACGGCGCAACGTTGAGGGTGCGTTTCATATACCTAAGAGGCATTTAAAACGTCTTGAGGGAAAGCGGGTCGTGCTGATAGATGATGTTTTCACAACAGGTGCAACTGTTGAGGCTTGTGCGAAGTGTTTAAAACGCTCAGGTGTAGCACATGTTGATGTGGTAACACTGGCACGCGTTGTAAGTCCTGTAGATCCCACTATATAATTTTATTGTCCCAATGAGTCTAAAGGAATATTTTATGGCCAAAGTTACGATCTACACGCGCGCAATGTGCCCTTACTGTTCGCGCGCCGTTTCGCTTTTGAAGAAAAAAGGTGTAGACTTTGAAGAGATTGATGCCGGTCGTGATCCTGCTAAAAAGCAAGAAATGATTCAACGTTCTCAAGGTGGATCTACTTTTCCGCAGATTTTCATTGGAAATGAACACATTGGCGGGTGCGATGAGATGATGGCATTAGAGCGCAATGGTGCTCTGGATAATATGCTAAGTTAAAAGTAATAGCGAAGTGTAGTCTGGCTGGATTTTGGAGGCGGACTACGCTTTCAGAGGAAGTAAGAAGGCGCATTTCGATGATTAAATATGCCCTTTGCTGCATTGGGGAGCACGAGTTTGAAGCTTGGTTCCCTTCGTCAGATGCATATGATGACCAAGTTAAAGCTGGTCTTGTTGAATGTCCCGTATGTGGCTCAAGCAAGGTGAGTAAGCAGATTATGGCACCTGCGGTACGGGATTCAGGTCGAAAATCTGGCCGACCAACCACGCCAAATTCTGACTCTATGCCTACGCCTGAAGATATTGAGCGCGTGGCGTCTAAAGTGCGTGAGCATATTGCCAAAACACATTCTTATGTGGGCGATAAATTCGCTGATACAGCGAGGGCTATGCATTATGGTGATGTGGAGACTCGCTCCGTATGGGGAGAGGCAACCCCAGAAGAGGCGAAATCCTTAGCGGATGAAGGCGTTTCTGCTGTACCTTTGCCAGAGCCCTTTGCGCCGCCTTCACCCAAAGAAGGCAAAAAGCTGAATTAGCACTGGCTTGCTTTCATTTTTACGCATGCTTCGTGTAATGCTTGTAAAAATCTTGAACGGTCAGCTTGTGAAAAAGGAGCTGCGCCACCTGTTTGCTCTCCAGTTGAACGCAATTGTTCCATAAGTGCGCGTGTGGCAACTGCCGCGCCGATGGTTTCCTTTGTGAAGGCTTTGCCATCGGGTTTTAGAACGATTGCATCTTTTTCAAGTGAGCGTTCGGTAAGCAAAATATCATCTGTAATCACAATCGTTTGCTTATGACTCTGCTCGGCAATCCAGTTGTCAGCTTCATCTGGGCCAGCTTCAACAACCATTTGCTTAACATTTGGCATGCGCGGAACTTGCAAAAAGGAGTTGGAAACAACCCAAATAAGCGCACTGTGACGTTCGCCAACTTTGAAGATTTCATTCTTAACAGGACAAGCGTCTGCGTCGATTAAGATTGTAATTTGTGACGTCACTTAAAAGCCTGCACCTGGACGGCTGAGATAGTCTGTTTCAGCATGAGTAGATGTGCGTTCCAAAACCTTGTTACGGTGTGGGAAACGACCATATTGAGCGATGACATCACGATGCTTTACGGCGAATTTATGCCCGTTTCTGATTGTCTCAATATAAGCGTCGTCAGTATCTTCAATGAGGCTTGCAAACAGAGAGACACATTTGTCTTGGTCGTCTATGTTTTCAGAATGCATGAGCGGCATATAGAAGAAATAGCGCTTGATAGGCGCAAGCCCCTTATCTTCGTCTTGAGCTAAACCTTCTTTGCAAAGTTCAAGAGCTAGCGGATCGTTTTCGAAGGCGTAAGGTGTGTCGCGAAAAATACTGCGTGTGAATTGATCTAAAGCAATAATGGATGCCAACCGCTCGGCAGGACCTCTTTCAGCCCAAGACTGACCTAGTCCAGAGGCAAGGCGTGCCAGCAATTTAAGGCTACGAGAGGCGATTAGACGATCAAGTTCTTCATCACCATTCCACCAGAATGAATTGCGTTCAGACAGTTTTTCAGGATTTGTAGCTGCATCTTCAAACCAGAAATTCAAGACGTCGCCTGGGCTTTGAAGAGGGCGTGTTGCGCGTTTGTGTTCGAGCATGTTGCGGCCAATCATGGCGTTATCTGTAAACATGGTCGTGTTTATCCCTTTATCCCAGCTTTGAAGGCGAGATTTTATGAAAACTCACCGTGTGTTCAATATCATATATGCCGTTTGAAACAGAATTTGAACACTTCATATGTGTTATTCTGATTTAGACGCAACACACATGTAATTGACCATTGTGTCTGAGGACAAGGACCATTCTCCAGATAGGGGATTATAGCTCACCCCAGTGGTTTCTTCTATTTGCATATGTCCGGCTTTTAACGCGTTTCTGACTTCATCGGGTTTGACGAGTTTGTGAAATTCATGCGTGCCCTTGGGAAGCCAACCCATAATATATTCCGCACCAACAATGGCGAGTGCAAAAGCCTTACTCGTGCGGTTGATGCTGGCCACAAAAATTAATCCGCCCGGTTTAACCAAGCTTGCTGTATCTTTGATAAATTGATGGGCGTCCGCCACGTGCTCGACGACTTCGAGATTGAGGACGACATCAAATTTTTCTTCGTTTTTTTCTACGAGTTCTTCTGCTGTGCCAATGCGGTAATCAATATCCACACCATTTTCTTGGGCGTGAGTCATTGCAGTTTTAATATTGGCTTCACCTGCATCCACAGATGTCATGCGTGCGCCAAGGCGAGCCATAGGTTCGGAAACTAAGCCGCCGCCGCAGCCAATATCCAAAATATGCAAGCCTTGAAGCGGTGTTCTCTGTGTGTCGTCCAAGTTGAAATGCGAAGTGATTCTGTCACGTAAGAAAGCTAGTCTTACGGGATTAAATTTGTGAAGAGGCTTGAACTTGCCTTTAGGGTCCCACCATTCAGAAGCCATTGCACGAAATTTTTCTATTTCATTTTCATCAATGCTTGGCCCGTTTGCGTTGTTTATTTTGTCGCTATGGGAAGACATATATTCAAGACTTTCAGTTTTTCTAGGCAAATTGATAGGTTTGGCACCTGAATCTGCCTTGTCATTGCTCAAAGAAGTGGCCATTTTCATGCTTAGGGAATATCAGCATTTGCATCAAATCAATCTGCGGCATAAAAGACCTGCGAGCTCACATATATGGGCAATCGCTTTTGCACCATGTTGAGAAAGACTATTAGATAAAAATAAGTTTGCTTTGGCAATGATAACTACACTGGAATAATCCGACTAAATGAAACGTACAGTTCTAAAATTCGGCGGCACATCAGTCGCCAACATAGAGCGGATTGAGCGCGTCGCTGACATTGTGGCGAAGCGCGTCGAAGACGAAGGCGGCGGTTTCGCTGTTGTCGTTTCCGCTATGTCCGGCGAAACGAATAAGCTTGTTGGATATGCAGATGAAGCTGCGGGCGGAAAGCTCGTGGGTGATCAGTATGATGATGAGTATGATGTTGTCGTCGCATCAGGTGAGCAGGTCACATCTGGCCTACTTGCGCTTGCATTGCGTAAGCGTGGTCATCGTGCACGCTCTTGGCTTGGCTGGCAGCTCGCTATGCGCACAGATACAGCGCATGGAAAAGCGCGTATTCTTGGCTTTGATGGCGATGATTTTTGCAACAGCGTTGATGGCGGTGAAATTGCTGTCATTGCTGGTTTTCAGGGGGTTAGCCCTGAGGGGCGTATATCTACGCTAGGGCGTGGAGGTTCCGACACAAGTGCGGTGGCAGCAGCTGCAGCGCTTCAAGCGGATGTGTGTGACATCTATACAGATGTTGATGGTGTTTACACAACCGACCCGCGGATCGTGCCGAAAGCACGTCGCATGGAAAAAATTTCATATGAAGAGATGCTTGAATTAGCATCATTGGGTGCCAAAGTGCTTCAAACACGGTGTGTTGAACTTGGTATGAATCACAATGTTCCTATTCGTGTCCGGTCTAGTTTTGTCGAAGATGGCGATGCATTCCCGGGTACATTGGTCTGTAATGAGGAAGAGATCGTGGAAAAACAAGTTGTTAGCGGAATTGCATATTCTCGCGATGAAGCAAAATTTACACTGCTAGGACTGCCCGACAATCCGGGTGTGGCAGGCGACTTGTTTCAAGCTTTGTCTGAAGCTGGCGTAAATGTGGACATGATTGTTCAGGCGGATTCAAAAACGCTGGGCAAAAAGAACATGGTTTTCACGACGGCTGATCGCGATGCTGAACTTGCGCGCCAGACAATCGAGAAAGTACGTGATAAGCTGGAATATGATGGTTTGGAACTAAACCGCAATGTGGCGAAAGTTTCTGTTGTGGGTGTTGGAATGCGCAGTCATACAGGTGTTGCAACATTGATGTTTAAAGCACTGTCAGCAAAAGGCATTAACATTGCCGTTATCTCCACATCTGAAATCAAGATTTCCGTTCTGATCGAAGATGCTTATACCGAGCTTGCTGTGCGGACACTCCACACAGCTTATGGTTTGGATACAGAATAAAGTCTGGTTAGTTTGATCATTTGAATTAAACTGATCTTCAGTCCTAACGTTTGGAATACCCACGTGTTCGATGCCGTTGAACGCAACCTATCGAATATGTGGGTAGACTACTAAGGAAATGCACTTGATGAGCCCCAACAGGACTTTTGTTGCAGCCGGTACAGCTCGCCTCTTAATGAGTCGTCTTCGCGAACTCATGGCGAGTGAAGCAGAGCAGCAGGAGAGGCTTGACCGTGTCGTCCAGCTTATTGCGACAACTATGGTTGCGGACGTGTGCTCTATTTATGTGCGTTCAGGTGATAACAGCCTTTTATTGATGGCGACGGAAGGTTTGGAGCGTGAAGCTGTAGGCCGGACGCGTCTTGCTGAAAATGAAGGTTTGGTTGGGTTGATCGCCTCGTCAGCGCGGCCTAAACGCCTGAAAAATGCGCCAAGTCACCCAAGGTTTTCCTATCGTCCAGAAACAGGCGAAGATCCCTATCATGGTTTTCTGGGGGTCCCCATTTTGCGCGGGGGCCGCGTCTTGGGTGTATTGGTTGTTCAAAACCGTACCGAGCGCAATTATGATGATGAGGAGATGGAGTCTCTTCAGACAATTGCTATGGTCCTAGCAGAGATTGTCGCGATTGCGCTTGATGAGCGTATCGGACTTGACTTGCGGGCCTTGCCACCTGGGGAGATTTCAGGGAGGTCTCTCAATGAAGGATTGGGCATTGGTCCAGTTCATCTGCATGACCCTGTTGTTTCGCCTGCGCGTTTTTTCTCTCAAGATCCCGAAGCTGAAGGCGAGCGTTTAGATGCTGCGCTTGCAGGATTGCGCCAATCCATTGATACCATGCTCAATCGTGCGACGCCTGTATTGTTTGGTGAAAGCCGCGATGTTCTTGAAACATATCGTTTATTTGCGCATGACCCTTCATGGGAAACCCGTTTGCATGACGCCATACAATCGGGTTTATCAGCAGAAGCGGCGGTAGACCGTACACGGCGTGAGCACCGCGTGCGATTGGAGAATGCGAAAGATGCCTATTTACGTGAGCGTCTGCATGATTTTGAAGATTTAGAGAACCGTTTGCTGCGTCATTTATCGGGAGAAGGGGCTGCGGACCATAAGCCCTTGCCGGGTTCTATCCTTGTGGCCAGTCGATTGGGGCCGGCTGAACTGCTTGAGTATCGTGACTGCAACCTGTCTGGTATCGTGCTGGAAGAAGGCGGCGCGGGGTCTCATGCTGCGATTGTGGCCCGTGCGATTGGTGTGCCTGCAATTGGTGATGCTGAAGGTATTGTAAGCCGTGTTGAGCAAGGCGATGAAGCCATTGTCGATGCGATTACAGGCATGGTGTTTTTGCGTCCAACCCATGATGTTGTTGATACCTATAATCAGCGCATTATTATTTCGGGTGATGAACGTGCAGAATATGCCAAATTGGTGGACCTGCCAGCTGTTACTAAAGACGGTGTAAAATTCGAGTTGTTTTTAAATGCTGGACTTTCATTCGACCTAGACCATTTAGAAGCGACGGGAGCTGAGGGGGTTGGATTATTCCGAACCGAGTTTCAGTTCCTTTCTTCGCAAACTGTACCGACATTAGAAGAGCAAGCCGCTTTTTATGAAGATGCGATGGCCCGCGTTGGCGATCGGTCTATGGTATTTAGAACGCTTGATCTTGGTGGTGATAAAGTTGCGCCATTTATGGGCGGGGATCGTGAAGAGAACCCAGCTTTGGGATGGCGGGCTTTGCGGCTTGCATTGGATAAGCCGTATTTCTTCCGGCGTCAGCTGAGAGCACTTATTCGCGCATCAAAGAGCCGACCGCTTCGATTAATGTTTCCTATGGTGTGCTCGGTGAAGGAATTTATTGAAGCACGCGCACTTGTTGATGCTGAAATTGAGTGGGCGAAAAAGTTTGGCCGCGAAACGCCGTCTAAACTTGAAGTCGGCGCAATGGTGGAAACACCTTCGTTTGCATTCTCGATTGATGCACTGAAAGACAAGGTTGATTTCTTGTCTGTGGGTACGAATGATTTGATGCAGTTTTTCTTTGCGGCTGACCGCGAAAACAAACTTGTATCAGAACGGTACGATTTATTGAGCTATCCTGCTTTAAGCTTAATGAAGCACATAGTTGAAAGTGCAAATCGTGCACAGATTCCAATTTCAATTTGTGGTGAGGCCGCTGGGCGTCCGTTAGAGGCGCTTGTTTTAGCGTGTTTGGGCTATCGCAGACTATCCATGCAAGGGGCTAGATTAGGCCCAATGAAGCGTATGATACGCGGCATGGAGTTTGCGAAGGTGAGTGAGAAAGTAAATTTTCTGATTGATTCTCAAACCACAGACCTTCGTAAAGAAATATTAAAGATCATTCAGCAATCTGACTTACAAGTTTAAAGCATTGCTATAGATGCTTTGTGTTGTTAACTAGTATTGTGGGTTGAGGGCGGGCCACGAACATTGGGTAAAACCCGGAACGGATCGTTTTATGAGTAACGCTGCTAATAAGAACGGCGAAAATTCAGAAGCAATGGAAGTCGCAAGTGCAAACGCTGTCGACCACAAAGTGACGAGTCCAAATTCATCGAACAAACCGTCCGATATAAAACCTGATATACCCGATACAAACAAAACATCTCCCAAAAACTCTGGGGCTGGTGATGCGCCTGTTGCAGCGAGTAAACCGCCGCACTTGGTCGTCGTCGCACCAGATGCTTTGAATGCGGAACGCATGGGACCGCGCTTACGTGCTGCACGTGAAGCGAAAGGTTGGACGCTGGAAGTTGCGTCAAAAGAAACACGTATCCACAAAGACTATCTTGGCGCTATTGAAGATATGATGCCGAACTTGCTGCCCGGCATGCCAAAATATCAATCTTATCTGCGTGGGTATTTAGGAAATTATGCAAAGGCTTTGGGAATTTCCGACCCGCAAGATGTGACCACTCGCTTTTTGAGTGAATGTGGTTTGCTTGCTATGGAATTGACGGAAGAAGAAGCTGCGACTGTTTTGAAGAAAACAGCTGAAAAACAAAGCCGCTCTTGGATTGTACCTGTGCTGGCATCAGTTGCAGCAACTATGGTTGCCTGCGCTATTGGCGGTGCATTGATTTTGAAGCCTTGGAAGGCAGACGAAACACCTGTCACTATTGCTAAGGTGAATGCGTCGCCTAAGACAAGTTTTACAAATTCAGAAGCGCTTGCACCTGTATCCGCTTCCGATCTGACATTGCGTGCGATTGAGCGCAGTTGGATTGAGGTGCGCGGATCAGATGGTACAGTATATTTGTCGCGTGAACTTGCGCCTGGTGATGTTTATGTGCCGCGCGTTGGAGCGGGCTGGACGATTACCGCGAGAGATGGCGGTGCATTTGAATGGCGTCTAGCTGGTCAATCATTAGGTACATTGGATGAAGCAGGGCTTCCTGTATACTCAGCTGCCGTGGATGATGCGCTGAAGCGTAAACCGCTCGAAAGCAATGATCTATTAAATTAAGAGATTAGATTTCAATTTGAAATGGGACGCTTTTCGCTGCGCAAAGTGTGTGGTGGAACACTGTGTCTCATATCATTTTTTGAGTTTTCTCGTGTCTTCCCCCTTTACCCAAGAAGCACTTCGCGCCATCTGGTATTATAATCGTTCGCATATGATTTATATATGGCGGGATAGACGGAGTTTGAGTTCATGAATATTGATCAGGTCAGACCTTGGCGCGCGATTGAGCGTCGTAAATCTCGCAAAATCAAAATGGGTGATTTGGAAATTGGTGGTGATGCACCCATTAGTGTGCAGTCCATGACGAATACGCCAACCCAAGATGCGGGCGCAACAATTGATCAGATACGCAGATTAGAAGATGCAGGCGCGGATATTGTACGTGTGTCTTGCCCTGATGAAGACTCAACCGCCGCCTTAAAAGAGATTGTGAAGGCATCAAAAGTGCCTATCGTTGCTGATATCCACTTTCACTATAAACGCGGTATTGAGGCAGCAAAAGCGGGTGCGGCGTGTTTGCGGATCAATCCAGGAAATATCGGTTCAGCAGATCGTGTACGTGAAGTTGTTCAAGCTGCAAAAGATTACGGATGCTGTATTCGTATCGGTGTGAATGGCGGCTCGCTTGAACGGCATTTGCTCGAAAAATATGGTGAGCCATGTCCTGAGGCGATGGTTGAAAGCGCATTAGATCATGCGCGTATTTTGGAAGATCACGACTTTAGAGAATATAAGATTTCTGTAAAAGCATCCGATGTGTTTTTAACTGTCGCCGCATATCAAGGGCTGGCGGAAGCTACGGATGCGCCATTGCATCTTGGTGTAACAGAAGCGGGTCCGCTGCGTACAGGTGGAATTAAGTCTGCGATTGGAATGGGCAATCTGCTTTGGGCGGGAATAGGAGACACAATACGCGTGTCTTTGTCTGCAGACCCTGTGGAAGAGATCAAAGTTGGCTTTGACATGCTCAAATCGCTGAATTTGCGGACACGTGGCGTCAACATTATTGCTTGTCCATCCTGTGCGCGTCAGGGGTTTGACGTGATCAAGACTGTTGAAACACTGGAGCAACGCCTTGAGCATATTCGTGAATCTATCACGCTTTCTATTATTGGATGTGTTGTGAATGGACCCGGAGAAGCCGCAGGAACTGACCTTGGGTTTACTGGGGGCGGCAAAGATGCGGGCATGATGTATGTTGGCGGTAAGCCAGATCATAAGCTTTCTAACGCGGATATGGTCGAGCACATTGTTGAGCAGGTCGAAAAGCGCGCTGAATATCTACGCGGATTAGAAAAAGCTTAGCGGCGGTGTTCACATAGATGTGAAGATTGAAGGCTCGCTTTTTTCTGTGTTCGGTTCCAGATGTGAACTCTAGTGGATTTACCGTCTTTTGAGGAACTGGTTTTGCGGACACGATCAAGTTGGAAGAAGCGTTTTGTTGTAGCGACAGGTCTCGTTTTAAGCGCTGGCATGTTATTAATGTCTTCATCATGCGCTGTGCAGCTGGGATTAAAGCGCGCAGATACAGATTTAACAGGTCCGCCTTTTGCTGAGCCCGCTATATTGTCGGCTATGAATGAGCAGGGGCAAATCACCCAAGTGAGCCAATGGCCAGAGCGCCGTGAGTTTTTAAAACAACAATTATCTGAATATGTTTACGGCCCATATCCATCTGGCGTTAAGGCGCATCAAATTGGGCACAAACTCATTGATGAGAATTATGCCAATGGCGCGGGACGTTTAGAAGAATACACCATCCAGATTGGCGAAAACGGTCCGCGTTTTCATGTTGGATTAGTGCTCCCTCAATCTGCTGGGGTTGAGACACCCGCGCCATTGATTGTTGCTCAAAGTTTCTGCCAAAATAGTGCGGCGCTTCATCATGATGGCCTCACGGCACCTGAAGCTGGTGGTGTTTGCGGCGGCGGTGGGATTATGGCGAGCATTATTAAGCTGATCTTTGGTGAATATATTGAAGGTCCGCCGATAGAAGCGGTGCTAAAGCGCGGATATGCGTATGCGACGATTTATTCTTCAGAGATAGCCGCCGACAATGCCGAAACTGCGCATATAGGTATTGAGAAAATTGCATCTCAAACATCGCCTGAGAACGCCCCTGTTGGGGTCATTTCTGCATGGGCGGCAGGGTATGGATGGGCGCTGGATGTGCTTGATCAAGATATGCGTATGGACACAGCTCGCACTGCAGCTTGGGGGCATTCACGACAGGGGAAAGCGGCACTATGGGGCGCTGCGCATGATGACCGTATAGAAGCTATTATTGCACACCAATCTGGAACAGGTGGAGCGACACTTACGAAAAGTCTCAATGGGGAGTCGGTGAAAAAAATTACCGAAGAATATCCGCATTGGTTTAATGATGCTTATGCCAGCTATTCCAAGCGTGAATCTGATATTCCTATTGATCAACACGCGCTGATAGCCCTTGTCGCGCCACGTCCTGTGTTGTTGGGAAATAGTTGGAATGATGTGTGGTCTGATCCCAATGGTGCCTTTCGTGCAGCACAAGGCGCTGATCCAGCTTACAAACTGCTCGGTGTGAAAGGGCTTGCCCAATCGGGGATGAAAGATGCGGATATAACGAAAGGGGAATTGGCCTTTCAGATATCAAAAGGACATCACGGTATCCGTGAATATGATTGGGAGGATTTCCTAACATTTTTGGATGCTTGGTTCTTCCCTAACGAGAGCTAGCGTTTGTAAATAAACTGTCTAAGCTTTACTCAACACAGATATTCAATGCTGGAAATAGGGTGCGCTTTTATGGTTTTCACAATGCTGACGCCGGTTTTGTTGCTGGTTTTATGGACACTCATCATGTTGGTTTGGATGGCCTATCAACGTGTTCCAAAATTATTTGCACAAGCGAGGGCTGGCAATATGCCCTCAAGGCGAACACAAGAATTGACTGGACTGCCACCGCAAACTGTATGGGCTGCCGATAATTACAACCACTTACATGAACAACCGACTTTGTTTTATGCGTTGTGTGTCTATTCGCACCTTGTTGGCGTAGCGGATTCAATCAATATAGGTCTTGCGTTGAGCTATGTTGGGTTGAGAGTGGTTCACTCAGTTATTCAATGCACCAAGAATAACGCGTTAATGCGCTTTCGCGTTTTTGCGTTAGCTAGCGTTGTGTTGTTGGTTATCGCGCTTAGAAATTTGCTGGTTTTATTCATCGGCTAATTGATGTTTTTTTAGCTATGAAATTTTACGAAGCTTTTGTTGTTTCTGGTTGCGTGCAGAGAATTTGTGCATGATGGCAGCTATATGTTGCTTTTCCAACGGGCGAGAGAACAGATAACCTTGGAGATAGGCGCAGCCTTGAGCGCGTAGAGAGTCCCGTTGATGAGCGGTCTCTACGCCTTCTGCAGTGACCGAAAGACCAAGGGATGCGCCTAAGCTCAAAATTGCTTGCACGACTGCTGAAGCATCTTCACGCACGCCAATAGAAGCGACGAAACTTTGGTCAATTTTTAATTTATCGACCTGATGACGACGAAGGTAAGCTAAAGAAGAATAGCCCGTGCCAAAATCATCCAGCGCAATTTTGAAGCCTGCCGCTTTAAGTGTTTTAAGCGTTCGGGTAACGCGTGGAGAGTCTTCAAGAAGGACGGATTCTGTTATTTCCAATTCTATTTGGTCGGGCCGCACATTGTATTCCCGCGCCAAGCTGATGACGCGTTTTGGGTAGGATTCGTCATGAAGTTCTTTGGCGGAAACATTTACCGCCATTGTGATGTTGGGCCATTTTACGGATGTTTGGAATGCCTCGCGCAGCACAAACTCATCTAAGGTCGCGATGAGATTACTTTCTTCCGCGATTGGAATAAAATCGGCGGGTGATACACTACCGCGCTCAGGGTGTGTCCAGCGAATTAAAGCTTCCATACCGCGAATATGGCGACCATCTGCTGAGACTTGTGGTTGGTAAACGACTTTCAGTCCATTCTTGAGCGGTTCTAGCAGGGCTAATCTTAAATCGGTTTCGATTTTGTGCTTAGCTTGTAGTTCCACATCCATATCTTTTTCAAAGAAACAAAACTGATTTCGCCCTTTCGCCTTAGCGCGATAAAGCGCGATATCTGCGCGCCGCATAAGTTCTTCAAGTTCTGTTTTGCCCGCGATATCCTGTGCGATACCAATGGATGCACTGACGAATACTTCGTTGCTATCAATGTTAAAAGCACGAGACATTTGTTCGTTGATGCGCCGTGCGAGCCTTGAGGCGGTAGATGATGTTGTTGCTTCAACTTGAATAACTGCAAATTCATCGCCGCCAATGCGCGCAACTGTATCGCCGGCGCGGCAAGCATCTCTTAGGCGTTGAGCAGCTTGACGGATAAGTTCATCTCCGGCTGGGTGCCCCATTGTGTCATTCACATCTTTGAATTTGTCTAAATCAATGAGGTGAAGTGCGAAATCTTCTCTACCGCGTGAAACATCTGCTTGAGCGGCTTCTATTTGCTGCTTGAGTAATGTGCGGTTGGCTAATCCTGTGAGCGGATCATGTAGGGCGCGGCTTTCAGCATCTTTGTGGTCTCGCGACATATCCTTCATGATTGTGCGTGCTTGGGACCAGAAAAAGAAAGCTGCCATGATGAGGCAGAAAGTAGCTATCGCGAGTGCAGGAATATAATTCCATATGGCAGCATAGCCTGGTAGTTTTCTCTCCCAAGAAAGCCAGCCGAGTGTGTCACCATTTAGGTTATTTAGAGGGCCGACAAAGACAAGTTTTGTAGATTTTGGAAGTTTGGTTCCAACTTCGAGAATGATATCTAAAGGTATGCGCTGCGTATCTTCAAATATGTTTGAAAGAGGTGTGGCGATCCACAAGAAACGGTCTGGTCCCTCATAGGGGAGTTTGCGAACGGATAACTGAAATACATCATCATTTAGAATAAGGCGGTCAGATAAAAAGTTGTCTTCCGGTGTTTCTTTTAGCTTGGATAAAAGCTCAGCTATTTTGGGTTTCGCTTCGACAATATCTAGCGGATAGATGGACCTATACGAACTGCCGCTAAAAAGGATGTTACCATCACCATTGGTGACAAGAATATCAGTCGTGGCAATTCGATCAGCGAAACGTTGCGCTATTTTGGTATTCATAGCCGTTTTAGACATATTACCCGACAGCATGTCTTCTGTGTCTGGAAGCCGAATGATAAATTCGAGCATGTCTTGGGTAATATCGATGTGGTTTTCCAAAAGCCGCGTGAAAACGTGGTTTTGCTGCTTCTTGGCGATTTCATCGGTGTGTTGGCTCACCATGTATAAAACAGCGAACATAAACCCAACGACAGCAGCGAATAGGACAAAGAGAGATTTAAGAGGAAGATCTTCTTCTAGGTTCTTTTTTGAATAAGCTTGAATAGCTTTTTGTATTTTCTTGAAGGAGATCAAAGCAATACCTCAGTGTTTCCGTTTGGCGGAATACTAAGAGAGCTTGGTTAACAAGATGGAATAAAAAAACGCTTTTGTCAGTTATCTATTCGGAAGAATAGCAAAAACATGTACGTTTTTGCTCTCAGCTAGTGACGTGAGCGATCACACGATATAAAGCTTCGCGATTAAGTAATGAAAGAGACGATTTCTATGGCCTCAGTGTCTGCAGAACGCCTAACACAGGTGATTGATAGATTTGAACAAACAGAAGCACGCATGTCTGTGGCAACAGACCCGGCTGAAATTGTCCAGCTATCCAAAGATCATGCAGAGTTGAAGCTTGTTGCGGATATGGCGAAAGAGCTATTGGACGCGCGCAATGCATTGAAAGAAGCTGACTCTATTCTGGAAGATAAATCGTCTGATCCAGACATGAAGGAGCTTGCGCAAGAAGAGCGCGAAGAGCTCAAAGAATTATTGCCAAAACTTGAGCAGTCGCTTCAACTATTATTGCTTCCTAAAGACGAAGATGATGAAGCCAATGCCATGCTAGAGGTGCGTGCTGGTACGGGTGGAGATGAAGCAGCGCTTTTTGCCGGTGATTTGTTTCGTATGTATCAGCGCTATGCGCAAATTCAGGGCTGGAAACTGGATGTTGAAAGCAAGTCTGAAGGAGATGCGGGTGGTTATAAAGAGATAATTGCATCTGTTACGGGCAAGGGCGTGTTTGGGAAAATGAAGTTTGAATCGGGTGTACACCGTGTTCAGCGCGTTCCAAAAACAGAGAGCGGCGGACGTATACACACGTCTGCTGCAAGTGTCGCTGTATTGCCCGCGCCAGAGCAGGTGAATATTGAGATTAAACCTGAGGACATTCGTATTGATACCATGCGTGCTTCGGGTGCTGGTGGACAGCACGTTAACACGACAGACTCTGCAGTGCGTATTATTCACTTGCCGACAAATATAATGGTGACGTCTTCAGAGAAATCTCAACATGCAAACCGCGCACGTGCGATGGAAATGTTGAAGATCCGCCTTTATGAAAAAGAGCGTGCTGAAAAAGATGCTGCAATGGCGGATGCGCGCAAAAGCCAAGTTGGGTCCGGAGACAGATCAGAGAAGATCAGAACTTATAATTTTCCCGAGAACCGTGTATCCGATCATCGAATTAAGCTGACGCTTTATAAACTTGAGCAAATACTCGCGGGTGATGCTGTATCGGAAGTTATTGATGCATTGATATCTGAGGATCAAGCTGCGCGTCTGGCGGCGATGGAAGACAATTAGATCATAACGCAGAAGGAAAAAGCCATGAAAATCATAAGTTTGTGGCGCCATCCTGTGAAAGGCTTTTCCCCTGAAGAGCTGAAGAGTGTAAGCCTTGTAGCAGGTGAGCACTTTCCCAATGATCGTATGTTTGCAATTGAAGATGGACCTTCTGGCTTTGACGCTGATGATCCGCAGCATATTTCGAAAATGAGATTTGTCGTGCTTGCGAGATCTGCGAGAATTGCAAACTACGAAACAATGTATCTGGATGACAGCAAAGCGCTTGAAATTTTCGAGCATGATGAAAACTGCATTTGCTCATTTGATATGGCCACGCAAGAAGGCCTTGATGATCTAGCAGACTGGCTGACCAATCGCTTTGGTGATGAATTTAAAGGGCCGCTGCGTGTTATTCGAGCTCCCCAAAATCATCGTTTTATGGATTATAAATCTGGCTTTGTTTCGTTGATCAATGCAAGCTCCGTAGAGGCGCTTTCGCAAGTATCTGGGGAAGATATTCGCGTACAACGTTTTCGCGGAAATGTGGTATTTGAAGCGCCAGCTTGGGAAGAAGATAACTGGTTGCAAGGGCAAATTTTGCAATTGGGGAATGTGCGGTTAGAAGTGTTAAAGCCAACCGTGCGCTGTAAGGCGACGCATGCTGACCCAAACCCTGATATAGCCTCATATAATATAGAAACTGTTCCGCTATTAATGACGCATTTTAAACGCAATACGATGGGGGTATATGCGCGCATAGTGTCAGGTGGAGAATTGTGTGTTGGTGATAACTTGAGTATTGAATCTATTGATGAATAAAGAGATGCCAACCTATAGCGAGGCGCTGCGGGCTGCCGCTATTGAGTTATCTGCAAAAGATATTGAAGGGCCTTTACGCGATGCGCGCCGCTTAATGGAAGTGGCGGCCGGTATATCTGCGACAGACCTTATTGCTGAGGAAAACAATGCGCTTTCGGCGGCTATTTTAAAGAGATTTGATGAATTCATAGCGCGCAGGTGCAAAGGGGAGCCGGTCTCTCGTATTGCGGGACGGCGAGAGTTTTGGGGGCTTGAGTTTCAAGTTACGCGCGATGTGCTTGATCCTAGAGCTGATACAGAAACACTTGTTGAGCTTGTGCTTGATACATGGTGCCCAGATGCTGTTGATGTGCTTGATATGGGGACGGGGTCTGGTTGTGTGCTGCTATCTATCCTGCATGAGCGCTGCAATGCGCGTGGTGTTGGACTGGACCAGAGTGAATCCGCACTCAATATTGCTGCACTGAATGCCGAAAACTTAGGTCTGCATTCGCGAAGTCAATTTTTGAAATCCAACTGGTTTGATGCTCTTGAAGATGGAGCCGCGTTTGACGTTATCGTGTCAAATCCACCCTATATTCCGTCAGCTGATATTGAGCATTTGGATCGAGACGTCAGAAATTATGATCCGATGGCGGCACTTGATGGGGGGGCGGATGGTTTGGATGATTATCGCGCGATCATAGGTGCAGCACGTTCTTATTTGAGACCCAATGGGCTTATCGCGTTTGAAGTAGGCTTTGATCAGGCAGAAAAAGTGATGGATTTGCTGACAAAAGCTAATTTTATTGACGTAAAGGTGCGTCTTGACCTCTCTGGCGTAAAAAGATGTGTTTACGCTCGCGTATCAAACGTGTAAGACTATATATGCAAACGGGGCTTGGTGAGCGCGGAGACGCACGCTATGCTCTAAATAGTCGGACTGCGAATCGTTTTGATATATCGCATCGACGGCGCAATACCAGAATACGACTAACGCGCAACGGGCCTGTAAACAGGTCAGCTTTAACCAGATTAGGATGGACATATGAAGCGTCAGCGGGGGCGCGGGCGGAAGCCTACCCATTCGAGTAATCGTTCACTCGAAAGTAACGGACCTGAAGTAAAGATCCGGGGTTCTGCCAGCCAAATTTACGAAAAGTACATTCAGTATGCGCGTGATGCGCAAACTGCCGGTGATCGTGTGAAAGCAGAAAATCTTTTTCAGCACGCAGAACACTATTATCGGATAATGCAGGCCAATATGCCTAAAGACCGTCCTGCACAAAACCAGAATAATCGTGATGATGATCAGAACGAAAATACTGGTGAAGAAACATCTTCAGAAGAGGCAAGCGTGTCCGGCGCTATGGTCGATGATCCGATGAAAGTTGTTGATGAAGTTGATGCTTCTAATGATTCTAATGGTGAAGAGACAAAGCCTGCAGTTGAAGAGGAGGCACCGCCTCCAAAGAAAAGAACACGCAGACCACGGCGTAAACCTGCTGAAGCGGCTGAACAGCCACAGGCAGATGCGCAGGCACGTTCTGCATTGGATGCGCTCGCTGAACAGCAAGCAGAGATTGCTGGAAACTAGTTTTACACATTCCATATTTTAAAAAGGCCGCTCATTCATTGTAATGGGCGGCCTTTTTATTGTGCGTGACTTAGCGGTTTAGATAGGAGACGCAAAGCTTATTGCCATCTGGATCTCTAAAATACGCAAATTCACCAAATTGACCGCGTGGCCCTGGCGCGCCTTCGCATACAGCACCTAGCTCAATAGCTTTTGCGTAAGCTGCATGAACCGCCTCTTTGGACGGCGCAGACAAAGCTGTCATTGTGCCATTCCCTGCTGTTGCTATATCTTCATTATAGGGAATGCATATAGCAAAGAGCGGTCTGTTTTCGCCTTGAGAATAGAATTGATAGCGTTCGCTGTTATGGCTACGTGATGCGCCAATCTCTGCTAAAACACTATCATAGAATGTGGACGCTTTAGGCAGATCAGTTATGCCGATCATGTGGTAGTTAATCATGGGAAACCCCTCGGTTAAAGATATATCAAATGATATGCTGACCGAGGGGTTTTGCCTATATTAGCTGCTGGGTTTTTCTACATTTTCAGTTTTAAGCGCTTTTTCTTGTTTGTTTTTGCGCCATACCTTCCGATAAATCCAGCGACCAAACCAAAGCAGACCACCAATCACAGGAAGCCATGGCAGAATATTCGCAATGGTTGTGATGACCGCGCCTAATGCGCTGGCAAAATTGCCGAAGAAATTACCAAATGCGTCAGCAAGAGGTGCCCATACTGAACGTGATGTGACGGTCGATTTAGCGGAATAATTCATGTGTAAATTGGACATTGCCACACGCTGACGCAATGACGCCAACACGCTTGCATTCGCATCTATATCAGATTGTACACGGGAAAGTTCGCGTTCTAATTCAATAAGGTCACCTAAATCACTCGGGCGATCGGTTAGAAGAGCTTGCAGGCGATCGCGCAAAGTGAGCTGTGCTTTTAAGCGGGCATCTGTATCTACAATTTGCGTTGATAAATCTTGAGCGCTTGTGCTGGCGCTGGTGATTTTAGATTTGCTAGCTTTTAAATCATCGGGCAAATCTTTGAAAAACTTGTCTATCCATTCCGGCGTTGCGCGAATGTGTAGATTTGCACTTGCCCATTCTTCGCCAATCCCGTTTTGATTAGAATTTACGACCATACATTTGGAATAGCCGGCTTTTTCACATTGGCTCACATGCGAATTGACGACTTTTTCAACATCGCCGGCTGGGGATTCAATTGAGCGATTGTGCGTGTAGGCCAGCATAGGGCCAGTCGGTGCTGTTGCGCCTTGATCAATAGGTGGCGCAGGAGATGCAGCTTTTCTTTCCAGCATTTCACCAGAAGCGTGAACCATAGCGCGGGGCGCATATGAATCTTCACTCAAATAATCCATGCTTTGCGTTGCGGCGGATTTGTGATCATCACCGCCACCGCAAGCGGACAGAGCCAAAATTGCGGCGGAGAATAAAAGCGTCTTTTTCATGTATGGTCCCCTTTAATACTTACACAGCACCAAGTCTTCGCTGTAAGTTTGCCCGCATTAAGGCGCAATAAAGGTAAGACGTCAAAGCAAGACTTTATGAATGTAGATTATTAGCTCAATCTGTTCTTGTAATCTTCATATCCAAAGCGGCGCACCACTTCAATCTTACCCGTTTCGGGATCGGCAATTGCGATAGATGGAAGGCGGACACCGTTAAATGTTGTGGTTTTCACCATGGTGTAATGGCCCATATCTAGGAAGACGAGTTTTTGGCCAATTTCCAAGGGGGAGTCGAATGAATAATCCCCCACAACATCGCCGGCCAGACAAGATAGCCCGCCTAAACGATATGTATGAGCTTTGGCATTTGGCTCATCGCCGCCAATAATATCAGGACGATATGGCATTTCCAAAACATCGGGCATATGCGCCGTCGCGCTTGTGTCCAGAATAGCAATATCCATTGCATTATGCATAATATCCATCACCTCAGTGACGAGCACACCTGTGCGAATGGCAATGGCTTCACCCGGTTCAAGATATACTTCGACGCCGTATTTTTCTTTCACACGTTTTACGATGCGTACTAGGCGCTCAATATCATATCCGGGGCGGGTAATGTGGTGGCCGCCTCCAAAGTTAAGCCATTTCAAACCGGGAATAAGATCCGCAAAGTCGCGCTCGAAAACGTCTAATGAGCGTTCCAGCGAATCTGAGTCTAGCTCACACAATGTATGAAAGTGCAGGCCCTCAAGTCCCTCTAAACCATCGGCTGGGATTTGGTCGCGTGGGGCACCAAGGCGTGATTTTGGTGCTGCAGGATCGTATAATTCTACCTCAGTTTCGCGGTGTCCATGATTGACGCGCAATCCAAAAGACACTGTGCGTCCGCCATTTGCTTTAACTTCTTCATAAATAGGAAGAAGCCGTTTTGCCTGATTGACTGAGTTGAAAACGATGTGATCGCAAAGGGTAAGAAGTTCGCGAAAATCTGCTTCGGAATAGGCGGGGGCGCATGCGTGGACCTCACCGCCAAATTCTTCCGCACCAAGGCGCGCTTCAGCCGTTGAGGATGATGTAACGCCGGGAAGGTATTTCATAATTGTGGGCGCAAAAGACCACATCGCAAAGCCTTTGAGGGCGAGCAATATTTTAGCGCCCGAGCGCTCTTGCACATCTTTAAGTATGGCAAGATTTTCCTCCAATGCACCCTTATTGACGATGAATACAGGTGTTTCGACGTTGGAGACGTCAAAATCGAATTTCATTGGAGGGTAAAAAGCCATTCAAACGATCCATTATGTGATTGGAGTTGAACTCGTTTTATCCAAGTTTACCAAGTATTCCAAGCTACAATTATCAAGCATTCAAACTGTAGCTTGGCACTTTCAAATGTTAGCACTTTGCCTGATCAGCTGGAAAGGCAGCTAGGCGAATATCACCCACCTCAATTTCCATTTTTCCTGTCGTTTGCAGAATGAGCGGTGAGGTGATTTTGCTGAAATCAAAGTTCTCATCCGCAAAACACTTCAATGGAAGCGGCAAGCTGACCCACTCATTCTTGGGAAGTTTTTTGAAGACAGATTTTAGCTGCACCGCGCTTCTGCATTTCCAATCCCAATTACACTCCATATTGAGTTCGACAACTTTTTGCGGTGGTCTAATCACCCGAACATCAATAACGAGGGCGGCATCGTTTTGTACTGTGCTAAAATCAAGTGGTGTTTGTCGATTAATGAGATTAAGCGTCATGACATTGGCGTCTGGCGATCCCCATTCATTTTTTATGCCTTTGGGGGACCATTTTAAGCGGATGGCATCGCCTTCTATCGTCTTGGTCGCTGAAGTTGCGGTGAGCGAGCTTTTAGTCGTCTGCGCAGGCAGGGTCGTTAAAATCTCTTTTCCATAATTGAGGCTGTATTCCCACGGCCCAACAGATTTCCCATTCATCACATAGTGAATATTGGGATCGAGTGCTGGGGCTTGTGACGTCTCTTCAGCGCTGGCTTGAGGCAAGAATGCCAAACTACAACAGATCGAAATTAGCGCAGCAATGCTGCCATTGTTGAATGTGTTCATTTGTTCCTCCCTTATATTTTTAGAGAAGAATAGTTTAGCTTTTTAAACTTGTCGAGTTTTGTAAACAATCGGCAATGTTTGGGGTGTGAAAAGAAAAGGGCAGCCTTTCGACTGCCCTCTAAAATTACATTTCCATAACGTGCCAAGGGAGGCCGGATGGGCCAAGGCGTTCGAGGAATGGGTCTGGGTCGTTTTGTTCCATGTTCCAAACACCCGGTTCGCGCCATTTGCCGGTTGCGATCATTTCTGCACCGACAACTGCGGGCACGCCTGTTGTGTAAGAGATGGCTTGTGCCCCAACTTCTTTATATGTCTCTTCGTGATCACATATATTGTAGATGAAGCTTGAGCGTGGTTTGCCATCTTTCGTGCCTTTTACAAGACAACCGATTGATGTTTTGCCCTTGTAATTTGGCGCAAGGCTGGCTGGGTCTGGCAAGAGTTTCTGCAAGAACTGAATCGGCACGATTTGTTGACCGTTAAATTCAACAGGGTCAATGCGCATAATGCCGATGTTTTGCATCACTTCGAGATGCTTCAAATAGCTCTCGCCAAATGTCATCCAGAAACGAATGCGTTTTAGACCTTTAATGTTCTGGCAAAGCGATTCCATTTCTTCGTGGTAGAGAAGAAATGCTTTGCGTGTTCCAACGCCGGGGAAATCAAAATCCATTGATTGCTCTAATGGCTCTGTTTCAATCCATTCGCCATTTTCCCAATAGCGACCATTTGCTGTGATTTCGCGTAGGTTGATTTCTGGGTTGAAGTTTGTTGCGAACGGGTGGCCGTGGTCGCCGCCATTACAGTCAAGAATGTCGATTGTGTCGATCGTGTCGAACAAGTGCTTTTGAGCGTGAGCACAAAACATGTTTGTGACGCCGGGGTCAAAACCAGATCCTAGAAGAGCGGTGAGGCCAGCTTCTTTGAAGCGGTCTTGCATTGCCCATTGTTCTTTATATTCAAATTTTGCTGTATCTGGGTGCTCGTAATTGGCTGTGTCGAGATAGTGGACACCAGCCTGCAAGCAGGCCTCCATCAGAGTGAGATCTTGGTAGGGCAAGGCCACATTCACAAGCAGGTCAGGGCCAAAGCTCTTGATGAGCGCAACGGTAGCTGCCACGTCGTCAGCATCAACAGATGCTGTTTGAATCGTAACACCTGTTTTTGCTTTTACGTCCGCTGCAATCACATCGCATTTAGATAGCGTGCGGCTTGCGAGCATGATTTCTGTAAAGACGGGGCTTTGTGCCAGCTTGTGAGCGACAACAGTACCAACGCCGCCAGCACCAATCATGAGAACTTTTGTCATGTGGTTAGACCTTCTGTTCTGGGAGTGTTTTGTGAAATAAAATGACGCGACTATGCGCAGTCTTAGCAGGAAAAGACCCTAAGCCGATAGGGTATCGGCTCAGGATTTTATCTTTTTATGCTTGTCTTTGAGGCAAGAAAATAACGTTGTTTTCGTAACGAAGCGCTTGTTCTTCTTGTGTTTCGTACATTGTTTGGCTGATGCTATCGCGTACACGGTAAGTCTGAGTATCCCCAAAACCGTTAAAACGTGTAGACATAGCAACGCCGTAAGCGCCCATCATGCCAAACTCAATATAGTCGCCTTCTTTAATGTCTGAAGGGAGGTCGAAACTGCCATCAAGCACATCAATAGAGTCGCAAGTTGGTCCGTAAATCGTGAAAGATTTTTGTAAGACGCTTGTTTTGCCTGATGCGCGGTGCACTTCCATAGGGAAGGGCCATTTGCAGTGGGCGGCGTCAAACAAGTTTCCGTAGGCACCGTCATTTAGGTAGACTTTGCCGTCTTGCACGAGTTCAACTTTGGCAACAATAGATGTTGAGTCCGCAACCAATGCGCGACCTGGTTCACACCATAGATCGGCGTTGAAAAGAACTGGCATTTCTTCAAAAACTTCAGAAATTACATCAACATAAGACTGTAGCTCTGGAGGTTGCATGCCTGGGTATAGGGCAGGGAAACCACCACCAACATCCACAATATCAACCGTTACAGCAGCTTGCATAATCGTGTTTGAAACAGCGTCCATCGCCACACGGTATGCGCGTGGGTCCATGCATTGTGAACCAACGTGAAAGCTTACACCAAGCTCGTCTGCGTGTGCACGACCAGCTTGAAGCAAGGCAACAGCTTTCTCACCTGAGCATCCAAATTTGCCCGAAAGCGGCATTGTTGCGCCGTCATTAGATACGGCCATGCGGACGATCAATGTGAGGTCTTTTGCATAGTCTGTTGCTTCCAGAATTTTTTGTAATTCTGCTTCACAATCCATGGAGAAGATTTTTACACCATAGTCAAAGTATGCACGCTCAATTGCGTGACGGCTTTTGATCGGGTGCATGAATGCCAATACAGCGTCATCAAAACGGTCTGCAACAAGTTTGACTTCTTCAAGAGAAGCAACATCAAACCAACGCATGCCAGAACTGTACATTGCATCAAGCGCCCATACAGAAGGGTTTGCTTTTACAGCGTAAAGCACATCGCCGGGAAAGTTGTTCTGGAACCAGGACGCAGCTGTTGCCACACGCTCCGGTCGCACACAGGCAACTGGAGTCTCGGGGCATAATACGCGGACTAGGTCCAGAGGTGTTTGGAATGTGATCATTACACAATCCCCTCTGATTAAATTTTAAACCCAATCCGGCGTTAGTACGGGCTTTCGTCTCGTTAAGTCTGCCCCTCAACCCGCACACGTCATCCAAACCCCGATTAGGGAAGTTCAGACGCCACGTGGAATCAGGGCGGCAGAGCCTCGAGCCGATGTCCGCCGGAAACACGCAGATAAAGTGAAAAGACTCGAATGTAAATAAAAAAATGCTGCAAAACACAAAAAAAATCTGCAGAATATGTATTTGATACGTATATACGGTGAATGTACGATATGCAGGAATTTACAGCATACAGAATAAATCCACCTTCTCTAGTAAGGTGGATTTATGTTGAAAGTTCGAACTGTAAGCTATTGTATTAGCTGGATTCAGGCACTTTCTTGCGGCGTCGTAAGCTTTTGAAGCGTTTCCAGAAACGTTTTCTTTCTGGAACGGGAAGTGGCTCTAAGTTGTCGATGAATTGCTCGGCACATGCTTTCCATGAGAATGCTTGTGCATGTTTGTGTGCAACATCGCGGTCTAAATCGAGGCATTCAATACATGCTTTAGCTAAATCATCATTGATTGCGCCTGCATTAGTGCCGGGGATTAGGTCTTTAGGCCCGGGGACGTTAAAGCCTGCTACTGGTGTACCTGCCGCCATTGCTTCTAAAATAACTAGGCCAAATGTATCTGTTAGGCTGGGAAAACAGAAAACGTCTGCATTGGCAAAATAACTTCCAAGTTCATCGCCAAACTTAGACCCTGGAAATACAGCGTCAGGGTATTTTTTCATTAATTCTTCACGTGCAGGCCCATCACCGACAACTACTTTTGTGCCGGGTAAATCAAGTTCGAGGAAGGCTTCTATATTCTTCTCAACAGCAACGCGGCCAACATTTAAAAAGATCGGCCCTTCTAAGTCCTTATATGGTCCGCGATCTTCTTGGCGCTTATCTGGATGGAAAAGGTCGGTATCCACGCCACGTGACCATGCGGCGATATTGTTGAATCCACGTGCCGTTAATTCCTCCATCATAGAGACTGTTGCGACCATAACGCGACCTGAATAGCGATGGAATTGGCGCACATATTTATAGCCGGCCCAAAGTGGGATTGGCAGGCGAGCATTCACATATTCTGGGAAGCGGGTGTGGTAGGATGAAGTGAACGGCATTTTATGCTTGAGACAAATACCGCGTGCAGCCCAACCTAAAGGCCCCTCTGTGGCTATATGCACAGCGTCTGGTTCGAAGTCCAAGAAGCGCTCTTCTATCTGCTTGCGTGCACCGAATGCTAACTTGATTTCAGGGTAGGTTGGCAGGGGCATTGTGCGAAAGCCATCGTTTGGAGATACGATATCCCATTCATGGCCCAAGGCTTCACATTCGGCAGAAACGCGTTTCATCGTTCGAACGACGCCGTTTACTTGTGGTTCCCAAGCGTCGGTCACTAACATTATGCGCATAGGAAAATCCTTATAACTTCGTCTGCCTTGTTCAGCTTCACTGCATACTTGGTATGATGTCAATTTGTCCACGTTTTAGTGAAATTTCATAGAAGGTTCGCAATTAGAGTATTTGCAGCGGATGTCATAGAGTTGACACAAGCAATGCTGAAACATGTATTTCAATCGTTTCTCATAGGGGGATATATAATGTTCGATGTCGAAAAAATTCTAAAGCAACTTCAGGATAAAGCATCACAAATAGCTGAAAACGTTGATGTTGATCAAAGTGTTCAAAGCGCGAAAGATATGGCGAAGAAGGTTCAAACTAAAATTGAAACCGACGAAACGGCACGTAATGCCGCTATTGGTGGCGGTGCACTGCTGGCCTTGTTGATGGCGTCACGCGGTGGGCGGAAGCTAGTGGGCAATGTTGCTAAAACGGGTGCGGTGGCTGCAATGGGAGCTGTTGCGTGGAATGCATGGCAAAACCGTGACCAAGCTGATTCTGCGCCACAAGACGTATCACCTCAATCATATGGTTTTGCAGGTGATGATGGGAGTGATCCAGCTTTCTCAATCGCTATTGTCGAATCTATGGCTGCGGCGGCGCATGCAGATGGTCAGTTAGATAGTGATGAAGAGGATGCTATTAAATCGGCATTGAATGATGGTGGTCTTAATAATTCTGTATTGGACGAAACTGTTAGCCGAAGTGACGTGTTGGAACGCATTTCTAAAGCGGCGATTACACCTAATCATGCAGTTCAGCTTTTTGCCGCTGCTTGTGTAGGGGCGTGTGATATTTCTGAGAAAGAGAGCGATTTCTTAAAAGAGCTTGCTGATAAATTAGAGATAGACCCGCGTGTTGCTCTTCGCGTTCGTCGCGAGCTGAATGTATAAGTTTTCTGATTCTCATAACCCATAAATATTTGAGCGGGCAGGTACTATATATAGTGTCTGCCCGTTCTTCTTCTGGGGGAATTTTTGCAAAATAGCGGGGGCGGGCTGTGGATAAGGTGTGGAAAACCTGTGGATGCCTTTGGGATGCTAGGTTGATAAAAAAAATTGCATTATTTTTACGCAGTTCGTGCGGCAGTGTTCGATTTTCCGAGAAACCGCCTAGTTACAGGCTATTGGGTGGTTATGGTTAATGAAGAATTGGTTCGTACTCAAACTTATTCACTGAAAATTTGGCTCATGGCGTAAGAAAGTGTTGACGTCTCATTAACCCTTGAGCCACTATATATTGGGTCAGCTGGTGTGTTAGCCACCATATGTTTGGTTGGTTGATGTTGTTCTGATATTCCGAAATTACCGTGGAGCCTGGGTTACATGTCTGTTGAAAACGCTGCGATTTCAAATAAAGAAGACCAAAAAGCTGGTAGAGGTAAGCCTCAAAAAACAGCTGAATTGCGCGTTGTGCGACAAGTTCAGATTGATGAGAGCCGTGATGCGCTTTTAACTGAATTTGGTAAGAAAACGCTGACAGACCGCTATGTCTTGCCGGGTGAAAGTTATCAAGAAATGTTCGCGCGCGTTGCTGAAGCCTATGCTGATGACACCGACCATGCGCAACGTATCTATGACTACATGTCGCGTCTATGGTTCATGCCTGCGACACCTGTTCTCTCAAATGGTGGCGCTAGCCGTGGCTTGCCTATTTCGTGTTTCCTAAATGATGTGAACGATTCACTCGATGGTATCGTCGAGACTTGGAATGAGAACGTCTGGCTTGCATCTAACGGTGGCGGCATTGGTACTTATTGGGGGAATGTGCGTTCTATTGGTGAGACGATTGGTAATGCGGGTAAAACATCTGGTATTATCCCGTTTATTCGTGTGATGGACTCGCTGACGCTTGCAATCTCTCAAGGGTCTTTGCGCCGTGGTTCTGCTGCGTGTTATCTAGATGTGCACCACCCAGAAATCGAAGAATTCCTAGAGATTCGTAAGCCTTCAGGGGACTTTAACCGTAAGTCTTTGAACCTGCACCATGGCTTGAATATTTCCGATGCCTTCATGGAAGCCGTGAAAGATGATGCTGAATTTGGCTTGATCAGCCCTAAAACAGGGGAAGAGGTCAAGAAAATCAACGCACGTAAATTGTGGCAGAAAATTTTGGAAGTCCGTATTCAAACGGGTGAACCATATTTGATTTTCTCAGATACAGTGAACAACGCGATGCCTGCGCACCAACGTCAGTTGGGTATGAAAGTGAAGCAGTCAAACTTGTGTTCAGAAATTATGCTTCACACAGGGCTAGACCATTTAGGAAATGACCGTACAGCAGTATGTTGTTTGTCATCATTGAACGCCGAGAAATTCCTTGAGTGGAAGGGTGATGAAAACATGATTGAGGATGTGTTCCGCTTCCTTGATAATGTTCTTCAGGACTTTATTGATCGTGCGCCGCCGGAAATGGCACGTGCTGTATATTCAGCTACGCGTGAGCGTTCTGTCGGGCTTGGTTTGATGGGGATGCACTCATTCTTGCAATCATTGAATGTGCCGATGGAATCTGCGACAGCAAAAAGCTGGAACAATATGATCTTTAAGCATATTCGTCGTGGTGCGGATGCTGCTTCTGTTAAGCTCGCAAAAGAGCGCGGGCCGTGTCCTGATGCGGAAGAATGTGGTGTTATGGCGCGCTTTACGCATAAAATGGCCGTTGCGCCAACTGCGTCAATTTCCATTATTTGTGGTGGTACATCTGCAGGTATCGAGCCAATTCCAGCAAATGTTTACACACACAAAACATTGTCAGGTTCGTTTACTGTTAAAAATCCGCACTTGGAAAAATTGCTTGAGAGTAAGGGTAAAAACACACCTGGAATTTGGTCTAACATTCTTGAAGCAGAAGGTTCTGTGCAGGGGTTGGATTTCCTCGATGAGCACGAAAAAGCGACCTTTAGAACGGCATTTGAAATTGATCAGCGTTGGTTGATCGAGCTAGCTGCAGATCGCACACCTTATATATGTCAGGCGCAGTCACTTAATTTGTTCTTGCCGTCAGATATTCAAAAATGGGATCTTCACATGCTGCACTGGAGTGCATGGGAAAAGGGACTTAAATCTCTTTACTACTGTCGTTCCAAATCAGTACAGCGTGCAGCCTTTGCAGGAGCAGAGGATAAAAAAGAAACTGTAGGAGGCGGAATGACGACGCCTCAAACTGATTATGATGAATGCCTCGCCTGCCAGTAGGAAATCCGAGGTAAGAATCAAGCTTTGTTAATGAAAAACGCGCAACTTTTTTAAGTTTGGCGCGTTTTTTGTATGTCGAAGTTAAAAACAACATCTAAGAAAATTTTATAATCGTCTGATTTTTATGTAAAATCTGAAAAAGGAAGACATTAAATTAATTAAAGCGATGGAATTTTTTTTCCGAATGTTGTTATACTATCAGTAATAGTGGGTGTGATATTCTTACCATAGTGGTAGTTTGTCACAGGGAACAAATAGGATGTTAGCAATGGTGGTAAGTTTGTTTGCCGCGTTTTCTTGTGTAGGCTGTTCTGCGTCAGGTGTGGCAGCGGAGGTTGTATCTCCTTCTGTGCAATCTGGCCCTGTGCAATACATTGCTCCATCTTCTCCATTGAAAATTGTAAACCAGCAATTAACGCGGGAATTGAAGGAAAATACCCAGCGTAGTTTTGCTCCATCTAATTGGGCTGTTGGTGATGGTTTGCTTCGTTATAAATCTTCGCTGGATCTATCGCCGGAAAGCTTGAAAAAAGCCTCTCGAGAAACCTATGAAGGTGAGTGGGAGTTTAATGCACCACTTGATAAAGCTGGTTTTGACTTGGATCTATCAGTGACGCCGCACGCACGTATTGAGAAAGTGGCTGGGCATGAATCTCGCAGCGCGGGTGCAGAGGTGCGTCTTGGTCAAATAGCTGATCGCGTTGATCAGCGTGGTGAAAAAGTTAAAGTAGATAGCTGGTATATGTTCGTTGGAACTGACAATGAGGCATTATGCTGGGATGTCGGTGATAAAGGCGCGAAATTTGACGGGGTGGCGCTTCGTGATCAGGTCACTGTAGGTGATTGGCAGGCGGGTGTCGCATTTCATAAAGCTGGCGGTGAATTATCTATCGGGGTTATGCGTCGTGAGACGAGGTTCGAGCAGTTTAAGACAGTGAATGATATTGCTGCTGTCTCTTTTACGATGCGTCGATAGTCAAAAGTCTTTTATGTTTTACCTAAATTAATGAAGTCTAGAAGTGCATTTTGGGTGCGCTATATTGGGCCTGTGCGTTTAGCTTGAGGGCTAAAATGCGAGTTGTGTCTTCTTTGATAAATACTCCACAGAAAATTTAAAATATTGAGTACGACATCTATTCAATTCGTGCCCTTAACTTTGGTATGCTTTGCGAGTGGTCTGACTTTATAGAAGCTATTGAAGTTATAATAAAAATCTTCTGTTTGATTCTGTCTTCCATTAGTTTAAGGTTAATGAATGGTTTAAACCCTGAGAGGGTGAAGCTGTTATTTTGTGACGAAGAGCACAAAATGTTGCTTTCATTGGTAGAGAAACTACTACATATTGTGTCTGCAACGAGTCGAGTTCCATGCAAGTTTAGAAGCGCCGCACATTTAAGCAGGTTATAAATATGTCCAAGTTAATCATCCCAGAAAAGCCCGGTCTTTTGACGCCGTCATTGTCCTATAAGCCGTTTCGTTATCCGTGGGCGTATGATTTTTGGAAGATCCAGCAGCAAGTGCATTGGGTACCTGAAGAGGTGCCGTTGGGTGAGGATTGTAAAGATTGGGCTGGCAAGCTGAACGATAAAGAGCGCAATTTGCTAACGCAGATTTTCCGCTTCTTTACGCAATCCGACGTGGAAGTTGGTGCCAACTACATGGAAAACTATATGCCGCTGTTTAAGCCGGTAGAAGTTCGGATGATGTTGGCTGCTTTTTCCAACATGGAGACAGTTCATATTGCGGCTTATGCTTTGTTGCTTGAGACAATTGGTATGCCTGATTCTGAGTTTTCCGCGTTTATGGAATACGAAGAAATGGCTGCTAAGCACGATTATCTCGGTAAATTTGGTGTGGATACGGAGGCGGATATCCTTACATCAATGGCTGTCTTTGGTGGGTTCACTGAAGGTCTGCAATTGTTTGCGTCATTTGCGATGCTTATGAACTTCCCGCGTTTTAACAAAATGAAGGGAATGGGACAAATCGTATCTTGGTCTGTGCGGGATGAAAGTCTGCACTGTGAAGGCATGATGACGATGTTCCACACTTATGCAGAGGAAACGGGTGCGCTCACTAAAACAGTTAAAGATGACATTGCAGATTGCTGTCAGACTGTTGTGAAACTGGAAGATAAATTCATCGACCTCGCGTTTGAAGCTGGTGAAGTTGAGGGCATGGAGCCTGCTGATATTAAAAACTACATTCGCTACATCGCTGACTGGCGGATGAAACAGCTAAAACTTCCAACGATTTACGGCGTTGAAGAGCACCCAATTCCTTGGTTGACTGAAATTCTAAACGGTGTTGAGCACGCAAACTTCTTTGAAGCGCGCGCAACGGAATATTCCAAAGGGGCGACTGCTGGAGAATGGCATGGCGATGCGGGTGTGTGGTCTAAATTTGATCAAACTCTAGCATCTAAACCTGCCAATGAGTCCGTTTAGGCGCGTTTGTTTACATTCACGTCACGCGTGAAATTTAAGATAAGATGCTGCACCTTTAAAGAAGTCGATTGAATTGAAGGTGCAGGGCGGCTAAAGCCTAACAGAGCTATATTGTATTGTCTTCGTTAGGAAAAATATCAAATGGCGCGTGCTAAGTATGGACGCATAAGCAAGCATGATTGGCTGATAGGCTGTGGGATAACCTTGCTTGCGCTTGGTGTTGTTTTCTGGCGGCTGGGGTTTCCTGATGCGCTGGTGTTTGATGAAACACATTATGTGCCTGCGGGACGAGACTTTTTCTCCGGTGAAGCGTGGAGCAATAATTCACACCCGCCATTTGCTAAATGGGTCATTGGTCTAAGTAGTTATATTTTAGGGGATTTTTCCTTTGGGTGGAGATTTCCTGGAGCAGTTTTAGGCGCTTCATGTGTCACCGTCGTATTCGCTGTAATGCGTCTTTTCGGGTTTAAGCCCATTATCGCTGTCTTTGCAGCCTTGCTAACAATTCTCAATCAAACGCTGCTTGTGCAGGCGCAGACGGCCATGTTGGATGTGTATGCTCTAGGCCTATTCATGCTCTGCTTACTGGCTGCTATATGGTCTGGTAAGCGTGTGCGCACCCGCAGGGGGGCGAGTGTTGGCTTGCTGGTATCGGGGATCTTGCTGGGTTTAGCGGCTGCGTCGAAATGGTCGGCTGGAATTCACATGTTTTTGGTTTGGGGCGGCATTTTAATATGGCGTTTTACCGAAAGCAGTCCAAAGGGATTTTTATTGCCGCGTCTTTTCTCCAGAGGGTTTGCGGGGTGGAATCATTTTTCACTCTTCGGAACAGCGTTACGCCAAGGCATACCTGCGCTCATTGTATATGTGCTTACCTTTGCGCCTTTTGTATTCATGGAAGGTGATTGGTCTCTTATAACCTTGCATCAAAATATGTTTGCCGATGTCGCTGGATATTTGAAACCACACCCTTATGCGAGCGATTGGTGGGAATGGCCACTTATGCTGGAGCCGATTTGGTATTATTTTGAAAAGGGTGAAGATGGGTTCACTCATGCTATATTTTTAATAGGTAATCCCGCAATTTATTGGGCTGGTTTGCCGCCAATATTGGCGTGTCTTGGGTATGGAATAACCCGTAAAGACGGCGCATTACTGGCGATTTCAGGCGCTTTTATGGGGTTCTGGCTTGTATATGCGCTGTTGCCGCGCAACCTAATGTTTTCCTACTACTATGAACCTGCTGCTATTATGCTGGGCATGGGGATTGCTGCTTTTGTTTCGCGGTTTGTGCGACGAGAAATGCAATTAGTGGTAATGTGTGTGTGGGGCGGTGTGGCGCTTGGCTTTTTCGCATTCTTCTATCCAGTGCTTACGGCAATGCCATTTGAAGGGAATGAGTGGCTGCGTTGGAGGTGGTTTTCTATTTGGTCATAAGCTCACCATTGAGGCGTTTTTTCAGAGTTAAAATGCTTTTATGTTGAATAAAATAATCGAGCTTTGATTAGTGGAAAATGTCTATTAGCGTTAGAAATAACAAGAAGTAAGAATTGGGAGTTTTCAATTATGACGCCAGTTGAAGTCGTCGATCGTATTAGTGAATTGTATGATGCTTCAGTTGCGTCTCTTCAAAGTGCTCTGCAAGAGTTTATATCTAAAGGTGTGCGTCCCGATCCTGAATGGCGGAATGATCGGCGCTTCGCCTATCCTTATTTGAAAGTTATTTATCAACCAGATGGCCCGCCACCTGTGGTATCGCGTTCGTTCGCAAAATTGTCTGAGCCCGGCATTTATACGACGACAATTACGCAGCCTAAGTTTTTTAGATCGTACCTGATTTCGCAATTGTCGCTGATCGCAAAAGATCATGATGTGACATTTGAGTGTGGACGCTCCAATGAAGATATCCCTTACCCATATGTGCTAGATGGGGCTGAAGGCGTGGATGCTGAAGTGCTTTCACCCGCTGAATTTGCTGCACATTTTCCAACTCCCATGCTCTCTCACATCGGCGATGAGATTGCTGATGGTACGCCGTGGATTGAGGGGGAGGACAAGCCGCTTGCCTTATTCGATGCGGGGCGGGTTGATTTCTCACTGAAACGTTTGGCGCATTATACAGGCACACCGATTGAGAGTTTTCAGCGCTATATTTTGTTCACAAACTATCATCGCTATGTAGATGCGTTTGTGGAGTGGGCAGGCGAAGAGATTAAAAATCCGGGAACACCTTACAATAAGCTTATTGGGCCGGGCGGTGTTGTTGTCGATAAGGATACAGAAAATCCTGTTAAATTGGTGTCGGATGGGGCGTGGCGACGGTTTCAAATGCCTGCCTATCACATTTTGGGGCCTGACAATGCATCAGGAATAACGCTGGTCAATATTGGTGTTGGGCCATCTAATGCAAAGACGATTACGGACCATCTTGCTGTGTTGCGACCAGAGTGTTGGATTATGGTGGGCCATTGCGGTGGTTTGCGCCAGTCACAGCGCATAGGGGATTATGTTCTGGGGCACGCATATCTGCGCGATGATCACGTGCTCGATCATGTTTTGCCTGCGGATATTCCGGTGCCGCCAATTGCAGAGATACAGCTTGCATTGTCTGAATCTGCTGAGAATGTAACGGGGGATACACCGGAAGCTCTGAAAAAACGTTTGCGCACAGGAACCGTGTTCACAACGGATGACCGGAACTGGGAATTGCGATATTCTGAGAGTGCAAAACGTATCAATCAATCGCGTGCGATTGCCGTGGATATGGAAAGTGCCACGATTGCAGCCAATGGATATCGGATGCGCGTGCCATATGGCACATTATTATGTGTGTCGGATAAACCTATGCATGGCGAATTAAAGCTGCCAGGTGCTGCGAACCGCTTTTACGAGCGCGCAATTGGCGAGCATATTCGCATAGGGATTGATACGCTGGAGAGATTGGCGAGCGGAGATGCAAAATTGCATTCGCGCAAATTGCGCGCGTTTGATGAGCCGCCCTTTAGATAAAGAAATAGCCCAGCCAAGGCATGATCTTGAGCTGGGCTATATTCACTTGAACTTGAAATAGTTACTTAGTTTGTCGCTGTTGAGTATTGCTGTGTCGGCAGTGGTGCAGCTTGTGCTGAACAACATTTGACTTGCATCTCAAGGACGCGAGAATTGAAGCGACATGATTTGTTGTTGATTTCGCGAAGGAAAGACAGGCCACCCGCGCGTGTTGTGTAGCGTGTTTGTGTACAGCTCATAAGCGTTTGATCTGGTCCACATGTGCCTGTGTCTGATTTTTGGATTGTGCGTGTTTCGCATGAAAGCTGTGCTTCACGTGCAAGCGCAGCTGATGCCATAGAGCGCGCTGAGCGTGCATCTTCTTTTGCTTGCTGAGAAAGCGAAACGGCTTGTTGTGCTAGAGTGCGAGCTTCGCTGACGCTTAGGTTTGTTTCTGAAAGTGAACGTTTCGTGCCGTCTAGCTCTAGGCTTACCTGACAAATGCTTTCATTTGCTTTTTCAGCATCGCTACAATAATCGGCGACGCGCATGTCGCTGGGGAGGGATTGGCAAGCTGTCGCAAATACTGCTGTCGCAACCGCGCTGATAACCAGTTTCAAATTCATTTCATCACCTTTGGTCTTGTATATTTCGATCGAGTATCGCGTTGTCATGATAAGAAGGTCAATTCAGCTCGCCCCATTGGGGAATTACGATGCTGTAATAAAGTCCAAAATTACCAATCCTTACGAATATTAATCGAAGTAAAGCAATAACGATGCCGTTGAGAGCGGTGTAACTGTTACAATACTTTAACTATAGGCGGCGATGCATTCTTTGACTTTGCCTTCACTGTTGAAAATGAAGGTTTCAGCTACATCTTGGCCTTGATGATTCTCAAAGAACAGCGTGATGCTGTCGGATGAAACAAAGATTTTCTGTACATCGAAAAACAGGCTGCGTGCATCTTCTATGGCGGCATTCCAATATTCAACGAGTGCTTTTTTACCTGTCAGTGAGGGGCTATCATGCTCGATTACTGTTTTGAGCTTTGGAGAATGGTAGATGATGTCGTCCGCATAGTGATTTGCGATAGCTTCTATATCTCTATCATTCCATGCTTGCACCCAGCTACGTGCGAAAGTTTCGGCGATATCTCTCGTCAACATTAGAAAATCCTTGAGGCTTCGTGGCGTGTAATCGGTAGGTGAGGCGGAATGAATCAATTTGCGAACATTGATAACTAGCGAGCAGATGGGTCAAGTCTCAAAAATTAGGCTTTAAGTTAAAATAACACGTTGAAGTTGTATTAATGATGTGTTTATATTTTTGCGTGCTGTGACGTTTGGGCATATTGGTAAAAATTGCACGCAAGCGTTGACTGACAAAACGTGTCTGCGGAGATAATAAGATGCAATGCTTAATCTAGCCTGCCGATTATTGCGTGCGAATAAGTTATAATAGGAGCATGTAAATGCCTGATAGTTCTAGTATAATTGGGCCTGAAATTGGTGCGGCACGCGGCAATGAAGACATTATGTCAGCTGTGGAGCGTGGCCGTTTCAATACGCGCGGTGTTGTAGCTGGACCTGACCAAGTTGATATGAATAAGGTCAATTTGCTGCACCCAGAGTTGTGGCGCAGTCAGAAATGCTTCGAGTATTTTCAATGGTTGCGTGATAATTCTCCAATCCATTACACAGAAGATTCTCCTGAGGGCCCATTTTGGTCAATTACCCGCTTTGACGATATTGTGGCGGTTGATAAAGACCATGAGCGTTTTTCTTCAGACTCTAAATATGGTGGGATCACAGTCGTTGATTTGAATGAGGGCTTTAAGCTGCCCATGTTTATCGCGATGGACCGTCCAGAGCACACGAAATATCGCAAAGCTGTGCAGCCTGTACTGGATTCTGAGAGCCTGAAAAATTTCGAACACCTCATACGCAAGCGCACAATTGAAACGCTTGATAGTTTACCAATTCATGAGCCGTTTGATTGGGTGGATAAAGTATCTGTTGAATTGACGACGATGATGCTGGCGACCTTGTTTGATTTTCCACAAGAAGAGCGTCGCAAATTATCGCGTTGGTCTGATGTCGCTACGGGTAAGTATAACAAAGAGATCTGCCCAGGCGGTGAAGCGCAATGGCAAGCTGAACTTACCGAGTGTTTGATGAAATTCATGACGCTTTGGCAAGAGCGCGGGAATCGCGATGAGCCAGGCCATGACTTACTCTCTGCCTTAGCGCATAATGCGGCAACGAAAAATATGACGCCTCAAGAATTGCTGGGCAATCTTATTCTGCTGATTGTGGGTGGTAATGATTCAACGCGTAACACAATGACAGGCTCGGTGTATGCTTGGAATAAATACCCTAAAGAATTTGAGAAAGTAAAAGCAGATCGCAGCCTCGTACCGAATATGGCGGCAGAAGCGATACGCTGGCAGACATCGCTTGCATATATGCGTCGTACCGCTGTTGAAGATGTGGAGATGCACGGCAAGACTATCCGCAAAGGCGATAAAGTGTTGATGTGGTATGTCTCTGGTAATCGTGATGAGCGCGCGATTGAGCGTCCAAATGATTTTTGGATTGGACGTCCGAATGTGCGTCGCCACCTTTCATTCGGGTTTGGGATCCACCGCTGTGTGGGTAATCGTTTGGCTGAAATGCAGATGCGTATTCTATGGGAAGAGATACTTAATCGCTTCAACTTTATTGAAGTGCTTGAAGAGCCTGAGCGTATGCCAAACTCCTTTGTGCGCGGATATAAGAGTTTGAATGTTATTTTGCATCCGCTCTGATACCGCTTAGATAAGTCGCTCCCTGCGGGATATAGGCTATTAGGGTGCAATCATTGCTTTACGTGATTTCTTTCCCACTCTAACCATGTGTTGCACATGTGCAGGGCGGGAGAGAAGATAATGCAGGATCGTATTAAGCCATTTAAAGGCGTAACCAATTTTCGTGACTTTGGTGGGTATGACACGGCGGACGGGCGTCGTGTGAAGACTGGCAAGCTCTTTCGTACGGCAGCTTTGCATGAAGCACATGAAGATGATTTTGCCATACTCAATGGATTGGGCATTGATTTTCAAGTTGATTTGCGTCGCCAGTCTGAGCGTGTATCTGAACCCAATATCTGGGGGCCGCATGAAGTTCATACTTTCAATGATTTAGGCGCGTACAAGGCATCGCATTTAGAGTTTCTCGATAAAGGAAATCTGACGGGCCAAGATGCGCATAATTTTATGACAGCGTATTATGCGGTGGCTCCATGGGTGGAAGCACATGTCTGCCTGTATACACGATGGTTTCGGCGATTGGCTGAAACGCAAGGGGCAGGTTTGATTAACTGTGCTGCGGGTAAGGATCGTACGGGGATTGGGTGCGCACTAACTTTGTCGCTCTTGGGTGTGCCTGAAGATGTGATTTTAGAAGATTATATGCTGACGAATGACACAATTGATTTGGATCAGCGCTTGCCGCATGTGCGCGCGAAATGGGAAAAACGGCTTCGATTAAAATTGGATGATGAGACGTTATATCCGTTTCTAGGTGTAAAAGGTGAATACTTACAAAGTGCGATGCATGCTATTCAAGAAAAGCACGGTTCGTTGGCCAATTATACAAAAGATATACTGGCAGTCGATGATACGCTAATAGAGGCATTAAAGTCTAAATTGCTCGAATAGAGTGGTTTGGTTAGTTTCCTTTTGTGGTGACATATTTGAATTCTTCTAGCGCGTATATTTGTATTGAATATCCTTATGGTGATCCGGTGGAGGTGTTTGAGCCTTTGCGGGATATTCCGTTTGCGATGCTTATGCATGGCAAAGGAAAAAGGTGGAGCTATATATGCGCTTATCCTTTGGAAACGCTAGTTTTTTCAGGACGAGAGCAGTGCGACCCTCTTGCGAGTATTGAGAATAATTTAGGGCAATTGCAATTTGAAAGACCTGCCGGAGCACCGCCTTTTTGTGGAGGATGGGCTGGGCTTTTAAGCTATGAATTTGGTAAGAGCATTTTACCAAAATTGAAAGAAGGACCAGAGCGTTCCGCATGGCCGGACTTAGCGTTTGGTCTTTATAATCAAGTGCTTGCTTTTGATCATGAAGAGAAAAAAGCCTATCTATACCATTGGAATTGGAAGGCATCGCAAGGCGGCTGCATAGGGGCGGAGGCAACGGCAAGTGTTGGTGCGGGTGACCTTTTGGAAGCCCTACGGTCCTCGTCTAGTATTGGCCTGTGGCAAGGGAGTTTGTGTGCTGGGATGCCTGTGCCGCGAGAGAGTGTGCAGGGATATGAGCAGAAGATTGCTCGGACGGTGGAATATGTTTTTGCCGGAGATTGTTTTCAGGCAAATATATCGCAAGCCTTCGATTTCAACTTGGAGACCGGCGCGCATCCCTTTCATCTGATAAAGAGATTGAATGACAGGAGCGCTGCTCCCTTCTCATCCTATTTTCGGTTGGATGGTTTGGTGCTCGCATCCAATTCGCCTGAGCGCTTTTTGAAAACGCGTCTTGATATTGATGGCGAGCTTTATGTTTCCACCAAGCCAATTAAAGGCACGCGTCCGCGCGGGAAGACACCGGAAGAAGATGTTGAGCTGGCAACGCAATTATTGGCATCTGAAAAAGATCGCGCTGAAAATCTGATGATTGTCGATTTAATGCGCAATGATTTGGCGCGTGTGAGTGTGGCGGGATCAGTAAAGGTTCCTAAATTGAACGCGCTGGAGAGTTTTGCCAATGTGCATCATCTTGTATCGACGGTGACTGCGCGACTGCAAAAGGGCAAAGGGCCGATCGATTTGTTGCGTGCAGCCTTTCCCGGAGGGTCTATCACTGGCGCGCCGAAAATACGCGCCATGCAGATTATTGCTGAATTGGAAGATGCAGCGCGTGGCCCTTATTGTGGATCGCTGGTCTGGATTACGCCCGATGGCTGTATGGATTCATCTATTCTTATCCGCTCGACTGCCTTTCAAGATACGCCTGAAGGCTGGAAAGGTGAGTTTCGTGTGGGAGGCGGTATTGTTGCGGATTCTATTCCTGCCAATGAATATCAGGAAACGATTGATAAGGGCCAAGCGCTTGTAAATGCTTTGATGTGGGATCGCGTCGGCGAGGAGGGCAAAGATGATTGACCGTATTTGGATGAATGGCGAATGGATGGATGCGGGTAACGCGCATATTTCGCCACAAGATCGCGGTTTTTTGCTGGGCGATACCTGTTTTGAGACTTTGCGATTTGGCGAAGGTGTTATTGAGGGGAAGGCAGCGCATATCAAATTGCTTCGCAAATCAATGGCAGTTCTTGAAATGCAGGGCGGTCCTGATGATGCAGATATTTATGCAGCGCTAGAAGAGGCTGAAGCGGCGCTAAACAAAAGTGGCGCTATAGAAGCGAGTGTGCGAATAACATTTAGTCGCGGGCAAGGGCGGGGGGCTGTTGTGCTCGGGGAGCCTATGCTTGTCATACAGATGAGTAAGATAGAAGCGGGGCGACCCTATGCGCCATTAAAACTCATCACTAGCCCTATCCGCAGAAATGAAACATCTCCTCTAACGCGTATCAAAGCGGGATGTTATGGAGATCATCTTGCGGCGCTGAGACATGCGCAAAAGGCGGGTGGCAATGAGGCGTTGATGCTGAATATGCAAGGCAATGTTGCGGGGTTGGCAATGGGTAATATTGTTGTGTTTAAGGAAAATGGCCTGATAACACCGCCAATCGAAGATGGTGTGCGCGCTGGATTTATGCGCCAACAGGTATTTAAACGGATGAAAGATCAGGGGCTGCAAATAGAGGAGCGCTCTGTTAGATGTTCAGAGATTGAGCAGCCCGAGGGTGTTGTGTGTGGTTTGAATAGTCTTTGGGGGGTGCGTCCTGTTATATCCATTGACGGACGCCAGATGCCGAACTCTTCACCCGCCTATGAGCAGTTTGTTCTACGTGCTTAGCAATTGCCCGGATCAGATGTTGATCCAACCCAAATAACTTTTTCTGACTGACGTGGACGCAAATAAAAGCTCTGTTGCAGTGTAGATGTTGATGGAATGATATACTGGAACGGGGTGTCGTATTTGTATTCGACTTCTGCAAGTATGACTGACCCAGATGTAGGCATGATACCAGCATCTACCGTAAGTTTTTTGCCTTTGTTATAGGGTGTTTGGCCACCGCGAGCTTGGCTCCATTCGACGACTGCGTTGCCATTGTTTGGATCTTCAACAACGCTAGAGACACGCAATTTCACAAGCTTTGAATCTGAAGGACGAATGATGCGGCTGGATGCATAGAATACATCTTCAATTTCGCAGTAATTGACTTCGTTTGTGCGTGCGACAAGGTCTGCAATTGTGCTCGCGGTTGCAGTAACGCGGCGGTCAGATTCAACTAAGAATGAAACTTCAATTGTTCCAAAATATAATATAGCAATAAGAGGTAGTATCAGCGCAAACTCTAGCGCCGCGACACCATCTTTATTTTTCCAAAAGCGTTGAAATAGGTGTTTTTTCATCAGAAAGGCTCATTTCTGAAAACAGCAGTGGAGTGTAATAAGCGTTTGTTACCACTCATGTTTTTTAGTCCGGAAGACATTATGGGTGTGATTAGGTTCCATTCATAGTAAACTTGAACAAGAACGATTTCACTTGGGCCGCCAGGGTTGTATTGAAAATTGTTGTCTAGTGAACCATCTTTTTTGAGCGGCAGTTCGTCGTTGGCATCTGATGCAACGAAATCGTCATACCTTCTAACATCTATATGAAGGCGTGAATCACATGCGAGGAGATCGAATAGATTTCCACATACAAGAGCTCTAAAATCACTCTCTAGACCGGCGCGTTCCTGAATTTGTCCTGTACGAATTTGGCGAGAGGCTTGAGACACACCATAATCAAGTGTTGTCGTCATAAGGAAAATCATCGCTATTTCGATGAGGCCGAATACCAGAATGAAAAAAGGAGCTGCTATGAGTGCAAATTCAACCATAACGGCACCGTCTTTGTTTTTCCGAAAGGAATGAGCAAAGGCGTTGAGGCGACGTTTCCATCGCGGTGTTTTAAGCACGCATGTTGGCGTTTTGGTCATTGGTATGACACCCTGGAATTGCAAATCTGTTTGATGGTATACCAAAAAACTATGAAGCAATTCCTTTTTCAGGTTGTAGAATTTGCATATTATTTATCGCAACTATGATTTGCGACGACGTTTATGGAGCCTACATTCCAGATTTTACGGGGCGACATTTATCGTGGCACGCATAAGTGTTGGTGTCTTGTCCGCGTGCAATCGTGAGTGAACCAACGTCGCTTCTTTCCGATACAAGTAGTTGGCTTGTGTGGATTGTGCGCCCAATGGAATCTAGAACGATAAGATTAGTGGCACCAAAGCTTAGGCCAGTTAGCAAGAGTGTGTGGTTGTCGTGAACGGCCACTGTTGCAACATCTGGGTTACCAATAATAATGCTGCCCATAGGTTTGCCAAGGTGCAGTAATTGCGTCTGATCAATGAAGACATCAATTTTTTGTTCTGTGTTGGACGTTTCAGCCTGGGCTGAAAGACTAGCTGCACCAATAAGTGTGGCTGCTGCGGCAAATTTTAAAAAATTAAAAGCCATGTAAGAACTCCTGATTATCGCACCGGTTCGCGATTTGACCTAAAATTAATCGTAAAACTTGAATCAAAGACTAAGAAACGTGTTCTCCAGCAGTCTGCGGGGTATTTTGTTTCTGCCAGACAATGTCATGGCTTAGGGGAGGGAGGGTGCAAAAGCTAATTAGTACCCGCACGCGTACGCACGTATACGCGCGCGGAGAATAAAATTTACCTGCCGTAGATTAGGGTAAACCAAAGGTTACAATAAGGGGGGGTATTTTCATGGTAAACAAGTAATTACCTGTTTACCAGACAAGTTTTTACTTGTTTAAACTTCGATTTCATCAATCTATTCTATACATAACTCATCCACCGCCGAGAAGACTACAAAATAAGGGGTGGGAATTTTAAATAGCCATGCAAATGAAATGCGGAGAATACAAATGAAAAACCTTATGAAAAAATTCTTTAACGACGAGTCTGGTGCAACTGCAATCGAGTACGGCCTAATCGCTGCTCTTATTTCTGTTGCAATCATCACTGGTGTATCAACTGTTGGAAATAACGCTAACGCAACATTTAACGAAGTTTCTGGTAAAATGGTTGCTGCTCCTAAGTCATAAGCTTAGTCGAGTATTAAAATTGAAAGCCGTCGGTTTATTCCGGCGGCTTTTTTTGTTCAATTTGATAATTTTAAACATGTAGTCTCAGGCGGGCACGCAAGTAACTTTAAATTCACCATCAGTGTTTAAGCCTTTGCTCATATTCTAGCCTTTGTGGCTTTAGGGGAGTGAGAGGGGCGTATGATTATTATCATATTAGCGGGTGTGTTTGCGGGTTTGCTCGTATATGGAGCAATCTATGATGTGCTTGAGCGTATCATCCCAAATTGGGTTTCTATTGTCATTGCGCTGGCATTTCTTCCCGCAGCTTACTTTGCACATTTAACTTTACATCAATTTGGATGGCATCTGCTTGTCGGTTTCATCGCGTTTATTGCGGGTGTTGTCCTGTTTTACTTAAAAGCATGGGGTGGTGGGGATGCTAAACTTGTTGCTGCGACATCGCTTTGGATGGGCGTATCTGGTGGAATGACGTTTTTAGCGGCCTTTGCGATTGCGGGCGGTATTGTCGCTATTCCTTTGATTATCGTGCGCCGGTTGAAAATCGAGCCGAAAAATGAGCGTCTCGCTAAAATATTTGATGTCAAAAAAGTGCCCTATGGCGTTGCGATAGCGGCGGGAGGTTTCTGGGCAGCGCCGAAATCATTGATTTTGATAAATGCTCTGAATGCGATTTCTGTCGCGAATTAACGATAAGTTTAGGACATGCGTGAAATTGTAACGCAACAAATGCAAGGTCCAGAGGACTTTAGGAGAAGTAAATGCCAGTCATGCGTCTAATAATTCTACTTGTTGCGGCAGGTGCTGCAATAGCAGCGGCGTTTCTTGTGAATGGAATGCAGGGCTCAACAGCACCTGCTGTTATGCCTATTCAAACAAGTGCTCTGACAGGGCTTGGGGAGACGCAAGAAGAAATACCGGTGACGAAAGTTCTTGTTGCTGCGGCAGATTTGAAAGTAGGGACGTTTGTTCGTGAAGGCCAATTGAGCTGGGAGCCTTGGCCAGAAGAAGCAAATACAGTTTCTTTCTTTACAGATGAGGTAAACCCTGACGCGCTTGAGGCGATGCAGGGTGCTGTTATTCGTACGAATATGATGGCTGGTGAGCCATTGACGTCAGAGAAAGTTGTTCACCCAGGTGAGGCGGGCTTTATGTCTGCTGTTTTAACGCCGGGTATGCGAGCTGTGAGCGTGGAAATTACAGCTGAAACAGCTGCGGGTGGTTTTATCTTTCCAAACGATCATGTGGATGTCTTCCTAACTTTTGAAGTTGAAGTCACCAAGCCAGAAGGTGTGGTGGAAGAAACTGCAATTGATACAATTTTGAACAATGTGCGTGTTCTGGCGATTGATGGATATTATTTGCCAGTGGGCGGTGATGCAGGTGAAGCTGTAGTTGGTCACCGTGCAACGCTGGAATTGAGCAAACAAGATGCGATGGTGCTGATGGCAGCACAAGAACGTGGTGATTTATCACTTGTTTTGCGGTCAGTAAGTGAGCTGAGTGGGCCTTCAGGGGCGACTGCAAATGGGTTGGCATTAGCTGCGCGTCGCGGTGGTGGATCAGACGGTGTGCGCGTATTCCAACGCGGTGTAAGTGCTGCGCCAATGAGCGCACCTGCTGGTGTGGTGCAAAGTAATGTGGGGCCGGGAAATGCAAGACCGGCCGGACAAGAATTCAACCAATCATATAATGGTAGGCAGAACGCGCCTGCCCCCTCGTATGCTGGCGATGGGGCCTAGAAAGGGCTGTGACAATGAAAACGATGTTTAAAAAAATTATGGTATCTGCCTGTGTTGCTGCTTTAATGAGTAGTGGTGCGGCGTTTGGGCAATCTAGGCCTACGGGTGGCGAAAGTCAGACGATCAAAGTTAAAGTGACCGAGCCAGGCCAAAGTGCGACCTCGCGTTCGATCAATATCGCTCAAAATAAAACAGCCGTTTTGGAATTTGAAGAAGATGTCGATGATATTCTGGTTGCAAACCCAGAAATTGCCGATGTGCTCGCGCGCTCTAAGCGTCGCATTGCTGTGCTTGCTAAGGGTAAGGGCGAAAGCAGTATTATCTTTATGAATGCTCGCGGTGAAGAAATTCTCGCACTAGACGTGATTGTTGCAGGACAAGGCGTCAGCGAGTTGCAGGCACTTATCGAACAATATGTCCCTCGCTCTGCAATTAAAGCTGAGTTTGTGAATGGTGCCATCGTGTTGGCAGGGAAAGCACCGAGCCTTTCCGATGCAGACATGGCCATCCAATTAGCGCAACAATTTGTTGTCGAAGAGAGCCCTGTGATCAATATGATCTCAATTGAGGGAAAAGATCAGGTTCTGCTTAAAGTGCGTATCGTTGAGATGCAGCGCTCTGTGATTAAGCAATTGGGTGTGAATTTGTCCGGTACGCTAAGTGTTGGTGAACTCGCAAATAAAACAGCGCAAACAGCTTATGATGCAGCTACTGGAGAATTGCTTCTGGATGCAGCAGGTGAGGCGTTGGAAGTCTTTGCGCCAGCTGCACCTTGGGATCAATCTGTAAAATTTGGTACTTCAAATGCACTAGGAATTTCTGGTTCAGCATTAGGCGGACTAAACCTTTCACCAAGTTACAACAATTATGTTGGTGATAAGCTTCAAAGCTCTGCCGGCTTCTCTGTTGATATGCTTGAGCGAATTGGTTTGGTGCGAACATTGGCCGAACCAAATTTGACGGCACTATCTGGTGAAAGCGCTAAATTCCTCGCGGGTGGTGAGTTTCCCGTCCCGTCAGAGGTCGATAGTGATGGTCAGGTTGTACTTGAATTTAAACCTTTCGGTGTGGGCTTAGGTTTTACACCGGTTGTGTTGTCTGAAAGCCGTATTTCAATGCGTATTTCCACTGAGGTATCGGAAATGACCTCTCAAGGTGGATATCAAATTGGTGGTGAAGTCTATGTGAACTCCAATGGAACCACAGTTACTTCACCAGCGGTAGTTATCCCTGCATTGAAGGTGCGCCGCGCAGATACGACAGTTGAGATGCCATCTGGTGGCTCACTTGTCATTGCTGGGCTTATTCAAGAGCAGACACGCCAAGCGATGGATAAAGTGCCCGGTGTTGGAAACATTCCGATCCTAGGTTCGCTTTTCCGTTCTCGTGAATTTCAAAACGAAGAGACTGAATTGGTCGTTATCGTGACGCCATATCTTGTGGACCCAACGGACCCTAAGAAATTGCGCGCTCCTGATGATGGTTTGGTCAACACGCGTGATGCAAAAGCTATTTTCTTCGGGAAAATGAACCAAGTGTATGCAGTGGCAGGCGCTGAAGTGGAACCGGAATCAGGCACAAGCGGTGCCGGGTTCATCTTTGATTGATGCAAGGGGCGAACATGAGCAACTGGAAAACATTCGCGCTTCTTGGCGCTTCTATACTGGCAGTGACGAGCTGTAGTCAAAGTGCAGAAACGCTTCAGGTTTCGAATGCAAAGCATCGCGAAATCGAAGTTAAAGAAGAGACACACTATCTAGAGCTCTCAAATCTTGCTCAAGGCTATTTGAAACAAGAAGATCGTCGTCGCGTCGAGGATTTTGCTCTGAAATTTGGTAAAGATGGGTATGGACCTATCGTGCTGAGTGCACCGGAAGGGTCTCAACAGGCACCACGCATTATCGCGTCGATAAAGTCCATTTTGTCTCAAAGCGGTGTCTTACCAGATAAAATTACCGTGGGTGGCTATAGGCCAGCAGCTAATGAAGCGGCAGCTCCATTGGTTATGGCATTTAAAACATATGAAGCACATGTGCCTGGATGCTCAACTGTGAACGAGCATGATTGGACAGATTTAAGTTCAAATACTGCATTGCCTAGTTTTGGGTGTGCCGTGAATGAAAATATCGCGATGATGATAGCTAAACCAGGTGATTTGCTTGGTCAGCGGGAAATTGGTCCTGGGGATTCATCTCGCCAACTTACTGTTTATGAAAAATATCGCCTTGGTGAAAGTACTGCCTCTTCGCAAGAAGCCGATGGCGGCAGCACGCAATAATAGACTTGAATTTTAGGAGGGCTCACATGACAGGTCCCAATGACACGCTCGATGATGAAACCTATGAATCTCTAATTGAAGAATTAGGGTTGGATTTGGACATTGATGAGCCAATCGGTGAATTAGAAACCGAAACGAGTGCCTCCGAAACTGCGTCTTTTGATGCAGCTGAAAATGGCTTTGGAGGTGATGCTTCAGAAGCTGCAGGTGAGCAAAACGATAGCGGTGTTGAGATTTCAGCAGATCTACTGGCTGAGCTACAAAGTGTTATTGGTGGAAGCGCAAGTCAGGCGGCTGACTTTGATGAAGATGCAACCTTCACTGAAGACCCTTTGAACGTGGATGGTGAGATTGATCTTGCGGATGCGCTTATGGGCAAGGAGCCTGATCTTGGTCAACACGTTCAAGAAGAGCAAGCACCTGTTGAATTGAGCACATCTGAAGAATTAGACGATGAAGACGATGAGTTCACATCAATTTTTGATGATTTAGACCTGACAGAAGCTGACCTTGTGCAGACCAATGATGCAACAGTACAGGAAGATGAGTACACAGCGCCATTAAGTGAAGCTGACGAAGATGAAGAGTGGGCTTCAAATACACCTTCCGGCGAGTATGTTGGAGGAGCGGATAATGTTGATGATATCCTCGCAAATGCATTGTCCAAAGAGTTTGAACCGCCTGTAGACAATGGTGACTTTTCTGATCGCTTTGCTGCGAGCGCAATGGACGAAGAGCATGTTGAAGAAAAAGCGCTAAAGCCGTCGCGTAGTGAATTGTTTGAAAGCCCGCACAAGAAAGCGGAACGTCAATTCAAGCCTGAGTATGAGCCAGTAGAAGACGAGCTAGATTTTGATCTGGACGATTTTGCGGATGATGCAGAGTTGACGACACATCAAGCAGAGCCTGCTGCGCCGGTTAGCCGTAAGGCGGAGGCAAAAGCGCCTCTTCTGCCAATTGCTGATCCAGAAGAATATGTCGCCGCCACTGCGAGTGTCGAGCTACATGATGACGATGAAGCTGATTTCGGCATGTCTCCTATTGAGGGTGGCGATCGCGTCATTCCGCGTATTAATATTCATGCTTTTTGCCAGACACAATTGTGTCAGCAGATGTTGAACAAGTCGATGCAAGACCGTCGAATGATCAATGTCACAGCTAATATTCAAGATGGTGGTGTGCCAGCGGCAATCAATTTCTATCAAGAAAATGAAATGCCACACATGATTATTGTGGAGTCTGTATCAGCCTCAGGACGTCTGCTCGCGGAGTTGGACGAGCTTGCTCAATTATGTGATGAGGGCGTCAAAGTTGTCGTTATCGGGGCAGCAAATGATATTCGGTTATATCGCGAGCTTATGCGTCGTGGTGTATCTGAATATATTGTGCCGCCGCTTGAAACTGTACAATTAATCCGAGCCATCTCTAGCCAGTTTGCCGACCCTGAACAGCCATTTGTAGGTAAAACACTTGCTGTAACAGGTGTTAAAGGTGGTGTTGGATCATCTACTATTGCGCACAATTTGGCATGGACGCTTGCGGAGCGTTTGCAATTGGGAACAACGCTTGTTGATCTGGATCTGAACTTTGGAACGACTGGGTTGGATTTCAACAATGAATCTAATCAAACGATAGCTGATGCTTTGCTTGCGCCAGAGCGCTTCGATGAAGCTGTGATGAGCCGTTTGATTACGCAGGCAACTGATAATCTTTCCTTGTTTACGGCACCAGCAAGCCTAGATCGCACATATGATATGGATGAAGAGACTTACTCAACAGTTCTCGATAAAGTCCGCTCAAGTGTTCCTTATGTCGTGTTGGACTTGCCGCACATTTGGACCGATTGGTTTAAGGGTACAGTTGTTTCAGCAGATGAAATTGTTGTTGTTGCGCAGCCAGATCTTGCTTCCCTACGCAATGGTAAGAATTTGGTCGACTTCCTAAAAGCAGCGCGCCCTAATGATAGTAAGCCGCGACTTGTTATCAACCAAGTTGGTGTTCCCAAACGGCCTGAAATCCCTGTGAAGGATTTTGCTCAGGCGATAGATTTGGAGCCAGATCTTGTGCTTCCTTTTGATCCTCAATTGTTCGGTACTGCTGCTAATAACGGTCAGATGATTGCTGATATTGCTGAAGATTCAAAATGTTCTCAAGGCATTGATTATCTAGCGTCTTTATTGTCAGGGCGTGAAATCAAAACTGAGCGTAGTTCACTATTGAACAAATTGTTCAAGCGTTAGGGGCAGAATATGTTTGGTAAGAAGCCAAATTCTTTTGGGAGTGGTGCACCGGTTAAACGTGCACCTGTCGAGCCTCAAGGTGATGGGGATGCGGGTGTAATAGAGCCGCCTCCAGCTGCAAAGTCAGCGCCTAAGCCCGCTGCGCCTAAACCTGCTGTTGCCGCGAAACCACCGGTTAAGCCAGCAGCTCCGGCGCCAACTCCTACAAAAGCTGCGGCTCCTAAAAAACGTGAAGAAAAACCCAAAGTAAAACAGGTTATTGAAGAGCGTTCTGAGTCTTACTATCTTGTAAAAACTGAGATTTTTAACGCGCTTATTGATACAATTGACCTCTCTCAACTTGCGCAACTAGATCAAGAAAGTGCGCGTGAAGAGATACGCGATATTGTGATTGAGATTATCTCAATCAAGAATGTTGTGATGTCTTTGGCGGAGCAAGAAACGCTCCTTGAGGATATCTGTAATGATGTGCTTGGTTATGGTCCGCTAGAGCCTTTGCTCGCACGTGATGATATCGCGGATATCATGGTCAATGGTGCAAACTGTACCTATATCGAGGTCAACGGTAAGATTGAACGTACGAATGTGCGTTTCCGCGATAACGGCCAGTTGATGAATATCTGTCAACGGATCGTGTCACAGGTTGGCCGCCGCGTGGACGAATCTAGTCCGATATGTGATGCGCGTCTTGCTGATGGTTCGCGTGTGAACGTAATTGCGCCGCCGCTTGCGATTGATGGTCCAACACTCACTATTCGTAAGTTTAGAAAAGACAAGCTGACGATCCAGAACCTTGTTGAGTTTGGTGCTATCTCACCTGCGGGTGCGGAGATATTGCGCATTATTGGGACATCACGCTGTAACGTATTGATCTCAGGCGGTACGGGTTCTGGTAAGACAACTCTTCTCAACTGTTTGACGGCCTTTATTGAGCCGGGTGAACGCGTAATTACATGTGAAGATGCTGCGGAACTTCAATTGCAGCAGCCTCATGTTGTGCGTCTAGAGACACGTCCTCCAAATATTGAGGGACAAGGTAAGGTGACAATGACCGACCTTGTGAAGAACTGTCTGCGTATGCGTCCTGACCGTATTATCGTGGGTGAGGTACGTGGACCCGAAGCGTTTGACTTGCTTCAAGCGATGAACACGGGTCACGATGGTTCAATGGGCACACTGCACGCCAACACGCCGCGTGAGGGGCTGTCGCGTGTGGAATCTATGATCACAATGGGTGGTTTTGCACTTCCACAGCGCACGATCCGTGAAATGATTGTGGGCTCTATTGATGTTGTAATTCAGGCCACACGTTTGCGCGATGGTTCCAGAAAAATTGTATCTATTTCAGAGGTTATGGGACTAGAGGGCGATGTGATCGTGACTCAAGATGTTCTGCGTTATGAAATTGATGGTGAAGATGCCAATGGGAAATTGATTGGACGTCACCGTGGAACAGGGGTGGGGCGTCCGCGCTTCTGGGAGCGCGCAAAATACTACAATTTGGAAGGTGAACTTGGCCTTGCATTAGATCAGTTGGAGACAGCCTGATGGATCAGTCTATGATTGTCTATCTCATTGCTGGATTGGCATTTGTAAGTGTGGTCGGGCTCGGGTTTGCATTCACTTCGGGGGGAACAACACAAGCCCAACAAAAGCGTTTTAAGCAAGTTGCGGTAGGTGCATCATCTTCGGGTAATAAACGCAATGCGGCGGCTGACTCGAATGCATTGCGCCGAAAGCAAATGCAGGATTCGATGAAGACCCTGCGTGACCGCGAGCAAAAGCGCCGCAAAGATACGCGCGGAAAGACAATCAAAGACAAAATTGATCAAGCCGGCTGGGTGATTTCCCCCGCGATATTTTGGCTAGTCTCCGTCGGTGTTGGAGCAGGTGCAGCATTAGTTGCATGGATATTGGGTCAGACTTACCTTGTCGTTGCTGGGGTCGGATTTGCTGGTGCTTTGGGAGTTCCACGCTGGATACTCGGAATGGGTATTGCGCGACGCCAGAAGAAATTCACTGTGCAGTTTTCCGATGGTATTGATGTGATTGTGCGTGGTATCAAGACGGGTCTGCCTTTGATTGAATGTTTGCGTATTATCGCTGCGGAATCTCCTGCGCCCTTGGGATCAGAATTTAAGCGTGTGATTGACTCAATTCAGATGGGCTCAACCGTAACCCAATCGCTTGAGCGTCTTTATCGCAGAATGCCGCTACCTGAGGTGAACTTCTTCAATATCGTTATCGGTATTCAGCAGCAGTCGGGTGGTAACTTGTCGGAAGCTTTGGGGAATTTGTCGGAAGTTCTTCGGTCTCGTAAAATGCTGGGAGAGAAAGTCAAAGCGCTTTCATCAGAAGCAAAAGCATCAGCCATGATTATCGGTTGTTTGCCGCTAGCTGTGATGGTTCTGGTTTACTTCTCATCACCTGATTACATCAAATTATTGTTTACGCATCCAACAGGGCATTTTGTGCTGCTCATTGCAGCGGGGCTGATGGGGGTTGGTATTTTCGTCATGAAGCAAATGATGAAATTGGATGTCTAATGCGCACTTTAAAGGCAGTTGGTCACAATGATTGAAACAGCAACAGATCCTGGATTTCTAGCCGCGCTTTTAGCGGGGCTTGCCTGTTTTGCGACGATTTTGACAATCGCTGCTCCAGCGCTAAAGGGAAACAATCTTGATACGCGTTTGAAGTCTGTATCAAACCGCCGTGAAGAATTGCGTCGTAAGAGCCGTGAGCAATTATCTCAAAAAGGTCTGCGCCGGACTGATGAAGGGGTGATGAAGCGCATTGTGGACAAGCTAGATCTACAATCTGCACTTAAAGATGATAACCTAGAAAAAGCGCTTGTTCAGGCTGGTTTGCGTGGTCCCAGACCCGTATCTGCATTCTATTTTGCGCGTTTTGCCTTGCCATTTGCACTAGGGTTATTTGCTTTTTTGTATCTGCACTTTGTGAATGATTTTGATCTGAATACTCAGCTTCAAATTTGTGCTGTCATGTTTGCAGCAGCAGCCGGATTTTATGCACCAAACATGTATCTGACCAATCGTGCAGACAAACGTAAAGCGTCAATTATGAAAGCTTTTCCCGACAGTTTGGACATGATGTTGATTTGTGTTGAAGCGGGTATGTCTATCGAACTTGCTTTTGCGCGCGTGGGAGAAGAAATCGGGACTGCTTCTGTTGAATTGGCCGAAGAATTAGGGCTGACCACAGCGGAGCTTTCCTATTTGCAAGAGCGCCGTCAAGCGTATCTAAACCTTGCGGAGCGGACAAATCACCCTGGTATCAAATCAGTTGCTACGGCGCTCGTGCAGGCTGAAAAATACGGTACGCCTATGGGAACAGCTCTAAGGGCGATGGCAAAAGAGAATAGAGAAATTCGTATTCTTGAAGCCGAGAAAAAGGCAGCAGCCTTGCCCGCAAAACTAACGGTCCCAATGATTGTATTCTTCTTGCCGGTTCTGTTTCTTGTTATTGGTGGTCCTGCTTATATCCAGATTAAAGGTCAAGAGGGTGAAAAAGGAACAGAAGTTAGCCCTATGAGCCAAGCGGTGGAATAAAATTTACAGTCACGAATGCGCTTGACTATCCTAATAAAAAAGCCGGACCATTTTTAACATGGTCCGGCTTTTTTATATATAAAATTGGCTTGTTTAAAGTATTACTCTTGAGACCGACGAAGATCATTCCAGCTGCGAGATGGCGGCGTGAGTAGTTTGCGATAGTATTCTGAGTTTGCTTTCACCATTTGCGGCGGTAAATCTATCGCTGATATCTTGTCCGCCTCATCGAATTTACCTTGTACACCTAATACGAGAGCTAAATTCATGCGTACCCTTGGGTCTACAAACTCGTTTGCATCTATAGCGTGTCGTAATTTGGCTTCGGCTTCGGCAGGCTTGCCTTCCAAAGCGAGAGAAAGCGCATAATTTGTCAGCACAACCGCGTTGTCAGGAGAAATTTCTAACGCACGCGCATAGCGAAGTTGCGCTTTGGGGTGATCTCCCATTTGGTCAAGCGCGACACCGTAGAGGGAGTATAAAGTCCAGTCCTCAGAAGTTGGTGTGGCGTTGTATAAGGCGGAGGTCGCGCGGTCTGGGCGGCCTGTATCCATATGTGCTTTTGCGAGTGTTTTTGATAATTCAACATCACCGGGGTGAAGAGCGAGTGCTTGAGTGGCGACATCAACAGCACGATCAGAACTTCCAATTGCGCGAAGTGCTTTTGAAAATTCATTCGCAGCTTCATAATCATTGGGGTTGAGATCAAACTGGTCTCCCCAAAATTTAGCCTGCGTAATCATATCGTGGTTTTTGATGGCAGTGCGCTCTTCTTTGGAGGCGGCTAGAATTTGCTTTTCATTCGCGACCTGATTCATCATTTCCTCCTCCTTGCTTGTCGGAGGTTTAGTACACGCAGAAGCGAGTAGTAATGCGGTGCTTGAAAGCAGAATGAATCGCGTTAAAGAATTTGTCGCCATGACAGGGTCCCTCGGCGTTGGTATAAGGGCGTTGAAATAGTTTTCAGCTGAACTATGTATCTTTCACGTCAAAGATTGGTTAACGCTTCCCTACATTCATTCTTTCAATTTGGAATAGTTTATGACTTCCGTATTTACCTCTTCTGCCAAATATGTCGTCCGCTTGCATGTGTTGACGACACAATCTTACGCATCATGGTTGGAGGGGCAGGAGGCGCGTTTTTCCACATTGGCACAAGGGATGGGTTTCAAAGCGCAAACCGGAAAAAGCTTGGTCGTGCCTAATGCAGATGGACAGATTGAGGACGTGCTTTTTGGTATTGGCGGAGATGCTGATACTGGCGCTTTGGCTGCTGCATCGGCAAGTTTGCCTGAGGGTGCATATGCATTGACGACAGTGCCTGAAGGGCTGGATGTCACCAATATGTATGCGGCGTGGGCTGATGGTGCTTACCGCTTCACGCAGTATAAAGATGACAAGTCTTCTCCACCTCAATTGGTCATTACCGACAAGAAATCACTGGAAGCAGCGCAGATTGAAGAAGCCTCAATCAAGCTTGTGCGGGATATGATCAACACACCTGCTGAAGATATGGGTCCCACCCAAATTGGTGAAACTGTTGAAGCCCTTGCAAAAGAATTTGGGGCTGAGGTCAAACAAATCATTGGTGATGATCTACTTAAAGAAAACTATCCAATGGTGCATGCTGTGGGGCGTGCAGCTGCAGACGCGCCACGCTATGTAGAGTTAAGTTGGGGAGATAAAAACGCACCCCACATTGCGCTTGTTGGGAAAGGCGTTGCTTTTGATACTGGCGGATTGAACATTAAAACGGGCGGTTATATGCGCCATATGAAAAAAGACATGGGCGGCGCAGCGCATGTGATTGGCTTGGCGCGTATGATTATGGCCTCCAAGCTGAATGTCTATTTGACACTGCACGTACCGACCGTTGAAAATGCGATTGGCGCTGGCGCTTTCCGCCCGGGTGATATTTTGAAGAGCCGTAAGGGCTTGAGTGTCGAGATTGATAATACAGATGCAGAAGGGCGTTTAGTATTGGGAGATGCTTTGACACGCGCCAGTGAACTTAAACCTGAATTGCTTCTTGACTTTGCGACCCTCACAGGTGCTGCACGTGTTGCTATGGGAGCTGAAGTCGCACCTTTCTTTGCGACAGATGAAGCATTTGCAGCAAGTATCTATCAGAGCGGTGTGGACAAGGCGGACCCGATTTGGCGTTTGCCTTTATGGAAGCCTTATCTTGCCATGATGAAAAGCCCCGTTGCTGATCTTGTGAATGGTGCGTCTAGTCCATTTGCGGGGACGATTACGGCTGCGCTATTCTTGCAGGAGTTTGTGGATGCAAAATCTTGGGCGCACTTTGATGTGTGGGGGTGGCGCAATGCACAATATGGTCGTCCAGAAGGCGGTGCAGCTTTTGGGTTGCGGGCTGTGATGAGCTATCTGACGCAAAAATATAGCTAAAATTCATTGGGTCTATTGATTCGCGAATCGAATTAGGTGATTCTTCCATGACGTTTTCGTGTCATGGGAGAGTTTGCGCAATGGAGATGGATCGAACAGCTGCACTTCAGTTATGGAGAGATGTTCTTGCGCAATCCGTCCGATCTGAAGCGCCTGATCTATCTGCGCGTCAGATGGCAATCCTATTAGCAGTGTATTTGACACCGCCACCCCATACAGTTCGAGGGTTGGCGCTAAACCTAAATTTAGGCAAGCCAGCTGTTACGCGTGCTTTGGATACATTGTCGGGCTATAATTTATTGAAGCGCCGAAAAGATCCAGATGATTTACGAAATGTGCTTGTGCAGAGAACTGTCGCTGGATCTGTTTTTCTAACTGAGTTTGGCGATGCCGTTGTTGATGCGGCTGCAAAAGTGGATGCACTATTGCCAGTTTCCGCACGCAGTGCCGCCTGATTACATATTTCCTTTTTGAATAAATTCAGGTCAAATGATCTTGCTCATTTTTGGTATGGGTAAGCTGAAAAACTTTGCGAGAAAATCTATGACAATGGAAAAACTAAATCCGCGTCTACATCCATTTCGTGAAAGTATCGCTGCATCTTACCTGAAAGGGCGTGTAGATGCGCAGCGTTATAGCGCAGGGCAATCGTGGCAGGTTCAGGCACCGATCACGGGCCTATATCGCACACCGCAGGACGATAGCGCGCTGGATACACAAGCACAGCAGGGGGAGATCTTTACGGTCTATGATGAGCAGGGGGGCTGGTCTTGGGGGCAGCTTGAGAGTGATAACTATGTGGGGTGGATACGTACAAATCATCTTGTGTCTGCGGTTGAAATCCCAACTCATAAGGTGAGTGTGCTGCGAACGATTGTCTTCACAAAGCCTGACTTGAAAACGACCCCATTAATGATGTTGAGCTTGAATGCGAGCGTGTCGATTATTGAGCAAGAGGGTGATTATTCTCGTTTGAAATCAGGTGGTTGGGTTTTTTCAAATCATTTAAGCAGCAAAGACGAATTTCACCAAGATTATGTGTCGGTGGCGGAAAAATTTCTCAATGCTCCCTATCTGTGGGGGGGTAAAGATAGTTTTGGGTTGGATTGTTCTGGTTTAGTGCAGTCTTCAATGGTTGCTGCGGGCTTTAGCGTGCCCCGTGATGCGAGTATGCAAGAGGAAGCTGTAGGAACTGCGCTGGATATCAAAACGGCGCTTACAAGCCTTCAGAGAGGCGATCTCATATTTTGGCCGGGGCATGTGGGGATTATGCAAGATGCCGTTCGTTTGCTTCATGCCAATGCCCATCACATGATGTGCGCAAGTGAACCTGTAGTCGAAGCTATTGAAAGAATTGGACAAAAAGAAACGGCCGTTCGATCAATCAAACGGCCGTCTCAATTATTTCAATCTTAAAATCAAGCTTAGCGAGCTCTAACCCGTACATCGATACGGCGGTTTTGCGCGCGGCCTTCTTCTGTATCATTTGAAGCAACAGGGTGCTGTGGTCCATAACCTTCTGGGTCAAGACGTTCTGCTGCAATGCCATCAGCAATAAGTGCTGCAACAACAGCCTCTGCACGTGCTTGGGAGATAGTCATATTTGCTTCTTCAGAGCCTGTATTGTCAGTGTAACCGCCAATTTTCAGCTCTATGCTTGGGTAAGCATTTAGAATTTGCGCAATGTTATCAAGTTGTGCAGCTGATTTATCCATATCCAATTCGGCAGAACCAGTGTTGAATGTTAGACGGTCAAATGAATACCAACATGCAGCTTCTTTACATGGTTCAGCATCAGATTCGATGAATGAAAGAAGTTTTGCTTCAACACCGTTAGCAGCACCTGTTAATTCAACGCCGCCAATTTCAGCTTTAAATTCTGGCTCAACCGCTACTGCAGCCTCTTGAACAGCTTCAACAGCTTGGCCTGCATCTTCCATGACACCGTCAACAGCATTGTGAGCATCTTCAGCAGCTTCTTCTACTGCGTGGCCTGCTTCTTCTGGTGCGGCAACATCATGCGCTGCTGCATCTGTTTCTGCGTGTGCATCGTCTGCATGCTCTGCATCACCAGTTGGCTCGATGAGAGCCTCAGGAGGTAGCGGTGCAGGTAGAGGTGCGGGAGATGCTGAAAGTGTACGCAAGTAAGCGATCACATTCATACGGTCGGCTTCTTTGTTAAGTCCTGCAAAGTTCATTGCAGTACCTGATGCATATTTCTTCGGGTTTTTTAAGAAGCCATCAAGCGCCTCATAATCCCAAACGCCGCCCATATCTGTCAGCGCTGAAGAGTATGCGAAGCCACCATGTGTTGCTTTGGGGCGCATCACAACATCGTAAAGGCCTGGACCTGTACCGTTTGCTCCACCAGCTTCAAATTTGTGACAGCTCACACATGCAGCTATTTTTTTCTCGCCTTTTGCAACATCTGCTTCCGCTAGAAGTACACCATAGTCCGTAGGCGGCACCCATGCCGGCTCATCGCCATGTCCACCAGAGGAGACTTCAGCAACCTCAACGAGGTAGCCAGGCTCTTCAGGAGCCTCTTTGCTAAAGAAAGCGTCGCTGGCCGCGTTCAATCCAAGAATTGCTAAACCCGTGGAGAGTGCAGCAGCCATAATTTTGTTAAAGCCCAAGTCGCTCATGAAACGCCCTTGCAGTTTGGTTCATATATTTTGATTTGCGCGGGCCTTTTGCCACGCTATTGCTTGATCTGCAACATAGCGGCACTTGTATGAATTTGGACCTACTTTTAGAAGCGGCGAACCGTCGCACTCTAATTAAGCGAGTTTAGAGGCTTATAAGTGAGATTTGACCCCATCGAAAGAGACACTAATGACTAAACGAATTGCATACCAAGGTGAGCCCGGCGCCAATTCTCATATAGCATGTGCACAAGCGCGACCAGACTTTGAACCATTACCGTGTAAGACGTTTGAAGACGTGTTTAGTGCAGTGATACAAGGGGATGCGGACGAAGCGATGATCCCCGTTGAGAACTCAATCGCGGGGCGAGTTGCTGATATTCATCATCTTTTGCCCGACGCTGGGCTGCATATTAATGCCGAACATTTTTTGCCAATTCGCTTTTTCTTGATGGCGCGCAAAGGTGTAAAATTAGAAGACATAAAAAGTGCTCGCTCTCATATTATGGGGCTAGGGCAGTGTCGAAATTTTTTGAGAAAATATGAAATTGCGCCTGTGACGGCTGCTGATACAGCGGGTGCGGCGCGAGAAGTTTCCGAATCACCCGACAAAAATTTAGCTGCTATTGCGCCAGAACTAGCTGCTCAAGTCTATGGTTTGGACATTCTAGCATCCAATATCGAGGATCACGCACATAACACCACACGGTTTGTGTTGATGGCGAAAGAGCCAAAAGTCCTAGAGCGTAAATCAGAAGATGAGAGCTTTATTACTGCTTTTGTTTTTAAAGTGCGCAACGTGCCTGCAGCCCTTTATAAAGTGATGGGTGGATTTGCGACTAACAATGTCAACATGACCAAGCTTGAAAGTTATTTGAGTGAAGGCTCATTCACTGCGACATTGTTTTATGCGGAAGTTGAGGGCCACCCTGATGATCGAAACGTGCAATTGGCATTAGAAGAGATGAGTTTCTTTTCTACGCGTTTGGATATTTTGGGTGTGTTTAAAGCGCATGCTTATCGCAAGAGCGGTGTCCACGAAGAATAGCAATAGATAGGACTCGCGAAAATGTGAGTAGTGAGTGATAGAGAACATCTATAACTTAGTCTCGAGATTTAAACTTGAGACTAAGGGCTGTTCTATGCGTAAAATTTTACCTGTGTTTTTCTTGGCTTTGGCGTCAGTGGCGACCGCGCCAGCATATGCTGATAAGGCACCTATTTACACCAAATCGTTCAACAATTTAGGTGCAGGTGGTTATGATGTTGTGTCTTATTTTAAGGATGGCTCGCCTGTGAAAGGCGATAAAGCATATTCGGCAGAATATATGGGAGCTGATTTCATATTTGCGTCGCAAGCTAATCTCGAAGCGTTTAAGGCAAACCCTGAGGAGTATGTTCCACAATATGGTGGCTATTGTGCATGGGCTATGGCTGACGGTAAATTTTTCAAAGGTGATCCAAAACAATGGACGGTTTTGGACGGCAAACTCTACCTAAATTATAGTGATAAAATTCAAGCCAAGTGGAAAGCTGACCCTGAAGGCTTTATCCAATCAGCAGATGCCAAATGGCCTGACATTTTAAATCGCTAATTTTTCCAATTATCTGATTCAAGCCACGCCTTTAACACGTAGTGAGCGATAGCAATACTAGCAGGTGCGGAGATGGTGGGGTGCGTTCCATCGAGCACTTGCTGCGCTTCGGCGCGATCAAACCAGCGTGCTGTTTCGAGTTCGTTTTTGTCTACAATAAGGGTTTCATTCTCAACTTCCATGATCATGCCGATCATAAGATTTGTTGGAAAGGGCCAAGGTTGTCCACAAAGATACTCGATCCGGCCCGTTGCTTTTACACCAGCTTCTTCAAAAAGTTCACGCGCGCCAGCTTGCTCGATGGTTTCGCCAGGTTCCACAAAGCCAGCTAAGCAGGAATACATGCCTTCAGCCCAATGCGCTTGTCGTCCCATTAAACATTTATCACCTTTCACTGCCAACATGATCGCAACTGGGTCTATACGTGGAAAATGTTCAGCTTCGCAGGATGGGCAGGTTCGTTTCCAGCCAGCTTCGGTAATGTGAGTCGCATGTCCACAATTTGCACAGAAGGAATGGCGTCTATGCCAATTGAAAATTGCTGCGCTTGTGGCGGCAAATTGGGCATCTTCTGGGCTTATACCGCCTGCAATGGCGCGCACATCCCCTAAGACATGCTGAGAGAGTGCAGAATTTTCCAATTCAAATTCAGCAGGCAGATTTATAGAAAATCTAGCTATGCCATTGTCTTCGCTTAGAAAAATTGATTGGGACGGTTCATGAATTGGAAGCTGATCCGATGTCAGCCAGGCGATAAGACGTGGAGTCTGTGATATCGCTTGCCCGGGAATAACGTCCTCAAGTGATACTCCATTTTCCTCACATAGTACTTTGCCCTTATACATTAGCATAAATAATGATGTGGGATTTGACTTAGCAGCTTTTAGCCAATCTGTGTCTGTGCGGTGGTGCGCAGCACGTTCAAAGGGGGCGCTTGCAAAAGGGATGGGTGGTTTTAGGGACATATGTGACAGATTTTCTAAAAACGTTGTGATTTAAATGGTCGCTACTCTTGCTAAATGGGGCAAGCATTGCGATATAACAACCCGAAGCTGGTGGCGGACGAGCCGCTCGCGAACTCGGTCAGGTCCGGAAGGAAGCAGCCGCAACGAGTTTCGTTCGGGTCGTCGCCAGTTTCACCTTATTTTCCTTACAATTATATCCACTGTATAAATGCGCCATTTCTGTTGTAAGAAATGACGCCTTTTCTATTTTGACGATGGTTAGATTTTATCGACGTTTTTGTTGAAGTTGCGGACAGAGCGCTGGAAATGCATCAGACCATAGAGCGCAAAAGCCCCGACTCCGAATGCCAGCCACAAACCACCAAACCCTAAACACACCCCAGCAACTTCGCCTATATCGCCCTCTATAAGTGCGTATGTTATGCCAGCAGCCCATAGGAGCGCATACAGTGCAAGGCTTGATTTGGCGTATTCTTTCGCGGCTTCTTTCATGCGTAGATTGCGCATGTAATAGCGGATAGGGAAGACGAGTGCACCGACTGCAGCTAGGCTGACGGCGATCATTGCGGTTAATTCGGTTAGCTCAGGAATATCAGTTAAATCAATGCGGTCTATGCCGCCGCCCGTTTCTTCGATGACGAAATAGACAATTGGAAGCATAAAGACGATATCAATAAGTTTGAAGGGAAGGAAATTGCGGTATTTCTTCTTTTTCGCACCTCGTTTTACGGCGGCAGCTGACTTTTTGCTTGCTTCTTTCTGTAATTTTTTTTCAGCGGCAAGAATGGCAGCTTCTTCGCGTTTGAGTGCGGCACGTCTTGCTTTTAAATCATTGGGATCAATAGTTTTTTTAGCAATCGAGATAGGTTGGGGCGGTACTTGCGGAGCTGTTGTTAATTCAGGGAGTGCATCAATCGTGCCTGGTGCCTGCATGGGGTCTGTAGAGGTTGTGACTGTGTCCTGAATGCTTTCTGGTATGGGGGAAGTGTTGGTCTCTACGGGGGCTGGTACGGGAGTGCCTGAAAGACCATCAGGTGTGGCTTCTGCAAGGCTGGTCAATCGGTCTGCAAGATCATTTATTTTGTTTTCAGGGTGAGGGTGAATCTGAATCCAATTTCGCGCAGCCATCTCATACAGGAAATGGCCTTTAGGTTTTGTATCTTCGATGAGGACGGGGATAACATCTTTATCCATATCATCTGCGAGAGCGAGTTCTTTCTTGAGTTGCTTGGAGGCGTTACATTCTTCTGAGAAAAGAATGACGAGCATATCAGAATCAATGAGGTTCTCGACGATTGCGTCTCGCCAATCTACGCCGCCATCAATTTTTTGATCCCACCAGACACCGACACCGCGTGCTTCAAGTGCAGCAACAAGTGCGCGTGCTAATTCTTGATCGGCGCGCCGATAACTTAGAAAAATATCGTAGCCCATGGTCTTCCCCTCACAAAATCCCAGTGCAAACTATTCTTACTTAGGGTTAACCCTAGCATTTTATCGGGAGGGGTGAAGCTTTTTTTGAGAATCGGTTTTTGTACGTGATGGCGCGTTTTTCCTGTCACTGCCTATAGGCACCACGCAAAAGGAGCGCTAAGTTCCGCGCATGAACGATTCAACAGACGGCATGCACGACGAAGGGCTAGACCCTAACACTTCTTCAATGTTTGGAGATGACTCCCCAAATGAGGGAGGCGGCGGTGCGTATCAAGTGCTGGCGCGTAAATATCGTCCAACGACATTCGATGATATGGTTGGGCAGGAAGCTATGGTGCGCACGCTCACCAATGCGTTCAAAACCGGGCGTATCGCTCACGCCTTTATGCTAACAGGTGTGCGGGGGGTCGGAAAAACGACAACAGCGCGATTGTTGGCGCGTGCCTTAAACTACGTATCCGATAGTGTGGATGGTCCGAGCATTCAATTGGACCCGCCTGGACGTCATTGTCAGGCGATTATGGAAAGTCGCCATCCTGATATTCTGGAATTGGACGCCGCATCGCGTACGGGTGTCGCAGATATGCGTGAATTGCTCGATGGTGTTCGCTATTCGCCAGTGAATGCGCGCTATAAGGTTTATATCATAGATGAGGTGCACATGCTCTCAACAGCAGCTTTTAATGCGCTGTTGAAAACCCTTGAAGAGCCACCACCACATGTGAAGTTCATTTTCGCAACGACTGAAATTCGCAAAGTGCCTGTGACAGTGTTGTCGCGCTGTCAGCGTTTTAATCTTGCGCGTCTTACGACAGAGGCACTCGCTGCCCACCTTGGGCGTATTTGCAAGCATGAAGGTGCAAATGTGTCAGCTGAGGGATTGGCATTGATTGCGCGCGCTGCAGAAGGTTCGGCGCGAGATGCTTTGTCGGTTCTAGATCAGGCGATAGTACAAGCAACGGACGCCCAAGTAAGCGAAGAAGCTGTACGCGATATGCTTGGATTAGCAGACCGGACGCGTGTATTTGACTTGCTGGAAGCTGCGCTAAATGGTGAGCACAAAAAAGCGCTGGAAGAAACAAGTGCGCAATTGCAGGAAGGTGCGGAAGCGCAAGTTCTGATCAAAGATTTGCTGGATGCAATGGCTGAGATTGCCCGTGCACAAGCGTTGGGAGAGGCCTATACTTTTGCTGGTCCCGCAGAATGGAGCCAACGCACCAAAGCAATGGCTGCCAATATGAGTAATGCGCAATCGGCGCGGTATTGGAAATTATTGCTGCAAGGGTTTGAAGATTGTGGACGTGCACCTGACCCTGATGTGGCCGCAGAAATGGTCGTGTTGCGTTTAGCTGCTGCAGCAGCTTTGCCTTCCCCTGAAGAGGCAGCGCGTATGCTGCAAGGCGGGAATGGTCCACAAGGTGGAGGACCATCAGGGGGGAATGGACGCTCGGCTGGAAATAATGGCGGAGGGCAGGCGCAAAGTTATCAAGTAGGTGGCGGCGGCAGTACGCAGGCTCATGCACGTTCCGGTCATATTGTGGCGCAAGCAGTACCAGAAAATATTGCTGAAGCAGCTCCTGGACCTGTTTTAAACAGCCTTAATCAAATTTGTGCCGCATTGCAGGCAGATAAAGAAATTCAAATTCTTTACGATGTTGAGCATTATGTGCGTCCAGCAGACATTAGATATGGATATTTCACATATGCGCCTGCGCCGGGGATTCCAGCTAATTTTCAGATGCGATTAAAAGCATGGCTAGAAGACAAAACAGGTGTTGAGTGGGAAGTCGATGTTGCGCCTTCCAATAGGGAAAGTCTGGAAGAAATTCGTGTCAGGCAGGAAAAGGAACGCATTGCTGAGGTTTCAGCGATTCCGCGTGTTGCTGATGCATTGAAAATTCTACCGGGTGCGAAAATCGTAAAGATTGAAAAAATAGACACAGACCCAGAAGGAAATGTTGTGCGGCTAGATTTCAACCGTCGTCGTGATTTTTCCCAAACAGATGAAGATTAGATTTTAGAGGAGATACCTCATGGATATGCAAGAATTAATGCGTCAAGCTCAAGCTATGCAAGGCAAATTGGCGGAAGCTCAAGAAAAGCTTGAACATATTGAAGCCGTTGGAACATCCGGTGGTGGAATGGTGAAAGTTACGCTTAAAGGAAAGGGTGATATGGCGGGCATGTCGATTGACCCTAGCCTGATTGATCCAAATGACCCTGAGATTATCGAAGATTTGGTGAAGGCTGCACATGATGACGCGCGCCGCAAATTGGAAGCTGCTCATGGTGAAGCCATGAAGGGCGCAACGGCTGGCATGGGAATGCTGCCCGGATTTAAAATGCCATTTTGATGCTATTTAGTTTCGCATAGGATTCATGTGATGAATAATGTTACCAAATCAGATTTCGACGACATTCCATTGGATGGATTTCGGCGCGATACTTATAGTGAAGAAAAAGTTCTAAAAAAATCAGACTATAAGAAAGAGCCAAAAGGTTTTTTACCTTCGCACACACCTATTCCATTTTGGTTGGATGTGGTTCTTTTCTTTATGTGGTGCGGCGCTGTTGGCCTGTCTATTATGGCCGCTTTCTTCATGGCGAATCTATTATTGGGTGTGACCATGTTTGCAGGAGCGGGGGCGCTGCTTTTAGTCATACGCACGGCGATTAAACGCTTTTTACTCAGTCGGGAATAATCGCGTTTTTTAATGTCTACTAGATCTGTTGGTCCAGAAATTACGCGTCTCATTGAGATGATGTCCAAGCTTCCTGGTATGGGGCCTAGATCGGCGCGTCGAGCAGCGCTGCATTTGCTGAAAAAGCCTGACCAATTGCTTGCGCCTTTGTCTCGCGCAATGGCGGATGCAGCGCAAAAAGTATCTCAATGTCAGGTGTGTGGAAATTTCGATACGTTAAATCCGTGCGCCGTTTGCCAATCTGGTGGACGCGATGAGAGTGTGATCTGCGTATTGGCTGATGTGGGTGATCTATGGGCTATGGAGCGGTCTGGTGTCTTTCGTGGACGCTATCACGTGCTGGGTGGTAGCTTGTCCGCATTGGATGGTATTGGGCCAGAAGACCTTAATATAGCGCGTCTGATATCGCGGGCCGGCGAGGTACATGTGAAAGAAGTTATCCTTGCGCTAAATGCGACTGTGGATGGCCAAACAACCGCGCATTATGTGGCTGATCAACTTGAAACCATCGGTGTGAAAGTGTCCCGCTTAGCGCATGGTGTGCCTGTGGGAGGCGAGTTGGGCTCTCTTGATGACGGTACGATTGCAGCGGCGTTTTCCTCGCGGCGGTGAGTGCTGTTTATTTGCTTGACACTTGTGAATAAGTGATTCGTTTTTGGTAAAATTTCGCCTTGTAGGTGAATAAAAAACGATATATGATCCCGTTATGTTCTCATTTTTCTTTGGCGATTACGCGCTCGTTTTCGATTTGTATCATGTTTGTTTCTTCGGTGTTGCCGTCGTTGCGATAATTTTATCATTAATACTCGGTTTTCGCTTGTCGCGTGTGCGTAAGTCTATGCAGGAGCATTTTGTTGCGGAGACGCATTTGCTTAAAGGTGAGGTTGAGGTGGGAGCATTGAAGCTTCAATCTGTTGAGCAAGCTTATCATCGGGATGCGCAATTATGGGCAGCAGAAAAGCAGGAGTTACTCGCGCAAAATAGCAAAGCGGATCAATATCGCACTCATGCTGAAAACGTGTCGCGCAAATTGGCCGGACTGGAAGCGACACAACAAGAACGGGAGAAAGCTTTCGCCGCTGAGAGAAGTACGATGAAGGCTTTGAACGCTGAAATTCATCAAAAGTTTCAACAGCTCGCAGATAGCGCTTTGCGTCAATCACAAAAGCAATTTCTTGAAATCGCCAATGAGCAAATGCGCCAACACAAAGAGGTTTCGCAGGCGGATTTGGCGCGTATGATCGGCCCGATTAAGGAGAGCTTTTCTCAGTTTAGTCAGAAGGTTGAGAATATAGAGAAGGTGCGCAATGAGGATCGGTCCTCCTTGCGCACGGAGATAGAGAAACTCTCTCAAGTTATGGTTGAAACCCAAAATGTGACGGGTAAATTAGCGAATGCATTGTCTGCGCCTAAATCAGGAGGACGATGGGGAGAAGAAACGCTGCGTAATGTGTTGGAAATGGCGGGGTTATCTGAACATGCTGATTTTTCAGAGCAGGTGCATGCTAATGTAGAGGACGGCGCTAATATCCGTCCTGATGTGGTGGTGCGCATGCCTGGTGGGCGGCATCTCGTTATAGATTCCAAGGTGAGTGTGGATGATTTTCTGCAAGCAGCTGATGAGAGCGATGTGCAGCGTCAGAATATGTTATTGCAAACCCATGCTCGAAAAATGCGTGACCATGTGACGACTCTGGCGCGAAAAGCGTATTGGGCGCAATTGCCAGACACAGTTGATTTTGTGGCGATGTTTGTGCCGGGTGAGAATTTTTATGCAGCGGCCTTAAGTTCAGATCGTGACCTGTTTGATTATGCGGCGCGTAATAAAGTGATAATCGTGACGCCTTCAACATTGGTGGCATTGGCGAAGGCGGTCGCATTTGGTTGGCGTCAAGAAAGCGCTGCGCAGAATACCAAAGAGGTGACGGATTTGGCGCGTGAACTTTATAGCCGGATTTCTATTCTTGGAGATAAAGTCTTGAAAATGGGGCGTCATTTAAGCGGTGCTTCATCAGCGTATAATGAAATGGTGGGAACGTTAGAGACGAAAGTGCTGCCTCAAGCGCGTAAATTTGATGCTTTAGGGGTGAGTGCAGAAGGCAAGTCCATTCCTGATTTGGAAGATATTGAAGATAATGTGAGAGAACCTGTAAGGGGGCGGGATTTGGTGTTCAAATCTACTGAGTCAGCTGATATACCTGATCGTATTACATCCGATAATTCTAATATCGTGTGATTTGTCTGGACTTGTTCTTGACGAAACACGCCTTCACACTTAGCTAAGCCACATGACAATACGCCCTATAATAACAGTACCTAATCCTCTTCTTAAAGAGATTTCCAAGCCGGTTGATGCTGTGACCGATGACATCCGCGCACTGATGGATGACATGCTTGAAACCATGTATGATGCGCCGGGTATTGGCCTTGCTGCAATTCAGATTGGAGAGCCATTGCGTGTGATCGTGATGGACTTATCCGATAAGGATGATGAGCCAAAACCACAGTATTTTGTAAATCCAGAAATTCTTGAAACTGTTGAAGAAACAAAACCTTATGATGAAGGTTGTTTGTCTGTGCCAGATATTTACGAAACGGTTGAACGCTCTGAGCGCGTAAGGCTGAAATATTTGGACTATAATGGCAAAGAAGTTGAAGAGTGGGCTGAAGGGCTTTACGCGACTTGTATTCAGCATGAGATGGATCATCTTGAAGGTAAGCTTTTCATAGATTATCTATCACGCTTAAAACGCACGCGGGCCATTGATAAAGTGAAGAAAGCAAAGAAATTTGCGCCTGTCCCACACGTGCATGGACCAAACTGCAACCACTAAGAGTTTGATTTTCAGCGATAATTTAAACAACAATATAGAGGGGATCGATAAATGAGCCTTAAACTGGTTTTTATGGGATCCCCCGATTTCTCCGTTCCTTGTTTGAAAGCAATTGTTGAGGCTGGGCATGAAGTGGTGTGCGTGTATTCGCAACCGCCAAGACGTGCAGGGCGGGGTAAGGAAGAGCGCAAAACGCCTGTTCATGCCGCTGCAGAGGCGCTGGGTATAGAAGTTCGCACCCCTAAATCATTGAAATCAGAAGAAGAATTGAAAGCGTTTGCAGATTTAAATGCAGACCTTGCTGTTGTTGTGGCATATGGCCTGATTTTACCTCAGGCTGTTTTAGATGCACCGCGACTAGGCTGCATTAATGCTCACGCTAGTCTTTTGCCGCGTTGGCGCGGAGCCGCACCCATTCAACGTGCAATTATGGCAGGAGATGATGTGACAGGTGTGCAGATCATGCAGATGGAAGCAGGGCTAGATACTGGGCCAGTGATGGCGTCTGTAGAGGTTGAGGTAACGCCCTGCACTACGGCTGGTAGCCTGCATGATGCGCTCTGCATGGCGGGTGCTAGTCTACTGGTAGATGCCATCTCACAGCTAGAAAGCGGTGTGGGTGTTTTTGTACCTCAATCGACTGAAGGAATTGAATACGCGCATAAACTGACCAATGAAGAAACGCGAATTGATTGGTCTTTATCTGCTAATGAAGTGCGCCAGCATATCCACGGATTATCGCCATTTCCCGGTGCTTGGTTTGAAATGGAAACGCCTAAAGGACCGGTGCGAGTTAAAGTGCTGGAAGTTGCCGATAGTTCAGGGACGGGGAATGCGGGAGAAGTGCTTGATGATAGTCTCCTGATTGCTTGTGGCGAAAATGCTGTGCGGTTAAAGCGGCTTCAGCGCGCTGGTAAATCTGCCATGAGTGGAGAAGACTTTTTGCGCGGAAATGATTTACCGGAAGGCGTGATACTCGCGTAATACTCATGGCTCGTTTTAAGCTGACAATCGAATATGATGGTGCACCCTATGTCGGGTGGCAGAGACAGCCAACACACTTGTCAGTGCAGCAAGTGCTGGAAGATGCGATCAAGAAATTCTCAGGTGAGGATGTAACCGTATTTGGAGCCGGACGTACGGATGCAGGCGTGCATGCCATGGGGCAGGTTGCGCATATTGACTTGAATAAAGACTTCACCGCAGACCGTGTACGCGATGCGATGAACCATTTTATGAAACGCGAGCCGGTTGCTGTTTTGGAAGCGGAAGAAGTGAGTGATGAATTTCATGCTAGATTTTCAGCAGAAGCACGCCATTATATATATCGCATTATAGATCGCCGTGCGAACCTTACCTTTGATCGCGGCCATGCTTGGCGGGTATATACCCCGATAGATAGCGATGCGATGCATGAAGCCGCCCAATCACTTGTTGGTTTGCACGATTTCTCGACATTTCGAGATGTGCAGTGTCAGGCGAAAAGCCCTATCAAAACTCTATCTAAAATTGATGTCATTCGAAATGGTCAAGAGATACGCATTTGTGTGTCAGCACCATCATTTCTACACAGACAAGTGCGCTCTATTACTGGGTCACTTGTAGATATCGGTCGAGGGCGCAAGTCAGTAGCTTGGATGCAAGATATACTTGAAGCAAAAGACCGCCAAATGTGTGGTGAAGTCGCCCCTCCAGATGGCTTATACCTGACGAAAGTTGATTACCCTCAATAAATATGGTAGTTATTCTGTAATTTGTCACAATAATTGCATATATAATTGACTGATTATTTAGGTAGTGTTGCTAAAACAATAATAATACTAAGATATTAAAGCAACACGATAACTATTGGGGGATAGGTTTAGTGCAACAAGTTATAATTGAAGATAAGATAGCGCGTGAGAAAGCATTCCATAATGAAAGGTTTGCTGAAGAACATGACGCACGTGATGTTCAAGATAAGTATTACGACTCTATTCGAGGTTGTTTCAAAGATTATTACGCGCAGATTGAAACATCTATAGCGGACAAGCGATCGCTGGAATATGGCTGTAGCTATGGAGAAAACGTATCCAAATACGCTCCCAAAGCGCTTGATATCAAAGGTATTGATATTTCCGATAGTGCTGTGGAGATAGGCCAAGGGAAGATTGATAATCTAGGATATAAGAACGCTGCGCTTTCAGTCATGAATGCGGAAGAGCCAACGTTTGAAGATGGCGCTTTTGATTTCATATTTGGTGCCGGGATTTTGCACCATCTAGATCTGGACAAATCAATTAGCCAAATTAGCCGAATGTTAGCTAAGGATGGACGCGCAGTATTCATGGAGCCATTGGGGCATAACCCAGTGATAAATATGTATCGAAATGCGACACCCGAAGCACGCACACCAGATGAGCATCCATTGCTTGTGTCGGATTGGAAAATCTTTCGGAAGCATTTTCGTCGCGTGAGTACCAAGTTTTACGGTCTAACCACTATCGGCACGACGCCTTTGAGAAACACACCCGTTCATAAGTTTGCGCTGGGAGCCAGCGAGCTGTTGGATTCGGCTATTTTCTTGGTGCCGGGTGTGCGCTTTCTAGCTTGGTATGTGCTGATTGAATTTGAAAAATAGATAGATAGCCGACAATCAAATATTTTAGAGCCGAAGTGGATTTTACCTGTTTCGGCTTTTTCGTGTGCTTTGCGCAAATTAAATTGGAACAAAGTCACGGATTGGGAGTAGTGCTTAGGGCAGGTCGATGCGTGATATTGCGTAACGTCTTTTGCAAAAATTTGGGATATTTTATGCGTATAAATGTGAACACGTCTTTGAAATATTCATTTGCGACTCCTTCGGATGTTTTGCTGGCCGTAGAAGTTATTCCAATGTCGGATCAAAAACTGATACAAGATCAGCTAAGCATATCGGCTGGCCCAACATTGCATACCGCTGAAGGTGTCGATGGATTAGGGCGGCGCACTTGGATTAAAGGGGCTGCTGGTGTGTTGGAAATTCACTACCAAGCAGAAGTCGATATTCAAAGGCAGGCGAGACGTACTTCAGGCGTAAATGCTAGTCTTCATGAAGATTTGCCGCCCTATGTGATACCGTATTTGTTTGCGAGCCGATATTGTGAGTCCGATAATATGGCGGCATTTGTACAGGCGACGTTTCAGCAAGATTGTCTGGGCGATAAGATTGAGGCTATGTCGCAATGGCTTTATCAGAATATGACGTATGCGTCTGGGTCGAGCAATGAGACGACGACAGCTTCCGATACGTTTTTTGCCCGCCGTGGTGTGTGTCGAGATTATGCCCACTTATTGATTGCATTTGCGCGTGCCGCCGGTGTTCCTGCGCGCATGGTGTCAGTTTATGCGCCAGAGGTGAGCCCGCCTGATTTTCATGCTGTTGTGGAAGTGTGGTTGAATGGAGAATGGTATCTTGTAGATCCAACAGGATTGGCTCCCATCGAACATATGGCGCGCATGGCAGTTGGGCGTGATGCGACGGATATCAGCTTTATGACAATATTTGGCGCTGCGGATATGCTTGAGCAAAATGTCGAGGTGACTTTCGCTTAGCGCAGCGCCAAATTAAAGGTGCGTATTTAGTCGCGTAGCAGTTCGTTTACGCCTGTTTTTGAGCGTGTTTTAGCGTCAACTGTTTTCACGATGACAACACACGCCAAAGATGGGCCGCCGTTTTTAGATGGCATAGCACCAGGAACGACAACTGAGTATGGCGGTACTTCACCATAGGTGAATTCACCTGTGGCGCGGTCAACGATTTTTGTGGATTGGGAAATGAATGTTCCCATTGCTAATACTGAACCCTCGCGCACGATGACGCCTTCGGCAACTTCTGCACGGGCACCGATGAAGCAATTGTCTTCAATGATAACTGGGCTTGCTTGGAGTGGCTCAAGCACGCCGCCAATACCGGCTCCACCTGAGATGTGGACATTCTTACCGATTTGGGCACAGGAACCAACTGTTGCCCATGTGTCGACCATTGTGCCTTCATCAACATATGCACCGATATTGATAAATGATGGCATGAGGACAGTGTTTTTGGCGACATATGAACCACGGCGCACGGTACAATTTGGTACAGCGCGGAAACCAGCTTGTTTAAATTCTGCTTCACCCCATCCTTCAAATTTTGATGGCACTTTATCAAACCAAGTTGCTTCACCTGGTCCGCCTTTGATGATTTCATTCGGGTTTAGGCGGAATGATAGAAGGACAGCTTTCTTTACCCACTCATTCACTTTCCAGCCGCCTTGACCATCTGGTTCAGCAGCACGCAATACACCTTGATCTGTAAGGAGGAGGGCTGTTGTCACCGCATCACGGATCCCACCTTGTGTATCAGTTGAGATTGTGTCGCGTGCATCCCAAGCGGCATTGATGGCAACTTCTAGGGCGGAGATATCAGTCATGGGGTCTGGCTTTCGTCTGGTTTATTAAAAATCTGAGGCAGGGGTTAGCTTGCTTCAGCTTTGGGCGCAATGTTTGCGACTATATCAATCAAGAACTGAGGAAGATCATTTGTTGTGTGGTGTACGTGCACTGGCTTTGCATCATCTGCGTGTGCGGGGCGCACACCCTCTGGTTCGTGGCTCCAATCCTTGAGCGATGTGACAAGTACCGTCTTGAAGCCAAGCTGGTGAGCTGGGATCAAATTTCTGGATAAGTCTTCAAACATCGCGGATTTTTTGGGGTCCACACCTGTTAATTCAATGAAGCGATCAAAAGCTCCATCTTCATGCTTTGGCAGAAAGTTGGATTTGGCAATGCAGATCATATCGTCGAACAGGTGATCAATGCCCATATAGCGAGACACTTTTTCAGCGTGGCAGGTTGAGCCATTTGTATAGATGTATTTCTTACCGGGAAGGGCACTGAGCTGTGCTTTGATGTCTGGTGCGGCATCTAAGGGGCTATGATCAATGTCGTGGACATAGTTCATAAATGTGGTGGGATCTAATCCATGCTCAATCATCATGCCGCGCAGTGTGGTGCCATAGCGGGCATAGTAATCTTTTTGAATGGCGCGCGCTTCATCATGGGGCAGATCAAGCTGGCGCATGACAAAGGCTGTCATACGTTGATCAATTTCGGCAAACAGATCGCAAGCTGCCGGATAGAGCGTATTGTCTAGATCGAAGACCCAATTTTGAACATTGGCAAAATCTACTGACAGCGAAGGTGTTTGTGGTGTGGTCATATTAATTGTCTTCGCTCGGTTCCTCTTCAAAGTCTCGTTCGAAGAATTCATAAATAAGTTTACCGTCTGACGGGGCCGCAGTTTCTACAAACTCTGCCTCCTTATAGGCGCGTACAACACAGCCTTCACGTCCAACGATTGCGAACTTAGAGCGCGCTATGCAGAATAAGTGACTGGCAACTTTTAAGCGGTGCATCCCGTCATCTGTTTCCATTTCTGCAAACACATAGTGAGGTGTTGGAATGAGGCTTTCATCAATGGTGCGTGCGCATGAATCGGAATCCAACGTCCACCAACCACGGCTCTCCCAGCCATTCCCGCGGCGACGGCCAATAGCGGCCCATAATTTGTTAGGTGTGCGGTTACAAATTGTCATACCAACTTGACGGGAGCGGGTGTTCGCTACCTCTTCAAGGATGTCTATCAACGTAGCATCAGGAGTATCTTTGCTTAGTTTATTGGCGTTCAGAAAAGCGGCGATAGCACCCCGCGTAGAGCGTCCAACATATCCATCAATGGATGTGTTGGCGACGCCAGCATCTTTGAGGAGACGCTGCACACCCGCATTCTGGGCGAGTTTTGTCCCATAGGGTTCTGTTTCTGTGAGGCGGGTCGTCCAATTATTGCGGTTCTCAATTTTTACTGCACGAAATGAGCGCTCTTCAAGGCCCATAGCAGTACAAGAGGTTGGGCTTTCGACGGCAAATGACCCTGTTGTGTCAACACATAAGGGGATTTCGCCGCCCCACATGCGTTGTCCGCCATGATGCGCAGATGAGGAGCGCGCCATCACATAATAATTGGCTTCGCGTAAGGGCGCGGCAATTGCGATGCGGCATTCACCTGGACGTAGCCGTGTCCACCCTTCAACAATGATAGAAGAATTGCCTTCAGGTCTGCCTGTTGCAGCCTCAAGAATAAAACTTGTTTCATTGCATAAACGCCAGCCCTGCGAGCGCGATTGTGCGTGTGCATCAGAAAATTGAAGGCTGACGCCAATAAACGCACAAAAGAGACATGCAATACGAAGGGCTTTAAGAGATAAGCGTTCCAGCACCATGATCAGTGAACAACTCCGTTAAAAGGGCGTGAGGCGTGCGACCATCAAGAATGACAGATGCTTTCACACCATTCTTTACAGCAGCGAGTGCTGTTTCAATTTTTGGGATCATACCACCACTTATGACACCAGATGCGATGAGCTTTGATGCTGTTTCCACATCTAGCTCGCGGATGAGTTCTTTGTTTTGATCTAATACGCCTTTGATATCGGTTAAGAGCAAGAGGCGTTCTGCTTTTAAAGCGCTGGCAATTGCACCGGCTGCTGTATCTGCATTGATATTGTAGCTTTCACCATTCACGCCGAAGCCAACAGGGGCTACAACGGGGATGAAATCGGTATCCTGAGAAGCGAGTGTTTCTAAAATGACTGGATTGACGTGAACGGGCTCGCCGACAAATCCTAGATCAAGGACGCGCTCTATATTGGAATCTGGGTCTTTGCGTACTTTATGGGCTTTTTCAGCTAGAATCAGATTTGAGTCAGCACCTGAAAGACCGACGGCGTTTCCACCAGCCATATTAATTGCACGCACAATAGTTTTGTTGATTGAGCCAGAGAGGACCATTTCCACAACTTCCATTGTGGCGGCGTCTGTTACGCGCAGACCATCTTCAAATTTGCTGGTCACATTGAGGCGTTTGAGTGCATCACCGATTTGGGGGCCACCGCCATGCACGATAACAGGGTTTACGCCCATGTGTTTTAGCAACACAACATCGCGCGCAAATTCTTTAGCCAATGAAATATCAGCCATGGCGTGACCGCCATATTTGATGACAATCGTTTTCTTGTCATAGCGCTGAATGAATGGAAGTGCTTCAGACAGCGTGTTGACTGTTGGAGCGCCGGGTTCTGAGGGATCAAGGTGTGTCATGTAAACTTATGTAACGGCAAAGCGGCTTAGAAAAAAGCATGGATTTGCACATGGTGTGAAGAAATTTTAGGCGGCGGGGGAATTTTTGGTCAGAATGTAGACAACGACATTCAGATCAAAAGGGGTGTGTATGAAAAACAAAGGACAATATTGGTTTACTTGGTTAGATGAGGGCAACAATTTCCGCTTTAAGTTCTGGAAGTCCCATACCCTTTTCTGAAGATGTCATCATGATACGCGGATGAGCGGCAGGGTGTTTTTTGATAGCTTGAACTGCCCCTTCCATAACATCATCAAGTTCTGATTTTTTGAGTTTATCAGCTTTTGTGAGCACGATTTGATAATTCATTGCTGCGCGATCGAGCGTTTTCATAATGCCTTTGTCTACATCAGTTACGCCTCGGCGAGAATCGATCAAAAGGAAAACACGCTGAAGATTAGTGCGTCCACGTAGGTAAGTTTGTGTGAAGGCTGTCCATTTATCGACAACGGCTTTGGGGGCAACGGCGTACCCATATCCAGGAAGGTCAACGACAAAGAGGTCTTCTAGGATTGAGAAGAAGTTGATTTCTTGGGTGCGGCCCGGTTGTCCTGAGGCGCGTGCAAGCTGTTTGCGATTGAAGAGGGCGTTAATAAGGGAAGATTTTCCTACATTTGAACGTCCGGCAAATGCGATTTCAGGTCTATCGGCTGGCGGCAGACCTTTCATATTTACGACACCTTTGACGAAATTGACCTCAGACGCGAAGAGTTTGCGTCCATCTTCTATTTGAGCGGCAGGGTAGTCGTATTCATCGCTTGTCATGGCTTGGCTCTATCAGGGCTTAATAAGAGAACGGGGCCAGATGGCCCCGTTGCAATTTGGTATGTTTTGAAAGTTTCGTCTAGTTTTAGACGCTTAATCAGAATTGGCAGGCGGTGTGTCACCTTTGCCAAATTTAGACTTAAGGAATTTGTCAAATTGGGTTTCTACACCGTTTTGGCGCATGATGTAATATTGTTGCGCGATGGAGAGAATGTTTGACCATGTCCAGTAAATCACAAGACCAGCAGCAAACCCTGCAAATAGGAATGTGAATACGATTGGCAAGAACTGCATCATCATGCGCTGGCTTGGGTCTGGTGGTGGTGGCGAAAGGTTTTGTAGGAGCCACATTGTGAAACCATACATTAGCGGCAAGACACCAATGGCGACTGCACCAAGAAGTGGGATATTGCTTGGGTCAAATGGCAAGAGACCAAACAAATTTAAGAAGGATGTTGGGTCTGGCGCGGACAAGTCTTTGATCCAGCCAAAGAAAGGTTCATGGCGCATTTCTAGGGTAACAAAGAGTGTCTTGTAGAGGCCGTAGAATACAAACATTTGCGGGATGAGCGGTAAACATCCAGAGAATGGGTTTGCCTTCTCGCGTTTGTATAGCTCCATTGTTTCTTGCTGGAGGCGCTGTCTGTCGTCTCCAAACTTCTTTTTTAGAGCTTCCATTTCAGGGGCAAGTTTACGCATTTTCGCCATCGATGCGTAGGCTTTATTCTGAATAGGGAAGAATGCCAGTTTTACGATAACTGTGAGCGCAAGAATAGCGAGACCAAAGTTACCAAACCAACCGTTAAAGATGTTTAGGAACCAGAAGAATGGCTTTGTGAAGAACCAGAAATTACCCCAGTCCACAGCGTCCGTGAAGCGAGGAATTGCTTCTTGGCCTGTTTCACCTTTTTCGTAAGCTTCAAGAACTTTTACGCGTTTTGCACCTGCAAAAATACGCTGAGAATATGTGAAGCTACCATTTGGTGGAAGAGCGTGGTCTGCACCTTCGATTGAGGCGACATAAGTTGGACGAAGCCCATCCATCACAACCTTAGACTGGACATTAATAGCTTCTGATTGGGCAGGAATGAACGCTGTCATCCAGTATTTCTGAGTAAGACCAATCCATCCACCTTGGGATGAATATGAAAGGTTTTTGCCTTTATCTAGGTTTTTGTATTTTTGAAGCTGGAGCTTGTTCCCAGCCATTCCAACAGCGCCTTCGTGTAGAATGTAGAAAGGTTTCCAGTCATCGGGCATACCAAATTGGCGCATAATACCAAAAGGACGAATAGAGAGCGTTTCGCCGCTTTTGTTGGACACTGTATCTGTGTAGGTGAACATATAATTGTCATCGACTTCGATATGACGTCTGAATGTCAATTGTGCCGTTTCATATCCCAATGTGATTGGAGTTGTTGGCGTTAATGTTGTGCCGCCAATTTGGGTCCATTCCGTGCTGACGCCGGGAAGACGATCAGCATCACCGCGCCAACCAAGTGCTGCGTAATATGCGCCTTTGGCCCCTTGTGGGGAAAGGAGGTGAACTTCTTCTTTATCTTCAAGGTCTTCAAAGTGACGCTTCATTGATAAATCATCTAGGCGTGCACCCTTTAGAGAGATTGATCCGTCAACGCCAGGAGCATCAAAGGTGACGCGTCCACCGGCGTTTGAGTTTGAAAGAAGTTCTGTACGATCAACAAGCGTTGCGTTGGAGGATGAGCCGCCTAGCGTGTCAGCACTATTTGCAGGTGCTTGGCTAGCTTGGAGAGCTTGAGCTTCTTGCGCTGCTTTTTGGCGTGCCTCTTGTTGAGGGCCCCAGATAAAGATTTGAGAAATCGCCATCACACAGAGGACGAGGCCTATCCCAATCAAAAAACTTTTTTGGTCTTGTGGCTGTTGCTGCATAGTTGCGGGCTCTCTACTTCTTGTTCTTTTGGCTGACAGCGCGTTTGCCTTTGCGCGGTGAGCGGTAACGATCTGGTTTCGGGTCAGGTGGAGCACCTGATAAAATTTTCTGACGCAGGCTTATCAATGCGCTTTCCATATCGTCAAGCAGTGCGGGCCATTCACGCGTCGTTGTATCCCGTCTTGCTATAAATACATAATCCACTCCCGCAAGTGCATGTTTGTGCATCAATTGGGTAGAAGCCTCACGAAGTCGCCGTTTTGCGCGGTTTCGCACGACTGCGCCACCTATTTTTTTTGTCGCAGTAAATCCTGCGCCTGCAAAATGATCAGACTTTGTGGGATGTGATAAAGTTTTGACGGAATTGTTTATTGAGGAATCAGTGGCTTCTGGTGGAGAAGCAGGGGGACGTACTCTTGCTTGCACGACGACAGAACGTCTGCGCTCAGCATATCCTTGTGCCACAAATAAAAACGCGCGCCGAACGCGTAAGCGCTCGACGCGGTTTATGATAGTCTCGTTCAGCGCCTCAGACGCCATCAGCCTTAAGCCGATAGCTTCTTCCGGCCTTTAGCACGACGACGGGCCAATACTTTCTGACCGTTTGCCGTAGCCATCCGCGAGCGGAAGCCGTGGCGGCGTTTGCGAACGAGGTTGCTCGGTTGAAATGTACGTTTCACGGCTCACGCCCTCTAAATAAAAATCTCAATAAGAAGGTGCGGTTGCTATAGGCTGGGGTGGTGGAAGTCAAGAGGTTTTTGCCAAAAGTTTGATCATTAGGCAGGCAATATGCGTCTTGATAGCTTTCTGTAGTTTACCTTGTATAGTAGATAGTGCAAAACCGGATGGCTGGGGAATTAATTAGGGATGTCTTGCGTTTATGGTCGCTCAACCAACAAATGATATTGCAACACGTGTTGAAACAATAGGATCTTTAATCGGGAAAAGATTATTTCAACCTGCGAGCATTCAGCGTGACTTTAAGTGGGAAGCTGCTAACTGCGTCGCGTTGTTTGAGGATATATATCGCGTATTTTCAGCGCATTACCAAGGAAGTGCGGAAGAAGAAGATCTTAGCTTACCAGAGTTAACGCCAGAAGAATTGGCGGCGGGGGATTTGTCTGGGGTAGCTCCGGAAATTGATGCCGTGATTGAAGGTCCACCAAATGCTTATTTGCTTGGCCCCATGTATCTTGCGCCGCCCGTTAGCGGAATAAGTGAAGTTTATGACGGGCTTCAGCGTTTGACCAGTTTGACAATATTATTGTCTGTTTTGCGTGACCGCGTATCTCAAGTGTCTAAGGAGTGGGGTGATTGGCTGCACACATTTGTGGAAGATCCTGAATGTGGGTATCGGCTGACTTATCCGGCTAAGAGCCACAAAGAAACGGGAACAGCGCGTTGGCTTGCGGAGCTGGCGCAAAAGCGTGGAGAGAGCATCAAGCCACGTCGTAATCTTGAATCAGATACGCCGCGTGGGCGTGTGACCCGCGCAATTCGAGAGTTTCGTCGACTAACTCAAGATATGAGCGCAACAGAATTAACATCATTTGCTGAGTTCTTGATGACGCGTGTGCGTGTCGTGGCGATTCAAATTGCGGATATGCGCCTTGCCCGTCAGGCATTTGTGACATCCAATCAGCGCGGTGTGGCACTTTCATCAGTGGATATCCTAAAGGGTGTCTTGATGGATATTGCAGGCAATGATGAGCGTGCACGTCAAGTTAAAGACGCGTGGGATCGTATTGCGACGACACCCGACCTTGAAACCTTTATGAGCGCCGTAGATTATATAGAGCGCCGTGAGCAACAGGGGCCGACGCATCTTGTTGAGTTTGGAGATTATCTAGCGGAGGCGCGGCCTGGGTTTGCCATTTTGGAATGGATGGATCGTCTCGAAGGGCTGTCTAAAGCATGGCGTGAAATGAAAACGGCATTGTTTGATCCACAGCAAGATCCATTCGGGGGAGATTTATGGCGACTTGGGTTGCAGAATTGGAACGAATGGAAGCCTTTGGCGCTGCATTTCTTGTTTGTGTATCAGCAGGCAAAGAAAGAAAACAATAAACGGCGCATGGATGCTGTAGAAAATCGTTTTGCGGACTTTCATCGTCGCGCGATGGCGATTTCTCTGGCTGGATTGGGAGCGAAGGCGCGTCACGCAATCATTCGTCGTTCTATTGAGCAGTCTGAAGGGCTGACAAGCGATGGGAAGTCTCGCAATTGTATGTCTCTGACATATGGAGCATTGCGTTTGAAGCCGACCCAGAAGGATCGTGCATTACGTCAGCTTTCTACAGGATTTGATGATTATGAAGCACGTGTCGCGTTTTTGCGTTGGTTAGAAAGCCTGCATTGGACACGTGAAGCGCTGCCTGATTACGTAGCAGGGGGGACTGTAGAGCACGTTATGCCAACATCACCTTCTCCAGATGCAAAACAATGGGCCATTGATTTTCCAGACCCGGATGCGCGTTTAGGTTTGTGCAACATGTTGGGCAATCTTATCCTTATAGATAAGGAAACAAACAATAAGGCGGGGTCAGGTGATTTTGCTGAAAAAGTTCAGTTTTACCGAGACATGCCAAAGCCATTTGCGATGTCTGCAGAAGTGGCGCAGCTCAATAAATGGCGACCTCAAGATATTGTGGCTCGGTCTGAGCGGATGCGTGAATTTGCAATTGAACAACTTGCTTGGGACGTAGACGCCTAAGTAAAGTATAAGGATGTTCTCACATCTGATCACGCGCTTGTTAGAGGCGCTGATAGGGATGTGAGGATATTTTTTGAATGAAGTCTGCTATTTGTTGATCTCTTAATTAGAAGGATCAATGAGTATGCGTAGCTTCGCAATGTCAGTTTTAGTTGCAGTAAGTCTTGCTTTCCCTTTGCAGGGGGCTCTCGCACAGGAGCCTGTTGTGCAAGATGTTCGTGTCGAGCAGCATGGCGCATGGACTGAAATTTTGCAGGCGTATGTTCAAGTAAACCAAGATGGCATTAATCGGTTTGATTACGCGCGTTTAAAGCAAAATCCGAATGATTTACAGAAATTGGATAAATATATCCAACAGCTCGCTGTAAGCGATGTTTTTAAGTCAGGTACGGATGATGAGCAGTTTGCAGCGTGGGCCAATCTATACAATGCGCTGACTATTCAGCTTGTGACAGAGAAATATCCTGTAAAATCTATCCGCGACATTGGAGGTAATTTCATTCAACGTGGCCCGTGGAAAAAAGATATTGTGAAAGTGCAGGGTAAAGACCTTAGCCTTGATGATATTGAACACGGTATATTACGTAAAAAATGGAATGATCCGCGTGTACACTATGCTGTCAATTGTGCCTCGCTTGGGTGCCCAAATTTACTGAAAAAAGCGTGGGAAGCGCAAAGCTTGGATGTGGATTTAAACCAAGCAGCTAGCAATTATATCAACCATCCGCGCGGAGTGAGCGTAAGAGAGGATGGACGTTTAGTTGTTTCAAAGATTTATGACTGGTTTAGTGAAGACTTTGGCGGGTCTCAGGTTGGAGAAATTATGCATTTCATGAAATTTGCCTCTCCTGAATTAGTGTCACATTTATCTGCTGAGACTATGATCAAATCATACAGGTATGATTGGTCGCTCAATGACGTTAAAGAAAAAGGCGAATAAAATGAGTGATATCTCACCAAATATAACAAAGAAGTCGCCACACATTCTGGTGCGTTTATGGCCGCTATATTTAATAGCGATTGTTATTGTCGTTATCTTTGCCAATGGTTGGCATAAAGTATTGTCCCTTGAAACATTGCGCACGCAACGCGAGTATCTGACAGGGTTCGTAGCTGATAATCTGATTTTGGCGGTACTGGCTTATCTAGCAATATACGCAGCAGCGACACTGTTTATGATTCCGGGAGCGCTTTGGATTACGATTTCGGGTGGCTTTTTATTTGGGCTTGCAGGCGGGAGTGCTTTGACTGTCGTGGGCGCGACTCTTGGTGCATCTGCATTGTTTTTTGCAGCGAAAACATCTCTTGGCACAACATTACAAGAGCGTGCAGGACCATTTGTGAAGAAGATGGAAGCTGGCTTCAAAGAAGATGCGCTGTCTTATATGTTTGCTTTACGGTTTTTGCCGGTTGTTCCTTATCCGGTCGCGAATATTGCGCCGGCTCTGTTGGGTGCCAAATATAGCCAATATGCGATGACAACAATGTTGGGTATTATTCCCGGAGTTGTGGCATACACTTGGATTGGCGCTGGCCTTGGCGCAACTTTTGATGCTGGGCAAACGCCTGACCTTGCTGGACTTGCAAAAAATCTGATGCCAGCTTTTCTCGCGCTAGGGGTTGTTTCCCTGATACCTGTTGCATGGAAAAAGTTTGGTCCCAAATCTGTTAAACTGGAAACACCCAATTCTGAGGAATAGAATATGAGCACGACTATCGAGGCGGCTGCGTCTGAAAACGGTAAGAAAAAACGCATGAAAGCTGACCTCGTTGTTATTGGTGCGGGTTCTGGTGGCCTATCTGCAGCAGCAGGATCAGCAATGCTTGGTCTTAAAGTTGTGCTGTTTGAAAAAGGTGAGATGGGAGGCGATTGCCTCAACTATGGGTGTGTACCGTCTAAAGCGTTGATCGCGGCAGCGCGACAGGCACAGGCATTTCGTGATGCTGATAAATACGGACTTACATCTGCTGATCCTGGTGTGGATTGGACACGGGTAAAAGCGCATGTGAAATCGGCAATTGCTACGATTGAACCAAATGATAGCGTTGAGCGGTTTGAAGGGCTTGGCGTGACTGTCATTCGCGAAGCCGCGCGTTTTGTTACCGAGCATGTTGTTGCATCTGATACTGTGCAAGTGGATGCGAAACGTATTGTAATTGCAACGGGGTCTCGGGCGCTCGTGCCGCCAATTGAGGGGCTGGGTTCTGTCTCTTTTCACACCAATGAAACGATCTTTGATTTGGAAGAACTGCCTGAGCATTTGCTTGTGTTGGGAGGTGGCCCAATCGGAATTGAGATGGCGCAGGCATTTCGTCGTCTAGGATCGAAAGTAACGGTTGTTGAACGCGCTCGCGCATTGGATCGTGCTGATCCTGAGCATGCGCAAATAGCGCTGGATTCATTGCGCGAAGAAGGTGTTACGCTACTTGAGCGCACGTCTGCGAATGCGGTTTCGCAAACGGCGGAAGGTATTCGTATTGAAGTTCAAAACAGTGATGGAGAAATTTCAGCCGTTATTGGATCGCACCTACTTGTTGCGACTGGGCGCGCGCCTGTGCTTGATGGATTGGCGTTAGAAGCGGGCGGTGTAGATTTTGATCACAAAGGCATCGAGACGAAACCTAACTTGCGGTCTACTTCCAATGGTCGGGTATGGGCATTGGGAGATGTTGCAGGGCGTGGGCAGTTTACACACCTAGCTGGCTGGCATGCGTCTGTATTTGTGCGCAATGCATTATTCAAGTCCGCAACACGAGCAGATTCTCTACCTACACCTGCGGTTACATACATCTCTCCAGAAATTGCTCAGGTGGGGGTGATGGAAGCAGAAGCACGTAAGGAATATGGTGATAAAGTTTCTGTGTCGGCTTTTCATTTTGCTGAGAATGATCGAGCAATCGCGGAAAAGAAGACGAAAGGTGGCGTAAAGATTGTCACGTTGAAAAACGGGACAGTATTAGGCGTTTCTATCGTTGGTGAGGGGGCGGGTGATATTATTCAGCTCGCTGGCTTTGCCATGTCGAATGGAATGAAAATCAAAGCTTTAACTAACTTTATCTCACCCTACCCAACACGTACTGAAGTGTTAAAGCGCGCAGCATCAAAATGGTATGAGCCGCTTGTGTTCGGCAAAAAAGCGAAGTTCATGGTAAAGATTCTACAATCAATCGCTTAATGGCGCGCGAAGACGGCAAAGCAAATGGGGATTTGTGACTAAAAGTGTTTTATCTCAAGGGGCGGTTCATGAGGCAGGAACCGATTTAGATCACGCAGCTAAAGCTGACGTGCAAAAGCCTTATGGGAAAAAGCGATTTGTCCTTCCGCGTTTGAAGATGGGGCTGCCAAGTCAATTGTTGAGCTTGACGGTTTTGTTTGTTTTGATTGCTGAATTTGTTATCTTTTTGCCATCTGTCTCTAAGTTTAGAACGGATTGGTTGTATGATCGTGTGCAAGCAGCAGAGATTGCTTCTATTGCTTTGGAGGCTGCGCCTGACCGGAAAGTTTCTCAAGGCTTGAGTGAGCGGTTGCTGCGGGAAACGCAATTGCTAGCCGTGGCCATTGGTGATGACGATATGTGGGAGCTGGTATTTCGTCCGCAGATCCCCATTGCATCTACCCCTGTGACGATGGATTTGCGGGATGAGAGTGGCTTAACATCCTTTCTTCGTACTGTAGAGCACGCGACTGCTAAAGAAGGTCGCATTTTGAGAGTGATCGCACAGACTGGCAGTATGGAAGATAAGTATATGGATATCTTCGTGCCGGAGGCGGCGTTGCGCGAAGACTTATTGGATTATGCTTGTAATATCTTGTTGTTATCCCTGTTTTTATCAGCGCTTATTGGCGCGTTGATTGCGTGGTCTTTATATCGCCTCGTGGTGAAGCCGATGATGCGAATTACGAAAGCAGTTGTGGATTTTGGGGATGCCCCAGAGCGCCTAGTCTCTTTTAAACCTTCGGAACGGTTAGATGAGATTGGAAAAGCTGAAAATGCGCTCAACGATATGCAGCAAACTGTTTCTAATGCTTTCCGGCAGACGCGCCGTTTGGCTGAGCTGGGTGAAGCGGTTGCCAAGATTAGCCATGACCTAAGAAATTCGTTGTCAGTTGCGCGTTTGGCGTCTGAAAGTTTAATGCGATCAAGCGATCCGCGAGTGCAATCTGCTGCCCCGCGTCTAGAGCGTGCTATTGAGCGAGCTATCGGGCTTGCGGAAGCAACTTTGCGCTATGGTAAGGCTGAAACGCAGCGTGCTCAAATGGTGTATGTTGGACTAAGGGATGCGGCAGAAGATGCGCTTTTAGAGGGGCTTGCATCGACTTCTGAAATTGATTGGCTCAATGAGATTGAAGAAGATGTGCTTGTGCATGCTGATCCAGATATGTTGCACAGATTGCTTGCGAATTTGGTGCGAAATGCAGGCCAAGCCATCGCTGATTTTGAAGGTATGAGAGAGCCTGGCCTAATTCGGGTGGATTGCAAGGTTTCTGGTGATTGGCTTGAAATTGAGGTCGAAGACAATGGACCGGGTGTGCCTGAACATGTGCAAGCCAAATTGTTTCGCCCATTTTCTTCTTCGGATAAGCGGGGGGGGACGGGTTTGGGTCTCGCTATTACGCGGGAGTTGGCTCAGGCAATGGGCGGAGATGTGCGCCTTGATAAGAGTACGGCTGCAGGCGCGGTCTTCATTGTTAAGCTACAGCACGCCAAACCAAAGCCTGAAGTGCTGCTAGGACGTTCTCACAGCTAGAATATTATTCGTTTGTAGGTGTGATAGTTGCGATAATGCCTTCACGGCGCGTATCTGCAGCGCCTTCAAAATGATCTTTGCGCGCGACTATTGTGTGGATGCCTGAGTTTTCACCATCCCGCTCTTCAACGAGATAACCTGATTGGTTGAGTATATCTGCAGCGAGATGTCCACCATCCACACCAGTTTCAACTTTTACGTCTTTTCCACGCGCGATAATGTTTGGAAGATTGGCTGCTGTTTGTGCATCAAGCCCCCAATCCAAAACGCCTAAAAGGGATTTGGAAGTGTAGGCGATAATTGAGTTTCCGCCCGGAGAACCTGTGACCATAAAGAGATCTTTGTTCTCATCGAATACTATTGTGGGGGACATGGACGAGCGAGGACGCTTGTTGGCTGCTGGCGCATTCGCGACTAATTTCCCGTTGATACGAGGTGTGCGTGCAAAATCGGTCAATTCGTTATTCAGTACGAAACCACCTTCTTCAACCCAGATAGAAGAGCCAAAGGGGCTTTCCACTGTCGCAGTCATAGAGACCGCGTTTCCGTAAACGTCGACGATAGAAATATGCGTTGTGCCCGGTTTGTCATCGCTTGTATCACGTCCCCACATGTCAATTATAGGGGTGTTGTGAAGCACTTTTCCAGGGTCTCCTGCGGTGGGAGTTTGAGCTGGCGCAAAGCGGTCTTTTGCGCGTGCATCTAGATAGGATGGATTTATAAGGTCTTGTGCTGGGACGGTCACAAAGTCTGCATCAGCGACATAGTGATCACGGTCCGCATAGGCGATACGTTGAGCATCTACAAAAGCAGAAAGGTGTTGTGCTGACGGTAGGATATTGCTGCCTGTTGCAGATGTGTAGTCAATTTCGTCGGTGAAACGCTCATACAGACCTAAAATCATCGGCTGTGTGATACCACCAGAGGAAGGCGGCGGTGCAGAACAGATGGTGTAAGTTTTGAAAGGACCACAGAGCGCGTCGCGTTCGACCACATCGTACTTGGCAATGTCTTGTGCTGTGAGCGATCCGGCTGGACTAGCACTGCTCACGGCCTTCTCTATGGCTTGAGCGATGGGGCCGTTATAGAACCAGTCTGCTCCTTGCGTGCCTATGTTGTGCATTAGAGATGCATAGGCTGTGTTTGTACGCTGTGTGCCGACTGCTAGGGGTGTGCCATTGGGGTAGAAATAGTCTTTACTGCCTGCGTTATCATCGAGCTTCATTGCGCCTCTTAGACGTTCACTCGAAAGAAGACCGTTTAAGCGCGGAGAGACTGTAAACCCATTTTGCGCAAGATTTTCCGCATCTGTGAAGAGTGTTTTCCAATCTAAAATGCCAAAGTCTTCGTGTGCTCTTGCATATGTTTTCACAATGCTCGGAACACCGACACTTAATCCGCTTTGCCAAGAGGTGATGTAGCCAAGAGTGTCGCCATCTTCATCCAGAAAGAGTGTTTCATCTATCGCAGAAGGGGCGGTTTCGCGACCATCATACATACGGGTGATATTGGATTGACGGTCGTAGACCATCATGAAACCGCCGCCGCCAATGCCTGAGCTTTGAGGCTCTACCAGCCCGAGTACTGTATGGGCTGCAATGGCTGCGTCTACCGCGTGGCCACCTCGTTGAAGAACGGCTTCCGCTGCTTGCACAGCATAGGGATTTGCTGCCGTTGCCATCGCGTAGCCGGATAAGCGCCAATCGGAAGCTGAGGCGAGTGCTTTGGCTTCTCGTGAGATCGCGTTTTCGTTGGTGACGCAATCAGCACCAGAGCATTCTTTGTTTGATTGGCATCCTGCGAGCGCAGTTAAAAGACTTGCTGTCATCAAGAAAAGTTTGAAGCGCATTTAGGGTGTATCCTTCGGGATCTATAGAGACGAGGCTCTGGTGTCTCTAATGGCTTGTGTGTTTATATAACTGCATACATACAGAGAATAGATTTCCAAGCTTTGGCTTGTTCTAGAATTTATAAGTCCAGAATAGATAAGTGCAGACTCACCATGACGACAACACGCATTGGCCTGAAAAATTTAATTACTGACGTTCCAGGACTGAAAGTTGGCAATGCGCAGGATGAAAATGTGCTGACGGGAACGACTGTGATTCTGCCCGAAGAGCGAGCTGTGTGTGCAGCGGCAATTGCGGGTGGCGGACCAGGGACACGCGAGACAGATGCATTGGGCGCGGACAAACTAGTCGATGCTGTGGATGCGGTTGTTCTGTCCGGAGGGTCTGTTTACGGCCTTGCGGCGGCGGATGGCGTGGTGGCAGCTATGGGCGCGAAGGGGGAAGGGTTTGGCCTTATGGACTTACCCAATGTACCTAAATCTCCTGTTGTACCGTCTGCTATCCTTTATGATTTAGCCAATGGCGGCAATAAAGTGTGGGGCGAGGATACGCCATACCGTGCTTTAGGGCGTGCAGCATATGTGGATGCACTGACGGCGCGCACTGAGCATGAGATTGGCGCGGCTGGCGCGGGCTTTGGGGCACGTGCTGGAAGTGAGCGAGGTGGGCTGGGGTCCGCGAGCATTGTGACCGCAGACAACATTACAGTCGGCGCTTTGGTTGCGGTCAATTGTTTTGGTGCTACGCGCATGCCGCATACAGATGCATTTTGGGCATATCCATATGAGATTGATGGAGAATTTGGCGGGGCACGCCCGCCTGCTGATTTTAAGTTAGATCCAGATGATTGGGGCGCTGCGAAAGTAAACCCTAAAGCGATGCAAGCGGCGTCAACGGGTCGCCAGAATACAACGATTGCATGTATAGCGACAGATATCTCTTTAACGCCTGCGCAAGCAAAGCGTGTTGCGCAAATGGCTTTATCGGGACTGTCACGCGCTATCCGTCCGGTTTTTGCACCGTTCGATGGTGATGTGGTGTTTGTTCTATCCACGGCAAAGCAAAAACTACCTGAACCAAATCCACTCGCTTTGGCCCGTATAGGCGAATTAGCAGCTGGGACATTGGCGCGTGCTGTTGCGCGGGGTGTGTTTGAGGCGAATAAGCTGACTTAAAGCGCAGATAAGCGAAGTTTTAACGAAGCACACAATTTTAGAGTTTGTGATTTGTGCCTTTTGCAATGCAATGGCTGCGCGCGGCAAGCGCTGTAAATTTTACTGAGAATTATTGATGGTTAAACAACGATAGAATTGCAGTTTATGTAATTTTTATTTTTGCATATGAGAATAAGTTGCAAATTCAAAAGAAGGTGATAAACAAGGTTCAACCTTCGCTTTTTTATGAATTGCAGACTTGAATAAATGAATGCTCCCACTTTAGCCCCGAACCTCAATGCCTCCAAAACGGCACGGAAAAAGGCATCCAATTTCTGGAAAAAGCAAGCGCGCATCTGGCATTGGATTTCGGGCGCGATTTGCTTGATTGGGATGCTACTGTTTGCAGTAACGGGTATTACGCTCAATCATGCTGCTGATATTAAATCGACTCCAAAAATTACGACGTCTGAGCTGACTTTAAGCGATGTAATGCTTGAAAAGATATCGGCTTTTCCTGTTGATGGGGAGATCGACCTACCCAAAGATTTGGTGCGGTATTTAAGGCGGGAGCTGAACGTAAATACAGCCGGCCGCAGCGCAGAGTTAACCGATATTGATATCTATGTTGGATTGCCGCGAGCGGGGGGCGATGCATGGCTTGCAATCGACCGTGATACCGGATTGGTCGAATATGAGTCGACGTCTCGCGGTGCTATTTCTTATCTCAATGATTTACATAAAGGTCGCAATACAGGCGCCGTTTGGGCGTTGTTTCTTGATGTGTTCTCAGTCGCGACAATCTTCTTTTGTTTGACGGGGCTTTGGTTGCTCCAAATCCACTCTAAAAAACGTGCCATCACATGGCCGCTTACAATAGGCGGGCTTGCTGTGCCGGTCGTCATTCTTTTCTTTTTTGTACATGGATAATGACATGAAAATGAAACTTACACTTTCAGGAATAGGTCTCGCACTGAGCGCTGGTTCAGCGCACGCAGAGGGAGTGGAGTTGGGTGTTGAATTACCTCGCTTCAATGTTGCGGAATATCACAAGCCTTACGTCGCTATCTGGATTGCGAATGCGGATCACTCGGTCGCTGCAAACTTATCTGTTTGGTACCAACAAGAAGATGGGCCTGAAGGTGAAGGCGAAACATGGCTAAAAGATATGCGCCAGTGGTGGCGACGTTCAGGGCGTTCATTAGACCTACCAATTGACGGTGTTTCTAGTCCAACGCGCGCACCCGGTCAGCATACCTTACATTTCACCGATGAAACTTCCCAATTAGCAGACTTGAAACCGGGCGAATACGTGCTGTGTGTGGAAGCGGCCCGCGAAGTTGGTGGCCGTGAAATCGTAAAACTGCCTTTCACTTGGAAATCAGAAACGAGTCAAAGCGTGTCTGTCTCTGGTGAGACTGAGCTTGGAAAAATTTCACTGAATATTGAACCATAAAATAGGTCAAAGGAAACAAAGTTATGAAGATTAAACTGAAACCCCTACTTATGGCCGCAGCAATCGGTCTAGCTGTTTCACCAGCAGCGCAAGCGCATAGAATGTGGATATTACCATCTACGTTTACGCTTTCAGGCGATGAGCAAGTTGTGACGCTTGACGGTGCTATTTCCAATGATCTGTTTTTTCCAAATCATGTTGCGATGAATTTGGAAAATGTAGTGATCACATCCCCTGACGGTTCACAGAGTAAGCCGAAAAATGGATGGGAAGGTGAAATTCGCTCTACATTTGACCTGAAATTGGATCAGCAAGGCACTTATAAAGTAGCTGAATTAGGTGTGTTTTTCTTTGCGTCATGGAAAGACGGCGACGAAGAAAAGCGTAAACGCGGCACTTGGGAAATGTTTGAAAAAGAAGGCATTTTAGCTAAAGAAGGTGTGGAGCTGACAAGTTCAGCGCGTCGTTCAGAAACTTTCGTAACGCTGGGTGCTCCAACTAAAACCGCATTTGAAGTGACGGGCGTCGGCGTTGAGATGACACCAATCACACACCCAAATGACGTATATCTAGGGGAGGAAGCTTCCTTTGCATTTCTCGTTGATGGTAAGGCTGTTGCAGATTTGGAAGTGACGATTGTTAAGGGAAATGATCGTTACCGTGATGTGATCAATGAAGTGAAGGTCAAGACGGATGAAAAGGGCGTCATTAAATTTACCCCTGAAGAAGCAGGCCGTTACTGGATGTCTGCTAGTTCTCGAAAGTCTGGTGAAAAAATGGGGCGGGAAATGATGTTGAGAAGCGGGTATTCTGCAACATTTGAGGCGTTGATTCCCTGATTGATATTCGGCCTCTAATTTTTAGTCAGATCAAGAATGAACATATAGTGCTTCCTGAAGGGCAGTCGCGGCTGGACCTTCAGGGAGAGACTATGGGGACAAATTGGTCTGCTAAGGTTTATCTACCGGAAAACATCAGTGAGGCAGAGGTTATCCAACGCCTCAACTGGGTGTTTGCCAATTATATAGATGTATTCAGCCTTTGGGAGCCGCAAGCATTTATAAGTCGATTTAACGCGGCATCAGTGGGTGATGTGTCACAAGTGCCTGCTCTGTTTCAGCCTGTATGGCAGGCGGCGTTAGAGGTGAAACTAAAATCAAGTGACGCTTTTAATCCTTATTGTTTCACAGAGATTTCGGAGCGTGGTTTTAATCCTTCGTCGTGTAAACGGCCTCAGAGTAAGGCTTACTTTCATGCGAACCCATTTCCTCAAAGCCAAAGCGTCGTTGCTAAGATAGATTGTCCACCGATTGACCTAAATGCGATCGCGAAAGGGGCGGCTGTAGATGCCATGGGCACCCAATTGCGTCAGTTGGGGTGTGTATCCTTCCTCGTAGAAATTGGTGGAGAATTTTTTGCTCAAGGGCTTAAGGAAGACGGGCAGCCTTGGTGGGTTGATATCGAAACCCCAACATCCGCAGATATATTGCATCGCGTCGCAGTATCGGGATTTTCAATTGCTACGAGTGGAAATACGCATAAACAGAATTTGGGGAGGCGTGATGCAGGCTTGGGCCATATCCTTTTTAAAAAAGGGTGCGATGATGCCTTTAAAGCAGTGACGGTTTTGCATCCACATTGCATGTATGCTGATGCATGGGCAACCGCGCTGTTTGCTTCCTCAAAAAGCGCTATGGAATTGGCAAATACACAAGAATTAGCGGTGATTTTCCAGTTGCCATCTGGCGAGATTTCTTACTCGCATATGCTCGAGAAACACTTTTTCGGCTAACCGAAGAAGGCAGCAATCGGTATTGTTGAAGCAATAGAGTCGTTACTCAGGGTAATTGGTTCAGCTTGCATGAATTTGTGTCGTTCGGTGTGGTTTGCAATCGTTGAGTAAATTAAGATCTTGCAAGCAACCAAACTAACTTTGGGCTTGATAAAAAATCTATAAAAAACAATATTCAACAAAGTTTTTTTGTCTAAGAGTGCAAGTTTTTGAAATTCAGACTTGCATCCTTTGGAACAGGAGGCTAGAAACCGCCTCTCAGACGAGACGGTGAATGGTTTGGTAGCTCAGTTGGATAGAGCACTTGACTACGAATCAAGGGGTCGGGGGTTCGAATCCTCCCCAGACCACCATCGCCGCTCGGCTGACAATATCCCCTAAAATAATATCGGCATAAGCTGAGCACTGTTTCTATAAATACCGCTTGAGAGTATTTTGTACTGTTGGCACAGTTTTCTTGTGAAAATGTATGATGGTGGCGAGAGAAGCTAAATCCCCCATCATTATGCAGTTTGTTGATGATTCTGATCGAGTTAGCGCTATTAGGTAATGCGTTTAAATTATGGGTTGGGGCCAATAGGGCGCGACCAGATGAATAGGCAGACAAGCGGCAATATGATTGCTTGTGCGATAATGACAGGGATGGGGGCATGCATCAGATAGGATGCGAGAATTGCGGCTGCCATCATAAGTGTCGCGAGAATTTTCGCGCGGCGTGGGATCGCGCCATGATTGGTCCAATCTAAAATGGGTGGCCCTAAATGTTTGTGCGTAATCAACCAATTGTGCAGACGTTCTGACCCACGAGAAAAGCAAAAAGCGGCTATAAGCAAAAATACTGTGCCCGGAAGTAGGGGAAGGATATATCCCGCTATTCCCAAGCCTAGCGCAATACAGCCACATACCATCCAGAAAAAGCGTTTTGCGCTCTGAGTCATGTTTAATTTGGCCTAGTTGGAGCCGGATGCACATTCAAAACGACATCCACATTTATCATACAGCATCATGCGATGAAGGTGACTGATATGCAATGCAAAAGATTTGCAGTTGCAAATCTATTCTGTGATGGCTGGACCTTCTCCCATATCGCGGAACCATTTGGTAATAACGTATTTTTCGCCCGAACGAACTTTTGTGCCATGGTGAATTGTGAGCGGATTGGGATCACCATTCACGGTGAGAGAGTTCCAAATCACGGCGCGTCCCTTGGTGGGGGTAAAAATTTTATCCAACTTGCGAAAGCGCGTGCCGCCGCCTTCACAACCTTCATTCAAATAAATCATAAAGGTCCATGTACGTTGTCCGGCCATGGTGCAAAATTGCTGATATTCTTCCGTGCCGGGTTCAAAATAGTCAGTATGAGCCTTAAACTCTTGTCCCACAGTATATTTTTGCGATTGGTTGGGTTCTGACCACTTTTCAGAAATGCCCAAAGCTGAGGACATGCGGGTGTCTAACTCTGTGACGAGCGGGTGGTCAAATTCTTGAAGATAACAAGTTTTAGAGGTGCGAAAGGCATAGTCTTTTTCTTTGCCGGCTGTAGAGATCGTGCTGTCGTGAAGCTGAGAATTGGTTAGCTCGATAAGCGTATCACAATCGTCTTCACTTAAAAAATTGTCCCAGAGATATACTTGTGCTTTGGCCGTGAGTACCCGTCGTAGCCCGTCTGCTTTGCGTCTGGTGAGGGCGCAGTTGGCGAGCTGCTCATAGGCTGTTGTGCGTCCGGAGCTGTCGCGCCCATGTTCATCTACGGGTATGTCTGGATAGTGCGTGCCCATACCGTCTTTAATCGCGCCGAGACCAAAACCTTGCTGACGTAATTTTTCATAGAGTGCTGCACGAGGAATGCCGCGCGTTAAATTTGTGTGGATCCAATCTTTCCAGCTCGCATTTAATTTTGCTTGGTAAGTCCCATTAAAATTTCCAGCCATGGATCACCTTCAATATCAGAAGTTCTGCACTTAAATTTGAGAGTATGGTTTATTCTTGCTTCTATGCGAATGGCAATAAGATAATCGAATGATGGATTTTGATTAAAGTCTGACTTGCGCAGCAATGTTTCCGGCGGCATATAAGCCCCATGACACACAAGACACTCTACGATAAAATTTGGGACGCTCACCTTGCGCATGAAAATGCTGAAACAGGTGAAGCATTAATATTCATTGATTTGCACTTGATCCACGAAGTGACAACGCCGCAAGCTTTTGCAGGTTTAAAGGCAGCTGGCCGTAAGGTGCGCCGTCCGGATCTGACGCTTGCGACTGCAGATCATAATACACCCACAGAAAACCAGGCGGCGGGCCTTGAAGGCGTGCGCGACATCGAAGCCAAGACCCAGCTTGAGATGTTGTCCAAAAATGTGAAAGAACACGGTATCGAGTTCTATCCGATGGGCCATATTAATAATGGTATCGTGCATGTTGTTGGACCTGAGCAGGGACGTACACAGCCGGGTATGACGATTGTATGTGGCGATAGCCACACCTCAACGCATGGTGCATTTGGTGCGCTTGCACATGGTATCGGAACCTCTGAAGTCGAGCATGTGTTGGCTACACAAACTCTACGTGCACGTAAAATGAAGAACATGGCTGTGAAAGTCAGCGGGCAATTCCAAGACGGTGTTGGTGCCAAAGATTTGGCGCTGCATTTGATTTCAATTATTGGAACAGCAGGCGGCACAGGTTGTGTGATAGAATTTATGGGCGAGGCGATTGAAAGCCTGTCTATGGAAGCGCGTATGACATTGTGTAACCTTGCTATTGAAGGCGGTGCACGCGCAGGACTTATCGCGCCAGACCAAATTACATTTGATTATGTGCAAGGGCGGCCGGCAGCACCTAAAGCAGGTGCTTGGGAAACAGCTTTAGCCTATTGGAAAACGCTCTATTCAGATGCAGACGCACATTGGGATAAAGTTGTAGAAATTCGCGCGGAAGATGTTGAACCGACTGTGACTTGGGGAACATCTCCGGAGCAAGCACTACCTATTTCTGCAAAGGCTCCTGTGCTGGCTGATATTAAAGATTCCATCAAACGTTCAGCAGCTGAACGTGCATTGCAATATATGGGAATTGAAGAAGGCCAAGCGCTGAAAGATCTCAAGATCGACCGTGTGTTTATCGGCTCTTGTACAAATTCTCGTATTGAAGACTTTCGTGCCGCCGCAGACATCGTCAAAGGTAAGAAGGTTGCAGCGCATGTGCGAGCAATGGCTGTACCTGGATCTGGATTGGTGCGGGCGCAAGCGGAAGAAGAAGGTCTCGATGAGATTTTCACGGAAGCTGGCTTTGAATGGCGTGAACCAGGGTGTTCAATGTGTTTGGGTATGAACCCTGATACGTTGGCTCCTCAGGAGCGCTGTGCCTCAACATCTAACCGTAACTTTGAAGGTCGTCAGGGGCGTGGTGGACGTACACATCTTGTCAGTCCTGTACTTGCTGCCAAAGCGGCGATTGCGGGCGTGCTGGGCGGCTAAGCTTTACTCGCTCTGTAGACGAATAAATGAAAAACAGGGAGTGCAGTTTAAGCGCTCCCTGTTTTTTTTGTGCGTTATTTCAAAGATAAAAACGTATCTTGTTTTCGCATTGTGAATAGAAGCAGCATAGCACCAATGGTTGGAAGTGCAGCCATAAAGAGGATATTGAAATTTTCTCTGCCGGGGATGAGGAAAGGCAGTGTCATCAACGTACCAAATGAGTGCAGCGCTAGGACAAGAGCGTAGCTGATACGCTTTTGAAAGCCGGTAATAAAAGCCAATAGCAGCACCAACCAGAGAACGCCTATTCCGGTGTTTACAATATCAGGAAGGGCTGAAACTTTATAATATTTGGAGGCAATGCCTTTAGCAGCTTCCGGCGATGTGAAGCGGAGCATAACCCAAGGAAGAAGGAAAAGAGTGATCATCACTCTGGTAAAGAATAAAGCGTATTTTACAGGCATGAGCACGACCTTGAGAAGTTAAGATTGCGCGCATTATTTATGAACATCGTAAAATGATCAAAACACAAGGTTTCACAGTTTAGTGACCGTGAAATACGAAGGCGGATCAAGCGTTGTTTGCGTGGGTGAAACTGGCTTGAATATGAGGGTTATCAATGGTTTTGACAAAATCCCAGAGATTATCTCTATTGAAAAGATAACTTGCTATATTGGCGTTTTTCCCAGCTTGCAGGTCTTTGTCTTTATCGCCAATTAATATGGAAGATTTCGCATCCACAGGAAAATCTCTCATGGCTTTTAAGATCATGCCCGGCTCAGGTTTTCTATCGTCACTTTCAACGCAATAGCGTGTGACACTGCCACGTAAATCATAGGGGCAATAATAGATGCGATCTATATGTGCTTTATGTTTGGCGAGTTCGGCATTCATAAAGGCGTGGACTTTGAACATGTCTGCCTCAGTGTAATGCCCGTGCGCTATGCCGGTTTGGTTTGTGACGATGAAGACATACCAGCCTGCCGCATTGAAATGTGCAATTGTGTCAATTGCCCCGTGGATAAATTCAAACCCGTCAGGTGTGTCCACATATCCCTTATCGACATTTATCACGCCGTCTCTGTCGAGGAAGAGAGCGGGGCGCGGTGTGTCATGTCTTTTGGAATTCATAGCAGGCATTGGTATCTCTTACTTGCGCTGAAAGATTAGGATGTTTATTTCAAACGCATGCTTACTTAAAGGACATCTTTTCGCCCATGACTACAGCACTTCAGAATGATAGCTTTATTTTACGCCTTTCTTGCAAAGATTCCATCGGAATAGTTGCTGAAGTGGCTGGTTTCCTCGCACAAAGACGTTTGTTCATTACCGAAAGTGCCAATTATGGGGATCGTGCAACGGGGCTGTTTTTCTACCGTGTAAAATTCACCCCTGAAAACAATGACTTTTCGCGATCTTCTTTTGCGGCTGAGTTTGAAAGTCTTGCAGAAAAATGGGATTTAGATTGGGAATTGCGTGACGCAAAAGTGAAACCCAATGTTGTGATCATGGTGTCTAAGGGAGATCATTGCTTGAATGATCTGCTGTATCGCCACCGCACAGGTGCGCTCAATATCAATATTTCTGCAATCATTTCAAATCACACAACATGCGGATGGTTGGCTGAACGACATGACATTCCTTATTATCACGTGCCGGTCACTAAGGACAACAAACCTCAAGCTGAAGCGCGTATGTTGGAAGTCATTGAGGATGTGAAGGCAGACCTTGTTGTACTTGCGCGATATATGCAGGTTTTATCGGATGATATGTGCCGCAAATTGGAGGGTAAGTGTATCAATATCCACCACTCTTTCTTGCCATCTTTCAAAGGTGCAAAGCCTTATCACCAAGCCTTTGATCGCGGTGTAAAACTGGTTGGAGCGACGGCTCACTATGTGACACCTGATTTGGATGAAGGTCCGATTATTGCCCAAGCTGTGGAGCCTGCTGACCATAGGCTGACGGCGGAAGATATGGCTGCCTTGGGGCGTGATACGGAATCGCGTGTGCTGGCGCGTGCTGTTAAATTGCACACTGAGGGGCGTATTTTTAGCAATGAGAAAAAGACCGTTATCTTCGGATAAGTTTGGTTTATGTGTGCATTCAGGCGCGTTGAATGGCATGGGGATGTATGTGTTTTTCAACCTAGACACATGCTTTTGCCTGTGTAGTGATATGCGCTGAGGGATGTTTGCGGATAATCAGCAAACACAGAAGCATGAAATAGGGGTTTGATTATGCAAGACTTATTACCATTACTATTAAACGGTGTCGGCGGAGCGGTGCTTGGTCCTGTGCTGATGAAGCTAACTGGCGGCAAGGGAAGCCTTGGTACTATTATGGGGCTTGTTGGCGGTGTTTTGGGTGGTGTCGGTGTTGGACAAGCGTCTGACCTTGCCAATTTTGATCTTGCATCATTGATGGGTGGTGGAGACTTAATGCGTGCTGTTGCCAACCTTATTGAAGGCGGCGTTGGCGGCGGAATTTTGGGTGTTTTGGCTGGAAAATTGGCTAAATAATAAAACTGCTTAGTGTCTGCTAAGGGTGTGAACGCGCTGTGGTTGCCTACAGCGCGTTTTCTGTATGGGATGTGCGCATCGTCTGTGGGTTAGATGCTTGATAGCTGATTAGGCTTTGTTGTGACCTTTGTGGCGAAGCCCGATCCAAACCAACGGCATTGCACACAATGCAAGACTGGCTGCCAATAAAAATGGAGCGCCGACAAATTGGATTGATGCATCTTCTGTTGAGAAAGCATACAGAACTTGCGTCATCATAAGAGGGGCTATGATTTGCGCGAGTGATTGCAAGCTTGATTGTGCGCCTTGCAATTCTCCTTGTGCGTTTTTGGCAGTCTGTCCCGACGTAATCGAATTTAGTGCGGGCATTGTGAGGCCACCTAGAGCGGATATCGGAATAATCATATAGACGATCCAAGGAAGGTCGGCGAATGCGTATCCAATATAGCAAAGGACGGATACGCTTATGCCGATCCAGACCGTTTTGGCCGCTCCAAATTTCTTCAAAACAGGACCAATTAATCCGCCTTGTACAATGGCTGATGTAAGGCCGACCAAACCCAGCGAGTTTCCGATTTCAGCAGAAGTCCAATCATATCGAATCGTGCCGTGGAAATGCCAAACAGCAGGGTAGACATTGTGTGCCAGTGCGAAAAGGCCAACAGCGAGCAATAGCCATGCTATATGCGGTAATTTGGAAAAGTGCGCGATAGCACCAAACGGGTTGGCTCGCATAATGCTGAAAGGGCGACGATTTTCAGGTGTTAGGGATTCGGGCAAAACGAATATGCCGTAGATAACACTGATAAGGGATAACGTCGCTGCTGCGAAGAAGGGTGCACGGCTGTCAATTGCGCCTAGATAACCGCCCACCACAGGCCCAATGATGAAGCCTAATCCAAACATTGCGCCAACCATACCAAAAGCCTTACCACGGTTTTCTGGCTCCGTGACATCAGCAATATATGCATTGGCTGTAGAGAATGTTGCGCCGGAAATCCCTGAAAGCACGCGGCCGATAAACAATATCCAGATGGAGGTGGCCAATCCGGTGATTAGAAAATTAATCCCTAATGTTGCCACGGATATCAGAATAACAGGACGACGACCAAACCTATCAGACAAGCTGCCCAATAATGGACTGAAGAGAAAATTCATTAGCGCATATACGGCGATAATTGGACCTGCCCACAAAACGGCGTCCGCTTCGGGTTTGCCTGTTAATTCGCTGATAAGCGCAGGCATGACGGGCATAACCAATCCAAAGCCGATCATATCCAATAGGACCACGACGAGAACAAAGAAGAATGCGTTTTTTCCGTGAGTTTTTTGCATGGGGTAGGCAATCTATAGCAGGACGATAGGCGCGCAGGAAGTCAGGGAAAGAGTGAGCCCACGCAAAAAGGGAGAGAAGCAGATTCGCAGATAAAACAAAACCAGCCCCATGATGAGATGGGGCGGGCTAATGATATACCCTTAAAGGGTATTCTGAGTGTGATGTGAAGCCCCTTTAGGTGGCTTTTGTGTTTGCATAGGCTGTACGGAATGCATCCATGTGTTTTGAAAATTGCTCACTATTGCCAACTGAATTTGTGTTGATCGGTTGATTTATAGCGTAGGTGCTGGATGTAAGAACTGAATTGTTTGTAAGCGTGTGTGTCTCTGCAATGTCTGCATCGGCTGTGAGGCCACAATGTGCGTAAATGCGAGCACGTTGAGCTTGTGGATCTGCAACAATGTCTTCGTAATTTACAACAAGGAGCTTATCTCCAAGTGCTTGGGAAATGGCTTCAAAGAGTTTTTCTTCCTGAGCCATGTGCTGGCCTAAAGTCTCTAGGTTGAAGGTCCAACGACCACCGCTTGCAAAGCATGTTTTTAGTTGAGAGTAGGCTGTATCCTCTAGGTTACGGCGCACCCAAATAAGTGGGGCATTTGGCATCACATGGTGGATGAGGGGCGCGAGGCGTGCTTGAGCCATTGTGCGGTCAACAATGCGGCCTTCAGCACCAAAGCGTGATTTCACCATATGGTGATAAGCAGCGGCTATATCACGCCAAGGATTCTCATATTTTGATTGTACGCCAACGAGCTCATCTGGACCAATACCTGTAAGTGCGGTTGCCGCCAGAGACATCAAGCCCATTGTGTCACCACCACTGACGTCAGGGTGCCCCACAAGCATGCGCTGCACCAACGTGCCGCCAGAGCGCAGATTGCCGAATACGAAGATTGGGCGATTAGATGTGTCTGGGCTAGGTTTAAGCTGGGCGTATGTGTTTTGAGAGAGTGAGGCTAGTACAGAATCAACGCTCTTCGTGTTCGCAGCGTGGTCATATTGAACGATTTTGTGCATGTGACCACACGCATTGCTGAGCGCATGCCAAGATTGTTCCTGTTCACCCAAATCTTCAAGCATTTTTGATATCGCAAAAAGGAAGATTGCTTGGTTTGATGGAGATGTTGACGACATAGTTGATTGTATTTTCAACATATCAGCAGCAACTTGGTCTGACTTCGTAAATTGGTGAAATGAAGCTAATTCCAGCCAGTGTGCGCCCACTTTGGGTTGGATGAAAATTGCTTTTTTCAAGCTTTCTTCAGCTTCTTCAAACATACCAAATTGTGCTTGTAGCGTGCCTTGAATATTCCATCCTGGGGCAAATTCTTTTGCTGTTTTTACAACACGATTTGCCATTTTTAGAGCGTTCACATAATCACCCACATCGGCCAAAAGTGTCGCGGCGCGGAGCGCTGTTGTAGAGCTGGAGTCCGTGGCGACGGCGTGTGTTGCGTAAAAGCGTGTTGTTGCTGTTTCACCGATTGTCGCAGCAAGTTGAGCGAGGCCAAGACGGTGTACTGTTTCCTCGGGTAGGTCTTTTGCTTGCTCGGTCAAAAGACGCGCAGCTTTGTTACGGTTTTTGTTTTCTAGCGCCTCTTGAATTTCTTTCAATTTGGCAGGCAATACAGTTTCGGTTTCCATAACTTCTCTACGTCTTTTGAGTATTGTACACGGCACGTTTATAAGCGCACCGCGATACTGGGATTTATCAACTTACACTATACAATCGGTCGCAAAATCGAATTTAATTTTACACAAAACAAATTAGAATTTGCACACAAGATGATAGTTCTAGTCGTTTACGCGCGATAGGAGAACGTCCTATTTGGAGATTTTTTCAGTTTTGCGTTGTTAGGTGTTGGAAGTTTCTGAGGGGAAGGGAAGATTTTTGGTTTAAATTCAGAATATACTGGATTTTACCCCTGTTCTTCGTCATGGATAAGATATGCAAAAAAGATTGATATTAAAGATTCTCGACAAACCAACATGGCAAGCTGCTTTGGGCGGTGAATGTGTGCAGGTTGCGGTAGATATTGCGGATGGATATGTTCATTTTTCAACTGCTGACCAAGTGCAAGAGACGCTAGATAAGTGGTTTCAAGGTGTTGAAAATGCAGTGCTTATTGCTTTCGATGCGCAGGATTTTAAAGATACAATAAAGTGGGAAGAATCGCGCGGCGGTGATTTGTTTCCTCATGTTTATGGTGATGTTTTTGCCTCTCAAGCTGTGTATGCGTGGGATATGGAATTGGGACCAAATGGTGCTCCAATCGCGCCAGAAGATGCGCTAAACTTTGAGTTGTCTTAAATGCCGATCATTGATGATATTGGGTTGAAATTAGTGCAATTATTGCCGCCCGAGACAGCTCACAGCGCGACAATCGCGGCTTTGAAGGCTGGGGTAGTGCGTAAAATGGCGCCGTTATCATCGGAAACGCTTGAGGTTTTACGAACTGATATGCCCGTGTCGGGCTTGTGCTTGCCGTCTGTTTTAGGGGTGGCTGCGGGGTTCGACAAGAATTGTGAGGTGGCTGCTCCCACGCTGCGCATGGGGTTTGGGTTTGTTGAATGCGGGACGGTGACGCCATTGCCTCAAGCTGGAAACCCTAAGCCACGTTTGTTTCGCCTGAAAGAAGATTTGGGCGTGATAAATCGGATGGGGTTTAATAATGCTGGTTTGGATGCATTTGTATCGCGGCTAAAAACCCATGCTGATTTAGACTTGGTTGTCGGCGCGAATGTGGGGGCGAATAAAACCTCTCAGGGTGAAAAACGAATTGCTGATTATGTGGAGGGAATTGAAGCGGTCTGGCCTTATTGCAGCTATCTGACGCTTAATATTTCTTCGCCCAATACGCCAGGTTTGCGCGGCTTGCAGGATAAAGGGGAATTGACCGCTTTATTGGGTGCTGCAAGCAAAGCGATATCACGTATGCAAGATGTGCATAATGTGAAGAAACCGGTGTTTTTGAAAATTGCACCTGATATTGATGATGAAGCTATCAACGATATCGTTTCGGCAGTTGTGCAGGCAGACGGGATGACGGGACTGATCGTATCAAATACGACAATTTCCCGCCCCGATAATTTGATGAGCGAGAGTGCATCTCAAATGGGGGGATTGTCTGGCAAACCCGTATTTGAGCTATCGACACATGTGCTTAGAAAAGTGGCGCGTGTCAGCGACGGCCGACTTGATATTATAGGGGCGGGCGGTGTGTATGATGCCCAATCAGCCTATGCGAAAATTCGGGCGGGTGCCCATGCTGTGCAGTTATATTCTGCGCTCGTATATGGCGGCGCTGCGATGGTGCCGCAGATACTCAATGGTTTGGCTAAATTGCTGGAAGCGGATGGGTTTGCAAACATCGGTGAGGCTGTCGGGGCGGACCTTTAGGCGCGGCTTTGCGCTTTGAGGGCTGCTTTTTGTGCCTTGGCTTCGGCTTTGCGGTTTTGCTTATCCATATGCTTGATGAGCATTTTTACATTGTTTGCATTTGATCTGAAGGCAAAGTCGAAAAAGTCTCCTACCAAAGGGATGGCACCAAGCGTGACATCTATGAGGAGATTAAACAGCATGCGCACAATAAGAAAGAATGATCCGCCTAAAACGACAGATCGGGCGATAATGTAAAACCCTAGCAAAGCTGTGAGAACATCGCCAATGCCGGGAATGAGGCCGATTAAACCATCAATCCCATATTTTACATTCAAGCCGGGAATGGTGAAGCGTGAATCAAGAAGGCGGGCGAGCGCTTCCATGTCTTTGAGTTTGCTGGACTGAGCTGATGTGATCTCTAGCGCGCCTTCTTCTTGGGCGACTTCGGCTTCAAGAGGGGAGTTAGGCGTTTGAGACATGTGTATCCTTGCTGTGTTCATGTGCTTTGGCATCAATATGCTGAATAAGGCGAGGGAGAAAGGCTCCCAATGTAACTCCACGTAATATGTAAGAGGATATGAATGCTATCCAAACCCCCCAATTACCATAGGGTTGCAGCATTAGATCTAAGCCAATGTAGATGCACAAGGTTATGAGTGTGCTAGTTCGCATGGCGGAGGTTTGGGTGGAACCGATGAAGATACCGTCCAGTTGCCAGCTCGATACGCCAAGAATGGGGGCAAGCGCGGCCATAGGAAGAAAAGTGATGGCGGCGGCTCTTACATCTGGATTTTCCATAATGAGATGAATAAAAGCACTGCCGCCAAAATAAATGAGGAGTGAGGCAAGGAGTGCTCCAGCAAAGGCAAATTCGGTAGTAAGACGGATTGCACGCCAAAATCGCGGTTTGGAATTTGCACCAATCGCTGCGCCAATTCGCGCTTCGGCTGTGACTGCAAAAGCATCTAATACAAAAGCGGATATGGTGAGCATTTGCATGAGAACATGATTTGCCGCCAATTGGACATCACCTTGCTTTGCTCCTGAATTTGCAAACCATGTCATCAAGCCAAGAAGGGCCATTGTGCGGACCATGATGTCGATATTGACATTGAACATGTGTGTGAGGCGCTGCGCATTGAAAATAGATGAAGCGGCAAAAACGCCTTTAAAGAAACCACCATTTTTGAGGATGAGCGCGGCACAAAGGCTGATGCCTACAAGGAAGGCTGTCCATTCTGCGGCTGCTGTGCCCCAGCCAACACCTTCTGCACCCATATTCAAGCCAAGTACGAAATAAAGATCGAAGATAATATTTGCGGTGTTGGCGATGATTTGAAGTGCGAGTGCCCATCCGCTTTTGCCTAATCCCAGCAGCCAGCCATTTATAGCGTACCCAGCAAGTGCAGCGGGTGCGCCCCAAAAACGTGCGGAAGCATATCCAGATGCGGCTTGCTCTGTTTCTGCGCTGGCCTGCAAGATAAGGAATGCGCCCTTGATCGCGATGAGTTGCAGGCTGGTGAGGACTGCGCCAATCGCAATGGCGATTAAAAGAGACCGAATGAGAAGAGCTTGGACTTCGTGTTGGTTATTGCTGCCATCGGCCTGCGCGGTTAGGCCTGTGACGCCCATACGCAAAAAGCCAAAGCTCCAGAATATAAAGCCCATAATGGAAGCACCAAGCGCTACGCCTGCAAGCTCGATCGCATTCCCTGTTTTGCCGATAATTGCTGTATCTACCAAGCCGACCAAAGGAATAGTGGCTTGAGAAAGCAAGATGGGCCAGGCTTGAGATAAAACAGCCTTACGGGTGAGGGGCGAATGGGCGCTCATAAAGGATTTGGCTTTTTTCTAAAGGGCGATGTTTGGGCGTGTGTGTTGATAGCTTGAGTCTGATAAAAAGGCACTTGGTTAACAAAACCAACAAAATTTTAACTATAATCGCCGCGTGCGATAGGCTAGTGTGTTCTTAGAGATGAGAGATTGAGCGCTTCTGCATGAAGTGTTTTTGGTCTTGTGTTCGGAAAATTAAAATATAATAAAATCAAAATTTTAGAAGTGTTTTAGCTGCCTGAGTGGGAGGCTAGAAATGTGAGGTCTCGCGCCAAATTTTATAAATATAGAGATGTGAATATGCATGCGAGTGGATAAACGCTGCAAACTTCCAAAAGTTAATCATGGAACTAAATCGCACACGAGGACGTTGTGTAAGGGAAGCTCACAATTAGTTGAATAAAAAGAGAGAGGGACGTGAAAGAGATTGTCTTGTAATCGACACAATCACTCATATTTCCACTCAACAATAACAAACAAGAACGGTTAGGCGCCTCCCAATTTTCGCGCCGAGGATGTTTAAAATGAAGAAACTGATTTTATCGAGTGTATTGCTTTTAAGTGCACCTTTGGCTGTGGCTGAATCTCAGCAAGCTACAATGTTAAAAGCGAGTGCAGCAGCAGGTGCTGCAAGCGCAAATGTAGACCGTTCTGATGCAAGTCAAGTTGTGACTGAAGCTGGCCAATCGGCGATTAAATATTTGAGCGATGGTGCTTTGAGTGAAAGTGAAGCTCAAGATCTACTTGGCTTCTTGGATGTTGAGCGGGTAGCTAAATTCACGCTTGGTCGCTATGGGCGCACATTGGATGAAGCCGATATCACCCGCTTTACCGCTGCATTTGAGAAATATGCATCTCATCAATTTCAAACTCACCTCGCTGATTTTAAGGGTGCAGATTTGAAAGTGATTGAAACAATTAATCGCAAGCCAGATGATGCTGTTGTGAAGACTGAAATTAAAACAGCAACTGGCGAAATTCAAGCTGTGAACTGGCGCCTAATGAAGAATGACAGCCAATGGAATGTTGTAGATGTCGAAGCTTTAGGCTTTTGGTTTGCTATTGAGCAACGCGCACAATTTACAGCAGTGCTAGATAAAACTGGTGGAGATGTTGACGCATTGATCGCCAAAATATCTGCTAAGAAATAACGTCCCCCCTGCAAAGCGATTTCCCCGCGCTTTGAATGAAAGGCCCTGCGTATTCACATATGCGGGGCTTTTTTGTTGTGTGAGAATCGTTTGCAATTAAATGCGAAAGCGCTAGGTTCGGCTAATGCTGCCTATTGTTCACCATCCTTTATATGACGCATCTTCTGTGCCTGATGGGCATCGTTTCCCTATGCGTAAGTATTCTCTTCTGCCGCTTCAACTAATGCAGGAGAGACTTGTGTACGCCACAAGTTTTTATGCACCAGAACTTGCGAGCGTTGAAGAGTTGGAGCGGGCACATAGCGCGGATTATGTGGATGCTGTGCTCAATGGGCATTTGGATCGTGCTGCCCAGCGTAAATTAGGGTTTGAATGGACAATTCATGTGTCAAACCGTGCACGCGCATCAGCTGCGGGAACGTTGATGGCGGGGCGGCTGGCATTACAACATGGCGCGGCCGGTAATACGGCGGGCGGGTCTCACCATGCCGCATTTGATTATGGAGCCGGGTTTTGCGTGTTTAATGATGTGGCGGTTGCTGCGCGCAATTTGCTGGCTGAAGGTTTGGTGAAGCGAGTTCTAATAATAGATTTAGATGTGCATCATGGTGATGGAAGTGCACGTATTTTTGCAGATGATCGACGTGTATTCACTTTTTCAATGCATTGTGAAGATAATTGGCCACGCGAGAAACCACCTTCAGATTATGATATTGGGCTACCCAAAGGGACAAGCGATCACATGTATATGGAGACGCTGGAGCAGGTACTTGGAGAGCTGATTGAGCGTGTTAATCCCGATATCGTGTTTTATAATGCGGGGGTTGATCCCCACAAGGATGACCGGCTGGGCTTGTTGGAATTGACGGATGAGGGTTTGCAGGCGCGCGATAATTTTGTGGCGCAGACATGTAAACAAATGAGCGTGCCGATTGTTGGTGTTTTGGGCGGGGGATATAGCGCAAATGCTGAGGACGTTGTTGTGCGGCATGTCTATATGTTTCGTGCATTAAGCAATATTGTTGACTGATAGACACGCGGTATTTCTACGAATGAGATGAAAAAGACCGGAGCTATGGGTGACTCCGGTCCTTAAAATTACCTGACCGCATAGGGGGTAAGCGGGGGTATCAGGCAATTGTGTAAAGCGCATTACCCAGTTTTGTGGGCTGCTTTATACTGAGCAATAAGCGCGGGTGCTGAAATCTCTTCCATGGCATTGTGCATGACAGTCGACACACATGCATTTTTAACGCGCATGTCGGAAAGAGTGAGGCGTCTATTGCCTGTGTCACATGCTCTTTTTGCGCTTGTTTCTAGGCGGTCAAGAACTTGCTGCGTGCCAGCTTCTGTCTGCAATTCATCTACACTGTAGTTGAACTCAAAAGCGACTGCATCTTGTGCAGATGCGATTGGCGCTGTGAGGCCGATAACTGCGACTGAAGTTGCGATGAAAGCTGCGGCTGTGATTGTTGAAGTAAGATTTTTCATTGGGCTGTTCCTTGGGGTTAAATCAATGTTTTTATTTTCTTTGGGGGCACGGAGTAGCTGGGCAAGCTACTCCGCTTATACACGGTGTCTTTCTCGGGGGTCATCTCGAAAGACGATTAATGATTATCGTTTTTCAATAAACATTGCAAGTAAAACAATAAGGAATTTTTGTGGCAATGCGTCTTGAATGGACTTAATCATTTGGAAAAATTAGAGTTTTTGCCGATAAAAAAGTTTCCTTTTCGATTTTGGTCCACTGTTTGAGGCAGTTTCGTTCGAGATAAACTGACTTGTTACATGTGTAACATATATGTTTTCGTTGTAAAAGTGCTTTTATTTGAACTTTCCGTGAAAGTGTTGTCGCCATGCATAAAAGAGCGATGTAGGTTCACGCGATGTCTAGTGAGTCGGCGCAGGCCAAACCTTTCATTCAAGCTGAAACAGATACGTTAGCGTCCAATATGGAAGCTGCGCAGCGCGTGCTGCGTCAGGTTTACGGCTATGGTGCGTTTCGCGGTTTGCAGGCGGACGTGATTTCGCACGTGCTTGCAGGCGAAGATGTGGTGGCGATATTGCCCACAGGCGGCGGGAAGTCTCTTTGCTATCAAATCCCAGCATTGGTGCGCGAGGGTGTTGGGCTGGTCGTATCGCCCTTGATTGCGCTAATGGCGGATCAGGTGGACGCGCTGCGTGAAGCGGGCGTGCGTGCAGAGCGGCTCGATTCTTCGATGGACTTTGAAGATCGCATGATCGCGTTGGATAAAGCAGCCAATGGGCAGATGGATTTGCTTTATGTTTCGCCCGAAGGTTTGATGAGCAATGGCTTGCGAGCGCGTTTGCAGACATTGGATCTCTCACTGATAGCTGTGGATGAAGCCCACTGTGTGAGCCAATGGGGACATGACTTCCGGCCTGACTATCGGGCGTTGGGAGAGTTGAAAGACTTGTTCCCCAATGTGCCACGTATAGCGGTGACAGCGACAGCAGACCCGCGTACGCGCCAAGATATAAAAACACAATTGCGCCTAGAAACAGCAGCTGAGATTGTTGATAGTTTTGATCGTCCAAACTTAATCCTCCATGCTGAACGTAAAGACGGCAAAGGCACAGATCGCGTTATACAGCTGGTGAAGGCACAGGCGGGTAAGTCTGGCATTGTTTATACCGGATCGCGTGATGGTACAGAGCGCATTGCCCAAGCTTTAGAGAAGGCGGGTATTCCTGCTTTGGCTTATCATGCGGGGTTGGATGCAGAGATACGCGAGAAGCGACAGCGCCGTTTCCTGTTGGAAGATAATCTTGTGATGTGTGCGACGGTGGCATTTGGCATGGGCGTGGATAAGCCAGATGTGCGCTTTGTTGTGCATGCGGACCCGCCCAAATCCATCGAAGCCTATTGGCAGGAAGTGGGGCGCGGCGGGCGTGATGGTGAAACGGCAGAGGGATATTGTTTGTATTCGCCGTCTGACATGCGCAAGCTGGTGCGCTGGGCAGAGCAATCGGACGCTGTGGAAGATGTGCGCCAAGTGCAGATTCGCAAGACGCGTCAGTTGTTTGGGTTTCTGGACGGGATGGCATGTCGGCGGGCAGGGGTGCGCCGCTATTTTGCCGAGCAGGATGTGAAAGAGTGCGGCGAGTGTGATAATTGCCGTAGTCCGCGAAGTGAAGGCTATGATGCGACACGCTGGGCGCAAATGGTGGTGTCTGCGGTTTTGCGCACGGGCCAGCGCTATGGACGCGGGCGTGTGGTGACGCATTTGCGCGGTGATGCGAAAGATCAGATTGACGAGGACATGTCGCAGCTCACCACATATGGCGTGGGATCAGAGCTTGGCCCTGTGGGGTGGCGCTCGGTGATAGATCAATTGCTTTTTGATGGATATTTGGCGGAAGATGATAATGATAATCGTCCCACGCTGTATGCGCCCGATAAAGAGATGACGCTGGCGCTGTTTGGCGGCGATGTGACGATTGCCATGCGCGAAGACCCGACCAAAATCCGCAAGCGCGAGAAAACCAAATCCAGCGGCACCAATATCCGCGATGGCCTCAGCACGGATCAAGTCGATCTGTTTGAGGATTTGCGCGATTGGCGACGCGAATTAGCCAGCGATACGGGCGTGCCGCCTTATGTTATTTTCAACGACAAAACCCTGCGCGAAATCGCCATTGCAAAACCCCTCAGCAAATATGACCTTTTACGCATTGCCGGCGTCGGCGAGAAAAAAGCCGAACGCTATGTCGATGACGTAGCCCGCATCGTCGAAGAGGCGATACGGGGTTAGGGGGTAATTCGTCAGGTTTATCAAAAAAGTTGACATTTATTTCAATATAATATATGGATGAATCCATATATTATATTGTCGCTCATAGCTTTTTTCTATGTAGCTGATTTTAAACAGTTTTTCATATTTTAAGGTGTGGTTCTGCTGCAATGATAGCTATTGCAGTGGCGCGTTTAGTGCGTTATATAGATACTTATGCAGAATAGTTTTCAAAAATTAGAAGATGAAATTCGATCTACTGAGATGGAAATATATGATTTAGAAAGGTACGTAATACAGCTGAAGAAAATTAAAGAACATGTTGAAGAAAATCAGTTGTTCTCACTCAACAGCACTATCAATAAGCGAAATGTATTGAAGTTTTATTTGTTGGGAGAAGTTTTAGAGCGATTGAATACTTCTCGAGATCTTAGTACGAAAGAATCGGCTCAACGCCTTGATGGTTACAGTTTGACTGAGTTGTTTGAGTTTATCGAAAAACAGATCAATGGGCTGAAAATAGGGACACTGAGTAGTCATCTATCAAGATTCAAAAAAGAAGGGCTAATTAGCTTTGATGATTCCACAGGACGATGGAAACCAAAGTAAGATACCCCTCTAAAGTTGCCTCAAGCTTCCCTTCCAGAAGGAAGCAGTACATTACGAGGTGAGGCCCGTGTCTGACGGAGGGGTTTTAGTCCAAACATTACCTCTCCGTCAGCACAATAATTAATATACGTTCTAATTTGATAAAAATCTACTAATCAGGAATAAATTCTTTCCATCTGTTTAAATTGAACCTCCGTGCTGGACCCCAACTTTCGTTGGGGAGGCGGTTGGGAGAGTGATTTGCTTTCCTCTGGTTTGGTTGCGGGGGCGGCGTTTGCTGTTTTTTAAATATCCTTTCAGCTCGTTTTCCCAGACTTGATCTGGTATCCAGACAATTGAATGTGGCGGGCTTTGCCCGTCTATATTGTTTGGGCTGGGTTCCCGCCTTCGCGGGGGGGGTATAGTGATATCCGAAATTCATTAGTCATACACTACTTCCCATACTGATGGTGACCTTATTATTTTTCACCACGGAATAAAAATACCTCAAACGGATTGATGAGCAGCACAGCATTTGCGAGCACTTACCTCTGTGGTAACATTTGAAATATAGTTAAAAACTCTGACAGGAAAGACCCAAGAAGTATTATCAAACTGCTTAATGGCTTTGCTGATTGGAAGTACATTATAAAAAAGCTAACTGTACCTTAGTCCGTTCGTAAGCATATTCCATTGGGTCTATTTTTATGTCCAAACGTTAATTTTATAACTTACCCCACTTTCTCCATAATAATTGAACTTTGCGCTTCATTATTTGCCTGATATCTTCTGAAAGCTAGTATAAGTGATTGTGAGGACGATCATGAGTGAGATTTTTATTAGTCATTCGAATGAAGACAATTCGGAGGCCAAAGCACTTAGACACTGGCTGATTGAATCTGGCGGGTGGGCTCCTTCCCAAATCTTTATCGATCTTTCCGAATTTGTTTCTGGGGATAGATGGCGTGAGCGTCTCAATTTTGTAGGACATAATTGTCAGGCTGTGGTAGTGTGTCTATCTGATAACTGGATTGGTTCACCCGAATGCCTCCGTGAATTCAATCATGCTGAATCATCAGGAAAACCTATTTTTCCTGTCATTATCAAACCGCTCGCGACCTCTATTCCTGATTTTGTTGCTTCCATTCAATTTGCAGATATTTCCACCTTAAATGCCCGTGAAAGCGGATTGGAAAATTTGAGGCTCGGGCTCACACGAGCGCAGATATCACCAAAACACTTCATGTGGCCTCCGGAAAATGAGCCTGACCGCAAGCCTTATCGCGGCTTGCGGTCACTTGAACAGCAAGATGCGGCTATATATTTTGGTCGGGATTCGCATATCATAGCGGGTTTAGATAAATTACGTCAAATGCGGGGCGGATTACCGAGGCGTATTTTGACCATAGCTGCGGCTTCCGGAGCCGGTAAGTCCAGTTTTTTAAAAGCGGGACTATTGTCTCGCTTGCAGCGGGACACAGAAAATTTCATCACCCTCCCGATTTTTCGCCCGAGACAAGATGCAATGTCGGGTGAAACAGGGGTGTTAAAGGCAATCTCTGTCAATATAGAGGAAGCAGGATCAAATCAAATTATAGAACGGAGTATAAAATCTTTAAATGACATAGCAGCTCAGCGTGTCCGACACTTGGAGCGACTTGCAAAGGCTGCGGGCGAAACCCAAACACTGCGTGCTCCCACAATTGTTCTTCCCATAGATCAGGCTGAAGAGCTTTTCTCAGTGGACAATCATTCAGGTAAGGATGCGATAAATTTATTGACGCATTGCCTTACAAGGGTCACGAACCTAGTTGTCATTGCCACTATCCGTTCAGATAGTCTCAGTTTACTTCAGAAACATGAACATCTGGCACGTCAATTAGAGTTGTTTAATCTTCCTCCACTTCCACCTCAAGCCTTCAAAGAAGTGATTGAAGGACCCGCGGGGCTTTCAAAAAAACCATTAAAGATTGAACCGGCACTTACTGAAAAGCTTATAAAAGATCTTGATACGGCTGATGCTCTGCCTTTATTGGCCTTCACGCTTGAGAGACTGACTGAAGAATATGTGGATAATAATCTTCTGGAACTTATCAAATATAATGAAGGACTTGGCGGCCTGGATGGAGCTATTAATATAGCGGTTGAAGCTGTATTTAAACGAGCAGAAGCAGACCCTGACCTTCCTTCAAGTCGATCAGAGCTAGACAGACTCGCTCGCCAGATTTTTATTCCTTGGCTTGTCCAACTTGATGAAGCAAATTCATCCCCTATGCGGCGTGTATCCTTTCTTTCTAGCTTACCCATACATCTACATAAGCTGGTTGCGCATTTTGTAGATGAACGCTTACTTGTGCAATCAATAGTCAAAGCCGAAAGCTGTATTGAAGTCTCACATGAAGCCGTGCTGCGGCATTGGCATGGACTTTCTGCATGGATAGGTGAAGAACGTTTTCAACTTGAGCACTTGCATCAGGTTCAGCAAGCCGCGAAATTATGGCGTAAGCAGCAAACTCAAGAAATAGAACACAAGAGCGATCTGCTTGTTCACAGTGGCGAACGATTGACGCAAGCATTGGACCTTCTTAAGCGTGCAGATCTGAAATCACTCATCGGACCGGTGGGAGAGGTCTATCTAAATGCATGTCACACGCATCAGGAAACGATTAAACACAAAGAAGAAGAGCAAATTCGTAAAGCTGAGGAAAAAGAAAAACAAAGAATCTTTTGGCAACGTTTCACTCTCGCCACCATTTCTATTGCATTTCTAGGCCTTCTGTGGGGTGGGTGGCAAACAATCAGGAAAATAAGAAATGATGCAAGAATAGAATCTCTGATTACTGCAAGTGTCGCTGGACAGTATGAAGATGAAGGCGATTACTTGCGAGCATCCAAACTTGTAATTCTTGGCGCTCAAGATACACTCCTGTCTCCAGCATCTAAAGAAGCCTTTAGCCGATTTAGGTCAAATGCCCAGAAGTTCTCAAACCATACATTGAGTATCAAGCATGAGGGCCATGTGTATGGTGCCGTCTTGAGCAAGGATGGAACACGCATCCTCACATGGAATAGGGACAACACAGCGCGGTTGTGGGACGCACAATCCGGGCACCAGATCGGCTCCCCCCTAAAACACGTTGATTATGTCAATAACTCCCTCTTTAGTGGGGGGGTACAGATAATTGGGGCCTCCTTTATTGAGGATGAAACACGTATCCTTACTTGGAGTAATGATAGCATCGCGCGGGTATGGGATACACAAACGAAACAGCAGATTGGTCCCACGTTACAGTATGAGGAAAATGTCAATGACGCCCTTTTTAGTGAGGATGGAACACGTATACTCACCTGGAAAAATGATAGCACCGCCGGCATCTACGATGTGCAAACCGGGCAGCATATAGGACCCGCACTACAGTATGAGAACGAGATCAAAGGTGCTGTTTTTAACAAGGGTAAAACGCGCGTCCTTACATGGGGCGATGATGATGCAGCGCGGATATGGGATGTATATACAGGCCAGCAAATTGGACCAGTTCTAAAACACGAGGATTGGGTCAGTGGTGCCACCTTTAGCAAGGATGGAACACGCATCCTCACATGGAGTGGAGACAACACAACGCGGTTGTGGGACACACAAACAGGCCAGCAAATTGGCCCTACAATGGAGCATACTAGTAAGGTTGAAGGTGCCATTTTAAACAAAGACGGCACATATATATTTACAATAACGATTAACGCAACGCTTCGCTTCGATGCTCAAACAGGGAGAGAGGTCTGGCCAGCCTTAATTCACAACGATAATATCAATGGTGCTTCCTTAAACGCGGATGAAACACGCATCCTCACATGGGGCGATGATGATACAGCACGAATATGGGACGCACAAACCGGTAAGCAAATTGGACCAACTCTAAAACATGAGGATTGGGTCAGTAGTGCCACCTTTAGCAAGGATGGAACACGCATTCTCACACTGAGTGGGGGCGATACAGTACGAATATGGAATGTACAAAATGAACGCGTACTAAAACATGAAGATTGGATCAAAGGTGTTTCCTTTAACGAGGATGAAACACGCATCCTCACATGGGGCGATGATGATACAGCGCGGATATGGGATACACACACCGGCCTGCAGGTGGGGACCTCATTAAAACATGAGGATGGGATCAATGGTGCTGTTTTTTATAAGGGTGAAACGCGCGTTCTCACACTGAGTGGGAACAACACAGTGAGAACATGGGACGTACAATCCGGCCAGCAGATTGGATCCTTCACATTGAAGCATGTGGGGGAAACCGATGATGTCGTCTTTAGCCAGAATAGAACACGCGTCATCACATGGAGTTGGGACAATACTGCGCGGATATGGGATGTATATACAGGCCAACAAATTGGAACAGTTCTAAAACACGAGGATGGTATCAATGGTGCCGTCTTGAGCAAGGATGGAACACGCATCCTCACATGGAGTTGGGACAACACAGCGCGGATATGGGGCGTATATACAGGCCAGCAAATTGGACCAGCTCTAAAGCATGAGGATCATATCAATGGTGCTTCCTTTAACGAGGATGAAACACTCATCCTCACATGGGGCGATGATCATGCAGCGCGGATATGGGATACACACACCGGCCTGCAGGTAGGGACCTCATTAAAACATGAGGATGGGATCAATGGTGCTGTTTTTAATAAGGGTGAAACGCGCGTTCTCACATGGGGCAATGATCATGCAGCGCGGATATGGGATATTCGCACTGGCCTGCAGGTGGGGGCCTCATTAAAGCATGAGGATGAGATCAATGGTGCCGTCTTTAACAGGGATGGAACAAGTATCCTTACTTGGAGTAATGACAACTCCGCGCGGATATGGGATACGCAAACTGGCCTGCAGGTCGGATCCGCATTACAACATGGGAACTGGGTCAGTGGTGCCGTCTTTAGTAAGGATGAAACACATATCCTCACGTGGAGTTGGGACAACACAGTCCGTATATGGGATATTACATGGACAGGTCTAATCAAACCGCAAAAAGATGATTTCGATCGCTTTTGTAATTCCCATCTAATTGCTTCTTTAGAACAAGACAAGAATGGAAAAGAAACCCCCTACATCCGCCTGATAGACCAAAACATGATAGACAAAGCCTCCATCCTACGCGGCCGCCTCGGCGAAGATGTCTGCGATATTAAAGCTCCGCCATTCTACGAATCGCCGCTCCGCCCGATCTTTGATTGGATATTCCAAGATGGAGATTAATGAGCGTCGAAATAATTCGGGAATTCTATTCCGATCTTCAAGAGGTTTGGATATCTCTTGATCAACGACATCTATTATTTTCAGTGACTCTTGTAGTTCGTTGGAGAACCAAAATTTTAGTTCCACTTCCAGTCCACGACGACGAACATGCCTATAGAATGTTCCAAGCGCTGGATAAACTTTTCCTCCTGTTAGCGTTTCCCAAACTCTCTTCGATGAATGGCCTTTGTAATGTTCCAACCACTTTTCAAGATAGCAATCAGTAGCTAACTTTTGAGCTTCCTTGAGAAGAGCCTCACGCTTTAAGTGATCTCGTTGACGCTTATCGATGATGATTTGATGTTCTGCTTTGCAATGCAGGCATTGGAATTCTTCCCAACTCCGAGTTCTGTTCCAATCATCCATCTCATAGATGTACGTAATGGTACCTTCTCCACAATCACAAACTCTAATTGTTTCAGTCATTCGTTCCCAACCCATTACGTCATTCCGTTACTGTCTGAATATTCGACTACCACCGTAGCTACCGGATCAGGCTGTCCAGCTTCTCCAACCTTGTTTGCTTCTTTCCCAATAAGCTGAAGACCATCTACTTTTATGTGTTTCCTGCGTGTCGGTCCGTGATCATACGATCCGCCATTATCAAACTTGTCTTCAGGACTGAAATGGTAGGATGCAAGCGCTGCAGCATAGGTTTTGAGCACTTCTTTTGAGACGGTTTCACCTGTCTTCCGATCAAACATCCTACTTATCGCAATATCGCAATCACGTTCAAAAGGAGCTATCGGTTTTGGTTTAGACGCTTCGTTAGGACGGCCGCGGATTGGATTGGCTCCAGGTATATTACCTTCAAATTGTGCAGGCGTGTACCATTCAGTTCTCAAAAGCGGTGCTGTAAGGAAGTTAAACGGCTTCACACTTTGAGCGTATGTCTTACCCTCGTTAAAATGTTTCATCCAAGAAAGCATTGCAGGGCTAGTCGCTCCATAACGACTAAGGGCTGGCTTTGCTAAAGCAGGATGGAAATCACGCGGTATTTTGTTAGGTTCACCTTTAAGAAAAGACGTGATGATCACATACCAAAAATCATGCTGCCAATGCTTCACACCTATCTCATGAACGGGGATAACAGGCTTAGGAATACAAGGTGCAGGATTGCTTGCATTATAAGGCTCCATCAAATGGCCTAAACCATGCGCGGACGCTTTTCTAATGATTGGTTTTTCGTCTTCATCCAAATTAAACAAAGCATAGCGTTTAGCTGAGATAGCTAAACAATAAAGAGGTTCCAACTTGCCAGTTTCAGCATGGTAATTTGCATCTTCACTTTGAAGAATTGAGCCTTGCTTCTGGTATGGATTTAGCGGCTCAAACCAATCAATGACACTTTGAGCGCGCTGATAGAAATCTTTGTCACTCATGTCATCTGGCTTAGTCATCGCAATACTGTCAGTATCGCAGAATGTATAAGCTAAGCCTTGATCTGTGGTGAGACGTTCTGCCAAAGCTAACATAAGTCGCGCTGCACTTGTTATGAGAACAGCCAAGACAGGATTAAAGTATTTTCCAGGCTCTTCTAAAGCTGTTGAACTCGTTTCAAAGCCATTACCATCAGGACCATAGATGTTTAGCGTTTCAGGTTTAGGCGCTTCATCTCTTAAGACCTCAACGAAGATACCGTAGCAAGTTGCATTCGCTATGATCTTAATGGCTTGTTGTAACGGGTCTTTGCGGGCTTTGGCTTCATCACGTAAATTGACGAACTTTACAAACACATCCTCATTAAGTGGATCAACGCGATATTCAGGCTTTCCAAATAGATTGATTGGCAGAATGTCATCTTGTTTTGGACCAGCTTTAAAGGTTATGGCCTTTTCAATTTGAGGCGTCTTACCTGTTAGAATTTTGGAAGCCAATACATCTGCAAGAGAGTAGCAGAGCGTTGTATCTGAAGAGATATGATTTAGCCCAATGGTGAGCGTGCCTTTCTCATCTCCATACTTGGAGCGGAAGGGTAAAAGGTCATCATCAGATTTAAGCCAAACAAGCGTTGTAAGCTGTTTCCAAGTGCTCTTGCTTTGAAGATCTTCAAGAGTAGCAGTGTTCAAGAATTCTTGTGTATTTTGTGTTGTATCGGATTGGGTATAACCATCTGCGATAAGAAAGCGACTAAGCCCCATTAGTGCATTTACCGTTGGATACATGCTCTTGAAATCAGCATAATGAACTTGAGTAATTTCTCTTCGGATACGCGCTTCAGCACGGCCACCAAAGTAAGCACTCATAATCGGGCCAATGTCTTCTCTATGAAGATCAGTCTGACATTCAAGCAAAGGCTTCACTTGCTTTTGTTTAAGGTAAGCTTTTCCAATACTAGCCTCAGACAAAATGCGGTGCTGCGGTGTTTCTAACCCGTGACTGTCATATTGTGCTTTGAGTTTTACGTAGCATTCCCAAGTCGCTTGAACATCAGCACGCGCGTAATCAAGATAGGCTTCTGTTATAGGGCCGCCATGCTCTTCAGTCTCTTGTTTTTGCGTCTCCACCTTCAGGAACTGAGCCAAGCCCTTTAGACTATGCTTACGGCTCGTCAGGGCCATAGCAATCGTTCTTATGTCAATGAAATAACCTCGATGAGGTTCAACTTTCAAACCCTTCTTACGCATTCCGCGTGGCGTGTCTTGTCCTTTAGGTTTAGCAAAGTCATAGAGCGCGGCTGTTGAACTAAGATGCTTCACTCTGACTTGTGGATTGGTGCGATCTTCAGAAAGCTTGAAGGTAAAGCCCCCTCTAAGGCTTCCTCTCGCAGGACCACAGTCCAAAGCAATGCGGGATATATCGAAAGGTAGATTAAACCCTATAATCGACGCGCGTGCTTCATATCCAACACGAAGAAATACTTTGTGTCTAAACTCATGGACGGTTCCAATGTTTAGCTTATGGTTCGCAGCATAAGACTGGATGGTTTTAAGATCAGAGTTCGACACATTGTCAGGATCATAAAATAAGCCCTCTGATTTAAGCTCACCTGACTTGCGGACTTGATAAAAGCCCACCCGTAATGCTTGAGCTGCATCAATGTTTGTTTCGCAATCAAATACGAGTGACCAGTCAGACGGTGTATCAACATTGTTTCGCTTCTTATGTTGGCTAACTGGCTTCTTTTGAGTTTTCTCCGAATAGGCGCGAACGTAAGCTGTTTTGTGTTCTAGCTTGATCATTGAACCGACTCCTCAATTGGAACCAATTCGCAACCTTGAGCCCATTCTATAAGTTGCTGTCCAAACTCTTGCAGACGATGAGCAATCATCAAAAGGAAATCTGCTATTCCCAAAAGATAGCGACCTATTGAAAACATGACAGGCATTGCTGCATTTAGATCATCAGGGTGATCTAATTGAGTGTCAGATATTTTGCGATGGCAATTTCGGCATAATGGAACCACGTCATCATGATACTTTTGTCCGGCGAGATGATGTAGTTCTAAACATCTTGCATCTTCTTCACCGCAATGAAGGCATTGCTTGTTTGTGCCTCCGAGGCGGCTAACCGCATTTTCATGTCTAATGTCTGCATCAGTAATAATATCGTCCATTGGAATACTCCTTTTCAGTTTGAGACGATTTGATAAATTTCATGGAATGGGGGTTCATCTTTCATAGCGTAACGAAAGAGATTGTTGGGGTCAGTTTCAAAGGGGTGAGAACGACCTTTGGTGTCGATGATGCTGTCACCCTCAAAAGGCTCGATGAATGACAGATCACCTGTGTTCACAAACCGTCCGACTGCATTATGGTATTGGCCTGCACGACTTGCGTTTGCAAAGTCTGGCACCGTTACGGTGGTTGCGTATGAACCTTTGATATGAGGAACGCGGCGAGGCCTGCTATCCTTCATGATCCATTTGCGGTTTTGCCATTTAGCAATACCGTGCGCGTGTATGAATTGGCTAAGACGTTTGGATGAGAGTTGCTCAGTGCGCGCAGCTGTTGTCATCGACATGCCCAATTGCATGTGTCGAAGAGCGGCTTCTATCTTCTCATCTGATTTGGGTTTGACTTGAGGTGAACTTGCCAAGGGTTCACCTTTTTTTGGGTGGCCGCGCGCTTGTGAGCGCGACAATCCTTTTTTTCGGCCGCGTTCTAAGCGGCGTTCGTATTCTGCTTTATAGTCGCGTTTGCGGGCCATGTTGCTTCTCGATTAATGTGCGGACCAATGGGAACCGCTTCACAATCGAGATAACGAACTCTATAAAACCTATGGGCAAGTTAGATAAAAACCTATAAAGTGATTTTTTTAAATAGGTTTTATAGGCCTTGTTTTTTATAGACTTTCTTTAAAAATCTTCTCGTATTTTTCAATAGTCTTATATGAAAAACCTTGGCTTGTTTTAGGGCATTTTTGATAAACTTCTTTTATGAATTTAAAATACTGAATTCGACGTTCCGTAGGTGGTAAGTCAAACCACGCCTTATTTTCATTGTGATGACGAAGAATTGCCTTCATAATCTGTTCGCCACGTGAAGGCCTGCCTTGTTTAGATGGATTCGGTTTTGAAACAATGTGGGCTGCCGTTTGAGAATATTGGTCTTTGCTCTCAGATATTTCTCTCAACAAGAGATCACTCGGCCTTACTTCAATACCTATGAACGTTTTCCCATGAGCTTTTAAAGTGCTTGAATCCCAATTAATTTCGAAATCACGAATTCTATCATCAAACATAGCGTGCGGTATTTTGGTTTTTTCCGCCCCTTTATCTATATCATTGCCAAACGCATCAAAATACCCGTTGTGAATTCTATCAAAATGCTGAGTCTTTAAACCTTCTTCACGTTGAAAAAGTTTTTGTAATCTAGCATCAGATTCTTCTCTAGTTTCTTGTCCATTGTCGTGACGTAAGCGTTTTAATTCATTTCTATAATTGTAAATATCTATACCTAAATCGGAATAATCTTCCCAAGAATGTTCTAGTGAAATCAATTCATAAGTGATAGTATTTGATGTGTTTAAATCGGACATTTCTTATTCGTTTTGATTGGCTGCTTAAGGACACAATTAGATTGAATAAATTGGATTTAAATACTGATAACATTTCTCACGAATGGCCTAATCGCTGCAATTATTGGTTAGACAAATACCAATCATTTTTACCAATTAGAAAGCGCCGTGAACGTGAAAACCAGCCTTTAATTTTAACGGGCCATGGCTTATCGCTAAAAGTCGATAAAGCTCGTTTAATTGTAAAAGATGGTAATACGCATTACCCAAATAAAAATAGAGAATTATCTTATTTTAAGGGTGAATTAGATCGTCCTAAAAGAATTATAATTTTGGATGGACACGGGACAATTACACTCGATGCCTTGGATTGGCTAACTGAACAAAACATCCCGCTAATTAGAATTAAATGGAACGGCCAATTCTTTTCTTTAATTACATCAGGCGGTTTATCCGCTGATCCAGAAAAATTTGAATGGCAATTAGCAGCTAGAAAGGATGAAGCAAAGCAAATATCTTTCGCTCTGCCTTTGATGATAGATAAATTAAATAACGCTGTAGAAACTCTTGAGTCTCATTTGCCAACGTCGAAAGCTAGAGATTCAGCTTTAAGAAAAATACCTGCATTCGTTGAGCAATTGAAGACCGGTACTCATAGTCAATTGAAAGAGCTAACTTCAATCGAAGCCCAAGCGGCGAGTGCTTATTTCAGAGCTTGGCAGTCAATTGATTTAAAGTGGAAATCAACGAAGCAATATCCCATTCCTGACGACTGGCTTGTTTTTAAATCGCGCACCTCTCTTTTCAGAGAAGGGAAAGCCGAAAACGTATTTGCCACACATCCTGTCAATGCAATGTTGAACTATGTCTACACAATGCTTCTTGGACAAATGCAGCTTCAGGCTATCGCAACTGGTTTTGATCCAATGCTGGGTATAATTCATACCCGCTCAAGGGGACGAACAGGACCACCAAGGCCATCTTTTGCACTTGATATTATGGAACCTATGCGGCCCGTTGTAGATCGGGTTGTATTGAAGCTAGTTCAAGAAGAGACTTTCACCGGAGCTGATTTTGATATTCAATCAGACGGTGTATGCAGGTTAAATCCAGAGTTGGTTAGGCGATTAGCCCAATTGATCAATTGGAGTATCTGAATTGACTGATCGTTAAACAATTTTTTGATTTCTCCACGCCTGCAATACTTTTTCAACATCCAAAACGTCTCTTTCCTTTGACCAAGTATCGACAAATGAAGCATCGTTACTATTTGGTGTAGGATTAGGTTTATCAACCTTGATTCTCGTAGGCATCATCATTGAATCTCCTATCAAAATAGCCTCTCCACGTGTTAATGAAGAAAACATAGAGGTAATACCTCTAACAGAATCGGGCAGTAGATTACGAACATAAGATTGATCATCTGGATTTGAGATTCTCAAACAAAGAAAACTTCCGCATTGGGATAAGATTGTAGAAGATAACTCTCTCGGACGCTGACTAATAACCGTTAAACTTAGGCCATATTTCCGTCCTTCTTTAGCAATTCGCTCTGCACTTTCTCGTGGTGCACTATCACTAGATTTGTCGCTTAAATATATGTGAGCTTCATCAGCAAAGATGGAAATGGGATACCGAGACTCATTTACTCGACTATACCAATATGAAAAATCAAAAAGGCATCTGAGCACTAGTGAAATTATAGACCCCCGAACGTCAAATGGGACCGGACTCATATCTAACACAACAATTTTTTTTGCAGCATCTTCCTGCTCACCCAAAATTTTACGAAATAGATCATTCATCGATGCGCTAGTGTTGTAGGTCTTGGGTTTAAAAATTAAATCATAACGACGATCATTTAGACGAGATTCTAAACGCATTAATAGTCGAGTAAAATCCCCATGGAGCGGTCCTTTAACAGGCTTTGTTTTACCCGCGACCATTTCTACATCCAACTTTCTGAATTCATCGATGATAGACTTAAGATCAAAAAACACCGGAGTATCAATTGTAATCTTTTCCAACCCCAATTTTTTATTTTCTACATTACTCTCTTTGGCTTCCTGAAGTAATTCTTTGAATTTAGCATTTTGATTGGGCGCGCTACTTTCAGCTCGATCAATCATCAGACCCAACAACTCTTCAGAGTTCATTAGCCAATAGGGCATTTCTATTTCATTAGCTGCGATTACTTCAGCTTCTTCACCAAAGGCGTTCGTATATTCCCCATGAAGATCTAAAAGTAGTACCGTAGACTGAGGAAATTTAGATATTTTCTGCAAAATAGACGCTACGGTCCATGACTTTCCACCTCCTGTTTGTCCTAGTATGGCTGCATGTCTGCCAAGGAAAGCATCCAGATTCATTTTGGCTTCTTGTTCTGGAAACAAAGAAAGCTTTCCTAGAGAAAAGTCTCCCTCAGCGAAACTCGCATAAATACGGTCAATTGTGGAAGGTAATACAGCAAAGGCAGGAGCATTTACCGTTGGAAGGGAGTTCGTTCCTCTTTCAAATTCGCTCTTTGAATTAAATGTTCCCACAGGAATTGATACAAGAATTCTGGCAGCCCTATCTAGTAAAAGCTCACCTTCCAACATGGCTGATTTTTCTGCTGAGATAGGAATATTAACCTGCTTCATTTGTATTTCTGTGACTAAGCACAGCAATCTTCCATTTGGTAAGGATAATTCTATAAACGAGCCAGGTTGCCCGATCAGTAGAGTTTCTGGTCCATCATCAGTCGGTACTGCTACCGCCATAGTTTCTGGAACACCGATTGGTTTAGAAGAATCATGGTCAATTAGTTCTATATGAATCTGATCGCCTTTGACCTGAATGACTTTTCCAATTTGATAAGCCATAATTTTACTTCCCCCTAAAAAAGTTTTACAAATTCGCTGAATTTCCAAAAGTCGGTTGCACCCGCTGTTTCTATCCCACCATTGATAAGCTTATCTTTAGTAATATGACTGACATTTGGTCTTGATCTGAGGTCAGTCAATTCTGGAGGTTCAACTTCACAGAAGTTAGCCAGAATAATTTTGCCGTTGTTTATCTTGGAGGTGATCAGAGTATCATTTATATGGTCATCACAAAAACTAAATCCCGATGCGATTAAATTCACGCACTGGCTTCCCAAAAATTCGCTAGAAATTCGAAAAAGTCGCTGATATGGAGTATCTAAAGTCTCAATGACTTTCTTGCGTCTAGGCAAAACCATGCACCGTGGCTTGTCATGGGGAATTTGTTGAGGATGACATTCAAAAACATTAGTTTCATTCTTATACCATGAAACTGATCCATGAAGTTTAACTAACCTTACAGTTAATGCAGGAGTTTCTACAAAACGACTACCACTTCTTGTACCTCGCACAGCATGAAATTCATCTTCTGAATAAAATCTAGTCGATACCCCTGTGAACCCATTTATCAGGTTTACACCAGATAGTGCGGCAGCTTCTTCAAAGAGCAAATCGTAGTTCGTCGTAAAAATCCAGACAACAGTGGAGCGATTAAAGGCTCTACGTTTTAGAGAATTAAAAAATGATATATGATTGGACAAGTTTGGATTTGAAACATCTAGAATAACCTCGCTTATCAATGATCTTATTCTATCCATTAAATAAAAAAACCGTATATCCTGACTTTCAATGTAATGTTTAAGAACACAATCAGAAATCTCTTCTATGTTTAGGGTGTTCACATCAATTTTAAGAGCTGTGAATACTTCTGATAGATTATTGTTTTCATCAGGTGAAAGTCCGCCTAATACGGAGACTGTCAACCCAGATATGAGTGGATACCCAGCTTCAAATGATGTCCCAGCACCAAATAGAAAACTCAAGTTATCAATACCAAATTTCGTGCTAGCTACATAATCTTCGATACCCATACCCAAATCCCGAATCTAATTTTCACTTATAGCTAAAACACCCATACGTTGTAATATAGCAAAAGTCATTTGATTTTAAGAACGCCAGTTGTCTTTGGTGAAATGGGCAGATTTATTTAATTCTGGATATCACTATACCCCCCCGCCTTCGCGGGAAATTCGGTCGTGAGTGCTAGGGGGGTGGCGGGGATTGGGAATAGGTGCGGGCGAGGGCGGCGATGAGGTCGGTGCGGGTGACGATGCCGATGATTTTCTTATGATCCATGATCGGAATGGCTTCGATATCACCCTCAGCCATTAAGGGCAGAAGGGCGGCAATTGGCGTCGAGATAAAGGCGCGGGGAATGGTGACGCTCATAATATCTTCGGCGCGAATGGGTTGTTCTCTCTTAGGATCAAGAAGCCTTTTTAAGACATGTTCAAAACCACGATGTAGGCGAAGAGAATCTTCTCTGGCGCGATTAATCAGGTGAATCTGGAAAATAACGCCAAGAAAAATGCCTTCAGAGTCGACAACGGGAAGGGCTGTGAATTTATGCCGTCTGAATAGGTCGGCAACATCTGATAGCGGCATGGTTGGCGGCCCTTTCACAAGATTGCGCGACATGATGTTGTCGGCGATGAGCGGGCCTGTTCTATGGGCGGCGGCTTGTAATTCGGCGGCACCGATAAGGCGGGCAAGGTCTTCCACACCAAGATTGAAGGATTGGCTATAACGCTCGAGAATATCGGTGAGTTCTTGTTCTGAAAGGCCCAGTCTTTCAATGGGTTCTAAATCATTTGTCTTGTGCTGGTTTGGCTCGTTATATTGGCGAAAGGGATAATGACGCCCTGTCAGCTTGGCATAGATGATCGCCACGGCGACAAGCGCGATTGTGCCAATGGCGATGGGGGTGAGCGCAAACCAAAAGCCAAGGCGCGCAATGGCTTCGGGACTCATGGCGACTGTCATCGCAACAGCGCCTGCGGGGGGATGCACGGCGCGGCAAAGAATGGTGGCCGTGATGGCAAGGCCAACAGACAGCGCGATGCTCAAGGTTGGATCGCTTATGAACATGCAAATGGCAATTGCAATGATAGCGGCGATGGTATTGCCGACAATGGCCGACCAAGGCTGGGCAAGGGGGCTGTTTGGGACGGCAAACAGCAATACGGACGTGGCCCCAAAGGGCGCAACGAGATAGAGACCCGTTTGCAGATCAATGATTGGCGAAAGAACGAAGAGGCCCGTTAGCCCCAAACCGACAAACGCACCAAAGCCAGCGCGAATGGCTTCTGTCATGGATGGAAAAGTGACGGCAGGCCCCAAGGACCGCAATATGCGTAGCATCATGAACGTTTGCTCCCCTTTGCAAACTCGGCTCAGGCTATGGATGTAAACCTAGCTTTTGATCCGTATTCTCTGCGACTTTTCAGTGAGTCGTCTTTCTTGCTGGTAGGCCATGGCGCAGTCTTGGGCAAGAGATGTCAGCGTTTAGATTCGCTGTAGATATGCCGGCGATATGAGCGTCACATATACCAAAACCTCCGCCATTTGACTGTCTATGCTCGGTGCGATTGCCAATTAGAAATTGGCGCACCTGTGCCTTCGCTTTGCTCGTCGGCCTGAGGGCCGGATACACCAAAACCTCCGCCACCATTTCTGATGCGAGAGTATAAGCATTCTTCGTAAAATCAGGGCGCGAGGCACACAGATTTTTGGCAGTGATAGCCAAGACCCGATCTGCACACGGGCCCCAGCAGGTAAGTAGGCCGCAAATCTGCGTGCCTCGCATGGTGATTTACCGTGGTGAGGTTCCTTCTTATAAGGGGTTCCTGCCCCCAAAGCCCGCTAAGGATGACGACAGCCACCCCCGCAAAGGATATCCCCTAGAGCACGCCCAACACCTGCATAGACACTCCGAATGCGCCATGTGGTTTGAAGGGTACACCATCCCACCCCAGCACGATCGGTCGCGAGCCGCCCCATGAGGTGTGATGGACGTAGTATGAGCAATTTAGCGCGCTGTTGGATAAGTTTTGTCTTATCCCTATTGGGTGAGGTGGATTTAATCGCTAATAAGTGTCGCATAGAGTCGATTTTGCTATGAAACTGACGCAAAACTTTATTAGGGTCTGTCCCAAACCCACATTCTTAAAATCCCCACCGGAGAGTTATCTTGTTAAAATCTATCCGTTTGTCCGCACTCGCGAGCGCAACGGCCCTGTTTGGCCTATCTGCGTGCACCCATTTGACTGATCCAGAGATTGCCTCTTTTGGCGATCGCGAAGCCGTTACGCCATCTCAGTCAGCTGATTCCTACTATGTGAGCGCAGCAGCTGCGATTCAAAGCAAGTTGGAAAAGCGCGATGTGAAGCCTGCTAAGAATGTAATCCTCTTTATTGGCGATGGAATGGGAATTTCCACGATTACAGCAGCTCGCATTTATGCGGGTCAGCAAAAAGGTGTGGATGGTGAGAGTTATCATCTGGCGATGGATAGTTTGCCATATTCTGCATTGTCTAAAACATATTCGCATGACTCCCAGATTGCGGATTCTGCGGCAACTGCAACAGCCATGACGACAGGCGTGAAAGTGCCTGGTCGCACATTGGGCCTGACACAAGATGCGAAATACGGAAATTGTGCATCTGCGGAAGCCACGGGAACAGATAGTTTGTGGGAGATTGCTGAAGAGCAGGGATTGGCAACGGGGATTGTGTCAACGGCGCGTATTACACACGCGACACCAGCTGCAACATATTCTGAGTCTGCTTCGCGCAATTGGGAAGACAATACAGAAGTTGAAGATGGCGATTGCGCAGATATTGCGCGCCAATTGATCGAATGGGATCACGGTGACGGATTTGAGATTGTGTTGGGTGGTGGACGTCAACACCTTATGCCTGCGGATGTATCTGACCCTGAATACCCAAACAAAGGTGGCCGCCGCACAGACGGACGCAACCTTATTGAAGAATGGAACGAAAAATCTGACGCACACGTATTTGTGTATGATCAGGCAGGTTTTGATGCGATTGATTTTGCGTCAGACAAGCATGTGATGGGCTTATTCGAGCCATCTCACATGCAGTACACATTGGACCGTGAAGAGGATGGTGCTGGCGAGCCGAGTATCGCTCAAATGACAGAGGCGGCAATTACGCGTCTTCGTCAAAACGATAAAGGCTATCTGCTAATGGTTGAAGGCGGACGTGTTGACCACGGCCATCATGGTGGAAATGCGGCGCGTGCTTTGAGTGATGCAGTTGCGCTGGATGAAGCTGTGGCAAAAGCGCTGGAAATGACGTCTGATGAAGATACGCTGATTTTGGTTACGGCAGATCACTCACACACAATGACGATTTCAGGGTATTCGCAGCGCAATAATCCAATTCTAGGTCTATCTAGCTATGGATTTACGCCAAATACTGGTGCGGATGGAAAGCCATACACTACTTTGGGATATGCCAATGGACCCGGCGCTGTATGTGGCGAAGGTGATGGTGATGCTGAAGCTGGATGTGCGCGCAGTAATTTGAGCAAGCAAGACACGACGCAGAAAAACTTTATGCAACAAGCAACTGTGCCAATGGCATCTGAAACCCACGCTGGGGAAGATGTGGCTTTGCTTGCAGGCGGACCTGGATCTAACCTTGTGTCAGGTGTGATGGAAGAAAATGAAATCTTTCACGTCATAGGTAAAAGCCTTGGTTTGCTAGACTAAACTTGCCTGCATGAGGGGGTGCCCTTTATGCAATGATTATAGAAGAGGGAGGCTCTAAGTGTTGGGCCTCCCTTTTTTGTTTGCTGGAAAAGCAAATTTACGGCTACATTTTGGGCTGGACGAATTGAGCACACAATTGTGTGCGTGGTGAGTGGGGATGATCAATTATGTTCGAGCTTGCATATTGGCAGCGTGCTTTGCAAACGCCCGTCATTTTGACGGGGTTTTTGGTTGATCTATTGCCGCTTATTGCTGTGCTAACAATGGGTTGGGGTGCGTTAGAGTTAGTGCTGCTGTATTGGCTTGAGAATCTAGTCATCGGCGTCATCACTGTAATACGCATTTTGTTTGCTGGAGTAGGTAAGGGGAATATTTCTAGCCTATTTACTGCATTATTTATGGGCAGTTTTTTCACTATTCACTATGGCGGTTTCTGCCTTGGCCATGGTGTGTTTTTACTGACTTTTTTGGGCGAAGTGGGCGGCAATTCCAATATAGCCACGTCGTTTTCTCAGCTGGGTGATAGTGCCGTGTCGGATATCGTTACGTCGATGGGGTTGATTGGGCTAGTTGGTATATTGAGCGCGAAATTCTTATGGGAATTATACCAGCACGTCGTGCTGTATGTGCGCAATGGAGAGCATGTGAAGGCTGAAATAGGGGATGAAATGTTCGCACCCTATGGGCGGATTGTTTTATTGCATATCGGGATATTTGTGGGTGCTTTTACAATGGCAAAGCTGGGCGACCCGATGATCGGTATATTGGGTTTGATTTTATTGCGTGCTGGGGTGGGTGTTATCGCGAATGTGTCAGAAGGCAGAAAAAAGCAAACAATTGCGGGCTAATAATACAGCTTTATCCGCGCGCAACACCGCGCACATTTGAAGCAATTGAGTGTATTTTCTTCGTGACAAGTCGGTTTAGATCTTTGACCAAAGCTTGACGTTGCATCACATCACCAACTGCGATTTCAGTTACGGCTGCAACGGCTTCAAAGTGACGAAGTATAACTTTAGGATCATAGTGTGGGGTCATGCCGACCCCCTCAATATATCTTTGTGCAGAGCGCCAAACTTCCGAAACTGTTTTGTCTCCGATTTGGTCAATTTCTCCAGAATAGTGAGTGAGAAGGCGATATAAGCCGCGCACGATTTCACGCGGGTCTTCAGAATTACGCAATGCAAACCCTGATAGCTGCCCCACAATTGCACGCAATTTGTCGAGCTGGACAGGATTATCATTATCTTCTTCTTGGATAGGTGGCTCATCTGTGAGGCGACGCCACGGACCTTCGAAATCCACATCTATTTTGCGACGACGGCACGGCCCAATATAATGACGGCTATCAATGAATTTACGCGGACGGATCACAATCTCTTCAATACGAGATTTAAGAGCGCGAACAGAAACGGGTTTTAGTAAAAATTCGTTGATACCTGCTTGGCGTGCAGCCATGAGTTGGTCATGGGCAACTGTTGAAGCAAGTAGAATGACGGGAATATCCCGAGGAATGTTTTTCTCACTACGGCGGATAGAACGTGTGAACTCTAATCCAGATACACGGCCAGCTTCCCAATCAGTGATTACGATATTTGGGCGAAAGCTTAAACAGATATCATTGGCTTCATCTGTTGAGGATGTTGTGCTCAATTCTCCAATATTCAGACGACGCAAAGCGTCGGCCACAATGCCACGCATATAGGCATTGGGGTCTACCACGAGCACTTTCAGCTTACCGGTATCTGCAATGGAAAGTGATCGTTTCTGAGATGAAGATGATGTCATATTTATGCTGCCATACGCCGTTGAATAGCATCTGAAAATGCATTAGCGACGGTTTCACGGGCGCTGTCATATTCTCTTGGAAGAACAAGTAATTGTTCAAGTGTCGTTATGCCAGTGTTGAGGACAAAACGGGCATCACCTGCATTGCTCGGTGAGTGAATAATAACTTCCATGAATGCTTCAAAAGATTGTAAAGTGCGTAAGAATGGTATGTCGTTTTCTTGTCTGGCCGTCTGGCGTGCCTTTTCCATGGCGGCGCGCATACGGATAGGTGCATTCTTGGGGTCGGTTGATAAAAGCGTACATGCCATTTTTACACGTGCTAATGCGACAGACATGGGCGCTTTTTTATTGACGAGTTGACGCTCTGCATCTGAAATTTCTTTGATTTGCGATGCGCCATCACGATCGCGGCGGCGGGGGCCGTGATAATCAGCAGGATTGCTGCGGCGGCGGCACGGGCCGATATAGACAGGCGAATCTACAAAAGGACGCGGTGTCTCAATCACCATACGAAGGCGCTTTTCCACATCGCTAGGCGAGCATGGGCGACGAAGGAATTCATCAACGCCGGCATTGCGCCCTGCGATTACCATTTCCTTGGTAAGTTGTGAGGATATAGCAATAATGGGAACACGGCGCAGATTGTCATCATGTAGACGGCGCACTTTCTTGACCATCTCAACAATGTCCATGTCCGATGAGTCTGACCATTCAATAAAGAGAGCGTTGCAGCGCTGTTCATCCATTATTCTGAACAGGGAGTTTTCACACTTTGCGCCTTCTACCTGAAGAGCACCAAGCGTCCGCATGATTTCGAGCATCAAATTTCGGTTAAAACGGTTTGAGCCGGCGATGACCGACCGAAGATTTCGGGGATCATAGCGCCGCTTCCTACGGACATCTTCAATATTCATGTGATACCAACCCACGCTTTTATTGCAATTATAGGGTTAATTTACCTGATTAAGGTTTAGGGCTGTTTTGCAGCGATGCATGAATCTCACACATGCTTTTAACCCCACGTTTACATTTAACGCCGGAATGGCAGGGTTAATATGCGCCATGTAAACCAAATTGGGATGATAATTACGGCACCAGTCAAGGCTGGTTGCCAGCTTGTCTTAACAATCCACGCTAAAGCTGACCAACCTTGCTGCCAGACATTTCCTGCTGTTTCACTCGCGTTGAACTGCGGATTGAGCGGATTGAAATTGGTGAGTTTCATCGCGCCGCCAATGACAACTGACCACAAAAACAAGTTTAGGAATTGTCCAATTCTTAAACCAAATAAACGCGCCATAAGTGTGCGAGGTGGTTTAGGTGGGCGGTTGGTGCCAAGCAGGACGTCTAATAGAGTGCGTTTTTTTGCGATTGGCGGTGATGCGTTTTGAGGTGGTGGGGTGTTGTTTGTGGCTGCTGGTGATGCTGCTTGTGTATTTTGTGGAGCATTGCTTGCCAAAGCAGCATCGGCAGCGGGGGATGAGGCGGGCAAAGATGGCGTATCGTTGGGAGGCGCTGTGTCCTCCCAATCAACACTTATCTTAGGCAAACGAAATATCGTTTTTTTCACATCCGTCGCATTTCTAATTCGCCAATAAAAAGTCTATTTGACCTTTTTTTGTTCAATCGTTGTGTGTGGGTAAGGAATTGTAATGCCGTTCTCATCAAAGGCTTCTTTGATTTTCTTTGTGAGCTCAAACTTTACATCCCAATAATCAGGACGATTAACCCATGAACGGGTAGCAATATCAACTGAGCTAGCGTTCAATTCCACGACTTTTACAAAAGGTTTGTCTGGAAGGCTTAACACGCGGCTGTCTGCTTCAATGATCCGACGGATGATAGCAATGGCTTGATCCATGTTGTCATTATAATCAATGGAAAGCGTTATATCCACGCGGCGCGTATCGAAGCCGGAATAATTGGTAATTGCGCCATCAATCGCTTGTGCGTTCGGCACCATGATTTTGACGTTGTCAGGCGTGGCCAGCACTGTTTGGAAGAGGTTGATATCTTTAACTGTTCCTGAGACGCCGGCAGTGTTGATGAAATCGCCGAGCCGATAAGGGCGGAAAAGCATGATCATGACACCAGAGGCAATATTACCTAACGCACCTTGCAGGGACAAACCTATGGCAAGAGTAAGTGCACCTAATATTGCGACTAATGATGTTGCTTGAACGCCAAAAACCTGAAGGGCCGCAATAAAGACTGCCGCTGATATTGCCCATTGCACCATGGATGCAAAGAAGTTTCCGAGCGTGTCATCAATAGATGCGTGTTTTAGAGATTGTTTGCGTACAAGGCCGGCTAACCAACTGGCAACGCGCAACCCGATAACGAGAACAATGAGTGCGCCCAAGGATTTGAAGGCGAAGCCAAGTATGGGTGTTTGATATTGTTCCCAAAGTTCTACGGCATTAATCTCCACGAAAGTCTCCTTTAGGTAGGTCATCAAATATTATAATCGCGCGGATATTATAGTCGCACGGACGGGGCGCCATTTTGAATCATGTCGCTACGCTTTATACGCATTATGCTATAGTTTTGTTCCGGTTAATTCAGATATTTTTGTGAATTAGGACGCATTACCCGGTTTTTGGCACAATGCGGGATTGCTTGAACAAGCCATCATCACATTATTGAGCCAGTTTGTGTAACCTTGCAGGTTTGTGTAGCGGGCAAGATAATCACCAGAACAGGCAGCGTTTTCACCTTTTTCTACACCTGACAGTACACCCCATAAAACGGGTTGGGCTTGCTCACTATCGACAAAGAGTGGACCACCTGAATCGCCTACACATGGGCCTTTGCCTTCGATAGAGCCAACTTTAATAATGGCTGGCCCAACGGATTTGACGTCAACATATGTTCCTAAAAGGGTCGTGGAGAGGCTGCCGCCTGGAGAGGTGAGACCCCATCCAGCCATTTTGGCTTGAGGTGTGGTGAGGGGCGTAAGTGAATCTTCACTTGCTAGGAGCGTCGCAATAGGGATGTCCACTAAGCTGTCGGCGGTTTCGTCTGTGACATGCACAAGCGCGATATCGTTTGCTAGACCGCCTTCTTGTCCGCCATAAGCTGCGTGACAAGCAGCCCAATCAGCTTCCACTTCACGCACAACTGGGCCATCTAGCTTTTCATGTCCGACTTTGAGGACTGTCACATCATATTGCTCATCGAGGCAGTGAGCCGCCGTCACAAACCAATTGTTTGAGATGCGGGTGGCACCGCAATGCCCGCTCGAATAACTTGATTCAGAGATGTTTTTGCGTGGCTCTAATTTTACAATTCCGGGGAAATCAGCGCGTATAGCTGAGAGAGACAAAGCTCCGCCAACAGCTCCCACAACAGAAGGCTGAACAACATTGCTGGAAGTTGCATCATTTATAGCCGATTGAGGCGCTGACGCGTTTGCGATTTGTGCAATGGTTTGAGTCGGGACTGGAGTGCCAACAGATGTACACGCAACCGCATTGATCGCTGCAAGGTCTGTGTAGACTTGTGAGGTTTCAAGGGCGTCGCCAGCAGGTGGTACAGCTTCTTCTGGTAATGCGGGAAACTCTTCAAAGTCACCCTCAAGCGGCGGCGGCGGCGGTTGGTCCGGTGGAGGCGGCGGTGTGCCTTCTGGCATCATTAAAACATCGCATCCCATTAAGGATAGGCTAGCAATGCCTGCTAGCAGAATGGATGTAATTTTCATTTGCGTCTCCCAGTCCATCACCATTTACCAGATCCAGTGGTTCTTCACCTAATGGCTGGTAGTAGCCCCTTAAATATTGGTCTTGAATTTGACCTGCTGGCTCTTTCTACGCAATTTTTTTGGCAAACCCAACAAGATTCAGCTGTTAGGCGTTATGCTTTATACAAAACGCCTAATTCTCTCGCACAATTCTTGAGAGTTTTAGATGATTTTATGGGTGGCTGTGAGGTCGTTGGCCCTAAGGTGTTTCAAGCACAAATCGGCGATAAAGTGGCTGTGTTGGCCGCGCATTATCCCCGATCAAAGCTCTAAAGGCTGCAATTTGGGTTTTTGAAACGCTTAATGGTGTTTGTAAAACGGTCCAGCTTACGATTTCTGAACATGGTGGTGTTGTAAGGGAGCCTTGGTAACGAAATGCAGCACGATTGGTGGGGAGAAGATCTTCCATATCGAGGTTGAAAGCGACGGCTGCCTTGCCCTCTGAGAGCGGCGCTGACCACCACATAGGGTCAAGTTCGGCATTGTTAGCTCCTTCAGCAAACATCACAGCAATGTTTGCAAGCGTGCCATCGCTTGCCTTGTGAACAAAATGTGCCTCCATAGGGAAGTGCCGCCCATGGATTGTGTGTTCTGATGGGGTATGAAAGTGAAATTGCATAAGCTCATAGGACTTGCCGTCGAGCGTGATCCCGCCTGCATCTTTCACATCTAGCTGGAGTGTGTGTCCATTATTAACGACATCGCCATGCTTAATGGGCTTCCAGTCAATTTGCGGCGCAGACGCGAATGCTGGTGTCGTTGAGTTTATATCAATGGGTGATTGTTGTGTGCCGACCTGACAAGCTGCATTTGCACTATCTTTTTCGCCCCAATGTTCTGGCCCGCGTGGTCCTGAATAATCCCAATGTGTTGAGCTATGACGACTGGCATTGGATGTCGTTGATGCGTGCTGCGCGTGAGGTGTCTGGGCGTTATGTCCGCCGCCTGTGTTTGTCGGTGGGCTGACAGCGTTGGCCGTCATTGTGACGGTTGAAATCGCAATTATAGTCGACCAGAGAAGCGGGCGGCGCATAAACGTCTTCCTTGTATAACGTAAGCTTGGCCCCTTGATGATAACAAGGTTTAGCCAAGTTTTACGTTTTACAATGGCGCTATTTCTTTTCTGAAAGGTTTACGTTCGGTTTGCCGCGTCATTCCGCGCAATAGGGGCGCGCTAATTATTGAGCTGATACCGTAAAGTTTTTAAAGGTCTGTAATGAGTTTTGACCGAAACTTTGTCCCATAGCTCGACCTGTGATTTTTGTAGCAACTTTAGTGACGATAGGGCGTCCGTTTTCATGCGATGCGCACGTTCCTACGAGTTCAAATGTGTCTATCTTTGCAACCATCATCGGCTTAACCGACTCTGTCAGCTCATACTTAAACTGAGTAATTTCCTTGAGTGATTTATCCACATTCACGGTTATACGGGTTTTGCCGAGGATTTTCCGTTCTTGTTTGTCTTCAGCCGAATCTGCATTTGCGTTGAAACTGAAAATGGCTTCTGAATCTGTTTCTGAGACTAATTCGACAGGGCCGCCGATAATTTCGTTGTAATCATCGCACCAAATCTCGCCGTCTTGGTCTTCGTTTAATTCTTCTTCTATATCGGCTTGGTCGCCTTCGGTTGGGAAGGTTTCAACTCGAACTTTTATGCCTGTTTCAGCAGAGTTTTCGATTTGATAAACTAACTTTCCCCATTCCTCATCATCCACTTGAATAATTTCAGACTGGTAACTGACTTTGGCAGGTGTCGCGTCACTTTTAGGCAAAGCGGCTTCCTTAAATAGGTGTGGCCAAGTGGGGTCTGCATTTGCGCTTAGCGGCATTGCCAATCCAAAGGCCGGAAGGAGAATAGATAAAAATCTCGCGCGTGGGGAAAACATGTGTAGCTCACTTCTGGATGCTGAGGATTGGGAATTAGAGCAGTATTCTCGATATTCGATAAATGACAATAAAATATAGACAAAAATATGGCTATATGAATGTGATAAAGATATACCATTATGCATATCAGTCTTGATGTATTATCTGTTTTCGCATCCCTAGGGTTAAGGTATATCTTTTCTCGAGCGCAGACATGAAGCGCCAAATATACACCTAAGCAAGCATAGACTTTGCGAGGGAATGAATAGGGAAGTGATTATGAGCCAGATTGAAAACAACCAAGCACAAGAGACAATGTCTTTTCCATTGGGCGGCTTTTACCTGACAGCATTTATTCCAACAAATGTGAAATCATCTGTTGAAACCAATATTGAACCAACAGTTACAAAGTCTAAGCAGACTTTCGGTGATGTTCTTGGGTATGTTTTGGCTGCATTTGGAAATGCACGCCCTATCTAAATTAAACAAGTGTTGAATTTTTCAATATGATGCGTCAGTCTCCCTATAATATAATAGGGAGAGGGTTTCATGGCTTGGAATAATTCACATAGACTTGCATACACAGGTATAGCCCTCTTGATGAGTTTAGGGCTTGCTGCTTGTTCACCTTCTGATGAAAAAACATCGCCTCCGGACACAATGGTTTCGGAGGAGGCAAAAGAAATGAATGGCCAAGCGGGTATGGTTGATAAATTTGTCCCTACGCGCTTCCAAGCTCATGTTTACGGCGAAATCGCTGAACAATCCTCTGAATATAAGCCGCAAATTATATTGCTTCCCGGCCTCGCATCCTCTCCTGAGGTGTGGAATGCGACACGTGATCAATTGGAAAACGATTTTGAAGTGCATGTTTTGCACGTAAATGGGTTTGCAGGCTCCCAAGCGGGTGCAAATGCGGAGCCGGGCGCTTTATCTGCGCTGGCTGATGAAGTGGCTGCTTATGCCGAGCAAATGGATGACCCAATATTAATAGGTCATTCTATGGGCGGCATTGTAGCGCTCATGGTGGCGATTTCTCATGAAGATGCCGTTTCTAAAATCATGAGTGTTGATGTGCTGCCTTTCTTTTCTGTGCTGATAAATCCTATGGCAACAGAGAAGAATATGGTGCCTGCGGCGGAAAAAGCGCGCGATGAGATGTTGGCGCAAACGGACGCTGAATTTGAAGAAAGCCAGATTGCTGCGATGAAGCGTCTGTCTAAGTCGGCAGAACATGCAGCCCTTACCGCTGAATGGACAGTCACATCGGATCGGGCGGCTGTCGCTAATATAATGTATGATGTGCTGACACAGGATCTTCGTAAGCAAGTGTCAAATATCAAAATTCCTGCAACAGTGGTGTATGCATTTGACGAAAGCGCAGGCTTTCCTAAGGCTGTGGTGGCGGGCGTTTATCAAATGAATTATGCCAACCTCAAAGGCGTAGATTTACGAATGATTGAGGATGCACGCCATTATGTGATGCTGGATCAACCCGAGGCCTTTGCTGAAGAAATAACGCGCTTTGTCACGTCGTCGCAATAGACGTGGGAGCATTGCTTTTTTTGCGTTGAGAAAATAACGTCCCGCCCAATGTTCAAGCATCGAAGAATGATGCGCGAACGCGTAAATTCAAGGCGGGCTTCTCATGGAAAAATATGTATTTGATTCTGGTGTCGCGGGGCCAGCCTTAGTGATTACGGGCGCGGTGCATGGGGATGAACGCGCCGGACCAGATGCAATCGGCGCATTTCTTGAGGGATGGGATCGTGTCCTGAAAAAAGGACGTGTAACGCTCGTACCTGTTGTGAATGAAGCTGCGCGTGCACAAAACACACGTTTTGTGGATGTAGACCTTAACCGCTGTATGGGCGTTGAGGCATTGGGTGAGCTAAGCGAGCACAAGATTGTACCAGCCGTGCGCGCCTTACTTGCCGATCATGATGTGTTGTTGGACCTCCATAGCTTTCGAAAGGGCGAAGGTGCATTTGCGCTTTTGGGACCAAAGGATAATCAAGACGGGCTTGAGCCTTTTGCTCATGAGGAAGCAGAAACAGCTTTTGGAGCGTCTGTGGGGATTAAGCGCGTTTTGCATGGTTGGTTGGGTTCATACAATCGCGCATTGGCAGACTTTAACGCGTCGATCGGGAAGACAGATGACCCTTATCCTGCCCTAGAAAAGAGTGTTGGAATGACAGAATATATGCGCAATGCTGGTGGTTATGCGTGCACGGTTGAGTGTGGTCAGCATGATGCGCCAGATTGTATTGATAATGGTGTATCTGCCATTCGAGGCGCACTTGTAGGCTTGGGTATGATTAGCGGCGAGATCCCAAAAGTTGATGGCGGATTTGAATGCTATGAGCTTTATGATGTCGTGATTAAATCGCATGAAGATGATGGTTTGCTTGTCGATAATATCAGCAATTTTGACGTCTTGCCCAAAGGTGAGCCGATAATGCGTGTTGGTGGGGAATTATTCAGTCTTGATGAAGAAGGCGTGATTGCGATGTTTCCCAAAGTGGGTGGCAAGATTGGGGAATCTATCTTGACACTTGCGCGACCATCGAACCGATTAGGATAGAAGTAAGAGGCAGACTTAACGTCTGCCGCCCATCAATGCGCCGATACATCCGACCATGCAGCCAAGCAAGACGGCAAGAATGCCGTAGAAATATGGGTGGTCGTGCGACAGCTCAAATAATGCATGCTCTACACCTTTGCGAGATAGGGTGAGAGGTGTTTCCGCTTCAGCGAGTAATACGCCGTCTTGGAAGAGCAAAATGCGCACATCATATTCGCCTGGGGGAGCGGCGGCAGGTAAGTCTATGTCTGCACGAATAAGACCGCCATCGAGACGTTCAAGTCCCGTATCATGGGTACTGAATAATCCATCTTCAGCTTTTAAATCTGCAAATGCTTTGCGCCACATTGCAAGATTTGGATTTGTCATATCTGCGGGAGCGGGCATGGCGCTATAGCGTGGGTTTACGCCTGCAATGATGAAGGCTTCATTTGAGCCTTCTTCGCGCAGAGTTGTTTCTGTTGCGATTGCGAGCACGGCGGGAGCAGAGACAAATTCAAACCGCTCTTTTGTCTTTTCCTTTTGGCGCACAACAACATAGGGCCGGTGCGGGCCGACAAGTGCGACGGCAAAAGCGACATTGGGGTTATCCCATTCATCAGACACAGCAAACAGGGTGATGCGCGTGCCGGAAAAATCTACATCTACCTTGATTTCAGGTTCTGATAGTGCAGCCGAAAGGCGTGGTTTCGACGTTAAGTGAGGTTTGCCTTCTTTTTGGGGCGGAGCTTCTGCAAGCGTCAGCGGGCAGTTGCCAGCGAAGATTGCAGTTAGACTTGCAAAAATAGCTATGCGCAGGGATGAGAGGCGTAATCTCATTTGAGTGCCTCCAAGGTAAATTCTGCGTTTGAACCAAAGAAGAGGTCGAAAGCGATTTTTCCGCCCATTGCGAGCACGACAAGGGCAAGTAGGAAGCGCAATTGTGCGGCATTTAAGTATTGTCCTGTTGCTGCACCAAGACGAGCACCAACCACGCCACCAGCCATGAGAACCGCCGCAAGAACAATGTCGACTGTTTGGTTCACCGCAGCTTGTAGGAAGGTCACGAACGCAGTTAGGAAAATGATTTGAAACAGGGATGTACCAACCATAACACGTGTCGGAACACCTAATAGATACACCATTGCTGGTGCGAGAATAAATCCGCCGCCGACGCCAAGTACAGCTGCGAGGAAGCCAACAAAGAATCCAATTAGGATTGGCGGGATCATGCTGATATATAGGCCAGACCTTGGAAAGCGTCGCTTGAATGGTAAGGCACGCGTCCATTTGCGCATAGCGCTGCGGCGTTTGGGATCTTTATTGCCGTCACCGCCTTTGCCGAGCGCGGGGCCGATGCTTTCCCAGAACATAAGGCCGCCGACAATGCCGAGAAAAACCACATATGAAATGGCGATAACTTCATCAATATTGCCAGAGGATCGGAGTATTTTAAAAACCCATACCCCAAGCCCTGACCCCACTAAACCACCGGACATCATATAGAGGCCCATGCGGACATCGACCGCGCGGTTCTTCCAGTGTGCAGATGCGCCTGCGATTGAAGTTGCGAGAACTTGGTTGGCTTGCGTAGAAACGGCAACAACAGCCGGTACGCCTGCAAACATTAAAAGAGGGGTGAGCAGGAAGCCACCTCCCACACCGAACAAGCCCGACACAAACCCTACACCCGCTCCGATGGCAATGATCACAAAGGGATCAACAGCTATTTCGGCAATGGGTAGGTGTATCTGCATGTCTTTTTCCATGGGGTCGCAAAGAAAGTATTGCAACCACTCTTACTGGATAAAACTAGCAATATCTAAAGAAAAGTCTTCCCATGGAGCCAATAAGAGACAAAATAAATTATTCCGTCTCTTATCAATCACATAAGTGTTTTGACCTCAGCCTAAATTCCGCTTGAGGCTACAGAACGCAATTGCTGCATCAGGGAATCGGAAATATCACCTGTTGGTTCAAAGCCATTTTGCATTTCAAACGTGCGAATCGCTTCACGTGTTTGCGGGCCCATGATGCCATCCGCGCTCAATTGTGTGCCCGTAATACGAGAGAGAAGGCGTTGCGCTTCTGCAATTTGAGTTTTAACGGGAGCATTCCAAGCCTGCGCACCAAAGCGTCCATTTGCGATGCCATTCACTGCGCGTGGAATAAAGTTATCAACTTTGCTCGTGACGTTACGTGCTTCAGCAGGTGAGAGGTTTTTAAGAATGTCTCGTGCGCGACGAGAACCATCTGCATCACCATTCCGGCCTGCAATTTCAAACCAGTAAGCTGCTTTTGCTGGGTCGGCTGAAACACCTAAGCCTTGCTCATAGAGCACACCAAGATTGTATTGGCTGTCGATGAGGCCATGTTCAGCAGCGCGTGTGAACCATTCAACACCACCGACGAAAGACTGTTCGCCGCCTTCGCCTTCAGCATAAAATACCGCTAGATCATGCATTGCTTTCACATTGCCGTTTTCAGCTGATAGTTTTGTCCACTTGCGGCTTTCTTTAATCGAACGAGGGACACCTTCGCCGCGTTCATAAAGTTTACCCATGCGATATTGTGCGGCTGCGAGACCTTGGTCTGCTGCCTTGCGCATTGTTTCGGCTGCAACTTTTTTCTCGCCAGCGGCCAATTGTTTGATTGCCAGTTCATGTAGCGCAATTGGTGAACCTGCTTCAGCAGCTGATTCTAGAGTGACAGCTGCGGGTGCCGGTGCTTCCGCTGCGTTCGTACGAGAAGAGGCAAAGGCATCCAAAGGTGAAACGCGTTTTGAAGGCGCAGAAGTTGGTGTTGCTTCCTGTGGGTTTGCTTCACGGATGTTTTCAGATGTTAGAATTTTAGCATCTTCAGGGAATAAGAGCTGTTCATCAATCTGAGCGCCGGTCTCATCATCCACCAGATCAGTCGAATTTAGGCTGGCTTGTGTATCTAAGGCTTCTTCACTTGCATCAAACAATGTGTCTTCATCTTCGCTAAATGCGTTTGCGTCTGAGGCGTCTGGGTTAAATTTAGGCGGTGTAACAGAGAAAGCTTCATCGGAATTTACTTGCTTTCCGCGCATGGCCATCATGCCAGCGCCGCCAACAACTGCCGCAGCCAATACACCTGCTGCAACCATTGGAAGTTTACTGTTTTTGCGGTCTTCGTTTCCAGAAATAGCCGCTCGATTATCTGCACCACGTTCTTTAGCGGCGCGGCGCGCTTCGTTTAAGAAGTCTGATGAATTATTGCTGGCGCGTCCAAACGGGTCATCATCCAGTCCTTCGTCAGAGCGCATATGATAAGCAGCGCTTTCGGGTGGAAGGTCTGCTTCATATTCTAGCTCAAGTGATGAAGTGAAGGCATCTGTATCGGAATCGCCAAATTTATGTGCTGGGGCAGATGTGGATTCTTCATCTGTGAAAGCATCAGTAGCTTCGTCATTCTGACGGAAGAGTTCTGCTTCTTCTTCAAGCTGAGCGCGTTGCTCTGCTAGTTCTGCTGCAAATTCTCTGCGTGCATTATAGGCAAGGTCTGCAATGTCTTCATCTTTAAGAGTCGCGCTTTGTGCGTCGGCTGAGTTATCCTCTTGAACCGAAGTAATATATTCATCTTCAAAGACAGGCGGCGCAGCAATATCTTCAACAAGGCTGTCGTCAAATATGCTTGCTGCATCTGACTGGCTTTCTTCAAGGTCTGACAACATTTCAGAATCGTCGGCATCAACTTCCAAATCATCATCTTCAATGAATGTGTCAAAACCATCCAAAGATACGTCAGATGTTTCTTTGTCTGATTTAGGAAGTGGAGGAGGAGCAATGCCAGCGTCAAATTCAGCTTCATCGTCTGATTGCGGCGACATGTCTTCTAAACGTTGCGCAAGCGAAGAGACCGTGTTTTGCACAGGAGAAACGATGCGCGCAGATTCTTCACGCGCTTCTTGTAGGCGGCGCTCAATATCTTCCATAGCAGAAGACACATGCGTGCGTGTCTCCTGGGATACTTCGTCAATTTTGTCGTATATGTTTTCAAATGCGTCTTCATTGCGGGCTTGAAGGCGCTCTGTAGCGCGCGCGACATGCTCACCAACTTGCTCAATGGCTTCTGCGCTACGGCGTTGGTTTTCGTCTATTTTTTCATTCGTATCGTTGAGGCGCTCTTCCATGTGCGCTGCAATTTTGCTGATTTGATCAGCGAGCGGTCCCATTTGCGCATTCTTACCGCTTTCGATGGATTGAAGGCGGTTATTGATAGTGTCCGTTACATTGTTGAGTTCTTGACGTAGCTCGTTTGCAATACTTTCAGACGGATTGCGCTCTTCGACGCTGCGAAGACGTTCATCTAATGCTTCTGATAGGCGCTCAAATTGGCTCGTGATGAGTTCTACCGCTTGAAGCTGGCGATCTTCTGCTGCTGCGATATCTGCTTGCACGATTTCCATCTGCTGTTGCAGAGATTCTAGAGCAGCAGGTTGTACATTGTTGTTTTGGCTTACAATTTCTTCAGTACGAGCGCGTGTATCTTCAATTGATTTTGAGAAATTGTCAGCGATCGCAGACAGCTTTTCTTCAAATTCAGTTCTGAGGTTTGACGTTTCTCCGACCTTTTCCTGAACTTCATCTAAGCGCTCATCAAGCGAAGAGTATGATTTTTCGAGTGTTGAGATTGCATTGGCTTTGCTTTCTTCGGCAGCTGTGAAGCGGTCGTTTATGCGCTCCATCGCTGCTTGAAGTGTCGCTAATGCGTCTTCTGATGATTTGCCTGATTGTTCCGCTTTTTCGACGCGATTGCTCACATCTGACACTTTAGCAAACATTGAGGTAACGTTCTGCTGTGCCGATGATAGGCGCTCTTCTACGTCGCTGATGCTGCCGAACAGCTTGTCTGCTAGTTCTTTGTTGCGGCGGTTTATCTCATCTGATGTCTCGGTGGCTTGGCGCTGCGCGATAGACATGGCGCTATCAGCAGTGTTCAACGCTTCATCGAGTTTGGCATCGGTGTGAGATGCAAACGATTTTAAGCTGTCGCGCAGATCATTGAATGAAGACTGAGAAGATTTTAATGCATTCTCGGCTGTACGGTGAGTGTTGTTTAGGCGGTCTTCTAAAGTTGTAAAACGCTCTTCAGATTTGCGAGACTGCGCGCGGGCAACATCAAGCGCATTTTCTGTGCGGCCTAAAACATCGCGAAGCCGGTCATCAGTGTTGCGCTCAACACGATCAATGCGGGAAAGGCTTTCATCTTGTTTGCGTGTGGTTTCGCTAAGACGGCTCTCCATTGAGCCTAAGCGATCTGTGAACTCACGGCCTAATCGTTTTGTTGCATCGGAGACAGAGTCATCGACGCGACGAGAGATATTGTCGACTTCTTTGGAAAGGTGAGACACGCCGCGTTCAACATCGTTACGTAATGCATCTTGTTCATTGGTAACTTGATCTTGCGTGTCGTGAACTTGCTTTGCGAGCTTGGTAAGCGCACCTTCCAGCGCACGCATAGCATCAAGCATGCGGCGGGAATTGTCTTTACGGCTGAGTGAATCTAGGCGTTCTTCAAGCGAGGCATGCGTTGTGCGCATGTCGTTTAGTGCGCTGTCAAAACGGGTAGACATGCCTGCTTGTGTGCGCTCGGTAGATTCTAGACGATTGAGCAGAGTGAGCATGGATTGATCCACGCCTGCGAGCGCTTGGGTTGAGCGGTTTTCGCCAGCATTCATGCGGCGGGCAATTTCTTCCAACGTCTCAGCAACTTCAGACACACGTTCAGCACCAGCTTCACCGCGCATGATTGGGTTGAGAGGGGAGTAAGACTGTTCCGTGTCGGATTCGCCGCTATCTTCTAATAGAAGGCGGTTCAGATAACTTCCAAGAGTTATGCCATCTCGTTGAGCGTGCTCACGTGCTTTTGCACGGGCTTTAGGGTCGATCCCTTTAACACTCCAAGGTGCATTCCCCATCCTTGGCTCCAGTCTAAAATTACTAACGCCGAGTTAATCAACTCTGGCAAATTATATTCAAATCAATGAATGCAGTGATCTGTCTTAAAAGGGGGTTAATAGAATGCGCCAATAGGCAGAATTTTCAGTGTTTTCTTCACAATTGGTAAATTTTAACCAGCTGGGGTGGGGATGTGTTCGTCTCGTGACTGCGTTTAGTTTGGAAATATCACTTGACGTTCACGTAATGGTTAGGTATAGCTGGTTGTAAATAAGCCAATAAAAATATCAGGCAAAGACGGGAGAAAACATGCGTTCTTACAGCATTGGTGAACTCGCTAAAGAGTTTGGTGTCACGCCGCGTGCACTACGCTTTTATGAAGATAAAGACTTATTGCATCCTACTCGAAATGGAATGCACCGCGTTTATTCGTATAAAGATCGTGGTCGCTTGCAATTGATTTTGCAGGGGAAAAATATTGGGCTGTCGCTTTCTGAAATTCGTGAACTTCTTGATGTGTATAATTTAGAAGGACCGCGTGTTCAGATGGAGTTGATGCTTGAGCGTTTCCGCGATCAAGTAACGAAACTTCAAAAACAACGCGAAGATATTGATGGCGCAATTGCGCAGATCAACGAGAATATCGGGCTCATTGAAAACCACTTGGCCAAGCCAAGTAATGATGACACGCCGATCCGCAAAACGAGTTCAGTGAATACCGCTGCTGATGCGGCGGAATAAACTCCAGTATCGTTCTAAAATTTTGAATCTTAAACACGTTTTTATCAAAAGCAGGTGACACTATGCCTCGTTATGACGCTCCCGTGCGCGATATGCGCTTCATCCTAAATGAAGTTCTAAACATACACTCATACAATAATCTCCCAGGCTTTTCTGATTTGTCAGAAGACCTTGTGGATGCCATTTTGAATGAAGGTGCGAAATTCACAAAAGAAGTGCTTCATCCTCTAAATGTCGTCGGTGACAACCAAGGTGTTGTGCGCAATAGCGATGGAAGTGTGAAGACCCCTGATGGTTTCCCTGAAGCCTATAAAGCCATGACAGAAGGTGGATGGACAACGCTTTCAGCCAACCCTGAATTTGGTGGTCAAGGTTTGCCACACGTGTTGGATGTCGCTGTCAGTGAGATGATGTCATCTGCGAACATGGCGTTTGCTATGTATCCGGGACTAACTCACGGTGCGGCTTCTGCTATTGAAGCGGGCGGCTCTCAAGAACAGAAAGAAACCTATCTACCTAAGATGGTATCGGGTGAGTGGGCAGGTACAATGAACCTGACTGAGCCTCACTGTGGTACTGATTTGGGAATGATGAAGACCAAAGCTGTTCCACAAGCTGACGGAACATACAAAATATCAGGTCAGAAGATCTGGATTTCTGGTGGTGAGAACGACTTTACAGACAATATCATTCACCTTGTTTTGGCTAAAATTGAAGGCGCGCCTGAAGGTATTAAAGGTGTGTCTCTGTTTATCGTGCCGAAATTCATTCTGGATGCTGATGGCAATCCAGGTGAACGCAATGCGTGTGGATGTGGTGGCCTAGAAGAGAAAATGGGTATCCACGGAAACGCGACATGTGTGATGAATTATGATGGTGCAACGGGATATCTTGTAGGCGAGCCAAACAAAGGCATGCGTACAATGTTTGTGATGATGAACGCTGCACGTCTGGGCGTTGGTTTGCAAGGTTTGGCGCAATCTGAAATTTCATATCAGAACGCTGTTGATTTTGCTAAAGACCGTTTGCAAAGCCGTTCTGTTTCCGGTCCTAAAGCGCCAGATAAACCAGCTGACCCTGTGATCGTGCATCCAGATGTGCGCCGCATGTTGATGGACCAAAAAGCCTTTAATGAAGGTGCTCGCGCATTTGCATATTGGACAATGCTTCAAAACGACCTTGAGCATCGTTCTGAAGATGAGGCTGTTCGCGAAAAAGCAGGCGATTACATGGGCTTGTTGACGCCAATCGTAAAAGCCTTCCTCACGGATAAAGGATTGCAAGGCTGTATTGATGCGCAGCAAATTCACGGTGGTTCAGGCTTCACAAAAGAGTGGGGAATGGAACAATTTGTACGTGATTGTCGTATTGCGCTTATTTACGAAGGTACAAATGGTGTGCAGGCGCTTGATCTTGTGGGGCGCAAATTGCCTTCAAAAGGTGGCCGCGCAATTATGGCTTTCAACGCTGAATTAGACGCATTTATTGCTGAAAACGATAGCGAAGACATGAAGCTATATGTTGATGGCTTGAAGGCGACTAAAGCCCAGCTTCAAGAAGCGACAATGTGGCTGATGCAGAACGGCATGACAAACCCAGACAATGCTGCTGCTGCGTCACACGATTATCTGCACATTTTTGGATATACGACATTTGCTTACATGTGGGCGCGTATGGCGAAAATTGCGCTTGAGAAGAAAGATTCTGGCGACGGTTTTTATGCAGAAAAACTAGCGACAGGGCGTTATTTTGTGACGCGCATGTTGCCTGACGTTGCGGCGCATCTGGCAAAAGTAAAAACAGGTGCTGAACCGCTCTTCCTTCTTGAGGAATCGCAATTCTAATCGGACGCCTTATATCAATAACGTCTACTCTTTTTAGACTTCTATAATAGCGGCAGGTGAGCTGCCGCGCACGGGAGAAAACAAGAATGCCAGATGCATATATTTTTGATGCGGTAAGAACGCCGCGCGGAAAAGGAAAAGCGAATGGTTCCTTGCACGAGACCACATCGCTATCTCTTGCGACGCAAGTGCTTGAAGCGCTGCGCGACCGCAATAACCTTGATACATCCAAGATTGATGATGCGATATTTGGATGTGTGGCACCTATTGGTGAGCAAGGGTCTGATATTGCGCGTATTGCGGTCTTGAATGCTGGGTATGATGAGAAAGTAGCGGGCGTTCAGATTGACCGTTTCTGTGCTTCCGGTCTTGAGTCATGTAACATGGCTGCTGCCAAAGTGATGACTGGTGAAGCTGAAATGGCAATTGGTGGTGGCGTGGAAGCAATGTCCCGCGTGCCCATGGGCTCAAATGGTGGTGCATGGCCTGTCGATCCGTCTGCGGCGATAAAATCTCGCTTTGTACCTCAAGGTATTTCAGCAGATATCATCGCAACTAAATACGGTTTCTCTCGTGATGATTGTGACGCATACGCTGTTGAAAGCCAAAAGCGTGCTGCAAAATCATGGGAAGAGGGACGATTTAAGAAATCCATCATTCCTGTGAAAGACCAAATGGGCGGCATTTTGCTGGATCATGATGAGCACATGCGTCCGGGTACGGATATGCAATCGCTTGCAGGCCTAAATGCAAGTTTCACCATGATGGGTGAGCTTGGGTTTGATGCTGTTGCTCTGCAGCGTTACCCAGAAATTGAAAAAATGAACCATGTTCACCACGCCGGTAACTCATCGGGTATTGTGGATGGTGCAGGTGCTGTTTTGATTGGTACGAAGGAAATGGGTGAGCGTATGGGGCTTAAACCTCGCGCGCGCATGAAAGGTTTCTGTTCGATTGGTTCTGAGCCGACAATCATGTTGACGGGGCCTGTGGATGTCACAGAGAAGCTTCTTGGTAAGCTGAAAATGGACATTAAAGACATTGATCTGATTGAGCTGAATGAAGCGTTTGCAGCTGTTGTTTTGCGTATGATGCAGCATTTCAACATTCCGCACGACAAAATGAACGTGAATGGTGGCGCGATTGCTATGGGACACCCTTTGGGTGCAACAGGCGCGATGATCCTTGGAACAATGGTTGATGAGCTAGAGCGTTCTGACAAAGAAACAGCTCTGGTGACACTGTGTATTGGTGCCGGAATGGGTACTGCAACCGTTATTGAGCGCGTATAAGGGAGACTGACACATGAAACTCACAACATTCTCCTATGAGATTGGTGCAAATGGCGTTGCGGTAGCAAAGTTTGACGTGCCAGAGCGTTCTATGAACACGCTGACAAAAGAGGCGATTGCTGACATTCAAGCGATCACAAAAGAAACGGCTGAAAATGAGGCTGTAAAAGGTCTTGTGATTACATCAGGTAAGGATTCTGGTTTTTGTGCCGGAGCAGATCTTGGTGAAATGCAAACGCTGCTTTACCTCGCAAACAAAGCAAAAACACCTGAAGACTATGAAGCTGTTTTCAACCAAGCATTCACACTCAACCGTGTGTTCCGTGAGCTAGAAACGTGCGGTAAGCCAGTGGCAATTGCCATTAATGGTCTTGCTATGGGCGGCGGTTTGGAATTGGCGCTATCTTGTCACTACCGAATAGTAGCTGATGACAACCCAAAACTTAAACTTGCGCTTCCTGAAGCTAAGATCGGTCTGCTTCCGGGTGCTGGTGGAACGCAGCGTCTTACGCGTTTGACAGGATTACAGGCGGCAGCGCCTTACCTTCTGCAAGGTAAGTCTATGGCACCAAAAGATGCATTAGGTCTTGGTGTTGTGCATGCAACTGCGCCAAGTGCGGAACTGGTTGAAAAAGCATCTGAATGGGTGCTTGCAAATCCAAAAGCTAAAGCGCCTTGGGATGATGACAAGTTTAGAGTGCCAGGTGGCGTGCCAAACAGACAAGCAGGCGCAACGCAGGCTCTGACTGTTGGGAATGCAATGCTGGTAAAGGAAACTTACGGCAACTACCCAGCGCAGAAAAATATCCTTTCTTGTGTGTATGAGGGGCTGCAAGTTCCGTTTGATACTGCTCTAAAAATCGAGAGCCGTTATTTTGCGAAAACAGTTGCGACACCAGAAGCTCAAGGCATGGTGCGGACATTGTTCCAATCCCTTCAGGATCTGTCTAAAGGGGCTTCGCGTCCAGAGGGCGTACCACAATACGAGATTAAGAAAGTCGGTGTTGTGGGTGCAGGTCTTATGGGGGCAGGGATTGCTTATGTGCAAGCTGCTGCGGGCATTGAAACTGTGCTTTTGGATGTGGAGCAAGCATCTGCAGATCGCGGTAAAGAATACTCGCAAAAAATCGTTGACAAAGCTGTTAAGCGTGGTCGCATGACAGCTGAAAAAGGTGAAGCTTTGCTCTCCTTGATCACACCAACGACGGACTATGATGCGCTTAAAGGTGCTGATCTCGTGATTGAAGCTGTCTTTGAAAACCCAAAGATTAAAGCCGAAGTTACAGCTAAATGTGAAGCGCAAATTGCTGATATCGCAGTGATGGGGTCAAACACATCCACATTGCCAATCACAGGTCTTGCAGAAGCGTCAGCACGCCCAGAAAACTTTATCGGTATTCACTTCTTCTCACCGGTAGAGCGCATGGGGCTTGTTGAGATCATCATGGGTGAGAAAACCACTCAAGAGACGCTCGCTAAAGCGATTGACTATGTCTTGAAAATTAAAAAGACACCTGTTGCGGTCAATGATTTCCGTGGGTTCTACACTTCACGCTGCTTTAGCACCTACACACATGAAGGTTTGACAATGCTGAATGAAGGCATCGCTCCAGCCATTATTGAAAATGTAGGACGCCAATCAGGCATGCCAATGGGACCATTGGAAGTGTCTGACAGTGTTGGTCTTGATACAGCATTGAAAATTGGTCGCCAAATGGCCGAAGCTGAAGGCAAGGATTACAATGACGATCCGCTGGGCGCTTTAATGGCTTGGATGGTTGAAGATAAAGCGCGTGTTGGCCGCAAGGCTGGCAAAGGCTTTTATGACTATGACGAGAAAGGGAAGCCTTCAGAAATCTGGAAAGGGCTTGCTGACTATGCTGAAGTGAAAACGACTGAATGTCCGCCGGAAATGCGCGAAGAACTGATTAAACGTCTTCTTGTTCGCCAGAGTGTTGAAGTAGCACGCTGTTTTGAAGAAGGTGTGATCACGGATGCGCGTGATGGAGATGTCGGGTCTATTCTTGCGTGGGGCTTTGCGCCTTACTCGGGTGGTGCGGTATCCTATATCGATCTGAAATGGGGCATTAAAGCCTTTGTTGAAGAGGCTGACCGTCTGGCTGAAGCACATGGTGATCGTTTCCGTCCCGGAGCGATGTTGCGTGAAATGGCGGAAAAAGGCCAAACTTTCTACGAGCGTTTCCCACCTGCTGGAAAGTAGGTCGGTTCTTATGAACTAAATTTATTATAGATCCATGGATCGAATGAAGCCGAGCAACGTTAATGTTGCTCGGCTTCTTTTTTGAGAAAAAGGAGCGTGTGACAATACGGCTTTGACACTGCGTCTGTGCTTTTAAGTGCAGATATGCAATAATCCATAATTAAAAAATGGTTTTTAAGCCTGTTAGATATCAACTTGAATTTGGAGGTGTGAGATGAGTGTATTTTTGACTTTGACTGAAGGCGCTGACTTCATGGAAGAAGCGAATGTTTTAGCTTGCCGACTGTCTCAGAGACTCAAGACAAAAATTCAGGGTTTGACCGCGATGCCTGATCCAACGGGATCATTGCTGATGACGGGATCGGGTATTGGCCTTTATATGCCAAATAGCGGTGTTGTGATGAGCAGCATTCAAGACGCGCAAAGGAATACTTGCGAGAAACTCGAAACCGCCTTTAATGCAGTGTGCTTACGTGAACATATTGAGCCGAAAATGATGTCGGTGCGGCACATTGTTGGGGTTCCAGAGCAAGAGTTTGCTGGGGCTGCGCTATTATCTGCTGGGTTGGTATTTCCTCATGATTGCGGACGTGCTTCAGGCCCATATGGTGTCGCATTTGAGCATACGCTTATGTCTAAACGTCAGCCGGTGATTATCGCAGGGACGGATAAAGACCCTAATCTTTCAACCATTGTAATTGCGTGGGATGGAAGTCCAGAAGCTGCCCGCGCCGTGGCATTGCACGAACGCGTTATCTGTAGTGCTGATCGTGTGGTGATTGCGCAAAATGGCGACAAGCTCAATTTAGAAGATAAGCATGCGCCGGAGAGTAGCGAGCGTATTCGCGAATGGCTTGAGGTGAGAGGGATGGCAACCACTGTTAGACAGTTCTCAGGAAGTGTTGCTGATGGGCTGTTAAAGCTCACTAAGGATGAAGGTGCAGGCATTTTGGTTGCTGGTGCTTTTGGGCATTCGCGGGTTGAAGAAATGATTTTTGGGGGTGTTAGCCGTAGTTTGCTTCGCGCTGAGGACGGGCCAGCTTTAGCGATTGCGCACTAAGTTAGATTTCTTACCAGTATTCGAGTAGGTTAGGCCTAATGCGATGAATAGCTGTGTGTGTGATTCTAATTAGATGGAATTTATGTAAGAGACCTTGAAATTATGCCTATTTTCAACGTGTCGCTGCTATTTCTCGCGTTTAATTTCGGCTTTGTTTAAATACTGCAGCTCTAATGGGGAATTAGTCATTTACCTTCGAGGGTTGTTGGTTAATACAATGCCGCAGCGAATTAAAGGGGACGGGATTTGTTCATGAAGCGCATGCAAAAAAAATGGCTATCAAAAATTGGTTTTATTTTTCCAATCGCTTTAGCATTGGCTTCATGTGGGCAAGGCGCTGAACAGGACAAAGATGCTGGTGCCGATGAAGGACAATCCCAAACTGATGCACCACAATATGTTATCCCAGAACAGTTCGAACTTGTGGCTCCAGAAGAAAACAATGTTGAGCTAGATGTATCAAATTGGGCAATTAAGCCGCCTTTCTATGCGGCAGGCCAAGAGCCTTTTTGGCGTCTGGAATTAAACGATGGTTGGTTCATTTTTCAACGTTTAGGACTTCCTGAAATTGAAGCTCAAGTTGGGGAGCCATCCAAAGAAAATGGAACAGATGTTTTCACCTTGGATGGAATGACTATTTCAATCACTTCTGGAGCTTGTGAAAACGCACAAGCAAATGAGCAAGTGCGCGGCGCTATTTCTGTGATCCATGATGAAGTTGTGTATCAAGGCTGTGTGTATCGTGGCGAGACACAAACGGTTGATGCGGAAGCTGACCCAGAAGAAGCGGAAAGTTCAAATTGGACACGTGAGATCGGTATATATGCGATTGAAGCTGATTATTGTCTTGAAGCCTTGGAAGCGCAATATGAGGATGCCTCCCGCAAAGCCCTAGTGACGGCTATGCAGCCTCGCGAAGAGGGACTAACAGCGTTTGTTTTGGAAACTGCAAAGCGCAATGAGTTTATATGTATTGCCAAAGATACAGGCGGTGTTGAATCGATTGAACCACTTGAAGGAAGTAAGAAAAAAGATTGGATGAATGTATCTGGTCGTTTCTTGCGCGTCGAAAGTGGACCGCCTCCACGTGCGTGTTTGAAGGCCGAGGCTGTACTGGTAGATAACCAGCTAACGGGATATTTGCTGCCGCGCAATTGCCGTCCATAAGCGCAGCTCACACTAATAAGTGATTGTAAATTCTTAGCTAAATAAATCTTGAAGGCACTATGACCAAGATTTGAAGCCAATAGATGATTTGCGTGCATTTGCAGCGTCATCGGCGGCTTTTTTTGCTTTTTGAGCACGCTCTTCTGCCTCAGCCTTTTCACGCTGTACACGCACCATGCGTTCGTGATCGTCAGCGCGTTGGCGGACATCATCAGGCACACCAGATATTAGCGTTCCGATATTGCCGCCGATTGTGAAGCCGGTTGCTGTCACTTTATTGCGGAAACTAAAGCCTAAAGCTGGCTTTTCCGCAGCAGGTTGAGGCGCTGGTTCTGGTTCTGCTAGGGCTGGCTCAGCGATGGTTTCGGCATGCTCAGCTACAGGTTCTGATGTGGCCTCCGGCAGAGGTGTAGGTGCGTCTAAGTCTTCAGGAAGGTCATCAATTAAGATGTCTTCTGGAAGGTCTGGTAGTTCTGTTTCCATAGTCAAAGGAGGAGGAGGCGCGATGGTTTCTTCTTCCTCTGGCAGTGATGGCTCTTGGACTTCTGTGTCAGAAATATCTGCTTTTGGAAGTTCAATTTCACTTGCTGGAAGAGAGGTCTCTAGCTCTCCTAAATCTGGCATATCAGGCAGATTAGGTAGACCTGCGCTATCCTCTAGTTCGGGGAGTTCCGCGTCGATGCCTGGTGCCTGAAGAGGGGCTTCTGCGTCGATAGAAGGGGTTTCAGGCTCTGATAGCGTCGTTGTCATAGACGGCGTTACTGGGACAGCGGGGCGCGATTCTACGACGTGCGTTTTAAATTCAGGGATGATTTCGTCTTCTTGATCATCTTCAATTTCTATTGCTTCATCAGGCGTGATGTCGGTTGAAACAGCTCCTGTTGGTGTTTCTTCGGTAGCAGCGACCGGAGTGCTAGCATCCTGATCGGTATCTGGTGCCTTTGAGGTCTCTGCCTGCTCGGCATCTTCTTCGGTGCTGAGTGTGTCCAGCTCGTCACCTGCAGGGGCACCGTTTATCTCAGCAACCATTTTGCCAACAGCCGCACTCATACCTTCTTTGGTGTAGGGGTCGATGTTGTAAGTTTGGCTAACAGATCCAACCTGCGTTGAAGCTGTATCTTCAATTATTGCAGTATCTGTATTTGGGCCAGGGACGGGCGCTGATTTTGGCGTTTCTTCTTTGGGCTGACCCAAGAAGACAGGTTTTGATTTTAGAACTGGTTTTGTGCTTGATTCAACGGCATCAAGAATTGATGCAATGGCTTGTTCTGTTCCGCGAGCAAAGCGATCAGCTTCACGTGTGAGTTCTGTTACGATATCAGCAAAATTGCGGCCTTCAGCATTTTGAGCTGCTTTCAGGTCATCATGCGAGACATCTTCAAGCACGCGGCCATTGGTTTGTGACAAGCGCACATTGAGTGGCTCACGAATAAGTTCGACTACATACCCTTCTGTTTCCAGAATGACACCGTCAGGAACACGTTCTTTCCAGTCGATTGTACCATTCTGGGTGCGTTCCAGAAGTTTCTCGATGAGTTTTTGTGTCGAGATGTGAAGCATGGTCAAAGTGATCTCTTAAATGGTGTAGTTTGAAACTGATATAAGCCTGATAAGCGTATGCCGAAAGACGTCAATATGGTCAATTCAAGCCGATAACTCAATTAAATGCAGTCATCGGACGGTTTATTACATGCATGAACAGGGCCAATCATGATTTAGAACTAGAAAATGTGATTTTTATGACTCATTTGTATTTGAAAGATGGGCCTTTGTGAGTGGAGATAAAAGGTTTTCTGATAGCCATTTTACGACAGGTACACTCACGGCATCGCCAATAACTTGCAAGGCAGGTGTTTCTTTTTCAGGCAGAATATAATCTTCATTCAATCCCATCAGGCGCGCTGCCTCTCTTGCGTTTAAAGCGCGCAGACGTGCTTTGCCTTTGTGAGTGATCATTAGCAATTGTTTTGAAGAGCCACCAGCAGGTGTACGCAAACACCCCGCTAATCCATCATAACGAATTTCGGCGCGTTGGACTTTGCTGCCATCTTCCATGCGGATACGTCGATAGACGGCACCAGCACGCCATGTTTTCTGTTTCAGGGCTGCATCAAATTTTGCGCGGTGGGCGGGTGACATTTGGTCTATGAGTTTTTGTGTGGCCTCTTCAGAACGCCATTGCGCCTGAGGCACTTTTCTATCGAGGACATCTTCGAGCATGACTGTGCGCGCATCGGGTTTGGGAAGCTTCCACCATGTCCATGCGAGGCGGGAAGTGGGGTCCATACGTGCGACGACTTTTTGTAAGTTTTCAGGATGGTATAAGGGATCGGGGTGATTACTTTCCAAACCGTCGGGGATACGTCCCTTGTGGGCGATAATAAACAATCTTTGACGGGATTGCGGACTGAAAAGAGCTGCATCAATCACCATGGCACCTACGCGATATCCTGCGTCTGCGAGCGTTTCCACGACTGCGATGAAATCACGCCCACGGCGGGAGGAGATAAGCCCGGCAACATTCTCCAGCGCTAATGTGTTGGGCCCGCGTTCATCATCATTCATAGCTTCAATCAAGCGCCAAAAGCCCCAAAAGGCGCTGGAGCGAGGTGCGTTTAAGCCTTTGCGATAGCCTGCAATGGAAATGTCCTGACATGGGAAAGAAGCCCATGCTAACTCTGCATCAGGTATTTTATTGGGAGATAGTGCCCAGACATCGCTGGTATCAAAGCCTGCTGATCCAAAATTCTTGCCGTAGACACGCGCTTTCAACGGATCATTGTCGTTGGCAAAAACGCAGTGAAAACTGTCCTCTAAACCTTTAAGGGCAAAGCCGCCGCCTGCGAAAAATTCCAGCACGCGGGGAAGGTCATTCTTAGGAAAAAGAGAATCAGACATTTTCATAGCGCCAACATTGCGCAAACTTGCCAAAGCTAAAAGCCTGATTGTGGAATGAAATGAAACTGCCTAAGTTTGCAGAATGGAAAATTATGAAGCTTTTATCCGATTTGGCAGTTTTTTAGGCGTATTTATTACGTTTGCAATTCTTGAAACTGTGTTGCCTGACAGGACACGTAAAATGAAACGTATGCAGCGCTGGAGTGGTGCGTTTGCGTTGCTTTTTCTTGGAGGTTTTTTCGCCAAATTAATTTTGCCATTGGGTTTGGCAGTTATAGCGATTTGGGCAAAGAATAATGATTTTGGTATTTTAAATCAATTCTCTAGCTTTCCTGCCTGGGGTGTTTTTGTGTTGAGTTTTCTGGCGTTGGATCTAGCGATATGGGCCCAGCACGTAGCAACGCATAAGATAGGTTTTTTATGGCGTTTGCATCGCGTCCACCACACCGACCCCGATGTCGATGTATCAACAGCTCTGAGGTTTCATCCCGCTGAAATAGCTCTGTCCCTTGGCTGGAAGGTGGCTGTTGTAATTCTGCTAGGGGCGAGTGCTGAGGCTGTTTTGTGGTTTCAGATCGTCTTGAATGCGAGTGCTTTGTTTAATCACGCAAATGTGAAACTGCCCGATAGGTTGGATTCTGTGTTGCGGCCGCTCATCGTGACTCCTGCAATGCATCGGGTGCATCACTCAATTTTGCAAAAGGAGAGTGATACTAATTACGGTTTTTTCTTATCGATATGGGATCGGATATTTGGAACATATACGGCGCAGTTTTCCGAAGCAGGAAAGGCGCAGATCGGCCAAGTGAATTTCCAGTCGCAGAAAGATCAGCGACCGGATCAATTATTCATTCAACCCTTGCGAACTGAAAACTAGATTGCGCGATTAGGCGGTAAGAAACGCATCTCGATGAGCTGAGAGGCGTTCATAATGTCTTCTGGTGGCATGCCTTGCGTATGGTCGTAATATTCTGGAAGACGGAAAACACGTACAAAACGGGAGATGCTGTCGGCGCGGCAAAACAGGGCATCTGCATAAGTGTCTTGGCCTAGCTGACATTCACCCAAAATATCTTTTGGGATTTCTCCGAGGAGAGAGACGCCGATTGTTTCGCCAAGTGGTCCTTTAAATTCCCGCGCTGTTGCGATAGCGGCTCCAACCCAGTCTCCTGTCTCATCGGCTTTAATGCGCATGACGAGGCCATCTGTACTGTGAACCTCAAAGTAAGGGGATTTTTCAGATTTACCTGTGAATACTTCGTATCCATCAAAAGCTTGTTTAATGGCCCACAGGTCAAAAGGAGTTTGGTCTGCTAATCCTGCGACACCGACGCTGGAGATAGTAGAGGCCGGGGCTGAGCTGATAGCGGGCTTTGTCGGTAATAAAGCTGATTTATCACCTGACTTGCTTTTCCGGATCTCATGAATTTGGCGCACAACGTCTTTAATTCCGTTGGGATTGTCGATGGATAAATCTGTGCGGAAAGCTTCGATGGTTAGATCTGGCCCGACAATAAGGTAGGTGGGCGTCCAAATTATTTTAAAAGCTTCCCGAATAGTGGCGTCTGGATCAAGCGCGACAGGATATTCACTATAGCCCTTGTCTTTGAAGAAGGCGTCAACGGAACCCCACTTGCCAAATATTTTGGTTTTGTTGGTGCTTGTTTTGTAATCTTGCGGGGCTGTGTGGAATGATAGATAGCCCACGTCTGGGTCTTGCTCTAAAGCTGTTTTAAGGGCGTTTGCATAGGCAGCATCGTTCAAGCTGTCATGACAGAATAATCCCCAGAAATTGATGATGGTCCAGCGGCCTTTAAGATCAGCCTGTGTGATCTGGCCTCCTGAAGATAACTTGGCAGAAAAGTCGGGTATTTGTTTGCCGAGCAAAGCATGCGATTTTGGGCGGCCCGTATCATCGCGCACAATGTCGATTTCTTCGCGAGTGCTCGCGTTGGGCGATAGGTCGGCAGATGTCTGAAAGGATTTTGGCGCAATCGCAGGGGCACCGTCATCATCATCGTAACAAGCGGACAAGCTTACAGCCATCGCGCAAAGGGCGGCAAATATTGGTTTGGAAATCATAATAAGTGCCCGAATATCCTACAAACATTGGAGAGATAGATAAGTTTATCCCTCTTTAGCGCATTTGAACCATGTCTGTCGCTAGGCGGTTCATTTTAAATATGACCTGTGTGTTGAAGATCACATCTATCAGCGTAATGACCAAAGCCAACCACATGGAAAGGGATTCAAACGTTGATAATTGCGTTGCATTCACCATGGAAAGCACTGCTATCATAAGAAGCGTGAAGAGCGGGGCGAGGGAGAAGAAGAAGTCAAATATTGGGCGATCATTCCCAACATTAGAATACGCAGCCATGCCACTTTGTAAGGATAAATAGATCAGGCAGATAATGGCGACCATGAACATGCCGGCTGCACCCGTGCCTAGATTGATGATGACAATATCTGTCAATGCAAACACTGTGAGATACAGCGAGAACATAATTGAAGAGCCTTCACGAAAGAAGAAATTTAGAAATTTCATTATATTTGCCCTCTGCTTTGCGGTTTTCCGCTTTTGTTACTTGAATATATCGCGTCCTATTGTGGCAGGATTATAATCAAATGTTAAACTTGGCCCGAAGTTCCCCTTTTTTATAGTCTAAATGAAAAACTAGACCTTTGTTTAATTTATGTGCAGCATTCCAAATGTGGTGGGTGAGATTCGTTTCTCGATTGGTATGACTTACAACAAAAGCTGGTTTGGGACATTCAGCGCGAAGGGATGGGCATGGCCATATTTCTTCATCATTACCCAGCATCTTCTTTTGCAGAGAAGGTGCGGCTCGTTTTAGGGTATCTGCAACTTGAGTGGCAATCAGTGGCTATCGAGCCCATTGCGCCGCGCCCCAGCCTTGATTTATTGACTGGCGGGTATCGACGCACACCCGTATTGCAAATCGACTCAAATATATATTGTGATACGACGCTTATTGTTCGCACGCTGGCTGAGCATGCGTTTGACGAGACATTGTTTGCACATGGGTTTGTCGCAGATCGCGTGTCTGAATGGGCTGATAATCAACTCATTGATGTGTGTCGCACGTTGAATATGCGGCCGGAGGCGATAGCGGATACGATTGAACGCATCAGCCCAGGCAAAGCATCTGCATTTAAAAAGGATCGTGCTGAGTTGTTCAAAGGGTCTTCAAAGCTGAAGATAAGTCCTGAAGCGGCACTGTCATCGCTTACGACATACCTTTCGCAGATGAATACATCCATAGAAACGCCATTCTTGTTTGGCGATGAGCCATGTGTTGCAGACTTTTCTGTATATCACTGTCTTTGGTCACTCGCGCAGAGCCCTTTAAATGCGTCTTTATTATATCCGTATGTGAATGTGTGTGACTGGATGGAGCGCATGCATGCGATAGGTCATGGCATGAATGAAGAGTCTGACGAACAGGAAGCGCTGGATCATGCTTTTGATACGTTTGCCGAGCTTCCTTATGTGACGACGCTAATGCTGCCGGGCTTGAAATTGGGTGACTTTGTGCAGGTGACGCCAATTGATTATGGGAATGTTTCAGTCGTTGGGGAATTATTGGCGCTGTCACCTGAGCAGATTATTCTGGGAAGAGAGACGGATGATACGGGGGGGGTGATTTGCCATTTCCCAATTGCAGGCTATGAGATTCAAGTGATTGATGACTGAGTTTGCGTGGCTATATCTAGCGTAAACTGGCCCTTGAAATAGATGCGAGACATATTGGTATGGCAGAGATAGATGTGAAAGCGCTTAAAGCGCGCCCAATCCCCGCATTTGGGCCTGTAAATGAATTAAAGCAGGGCTACCGCACGCAGGTGTCGATTGATTTTGATGGCAAGGCGAATGCTGAAGCTATGATAGATGTGCGTGATATTGGTATTGCTGGGGCAAACCATTATTTCACACCGTCCAACCCACCATATTTTCAAAAAGTGCCGGGCGCGATTGAGCACTTATATTTGCGTGAGAATGTTGCTGCACTTTTGCAGGAAGCCAATACACAATTGAGCGCTCAAGGAATTGAGTTCTATGTGTTTGACGGGTGGCGGCCGCAAGCTATACAGCGTCATTTTCATGGTGTGTGGTTTCCGCAATGGCTGCGAGATAATCGTCCAGATATTGCTGAAGAAAACCTGATGGAAGAGGTGGAGCGCTATTGGTCGCCGCCGAGTGAGGGGAAGGATTCGCCTTCGCCGCATTCAACGGGTGGGGCGACGGATTTAACTCTGAGATATATTGATACGCAGCAGCCTTTATATATGGGTGGCATATTTGATGACCTCACAGAGAATGCACATACAGATTGGTTTGAACGCTCACACGCTGAATCCATGTCGGATATGGAAGCCCAAGCAAATCGTCGGTTATTGTATTGGGTGATGGATGCAATGGGGTTTGCCAATAACCCGACAGAATGGTGGCATTTTTCATTTGGTGATCAGATGTGGGCCAGACTTAAAGGTCACCCTCACGCTATATATGCTGGATGTGAGCCTGCTTAATTATTTGTCCAAAGCATTGGAATGCTGATCTTGCTTTGCGCGTTGTGATGTTGCGAATTTTATAGATAAAATTTGGTTTTCATTAACTAAAATGACGCGATGGGCGGCACAAAGTGACAGCTGGTCGGTAAAAATTGCCTAGGAGTATGGATGATTTTGCCTAGCTTAATGCTTTGTTATTAAATGAGAAAATTTTTAGTCGAAATTTTGCTGAATTTAAAAGCGATTCGTTTTTTGTTAACTCCCAAAGCTCACTATTGGTTGCAACAGAACGGGAGCGGTTAGCTAGTCTGATTTAAGATTACATCGCCTCTAAACGACAAATACCGGAGAGCTGAATATGTTGAAGAAATTCGTGAACATCATCGCCACTGAAGTTGAAATCACAACAGATATGGCACGCTCGGCTTTGGGTATTGTGTTGAATGCTGCTGACCGCCAAGGGTCACAATTTGCAGCATTAGTATTTGAAAGCATTCCCGGTGCACGCACACTTTCAGCGACTTCAGGCGTAGAAGTGGGTGCTGCAACAGGTATTATCGCGCGTTTAATCGAGCAGACACCAGGTGGACGTTCAGCAGTGGCGTTTCAGATGGTGCGCGATTTACAAAGTGTGGGATTGGGGAATGAACAAGTTTCAAAGCTTATGCCAGTTATCGCAAGTTTTGCGAGAACAGAATTAGGCTATGAAGGCGTGGGTCACATTGGTGACTTCTTGGGTGCAGGTGAAGCAGTAGAAAAAGTAAAAGTCGCTTAAATTCAGGCGATTAATAACTAAAACTCTTCATAAATTTGCGGCTTTCTACATATGTAGGAAGCCGTTTTTTTTTGAGTTTTTAGGTGCTCTCATTTTTGTGATTATTCTTGGGTAGATACGTGATCAAACCATGGATAGTTTGTAGATGTGCAATGTGGATCTCTGGTTTTGTCCCAAACCTACCCCAGAGAGTTAGGACCCCCAATCTATAAACATGTTGCACACTTTATACACTTTCTTCGGTGCATCCATTTGTGTTTGTATGTGCTTCCCCCTCGCATACGATATTGCGCCGAAGGAAGATGTATAAAAAGCCTGTCGCCTTATGAGTGGTGGGACACCCAAACAGATATACGCTGTTTATCTTCTCTGTTTTCAACATATTGCAGCGCATACGCAAATTGAATGCTTGCCTGACTTGCTTGACCATTGCGACGATAAATTTCACCTCGTGCAAGGGCGGCTTTCCAATTGTTAGGCATGAAGCTCTCTAGCTGCATGATGGTTTGTAAGGCATCTTCCAGTTTGTTATCCGACACGAGGCAGAGTGCATGATCGGCCATAATATCTAAATTCCACGGTTCATTTTTTAAAACCTGCTGGGCCTGCGCGCAGGCGCTGCTATCAAGCTGGAACTGCTCTGCTAGGCTAGAGGCTGGCATGAGGTTTACAAGAGCTTGGGGTGTGGATGATGGCTGTGTGCCTTTAGCCTTCGTGCTGGGGGCGGGAGCTTGTTCAGGTATGGCATCAAAAGTGCGCGCGGATATTAAAATTGCGTTGCGGTAGATTTTTGTCTCCACACTGGAGAGTTTAATTGTTGTGAAAATGATCTGACTAGACTCGCCCGATTTCCCCGGTTTTATCACGGCGTGGGACACAAATGGTTTTGTGGGCGGATCTATATCTGTAGTTTGCAGGTAAAGGTCTTTTACAGAGACGATAACACCATCTGCGCTGAGGGTTGCTGCGGCGGTTTTAGGTTGAACGTCGAGTTTGATCAGAATGTGAAGATCATGTCCCGATCCTTGAACTATAATATCTTGCACATTTGCTGAATTAGAGTGGCTTTCCTCCAAGCCAAATGGAATTTGGCTATGCGCGCTTGGCGTAATGCTGGCGATGGCAAACACTGCTGAGCATGTGACTGCACAGAATGCAGAATGGGCGAGACTTTTTTTCATATCTTGAATTTTAGAGGGAGAGAATTAAGGCTAGGTATAATTCTCCAACGAGGCGAAGATATGATTGAGGCGGTGAGCTATCTGCATTGAAATATTTTGCCAGAATTGGTGTTCTGATTATCCTAAGGAATTGAATGAGATTTGCTTTGTGGCGTTGTATTCAGTGGCAACATCTATAGGGTGAAATGCGGGCAAGTATTCTCTGTATAGATGTACGCGGTATCGAGACGAAAAAGGGGAGTTGAGATGAAGAAGGTTATGATCGCTTTTTCAGCGCTTTTAAGTGTAGCAGGTTCAGGATGTGTAACGGATGGCAATCAGGATTTTGCGCGCATTTTAGGGGGTGTTTCTGAGGCGGTTGGGCCAGTAACGACTGCGGAAGTTAGCGCGGGTCTCAAAGAGGCTTTGACTGTTGGAACACAGCGCGTTGTTGACAATGTATCCTCGCCTGACGGCTATTTTATGGATGATAGTATTAAGATCAAACTTCCCGATCAATTAGCTAAAATTCAAACTTCTCTTGGGCGTGTAGGAATGGATGGCGCGCTGAATGATCTTGAATTAAAAATGAACCGCGCCGCAGAAGAAGCGGCCCCAAAAGCCAAGAAGCTTTTCGTCTCCGCAGTGACATCCATGACGATTGATGACGCGATGTCTATTTTTAACGGCGGTGATACAGCTGCTACTGAATTTCTTAAAAGTAAGACGCAGGCTCAACTTAGAACTGAATTTAAACCCTATGTTGTGGCAGCGATGGGGCAGGTAGGCGCATTGGAACAAGCAGAAACTGTTGTTGGGCGATATTTACCTTCCGAAATGGTCTCAAGTGTGAGAAATGAATTGGTGACCCATGCAGTAGATGGGGCACTTGATGGGTTATTCTATTATCTGGCTCAAGAAGAGAAAGAGATACGCAATGATCCGGTTAAACAGACAACAAAACTCTTGAAAAGAGTATTTGGAGGCTAGCTTCTCTTGCTACGTAGATTTCGAGTAGATTTAGATTCCGGTGAGATCGCCGGAATTTCCTTTGGTGAGCCAACGCAACCGGTGCAGGCACTGTTTTTGCACGCAAATGGCTTTAATGCGATGACATATCAATCAGTGTTGCAGCCAATGGGGAAGATGTGGCACGTGGCCGCGATTGATTTGCGTGGACATGGGCGCACGACGCTTGAGACCGATACAAAGAAACTCAAAAGCTGGAATTTATATCGCGATGATGTGATTCAAGTTATTGAAAAAATCGCACCTGAAGGATTGGTTTTGTCCGGTCACTCAATGGGAGCGACGATTGCATTGCTGGTTGCTGGTAAGCGACCTGATCTTGTGAAGGGGATTGTGCTGGCAGATGCCGCGATAATGTCTCCCCAAGCTTATGCGCTTTATCACATGCCGGGAGGTGGTGTGTTTGTGTCTGCGGGTGCGGCGCAAGCAAAGGGCAGTTTGAAGCGTCAGACGGAATTTGAATCGCTTGAGAGCGCAGAAGAAAGACTGAAAGGCAAAGGGGCGTTTGCGACTTGGCGTGCGCCATTCTTGCTTGATTATTTAAGTGATGGGTTAACCCCAACTGAGGGTGTTGGCGTTAAAATTTTATGTCATCCTGAATGGGAAGCAGCGAGTTATCGCGCCCATAAAAACAGGCCATGGCAGGCTATCCGTTCCCTTAAAAAGCAAAAATTCCCTTTCATCTTTCTGCAAGCTGAAAAGCATTCGCTAAGCCCTGTTGATTTGGATGAGCGTATTCATGCCGTTCGCCCTGATGCTGCTGTGACACGCGTGCCTGGAACGACGCACTTCCTACCGATGGAACGTCCATATGTGTTACGTGACGCGATTAATATCGTGATTGAGACAGCGGCAGGATTGAATGATGGAACCGATTATATGGGCGCGGTGAAGCGCACGATAAACTCGTCAATTGGCCAGATTTATTAGAGCTGAGGTTTCAGGAAATACGCAAATGTTTCACGCATGGCAAAGCCTTGCGCGAAACTGCGTTTATCTCTCTATAGCCACATACCGCGTGGGATGACCTTTTCAATCGCTTCAAATGCACCAGCAGGGGGCGTGATAGCTTTGCGTTCATCCAAATCAAACTGAATGAGCGTCGCTTGAACAGTTGCAAAGGCTGTATTGCGGTAAGGGTCCATCAGCCAATAATAGAGGCTGAATGTTTTATCTGAAAATCCAGCTGATCCTGCAAAGAGCTGGAAAATATCGCCTGCGGTGGGTGTGTTGTGAAACGCGAAACGATATTCAAGCGCTGCTGTGCCGATGCGAGGGCCAGAGGCATGCGCTTTGGGGCTACGTGAGAGGCCTGTGCCTTCAGCATCTATAAAATGTGGAGTGGAATCGGAAATGCGTCCAATGAAACATTCAGTTTTCATATTTCCGAACACGTCACAATGATCGGGCATGATAAGGCCGGACCCGATTTCTAGTGCGCCAATTTCCAGAGCTGCATCAATGGTTGGCGCAGGGTTTGGCGGGACATCAAATGGCAAGGAGCGCGGGGCTAGTTTTTCGGGCATGTCCGCAGGAATGGTTTTAAATGCGGCGATTGTTTTAGGTGACCAAAGAAAGGGTTTGCCAGTGTGAATATCAATATGGTCAATCCATAACCGGAAGACAGCGCAAGGTGCACCGTCTAGGTGGTTGAGCTGCATATAGAGTAGAGCAGAGCTTTCTTTGATTTCAACCACGCCAGCCCGCATATAGATTGGCGCACCCGCATGCGCTTCTTTTACAAAACGGATGTGAAGATCTTTAAGTTCTACTGTGGACGGGGCATTGGGACGAAAAGCGTGCGGCATACCTGTTTTGAAACAAAAAACGCCTAAGCCCTCGATGAGTTTGGAAATATAGAAGCGCACATTCATGTGCCCCATCTCATCGCATTCCCACGCATTGGGAGACCCGCGGTATACTTCTATCATGTGGTGCCCCTTTATGGTCTTCGCTCGTTATTTATATTTTGCGTCTAGTTTAAGGTTAGGCTGTTTTTTTGCAATCAGCACAATGGCCGTGAACTTCTATGACTGCATTGGCGAATGAAAATTCCATCTTGTCAGTCTCTGCTTTAAGCATTGAAAGCGTTTTCTCAGCGTGCATTTCTTGAGCGTTTTTACATGTTTCGCAAATGAGAAAGACAGCAGCATGCCCATGACCGCGATGACCACATGCAACAAAGGCGTTCAGGCTTTCAATTTTGTGTGCCAATCCTTGCTGCAAGAGAAAATCTAGCGCTCGATAGACTGTCGGTGGCTTTGCGGGAGACGCATCCGAGGTTAAGTGTTGCAACAAATCATAGGCTTTTGCAGGCATATCAGCCTGTAGCAATAATTCCAGAACACGGCGGCGCAGGGGCGTTAAGCGGACACCATTGGCGTCCGTTATACGTTCAGCCTCGGCTAACGCGTCTTTCGTGCTGCCACTAGAGCAGGAGAGGTGAGTCTTTATCATTTGTGTAGTTTCAGCTTTTCGTGCGCGAACTACAAGTTTGAATTCGTGTGTTTGGGTAAAAAAATGACGCTAACCCTAAAATGTGAGGAGGGTTAGCGCCAAGTCAGGTCCTTCACGCTAGGGCGCATGAATGAGAAACTGGAGTGATGAGGTGTTGAGATTAGAATTTATAGCCCATACCAACACCTAAAATGACTGGATCAATATCGACATCCGCATCCACGATTACCGATTGCGCGCCAAGGGCTGTGCCTAGTGCGGAAGTGAGATCGACTGTGACATCTGTGTTGATCCAGACTTTTTTGACATCAACATTGATTGCCCAGCCACCTTTTTCACCATCAAGGTCATAGTCAAATCCAGCCTGAAGGGCGGGGCCAAAGCTTGGGTCATAATCAATAGAGTCTGCGACACTGCCTTCATCTTCATTGAAGAAGAGTGTGTAGTTCACGCCTGCACCAATATAGGGCTTAAAGGAGCCAAATTGTGTGAAGTGATATTGCGCTGTTAGCGTTGGCGGTAGCAGCCAAACATCTCCTAGATCAACAGAGCCTAATGTACCAACTACAGGGACTTCTAGGTCTTTGGTGCTGACATCGTGTGGTGTAACGCCGAGGATAAGCTCGAACGCAATTTTCTCATTCAGGAAATAAGAGATATCGAGTTCGGGGACAATGCTGGTTTCTATGTCTACGTCACCGATAAGAGGTGTGCCGCCAGTGGAGAGGGAGCCGCTTTCGTCTGGCATGACATTTATGACGCGCGCACGCACCATCCAAGGATTATCAGAGGAGGCAGCAGTGTCCGCGAATGCTGGAGATGTGCCCATCATTATCAACGATGCTGCTGTGAGCGATTTCAAAGTGCGGTTCATGCCATTCCCCTTTACTCAGATTGGGAGTTGCGGATTAAAACTGTGTCGGCACAAAGTTTAATCCATATTTTATATGTGGATAAATACCCATTTAAAAAATATGGAATATATGGCGCTTTGACGCATGGCGGGGTGTCGCAGGCTTTTTTCAGGATTGAAGATGTATTTTCAAACTAGAACGCAGCACTTTGAAAGCGAATCTGCTGCATTTGAATGCCTAGAAAAGTTGATTTTATAGGATTGAAGTGGCCAATGCCGTCTCGGTTTGTTCTTTTTTGTTCCAAAGATAAAAAAAGATTCAGCGATTTTTGAAAAATTGGAACAAAGCCGATTCTGAGCCGTTGCTACTGTAGGCGTTGAATCTGTTGAACTATTCTAATTTTGTCAGTTATCCACAGGCCGTCGAGTCCCTAAACCGTAAATTTACGGTTAATGCGATGAGAACAAAAAGAGCTTGAATGAGAACAAAAACAGAATATAAGGAATATATCAGAACGGAGAGAGAACATGTTTCAGTCAGTCAACTTTTGCGGTGCCTCAGGTAAATCATTCAAATTTGAACCTATCAAATTACGTGATGAAACGTGGCTTAGCCTTGCAGGCATAGTGATTTTTACAGCCGCAGATGGCCGCGTTATTAAACTTGTTGAGCAATTAGGTAAGGCTGAAGATATTGGCGCAATCTGGCGCTGGCGTGAAGCGCAGCGTTATGGCGCGACACACATGTATATTCGACTCGAGAAAGATAGAGATATTCGCTTTGCGGAGATGAATGACCTTAAAGCGGGACTAAACCCTGTGTGTGATGCAGCTGAGCCTGCATATGAATCAGGGTCTGAAAGCGCACGTATTGTATGGCCATTGGCTGCATAGAATTCGTATTAGGGCGTCTGTAAAAAATCAGAAATTAGATCTCTAACTGATTAGGTTTCTGTATGCAGATGGCAATATCTGAGGAGTGCCCATTCCCACTCATATTGCTTTGCTGAATGGTGCGGCGTATTTTTTCGCCCCATCACCCGAGAATACCCACTGCCTATTCAGGTATCTGTATATAGAAAGCACCCGCAGCGTTTCGCCCACGCTGCGGGTGCCTTGTTTTAGAGGAGGTGTTTTAAGCGCTTAATGCGTATCGCCGCCCTTATGTCCAGTGTTGAGAGTTTCTTGGGCCGCGGCTGTTTTTGCGGCGCGCGCTAATTGTACAAATTCAGCTCGATAGCCAAATTCATCTGCCTGCTTTGCGCCGTTCGCCAGTGAGATGACACTATCATAATCAAAACCGTTTAAGAGATAGGGGTCTTGTCGTAGCAATTGTCCAAAACCTGCAACGGCGGTTGCAAAGCGCACATAAGCAGGGGCTTCCTCCAAACTGCTCGACATGGATTTGGCAATGATTGGCATATCAATGAGTTTGGATGTGTCAGAGCCTGGCGTTTTATAGCGCAGTTTTAAATACCCCATTTCATCAGAGTGCTTTGTTGTTTTGGTGTCATCGCCATAGCGCGTACCATCTATAAGAGCAGCTTTAGAACCAACAGGTGTAACTTCATAAATAGCTGTCACGGTGTGACCAGCACCAATATCACCCGCATCGACTTTATCATTGTTGAAGTCTTCGCGGTTAAGCATACGTGTTTCATATCCAATGAGGCGATATTCATGGATGTGGGCTGGGTTAAATTCCATCTGGATTTTTACATCATTGGCGATGGTAAACATCGACCCAGATAAATCATCGTTCAGCACTTTGCGCGCTTCATTTAGCGTGTCGATGTATGATGCCATGCCGTTTCCAGCCTGCGCAATTTTTTGCATCATCGCATCATTATAATTGCCGCGTCCAAATCCCAACACGGAAAGATAGACACCGCTATCGCGTTTACGGGAGACAAAATCTTCCAGACGTTCATCGGACGTCACGCCCACGTTAAAATCACCATCCGTGAGCAACATCACGCGGTTGACGCCGTCTTTATTGTAATTTTGCTCTGCAAGCGAATAGGCGAGACGCAAGCCTTCGCCACCCGCTGTAGAGCCACCTGCAGCAAGATTATCGAGCGCTGCGTAAATTTTGGCTTTCTCGCTACCTTTAGTCGGTTCTAAAACTGTGCCGGCCGCCCCAGCATAAACGACGAGTGAGATGTGGTCGTCATCATCCATTTTATCGATGAGGAGTTTGAGTGCTTTTTTCGCAAGCGGTAGTTTGTCCTCATGGTTCATAGAGCCTGACACATCGACGAGTAGGGTAAGGTTTAGAGGCGGTTGTTCTGTGCGATCAATATCATAGCCTTTAATGCCAACATGCATGAGCTGCTTGCCGTCTGCCCAAGGGGAAGGGACAATGTTGACCTGAGTTGAAAATGGAACTTCTTTTGATTCTGGGAGAAGGTATTCGTAATCAAAATAATTGATTAACTCTTCAAGGCGCACAGAGCCCTTTGGAGGTAAATTTCCATCATTTAAAAAGGAGCGCACATTTGAGTATGACGCCGTGTCGACATCAATTGAGAATGTTGAGACAGGATCTTCGGATGTGAGTTTGACTGGATTAACGTCTACATCCTCATATCTGTCTCGGTCGACCTGAGGAAGATGCGTGGGCATGGGGGCAGGAGATGCCATCGCCATTTCTGCTGATGTGCGTTTGCTGTGCATTAAGCCCGAGACTCGATGCGGAGGAGGAGGTGGCGCTGGTGGTCCTGCTTCTGCATCCGCGCTTTGCTCTAGGATTTCTGTTGGCGGCTTTTGTTGAACTTCTTTTTGGCTAGAGCATGCGGCAAGGATGGCAAAAGATGCCGTTCCCATCAAAATTATATGTGCGTGTTTCATGTTCGTCCCCTTAAATGATATTCTCTATACCCTATCACACCCTTGGAATCAGGCCGTTTCAAGTCCCGTTGGGGGCGCAATAGAGATGATTATGAGGGGATGAGTGGTGAATTAGTCTAATTCTGTGGGTGGAGTGGGATAATTTGCGATCCAGTTTTCGATATCAGTTTGTAAAACGCTCAATGGACGCGCCCCGCCTTTGAGGATGATTGTGTGAAACTCTTTAATGTCGAAGCGGTTGCCGAGTGCTAAGTCAGCCTCTTGTCTTAAGCGGCGAATTTCTTCGCGGCCTATCATATAGGCGCAGGCTTGAGCGGGCCACACTGTGTAGCGATCAATCTCGTTTTGCATTGAAGCGTAAGAATATCCGGTTATATCAACCAAATATTGTGTGGCTTGGTCTCTTGACCAATTTTGACTGTGAATACCGGTATCTACGACGAGGCGGGCTGCGCGTAATAATTGAGATTGAAGATAGCCTATCCGACTAAGAGGGTCGTCAGAATACAAGCCCAATTCATCGGCAAGGTCTTCTGCATATAATGCCCAGCCTTCAGAATAGGCGGGAAACTGCGAGAGCTGCATTAACAGGGGTAAGTTTTGCGACATTTGACGCGTGTGTTGCAGGTGATGTCCCGGAACAGTTTCATGATAGCTGAGTGTAGCTAAAGACCAGCGCGGCCATTCCGTCATATCCCGCATGTTGATATAGAATGTGCCGCGTCCTTCTGCATTTTGTGGAGCAGCTTCGTAATAGGCATGAGGCGAGGATGCTTGTGCGATAATGGGAATAGCCGAAATACCTATTTCAGGTAATTGAGGGTGCTGAAAAGCTTGGGGCAGGTGTGTTTGCATTTTTGTGATTTGGTTGGAGATAAATGCAATCAGTGCTGCGCGCCCTTCTTCAGAGTCTTCAAATAAGAAGTCTTCACGCGCCGCCATGTCCGCTAAACGCTGCCCAACGCTGAGGGCTGCATTTTGGGATGCTATTTCTTCGGGCGAAACTGTGGAAGGCGTATCAGGCGTCTCTTCTGCTAATTGTTGTGCTTCGCGTAAGGCCTGTTGCACGAGCATGTCATTCAATTCTGTGGAGATAGAGTCGACGAGAGATAATCCTAGTTCGTGAATTTGCGCAGGTGTTTTGTCCGTTGAAGTGTAGAAGCGTAGAATCTCTTGATAATAAGATTGCCCCTCTTCAGGTATACGCGACAGACCTATGGGACCAGCTGAGACTGACGCATCTGCGTCTGTTGGATTCATCAATTCAATGAGACGCAAATAAGTGGGACGAATGTCATTTTCTGTTATTGCGATAGCTTGGTTGAGGAGGGCTTGTCCTGTTTCGAGGTCCAGATCCTCAAGATATTCCAATCCATATTGAAGCGATAAAACGAAGGGGCTCGTTTCGGCTGGAATATCATAAATGGATTGCGCGATCTCTTTGATTTGCGCTTGGATGAATGCAGGCGGGAAAATACCGCGAATGCGATCAGCTTCAAATTGCTTCATCTCATCATCAATAGCGGTCGAGACCATTTGCAGGCGTTCAATATATTCCTGTGCATCGCGCAGATTATTGATGGCGTGATGGTTGGCCATGAAACTTGGCAGTTGAATATAAGCGCCATCTAGTTGGCTCATCACATAAGGGTGCATACCGTTTAGCTCAGCGCTACCAAATGTGAATGTGTCCATTTTTACGGACGCGGCTAATAATTGCTCTACAATGTCATATGTTTTTTGGTGCTGCGCAGACAATTGCTCCTTAGGGATGGATAAAAGAGCCTGAAGCTTTTCTAAGCGCAAAACTTGAATGCGGGAGGCAGATGCAAGAGAATGGTCGTCTAGGCGATCTTTAGCATTTTGCAGCTGTGGATTTTTAAGATTTTGAATTTGGCCAGCAAGCTGAGGAGAGTGTTCCATCTCGACGCGTTCTATGCTTTGAATGAGTTCATCAAATACAGTGTCTGCTGGTTTATGAGCTGGTTGACATGCTGATAAAGCAGATACGCCAAACATACACGAAACGGCTAATAAATGACGAAGTCTGTTCATTTGATAAAAATCCTACGGATTGAACTTCAAAGTTTGGTTGTGAACAAAACACTTTTCCGTTAATAGCGTCTAATCATTAAGGCAGGAGCTACAATTATGGACAGCAACAATGGTGGCGCTCAGCCCCAAGGATCAGAACTTTCAGGTAACGTTCTATTCTACAACAACCCAGTACCTTTGACGCTTGAAGCACACAAAAACCTTGGTGTGAAGCAAGTAACAAACCCGTTTACATTCTTGCGTTCTGCGCACGCTATCCCAGTCACAGTAAGTGAGTTTGGTATTGCGTCTACTTCTTACCCAATCATCTTTGTGGGTGAAGAGAAAACACCAGTCGCTGTCACGGGTGTGCGCCAAGGCGAAAACGAATTTGTAAGCGATCAGGGTATCCCTGACCCAGATCACTATGTGCCTGCATTCGCACGTCGTTATCCTTTCGTATTTGCTGCAGACCAAGCAGCAGACCGTCTATTGCTTTGTGTTGATACGACTGCACCAATGGTTTCAGATCAGCCAGACGTACCGTTCTTTGAAGGTGACCAACCTTCAAAATTCACTCAAGATGCTATGGAATTCTGTAAAGAGTTTGAGCGTCAGCGTCGTGCGACTGCTGAATTCGTGAAAATGATGGAAGAAGCTGGTTTGCTTGAACAAAAAACAGTTTCCTTCACGCCACGTGATGCCAATGGTCAAGAAGGTCAGCCACAAAAAATCGCTGACTATTTTGCTGTTTCAGAAGAAAAACTGAACGCTTTGGACAGTGCAAAATTCGCAGAGCTAAAAGAAGCAGGTGCATTGCCAGCTGTTTATGCTCACATGGTATCTTTGCTTAACTGGCCACGCGTGATCCAGCGCGCTATGCGCCGTCTGCAAGCTGATCAGACTTCAGCTGCTCAAGGCCCAGTTTCCTAAGCAAAAAATTAATTCGATATTGAGAAGGCCGGATGCATGATGTGTCCGGCCTTTTTGCTTGTGGAGTTCACAGCTTTGCCAATTGCCTTCACGTCTTTGTTAAGTGGCTAGTGCATGCTGTTTGTTTGACATATCTAATGATTTCAGAAGAAGGCGTGGATGTTGGCCTTCCATCAATAGCTTTATTACGAGTTCGGATTTTATATATGCGCGCGTTTATTTCATTCTTAGCTGTTCTCATGAGTATGATGACAGGCTTAACAGCGAATGCGGACCCAGTAGATGCTGGAAATGCAACTGTTGAAATCATATCAGAGCGTAAATCTATCGCACCGGGGGATCGCTTTTTAGCGGCTCTAAAGCTGGATATTGATGAAGGCTGGCATGTATATTGGCGCAATGCGGGTGATGCTGGAATTGCACCGAGCATTAATTGGAATGTGACTGGCGATGCGCAAACGGGTGAGTTTTATTGGCCTGCACCGCACACGATCCCGCTAGAAACGCTCATGAATTACGGCTATGAGGACCAATTGGTTCTTCCTTTTGAGATAATTGCGCCCGACAATTTGCAAGCGGGTGATATGCTCGTAATGGCGGGTAAAGCTGAGTATCAAATATGTTTGGATATCTGTATTTGGGAAGATGCTGATATTGATCTCGTGCTGCCAGTTTCTGATATGCCAGAAGCATCTGAAGAAAATGGACGCTTGATTGCGGCAGCGCTTGAAGCTAGCCCAGTGGATATGACGGGGCAGGCGAGCACGACACTCGCGGGTGAAGATACGCTTCGTTTATCCATTGCTGATGATGCATTTGCTGCAACACTTGAGGGTGCGGACCATGTTAGGTTCTACCCCTATGAACATGAAATTGAGCATTTTCCTGAGCAAAATCTGAGGGTTGGGCCCAATGGAGGGACGCTAGACCTTCAACTGTCGTCTTTGACAAAAATCGAACCAATGCCAATTGAAGGTATTGTTGTGGTTGATCAAAAAGATGGATCACGATTTGCGATGAAGGTGGCAGCCCAAGCGGGAGAAATTCTCGCAGGGACAGATGAAACAAGTGTGAAAACAACGCATAAAGAAGGCGTAAGCATTGCGCCGGTTGCGGGCATTGGTCAAATATTGACATGGCTGGGATTGGCATTTGCGGGTGGCTTAATCCTGAACTTAATGCCGTGTGTGTTGCCTGTTTTGACAATTAAGGCCAATGGATTGGCACATGCCGCGCAAAAAGGCGAAAGCCACTTAAAGTCTCACGGAATTGGTTATCTTGCAGGTGTGCTGACCTGCTTCATTGCGATAGGTATCGTCCTGTTAGTGCTGCGTGCTGCGGGTGAGCAGGCTGGGCTAGGGTTCCAATTACAGTATCCTCCCATGGTGCTTGGGCTTGCTTTGTTAATGTATCTTGTTGGGTTAAACCTGCTTGGTGTGTTTGAAATCGGTTCATCTGTGATGGGTGTTGGATCAAACCTCGCTAACAAATCAGGTGTTGCAGGTGCTTTCTTTACGGGCTTGTTGGCGGCTGTTGTAGGCGCGCCATGTGTCGGCCCATTGCTTGCTGCCTCTCTGGGAGCGGTCGTCAGTCAGCCTGCTTGGGTCGTGCTTTTATTCCTCATTGTTATGGGGGCTGGGTTAGCGGCACCTTTTGTTTTGCTATCTTTTGTGCCGGGATTGGCCAAAGCAATGCCAAAGCCAGGTATGTGGATGGATATTGTGAAACAGGTTTTAGCCTTCCCAATGTTCCTGACCGCAATTTGGTTGCTTTGGGTGTTTGCGGGTCAAAAAGGCGTTGACTCAACGATTATCGTTTTAACCGCAGCTGTCGCGATTGGATTTGTGCTATGGTTGGTATCACGGCCAAATGCAAACAAGCTTGTAAAAGTGCTTGGCGCATTGTTGTTGATCGTTTCCTTCGTATCGCCCTTTGTCCTGACCGGAGGGACGTCAACATCTCTTCAATCAGCATCCACTTCGGTGACAACTAAATCTGGTGTCGAAGTGAAAACCGGTGATTGGTCTCCAGAATATGTTGAAGAATTGCGCGCAGCCGGAACGCCCATATTTGTAGACTTTACGGCGAGATGGTGTGTGACATGTCAGATGAATAAGCGCACATCTTTGCACCATGACAAGGTGAAAGAGGCATTTGCTGAGCAGGGCGTTGTTTTTCTGACTGCTGATTGGACAAATCGCAATGAAATTATCGCAAATGAGCTTGCTCGCCATAAACGTGCCGGAGTTCCGTTGTATCTATACTACCCACCAGAGGGTGATGTTCAGATTTTACCGCAAATCCTGACAGCAGGGTTGGTCGTTAAAACAGTCACCCAATAAACTGGAACAAATTAGCGCAGCGTTCGTTATGCTATTTTCATTTGTGTGAATTAGTATAGAGAGCGTCGCTCCCTGTTAATTTGTTTAACGAAAAGAATGAAGTGTAGGTATGCGTATGTTTGATTTGATGACTATTGGAATGAGCCGCTGGGTAGGCGTGTTTGTTGCGTCGTCACTAACGCTCGGCGCAATGTTCGCAGGGCTTGGAGTCGCTTAAAGCGGTCCATATTCACCAGTCCTGAATTATCAGGACTGGGAGTTCATTTTTAATTTGGATAATATAGTCCTCACATAAGCAGTGTGAGGCTTATGTCCGCTTATTCAGCGGGACATGAACCGATGACGGTTTTGTTCGTAATTGGTGTTGTGCCATTTGCGAGCGTTTGTTCGGCAGCTTTAGATACAAGAGCTGCATCGTCCAACATTGATACAATACGATTTAGCGCTTGAGCTTGCTCATAGCCTGTTTTGGCTTGGCTGATTGCAAAAAGTTGATCGCCTGTTTCTTTGGCCATGCCTCGGAAGATACATTGCATGTCTACAGGGCCGTTCACACGCTCCATAAGATTGGACAAACGAGATGCGCTTAAGCCAAAACGCTGCATATAATCCACAAAGTCTTGTGAAATTTCAGGGGCGTCCAGTGATGGGTAGGCCTGTGCGCGTGCTTCAGCGTCTTTTGCGGCTAGGATAAGGTCTGTCGCAATAATATTTAGCATGCGTGCATCTTGCGAGCTTGGGCCTGCAAAGGCTGTAAAGCTTGTCGCGCAAAGAGATGTCGCTAAAATTAGTGATTTTATAGCAGAACTTGGGGAGAAGTTTTTCATCATAGTTAGTACCTTGACGTTGTTTCCTTAAGAGACAGCAAACAATGTGCCAATATATAAACAAAAAATGCGGCTATATGGTGTCAAACGCGGAGTTGAGTTGCTCGATCGCTTTCATTAGGTTACGCCACGCTCACACATTTTTCATAAGGAAGGATGTGTTCATATAGAATGGCTGTTTATACCTATGTCGACTTCAGATAATTCCTCAGAAATCTCATCAAACGAAACTGTTCGTCCTGAAGCACGCAAACCGCGTGGCTTTCAAGATAAACGTGCCCATTTGATTGCAGCTGAGCATCATCTCGTCGAGCAGGTTACGCAGGTGTATGCGCGCTGGGGATTTGAAGCGCTCGATACAGGTCCATTTGAATATGTCGATGCGCTGGGTAAATTCTTGCCAGATACAGACCGTCCAAATGAAGGTGTGTTTGCGCTTCAAGATGATGATGAGCAATGGATGGCATTGCGCTATGATCACACAGCGCCACTTGCGCGATTTGTTGCAGAAAACTGGAATGAGATTCCAAAACCATTTCGGCGCTATTCAGCGGGACCGGTATATCGCAATGAGAAGCCGGGGCCGTTTCGTTTCCGCGAGTTTACACAATGTGATGCGGATGCTGTTGGTGCTGCGGGGCCAGCTGCTGATGCTGAGATGATCGCAATTGCATCTGAAGCAATGCAGGCATGTGGCGCGGCGGTTGGCGATTACGCAATCCGTGTGAATACACGTCAATTGCTTGATGGAGTGATGCAGGCTGCAAACGTCGCTGATCCAAATAAACGTCTAATTGTGTTGCGTGCATTGGATAAGATGGATCGCTTGGGAGCAGAAGGTGTTACGGAGCTTTTGGGTGCTGGTCGCAAAGATGAAAGCGGTGACTTTACAGACGGTGCAGGCTTGAATGCGGCTTCAATTGATACATTGCTGCAGTTTGCGAAAGCTGGTCGTGGTACGCGTTCAGAAACATTAAATGCGTTGTCCGCAATCGCTGGACAAAATGCAATTGGAACGCAAGGTCTAGAAGACCTGAATGCTATTCATGAAATTCTGACAGCTTTGGGCGTGACGGATGAAATGGCTACATTTGATCCAGCTATTGTGCGTGGTTTGGAATATTATACCGGGCCTGTATTTGAAGCTGAGTTGCTAAAAGAATTTAAAGACGAAAAAGGGCGTTTAATGCGCTTTGGCTCTGTGGGCGGCGGTGGTCGTTATGATGATCTGATCGCGCGCTTTACGGGTGAGTTGGTGCCAGCCACTGGGTTTTCTGTGGGTGTATCGCGCCTTGCTGCAGTGTTGGCGGCAGAAGATGAGGGTGAGCCTAAATCTGATGGGCCTGTTGTTGTGTTGGCTTTGCAGCGCGAGCATATGGCAGATTACTGCGCAATCGCTGCGCAATTACGTGCGGTTGGCGTGAAGGCGGAAGTGTATCTTGGGACATCAGGTATGAAGGCCCAAATGAAATATGCCAACCGTCGCCGTGCGCCAGCAGTTGTGATTGTGGGCAATCAAGAGCGCGAGGCAGGGATTGTAACGGTGAAAGATTTGGTAGCAGGTGCGAAAGCAGCAGCCAATATTTCCGACAATGCTGAATGGCGCGAAGCACGCCCTGGGCAATTTGAAGCGACACGTGCAGACTTTGCTGCAAAAATTAAGGCCGTTGTGGAGGCCAATAACGCATGAAAACCAAACAAATAATCGAGATGGCGCAAACGCTTGAGAAAAATCTTGCCAATAGCCCATCCAACAAAAATGCTGTCTTAATCCAGCCCGCAAATGTGTTGCCAGCCTCTGTGTTGCTTGAGCTTACGGGGGAGAGCGTTCGCGGGCGTTTGTGTAGTTTCAATGCGCCCAATGGTGAAGAGTTTTGTATGCGTCCAGACATGACAGCGCCTATCGCGCTAGAAGTTGCACGCGGTAATCTTGAAGCAAAACGCTATCTTTATTCTGGGTCTGTGTATCGTTTTCCTCAAGCTGGTTCGGGCGATGATATAGAGTTTGACCAAACAGGGTTTGAGTGGTTTGGCAGTAAGAATGGTCCCAAAGAAGATGCTGAGGGGTTAGCGCTGACACTGGAAACGCTGACAAATACCGGCATTTCGGGTGGTGAGCTTGTGTTTGGGGATAGTGCTTTGTTTTACGCGCTGATTGATGCGCTAAAACTTTCCGCGCCTTGGCCTGCACGTTTGCGCAAAGCGTTTAATCGCAAGCATGGTCCACGTGAATTGATGGACGCGGCAGGTAAGCCGTCTCAACGCTCACCCTTGGCTTCGGCTTTGTCTGCTTTAGATGAAGATGAGGCGCGGGCAGCTGTGGAAGAAGTGTTTGCTGTGTCGGGCATTTCAGCCGTAGGGGGACGTGATGCGGGCGATATAGCCAAGCGTTTGCGGTCTCTTTCTGAGAATGGAGACGGTCCGTCTGATAAAGCGCGCCAAGCTATAACGTCGTTTCTTGATTTGCGAGTACCGGCACGTCAGGCAGTGGATGAGATTGCTAAGATCGCAAAAGCGGCTGGTGTGAAGTTGGATAAGGCGCTGAGCGAATATTCGGAAAGATTGGATGCCTTGGAAAAGTTGCGTGCGCCAATGGTTGATAAATCTGTATTTGATTCAGAGTTTGGTCGTCGGTTTGATTATTATGACGGGCTGGTTTTCAAGGTCACGCATGAAGCTCTTGGCGCATCGCTGCCGATAGCATCAGGTGGACGCTATGACGGGCTTGTGTCGGGTTTGTCCAATGGTGCGATTTCTGCAAATGCTTTTGGTGTTGCGCTACGTTCGGATCGTATTTGCTGTGTCTTGAACAAGGAGGCGGGCCAATGAGCAAGCTAATCCTCGCAATTCCCTCCAAGGGACGTTTAAAAGAGCAGACCGAAGAATATCTAGCTGAGGCTGGTTTTAAGCTGAAGCAAACCAATGGAGACCGGGGATATTCTGCCGAACTTCGTGGCGTGGAAGGTGTTGAGATGCGCCTTATGTCAGCGAGTGAGATTGCGCGCGGCGTGCTCAATGGTGAAATTCACCTTGGTGTGACGGGTGAAGATTTATTGCGTGAAAAAGCGCCCACCAAAATGGAAAATGATGTTCATCTCCTCAAAGCTTTAGGCTTTGGTTTTGCGCGTCTTATTGTGGCGGCTCCCCAAAGTTGGATCGATGTTGAAAGCATGTCTGATCTTGATGAAGTGGGCGCTGATTATCAGGAACGCACAGGCCAAAGAATGCGGGTGGCAACGAAGTATTTGCGGCTTGCGCGTGAGTTTTTTGCTAAGACGGGAGTGGGGCATTATCGCATTGTCGAGAGTGCCGGGGCGACCGAAGGTGCACCCGCAACGGGCGCTGCTGAGTTAATCGTGGATATCACCTCAACGGGGTCTACTTTGACCGCGAATGGGCTGAAAATTATTGGCGATGGTGAAATTCTTGCCTCCCAAGCGCAATTGGCCGCAAGCAAGAATGCCGATTGGAATGAGACGACGTTAGCGACATTGCGCGGCTTGCTTGATAATATTGAGGCACGTCAACGTGCTAAGCAGTTGAGTCTCGTGAAATTCCAAAATGGTGTTTCTGAGTCCGACTTGAAAAATATCTTCTGCATGGAGAGTGCGCGGATATTCCCAAATGGAGAGGCGTTCTGCCCACATAATGAAGTGCAGAATGTCTCACGTGCCTTGGCAAATCTGGGTGGAGCGCCTGTGAGCGTGCAAAAGTTGGAATATATATATGAGTCTGAGAACCTTGTTTTTAATAGCTTTTTGCAAGAGTTGACGTAACGGAACATAGTTTTGCGAACTTTTTTTAACAAAAGAGGCAAGAATGTGTTGACGGTCATGCATTTATGGACAATAAAGTATGCATAACCGCATCGCGGTTGCGTTTCGGGGAGGAAACGTTCTTAGAAGACCCTGACAAAGGCGACGAGCAAAGCACTCGTCGCCCTTTTTTTGTCTTAAATTCCAAATATTTATCATAGTTATACCATTTGGAGAATTTTGCGTTTGTGAATCTGTTTTAAATACTGACTAAAGTCTTCTCGGTGCGCTGATATGAGCGCCCCCATGCGCCAAAACCTCTGCCACCATTTCTGATGCGAGAGTATAAGCATTCTTCGTAAAATCAGGGCGCGAAGCACACAGATTTTTGGCAGTGATAGCCAAGACCCGATCTGCACACGGGCCCCAGCAGGTAAGTAGGCCGCAAATCTGCGCAAGTTAATTAGCTTGAATGTTATTTGCTTGCCGCAGCCGTCGCTGCGCGAGCCTTGTAAACATGAGTATTAGCTACTTCAGGTGATATACCTGTACGGATCATAATATCATGCTCAATATTGGTAATCCAACGATTGTAACGTGCTGAGATTTGATTGCGTTTCTCATTGTAACCAAAATGGTGCGAATCGAGGCGCTCAATACTGAAGTTATCAGCTGTGTAGGTCACCATGACTTTGGCCATTCTACCGCCATCTGATGTGATACTGGCTATTGTACTGTTATCTGTTTCTGATTCTATTATCCAAAGGCGAGCAGTAAGTGATGTACGTACGGCTTTCCCAACTATTTCTTTTGTTGAACCTACACCTACTGGAGAGTTTGATATTGTTCGGATGGCTTCATTGCTTGATGTGGAGCAGGCCCCTAATGAGATAAAAGTAAGTGCAATAAGGGTTGTTGATACAAGGGTCTTCATAATGAATCCTGAGCGTATTTTAAAGTTGTTATGATGATTGAATTATCCTGGGATTGTTGGCAAACCGAGGCCTATACGAATGTCAGTATCAAGAGCGTGCACCCAACGCTTCCATACTGAATTATTGGTTCTTCCTCCCAGACCTTTAGAAGCCACATAGGCAATGCTATAGTCAGAATTAGTATATGATATTTTTGCAGTTGCGGATTTTTGCTTGTGCATGGTTTTTGCTATAAAAAAACCTTCACCTTGTTCTAAAATATCCCATTTGAGGTAGCGCAACGAAGATAGTATAGCTACAGCAACGTCGCCTTCCTTTATGATTGGTACATGAGTAGAGTGGTTGTTTACTGGGGTGATTGTTCCACATCCCGCTAATATAAGTGTAGACGTTGCTAGAGTGATTGCGAGCGTGCGCATAATAATTTCTCCCCTAAAATATTGGAAAAATTGATATCGGCGTATGCGAAAAAATACAAGGCCTACAACGTAGTATCGACATAAAGGTACACAAATAGACCCAAATGGAATTTAGATTTAGTATCACTAAAAGCAGTAACTCAACCCAAAAGGCGGCTTCATTTTTGAGGCCGCCTTTCTATCAAATCATGTCATTAGACGTATGAAAGGTTTGAGCTTAGAAGCCCATCCCACCCCAGCACGATCGGTCGCGAGCCGCCCCATGAGGTGTGATGGACGTAGTATGCACGAGGTTTTCAGACGGGGGATAAGTTTTCTGTTTCGCTGGCTAATTGGGCCAGTGCGTCATGAGGATAGTCTGGCGCGCGCTTTTGAAATGTAAGGATAATCGGCTTCACAATCACGCCTTTGTCAAGATTTATAGCGCGGCGGATAGTTTCGTTCTTTTGCCAAGTTTTAGGGCCATCAATGACTGTTGGTAGATGTACAATCAAAGCAGCTGAAATAGATCTAGATGCACTTTCCCAAAGATAGCTGGGCGTGTGATCAACAGCGTAATAATCTGTTTTTTCTACTTTAAACATTGGCTTTTTGAAGCTTGTCGGTTTGGCAAAATAAAAGCCCATGCCTTCATCGCAACTGACATCTATGATTAAGCTGCCAGGCTTCATATTGCCTTTTTCTTCTTCAGTGATGAACATGACAGGGTGGTCTGGCTCTTGAAGCAAACCGTTTACAAGAATATCGGCTTCACTGATGAGTTCTGATAAGGGGCGCTCGGTGCCGTCATGTTCGATAACAGTCATGCGAGAACCATCAGGGTTATTGCGCAGGCGTACATAGTGGCAATCGAGCACTTCTTCGCGGACTTCATGGTCTGGGCGCTGAATACAGATAGTGATGTCTCTAAAACCGTGTGCTTTTAGTGCGTAAATCGCGCCACGACTTACAGCACCGAAACTGAAAATAATCGTTTTGCGCTGGTTGCCATAATGCCCATCAATGCCTTTCAGGCGGAGGGCGTGGATAACGGCGCAATAACCAGCCATTTCATTGTTTTTGTAGAAAGTATGGCGGCCCATTTGGCCCGTTGGACTCCAGACAAACATATCTTCATAAGCGATCAGGGTAAGTTTGCGATCAATAGCTGTTTGTGTGATTGCACGTTGTTGGGCGCAGTGGGGATAGCCCCATAAAATGCCGCCTTCGCGCATATCTTGTAGATCAACCAAAGTGGGTTTTGCAATGATGACATTGCCAATATCTGAGAGAATGTTTGCGCGGGTTGTGATTCCACCAGATTGCGCAGCGATGTCGGCATCAGAAATACCAAAAGGCTCGCCATAACCTTCTTCAAAGATGAGTTGTTTGCGGTATTCGGCAGGAAGTCGGTTTAAATGTTCGGGGTGAATGGGGACGCGCTGCTCATCTTCCTTTTTTGAAGTTCCAATAACTCCAAAAGTTAACTTGGTCATATATGGTCCTATTCTGGGGGAGTTTACCCCTTGAAATCATATGCGTAATTGTAAGTAAGATTGTTTCAACGGCGAACGGCATGAGGGTGCACTTAATATACACAGCCAATTCTCGGCGCATTATCCAAAGCTATCATTATATGATGAAGGTGAAATTGGATTGTCGAATACAAGAAGGTGCACCTTACCCTATAAGGGCGATGATACCTAATCATTACTGTCGATGGGGATGGGCGCGCAGTATAATCTATTTAGGCGAAGAGATTGAGTTGGAGGCAGTGGGTTCTTTAGGTTTGCGAATTTAGTGTTTTGCGTTTGAAGCTGCATAAAAAACGGGCGGCCTCCCGAAGAAAGCCGCCCGCATATTTTGTCTAAGCTTTGGAAAGCTTGAGGGTTTGAGCTTAGAAGCCCATTCCGCCCATGCCACCCATTCCGCCCATGCCGCCCATGTCAGGCATGCCGCCACCAGCTGGTGCATCTTTAACAGGTGCATCACAGATTGCAGCTTCAGTTGTGATGATCAAGGACGCGATAGATGCCGCGTTTTGAAGAGAAGAACGCACAACTTTAGTTGGGTCGATAATACCAGCAGCCACAAGGTCACAGTATTCTTCTTTTTGAGCGTCAAATCCGTAAGAGATTGATTTTTCAGCAAGAATTGCGTTCACAACAACTGAACCTTCAACACCAGCGTTTTGAACGATTTGGCGTAGAGGTGCTTGAAGTGCGCGTGTAACGATGTCGATACCAGCTTGCTCGTCTTCATTAGCACCTTTAACTTTTAGGGCAGAAGAAGCACGAAGAAGCGCTGTACCACCACCAGGGACGATACCTTCTTCAACAGCAGCACGAGTTGCGTTAAGAGCGTCATCAACGCGGTCTTTACGCTCTTTAACTTCAACTTCAGTTGCACCACCAACTTTGATAACGGCAACACCGCCAGCAAGTTTAGCAAGACGCTCTTGAAGTTTTTCTTTGTCATACTCTGATGTTGTGTTTTCGATTTGCGCGCGGATTTGTGAAACGCGGCCTTCGATGTCAGCTTTAGCGCCCGCACCATCAACGATAACTGTGTCGTCTTTAGTGATAGAAACGCGTTTTGCTGTACCAAGCATTTCAAGAGATACGTTCTCAAGTTTGATGCCAAGGTCTTCAGAAATCACTGTACCACCAGTTAGGACAGAGATGTCTTCAAGCATTGCTTTACGACGGTCACCGAAACCAGGAGCTTTAACAGCAGCGATTTTCAATCCACCGCGAAGTTTGTTCACAACAAGAGTTGCAAGTGCTTCACCTTCAATGTCTTCAGCGATGATAAGAAGAGGCTTACCAGACTGAACAACAGCTTCAAGGATTGGAAGCATTGGTTGTAGTGATGTTAGTTTTGACTCGTGAAGAAGAATGTATGGGTCATCAAGAGCCACAGTCATTTTTTCAGCATCAGTGATGAAGTATGGTGATAGGTAACCACGGTCAAACTGCATACCTTCAACGACATCAAGTTCTGTTTCCAAAGACTTAGCTTCTTCAACAGTGATAACGCCTTCATTACCGACTTTTTCCATCGCTTTAGCGATCATGTCGCCGATTTCGCGCTCACCATTCGCAGAGATCGCACCAACTTGCGCGATTTCTTCGTTAGTTTTTACTTTTTTGGAGTTTGATTCCAAAGTTGTAACAACCTCAGCAACAGCTTTATCGATACCGCGCTTAAGATCCATTGGGTTCATGCCAGCAGCAACGCGCTTCATGCCTTCGCGAACGATAGCTTGCGCAAGAACTGTTGCAGTTGTTGTTCCGTCACCAGCAACATCGTTTGCTTTAGAAGCAACTTCACGCACCATTTGTGCGCCCATGTTTTGGAACTTGTTTTCTAGTTCGATTTCTTTAGCAACTGTCACACCATCTTTTGTTGTACGCGGTGCGCCAAAAGATTTGTCGATAACAACGTTACGGCCTTTAGGGCCAAGTGTTACTTTTACAGCGTTTGCAAGAATGTCGACACCTTCGAGCATTTCGTTGCGAGCTTCTGAACCGAAGTGTACTAGCTTAGCAGCCATGTTCGTATTCCTTTAATTTGAAAAATTGAAAATCTGAAAAGAGAAATTGAGTAGGGCGCTCTTTAGAAACAAAGAGCTGCGCGTCTTACTCAACGATACCCATGATGTCAGATTCCTTCATGATGATGAGCTCTTCGCCATCGACAGTTACTTCTGTACCGCCCCATTTTGCGAAAAGAACGCGGTCGCCAGTTTTAACTTCTAGTGCAACGCGGTTGCCGTCATCACCAATAACACCGTTACCAACTGCTACGATTTCACCTTCTTGTGGCTTCTCTTTAGCAGTATCTGGGATGATGATCCCGCCTTTAGTCTTAGCGACTTCTTCTACACGACGAACTAAAACGCGGTCATGAAGTGGACGAAATGCCATAATGAGACCTCTTTCAATTAAGGTTGCAAAAATCTGGTTTCGTTAGGCAGTTTAGATATGTGAGTTTTAGCACTCACCTAGCGTGGCTGCTAACGATGTATGGCATCTAAGATCACCCGCGCCCAACGTCAACAGGAGAGTGAATATATTTTTGGGGTATAATGTGAGAAAAATTTGACGAGGTGAGTATATATTTAAGCTGCATCCAGAGCCAATGCTGCTTCTAATTCTGTCGGGTCAATCTCAATAAATTGGGTGGTGCCGCGTAGGCCGGCGGCAGGACGTACGACCATAATCGTAGCTATATGAAGGTAAGCTTTGTCAGATGTCTTATCTTGCTGCTCTTCTTCTGTCTCTATTGTGTAGTCGCCAGCTGGCCATGTGCGATCCAAGCTAGGAAGAGAGAAGGGACGATGAAAGGTCACAAGTCTTTTGGAAATGCGATTGGCCATGAATATATCCATCCTGAATGTGTTGGCCCGTTTTTTATCGCGTCGCCAAATGTTTGTTTTTGGTAGATGTACACATTTATATATAGGGACTGTTCGCGTGGAATTCACGCTATGGGATGGATGTGTTTGTTTTTAAGTGTCGTTTGCCACGTTTGGTCGGCGTGAAACTGCTGTGCCTAGCAAGTGAGATTAATCCCCAGCGCACATGTTGGAAATGCGCTGGGGAAATGGGTTAGCTAAAGTCGAAGAAGCAAAGCTTGTTGCCGTCTAGGTCTTTCACATATGCACCGTAAAACATGTTATCAATGCGTTGGCCGGGGGCACCGTCACATGTAGCACCCAGTTTGATTGCTTTCTCGTAAAGTGCTTTGGCACCTTCCTTAGAGCCGCCCGGGAAGGCTACCGTTACACCATTACCTGGTGCAGGTGCTTCACCATTATAAGGTGTACAAACTGCGATCATAGGTTGGTCTATGTTTTTTCCGATCATTGCAATGCGGCCTGCATCAATAAGAACTTCAGCGTCAAAGAGAGCGCTATAGAATTTCTTAGAAGCGTCTAAATCTTTAACGCCAAGTGTTGTGTAACCGATCATGAGATGTCCTTTTTAGGTTGTGAAGGTGAGGGGTTATAGGGATGGAAGGTGGCCTGTCTTTACATAAATTAGACAGCCTTCTTTTGTGAAAGGAGTGTGAAGAGACATATGTGGGCTGCGTATCCAACTGCCTTTGGGGTAGTCACCAAATTCATCCGAAAACGTGCCCTCCAGCACGAGAATTTCTTCTCCGCCCCAATGTTTGTGTGCATTGAAAACTGTATTTGGGGCCCAACGTACTAAAGCACAGGATTCGCCTTCAAAATTGTGTAAAGGCAGAACCGTCAGTCCGGGAACTGTGCCGGGAAGGAAGGTTTCTGTCGTTGTGTTGCGCGTGAATTGGTGCGTGTCTTTTGGTTCAAATTGTTGAAGCTTTACGAAAATAACACACCCGTCTTTGGTGAAAGGCGTGTGCGATGAGCCAATAGGGTTTCGAACATATGTTCCGGCAGGATAGTCGCCATGTTCGTCGGAAAAAGTTCCTTCCAGCACAAGGAATTCCTCACCGCCATCATGGGTGTGGGAGCTAAAATAAGAATCTGGATCATATTTCACGAGACTTGTTGCGCGGGCGACTTCATCGCCAATTCTATCTAGCTTGCGCCGGTAGACACCTTTCATCGGGGATTCTTCCCACGGCAATTGGTTTGTGTCCAAGACAACTCTCTTAGAAAAATCAGCGTTGAGGTGCATGTTGATATCTTTCCAAATTAATCTATCTAGTAGTAGGTAGATAGCATAAATAAAAAACAAGCAAGTAAAAAATGTGTCGAATTGCTAAGAACACGGAAAGTTGATAAGCGGAGTCATGAGTAGTGCTTCCCAAATTTTAGACATTGCAGAACGTCGTATGCGACAAGTGGGATATAACGCGGTGAGTTATCGCGATATCGCCGCGGAGATGGGAATTAAAAGTGCTAGCTTGCATTATCATTTCCCAAAGAAGGAAGATATGGGCGTTGCGTTGGTGCGGCGGTATGCTGAAAACTTTCAAGCGGCTTTAGCACAAAACACAGCCAAGCAGATGACAGCAGAGGAAGATATATTCGCTTTCGTGGATAATTTTCGCACTGCCCTGAAAGAGCAAAATCTGGTGTGTTTGTGTGCGGTATTAGGGGCAGAAGCTGCAGGTATTCCAACAAGTGTTGCGGATGAGGTGAAAACCTTTTTTGTGGCGAATATAGAATGGCTTTCTTCACGCTATGCGCAGCTGGGTGCAAGTGCGCCGCTTAGACAAGCGAAGATGACCCTTTCTTTGCTGGAAGGCGCAATGATTACAAGTCAGGTCAATGGCGATGAGAGTATCTTTGACGCGGCTGTAGAGTTTATTCATAGCAGTGTGCCAAAGTCCTGAGACGACATTTAAGATGTGACAATTAGTGCTGAAGAATTGACTTTTAATTGCGAAGCTTTCGCAGTAAGTCATTTAATATGAAAATGACAAATCCAATGTTTCGGTCGCGTTTTATGGTGTTATTCATGTTGATAACAACACTGTTTACGACGCCTGCTTTTATAGAGAGGCATGACCATTCTGGGGAAACCGGAGCGCAACATTTGGAGCTGGTATCTGTCGAGTTGAAATCGGGTCTAAAACATCAGTTGGATCAGCCTCATCACATACATTCATGCGGTATGTGTCATATGCATGGTTTTGTGGCGACGATAGTGCGAATGATGGAAGTGCATTCTTTTGAGCAAATGCATATGATGCAGCTTATTGGAGCCGAATTGTCTGGTTTTCCAAGCCACCAATTTCGCCCACCACGTTCTTAGAATTTAGCAAGCGCAGGGCTATCAGCCCTTATAAATTGTTATTTCTAAGAGAAAATTATGTTCAAGAAATCTATTGGGGCACTCGGTGTCCTTACCTTTGGCTATATGAGTAGCGGGGCCAATCCTGCTATGGCGTTGGATGTATCTGCGGCAACACAAGAGAGTTCTGAAATTGATCTGCATTTAGATCATGATGAAGAGGGGCATGATGATGCGCACGCACATGAAGATGGCAAGCAAGACACAATCATTGTTGAGGCGACGCGCTTAGGCCGACGCGTTCAAGATGAACCCATGCGTGTTGAAGTGATCAACCGTGAGGAAATTGAAGAAAAAGCGATAATGCGTCCGGGCAACATCTCCATGATCGTTGCTGAAACGGGCGGCGTGCGAGTTCAGACGACATCTCCTGCTTTAGGCTCTGCCAATATTCGAATGCAGGGAATGGCTGGGCGGTATACACAATTGCTCGCCGATGGCTTGCCCCTTTATGGCGGCCAAACAGCCTCGATTGGATTATTGCAAATTCCCCCCACAGATTTGCGCCAAGTTGAGGTGATAAAAGGGTCTGCTTCTTCACTGTATGGCGGATCTGCGCTTGGGGGTGTTGTTAATCTGGTATCACGGCGGCCAAATGAGGTTGCTGAAGGTGAAGTGTTATTCAATGCGACTACGCAGAATGGGCAAGACTTAACGGCCTATTATTCGACGCCTTTGAGTGAAGGGTTTGGTGCGTCCATAACTGCTGGTGCCCACCGGCAATCAGAGCAAGATTTAGATTCTGATGGCTGGATTGATCTATCTGGATATGAGCGTTTTACCGCTCGCCCACGTGTGTTTTGGGAGGGAGCGAACGGCGCAAATGTCTACTGGACAGCCGGTGCGATGAAAGAAGAGCGTCAGGGCGGTAATATTGCTGGGCGTATGGTGGCGGATGGAAGTGTCTTCCAGCAAAATCAAAATAGTATGCGCTTTGACAGTGGTTTGATTGCTGAAATTCCGCTGAATGATGGGATAAACGCTAATTTCCGAGCATCTGGAATGGTGCAAGATCATGAGCATTTATTTGGTGATCTTCGTGAAGATGACACGCATGAGAGCTATCTGGTTGAAGCATCCGTCTCTGGAACACTTGGGAACACAGGGTGGATTGCTGGGCTAGCCAACCAAACGGACGTATTCAGATCGGACATATTTCCAGATTTTGATTATTCTTATGAAGTGCCCGGACTTTTTGCTCAAATTGATCAGGATGTTTTTGACGATCTTTCTTTCTCCGCAAGTGGGCGTATTGATGAGCATAGCGAATATGGCACGCAGTTTAGTCCACGTGTCTCGGTTTTATACCGTCCTGGGGATTGGACTATTCGTGGTTCTGTAGGGCAGGGTTTCTTTGCGCCAACGCCATTTGTTGAAGCGATAGAGGCGGCGGGGCTTTCAAGGCTTGATCCGCTAAGTAATCTGCAAGAAGAAACAGCCAAAACTGCATCGCTTGATATTGGATATCGGATGGGGGCAGCCGAGGCGAATATCAATATGTTTGCTTCTGATGTCGAAAATAGCGTCCAGCTTGAAGAATATGCTTCCACTAATACGGGCGTAAACGATCGCGTTCGGTTGGTGAATGCGGAAGGTATGTCACGTATTCGCGGGTCAGAATTTTTGTTGCGCTACTATCTGGGCGACTTCAAAGTGACAGGAAGTTATCTCTATTTAGATGCGACTGAGATAGATGTGTCATCAGGTGTACGTAAAGAGATTGAGCTAACTCCAAAACATTCAGCAGGCTTTGTTGCAATGTGGGAGCAGCATGATCGCGGCCGTGTTGGGTTTGAGGCGTATTATACGGGTAAGCAAAAACTGGAAGGAAACCCATATCTTTCCGAAAGCAAACCATATGTTCATTTGGGGCTATTAGCTGAAGCTATTTTTGGGCGGGTGAGCGTGTTTATCAATGCTGAGAACTTGCTTGACGTCAAACAAACAGATGAACACCCGCTCGTATTGCCAAATCGTGCGGCGGATGGGCAATGGACGACTGATATCTGGTCGAGAAATGACGGCTTTATTCTCAATGGTGGGATACGATTGAAATTTGGCGGCTAGATTTAGCCCATGTTTCAATGAAGTGCTTGGTATTTTAGAGCCATAAAAAGTGCATTTATTGGGAGCAGCAAAAGTGTTGCTCCCAATAGTTTCGAGTATTGGAATATCGTTTCTTGTGGGGAATAAAGGTTAGCTAAACAAGTCTTGCGCCATTTGGCACTTTCGTGTCGGGGCCGCCGAGAATGATTTTCCCGTCCGAGTCTGGAAAACCCAGTGTCAAAACCTGCGACATAAATTTCCCGATTTGGCGTGGCGGGAAATTGACGACAGCCATGACTTGTCGGCCAATTAAGTCTTCAGGAGAATAATGTTCTGTGATTTGAACAGACGTTTTTTTTGTGCCAATGCCTTCGCCAAAATCAATCAAGAGTTTGTAAGCGGGTTTGCGCGCGCCTTCCAAAGGGGCGGCCTCTAAGACTGTTCCAATACGGATGTCTACTTCCCGAAAACGCGCAAAATCTATTTCGGCTTCGGCAGGGGAGTTTGGTGCGTCTACTTTATGCATGGTGACAATATCTTATTGGTCTTTGGGTTAGGCGGGTAGGGACCATTCTTTACGGAGTAAGTCGGCCAAAATTTTGCGTCTCTTTTTGACAATTTCCGGTGTCCACTCTTCGTAGGATTGGATGTCTTTGCTCAGGGCGAAACTTGGCTCACCATTCCTAAAGTAGATTCCGCGTTTGATGTTAAAATCATTGCGATCTGCTTCTTGGTTTTCTGCATTTGTGAGCAATGTAAAATTGCCCAAGCAATCAACCAATTCTCTGTGTTCGTTGGATGATTTCCATGTTTTGGACCAATAAGAGTTTGCAGGAATATTGCGCGGTAAGACATGCTCAAGCGTTGCATCAGAATCATGAGCTACAGCGACGCCATTATTTACAATCGAGTTGACCCGAATGCTGAGTGCGCGACGCTGGCGATAAGTTGCAAAACGCCCCTCTACACGCTCACTCAGAATAGTCGCTTCATCAGGTGTGAGGTCTAGGGGGGATTCTTCTGCATCAAGATTTTCACCCGCCTCGATTGCTTTTGCTATACGGTTATAGCGGCGTAATCTGAAATTACCGTCGGGCTTGGTAAATTGCATAGCAAATGCGACGCGCTCAATGCGTTTGAAAAAGCGTTCTAATGCATCGGGAGATAAGTCTCCAGACATCATGTATTTCAGCACAGGAATACGCCAACTGGAGTGTTCCAAACTGCGAAGATGAAGCATGTGATTCCATGCGCCGCGCGAGAAACCCTGTCCAGGTTGGCGTAAGCCAAGGATAAGTTCAAAAGCATCAACATAACGCGGCAGCATGTCTTCTAAGAAAACACGTGCAGTTATCTCAGGAACGATGTGGTCGCGATACCCAGATAGAATATCATCTCCGGGTTTGCCGTGAATAGTCCAAATAAATTTGAGTAGTTCATCAAACCCAGTTGAATTTAAGCGGCGGCCAAATTTGTTCCACGCGATAGAATGTATGGCGGCGTCATCGACACCGAAACCGGCAAGTTCAAAGAGTTCAGATTTGAGAATATCGTTCGCGCTGGGTTGCTTACCGCGTGTGTTGAGGACACGAAAAACCGTATATCCCATATCGCGATCTTCGACTTTGACGCGTACAAGTCCGCACTGGCGGAATATATATGTTGCCAGCTTTGAGCGTTCCTCAACGCTCATTTCACCAAGATATTCGCGCATAGCCTGCGTGTTGCTTAGTATGTGCTGCGGGGTCTCACTAGAGGTAATATAGTGTTCAGCTTCAGGTGTTGCGCCGCGCTTTTGGATAACTTCTCGAAAAATTGGCGTATCAACATTGTTCAGCGTCAAACGCCATTGCTTCGCGCTTCGCATTAATTTGGGCGGCGTTTCCAGCATTTCGTGGAGGCGGTTGGACTCATCTTTTAGAGGAGAAAGGTCACGCAAAATCGCAAATAGCATGGAGAGAGTTGCAAGACGTTGCTGTCCATCCACCACTTCAACGGGGTCTTTGGCAGAGTTTTGAACGACAACTATCGCGCCGAGGAAATAGGGACGGTTACGTTCAGCAGCATCCTGAAGGTCACCAATCAATTCAATTGCTTCTTTTTCAGTCCACGAATAACCGCGCTGATAGGGCGGCATTAGGAGGCTGTCTGCTTCAGAAAACAGTTCACGCACAGATATTTCCTGTGCTTTAAACCCTAAACTCATAACATATCCCTAGTCTAGATAGCCTGAAATTGCGGCTACCCAATCTACTCTTAATGTGGCCTCATATAATGAAGCCTAGCCTTATCCACCTCAAACACTCGTAAGAAGTTCAAAATGAAGCTTGCTCTGTTTTCTTCCCCGACGACATCCACACCAGCGCCCCGATTGGGAGTTGTGGTTAATGATACCGTATTAGACGTGAGACAAAACGCTCCTTTTTTGTCTACGTCAATTGTGGATATCATTAGAAATTGGGAGGATACACGGACAATTCTTGAACGTGCCCAAAATGATGCACCAAAATATGCATTAAGCACGGTTAAGTTGCATGCGCCAATACCTAGACCCGTTAAAGTTATGGCGATTGCTAAAAACTATGCGGCACACGCAGCAGAGATGAATGGCGAAGTTAGCCCGGTTCAAAATTGGTTTTGCAAGCAAGTCACCTCTATAAACGACCCATTTGCACCCGTTATGATGCCCGTTGTTTCCGATCAATTGGATTATGAAGCAGAGTTAGTCGTCGTTATCGGTAAGTATGGGCGTAATGTTCCTGCCAATCGTGCGCACGAAATAATCGGCGGTTATATGGCTGGATGTGACTACACTATACGAGACTGGCAAAAGGCTGTGCCCAATTTCACAATGGGGAAGGGCTTTGACTCGCATGCTCCAATTGGGCCTTATCTTGTTACACCCGATGAAATTGAGAATATAGAAAATGTGCGCATTCGTTGTTATGTGAATGATGAACTGCGCCAAGATGGCTGCGTGAAAGACATGATGTTTTCAATCGCAGACCAAATTGCGCACTTAAGTGCAGCTATGACCCTAGAGCCGGGTGATATCATATTTACAGGAACACCTGCGGGTGTGGGGCAAGGATTTAAACCCCCGCGTTATCTTAAAGTGGGTGATCAAGTGCGTGTTGAAATAGATGAAATTGGCGCGATGTCAGCAGAAATTATGGCCGAATCTGGAGAGTGTGTTATCTCTACTTCCAAACATGCTTAACAAAGCATAGGGCGAAGGAATTAGACTGTGAGTCAGATTGTGGGACGATTTGTAATTATCAGCCTTTTGATTGCGGCGGTTTTAACGGGGCTTGCCTTGCTTTTTATGCAGCAACCGGGCGTGCGTTTATCAAAATTTGAGCAGGCGCAAGTCAATCGCTTCGCGGATGCCAAGCCTGAGACACCTCCATTGGATGCAATTGTTGTTACGCCATGTGCACAAGGGGCGTGCTTATTGGTTCAAGTTGCAGGGCGTGATTTTGTTATTGGTGCTGCCCAAGGTGCTGCTGATGGCCTGCTAAGTCATGGGCTTCTGTCGGGCAAACTTGATGGTGTGATTTTAACTGATCTTGCATCCGAGCAGATTGAAGGGCTTACGGGCTTGCGTGATCGCTCCCTTGAAGCTGGCCGCAAGGAATTGCTTAAAGTCTATGGTCCCTCGGGCGTTGAGCGCGTTGTAGAGGGGCTGAACGCTATGCTGGAGACATCTGATGTAGATCGCTCTGTGCGCTTTGGGCAGGGGGTGTTGCCTTTTGAAGTTGCACCTGCTGAGGCAATTATTGTGGATGAAGATCCCACTACGCAAAAATTCATAGATACAGGCGTTTTGCAAATTTATGCTATTCCTGTTCAGTCTACTGTGATGGGAAATGAGCTATTATATCGGTTTGATTATGAAGGCCAAACCTTAATCATAGGCGGGTGCGGTGCGCGCTTGGGAGATGTGAAGGCTGCATTGGATGTGGCGGGTGTTGAGACGCAGGGGGAGGCTGTAAATCCTGTGCTTGTCTTGCCGGCGGCGTCGCCTGAGCAATTGGAAATAATTCGTACACAAGCAAAAAATGCTGGCTTTATTCGTGAAAGTCGGTTTGCAACTGTGCCAGCAGATAAATGTCTGACGGCTAAAGGTTTGGCAAATGTGCAATCGAATATTGGGGCAAATCTTGCTATCGCAACACCATTATTTCCTGCGCCAGTATCCTTAGCAGAGGTGCGAATCTGGGAAAATGAGATTCGTTCAGCAAAGGGTAAAAGCGAAACTGAACTAGAAATTGGTAGGGTTTGGGCGTCTCGGACACTCGAGAAATAATTTATCCACAAAAACAATCGTCTATTGATTGGGTGTGAAATACGCACCCAATTGTAGAGACTCACACTCAATTGAATGTGCTGTGCTGAGTTCTGAGCAGTTTATATGTATTTGATTTTTATTGGGAAAGTGCGGCGGGAGTTTGTCGATCCCCATCGACAAACTCCCGCGCTCCCCTTTTGCCCCCGCAAAAGCTTATGGGCGACACTAAATATCAAGCCCATAAGGTTCGCTGTTTATGCACCCCTGCAAACAGCTTTGGAGAGTTAAGCTTAGTACACGTTTGAGAGTCTAGCCCCGTTTGCGCATCAATGTTATTTCGTGTGAGGAGTGTTGCGTTCAAAGCACATTCATGTGCATGCGTTCAATTCTTATGCACATAGGGGCTTTTAAAATGTGCCAAAGTCTTGTCATGAGTAGAGATAGGACCTTCTCTTTTTAAAGTTTTTGTCCCATGTAGTACAGTTAGCGGAATGTAAACGCGTCACCATCATTCTCGGAGACGCAACCGCAGCAAAGTAAAGGATCAGGACGCACCCATGCCGATATTTGCGCATGTCATGCTAGCATTGACCTATATCACCGCATGTATTGTCGGTGGGGCAGCTCTACATCGGTATCTCGGTGTGGATTTAACAATCGCTGGCTTGATAGCAGCGGCTGCGGGATTGGGGTTTGCCCAGTTTCATTCTGTACTCACACGTAACGGTGCTGGCAAAGAAACTGATGACCGCTTGCAGCAATTGCGAGATGACGTCAAAAAAGTTGCTATGCGCATGGATGAAGCCGAGCGTCGTGCGGATGAATTACGTGAAGAATTTGAACGTGAGATAGCTGACAGACGTGAAACGCTGGTATCTGAAATGCGTGGTCTGGAAACGATGATTTCGCGTATGTCCGATAGTTTTGAGACACGCTTGAGCACTGTGCGTGCAAATGGTGCCCAGACAAGTGCTGCAGGGTCGTCTGCATTGGAAGCGGTCCGTGATGCTTTGCGTCAAAACCGTGTTGATCTGCATCTGCAACCGATTGTGACTCTACCTCAGCGCCGTGTTCGGTTTTATGAAGGGTTCACACGCTTGCGCCGCGCTGATGGTGAAATCATCATGCCGGGTGAGTTTTTGGCGGAAGCCGAAAGTGCAGGACTATTGGGTGTCGTCGATAATATGCTCCTTTTCCGCTGTGTGCAGATTGTTCGCCGTTTGTCAGAGCGCGATCGCCGCGTAGGTGTGTTCTGCAATGTTGCGATGTCATCCTTGGAAGATGAAACTTATTTTCCGCAGTTCTTGGAGTTTATGCGTGAGAACCAAGATCTTGCTGGCTCAATGATTTTTGAAATTGGCGTACGTCATTTCAATAATCGCTCAAGCACTGCAGCGCGTAATATGGGACGCCTCGCTGAGCTTGGCTTCCGTTTCTCTCTGGATAAGGGAGAGGGGTTGGATTTCGATTTGCCTGAATTGCAATCTTCTGGTGTGCGCTTTGTAAAAGTATCTGGGGAGCGCTTGCTATCTGAGCTCGTGCCGGGTGGTCAGCGTCCTGTGTCTGGTATTGTGCGTTCAATTGCGCCCCAAGACGTGTCAGCCGTATTCATGCGTTATGGTGTAGATCTGGTTGCTGAAAAAGTTGAAGACGAGAAATCCGTGATTGAACTTCTCGATTTTGAAATTCCTTTTGGGCAGGGGCATGTTTTTGGTGCGCCGCGCCCGATAAAAGGGTCTTTGCTTGAAGAGACAGCGCCACCCCCAGAATTTATTCGCCGTGTTAAGGCAGGTAGCAATATCGGCGCATAGGCTAATACTGGACGTAAATGTGGAACTCATTTAACCAGAATGTTCAAAACCCATTTGTGTATGCAGCGGGTTTGCGCAGATATGCTTAGGCTGTTTTTCTGTTCGCTTCAAAGTTCATAAAATATAGAGCAATCACCAATGTCCCAACTTCCAATGCTTGCGCACCTCAACCAGATAGCAGACGAATACGACGCTATTCTCTGTGACGTATGGGGTGTTATTCATAATGGTCGGGAAGTTTTCCCAGAAGCCGTTGATGCTTTGCGTCGCTTCCGTGAGATCAGAGGTCCAGTCGTACTAATTACGAATGCGCCTGTGCCTGCGGAGCGCGTATTGATGAGCCTTGCTCAAGTCGGGGTAGAGCCTGATTGTTATGATGCTGTCATTACATCAGGAGATGCAACGCGCGCTGAATTAGAAAAGCGTATGCCGGGGCCTGCTTATTGTATTGGTCCAGATTATGATGATCCACTCTATCAAGGTCTGGCTATGGAATACACCACGGAGATCGACCAAGCGGCGTTTATTTCATGCACGGGCTTACGGGAAATACCGCAAGATCTGCCAGAGGATTACCGCGATGAGTTGAAGAAACTCGCTGCGCGTGAGCTTGAAATGCTGTGTGCAAACCCAGACCTTGTGTTTCGCTATGGCGATGACCTTATTCCGTCTGCGGGATCTTTGGCGAAGATATATGAAGAGCTTGGCGGGCGGGTTATTCGTCCGGGTAAACCGGGCGCACCTATTTATAATTTAGCTTATAAAAAACTTGAAGAATTGCTTGGCTATAAGCCATCAAGAGACACAATCCTTGCCATAGGGGATGGACCTGCCACAGATGCTCGCGGCGCAGTGCGTGAAGGCTTGGATTGCTTGTTTATTGGGGGCGGTATCCATGGCGGTATGATGGATGAAAGCGAGAGCTTTCTGGAAGACGCAGCCATGCTTTTGGAAAATGACGAAGCGGACGCTGCTTACGCAGCGCCCGCACTCATATGGTGAGGTCTGGTCATTAATTTCGTAAAATAAAGTCCAATCATGCCCGTTGGACTTTAAAGGTAGAAGGCGTTTCGTCGCTATATTTAGCTTAAATTAGTCGAATAATGCGTCGATATCATCTTGGCTGACATCTTCAGCTTCGCCAAACATTGCATCAATATCGTCTTGCTTAACTTCAGGACCATTGAGGGACGGGCCGTTTAGCAATTGCTCGCGGTCACGCTTCTCTGATGCAGTTTCCTCACGCTTGGCATCTTGCACACCAAGGGCTTGAGAAAATTGTGTGACGCGTTCTTCAATGTGACGTAGCGTGGTCACAACCTTGTTCACACGTTGCCCTGTGAGGTCTTGGAATGAACAAGCTTCAATCATCCGCATCATGGCAGCATCAACTTGCGCTTTGTATTCAGCAGGATCATCAATTTCTGTAGACATAAGCGTTTCAGCTTCCGTCATAATGGTCTCTGTTGCTTCTTCTGTGTCTTTGACAACAGCATCAAGCTCAAGAGACGCACCAGGAATGCGTTGACCACTGATTTCATTCGGACATAGTTCAGAGATTTCATCTTTCGCTTTAGAGATGAAATCTGCGATATATTTAAATTCCCCCTGAATCGTCTGGTCTAGCGATCCGAAGAAGAATTTCATTGCGTCGGCGAGTTGGTGGGAAAGTTCTAAAACTTCCACCAAAGGGCGTTCTCTCACATTACTTTCTCGTAGTGAGCTAATCGCTCCTTTTACGCGGTCTGCGACTTCGTTTGCTGCGGCCATAATATCCCTCCCATACGGTTATTTTTCCCGGTAAGGGGTCTTAAAATTCACCGAGTACGGCAGTAATTTTGCCTTTAAGTGTCGCCGCGTTAAATGGCTTCACAATGTAGTTGTTCACACCAGCTTTTTTAGCTGCGATCACGTTTTCTGTTTTAGATTCTGCAGTTACCATGATGAACGGTGTTGCTTTTAGCTTGTCGTCAGCACGAACTTCGCGTAGCAGCTCATATCCGGTCATTGGCTCCATGTTCCAGTCAGATATGACCAGACCATAATTATTGCCCTGCATCTTGGCTAAGGCTTCTTGGCCGTCCGCAGCATCTTCGATGTTTTGGAAACCAAGTTGCTTCAGAAGGTTCGTAATAATACGAATCATCGTTTTATAGTCATCCACGACCAGAACAGGCATCGACAGATCGACAGCCATGGGAATCTCCTTCAAGGCGGCTAAAGTTTTCTGTTGGGGCTAGTCATAACTGAACAAGGCAAATAAACCGTGAAGGGAAATAATGATTTCCCGTATTAACGTTAACGTATTAGACCCTGCGTTTGCGGTGTGATTTGGAGTTACAAAAATGAAACCCGGTAAGACATACGAAGAGCTTGAAATCGGTATGGCTCATGAAACTGAGCACCTTGTGACAGAGCAAGACGTTATTGATTTTGCCCGCGTGTCTGGCGACCACAACCCGCTACACATGGACGAAGAATACGCAAAAACGACTGTTTTTGGAACACGTATTGCGCATGGCGCGCTGACGGCTTCTTACATTTCAGCTATCCTTGGAAACGACCTTCCAGGCCCTGGTGCGATATTCACAGAGATGAATATGCGCTTCAAACGTCCGGTCGTAATCGGCTCTAAGGTATTGGTAAGAGCGGAAGTTTCTGAAATGCAGCCGCGTGGAAACCGTGTCACTTTATCTGTGAAGTGTACTGTTGAAGGCAAGGTTGTGATTCAAGGAATTGCGAAAGTCATGGTGCCAAGTCAGAACAAGAGCTAATCTTTTTGAAGATCTGCGTGGCTTGAGGTGGCGACCCAATATGAAATTATTTCATACATATGAAAATCTTCCCGAGAATGTTCGGGGAGCGGGGGTTGCGATTGGCAATTTTGATGGCCTGCATGTCGGGCATCGAGGTGTCATAAAGAAGCTCAAACAGCTTTGTGAAAGTAAAAATGTGCCCCTTGGCGTGTTAATGTTTGACCCAACGCCGTTTAATTTTTTTAGTCCTGATTCACCATCAAAACGAATCATGAGTCTAAAAAGGCGGGTTAAAATACTCGAACAGGGCGGTTTGGATGTCGCTTTTGCGCTACCTTTCGACGCACAAATGGCTCAGCGCACAGATCATGACTTCGCTAAAACAGTCCTCCACGATGGTTTAGGCGTGTCGGCCGTGTCTGTTGGATATGATTTTTGTTACGGCAAAAAGCGGATGGGCAATGTTTCAACGCTTCAAACCTATGGCCAAGAGTTAGGGTTTGAGGTTCTGGTCACTGATAAAATCACACCGCGCAACCGTGAAACCGGTGCGCATGGTGAAGAATTGAAAATCTCTTCGACGCAAATTCGAGCACTTATCGCTTCCGGCGATATGGAATCGGCGCGTCTCATGATGAAGGATTATTGGACTATTGAAGCAAATGTGGTGCACGGACAAAAACGTGGCCGCACAATCGGATTTCCAACAGCCAATATGTATTTGTCCGATTATCAGCACCCCAAGCATGGCATTTATGCTGTGTGGACGCGAATTGAGGGCGAGCAAGAATGGCGTCAGGGCGTTGCAAATTTTGGCCGTACACCCACAACGGGTGATCGTGATCCGCTGCTTGAAGTTTTCCTATTTGATTTTGATGGCGACCTTTACGGCAAAGAGCTTGAAGTTGCGTTTGTGGAATTTTTGCGCCCTGAAGCCAAATTTGATGGTTTAGACCCGCTCATTGCGCAAATGCACAAAGACACCAACAAAGCAAAACAGATACTTGCATCTGCTGATAAGCCTTTCGTATAATAGTTTTAATTGAGGCTGGGGGGATTTTATGACTGAGAAAGTAAGGGTGCAGACTGAGGCTGGAATAGTTATCATGTCGGCGGAGAATGCTAGAAATTATAATAAGGGCAAATTGATTCAACCCGGAACTGCAAATGATTCGGATGCAGAAGGAAGTGGTCTTGCTGTATTATTTGAGGGGCTTTTTGTAGCTTGTATGGCTTTGTGTCTTATTGCTGCATTTGTTTCTGGTTTTCTGTTATTGGATGCTGGTAATTATAGTTCGAGATATGGAACTGAGATATCGGTATATTCTGTGTTGTTAGGTGCAAGCGTTGGTGGATTGCTTATGAGTGGAATTGGTTGGGCAGTGTGTCGTACTTGTGTTCTAACGGCGAAAATACACAACACACTTGTTGAAAGTAATAAATTAAAAGCAGATTGAGTGAAGTGGCATTTGATAACTGGCTGACCTTTCTGACTTGTGTGGTGATTTAACGTTGTAAGTACGGTTATATTGTATGAAACAGGTAATAGAGTTCCTGTGAAACACCTCTTCTCTCTTTCCTCTCCGTGTCGAGCCTGTTAAAGACTGCGCTTATGAAAATGCAGAACCACATAACCATCGCGATATATGGGCCAGTCATTGGTGTAGATATCGGACCAATAGCGCTTCTGGGCCGAATTACTGGCCCGGTCCGCTGAACGGCGCAAACGAGAGTGCGACGCAGCGGTTCCGGGTTATCTCGCTAACCATTTTTCTGCTTTTAAAAAAATCAAAAGATAAAAAACATGTCCAAAGACACGAATCTTCCTGAAGGCCGCGATTACCGTGAAACGCTTTTCCTTCCTAAGACAGACTTTCCTATGCGCGCAGGTCTGCCCAAAGCTGAGCCAGCATGGCTAGCAAAGTGGGACGAAGAAAATCTGTATGAAACGCTGCGTGAAGACGCCAAAGGCCGCCCAGAATTTATGATCCATGATGGCCCTCCCTATGCGAACGGCCATTTACACTTGGGACACGCACTGAACAAAATCCTTAAAGACCTTGTTGTGCGCACTAAGCAAATGTCAGGTTTTGATGCTGATTACATCCCGGGTTGGGATTGTCATGGTTTGCCGATTGAATGGAAAGTTGAAGAACAATTTCGCCAAAAGGGTAAAGCCAAGCGCGATGTTGATGCTTCTGAGTTCCGCGAAGCGTGTCGCGCCTACGCAACTGAATGGGTCGGCATTCAACGTGAAGAGTTTAAACGCCTCGGTGTTATCGGAAACTGGGAAGATCCCTATCTAACAATGGACTTTGGGTCTGAAGCGACAATCGTGGAAGAATTCCTCAAAGTTGCCATGTCTGGCCAAATGCGTCGCGGGTCTAAGCCTGTGATGTGGTCTCCGGTGGAGCAAACAGCCCTTGCTGAAGCGGAAGTTGAATATGAAGACCGCAAAGCCAATGTGATCTGGGTGAAGTTTCCAATAGTTGATGGTCCGCACAAGGGCGAAGCTAGTGTCGTTATCTGGACAACAACGCCTTGGACAATCCCTGCAAACCGCGCAGTCTCTTATAGCCCGAACATTTCATATGGCTTGTTTGAGTGTACAGAATTAGAAGCCGACCTGCCGTTTGAGCCATGGATCAAACCGGGCGATAAGATCATCGTGGCTGATAAACTCGTTGAAAGTGTCATGAAGGGCGCTAAAGCAGCAGCTTGGAAACGCGTTTCTGATGTTGATCCATCAGGCTTGACGCTTGCGCACCCACTTCGCGACGCAGATCTTGGTGGCTACCAGTTCGACGTGCCAATGCTTGCTGGGGATCATGTCACCGATGATGCGGGTACGGGTTTTGTGCACACAGCGCCTAGTCATGGTGAGGATGACTATAATGTCTGGCTCGCCAATGGGTATTCCACAGCAGATATTCCTGAAACACTCGATGATTTTGGATGTTACACAAAAGAATGTCCGGGATTTGAAGGTCTTGATGTTATCCGCATAGATGGCAAGAAGCGCGGCCAAGATGGTAAAGCCAATAAAGCCGTGATGGATGCGCTTATCGCACAAGGCAATTTGCTCGCGCGCAGCATGACCACACTTCGCGATGCACACTCTTGGCGTTCAAAAGCGCCTGTTATCCGCCGTGCAACGCCGCAATGGTTCATCTCTATGGATGTGGCTGATGAAAGCGGAAAAACACTTCGCGAAAAAGCAATGGCTGCTATCGCGCAAACGAAATTCACACCTGAACGCGGGCGTGCGCGCCTAAGCTCAATGGTGGAAGGGCGTCCTGATTGGCTCATTTCGCGTCAACGTGCGTGGGGTGTACCGCTAACTTTATTCGTCAACAAAGAAACCGGTGTTATACTCAATGATAACGATGTGAATGATCGCATCGTCGCCGCCGTTGAGCAGGGCGGTGCAGATGCATGGTTTGTGACATCTTCAGACATCTTCTTGGGCGACAAATACAACGCTGAAGATTTTGAAAAAGTCACTGACATTCTCGACGTTTGGTTTGACTCAGGAACAACACACGCTTTCACGCTCGAAAAACGTGGTTTGAAATGGCCTGCTGACTTGTATTTAGAAGGGTCTGACCAACACCGTGGTTGGTTCCAATCTAGCTTGCTAGAAAGCTGCGCCACACGTGGCCGCGCCCCATATGAAGGCGTGCTCACGCATGGGTTTGTGGTTGCGCAAGATGGTCGCAAAATGTCCAAATCATCGGGCAATGGTATCGAGCCAGATGAAGTATGTAACCAATACGGCGCTGAAATCATGCGTATCTGGGTTGGTTCCTCAGATTACACAGACGATCCAGCCTTCGGTAAGGATATCATCGCTGCCAACATTGAAAGCTATCGCAAGCTTCGCAACACAATGCGTTATCTGCTTGGAGCTTTGGATGGCTTTGAGGAAAGCGAGCGTGTTGCCGTTGAGGACATGCCAAGCCTTGAGCAGTGGATGCTTCACCGCCTAACAGAAGTTGATGCGAAGGTACGTTCCGCATTTGCCGCTTATGATTTCCAAGCTGCATTTAAAGAGCTGCAAGTCTTTACCAATAATGATGTGTCAGCGGTTTATTTCGACATCCGTAAAGACAGCCTTTATTGTGATGCACCCGATGATATCCGTCGTCGCTCATGCCGCACAGTGATGGATGAATTGTTCAAATGCCTCACAGCATGGTTTGCGCCCGTAATGGTGTTTACATGTGAAGAAGCATGGCGCTTGCGTTTCCCAGATGCGGGATCAGTTCACCTGCGCCAATTCCCAGACGTACCAGCGGAATGGAAGAATGAAGTTGTAGCAGCAAAATGGGCCAAGATATTTAAAGTACGCCGTGTTGTGCTTGGAGCCTTGGAGATTGAACGACGTGAAAAACGTATAGGGTCATCCTTGGAAGCTGGGCCGGATGTGTATGTGGAAGACGCTGATCTGTTGGCTGCATTTGAAGGTGAAGTGAGCGCGGATGTCTTTATTACGTCGCAAGCCAATTTGAAATCTGGAAAATCTCCAGAGACAGCTTTTAAAATGGCAGATGTTGAAGGTGTGAGTGTCGTGCCTGCAAAAGCTGAAGGTGTGAAGTGTGCGCGGTCATGGAAGATTTTTGATCCTGCCACAGCCTTGCCTGAATTCCCGGGCATTACACCGCGAGATGCCAAGGCTGTTATGGCTTGGGATAAACTGAATAAAAGCGCTTAGGTTTTGCCAAAAGCGAAAGAGGAAAGAGCATGATACAGGTAACAAACCGCTATTGGGTCTGGGCAGGTCCGCTTGCTCTTTTCTCGCTTATTCTTGATCAATTCACCAAAGCATTGGTTTTAAACAATGATGTTTTCAACGCGCGGGGGTGTTTATTTTCCAGCGTTCCCAATTGCGGGAAAATAGAAATCTCGCAGAGTTTTGATCTGTCTATGGTTTGGAATTACGGGATGAGTTTCGGCATGATGCAATCTGACGGTATTGGCCGTTGGATATTATTCGCCGTGACTTTAGTGATCGTCGTTGTTTTTTCTGGTTGGTTGTTAAAAGCTGATCGCTGGTCAACAGCACTTGCGCTTGCCTTTGTGATTGGTGGAGCCTTGGGCAATATGATTGATCGTGCGCGGTTTGGTGCCGTAGTTGATTTTATGGATTTTTCCGGTCCGTGGTTTGGAATCACATTTCCAGCGACAAGCGGACCATTGGGTTGGTTGGACAAAGCCATCTATAATGGAGATGGTGTTTTAGGATTAGGTTTTCCCTATGTGTTCAATGTGGCGGATATGGCCATTTCATTGGGCGCAATTATCTTAATAGCTGACCAGTTGCTGGTGAAAGAGGATTGATCAGGCTAGCTTTCTGGTTATCCTGCATATAAGTGTTTCTGGGTTCGATGCGTTATGTCATTCAATGACACAATGAATTTGAATTCCAACGTGTTTTAAAAGGCGTGATAGATGAAAAAAACAGTACTGGGTTTGACTGCCGCAATTTCAGTCGCAGCGATGACAGCAACTGGATGTTCATCCAGCGGAACAAACGCACCAGATGAATTCCGTGTTGTACGTAAAGCGCCATTGAGTGTGCCGCCAGAATACAATCTGCGTCCACCAGCAACAGGTGAGAGCATTCCGGTAGAATTGCAACGCGATGATCAAGCGCGCGCGATCTTGTTTGGTGAAAGACTTGGCGGTCAAGCGTCAGAAGGTGAACGCTTACTTGTGCGTAAAGCAGGCGGTGAAGCCATTGATGCTAAAGTACGTGCCCAAGTTGATTATGATGCCACAGGTACATTGCGCAAAAGCGAAGGCTTGTCTGACAAGATTTTATTCTTCAAAGGCAATGATGAAAAAGCACTTGTGCTAGACCCAGAAAATGAAGCAGCGCGCCTTGAGCAAGAATTGATTGATAATGCAACAGGCGGTGATGATGTCATCATTAAACGCCGTGCGGGCGACAGCAAACTTCCAGGGCTGTAAATCCAATAAGAGTGTAAATTGAGTTTTGCACTTAAATTTACAGATAGAACACAGGGTATGAGGCCAATTCCTATTGTCTGGCCTTTATGCGAATCGGCTGGCAAGCTAAGCTAGCCGTATGCCCGATACAACTTCCTCACATTCACCACCTTGTATTCACCGTCTCCCAGCCGATGCGATTAACCGCATAGCAGCAGGTGAGGTTGTGGAACGCCCAGCCGCAGCCGCAAAAGAGCTTATTGAGAATGCGTTGGATGCTGGCGCAAAGAATGTCCGTATTCTAATCGAAGGCGGCGGGTTAACCCGTATGGTCATTGAAGATGACGGCAAGGGTATGACGCCTGAGGAATTACCCATTGCTGTTGAGCGTCACGCAACATCTAAACTACAAGCAGATGAAGATGGACGTGTTGACCTTTTAAACATTCATACGCTTGGATTTCGCGGTGAAGCGCTACCGTCCATTGGTTCCGTTTCGCGTATGACGATTACTTCGCGGGTGAAGAATGCAGATGCTGCTTATCAATTGCGTATTGAGGGCGGCAATGTAGAAGGTCCAGCACCGGCTGCATGGACAGGCATCTCTCAAAGCGGAACGCGTATTGAAGTGCGTGATTTGTTTTATGCCACACCTGCACGTCTGAAATTTATGAAGTCTGAGCGCGCTGAAACAATGGCGCTGACTGACACGGTAAAACGCCTAGCTATGGCGAATGCGGATATTGGATTTATCCTTGAATCTGGCGGTCGAAAACTCATCAACCTCAATGGAGAAGAGGGCGCATTTGAAGAAGCGCGCTTAAAGCGTTTAGGCGCGATCATGGGGAAAGAATTTCGCGAAAATGCATGTGAAATAGATGCTGAACGTGAAGGTGTGTACGTCACTGGATTTGCCGGATTACCGACACTCAATCGCGGAAATGCTCAGCACCAATATTTGTTTGTGAATGGGCGTCCTGTGAAAGATAGATTGCTCAATGGTGTGATCCGTGCAGCCTATCAAGATTTCCTTGCGCGTGATCGGCATCCGATGGCGGCGCTATTTGTTGATCTGCATCCAGAGTTTGTGGATGTGAACGTACACCCTGCAAAAACTGAAGTACGCTTTCGTGATCCGGGCAATGTGCGCGGTCTTTTGATCGGTGCGCTTCGTCACACCTTAGCAGCGGCGGGGCACCGTGCGTCCACGACGGTAGCAGGGGATGCGCTGGGCAGGGTCATCGTGGAACAACAAGCAAGGCAGCAGGGGGACCAGACAGGGTTCTTGCCAGGGACAAACGTATTGCAATCCACTATGGGGCGCCCAGCATCAGGTGGCCAATGGCGGCCATCTCCAAGCCCTTCGGCAGCAGATATAGATACATATATTTTGGCAACAGGGTTGAATGCTGGCCTACAAGAGACTCCTGCACCGCATTATCAGGGGCAAGCCGGATCGTTTGAAGCAACTGAAAACATGTCTGCGCGTGTTGAGCCAAATGAGATGGAATCCCAACGCGCTCAAGAGGTTAGCCGATTTCCTTTGGGGGTTGCGCGGGCGCAATTGCATGAAACCTATGTGGTTGCACAAACCCAAGATGGTATTGTCATAGTCGATCAACATGCAGCACATGAGCGCCTTGTCTATGAGCGTATGAAGCGCCAAATGGCACAAGATGGTGTGCGCCGCCAAGCGTTGTTAATCCCTGAAATTGTTGAACTTTCTGAAGATGAAGCGGTAAGGGTTTTATCACGCTCAGATGAACTTCTTGAATTAGGTTTAGAAATCGAAGCCTTTGGTGTTGGTTGTATCGCAGTGCGCGCCACGCCTTCCTTATTTGGGGAGATGGATGTTGCAGGACTTATCCGCGATCTTGCTGATGATTTCGCCGAATATGATGCAGGGCTTGCTCTCAAGGAGCGCTTTGAGGAAGTTATGGGGAATATGGCATGTCGCGGTTCCGTGCGCGCCGGTCGCCGCCTGACCGGAGAAGAGATGAATTCACTGCTTCGCCAAATGGAGGATACACCTCATTCGGGGCAATGTAATCACGGACGTCCAACCTATGTTGAGTTGAAACTCGCTGATATTGAACGACTTTTTGGAAGACGGTAATGACAGACACTGAATTTAAAACACCTCAAACACGCTATGAATTTCGCGAAGGGTTTAAGGTTGTGGGGCTTCGTAAACAGTTTGATGCAGCAGAACGTGTTGAAGGAATTCCAGCACTTTGGCGCGCATTTGGACCGCAAATTCCAGAAGTTAAAAACGCGATTTATGATGCATGTTACGGCGCTATCGGGGCAAGTAATCCCGATGGTGAAGTTGATTATTTAGCTGGAATTGCCGTAACTGATTTTGAGGGTGTCGATAAAGATTTTGACCGTATGGTCATTCCAGATCAGCATTATTTAGTTGTTGCGCATGAGGGGCATGTTGAGGCCATTGGCAAAACTTGGGAGTGGGTTTTTACGGAGTTTCCTAAGGGCAAAGGGCTTGAAATTGTTGAAGCTTTTGCAATGACGCCAGAATTTGAAATCTATGATGAGCGATATAATGCGCAGACGGGCGAGGGCATAATTGAGATATGGGTCCCAATAAAACCTATTCTAATTCCCTGATTTTCAAGCATTGTAGTATATATGAAAAGGGCTATCAACGAAGGTTGATAGCCCTTTTTTGTTGTCTGTTTCTAAATGCTATTTTTTGAGTTCTAGCGCTTTTTCAACGTCTTTCCAGTTTACCAATTTGAAGTTCTGATACCCTTGTGGATCAGTGTTGTCGTCATCTTGAACAACGAGCAACCCAGAAGATAAACTTTCATTGAAAGCCGCTGAAGAGACTGCAAGTCCGTCTGTGTGAGATACACCATCAACCTTGCCGTCAGCACTTGGTTTTATGTTGAAGATTCCGACCTTTTTATAGGGTGCTTCACGTTGATAAACTACATATCTATCAGCGGCTTGAGCTGATACGACAACATAACCTGTGCCATTATCTCCATGCCAAATGTCGACACCTTCAACATCCATGACCAAGCCTTGATCATTTGCGATAGTGTCCATGATTTCGCGTTTTGTTTCAGCGCCATTGTCATGTGTGACACGCCATAAACCGTGCTCTTCTTCGCCTAGAAAGAGAATACCCGCAGCGTCGTCATTTGAGCAGCCTTCCATCTGACCGCCGAATGTCCATGAATCAATTTGTGTGGCAGTTAGCGTTTCTAGGTCGATTCTGTGGACAAGAACTTTAGCTGTTTTCGTGTTGACGAATGAAAGCAAAGAGCCATCTTTTGCGACACCAAGGCAATATCCGTAGACTTCTGGTTCACTAATCGCAAAGTCTTTTAATGTGTTTACTTTACCTGTTTCTGGATTAATTTCCATAAAAGTCAGCGTGTTAGATGTGCGATTAGACGCTGCCGCGATGTGGCGTACGCCATTTGCAGTTTGAACAGAGCGTACATCTACATTGTTTACGCGACCTACAGGCAGAAACTGTTTTTGTGCGCCAGATAAATCATAAACATAAATGCCGGATTGTTTGTTGGTGCCAAGGATGAGTGATTGACTGGCATCTTTGGGGTTTACCCAAATTGCAGGATCATCCGCTGCATCTTCAGACGTTTCAACTGCTGGTGTTTCTGCAAATGCAGACACAGAGGCAACACCTAGCAGCTCATCGCTTGCATATTTGGGCGTTGCAGCACAATTGACAAGCGCAAGACAAGCTACACTAGCCAGAAGGGGAAATAGAGGGCGCATATTTTCTTCCATTCTTTAAAAGTAAGAAAGCTGGTTGATGGATAAAAACTAGCCCGTCAATCCTGAGACTAACGGGCCAGAATTATCAGCACTCAACGTGTTTAGTATGTGTAACGCACACCAAACTTAGCTGTGTAGCCATATTCATCATATTGGGACAAACCTGTTCCCAATTGTGTTTTGAATACAGCATGCTCGGATTCATCGGTCACATTGCTAATTTCACCAACCATTTGCAGGCTGTCTGTCAGCGCATATTTTGCTGTAAGATCAACTTGGTAACGGTCTTTGAAATAACGGTCTCTACCGTTAGAACCAATTTCATCAAGGTATTCACTACGGTATGTAAGTGCAGCACGTAGATCTAGGCCGTATTTGTCAAACCCAAACATAACGTTTCCGATATTGTCGGATGTTTTTGGCAACGGAATAGAGCGTGTTGTTCCGTCTTCATTTGTGTAAGTGGTTTGGCTGTTTAGAAGCGTGTAGTTCGCCCCAACAATCAATCCACCCCATACACCTGGCAAAATACCGTCAAATGATTGTTGATAGTTGAACTCAAGTCCTGTCACATTCGCATCTTCAAGATTGACGAATTGTGAAGCTTCTTTGAAGACAACGCCTAAAGCCGCGTAATCAGAATATGTGATTTCAGCGATTGGCTTTTCAATGTCTTTCATGAAGAAACCAAGTGATAACACACCACTGTTTGATGGGTAGAATTCAATTCCAACATCAAAGTTGTGTGCTTGTTGGCGATCTAGGTCAGGGTTACCAATTGTACCCTCATAGTCACCGCCATCTAGCTCAACTTCAGAAGAAGGAGAGGCGTGTTTCAGGCTTGGGCGTGCGATGGATGCATAGTAAGCACCGCGAGCTACCAAATTCTCATTAATGTCGAATTTAGCGTTCAAGCTTGGCAAGAAATCTACATAAGAGTGACGTGCTGTTTGGTAATCTGCATATGCAAACGTACCTTCATTGTCGTCAACATCTACATCACTTGCGACGATCACACCGTTTGGTGCGCCATCTGCAGCATTGGCAAGGTCTTCAGTTGCGTAAGCTGTCGTGATGTAGCCTTTACCTGTGTAGTCGGTCGCTTCAACACGTGCACCATATGTGACGAGCGCAGTACCAAAGTCCATTTGAGACATGAGGTAACCTGCGTAAATGTTTTCAGTCGCTTTGTAATCACTCGCGAATGAGGCAATCGCACTATCTACAGAGTTTACTTCAAAATCACTTGTGTTCCCAAAATAGAAACTTGAAAGCGCACCATAATCCACTGTGGGGCCGATATTGTCTAAAGAGTATTCAACACCAGATAGGAAGTTGCTGAGTATAAGATCATTCTCATGTCCATCATAAATTATTGATGCAACATCGTTTGATTTCTCACGTAAACGTAGCTTCAACCCACCTTTTACGAAGCCAGAAGTTCCGAAAACATTTCCATCACGTTTAATGTCAATCTTTGCAGCGAATTCATCTTCTTCAGTTAATCCGTTGAGGTATTCAAGCTCATCAAATTCAAACAAGGCAGCGTTAAAGAAATCCGCATTCGTGTCCGCAAGCGTTGGCAATGAAGGATCTGACAGATCAAAATCGACAGATGTTCGGTTGTCTTTTGCTAGACGGAAAGCGCCATCGATGCGGTCTGGCTCTTCTTCCTCAGCGTGACTGTAGGCTGCTTGATAATCAATTGTAATTGCATCAATGCGTGTCTCACCACCGATTTGAACAGACCACAAGTCTTGTGTTTCTTCACGAATTTTGATGTCGCGGTCTAGCTTCTCGCGGTAGGTGGTACGTGTACGAATTTCGTTGTCATTGAACGAGTTGTACAATGTACGTAGGTATAGGTCTGTGTTTGCTGTTGGACGGAAATCGAAGTTCAAAGCACCAGACAAACGTTCACGTACAACTTCGTATTTACGCATTTCGAGTTCTTCAAGTTCAAACTCGGCGTCATCAAAGTCATACGCCCAATCCGCTTCTTTATTTGTCGTCGTGAAATCACGGCGGTTAAAAGAAAGAGAACCAGCAACACCAACCATGTCGTTTAGGAATGTGTTTGCGACTGTAATACCAACTTTAGGTGTTACTTTGTCTGAGCTTTCAGAATAAATGCCGTCGACTTTTGCTTTAAAGAAGAGGCCGTCTTTATCAAAAGCAGAAAGCGTTTTGATGTCGATAGAACCACCAATACCGTCACCATCAAGGTCAGGTGTTAGTGATTTTGTGATTGTGATCGAATCTAGAATGTCTGCATCAACAACATCCAAAGCTACAGAGCGTGTATCTGCTTCTGGAGACGCCATACGCACACCGTTCACAGATGTAGAGTTCAAGCTGGAGTCGAGACCACGAATGATCACATAGCGGCCTTCACCCTGGTCGTTTGCAACAGAGATACCCGCGACGCGACGTGCGCTTTCAGCCACGTTTTGGTCTGGGAATTGACCCAATGCGTCTGCAGACAGAACAGCAACAAGGTTATCAGCAGCACGTTGTTGGTTGATACCAGCAAATAGTGAACCGCGTTGACCTGTAATCAGGATAGTATCCATTGTGCGTTCGTCATCGCCGCCAAGCACAAAATTGTATGCAGTTGGTGTCGCGTCAGTAGCTGAGATTGTTGCAGTTTTGCGTTCCGCACCCACATAAGAAACAGAGAGAGTGTGCTCACCTTCAGCAAGGTTTGCAAAGCGGTATGAGCCATCAGCGCGCGTTGAAGTCGTTTGGCCTTTATCTATTGAAACAATGGCGCCTTCAACAGGAGCACCGCCTGTTGTAACTTTACCTTCAACAATCGCAGCCATCGCCGTAGGAGCCACTAGCCCCATCGCAACTGTAATCAAGCTTGTACACATAAGTGTGTTTTTTAGACGGTTCGACATGATCCGCATTCTCCTTGGGGAGGTGGTTATGACTCGGTGCTAATGCCGAGTTCTGATTCAGACTTGGAGCCTGACATGCCGATTTTGTGTGACGCTTGAATTACAGATATGTGACGGGACAATGACACTCTACATTCCGTAGGGAGAGGAGATGTAATCGTGTTTTTGGGGTCACACTTTTGTTGAGCTAGTTTTGGAGTTTACAGCCAGAACGGGTTTAAAGCTCATGCGGTGAATAGGGCAAGGTCCCAAACGCCTAAGCGCTTCTGAATGGGCTTTAACGCCATAGCCTTTATGTTTTGCAAAACCATATTCAGGATAGAGTGCATCATATTCTAGCATTTTAGCATCGCGTGCTGTTTTAGCTAAAATGGAGGCTGCCGAAATGCAGGCCTCTATACCATCACCGCCAATGAGGGTTTCAACACGGCACCCGAGTGTGGGTGCATCATTGCCGTCTACTAGCGCAAGTGTGGGAGAAAGCTTTAGCGCATTCACGGCGCGTCGCATGGCGAGGTGATTGGCTTGACGAATATTAAGCGTGTCGATTTCTTCAGGGCTAGCCCAACCCAAGCCCCAAGCAAGCGCATGCTCATAGATAAGGGGCGCTAACAAATTACGTTTTTTCTCAGTAAGTTTTTTGGAGTCGTTTAATCCAGCAATGGGTTTTGAAGGATCGAGTATGACAGCACCAGCACAAACAGGGCCTGCCCAAGGTCCACGTCCAGCTTCATCAACGCCGCAAATTATGTCTAGTTTTTCCATACGTGTAGCAATGACGTGAGTCGCCACTCAAATATAGCAATCAGGTCGGAAGATAATCCAAATAATAGCGTCTTGTTTTATTAGGTTCATCTAAGGCATGCTAACCATGTTTTACCATTTTAAATAGGGGACCAACTATGTTTGGAAAAATCATTAAGTTTGCCAAAGATGCCGGTGCAAAAATCGGATTTGGAAAAGACAAAGACGAAGATGCCAAAAACCTAAAAGGTGAAATGGAAAAGCACGGCTTCAAAACAGAAGGTGTGGATGTTGCCGTTGAAGGCGATAAAGTTGTTCTGACAGGTAAAGCCCTAACACAAGAAGAGCGTGAGAAGCTTGTTCTCATTGCAGGTAATGTGGAAGGTGTAGACGCTGTCGAAGATAATATGGAAATTGCTGCCACGCGTACGCACACAGTTGTGAGCGGCGATACTTTGAGCAAAATTGCAAAAGAAGTTTACGGCGACGCGATGAAATACCCCGTTATTTTTGAAGCTAATAAGCCAATGTTGTCTCACCCAGATAAAATCTATCCGGGTCAAGTTTTGCGTATCCCCGCATTGGATGCAAAAGCATAATTGCAAATCCAAATTTGGATAAAAAGAACGCCAGTCTCTGCATAGAGGCTGGCGTTTTTTGTGGGGAATTTGGTGCTATGAATATACACCAAATGCGCAATTTTTTTAACTAGAGTGGATAATACATCGCCACATTGCAGCGCTCATAACGTGCGCCATAAGTCTGCATAATATGCGCATCATGCACAAAACCATTCTTCTCATAGAGATGAATAGCGGGAGCACATTTTTCATTCGTCAAAAGATAAAGACACTCCATCTTCATTGATTTTGCGCGTTCAATAGTTGCCTGCAATAGTTTCTCACCAATTTTCAATCCGCGCGCATTCTCGGTCACGCCCATTTTGGTGAGTTCAAAAACACCTTCCTCTATTTTGATGAGTGCGCATGTTCCTATGACGCCTAATTCTGGTGTCTTGGCAAAAAGGATGATACCGCCGCGATCAATGATGAGTTTTCTTGGGTTTTCAATAATGTCCCTGTCTGCTTGTTCCAGTTTAAACATCTCAGAGACCCAGTGCGCGGTAATATCATAGAAGTCTTGAGCAAGTTCATCACTGAAATCAACAATCTCAACTTTGGAAGCATGAGTCATTTGCATCACGCGATCCTCTAATGATGCGATGGATAGATTTTGTTCAAGACGGGATAGAGCGTCTAGCAGGCTTGTGGGTGAAGAACCTTTAGGGAAGGCGCTGGCTTGCTTTGCAGCCTCTTGAATATGGGGCCACAGATTGTTTCGGATATCTTCAAGCACAGCTTCGCCTTTGCTGGTGAGCTCTATCCATTTAACGCGTTGGTCTTTTTCATCAGGTCTTGTTGTGGCAAGACCTGCCTGAACAATGGTGTTCATTGTTCGCGTCACGGCTGGTTGGCTAACCCCCAGCGCATCAACAGCTTGGGCAACAGTTAGCGCCCCGTGCATATCCAGAGCTTTAAGCATTGGAAACTGACTTGGTTGAATATCGTAGCCATGTGCTTCGTGTAGTTTGGCAGCGTCAGCTTGCAGCCGCTCTGCTAGGCGTTTTAGGCGGCTTCCAAGTGCGAGATAACCTGCATCCTCTAAAATATCTTTCGCCATAATAGCTTCCCCAAATTAGCGCACAAATTAAATATAACATGTTATGTATATTCGCAAGGCCTATTTATAGTGAGTAGACATTCAGCTCGACTTATTCGTTGTGAAGGCGGGAGGTTTGTAAGAGAGAGTGTAGGCGCGCATTGCCCTCGACACCAAACTCAGCTGAGTAACGTTCAATACATTTAGGGTGTAGGGCGGTACGTCCAGGCCATTCCCATCGTCGAAATTGGGTGTTGTTGGCGAGGAGAACACCATTGATGGCTTCAGCTTGATCTATCCATTTTCCTTTTACTGGAAAGCTTGCGCCTAAATCTACAGACGGCCCATTTTTAAAATGGATAGTATAATTGAGGTGGCTCATTTCCTCGTCAATATAATTGCAGCCAAGTTCCACATAAGATGCATCGGCAAAAAATTGCGTTTTGGGCCTCACCCACGGCAATATATTCGCCTGTTTCACGCCATCAGGCATGATCAAGGTATGCGCCTGAAATTCCAAATACATAAAGGTCGCCGAAGCGAGCGATAATAAAATTGCCTGCCATTCTATAAAGCTGGTGAGTTTGTTGAAGAAATTTTTTACATACCCATCAACGCTAAGAGGTGTTTGTTTAAAGTCAGTATTTGTTTTCTTCAAAAAGTGCCTTGCGACAATGCCGTTAAAAGGGTCCAAAAGTAAGCGACTGAAAATGCTTTTCTGCAATTTGGGCTTCGCTGTGACTAGAATGCTAGGCACAGATAGGCAGATAAAGACCCAAGCGAGCATTCCTAAAATGAGCGCGGGACCAAAATTATAATCAAATAAAATTGCTGGGGTTTTTTGTGCGTGATTTAGGGCGGCGGTTTTAGATAATTCAACCATGAATGGCCAAAGAAATACAACGCCAATATAGACACCAGAAAAAGCTAAAAACACAACAAGCCATGTCAGCATTTCATATGCCTGCGGCGTGTCAGTTTCTTCCATTACGTAGTTTATAACTGGGGAGGGTACACCTTTTCGGGAAAGCGTGTGCTTGATCTCAGTGTCTGATTTTTTGAGGCGAAGGGCCATATTCTGTCCCTATGTGGCCTCATCAGGTGAGGGTGGTCTGTCTTCTTGAGGTTGAGATGTGATCTCTTCTCTGGCAGGGCGCGCCATATATACGCGTGCAGCTCCATAGCTTTTTTCGTGAAGCACTTGGAAGTCTGGAAATTTTGGTGCTGGGTCGTCTTTGGATACTTCAGCAACGATAATTGCATCATCCGTCAACCAATCGCCTTTGACCAGTTCACGAATAGCTGGATCTACTAGATCATAGCCATAGGGCGGGTCCATAAATGCAATACTGAATTTCTCTCCAGCTCCTGCGGGACGCTTACCAAGGTCGACAGCAGAACGTCTATGAATACGGGTTGTCCCGAATTGGCTGAATTTTTCGATATTTTCGCGAATAACGCCACGTGCTTTTACATGGGTTTCTACAAATAAACAGTAGCTCGCGCCACGCGAAAGCGCTTCAAAGCCCAACGCACCAGACCCAGCATAAAGATCAATCACGCGCGCATTCTCTATAGGGGGAGCCCAATCTGCGTGTGCTAATATGTTGAACATGGCTTCGCGTGCACGATCGGATGTAGGACGCGTATCGCGCCCTTCAGGGGTAATGATCGAACGACCTTTTAGTTTTCCGCTTACAATTCTCATAAGAAATGCGTTAGCACTGACAGATATGATTTGTGAATGGCTTAAATGAAGATGAGGCTGCCAAAATGACGTTTATGGCGCGTGCGATGCAATTAGCGAAGGAAGCAGCAGACAATGGCGAAGTGCCAGTGGGCGCAGTTATTGTCGATCCTTCAACTGGTGAAATCGTTGGAGAAGGCCAAAACATGCCTATTGGCAAACATGATCCCACTGCGCATGCCGAGATTATTGCGATACGGGCTGCGTGTGCTTCTGTTGAAAATTATAGGCTGCCAAGTCTTGAATTATACGTAACGCTCGAGCCATGCGCTATGTGTGCGGGGGCGATTAGTTTTTCGCGAATTGGTAAAGTTATCTTCGCCGCCGAAGATATAAAGGGGGGAGCAATCAAGAATGGTCCTAAATTTTTCGAACAACCTACCTGTCATTGGCGACCAGAATGGGCGCAAGATGAAGTGAATGCAAAAGAGGCAGGTGATATTCTCAAAGCGTTTTTTAGAATGCGCCGAAAGAAAAATTAAAACTCAGAATAAACCCAAACCACGCAACAAAAATATTCCGCCAATAAGTGTAACTAGCCAACGCATATAACGTTTGAAGTTGTTGTCATTCATGCGTTCTAGCACAAGGCCACCAAGCCATGTGCCGAGCAGGGACAGGGGCAAAGCAGCGAGCATCAGCCAGAGAGGAGGCAGTGAGCTGACGCCAGCCACCTTGAGAGCAGGACCGGTCCAGAACGCGATTTTTATGAGGTGCGCGCATGCTTGTGTTGTGGATTTGTTGGCGACAATCCCCTGACGCGTTAATTCTGAACGGACAAAAAACAAGTCCAATACTGGCCCAGCAACACCGGCAAGCGTGTTTAGACCTATGACTAGAAAGCCAGCCAATATACAGTCCAACCTTCTCAAAATATCAGCGTAAAACAAACGCTTAGGGAGCCATATCAATAAGGGCATCATCCCGAGTAAGAAATAAAGCATCTGCTTGTTAGGTGTCCATGAGATAAATGCCAGACACACAACAGCACATCCGCCCCCAATGGAATAATTCCCAATTATCCTCCAATTAATATGATCTCGCAGCAAATAGGCACGCCATGCATTGCTAAAGAACTGAAGTACACCATGAATAATCATAGCTTGAGGAATTGTCGTCACAGCGACCAATAAACCCATTAAAATCAAGCCGCCAGCCATCCCAAAAATACCTGAGATGAAGGCGCTGATAAGTGTTGTGATGAGGATGAGCAGGGCTATTGGTAGGGACATGCTACCCTTTAGCTATATTCGTGCTTGCTTGGCTAGGTGTGTGTGCTCTGTATGTGCTAACTTGCTGCGTGTTGCCTGTTGGATCTCTGCTTGAGTTGTGGTCCGTATTCTGATAAATCCTCACCCCTTATTGTCATTTTGACAGTGACAAATTGAAAAATTGGAGAAGCCTATGCCGGAGCGTCGCGAGACGGGCCGTAAGCCCACAAAGAAATCCCCTAATCCTCAAAAAGGAAAAAAGTCCGAAGCCCGACCAGCAGACTGGTCTCAAGGAGAGCGGATTGCGAAATGGCTCGCTGCCGCAGGCGTATGTTCACGCCGTGAAGCTGAGCGTTTGATTGAGGAAGGTCTAGTTGCTGTAAATGGGCAGGTACTTGAAAGTGCAGCCTTCAAAGTGACAGGCGCTGAAAAGATCACTGTTGAAGGTCAACGTGTCGGTGGTCCAGATAAAACACGCCTATGGCGTTTCCATAAGCCCAAAGGTTTAGTGACAACAAACTCGGACCCAGAAGGGCGTCCAACTGTGTTTGAAATCCTACCTAAAAACTTGCCACGCGTCATGACGATTGGACGTCTTGACTTAAATACTGAAGGTTTGCTGCTGCTCACAAATGATGGTGAATTGGCGCGAACATTAGAATTGCCTACAACGGGATTGAAGCGCTGTTATCGTGCGCGGGCGTATGGAAAGATTACTCAGCCCGAATTGGATAAACTCCAAGAGGGTGTGATGTTCGAAGGTGTTGTCTATCGTTCTATTGTTGCAACTTTGGATAAAACCAAAGGTGATAACAACTGGATAGATATGGTTCTAACGGAAGGAAAAAAACGCGAAGCCCGTCGTGCGTTGGAAAGTGTTGGGCTGATCGTCAACCGTTTGATCCGTGTATCCTATGGGCCGTTTGAATTAGGGGATTTAGCTGAAGGTGGCGTAGCGGAAATTCCAGCGGGTGAATTGCTTGCTGAATTTGGTGACAGTATTTCCCGCAAGCGTCGTCCTGATCCCGCGCGTTTGCCGCAATCTTACTCTGAGGCTGACACGGTCAGACGTCGTGCCAAATCGCGAACGGGAGAAGATGGTAAAAGCACTGACAAACTGGCTAAAGATAAACGTTTGGATGGCAAAACCAGCCGGACAGATAAAACAATGGTTACGGATAAGTTGCGTGGCGGGAAACCGGGACTTCTTGCTAAACGCGGAAAGCATCGGTATGCGGCGCTACGTGAAGGGGCAGAGGCATCTGAAGAACGAGACTATAGCAAACCAGCCAAGCCTGGCGAAGCTAAACGCCCGTCAAGTATGAAGCGCAGAGGTGTCGCTGGGAAAAGTGCGAGTGAGAATGAAGGTTTCTGGGTGACTGAGCCGGATGGAACACGCAAGGAATTACCTCAACACCCTAAAACCTCTGGTTCGCGACGTGATCGTGCGCGGGCAAAGGGTAAGGTCGCGCATGCGCCTAAAGAAGATGTTCTGCGTCCACGTTCTTTAGCAGAACGCCGTGAAGAGAAGAAGAGTGAGGATACACCGCGTGGGGATGGTGGTTTGCCATGGAATGAGCGCGTTGGTGCATCAAAATCTCGTGGTCGGCCGGCGGGTGTAAGGCCAGCGCCTAAGCGGGGTGGGTCTAGCTCTAAGACGGACAAATTAAAGGGTAAAAAGTCTGGTCCCCCGAGAGGCCGCAGATAGAAGAAAAAAGGCTCTTACACTTTCGATGTGAGAGCCTTTTTTTAATTTTGCTATCCGCGCCCTTTGGCGCGCCAACCAATATCTCTACGGTAGAAGCCTTCGGGCCAGTCTATTTGATCGACTGCTTTGTAGGCGTTTTCAATCGCGTGGGTAACTGTGTCCGCCATTGCTGTAACACCTAATACGCGCCCACCATTGGCAATGATGTCGCCATTGCGTTCAGCTGTACCAGCGTGAAAGACAACAACCCCTTCATTGGAAGCTTCAGCCTCTTCTAACCCACGAATGACAGAGCCTTTTTCATAAGAAGCAGGGTAGCCTTCTGTAGCCATTACGACACAAACGGCTGCGTCTTCAAATCTTTCAGGGCGTTTGCAGTCAGAGAGGTTGTAGCCGGTTGCGCACGCAAGCATTAGCGGCAAGATTTCACCTTTTAGGCGGGCCATAATGACCTGACATTCAGGATCACCAAATCGGCAATTATATTCAACAACGCGAGGATTGCCTTCTGGCGAAATCATAAGTCCCACAAACAACACACCCGTATATGGAATGCCCATATCGCGCATGCCTTTGATCGTTGGGTTGACGATTTCTTCCATGACGCGCTCTTGCATAGCGCTATCTAGGCAAGGCGCAGGAGAATAGGCACCCATGCCGCCTGTGTTCACGCCTGTATCACCTTCGCCGACGCGTTTATGGTCCTGTGCGCCTGCAAGCGGAACGGCAGAGTGGCCATCTGTTAGGACAAAGAAAGAAGCTTCTTCACCTTCCATAAATTCTTCGATGACGAGTTCAGCAGAGGACTCTCCAAATTGTCCGCTAAGCATATCATCAATTGATTTTTCAGCTTCTTCGCGTGTCTCAGCGATGACGACGCCTTTACCTGCGGCAAGACCATCAGCTTTGAGGACATATGGTGCTGAAAAATTATCAAGGAATGCTTTGGCTTTGTCAGCTTCAGTGAAGCGACCATATGCAGCCGTTGGAACACCGCAGGCTTTCATTAGGTCTTTAGAAAAACCCTTTGAACTTTCAAGTTGAGCCGCTGCTTTAGAGGGACCAAATACTGGAATGTCTGCCATTCTTAATTGGTCCGATAATCCCATTGCCAAGGGCACTTCTGGGCCGACAATAACAAGATGAGGCCGCTCATCTTTGGCCAGACGGACTTGGCCTTCAATGTCTTCCGCTTTGATGGGAATACACCGCGCAACATTGGCCATTCCGGGATTGCCCGGGGCGCAAACGATTGATGTGACTTTCGGGCTTTTAGAAAGCCGCCAAGCTAACGCATGTTCGCGGCCACCGCCGCCGACGATAAGTATTTTCATGGGAAAAAGTCATTGGCGCTTGAAGCGCGTGTCGTCAAGGCATGTTTTGAATTTGATAACAGTCTGAAGGCAAGTTGTTTGGAGAATGTGTCTTATATGACGAGAAATTATATTGAAATTCAGGCTTATACTGTGAAGATGGATTTTAGGGTGGTTAAAATCCATCCTGTGACGTAAAATGTAGATGTTGAGCAATAAATCTGGTGGACGGAATTATGAGTGCAAAACAAACCGATCAAAATATCACAAAGAGTGGTATTTCGGGCATTTGGTCCGGTCGCTATTGGTATAATAAAGCGGATTTCTATATTCCAACGACAGTCGGTTTTTCTGCCAATCTCTATGAAAACAATTGGGATATTACGGGACAGACTTTGGAGCCAAATACGTTTGTGCTTTCTGAACTTGAGGAATTGTCTGCAATAGTATCTGGAGGCAGATCTGAGTCTCTCGTGCAGTTTGTTAAAAAATATGAAGATGTTCCCGAGCTAATGGATTATGATATTCTCTATTCAGGTGAAGTGAATGAGAGCAATGATCGCATTGTTGGGAATTGGTCCATTTTGATGGATTTGACCTCTTCAACGGGTGGCTTTGAGCTGAACCGTATCTCTACAATCGCATCTTTAAAGCGATCTTCAGCAATTGAGCTGTGAATAGGGTGAATCTGGGTTTGACCCATAGGCCTGCATTCTTTATTTAAGACATATGTCAGACCTTTTTGATCCACCTAATAATAAATCGTCAGCCGATACACCCCAATCCAATGCACCAGAAATGTCTGTGTCGGAATTGTCTAACCGACTAAAGAGGACGGTTGAGGATGCCTATTCATATGTGCGTGTGCGCGGTGAATTAGGGCGGGTAACGCGGGCGAAATCAGGCCATTTATATGTGGACCTGAAAGACGATAAAGCCGTTTTAAATACGATTATGTGGAGCGGACAAGTTTCTAAATTGCCGTTCAAGCCAGAAGAAGGGCTTGAGGTGATTGCGGAAGGAAAATTGTCGACCTATCCGGGGCGGTCCAATTATCAAATGATTGCTGATTCGATGCGGCCTGCGGGTGTGGGTGCGTTGATGCAATTGCTTGAGGAGCGAAAGAAAAAGTTAGCGGCTGAGGGGCTGTTTAATCCCGAGCATAAAAAAGAATTACCTTTTCTGCCGCTTGTAATTGGTGTGGTTACTAGCCCAACTGGGGCTGTTATTCGTGATATTTTACACCGCGTGGAAGAACGCTTCCCAACCCATATTTATGTGTGGCCTGCTTTAGTGCAGGGAGAGCATGCGGCAGAACAAGTGGCGGCAGGGATTCGCGGGTTTAATGCGATTAGCCCGCTTGCGCGAAAATATACACGGCCAGACCTAATTATTGTTGCGCGCGGAGGAGGGTCGGTTGAGGATTTATGGCCTTTCAATGATGAATTGATTGTGCGCGCTGTGTTTGAAAGTGACATACCTGTTATCTCTGCTGTTGGGCATGAGACTGACACGACATTGATTGATTTCGTGTCTGATAAACGTGCGCCGACGCCGACTGGTGCCGCTGAAATTGCTTTGCCAGTACGTTCTGAATTGATGACACGCGTTGAAAGGCTGGGGCTGGCTGCGAGGCGTGGGTTGCGGCGCGGCTTGGATAGCCAGAAAGTCGAGTTGAGAGCCGTGGCAGGGCGTATGCCACGTGCGGAAAGCTTGGTGCAAGGGCCTCGACAACGGCTTGATTATGCAGGTGAAAAACTAGATTTAGGTTTAAAAAGTGTCGTCGATAGATTACGGCGGCGTTTAGATCGGGCAGCAGCAGGATTGCAACCGATGATGTTGCAGCGTGAGGTTGTTCGACGGCGTACGGCGGTGAATACTTTACATATGCGGGCGAGCTTTGCTTTGCGGCGGGATGCTGGAGATCGCTCAAAGACATTGCTGAGTTTATATGGTCGGTTTCTGGCGCGTGATCCACGCCATACAATGTCTAAGCGCTATGATTTGGTTGAAAAAACTTTTGAACGTGCAACCAGTGCGATGCAAAGAGTGATCACCAAAAAGTACGAAAACTTCGAAACAATTACCCGTTTACTTTCAACGGTTTCGCATGAAAATATTTTGGCGCGGGGCTTTGTACTCGTACAACGTATGAATGGTGAATTGGTGCGGAATGCTGCGGGTGTGGGGTCTGGTGAGCGGTTGCGTTTGCAGTTTATAGATGATGAGGTGCGGGTGACGAGTGATACATTGGCACCTGTTGAAGCGCCGCGAATTGTTGGGCGGCCACCTGAGCCTCAACCTAAAACTTTAGGCGGAATTGCGAGTGTGCCGCAGAAACGAGTCCCGAAAAAACCTCCTGAAAATGGTGGGTCTGGCGGACAGGGTAATTTATTTTAGTACGTTGAAATATAAGTATAATATGTCCCAATCTTATGGGCGAATAAGGAAATGAACATGGTCTCTTCTGGTCTCCCCGGAGAAGCAAAGATCAAATATCTGGATGCAGATTTTGAAATTTTAAAAATGGGTCAGTTTGTAATCTGTGCAGTCACAAATGAGCAGATTTCACTTGAGGATTTGAAATACTGGAGTGTTGATCTTCAGGAGCCATATGTGGATGCTGTTGCAGCGGTAAAGCGTTGGAAAGAAAAGCAAAAATCATAAGGGTGTCGATTTGTTTCACCCGTTACATGCCTAAATAGCAAAGCGAGAACCGGTTTGACTGACCTTAAAAGCCTTTCCATTATTGCAAGTGTGGCAGCGTTTAGTTTCGCTTTGGCATGTGCGCCGGTTTCAGATGCAGATGTCGCGCAGCCGCCAACAGAAAGCGCGGCCCAAGACACGCCGGCGCAACATGTGGATGGGGCGACGCAAACGGTTGAAAATGATGCTGATGCACCCAGCGCGCTAGAGCAGAGCTATGTGCCTGCTCCCGTGGTGGAGGAGGTGTTCTTGCCACCTGATGGTGAGGAGGATGCGATCTCGGTGCCCGCTGTTGAGGATGTGCAGGCGCAATGCTCACCATCTGCCAAGCAAGGCGGCCTTATTGTGTGTAAATTGCCCGTGGGTGCTGTCGTAAAATTGGATGGTAAGGAAGTGGCGATTGTAGATGAAAGCCAAATCGCGACGATCGGTTTGAAACAAGATGCATCTACACCTGCGAAAATTTCTTGGAGCCAAAATGGTATATCTCATGCCGGATTTGAAATTCCTGTTTCCCCGCGAAAAGATGATTATCGGGAATTGACGGGACTTGATTGCGATAAGGTGGATGCGCGCTCGGAAGAGCAAAAAGCGCATGCGTCTCGTTCGTGGGTGAAGAAGGTTGCCGCTTTCGCCAATTTAAATGCGCCGACAACCCACGAGATTGCATTTTTAAAACCTGCGGATGGTCCATATTCCAGCCCGTTTGGGCCGACCCGAAAATATACGGGTGTATCCAAAGTGACGGGAGAAGCTTGTAATTCCACCAGCGTGCATCGCGGGCTTGATATGGCTGTGCCAGTTGGAACAGATTTAATCGCGCCAATGGGGGGCACAGTGGTGCTGGCTGATCCTGACCTTTATTATGAAGGCGGCACGATTTTCCTCGATCATGGCTATGGTTTGGTGTCGGTGTTTTTGCACTTATCTCAAGTCGATGTGCAGGCAGGGCAGGTCGTAAAAACGGGCGAGCGTATGGGCGCAACGGGGAATACTGGCCGCACAACAGGCCCGCATCTGCATTGGGCTGTAAAATGGCGCAATACGGCACGCGAGGACCGCGATGGTGATTTTTATATTGATCCGGCTATCGTGTTGGAATTGGGTGATTTAGACCTGAATTAAAGAGGGTTTTTGTGAATAAAACTGTCCCAGATACGGCGCTAAATCCACGTGATTTTATCGAGACGATTGAGCATGACGTTAGGCGGGCGGACGCATATATTCTGCTTGAATTTTTAACGCGCATATCTGGCTATGAGCCAGTGATGTGGGGCAAGACGCTGATCGGCTTTGGCCAATATCATTATAAATATGATAGTGGGCGCGAAGGGGATAGTTTGCGTATTGGGTTTTCTCCGCGCAAAGCAAATCTGGTAGTGTATATCATGCCCGGATATTTTGATTTTTCAGACGAGTTGGCAAAATTGGGCAAACATAAGCTTGGGAAATCTTGCTTATATATCAATAAATTAGCAGATATTGATATGGATGTGCTGGAAGATATTTGCCGCCAAAGCCTTGATATTATGGCGAAAAAATACCCGCTCTAACAGAGCGTCCAAATATTAAAGATCACAACTTATCCAACACACATGCGCTTTGGGATATATTCGTTTTATCGGATATGATTTTGAAAGAGGGGCGAGAAGTTCGGCCAGCCCAGCCAAACTTCTCGCTTGTCGATGAAGGTAGTTATGACACACACCTCAACATCTCCCCGATGATACCAAATGTAATCGTCTGACCCCTCGGACAATTACACGTAATCACCAATGCTGACAGGCGAACGCATAGGGGCGCTAGGCTGTCGGCGTGGTGGCATGTTGTGGAAATTGGAGGCAGTTGTAAATAGAAAATATTTATCAAAGTGCAAAAAGTCAGAAATTTTTGCTGTTTTTGACCGAAATTAGGGCGCGTCCGTGTCGTCCTGATCGGCAAACAAGCAAAACTTTCGCGTTGACGCTGGGAGAGGTTTTGAAAAACAACCATTAGTGCGATGCGTCATTCTGAACGATGTGGGGGGCTAAGTTAAATAAGGCCTTATTCCTACATGACGTGCGTGTGTTTGACATGGTTCCAGTCTTTGGGGGATTCTCCATAGAGGCGTTTAAATTCTCGACTGAATTGAGAGGGACTAACATAGCCCACATCTATGGCGGCTTGGCTGATATTCATGCCGCTTGCTATCTTCATTGCAGCGCTGTTTAGACGCATGGATTTGAGAAATTGGAGGGGCGACATTGCGGTCGCGTGTTTGAATTTACGGTGGAAGACGGCGCGGCTCATTCCGGCTCTTTCGGCCATTTCTTCAATGTCTATATTTTGGTCGAGGCGTGAGGATATAAACTCGATTGTACGGGCGATTTCATTGCCAACGCCAAAGGCGCGCCTTGCCGCATTTCCGGCGTCACCCTTTAGGATGGCATAGTATAATTCACGCAGGCGGCTGCGGCCAAGTATTGCGGTATCTTCGGGGCTATCAGTTAATTGCAATAGTCTCAAAAGTGCATCTGTGAATTGGGCGTCCCAGTGTGAGAGCGTTAAGCTGGGAGGCAAGGCAGCGCTAGATTTGGGGCGTCTGAGTGTGCCTGATGTGCGCTCTAACTCCATGGTGAGCTCGGTCATGATTTTTGTATCGAGAGATATGTAGACGCCCAATAAGGGATTTGTTTTTGAGGCATTAGGTGTGCCAGCTTCAACGGGCATGGTGATTGGGCAGCACATGTATTGATTGGCGTCATAGACATAGTGTTGACCATCCAAAATGGCTTCTTTCTCGCCGCTTAGAATGGCGATCGCCGCAGGTTCATAGATCGCAGGTGCGCAGCGCATTGAGTCGGTGACGCGAAATAACTGCACGCCTTGTATGCCAGTCTCGATGAGGCCGGATTGGTCAGTTTTGCGTTCTATTAGCTGTTTTATATATTGCTTGCTCATGGCTTAGAGATATAGCCGATTATAACAAGTTTCAATCTATGTGATACAAATAGGCAAGTATAAGAGAGAAATACGCCTGTCATTGTAATGATATGAGATGATATGAATATGCAAAGAAAGAGAAGAGCATTTCAAATCAAGCATAACCATTCTCTTTAGGAGGCGTTGAATGACACATAGAAAATTTGGACCCAAAGGATGGACGCCAGATAGAATTGGCTCTCTTTCGGGGAAGACTTACGCCATAACGGGTGCCAATTCTGGGGCAGGATTTCAAGCTACGAGAACTTTGCTCTTGAAGGGGGCAAGCGTTGTGATGATGAATCGAAGTGTTACCAAATCAGAAACAGCGATCAATGCTTTGAAGGAAGAATTTGGTCGTGATGTGAAGGTAAGTTTCGTGCAGATGGATTTGGCTGTGCTGCAATCGGTGCGCGAAGCTGCTGCGGAAGTTTTGCAGCAATTTCCTTGCATTGATGCGCTCATATGTAATGCCGCGATTGCGCAAGTGCCCACACAAAAACTGACAGTGGATGGCTTTGAAAGTCAGCTAGGTGTGAACTATTTCGGGCATTTTTTGTTGTGTGGATTATTGTACGAGCGCATAGAGAAGTCTGCGGGTCGAATCGTCATCGTCGGCAGTAATGGCTATAAAATGGGCCTTAAGCGGATTAAGTTTGAAGACCTGAATTTTGATAATAAATATTCGGCGTGGAATTCTTATGCGCAGAGCAAACTTGCACAAATGATGTTTGGGTATGAGTTGCAGCGGCGGGTTCAAATTGCGGGCAGCAGGGTTGTTGTTCAAGTATGTCATCCGGGAGCCTCACGTACGAACTTGATCAATGAATCTGCGGGTGTTCTCAATAAAATCATATGGGCCGCAATTGCGCCTATTATTGCGCAGTCAGCTGAGAAGGGGTCTTGGCCTGAGGTAATGTGCGCAACTGAAAAAGAGGTTGAGGCTGGAAAACTGTATGGCCCAACTAAAAGAGCAGACACAATTGGCGCTATAGATGCGTGCTCCATTGATGATTGCGCATTAGACCAAGACGCTGCTGCAAAGCTTTGGGCGATATCGGAAGAGAAGACGGATTTAAAATGGGCGATATAAGTATTGTTCTTACATCACCCATTTATTGCAGATAATTGCCTACATCACCCCAGCTTGTTTCCATGCTTCTTTGGGCCAGCGGTTGTGTTGCCAGAACCATTGGTCGGGGGCGGCGCGGATTTGGGATTCCGTCCATGCTGTGATTTTAGGGAGTGTGTCGGCAACTGCTTCATCAGCGCTCATGTCTTGGTCGGTCCAGATGGGGGTGTGGAATGTAACCGTGTAGCGCGCAGGCGCGGTGCGGCGCGTTGAAATTGGGAGAAGCGGAATTTTATAGCGGTGCGCCATGCGCGTGGGGCCTGGCGCAGTCATGGCTTCATGCCCAAAGAAAGGGATTGGCACGCCTTCATTGTATTTTTGATCATTCATCAACGCGACAGAACGTTTGTTTGCGAGGGCGCGCATGAGGTCGCGTGTTCCGGTTCCTTTGGCGGCGAGTGTGCCGACTGAATTTTGCAAACGCGCATCGGCTATGCGTTTATCAATGTGGGGATTATTGGCAGAACGATAAGTGATAACGCAATCTTTTAGTCGTGATGTTATCGGTTGGGCCATGACTTCCCAATTGGCCATATGGCAGGAGATAATTACACATGGCTTTCCCAAGGCATTGATGGCATCGACATGGTGTGCGCCCTCGACGGTGAGGCGCGGGTCATCGCCATCCACGCGGATTTTGTGAACATGGGGAAGTTCACCTGCAATGCGTCCAAAATTTTCCCATGATTTGAGGGCGCATTCTTCAACTTGCGCTTTGCTCCATTCAGGAAAACACATTGCCAGATTTCGTGTGGCTGTGCGGTGTGCGCTTTTGCCAAAAATGGGGCCAAGTTTGCGTATCAATTTTGCGCCTTCATCAGAGGCTTTGTCGATATGCATTTTGGAAAAACGGTTCCAATATAGATGGTCCCACGCAAAAGCCTCTACGCGCCATTGCGCTCGCTCTCTGAAGGTGGCGCGGCTGTCGATAAAGGTGCGCCGTTTATAAGCAGCTTCATCTTTATCGGAAGGCGCTGGTTTGTTCTCTGCGTCTGTCATTTGCTAGCGGGAATGTGTGCAAGGATAGCGGATTTGAGGCGGGCCTCATCTTCGGGTGAATCAAATGAGATTGTTACATTCAGAGTGTGAATTTTACCGCGCTGATCTTCGCCAAGACGCACATAGTCTTTCTCTGTAGTTATGAGCGTTGCAACACGTGCGCGTGCAAGCTGGCGCAGATATGAAAGATCACCTTTGCTGTAAACATGGTGGTCTGGGAAGGAAATGCCTTCGACAACCTCTACATCAGGGAATGATTTGAGCGTATCGAAGAATTTCTCGGGGCGGCCTATACCGGCAAAAGCGATGTATTTTCCAGGAGCAGGTGCTTCTCTTGGCACGATGCGTGCGCGCATAATAGGCCCAGCAAAACCGCCAATCTCTGTGGGAACAGGTCCATCGCCTAGCAATACGACGATATCGGCGCGTTGAATGCCTTGCTCAATAGGTTCGCGCAACGGACCTTTTGGAAATACAAATGCGTTACCAAAAGGGGCAGCAGAATCTATGACGAGGATTGATGCAGATTTGGCGAGTGTGGGGTTTTGATATCCATCATCCAGAAGAATAAGATCAACACCGGCATGTTCCATGGCTTCGGCGGTCGCGAGGCGGTTTTTTCCGACCCAGCTTTCACCTGTTGTTGCCATCATAAGTGGCTCATCACCGACGGCAGCAGCGGTGTGTTGATCTACGTCTACGCGAACGGGATCTTTGAGATTGCCGCCATATCCGCGTGAGAGTGTCGCAACGCGAATGTTTTCTTCTGCTAGGAGGTTGTCACGTAGATATGTGGTTAGAGGTGTTTTACCAGCACCGCCGACGGTCAAATTGCCAATACATATGACAGGAATACCAACGGCTTCAGGCTCTGTGCGGTCAATGCGGCGTTGCCCAACCCATGCATAAAGCATTGAGAAGGGGGTAAGGAGTGAACGTACAAGTGGCGCGGCGTCGCGGCTAGTTCTATCTCTTTCGCGCCAAAATGCGGGTTCTTGCATACTCTACTCCTCCAACTGTGCTCTGATTGCATTTAATGTCAGAGTGAGTGGTTCATCAACCGCAGAAAAGACCGCGTCAACACATTCCCAGTTGGGTGTAGCTGAGGATGCAGCTGTTGCGGCATTATTTTTTTCAATTTGCATTGTGTGTTGCAGCCAAAATTGACCTAGCTCATTCGCGCTTTGCCCGACCGAAATGGCATTGCAAGGTTCCAGCGCTTTCATCAAGTCACTGAAATTAAAGCTATGCGGGCCTGTAAAAGTAGGTTTGCGCAGTTTTAAAGGCTCGATTGGGTTGTGGCCGCCAATACCTGATTGGTGCGCACCGCCAAGATAAACGGCTTTGCAGAGTGTCATCCAAAGGCCCATTTCTCCGATTGTGTCCGCAAGGAGAATAGGGGCCGCGCAGCCAATTTGTGTATCGTTGGAGCGTTGCTGATATTTAAGACCTTCAGCATCAAGCAATCGACCAATAGCGTTGGCGCGTTCAGGGTGGCGCGGCGCAAGGATTAGAAGGGCGTTTGGACTGGTTTGTTGGATCTGCTTAAAAGCTGCAATGGCAAGATCTTCTTCGCCTTCATGTGTTGAAGCAGCTAGAAAGCAATCTCTTCCATCTAGGCTTTCTTGCCATTTTGCCAGCTCTTGTGGGTCGCATGTCGGTGCATCGACTGCGCGTTTTAGATTCCCAACTGTATTGGGTGCACGTCCAAGTAAATTAGCGATGCCCTTAGCGGTAGGGGTATCCGCTGCACCGATGAAATCGAAGCTATTGAACAGTTTACGTGCAGCACTGCGGCGCTTATTCCAGCTTGTGAGAGATTTTACAGTCATTCGCGCGTTGATAAGATTTAGCGGAATTTGCTTCTCATAAGCTGCAAGAATGAGGTTTGGCCAAATCTCGCCTTCAGCTAAAATGGCAGCATTAGGTTTCCAATGCTCCAAAAAGCGAGAAACAGCGCGTGGTCCATCAATCGGAGCCATTTGGTGTATGATGTTTGGGCCAGCTTTTGCGGCGATCATATCAGCTGATGTGAGCGTTTGGCTGGTGATGAGGGCTGTGAGATCTGGGTGAGAGGATTTTAGATATTTCAGAATGCTGAGAAGCATCGCTGTTTCACCAACACTCGCGCCATGCATCCAAATCAGCTTTCCAGTTGGTCGTACTATATCTGTACGGCCAAAACGTTCCGGCAGGCGGGATGCACGTTCTTTGCCTGCTTTAATGCGCTTTTTTAGGATGTGCCCTGAGAGTGGCTCTAAAAGCCATGTGGCGGCACTGTAGGCATATAGGCTTAACGTCATAATATTGCCTAATCCGCCGAAGCATTGTGTGCTGTGGCTTGAGAAGATGGTTCATGTGTTTTTTCAGGATATGGCAAAACATCAAGTCCGGCTAATTCATCGGCACGACGTGTGACATCTCTCAAGCGTGTTTCTAATTCAAGGCGCAATTGTTCGGCATCACCTGAGCGGGGCACTTCCATTGGTCCAGCGAATACAACGGCACCCTTAGAAAAAAGGCCGGGCAAAACTAATCTATCCCATGTTTTCATGCGTTTAGATGGCGCGGCGGAAACACCCCATAAAATGATAGGTGTGTTTGTGAGTTGAGCAATTCGGATAGGACCAAGGCCAGCTTCTTCGCGAGGCCCACGTGGTCCATCGGGAGTCATGCAGACAATGCCGCCTTTCTTTAGTGCTTTTGTTGCTAGGCGAAGCGCTTCTGTGCCGCCTTTATCCTTGTCTTTTTTCTTCTTGTTGGCAGCCGATCCACGAATCGGGTTGAGATTGAGGTGAACAGCAGCCTGCGTAATAAATGCACCATCTCGTGATTGGGATATAATCATAGAGATGGGGTTTTCCGCTGTTTTCCAGCGAGATGTTATTTTAGCGGGTAGAACAGACATCACAAAAATGCGGGCGTGCCATGCAGCTAAAATCGCACCTTTATTGTTTTCAAAGTGATCTTTAAGGACATCCTCGCCTTCAATTTGCCAGCGAGATGTGCGCACCATTAGCGCCATATAAGCCCATAACATCCAGCCAAGAATCGTCTGGAGGAAAGCGGATCTAAAAATGGACTTCATCATTGTTGTAGCATTTGCTCGTCGCTGCAGGTTGGCGGGAGTGGACAAGACCATCTTCTAGTTTGTCTTCAGTTACAAGTCTTTACTCGTGATAAGGGTGCGAGTATGGCCCACTATGTGTGAAATACGAAACATATGCCGGATAAGCTACTGGAAAGAGGAATGCTGTTTTGGGTAAGAAGCTAAAAGAACCAAGAGATATCTCGACACCAGAAGGTCGTAAATTGGCAAAACATGACCTTATGTGGGGTGATCATGGGTTTTTACGTCTGAAATTTCGTAATCTGCACAAAATATCTGATGAAATGTATCGTGGAAATCAGCCCTCGCCAAAACAAGTGGCCGCTTATGCAAAAGAGCAGGGCATCAAAACCATTATAAATCTGCGGGGAGAAAGCCCTAAAGGTTATTATGTGTTGGAAAAAGAAGCGTGCGATGAAAATTGTATTGATCTGGTCGATTTTCAAATGTTTTCCAGAGATACTCCGACGCGTGAGAAGATACATGCTGCAAAGTATCTATTCGATAATATTGCTTATCCCGCTTTCATGCATTGTAAATCCGGTGCGGATCGTGCGGGAATCATGTCTGTTTTGTACATGCACTTTCGTAAAGGTCTGCCAATATCTGAGGCAATTGAACAATTATCGTTTAAATACCTGCACGTAAAAGAAGGTAAAACTGGGATGCTGGACTACTTTTTCCAGCGCTATCTTGATTTTGTTGCAGCGACACCGGAAGGTGAAACACCTTTGACTTTTCTTGAGTGGGTAGACGGTCCCTATGACCGAGAAGCAGTAAAAGCTGACTTTTTAGCTACTTGGAAAGCAAAAATGATGATAGATCGCATACTCCGACGCGAGTAAGGGGTTTATTAATTACCCGATTTGGGTGAAAACGCTTGAAACTATAGTTCAAACCGCCAAGAGTAATATTTAGGCGCTGGATAGGATAAAAGGTTCGCTATGAAGTTCTTCATCATCAACAGCTTTCGCAGCCTTGTATATATCGCGTACTTTGCTGTGATTATTGTGTTTGCTCTGGGTACATTCCTTGAGCGTAAGGCGGTTAACGCTACTTTCTTTGATTTGTTTGGTCGTCGTTTGACCGAAGCGGGTGAAGGTCTTGTGGCAATTGTCGCTGGTTTGGTCGTAGGTTGGTTTGCATCAACAATTTTGTGTGGTTTGATCGTGACACTACTTGATATCCGCGATGATATTAATGACCGTCTACCGGACGCACGTGACAACTAAAATTCATAACTGCTTTTCTTGAGCAGATATTCTGAATAATTTTAAGGGAACGAATCTTATTCGTTTCCTTTTTTGTTGCTTCGTTTCTTGATATGGCGCGCGTTTATGGTTGAAAATTTACAGCCCAAAGAAACCGTGCGAGCGTGGGTGGATGCCTTCAATGCCGTTGATGTGACGCGCATTGCTAATCTATACGCTGAAGACGCGACCTTTCATGACATGACCCAATCTATTGTATCTGGGCGGGATGCGATTCGCAAAATGTATGCAAATGAGTTTGCGACGTTTCAGATATTTTGCATTGTGGATGAGATTAAAGGCGATGGTCACTGGGTGACGCTAGATTGGAAAGACCCTAATGGCGTGCAGGGGTGTGGGTATTTTGAAGTAAAGAATGGTGAAATTACACATCAGCGCGCTTATTGGGATAAGGCGTCTTTCTTAATGTTCCACACAACGCCATCACTCACGAATTGAAAATGAAAATTTGTGATAGCGGTAAGTTTCTGTACAAAAAATTGTCTTGCTCAAGAATTGCTGCGTTGAACATTTTAGCGGAGCAGTCCATACGTTAAGTATGACATACGAAAACAAAGCAGATATTTTATCATCCCTTATCGAAGCGACTTTAAAAGCTGGCGCTGATAGTGCGGATGCGAGTCTGGCGACAAGCGAAAGCTTGAGCGTCGAGGTACGTAATGGCGAATTAGAAGGTGTGGAGCGTGAAGAATCCGGCGGGGTATCGCTGCGTGCTCTTGTAGGCCAACGTCAAGCACATGTGTCTGGTTCGGATATGTCTCCTGATGGATTGCAGGCGATGGTTGAGCGCGTTGTCGCTATGGCTAAAGCAGCACCGGAAGATAAATATTGTGGCATTACGCCATCGGATGAAATTGCAACGGAATATGTTGATTTACAGCTTGGGGGCGACGAAAGCCCGAGCGCTGATATGCTCAAGCAACGTGCACTAGAAGCAGAAGGTGCTGCGCTTGGTGTTGAGGGGGTAAAGCAAATTGACCATGCAGGCGCAACATGGAGTGCATCAACTGGCTATGTTGCAGCTTCTAACGGTTTTTCAGCAGTCAAAACAGGCGGTTCGACATCCGTTTCTGTTGTGGCGATTGCAGAAAAAGATGACGCTATGGAGCGCGATTATGAAAGCTGGGCGAAGCGCAAATATGTAGATATGCCAACACCAGCATCTGTTGGTCTAACAGCGGCACAGCGTGCAATAGCGCGCCTAGCGCCTCAAAAAATAAAATCACAGACGGCGGCGGTCATTTATGATCGGAGACTATCAAGCCGCCTTTTGAGCTCGTTTATTGGTGCGATATCTGGTCCAGCTGTGGCGCGTGGTGTGTCTTTTCTAAAAGATAAAATGGGCGAGCAAGTCTTTGCGGATGGTGTGGATGTTATTGATGATCCATTCGTGCTTGGTGGCTGGGGCTCTCGTTGGTTTGATGGTGAAGGGCGTGCGGTTTCCAAGAAGAAACTCATTGATAATGGCGTGCTGACGCAATGGTTGCTCTCTGGTCCTTCAGCCAAGCAATTGGGATTGAAACCGAATGGAATGGCGTCATCAGGATTTGGTGACCCTCCCGGTGTAACGACGACGAACTTAAATCTGGCACCGGGGAAACTAGATCAAGCTGGATTGATGAAAGAAGCTGGCAAAGGATTGCTTGTGACCGATATGTTTGGTCCGTCGATTAACGCAAATACTGGTGATTATTCTGTTGGCGTATCGGGTTTTTGGTTTGAAAATGGTGTGATTGTGCATCCTGTATCTGAGGTGACGATTGCAGGTGAGTTGCCAGCAATGTTTAAACGCCTTGTGCCGGGATCTGACCTTGAAATTCGTGGCTCTATGAATGCACCAAGTGTCTTGATTGATGGGATGTCGCTTGCTGGACTCTAATGAAGCTGCAAGAATTGAAGATGATTTAAAGCTGCTTCGCGATGTTGCGCGTGAAGCAGGGGAACTCGCTATGAATTGGTTTCATGCGGGAGCTAAACAATGGGATAAGTCACCCAATAATCCTGTCACGCAAGCTGACATAGCAGTGAATGACCGCATTGCGCAAAGGTTACTCTCTGAACGTCCAACCTATGGGTGGCTATCAGAAGAAACCAAAGATGATGCTGAAAACCGCGATATGAGTCGTGTTTTCGTGGTCGATCCTATTGATGGAACGAAAGCTTTCATTGCCGGACAACCCTTTTTCTGCGTGTCGATTGCTTTGCTCGATCACGATGTTTCTGTGGCGGGCGTTGTATACAACCCGTCAACGGATGAAATGTTTGAGGCCCAAAAGGGAGGAGGTGCGCGCTTGAACGGCGTACCTATTTTTGCAAGTCAAACAGACCAAATCGCCAATTGTAAAATGATTGGACATCATCGACAATTTGAGCCACGTGAAGGTATGCCAGCATGGCCTGACATGGAATTGGCAGATCCTATTCCCAATGCCGTGGCGTATCGAATTGCTTTGGTTGCAAGCGGAAAATGGGATGCTGTTATTGCACTTGGTAATAAATGCGACTGGGATTTAGCAGCGGCATCACTGATCTTGAAAGAAGCAGGCGGGGCATGTTGCGACCATAAAGGACGCGAATATACATTTAATGGCCGTATCCCTGTGCAGCGTAGCGTTGTTGGTGCTGGCAAAAACTTGCAACCATTGCTATTAGATAAAGTACGACTCGCCTCAATATTTGACCCAAAGGGGGAAGATGTTGTTGAGTCACAGACACAAAATTCAAATCACGCTAGAATGAAGTTGGATCCAATGAACACCAAGGCACCAAACCCAAGCAAACAATTGCTACACCTCGTTATCGGTGGTGAGCTAAAAGATGTAACAGGCATCGAGTTTGAAGACTTGAAGCAAGTTGAATTTGTTGGCGCATTCGGATCGCACGAAGAAGCCTATAATGCATGGAAAGCAGCTGCTCAACGTACTGTTGATAATGCTGAAATGCGCTTCTTTATTCTTCACGCACACCGTTTGATGGACCCTGAAACGGGTCATTCACACGACGTTTAGGAAGGTCAGGCCCTTGTGTTTATAGGGCTGTATTATGGCTAAACCCAAAAACAATTTATTGCCTCGCTTCGCGTCTGATTGGATGGCGAAGCATTGGCGCTTGTTTGCGCTTGGTGCACTGTTTTCAGCAATTACTGCGCTAGCCGTGGCAAGTTATGGCTTAATGGTCAAAACGGGACTGGACTGGCTCAGTGCGACCGAGCATGGCGAAGGTGTAGTCAATATTCCTTTTTTGAATATCGGTTTGCCTTCCAACACAATGATGTGGCTATTGCCTTGTGCTGTGATTGGCTTTGCCACAATCCGATCTGTGTCGCTTTATATTCAAACGATTTTGAATAACTCTGCCGTACAATTGGGCTTGGTAAGCATTCAGGATGCATTGTTTAGTCGTTTGATAGAGGGCGATTATGCGCGCTTAACAGCTGCTGCATCGGGGGAGTTTGTTTCCCAATTTATCAATGACATGAATCTTGTTCGCGAAGCAGCTTTGCGTGTGGCGACGAATTTAATCAAAGGTGTGCTAACAATAATCGCCTGTGTCGCCACCATGTTTTGGTATGATTGGGCGTTGGCGCTTATGGTATTGGTGGTCTATCCGATAGCTTTTGCGCCGGTTGTTCAGATTGGGAATAGATTGCGTAAAGTGTCTAAAGCAGCCCAACAACAAACAGGTGAAATGACTGCACTTTTGAATGAAGGCTTTCAAGGCGGGCGGACATCTAAAGCATTTAATTTAGAAGATTATCAAAATGCACGCGCACATGCGGGGTTTCTGGAACGGGCGCGTTTATACCTGAAAGTTCTACGTTCAAAAGCTTTGGTCGATCCCTTGCTTGAGATTGTAGGCGGAGCAGCGCTTGCTGGTGTGTTTGCCTTTACAGGCTGGCGCATCATGAATGGTGAAGCGACTGTTGGGGATTTTGGTGGGTTTATTGCGGCGATTGGAGCTGCTTCGCCTGAAGTGCGGGCTTTGGGCACGCTAAATTCGGTTGCAAATGAAGGATTGGCTGCATTGGAGCGCATTTATGCTGTGCTGGATGCGCCGGACAAAGTGGCTGATAAACCTGATGCTATTGAACTATCTGAAAGTCGTGGTGCTATCGCGTTTGAGGGCGTGGAATTTGGCTATGGCGATCAAGGTGTTTTGAACGGGCTGACTTTTCATGCAGAGCCAGGACAGACCATTGCGCTCGTCGGGCCATCAGGGGCAGGGAAATCAACAGTTTTTAATCTCGCACTGAGATTGTATGACGTTTCTGGCGGCAAGATTATCCTTGATGGGCATGATATACGCGATGTGCAACGCAAAAGTTTGCGGTCTCAAATGTCTTTAGTGGCCCAAGATGCTTTCTTATTTGACGATACATTGCGGGCAAATATCGCGCTCGGGCGTATGGATGCGAGTGAAGCAGAAATAACTGCAGCACTTGATGCTGCTGCGTGTGATTTTGTGTATGATCTACCGCAAGGATTGGATACGCAAGCGGGAGAAGGTGGGCGCAATCTTTCAGGCGGTCAACGTCAACGTATTGCAATAGCGCGGGCAATTTTGCGAGATGCACCGATATTGCTGCTAGATGAAGCGACGAGTGCGTTAGATGCGAGTTCGGAAGCTAAAGTGCAGGCAGCTTTGGAGCAATTATCTAAAGGACGCACAACTCTAATTATTGCGCACCGGTTATCAACGGTACGATCTGCAGATAAGATATTTGTGCTCGACAAAGGGCGTGTTGTTGAAGAGGGAAGCCACGAGACGCTTATGCAGAAGAATGCTGTTTATGCAGACCTCGTAAAGCTTCAACTCTCTGAATAATATAGAAATATCGTTTCATTTTTACATGTCTGGTGGGCCAGCTTCAACTTGCTCAAGGAAGGTAACAAGTGAGGTGACTTCCTGTGCGCCTTGGATGGCGTATTTACCGTTTGCTATAAATGTGGGTACGCCGCTAACGCCCAAATTGCGGTAAAATGCTTCTTCATCTTGGAGCGGTTTTATATCAGCGTCTTCATTGAAAAGCTTCTCAACGACTTCAGGGATGAGACCAACTTGTTCAGCGATATTTAGGAGAATTTTGGTGTCTCCAATATCCTTGTGGCGCTTAAAATAGGCGTGAAAGAGGGCTTCAGCGGCACGCGGACCGAGCGATTTACCATCGACAGATTGGCCTTGTGCCCAGCGAATAATCCTGTGTGCGTTAAACGTGTTAGGACGAATAGGAATATCTTCAAAACGGAATGGAATGTTTTCAGCTTCACCAGCTGCCTCAAGGTGCTGACGCATTTGAACCCATTTATTGTCTTTGGAAGTGTCTCCAAATTTGTTTTTCATATATTCTTTATAATCAACACCTTGCGACGGAATTGATGCATCCAATTGAAAAGGTCGCATCCGAAAATCAATTTTTTCAGCCCCGAAAATCTCTATTGCAGATGTCACTCGACGCAGACCCAACCAGCACCATGGGCATACAACATCCGATACCATTTCTAAATTAATTGTCATGATTTTGAGTCCTCGGGGATAGACAAAAACGCGGTTTGAGCGTTTTAATATGAATACAGGTGGGCGAGTTTGGGTGACTTATTCGTGTTTTAGGCGAGACAATACATTTAACGTACATTTCAGGAGGTGCTTATGCTCCCATTAAAGCTGAACTTGTCGCGTAGCGTACCAATAAAAACGAGTACTGTTCAAACACCTTTTTCGGAATTTTCTATATTGAAGCGCATATTTGGCATTTGTGCTCTATGCGTGCTGACTGTCTGGTGTGTGTCTGCATGTGGCCTGGAACCTAAGCAGACCAGTCGTGCTCAGTTAGAGAATAGGCCAGAGACTGTGCGTGCTGTGGGGCTGCGCAAAAATTTGGATCCTTTAACTGTTGTGATAGGGGCTGAGCGTTGGGGGGTAATGATTTCGAATGCCCAAAATGCTATGGAGCTGAAGCATACTGAAATTTCAGAAGACGAATTGATGCGTATAGATACAGCTCTGCGGTCTGGGGTGCGTGATTTGCTTCAATTGCGTGATGATTTGTGCAATGCAAATGAGCAACCAATGCAGACATGTGTGAACATTGATTTGCCAGCATGGGTGATGAAGCCTCCCAATCGCGTGACTTCACTAGATGAGTATCAATCACGTAGTGAATGGCTCGGTGAGGTTGCCGGAAAATTTGTGCAGATTGGATGTGAAGCTGGCCGCGAAGTGAGTGATGATGAATATCTATGCGCCGTTGAATAGGCGCATAGATAAGCGGTCTTCACGTATTAGGTGAGGCTATCTTCGGGAACGAAGACCAAGGCATCACCATTATTACACCAACGTTTTCCTGTCGGTGCTGGGCCGTCATCAAACACATGTCCTTGGTGACCGCCGCAACGCGAACAATGGTATTCTGTGCGGGTATAGAAAAGTGTTCTATCTGGCTTGGTTTCGAGGCGTCCGGGTATGGCGTCCACAAAGCTTGGCCAACCTGTTCCAGAATCGTATTTTTGCGAAGACGTGAAGAGGATTTGACCGCAGCCTGCACACGCAAACCAGCCAACGCGCTTCTCGTTGTTTAGAGAGCTAGAAAAGGGACGTTCTGTAGCTTCTTTGCGAAGAATGTTGAAGGCATCCTTATCAAGACGCTCTTTCCATTCATCATTGGAGATGGATTGCCAGTCTTTAGCGGGCATTTCCTCAAAGTTAGGAGCTGTTTCGGGGGCATCTGTTGTTGCTTGACTGCTTTGAGGGGCTTGGTCAGATGGCGCTGCAAGAGCGTTCGTGACCAATGCGCCACTTGCGAGGGCAGCGCCGCCGCCTAAAAATACAAATGCGCCGCGCCGTGATATTGGGCGTTCGGAAAGCCATGAGCCAAATTTCATATCGGAGCCTTTATCTGAATGTGTCATGAGGCAAATATGCCAAACATTCAGATAAACTACCAAACAATTGATTGTGAACGCCAGAAAGTGATCCAGCTATAGAGGAATTTAATACAAGACTATTCTGTTTGTGGGCGGATAGCGTCACCAGAAAAAAGTGTGCGATATTCGGGACGTAGGTCATCTGCAAAAATTGCTTGGCTGACGACGATCGTATATGGGCCTTCAACATAAGGGCCAAGCTCATAGGGAGCAAACATTAGCATAACGCCGCCAAATTTGTCTTTGGTTGTGGACGCTGTGAGTGAGGTTTCTGCATTGAAGATTCGATCTTTCATTGCGCTTGACCCACACTCAATAGGGTCGCCATCAATTGTCGCTTCACCCATGCGTTCAAGTTTGGCGTCTTTGATTTTCTCACACGCAGCGATGGCCAATGCTGGAGAGAGGCCAACACGGGGCATGAACATATCATATAGCGTGATGCTTTCGCCTGTGTCTGCTTCAGCGATAAGACCTTGCCAGTTCAAATTTGGATGAGCGCCGCCAGTATAGCTGTATTCGCGTCCCATTGCAGATACGATATTTCCACTACGTTGGATTTCACGGAAGATGATGTCCACGCTCCAAGGGTGGAAAGCTATATCTCTGCTTTCAAAGTCTTTTTTTGCTTCAGCAGAGTCATGACGTAAACGGTCTCTATAGGCGCTTATTTTTTCCATAATAAAACGATAGGCCGGCTCATCACTGCTGCCTTCTGGAAAACGCGCTTCAAATTCTAAAGCTGGCAAAAGTAAGCGCATATTTTCTGCATATCTGTTGGCACCAGGGCGCGGGGCGATAGGTGTTGGTTCAACAGGTGTTGGCGTGACAACTGGTGTGGCTGGTTTTTCAGGCGTGACTGCTTGGGTTGTGAGGTGCGAGTCCGTGCTTTCTGCTAGCTGCGTGTCGTCTTTGTGCTCAGGGGCAGGTGTCTCAGTGGTAGCTGTCTGCTCTAAATGTGTCTCGACATTGCTATGTGCCTGCGTGTCATCTGACTCAGGAAGAGAAGTTACACCGCCAATAACGACAAATAATGTTGTCATGAGTGCGGTTGAGATGGCGAGTGTCATTGACATTGTTTCGTCGCCGAAGATGTTGCGAGATTTTTTGACAGCCATTTTCATCATTCCTTCGCCCGCATTCTGCGAGTGTTATTTTGGTCTTAGTTTTAGGTTAGGTCAGCAATAGGGCAGATAGGCCAAATCCCGCAATAAGCAAAAATGCCGCTTCGCGATTGGATTTGAAAACTGCCAAAGCCGAGTCACCTTGGTCTGGCGACGTCTTTATCGCTTGAAGCATTAAATGACCACCGAAAATAACAACGCCAACCAATCCAATCGGAGCGTTTGCCAAAAGACAAGCTGCGCCAATGCAAGCAATAGATAATCCATAGAGGATGAAAACGGCGGCTTTTACTTTATCGCCAAATCGACGAGCAGTAGATTTCACACCAATCATCGCGTCATCTTCTTTGTCTTGAAGTGCATAGATAGTGTCATATCCAATGGTCCAAAACATGAAACCGAAATAGAGGAGAAAATCTGGTAAGGTGAGTGCGTTATTGATGGCGGCGATTGAGACGAGTGCAGCCCAATTTAATGTGAGGCCGAGCCAAGCTTGTGGCCACCAAGTGATGCGCTTCATGAGAGGGTAGGCGGCGACAAACGGAATTGAGCCAAGCGCGATATATTGGGCAAAGCGCGGAAGGGTGAGCAAGACAGCTAAACCAATCAGGCATTGAATAAGTGTCCACACCCAAGCTTGTTTGACGCTGACACGACCAGCGGGGATGGGACGTCCGGCAGTGCGATCGACTTTGGCGTCAAAATCTTTATCGAGAATGTCATTATATGTGCAACCAGCGCCGCGCATTGCAATTGCGCCAACAAAGATAAGAGCAGCAAGAATAAGATCATTCCAAACTGGAATTTCATTGAGGCGCGCAAATAAAATACCTGCCCAACCCGGCAGAGCAAGCAACCAAATACCGATAGGGCGATCATAGCGCGATAGTCTGCAATAGGGTTCTAGGCTGTCTGGCATTTTATCAACCCAGCTTTGCGGCTGTGCGTCCTTGGGCTTGATACTTGATATTGCTATCTTTTCTGTAGACATATTCGACCTGAACTACATCCAAATTGCGGATGATCTTAAAACGAGTGTTGAGCCTTTGAGCAAATCTGCTCATATATTGCCCTATGAGCACGATCCCACGACTTTTCGTCAAGTCCGACTTGGCACTTGGCGCACCCCTCGCATTGACCTCTGAGCAGGCCAATTACCTTTTTCGCGTTTTGCGATTGGCAAAAGATGACTCGGTTCGGGTTTTCAACGGACGTGATGGAGAATGGCGCGCAGTTGTCACCGAAGCTATGCGATCGGCAGGTTTTTTGAGACTAGAGGAGCTTATTCACCCGCAAAAACTTATGGGTGATTTGCAATTGCTATTTGCACCATTGAAAAAGACTTGCACTGATTTTGTTGTTGAAAAAGCTACAGAGCTTGGCGTGACCATGATCCAGCCCGTAATCACTAAGCGCACGCAATCAAGTACGGTGCGCGTTTCTCGTCTTGAAAAAATTGTTGAAGAAGCTGCTGAACAAACCGAGCGCTTGGATTTGCCATTGGTGCAAGATGCAAAACAATTGCTTGAAGTGCTTGGCAAATGGGACTCTGACCGCCGATTGGTCTTTTGCGATGAAGCAGGAGATGACCCTGCCCAAGATTGGGGTGGCAATGAGGGGCGGGCAAAACCCATGCTGGAAGCTATATCAGAATTAGAAGATGGCTTGGCGGCCATATTAATTGGTCCTGAGGGTGGGTTTTCACCCGAAGAGCGCAAATACTTACGCCAACAGTCTTATGTAGTGCCTGTAACTTTGGGGCCGCGAATCTTACGCGCTGAAACCGCTGCCGTTTCTGCCTTGACTTTATGGCAGGCAGCACGGGGAGACTGGCGGTAGAGTGCTATTATAGGTGGTGCTTATGCACACTATAACTAGCGAGATTTAAGGATGTCGTTACTGATTATCCTGAGTTTTTTATCTTGGATTTCAAAAGGTGCGCCAAAAGCTGTAGGTAAATTAAACGTGATTTTGGCAATTACGACTTGGTTTCTATGCGGAAGCTACCTATCTGGGACTGACTACATATTCAATAGCCGCTAAGAGCGGATTAAATAAGCAGGGGTGCTTTTATGTCTACGCCAACCAAACCGATTGACGCGAATGCGCCCCGTATTGAATCGAAAGACCAATTGATTGCCCACATTGCAGCAGGCTGTAAGCCGCGCGAAGAATGGCGGATTGGGACAGAACACGAAAAATTTGGCTTTCTAACAGATGGTAATCGACCCGTCCCCTATGAGGGAAAGGCGTCTATTCGTGCCATGTTGGAAGGTTTGCGCGATCGCTTTAATTGGGAACCAATTGAAGAAGAGGGTCGTATTATTGGCCTTAAAAAAGATGGGGCATCAGTGAGCCTTGAGCCGGGTGGTCAGCTAGAACTATCGGGTGCGCCGCTAGAGCACATTCACCAGACATGTAATGAAGTGGGCGTGCACCTCAAAGAAGTGCGCGAGATTGCCGATGAAATCGGGATCGCGTTTTTAGGGCTTGGCTTTTCTCCGATATGGTCTTTGGAAGAAACGCCGATGATGCCTAAGGGGCGCTATAAAATCATGCGTGATTACATGGCGAAAGTTGGCCGCTTGGGACGTCAAATGATGTTTCGTTCGTGTACGGTTCAAACCAATTTAGATTATAGCTCTGAGGCTGACATGGTGCAGAAAATGCGCGTGTCTTTGGCGCTTCAACCGATAGCAACAGCTTTATTTGCTAACTCTCCATTTGCAGAAGGGCGCACAAATGGCTTTCAGTCTTATCGTGCGCATGTGTGGTCTGACACTGATCCAGACCGTACAGGCATGCTGCCATTTGCCTTTGAAGAAGGGTATGGGTTTGAGCGCTATGTTGATTATGTGCTCGATACGCCAATGTATTTTGTACGCAGAAACAATCAATATCTGGATGCATCGGGTAAATCATTCCGAGACTTTTTAGAGGGCAAGCTGGATGTTGTGCCTGGTGATAAGCCGACAATGGATGATTTTGATGATCACATGTCGACTTTGTTTCCTGAAGTGCGCTTGAAACAATTTCTTGAAATGCGTGGTGCAGATTCTGGTCCTTGGGGGCAAATCTGTGCGCTGCCTGCATTCTGGGTTGGGCTGCTTTACGATCAGCAAAGCCTTGATGATGCTTGGGAGCTGGTTAAAGGCTGGAGCGCTGCAGAACGCGAAAGCATGCGCTTGTGTGCGCCCGTGATGGGGCTGCAATCGCCAATCGGGAACGCTACTTTGCAAGATGTGGCCAAGGATGTGCTTGCGCTTTCACGTGCTGGCCTAAAACGTCGTGCAAAACTGTCCACATCTGGCGATGATGAAACAGGGTTTTTGCGTGATCTGGATTTGATTGCTGAAACAGGTGAAAACCCAGCGCAACGTATGCTGAAGAAATATCATGGCGAATGGAATCGCGACCTTTCTAAAGCGTTTGTGGACTATGTTTACTAGCGCGCTTAGCGGTTATAGTTGAAATGACTCCACATCGCATCGGAACAAGAAATGCGTGATCCTGTGCAAGATTGATCTTCTTCACGCATCATTCGTGCATCGACAAAGGAAATCTTGTTCTTTTTTCGATCCAGAATAAAGCCGAGCTTTTTTAGGTGGTTTAGTCCCATCAAAAGCGTGGGGGTCTGATCCAATTTAAGATGAGCGATTGCGGGCGAGTCGTGAACTAAAGCGCGTGCAGTCGACCAAATCATATATGATGTTTTGATTTCACCGATATTGATATGGCGAATTGAGTCCTCTTCACCATGTACATCGGTGACTATTGTTGTTGCGAGGGAGTTGCCGCGCTTTTGAAGTTGGCGTGCAAGTTCTCCATTTGCGACGGTGAAGTTGATGCCAGTATCAAGAATGACTGTGCTTTTGATTTTTGAAATTTTCGCTTCGAATGAGATGAGGTTTCGGTCAAAGTCTATCACTTTATTCCATTGTAAATTTCGAATGTTTTTTCCTTGAAATAGATCTGGAATTTTGTCGGCGGAAATGATGTGTCCGTCTAAGAAGTTGATCAATAGATAGCGATTTTCTTCCTTGTCATTTGATAGAAAATCCATGCCCACAATGCCCATGACAGAGGGATCGCTAATGGCTTCACTATCGCTGATGATGATGGAGGGGCCTTCATACTCACGCATACTCGTCGCCATATTTTGAATATGCACGGAACTCGCTGACTCGCTTGCTACAAGTCCGTGTACGATACGCTCTTTAGTATATACTGGGAGGGATAATTGCTGTGAAAGGGCGGGACGTATGCCCGATATGGCGGCGGCGGTGTCGACAATCATCGGCACAGAAGGTGAGCCATTAATAGTGACTTCCATCGTGAAAAGATTGTCGCTTGAGCGCTGCAGGCTGATCTCAGGGCCGATGTCATCAGGTGAGGCTGTTTTGTTGAACGCACTGGCGGACCAATGAAGGGACAGGCACATCGAGACTGCTAAAAAGGTTCGGAATACTGGTGATAATTTAGTCATTTTCTCCCCATTTCTTGATTTTATTTAGCAGTATAGCATATTTTTTTGCATTTTGCTCAACGGGGTAAAACCGAAGCGGTGTCAGCATCAAAATGATGTAATTTTAGCTATCATATTTTTCAAAACGTACATTTCTTGGAAGAAAATGTCTTTAAGTGGGGTGTTGAGAGGTAAATTATATGTGGTGATTGCAGGTGAGCGCACTCAAATCGCTTGAGAAACTCGGATTTGCGTGCTTGTCTTGCTGCTAATCAAAATTAACGCCATCGGGGGCGAAATGACTGAAATTACTATCGAAGATTCGCAGGAGAAGACCATTTTAGGTCATCCGCGAGGCCTATTTGTATTGTTCTTTGCTGAGATGTGGGAACGCTTTTCCTATTATGGGATGCGTGGTCTGCTTATCTTGTATCTTACGCAGCATTTTTTGTTCTCAGATCACAAATCATCATTGATTTATGGGGCGTATGTATCCCTTGTTTATGTGATGGGGATTGTGGGCGGTATTCTTGCTGACCGCTATTTAGGACAACGCAAAGCGATCATATTTGGTGCCGTATTATTGACGCTCGGTCACTTTGGGATGGCGTTTGAAGGCAATGGCTCCAAGCAGATCATGACATATTCCGGTCAGGAGTATGAATTGAAATTGGATGGTCGCGGCGGTGATGCTGTACCATATATTCAGTCCGAGACAGGCCGTTCTAACATCTCATATGGTGAAGGCGGAGCAAATATGATTATTGCTGAGCCTGCGAATGTGGGCTTGTCTGAGAATATAGCGAAAGAAGACTATACGACTGCTGTTATTCAAGAAGATTTGTATGTGAACATACTCTATCTTTCACTTGCGGTTATTATTGCGGGTGTGGCTTTCTTGAAGCCAAATATTTCCGCGATTGTGGGTGAGCTATATGGCGTTGGCGATGTGCGTCGTGATTCTGGATTTACGATTTTCTATATGGGGATCAATCTAGGATCATTTTTGGCATCTTTCGCGTGTGGTATTCTGGGTATTGTATATGGCTGGAACTATGGTTTCGGGCTTGCCGGATTTGGGATGCTGCTGGGACTTGTCACTTTTGTGGGTTTTAAAGGTTGGCTAGATAATAAAGGCGAAGCACCATCACAAGAAAAGCTGAAGCAATCTGTCTTTGGCCCGATCAATGTTGAAATGCTTTGCTATGCAAGTGCTATTTTGATCTCAATATTCGCAATCTGGCTTATCAAGCATGCAGAGATTGCCGCGCCGTTAATGGGTATTATCGGTATTGTGACTTTCGTGGCCTTGCTGGCTTATGCTTTCTTAAAACTGAAAGGTGGAGAGCGAAGTGGTATGCTTGCGGTGATGTATTTTGCCCTTGCTCAAATTCCGTTCTGGTCATTGTTTGAACAAGCTGCATCATCTCTGAACTTGTTTACCGACCGCCTTGTTGATCGTACGATCTTCGGCTGGAGTGTGCCTGCGCCGGTATTCCAGTCTTTGAACGCAGGTTACATCTTCTTGTTTGCGCCATTGGTTGCATGGATGTGGGTTTTCTTGGCAAAGCGTAAGCTAGAGCCTTCAACACCTGTAAAATTTGCGATCGGTGTTTTCTTGGTTGCGCTAGGCTTTTTGGCCTTGGTTGCAGGTATGAAAATGTCAGGTGAAGGCGCGATGACAGCCGTTGTCTTTATCTTCCTTGTGTACTGGGTACACACAATGGGGGAGTTATTTTTATCTCCTGTTGGACTTTCTGCGACCACCAAAATGGCACCTCAAGCTGCAGCCGCGCTCGCGATGAGTGTGTGGTTCCTCTATACAGGTCTTTCAAACTCACTTGCGGGTGTGATCTCTACAATGGCGGGTGTTGAAACCATTGGTGGGCAAATGGTGGATGCTGTTTCAGCCAAAGCGACTTATGAGCTTGTTTATACAAAACTTGCTTATGTCGGTATGGGCATTGGTGTGGCTATGTTGGCCATGGCACCGCTTGTGAAAAAGTGGATGCGTGAAAAAGTTGAAAGCCAACTGGCGCATGGGGAAGACGCTTAAACTTTCATATTTACTGAGATATAAAAAGGCGGCTCTTAACGGGGCCGCCTTTTTTGTGTGTGTGCTGAAACGGATTAGCCGCGCAAGGGTTTCTTAGGCAGGTTTGCGAGCTGCCAAGCTAATATACCGCCTTTCACATTAATAGGATGAGTGAAGCCTGCTTTGCGAAGGACTTTGCAAGCTTGAGCAGAGCGGGCACCAGTGCGGCAGATCACTAATATTGGAGCCGTTTTATCTGCGTTGACGGCATCTTCTACTTTGCTGATGAAAGATCCATCCAGTAGGGATATAGCGAGTGCGCGAGAAGGGAGGCCCGTTTGTGACCATTCAGCTGGCGTTCTGACATCTATAAATGTCATGCCTTGCTTGCTGCGCTCTCGTGCTTCTGCAACGTCAATTGTTTCTGTTGCTGAAGCACTTTGGCCAGACAGTTTTTTTAATAATCCAAACACAATTAATCTACTCCATAAAACAGTCGAGGGACGCTTTTAAAGAGTATCATTGGTTAACGCAAATTGATTTGGCATAAAGGCTGTTTTGGGGGCAGGTTTAACCTGCACCTCCAACAGTGATTGCATCAATTTTCAAGCTAGGTTGTCCAACGCCCACAGGTAGGGATTGTCCGGCTTTTCCGCACGTGCCGACACCATCATCGAGTGCAAAGTCATTTCCGATCATGGAGATGTGTTGCAGCACTGTTGGACCATGCCCGATAAGGGTTGCGTTTTTAACGGGCGCACCAACTTTGCCATCTTCAATCATGTAGGCTTCAGTACATTGGAAAACGAACTGACCGTTTGTGATATCAACTTGTCCGCCACCAAAATCTACGGCCCAAATACCGCGTTTGACAGATTTGATCATTTCTTCTGGATCGTGGTTTCCACCTGTCATAAAGGTGTTTGTCATACGTGGCATAGGCGAACATGCATAGCTCTCGCGGCGGCCATTGCCTGTTGGTTCAACACCCATAAGACGTGCATTCATACGGTCTTGCATATAGCCTTTCAAAATGCCGTCTTCGATAAGCACATTGCGTTGCGTTTGGGTGCCTTCATCATCAAAAGACAGGGAGCCGCGGCGGTCTTGGATTGTACCGTCATCCACAACTGTAACGCCTTTGGCTGCAACTTGCTCACCGATTTTGCCAGAGTAGATTGAAGACCCTTTACGGTTGAAGTCTCCTTCCAGCCCATGCCCAACTGCTTCATGTAATAGAACAGCTGGCCAGCCTGGGCCAAGAACGACGGGCATTTCACCCGCAGGCGCTGGGATGGATTCTAAGTTGACCGCTGCTTTTTTCATGGCGCGTTGAGCAAGCGCTTTCCAGCGCGCGGGTTGAATCCATTCTTCATAGGCAGCGCGGCCACCTGCACCAGCACCTCCAGATTCCCGGCGGCCATATTGCTCCATTGTGATGGAGACATTGAGGCGCACAAGGGGGCGGGCTTCGGAAACAATTGCGCCGCCTTGGCGCATAATTTCAATTTCGGCACGTGATCCAGCAAGCGAAACTGAGACTTGCACAACACGCGAATCTTGAGCGCGACACCATGCGTCTATTTCTGCGAGCAAGCTTGTTTTAGCTGCAAAGTCTGGTGCTGCTGTTGGATCAACGTCAGCATAAAGACGGGAATTAACGGGTGCTGGCGGCGATGCAAGTGTGCCTTGGCGACCTTGTTTGGCAGCGGAAGCAGCGTCTGCAGCACGGCGAATGGCTGCGTCGGTTAATTCACTTGCGTGTGCAAAGCCTGTTGTTTCGCCAGATACAACACGCAGACCAAATCCTTTACCTGTGTCGAAGGCGGCAGATTTTAAGCGGCCATCATCAAAGACAAAGCTCTCAGATCGTGCTGTTTCAACATACAGCTCACCGTCATCTGCGCCGTGAAGAGCGTCATCTAGGATTTTTGAAGCGGCTGAACGATCATAAAGGTCTGACATAAAAAATAGGTGTCCGTTTTGTGTTTCAGATTTGAATACATGCGCGTGCATAAATAGGTTTGGTCTACAATGCACCGCATTTATCAAAGCGTATCCCTGATAATATGGGAGGGTTCCAACGAGACTCAATGAAGAGTCCTTATTTACCATAGTGTTAGGGCTGTATCAGGCAATATTCAATAGAAATAGGGGAGAAGTTTGGAATTTGAGCAGAGTCCTAGCTGGGAGTTTGATGAGGTGATTAAAGCAGCGAATCGGCTCGCAAACAGGGCTCGAAGAGGGGATGGTTAGGTATATCAATGCGTTTCTTCACTGGCGCGGCAATAAGCCTCATGAGAAAAAATGTGTGATTTTCATTGAGTTTAGGCGCGGTTACAGCCATAAAGTGGCGAAAATCTGTCGCTTTGTCTCTTAGCTCACTTTTCAAAGGCTAAGGGGTCATGATAGCGAAGGTGGAAATAAGCGAATAGCGTATTGTTTTTAGGTGTATCACTAGAAATTTTCGCGAGTTCTGATTGGTCCTGACGAAATTGCGTGTTGAAATCGGTTTTGGCGCGTGTGAAGAATTGAGGGAGACGCGCAAAGCTATGCGTTTGCACGGATTAAAATTGAGCGCTGCTATGGCAGGTGCTCTTCTAGTAGGCGCAGGTTCTGCGCTTGCGAATGAACCAACTCCAATGGCAATTGGCCCGCAGCCTGCAGCGTCAGCTGTTGCGGAACAAGTTACCTTTTTTCACAACTATGTGATGGTGATTATTACTATCATCACAGTGTTTGTGACGCTGTTGCTTGGCTGGGTGATTTTGAAATTCAACGCGAAAGCAAACCCAACACCTGCTAAATTCTCGCACAATACTGCGATTGAGGTGATCTGGACGATTGCACCTGTGTTGATCTTATTTGCGATTGCGATTTTCTCGTTTCCGCTCTTGTTTACATTGGACGTGGAGCCAACAAAGCAAAAGCTTGAAAGTGGTGAGTATCAAGAAATCGCTGCTGATGATTGGGTTACAATCAAAACTTACGGGCGTCAGTGGTACTGGTCTTACATGATCGACTTTGAAAACACTGATGGCGAAACAGAAGTAGTTGAATTTGATGCCCGCATGATTGCAGGTGAGGATATCGCTTCTACACCGGGTGCACGTCGTAATCTTTCAACTGACAATCCATTGGTTCTTCCGCAAGGCAAATACATTCGTATGAACCTTGCAGCCTCTGATGTGATCCACTCATGGGCAATGCCTGCTTTCCGTTTGAAAACAGATGCTGTTCCAGGGCGTTTGAACCAGCTTTGGTTTAAAGCAGAAAAAGTGGGAACATATTACGGCCAGTGTTCAGAGCTTTGCGGACGTGACCACGCCTTTATGCCAATCGAAATGCGTATCGTTCCTCAAGAGCAATATGACGAATGGCTTCGCCTTGCGTACGATGATATCGACGCAGCAACAGCTTACATCAACCAAGTCGCCCCACGCCCTGCACAGCTCGTGCGTGTGGCCTCGGCTCAATAAAGAATAGAAGGAGCTAAGGTCCCATGACGACGGAACCGACAATTAAAAGAGAAGCCGTGGCAGACCACCATGATGGTGATCACACTGGCGCGCCAAGTGTTTGGTCTCCAGCACGTTGGTTGTTTTCAACAAACCACAAAGACATTGGTATCATGTACCTTGTCTTCGCAATGTTTGCGGGTGTGATTGGATTTGGCCTTTCTGGTATGATCCGCATGGAGCTTATGGAGCCGGGCGTTCAATACTTTACAGGTGTTGATGGTTGGGGTGACCAGCACAACTATAACGTTGTGACGACAATGCACGGTCTAACGATGATCTTCTTCATGGTTATGCCTGCGCTTATCGGTGGTTTTGGTAACTTCTTTGTTCCAATCATGATTGGTGCGCCGGATATGGCGATGCCACGCATGAACAATATTTCTTTCTGGCTGATGCCTTTCTCATTTGGTCTTGCATTGCTTTCAATGTTTGTACCGGGTGTGAGCGAAAGCTCTAAAGGTTTTGGTGGTGGTTGGGTGCTCTATCCGCCGCTTTCCACAATGGGCCACCCAGGTTCATCTATGGACCTCCTTATTCTGTCTCTACACATTGCAGGTATTTCTTCAATTTTGGGTGCGGTGAACTTCATCGTGACAATCTTGAACATGCGCGCACCGGGTATGACTATTCACAAAATGCCTTTGTTCGCTTGGGCTTTGTTGATTACTGCATTCCTTCTTGTTCTTGCGCTTCCTGTTCTTGCTGCTGCGCTGACAATGCTACTGACAGACCGTAACTTCGGGTCTCAGTTCTTTGATCCTGCTGGTGGTGGTGATCCAATCATGTTCCAGCACTTGTTCTGGTTCTTTGGACACCCAGAAGTGTACATCATGATCTTGCCGGGTTTTGGTATCATTTCTCACATCGTTTCAACTTTCTCTAAGAAACCAGTATTTGGTTACCTAGCGATGGCTTATGCGATGGCGGCTATTGGTTTTATCGGCTTTATCGTGTGGGCTCACCACATGTATACAGTAGGTATGGGCGTTGAGCTGAAAGCATACTTTGTGGCTGCGACCATGGTGATCGCGGTGCCGACAGGTGTGAAAATCTTCTCTTGGATCGCGACAATGTGGGGTGGGTCTATCACTTTCACTGTGCCGATGCTCTGGGCAATTGGTTTCATCTTCTTGTTCACCGTTGGTGGTGTGACAGGCGTGATGTTGGCGAATGCTGGTGTCGATCACATGCTTCACGACACATATTATGTGGTTGCGCACTTCCACTATGTGCTGTCACTAGGTGCTGTGTTCACACTGTTTGCGGGTTGGTATTACTGGTTCGAGAAAATGTTCGGCATCAAGTACAACGTCTTCTTTGCAGGCGTACACTTCTGGCTGATGTTTGTGGGTACAAACATGATCTTCTTCCCACAACACTTCCTCGGTCTAAACGGTATGCCACGTCGTTATGTGGACTATCCTGACGCGTTTGCTTTCTGGAACAAGATCTCAACATATGGCTACATGATTACAGCTGTTGCGATGATCTTCTTCTTTGTCGGTCTGATCCTATCTATGATCGCTCGTAAGAAAGCTGAAGCAAACCCATGGGGTGAGTACGCGACAACACTTGAGTGGACATTGTCTTCACCACCACCTTTCCACCAGTTCAATGAACTTCCAGTGGTTAAGAATTCTGGTGGACACTAAAATCTGAATGCGGACCGCTAGGATTTTAGCGGTCCGTTTTTAACTTCACATTCGCTCTTCTGTTTTGGTAATTGTTCCAAGCAGGGGAGCGTTTGTATCATTAGATTGAAACAATGAGCGATTTAACCAACACATTGGAAGACGATACACGCATGGCCAGCTTTGGCGATTACGTGCAGCTGATGAAGCCGCGCGTAATGATGCTTGTTGTCTTTACAGCATTTGCAGGTTTGATCGCTGCACCGGGCTCAATGAATTGGGTAACTGCTGCCTCGGCTGTTTTGGCTGTGGCTCTCGCCTCTGGTGCCGCTGGTGCGCTAAATATGTGGTATGATCACGATATTGATGCGGTCATGAAGCGGACAATGGTGCGCCCTGTGCCGGCGGGGTTGATCCCGCGAGATGAAGCATTGGGCCTTGGCCTAATCATGTCGGCGGTGTCAGTTACAATTATGGCACTTGCATCCAATCCACTTGCTGCTGGGTTGCTTGCATTCTCGATTTTCTTTTATGCGGTCGTTTACACAATTTGGCTGAAACGTTCGACATCGCAAAACATTGTGATTGGGGGAGCTGCCGGTGCTTTCCCTCCAATGATTGGCTGGGCTGCAGCCACAGGTGATGCGCCTCTAAATGCGTGGCTGTTGTTTGCGATTATATTCTTTTGGACACCACCGCACTTCTGGGCTTTGTCGCTTTGGACAAGCAAAGAGTATGGCAAAGCTGGCGTGCCAATGCTGCCGGTAACGCATGGTGCAAAGCACACGCGTTTACAGATTCTGCTATATTCAATTCTGTTATTGCCATTGGGCATGGTGCCAGTTGCTACTGGTCTGGGCGGGTATGCTTATCTTGTTGCGGCATTTGGTCTAGGCGTCTGGTTTTTGTGGGCTGCTATACGTGTGTTCATGTCTAAAGCAGGTGATGATTCCGAAATTGGTGAAAATGATCTCCCGCACGCAAAACGTTTGTTTGGAATTTCGATCGTGTATCTATTTGCCTTGTTTGGGGTCTTAGCTATCGAGCAAGGTTTGGGGCTTTACTTTGCAACACCTTTTGTGTGGGGAGGCCTCTCATGAACGATCAATCTCAACCTGTTCGAGAGACTATTACATTGACGCCGGCGCAAGCTAAGATACGCAAGCGGCGTGGCCAATATCTGGCGCTGGCTTTATTTGGTTTTGTGATTTTGGTCTTTGTTATCACGCTTGCGCGCCTTGGCGATAATGCAGCAGCTGTTGCAAAGTCGCGTGATTTCTCATCGGCAGTTGAATATTATTCTGCAGATGGTGAGAAGCTGGATGCTGCAGGTAATGTCATTGAAGATGCACCAGAAGATACTGAAATGCATGATGAGGGGGCGCAATAAATGTTGTCTCGCAATCATAAAACAGCAGGTATTATTGGGTTAATCGCTGTAGGTGCGCTTTGTTTTGGATTTTCCGCACCAGCGCTTTACTCAGCATTTTGTAATGTGACGGGTTTTGGCGGAACAATTCAAGTCGCAAACAAAGCGCCAAGTCATGTGCTCGAGCGTGAAGTGACAATCCGATTAGATTCGAACACAGGCATGCATACAGGCCTAACTTTCAAACCAGTTGATCGTACTTTCCCTATTAAATTGGGAGAGACAGGCATGATCTTTTTTGAAGTTGCTAATGAGACAGATCAACCCATCACTGCGATGGCTGCATATAATGTCGCGCCACACAAAGCTGGTCCGTATTTTAATAAGTTAGAGTGTTTTTGTTTTGAGGAACGTGTATTTGAACCTGGTGCCAAAGAGCGTCTACCAGTGATTTTCTACATTGATCCTGAAATGAATGACGAAAAACAGTTGGACGACATAACTGATATTACGCTTTCGTACACGTTTTACGATACGAATGCAGAAAAGAAGAATCAATATACCGCACAGCTTGATGCTGGGGTGAGCACACATTAATCCTCGCATCAGCAATAGTAATTGACGAACGCGACTTAAAACTGAGGGAATTGGCCATGGCGCACGGCGCAATGAAACATGACTACCACATCGTAAACCCAAGTCCTTGGCCTGTATTGGCCTCTTTGGGTCTATTTGTTCTGGCGCTTGGCGGCGTTGCTTACATGAAAGGCCTGTTTGGCGTTCCTGAAGGCAATATTCTGGCAATCGTTCCTGGCCTTTTGATCATCACTGTTGTGTTGATTGGTTGGTGGGCTGACACAATCAAAGAAAGTCGCGCAGGTGATCACACGCCTGTTGTACAAATGTCTTTGAAATACGGCATGATCCTCTTCATCGCTTCAGAGGTAATGTTCTTTGTGGGATGGTTCTGGTCATTCTTTGAAATGGTCATTTTCCATGAATTCCGTGCAACTGGTTTTGATACAGCTTTGCACGAAAACCTTGCGGCTTGGTCTAACTGGCCACCCATGCAAACAGATGGTCACCAAGTTCAAACATTTGATCCATTCCACTTGCCATTGATCAACACATTGGTGCTTTTGCTTTCAGGTACAACAGTGACATGGGCGCACCACGCTATTCAGGAAGCAGATTATAAAGCTGCTAAACTTGGCTTGTTGTTGACGGTTGCATTAGGTGCATTCTTTACCTTCCTACAGGTTCTAGAATACCAACACGCGCACTTCTCATTTGACGGATCACTATATGGTTCTGCCTTCTTTATGGCGACAGGTTTCCACGGTGCTCACGTTGTTATCGGGACGATCTTCTTGGCTGTATGTTTGTTCCGCTTGATGGCAAACAATATGACAGCTCAAAAGCACCTTGGGTTCGAATTTGCCGCATGGTATTGGCACTTCGTGGATGTAGTATGGTTGTTCCTATTTGCATTCGTATACGTCGCTCCGCACATCGTTCTTGGTGCAGGTGGCGGTGGTGGTGGACACTAACTCCACTAGATTGAAGAGTTAAATCATGGCCAAAGTTTCCCCGTTTTCAGCCGGCATGAATTGTCGTTGTCCAGAGTGCGGGGAAGGTCAGGTTTTTCGCGGATATCTTACGATGAATGATGAATGCGCTGCATGCGGCGCAGACTTCACAGTCGCAGACTCAGGTGACGGTCCAGCTTTCTTCGTCATGTGGATTGCTATGATCGTCATCGTTCCTTTGGGAATGTTGTTTCATCTTTGGGTAGATCCACCAGTATGGGTGCATTTACTCATCTTCCCACCTGTGATTATCCTCTTTTGTCTCTGGTTGCTTCGGCCTGCAAAATCGCTTTTGTTTGCTTTGCAATGGGCTAATAAAGCAGAGGAAGCGCGGTTTGAAGATCACGCTGACCAGCAACCTAAATAGTTGAGGTGATAGGCGAGTTGGCCTGTTAGCTCCAATTTCAAATAGGCACCTTGAACAGGTGAATTGGTCGCTCCTATGACTTTTCGGCCTTTTCCAATTTTGACGATTTTTTCAAGCGTCGTGCTAGCACTGCTAATTTGGCTTGGGGTGTGGCAATGGCAACGGGCGGAGTGGAAATCTGGCTTAATTGCAGATTATATTGCGCAGGCAGAGCGCGGCGAAACAGATCTAGCCACAGCCTTATGTCCGCCATCTGAAAATCCAATGGGTAAGCGCGTATTGCCTTCGAGTGCCGTCTCTACCGAGTGGTTGCGTGTTTTTGGTCAATCCACGGATGGACGCCCCGGATGGCGCGTTTTTACAGCGATTGCCGCTCCTCCATGTGTTGAGGGGGCTTTGTTAGCTGAGACAGCCTTTGAAAATTATGATGGTGATGTGGAATTGATAGATACGTTGCGTATCGTCGCGATGACGCAAAACCGTACTTCGTTTTCCAATACAAATGCACCGGAAAAAAATGAATGGTATTGGTTTGATGCTGATGCGATGGAGCAGTCCTTATTTATCAATGGTGCCAATGTGCTAAACCGAGAATATATGTTGCTTGCAAGCAATGGCATGCCAATACATCTCACTCAAACCCCTCCAGAACGTCATATTGGCTATTCTGTGACATGGTTTGGGATGGCAATTGCGCTAATTGTGTTATACGGCGCATTCCATATTCGTGCTGGGCGCCTGCGCTTTAGCAATTAAGTTAGACGACAGATTAAGGCGATAGACCCCATGCGCTATATTTCTACACGCGGCGGCGCAGACCCCGTAGACTTCGTAACAGCCAGTCTTGCAGGTCTTGCACCTGATGGTGGCCTTTACACGCCGGAAGAATTTCCAACAATTGAGCGCCCATCGCAAAACGAAGAATATCACGTCACAGCTGCGCGTGTCCTCAAAGCGTTTGCCGGCGACACGATCGAATATGATGTCATTGAAGACCTTGCTGCCAAAGCTTATGGCGCGTTTGCGCACCAATCCGTAGCGCCGCTAACGCAAATTGGCCAAGGCAAATGGATGATGGAATTGCACCATGGTCCTACGCTTGCGTTTAAAGATGTCGCGATGCGCTTTATTGCTCAATTGTACGATTATGCGCTTGGTATGCGCGGTGAACGCATGACAATCGTGTGCGCCACATCAGGTGATACAGGTGGTGCAGCGGCCGCAGCTTTTGCGGGAGCTGAAAACGTGGATGTAATGATCTTACACCCGCACAATCGTATTTCTCCAGTACAGCGCGTATTTATGTCAGCGACTGGCGCAAGCAATATTCATAACTTCGCGCTAGAGGGTGATTTTGACCAGTGTCAGGCCATCGTCAAAGAGCTATTTGCTGATGAGCAGACCAAGCGCCGTTTGAACCTGTCTGGCGTGAACTCAATCAACTGGACACGCATCGCTGCGCAATCCGTATATTTTGCGACAGCACAAGCTCAGCTTGGTGCGAATGCAAAAATTCGTTTTGTTGTGCCGTCAGGTAATTTTGGAGATGCGCTCGCAGGGTATGTGGCGGCACGTTGTGGTTTGCTCAATGGCTTTGAATGTCATGTGGCGGTAAATGCAAATGATGCAATGGCGCGTCTGCTAAATGGGCAAGACCTTAAAAAAGGGCACACTACGCCAACAGTTAGTCCGGCAATGGATATCCAAGTTCCATCAAACTTTGAACGCCTCTTGTTTGAAGCTGCTGGTCGCGATGGCGATGCGGTCAAAACTGCTTATGATCAACTTGCCAAAGATGGGGTCGCGCCTTTACCAGCGAAAGCGCTTGGACCATTGGGCTGTATGGGCTTTACCGCGAGTGCTGTGACAGATGAAGAAACCTTTGTCGAAATGCAGCGCACTTTAGATGAAACGGGTTGGCAGGTATGTCCGCATACAGCTGTTGGCCTGCATGCAGCGCGCTATGCGGATGAGACAGATAGTGTTGATGTTGTGCTTTCAACGGCGCATGCAGCCAAATTCCCTGAGACGGTAAAAGAAGCTATCGGTCAGGATGCACCTTTGCCGCTGCGGGCGCATGAATTTACATCCCGTCCGGAAGTGTTCGAAACAGGTCCAATGGATATTGCACATGTCAAAGAGCGCATGGTCGCTTTATCGCGGGTGACTGCTTGAGCGATACACCTTTTCGCATGAATGATGATGCGCGTGAGCTGATCGTTTTTCCAAATGGCGCACGCTTAGTGCTCGATCCTATGCCGCATGTGCAGACTGCAAGTGTCGGCGTTTGGGTGGATGCAGGTGCACGTGATGAAAGCGTTGAGAATAATGGCATAGCGCATTTGCTCGAACATATGGCGTTTAAGGGCGCTGGTGGCCATAGTGCGCGTGAACTTGTGGAGCAGGTGGAAGATCGCGGCGGCATATTGAATGCGTCTACAGATTATGAGCGCACAGGGTTTTATGTGCGCTGCCTCGCTGAAGATGCTGGCGACATGCTCAGTGTGGCCTCTAGTCTCGCAATGGATCAGCAGCTCCCCGAAAATGAATTGGAGCGAGAGAAGGGCGTTGTCATTCAAGAGATTGGCGAAGCGTCCGATCAAGCTGAAGATTTAGTCTTTGAGCTTGCGCAAGCAGCGGCGTGGCCAAATCATGCGCTTGGGCGTTCGGTCTTGGGAACTGAAGCAAGTTTAAAAGACATTGATTGTGCGCAATTGCGTGGGTTTATTGATCAAAACTATGTGGCAAATCGTGTTGTGATGTCTGTTGCTGGCGGATATGAACGCGCATCTATTATTGCACAGGCAGAAAAATGGCTCACACCGTTAAAAGCGGGTGCACCAGCTTTGCGAATACAGCCTCAAGCAGGCAATAAAGCGATTGTGCGTGAGCGTGATACTGAACAAGCACATCTCGTTTTATCTTTTCCTGCGCCAGACTCCCGCACAGACAAACGGTTTGCAGCGCGTTTGTTTGAGGAAATTTTTGGCGGCGGCATGGCCTCGCGTCTGTATCAAGAAGTTCGCGAAAAACGTGGACTGGCGTATTCTATAGATGCATATTTTGACAGTTATTCAGATGCTGGCCGCTTCAATGTGTATTGTGGATGTGATCCAGATGATGCGATGGATGTACAAAAAATTGTCAAAGATTTGTGGCATGAGTTTGCAGCAACAGGTCCAACCCCTGCGGAAATGAGCCGCGCTCGTGCAACGCAGAAAACGCAATTTGCGATGTCTTCTGAAGGCCCTGCCGCAAGAGGTAGCTCAGGTGCATATGAGCTGTTTACATTCAACCGTTTGATCAATTTGCCTGAAGCGCTTGGGGAAATAGATCGTGTGACAATGCGTGATGTCCAAGAGTGTGTGAAGCAGTCGATCAATGGGCTGCCGACAGCAAGTTGTGTCGGGCCAGCATCTTGCTTGGATGCTGCGCACGCGTTTGTTTCTTAGGGCAAGGCTAATCTTAGCGCCAAATATTTTAGTTTAGACAGGTTTGAGGAATGGGTCTCGCTTTATTAAAAAGCGCAGGCTAGATTCATGGTCTACTTTTGGAGATGTTGAATGCCCCATCAACCCAATACCACAGCGATAAATGCAGCACGTGCGGCTGTATGGAGCTGGTCCGGATCTAACGCGCGTCTCACTATTGAAGCTGATGCGTCTGGCCCTTTGGGGCATATGGACGGGGAGTGGACGCTGGATGAGTTTTTGGCGCAAGTTGATGGTCTTGCGCGCTCCGGTTTGCAAAAATTGCTGACCGGACAATCATCTTCAGCGATAGATCAAAAAGTGACATTGGGGAATGGTGATACGGCGCGCATGATAGGCGCACGGATTGATGATGGTGCCGCGCGCGGCCTTTTATATGCGCGTGTAACTAATCCGGTTACTTTGGTTACAAACCTCGATGGATTGGAGCCTGTTTATCAACCTATATGGGATGCAAAGACATCTCAGCTTGCGGGATTTGAGGCGCTTGCGCGTTGGCGTACGCCGCATGGAGATTTAACAGGACCAGATGGTCTGTCCGAATTTGGGTTGGCGGCCGATTGGACGCATGTTGCACCCACCATGCTGGATAAAGCTGCTAAAGCGCTCGCTAGGTTTCGCAAAAGTGCTGGTGACGTGTTCATGCAGGTGAATTTGTCTGCGGCAGAGATTGCGCGGCCTGTACTCGTTCAAGAAGTAGAGAGTATTATTCGTGAGTGTGATTTGCCGCGTGATGTGTTGCGTATCGAGCTGACTGAACAAGCTGCTTTGCGGGATGTAAATCGTGCCTTGGGAGCATTGGCCGCATTTCGTGCAGCAGGTGCGGGATTAATCCTTGATGATTTTGGTGCGGGGCATTCTTCGCTTGCGTGGCTTGCAGATATTCCTGCGGATGGTTTGAAATTAGACCAGCGTCTTACCTCAATGATGAGCCGTCCGCGTGGCCGTATCATCATCAAAGCGATAGTCGATCTTGCGCATGATTTGGATATGACGGTAACAGCTGAAGGCGTTGAAACAGGAATGCATGCGCAAGCCATGAAAGAGGTCGGATGTGATTTCATACAGGGTTTTGTAAGTGGTGCACCTATGTGTGAAGATGCAATCTTAGAAAACCTACGTTCTCATAAAGGGGTCGTATCTATGAAAGTTTTGAATCCGGAATAGCTTTAACAGCGAATTAAACGCGTTAGGCACGTCCACCAATGGAGTGGAGCTTGTCGGGAGAGACGCCCAGACTTGCGAGTGCGCGATTCCATTTGGTCTTATAGTCTTTGTCGTAAATTAATGCGGGGCTTGCTTCTGCGACGAGCCATACATTTTCAGTTATTTCTTCTTCAAGTTGGCCTTCGCCCCATCCTGCATATCCCAATGCAAGGACTGCTTTTTCGGGCGGAGTTTGAGAGGCCAGCGCAATGAGCACATCTTCAGTTGCGGTTAGGCAAACGCCATCAGTGATCGGAACCGTAACGCCAGGTGCATCATAATCATCAGAATGCAGCACGAAACCTCGCTCAAGGCATACAGGCCCACCTTGTAAAACGGGGAGTGTATTGGCCGGAGAATTGTCCATGCCTAATTGATCGAAAAGCTCTTCATTCGTGATATCAGTCATTTCGTGATTGATGATAATTCCCATCGCATGTTCTTCACTGTGCGAGCATAAAAGAATCACGGCACGTTCAAAGAAGGGATCTTTGATTGCGGGCAGAGCAATAAGTAATTTTCCTGCAAGCGAGCCGTTCAACCGAACCTCCAGTTAGATTTTGCATGATGGGTGTAGGCAAGTTTGCTGCAAAATCGGCGTTCTGCAAGGGGGGGAGAGCAACTTATCTCTGAGAAATCAAAGATCAGTAATTTGCAATGTCATTGAATCGTGATTGCACAGTCTGAAAGTCGTTGTAACATATCCAAAATTTATTGCGTCGCATTGATTTCATAACGTGACGTTAAACCTTAGAAAGACTAAGCGCATGACTATTTCCGTAGGCGATACACTTCCAGAATTTTCCTTTAAAGTTATGGGTGAAAACGGCCCAGAAGCGATTTCAACCAAAGACCTCACAGCCGGTTCAACTGTCGCGATTTTTTCAGTTCCAGGCGCGTTCACACCAACATGTTCAGTGAGCCACCTTCCAGGGTTTATCGACAACCTTGATGCATTGCGTGCCAAAGGCGTCGATAAAGTTGCATGTGTGTCCGTCAATGATGTGTTTGTGATGGATGCATGGGGTAAAAGCCAGAGTGTAGGCAAGGATATCCTTATGCTCGCTGATGGAAATGCCGAGTTCGCTGAACTTACTGGTACTCAACTTGATGGGCGTGGTTTTGGCATGGGCCCACGTTCTAAGCGTTACTCAATGTTAGTCAAAGATGGCAAGGTTGTTCAAATGAACATTGAAGAAGGCGGTGAGTTTAAAGTCTCTTCTGCTGAATATATGCTTTCCAAGATTTAAACACATTTAAGTATAGATTTGCCTTAATTCAAATTATAGTTGATTTTTGTGGATTTATACTGTGTTTGTGCTATAAATAAATATATATTAATGATGCGAGAGGGACGACATGGAAAACATTTCAATAGTTGCGGTAGCTGGGGTTATTTTCGCCATTGTGGTGATTATGAATGGTGTACAGGTCGTTCCTCAAGGCTATCGCTACACCGTGGAGCGTTTTGGCCGCTTCACGAATACGCTTAGTCCGGGGCTTTCAATCATCATCCCATTTTTGGATCGTATCGGTCACAAAGTGAATATGAAAGAAAACGTGCTGGATATCCCTCAACAGGAAGTCATCACCAAAGACAACGCAATGGTGTCTTGTGATGCTGTTGTGTTTACGCAAGTGATTGACCCTGTCCCAGCTTCTTATGAGGTGAATGACCTTACGCGTGCGATCACAAACCTAGCTTTGACCAATATTCGTACTGTTGTCGGATCGATGGATTTGGACGAAGTATTGTCAAACCGCGACGATATTAATGCGCGCCTCTTAAACGTGATTGACGCAGCCACGAACCCGTGGGGCGTGAAAGTTACACGTATCGAGATTGCAGATTTGTCTCCGCCAGCCGACATCACTGAAGCTATGGCGCGTCAGATGAAAGCAGAGCGTATCAAGCGTGCTGAAATCTTACAGGCAGAAGGGGACAAGCAGTCCGCCATCTTGCGTGCAGAAGGTGAGAAGCAATCAGCCGTCCTACAAGCAGAAGGTCGCCGTGAAGCCGCTTTCCGTGATGCTGAAGCGCGTGAGCGTGAAGCAGAAGCTGAAGCCAAAGCAACACTTATGGTCTCAGATGCTATCGGTAAGGGTGATGTGAACGCTGTGAACTATTTCTTGGGTCAAGAATACATTCAGGCATTCAAATCTCTGGCCACGTCCAATCAGCAGCGTACGGTTATTATACCAGCTGATTTTGCAGGTATTGCTGGTGCAATTGAGGGAATTGGTGCGCTTACAGGGTTTAACCCACCAAAGGGTAAAAAAGGCTCAAATGATGATAAGGGTGGCTCAACCCCTCCATCACCTTGGCAAGAATAACGCCATAATTGCAGGCGAGGCATGTGCATGAAATCGCTGCACATGCTTGGTCCGCATAGTTTTACTGCTTTGAATAAAATAAAAATATCAGGAGCTGTATATGGACGTCGTATTTAGTGAACTTACCGTCTGGCATTGGGTTGGACTTGCTTTAATCTTGCTTGCATTTGAAATGATGCTCGGCACATTTGATTTGCTCTGGATTGCAATCGCAGCCGCGACAGCAGCCGTTTATTCTCTGATTGCGCCAGACTCTATGGCTCTTTGGCAATACCAAGTGGGTGTGTTTACTGTTGCCTCTGTCATCTTCTTGGCGCTTGGTCGAAGAATTTCAATGAAGCTGCGGAATCCGCCATCAACTCACCCAGAATTGAATGAGCGCAATACGTCTATGGTTGGCAAAACAGCCATTGTCATGAGCGTATTTCAAGGCGGTTTTGGACGCGTGAAAATAAACGATTCTGAATGGCGTGCTCAAACAGATGCGACAACAGAATTTGCAATAGGTGACACAGTGGAAATCACAGGTGTTGAAGGAGCAACTGTAAAGGTTAAATCTGTATAGTCGTCTTTAATATTGCTATCGAATAAGGCCTGCACACTTTGGTGGCGCAGGCTTTTTTATGACTTGTTTAGGCTTTTCCAGACGCTTCTTTTGAGCCTTTAACAGCAAGGCTATCGGCGCGTTCATTGCCTTCATCGCCTGCATGCCCCTTCACCCAGACCCATTCAATTTTGTGACGTTTGCAGGCTTCATCCAATGCTTGCCAAAGGTCTTGGTTTTTTACAGGTTTTTTGCCTGCGGTTTTCCAACCATTCTTTTTCCAACCATGTATCCACTTGGTTAGACCATCTTTCACATAGGTTGAATCCGTATGCAGGCGCACATTTGACGCTTTTTTCAATGAGTTGAGGGCTTCAATCGCACCCATCAATTCCATCCGATTATTCGTTGTATCTTTTTGCCCGCCATATAATTCTTTTTCGTGCTCGCCGCTTCTGAGTAAAGCGCCCCATCCGCCGGGGCCTGGGTTTCCAGAGCATGCGCCATCTGTCCATATCTCAATGAGGTTTACAGGATTTGCTTTCGTCTCTGTTTTGGAGGCTGGCGCTTCCAATGGCACCTCATTCTCTGTCTGTGAAGGTACGGCGTGATCTGACGCTATCTCTCTTGAGCCTTTTACGGCAAGGCCGTCAGCGCGTTCATTGCCTTCATCGCCTGCATGACCTTTTACCCATTTCCATTCGATTTGGTGAGGTTTGCAAGCTTCGTCCAAAGCTTGCCATAGGTCTTTGTTTTTCACGGGTTGTTTCGCGGCAGTTTTCCAGCCATTCTTTTTCCAGCCATGAATCCATTTGGTCAAACCATTTTTGACATAGGTCGAATCCGTATTCAAAACGATCTTGGAAGGCGCGCTTAGAGAATTAAGCGCTTCTATAGCGCCCATTAATTCCATGCGATTATTAGTTGTGTTGGCTTCCCCGCCATAGAGTTCTGTCTCTTGGCCATTTGCTTTGATTAAAGCGCCCCAGCCACCCGGTCCGGGGTTTCCCGAACACGCGCCATCCGTCCATATTTCAATCAATTTGCTCATTCAAATCAGGTGGAATGATTTGTCAGAGTGGTCAAGCTAGGGTGCCAGATTCTGTTGGGGATGGATTATGGAAAGCTGCCTAAGCAGGGCATGTCAAAATGGGCAGTCAAAAAAGACTGCACCCATTTAAAAGCCAAGTCGGTTGAAGGGAGGGATTTGGCTTAACTTGTGGGATGCAAGCTAAATGGGTGCATACAGTATAAGACACCCGAGAAGCAAAAATCCGCATGTATATTTTACAAAAAAAATGCGTATCAGCCGCCGTAATCAAAAAAGCCTTTTGCATTACGGTGAAACCCAAGCTTTTCAGCATATTCTATCGGGTTTTTAGGGCGTACTAATGCGTCTTTGGGCGTGTCTGCCCAATCGACCAAACGTGTTAGGAAGAAACGCATGGCGGCACCGCGACAAAGTAAGGGCAGGGCTTCTTTTTCAGTATCGCTTAGAGGGCGCACAGCTTGGTAGCCCGCAATCAGTGCGCGTCCTTTTGTGTGGTTATATTCTCCGCGCCCATCCTCAAAGCACCAAGCATTCAAACAAATGGCAATGTCGTAAACGAGGGCGTCATTACAGGCAAAATAGAAATCAATCACACCTGTAAGTTTGTCACCTAGAAAGAAAGCATTGTCAGGAAAAAGGTCTGCATGGATCACTCCACTTGGAAGATTTGCAGGCCATTCAGCTTCCAATGCATCCAAGTCAGAGAGTATGTGTTCGGTTAGTCCAGCATTCAATGCATTCGCTTCAGCTTCTCGTCCTTCAAACATAGGACGCCAAGCTTCCACAGAGAGCGAGTTTTTGCGGTCTCCAACATAATCGGAAAGGGCGGCATGAAATTTAGCAAGTCCTTCACCCAGTTCGCGGCATTGCTCCACATTGGGGCGGCTCAAGGACATACCCGATAGGAAAGTGATAATGACAGCAGGGCGTCCACATAGTGTGCGCAGAGCTTTGCCATCTTTGGCTTTCACAGGCAGAGGAGCCGGAAAACCTTTGTCTGCAAGATGATCCATGACACCCATGAAATAGGGAAGGTCACTTTCATTCACTCGTTTTTCAAACAGGGTGAGGATGAAACGCGCTTTAGTCGTCTCTAGCAAATAGTTTGAATTTTCCACGCCTTCAGCAATGCCCTTAAAGGCGATTGCGGAGCCAAGGTCATAATCTGCCAAAAAATTGGCGAGCGCTGTGTCATCTACTTCGGTATATACTGCCATAATGAAGTGCTTTTAACGCGAGTTTTAGGGCATTGTCTTCTCAAAATATCAAAATATCGATGTATTTTTGCAAAATTCATGTGTGAGTTACGCTAAAGTCAAATGCGAACGGAGCAATAATAGGAGCTTGTCCAATTCTGCAAAGTGGTCCACCACTTATTCAGGCATGGAGGGCTGATATATGTGGATGGTTATTTTGAAGGCGTTGGGAACGGCAGCGTTTATTGTCGCCTTGTCCGAAGTTGCGAAACGTTCAACCCTCATTGCATCCCTTATGGTGGCTTTGCCTTTGGCTACAATGCTCACTGTTGCAAACATTTATATTGGCGGCGGTGATGCTGAAAAAGCGACGCGGTTTGCAACGACAACGTTTTTCCTTGTCCCTCCGGGCTTGGCCTTTTTTGTGGTGTTGATTGGCGGGCAAAAACTAGGACTGGCTTTTTGGCCAAGTTTTGGGCTTTCAATACTCGCAACCGGCGCGTGTTGCTGGGCGGTTGTGGTGTTTTTGCGTAAAGCGGGTGTGGCGCTTTAGTTTCAATTATATTGCATCAGCAATAGACCGATACCTGAAAGCGCAATCCAGCTTCCGGCGGCCAATTTCAGCCAATACGCCTGTAAGCGGAGGGCAATACCACGCGCCAAGAAGCCACCCAGCAAAGCGCCTGGGGCAGTCATTGCGACAACCTCCCAAGGCACATTACCCATATAGATATGATAGGGTGCGCCACTTAATACGCTAAAAGCAGAAATAATAACCGCCATGCCTGTGCTAGTGACAATCGAATAGCCACGCAGAAATAAATAAAGCGCGACAATCTCACCTAACCCGACAGAAAAAAGTGCGTTTGCAAATCCACCAATAGGCGCAACTAGCAATAAGAGCGTAAAATCGACTTTCTCTAAATGTGTGCGTTTTGCTTGTGTGGATGTATTGCCATTTTGAAGCGTATTGAAAACAAGTATCGACCCCAGAGTGATGGAAAATACCTTAAAACCAAACAACACCCATTTGGGATCAATTTTCACATACCACTGCGTAAAAAGCATAACTGGTAGCGCGATAGCCAAAATACTTAAAAGCGCTTTCCAGAATGTTTTAATAGGTATGCCAGCATGTACAGTTTCTGACGCATACATGCCTCTTAGCCAGACCAAGCTTCCCATCGTCATGCCAAAACACTGGATCAAAAAACTCGCTGCAACGATATTTGTTTGAGAGAGTGAGAGTAGCCCTGCTTCATTGAGTGAGTTGAAGATAGGGATGAAAACCACACCTCCACCCGTACCCGATGCACTTGCGATGATGGCTCCTATCACGCCGGTAACAGGCAGAGACCATAAGCCAAGCGCACGGCTAGCAGACAGGTTGCTGGCATCCAAAATCAAGCCATATGCGAGAAATAACCCCGCGATAATCGCAACGGATATACACGTGAGAATACGCAGGGAAGTGCTCATAAAGATTTAGGTATCCTAATGAAATCAGGCCCGTGTGAGCCATTTAGGTGCATGAAATACCACGTTTTCTTCAGCCGTCACAATGTTTTTAACGTCAACATCATAGCGCGCACGACAGGCAGCAATCACGCCTTGCACAAGCGTTTCGGGTGCTGAAGCGCCAGCGGACAAACCGAGCGTAGAAACACCATGAAACCAATCCCAGTTAATTTCATCAGCAGAACCAACAAGATAAGACGCTTTTGCGCCACCACGTTCTGCCACTTCAACTAGGCGCTGAGAGTTGGAAGAATTTGGTGAACCAATGACCAATACCAGATCAATATTATCCGCAAGCGCTTTCATGGCTTCCTGACGGTTGGTTGTCGCGTAGCAAATGTCATCTTTTGCTGGTTCTGCAATGTTAGGAAATCTACGCTTTAACGTCGCAACAATCTCAGCAGTATCATCCACAGATAGGGTTGTTTGGGTTGCGTATGCTAATTTCTCAGGATCGTCTGGAATCACCTGTTCTGCATCCAAAACAGTCTCGACTAAAGTCATTGTTCCTTCTTCAGTTTGTCCCATTGTTCCAACGACTTCAGGGTGTCCGGCATGACCTATGAGGAAAGTGTGCAGACCATTTTGTGCATGACGAGATGTCTCCATATGCACCTTCGAGACGAGTGGGCATGTGGCATCGACATATGTCATCTCACGTCGTTTTGCTTCTGCAGGTACCGCTTTGGGAACGCCATGCGCGGAAAACACAACAGGTCTATCATCGGGACAATCATCAAGCTCTTCGACGAAAATCGCGCCTAAACTCTCAAGTCTGGATACTACATGACGATTGTGTACGATCTCATGTCGCACATAAACCGGCGCGCCCCATTTCTCTATGGCTTGCTCAACAATATGAATAGCGCGATCCACACCCGCACAAAAACCACGTGGTGACGCAAGCGAAATCGTTAGTTTAGGGCGCGTTTCCATATGATTTTTCCTTATTGCTGTATGTTTATCTCAAATGTTGCACATACATAGTCGATCAACTCATTGCGCCCAAGCGCTGCGGCGGCTATCAGAGTGATTAAATTCATTCATATCCACGTGAAATATGTCTTTAATCGATTCTGATTTTGGTATTCACATAGCTGGATGTGTCAAATTATGCGAGGACTTTGCGCGTGACGGGTATTATTCAACGTTCAAAACTAGCTGGAATGGCCTTTATAGCTTTTGGAGTAGCTGGGTGTTCTTCAGTAAAAGATGGTTTAGATTCTCGACCCAATGAAGGTCCATGTCCTGTTGCGGCATCCTTGTATGATGCATCTCGCAAGGTTCAATTACATGGATCTGAAGTGTTTTCTAATGTGGGATACACAGGTGAGATTACAGGTGTGTCGAGTTTCTGTCGCTATGTAGGTGATGACCCGATTAGAATGGAAGTCACGCTAGACTTTGCGTTTGGGCGTGGTCCCGCTGCTGAGGGAATGAGCCATGATTACAATTATTTCGTTTCTGTAACGCGACGTGGTCAGGCGGTTATTGAAAAAGAAACTTTCCCGCTGAAAGTGACTTTTCCCAAAGGAGCAGACCGTGTGACTGCAACAGAAACAATTGAACACATTGTAATCCCGCGCGCCGACTCATCTATATCGGGATCAAACTTTGAAGTTCTCGTCGGATTTGAGCTGACTGATGCAGAGCTTGAGTTTAATCGCGCAGGGAAAAGATTCCGTGTGAATGCTGGCCAAGGCAAATAAGCGGTATCGCTTCGTGGTTTGAACACACTCTACGATTTTTAAATTAGACTATGTAGGCGGACGCTAATATGAGCGTCCGGAAAGAAACACATGACAGACTTAGCAACCAAATTAAGCGTTGCGGCGGGTGCCGTATTTGAAAGCATGGGGCTAGATGCGGAGTTGGGCCAAGTGCGTCGCTCAGATCGTCCGGATCTTGCTGATTTTCAGTGTAATGGCGCTATGGTTGCTGGTAAGCGTGCAAAGAAAAACCCAAGAGAAGTAGCCGCAGAAGTTGCGCCTAAAATCGAGGCGTTAGACTTTGTTGAAAGCGTAGATGTGGCAGGGCCGGGCTTTCTAAATATCAAAGTCTCAGCGCAAGCTTTGCAAGAGCGTGCAGCTCAAGTTCTAACAGACCCTCAATCTGGTGGGGGTAAGGTTGAAACGCCTCGTCATGTTATGATGGATTTTGGTGGCTGGAACGTTGCAAAGCCAATGCACATTGGTCACCTTCGCTCGACCATTATCGGGGATAGTTTGCAGCGTCTTTTCCGCTTTCTTGGCGATGATGTTGTTTCAGACGTGCATCTTGGGGATTGGGGGCTTCAAATGGGGCTTTTGATCGTAGGTGTAAGCGAAGAGCAGCCTGACCTTCCATATTTTGATGCTGATTTTGATGGAGAATACCCTTCAGAATCACCTGTTTCTATGGATGACCTTGAACGCCTTTATCCGCTTTATGCAGGCATGATGAAGGAAGAAAGCGTTGTAGAAACGGTTGAAGATGGAAAATCTGTTTTCAAGAAAGTTCCAAACCCTGCTTACCGTGAAGAAATTCGTAGTTTAGCACAAACTGCGACAGCGGATTTACAAGCTGGGCGTCGTGGGTATCGCGCACTTTGGAAACATTTCTGTGACGTTACACAGATCGGTTTAGAGCGCGAATGTGGTGAGCTTGGTGTTAAGTTTGATCTCTGGAAAGGCGAATCTGACGCGAATGTGTTGTTGCCTGAGATTACCGAAGATCTCAAATCGCGTAACATTGCTGTTTTGAGTGAAGGCGCTTGGGTTATCCATATCGAACGCGAGTCTGATAAAAAAGACATGCCTCCCTTCATGCTGGTCAATTCTCAAGGTGCTGTAGGGTATCACGCAACAGACCTTGGAACCATTCTCGACCGTAAACGCACTAATAAACCTGACCTGACATTATATGTTGTGGATGCGCGTCAGGCGCTTCACTTTGAGCAGGTTTTCAGAGCTGCTCAATTAGCCGGATATGAAAACGAAGACGCGCTTGAGCATATCGGCTTTGGTACGATGAATGGTAAGGACGGCAAACCCTTCAAGACACGTGAAGGTGGTGTGTTGAAGCTGTATGACTTTATCAGTCAAGCCAAAGACAAGGCCCGTGAGCGTTTAGAAGAAACAGGAATGGGCGCAGATTATCCCGCAGAAGAGCGCGCAGATATCGCGGATAAAGTTGCGCTTGCGGCTATCAAATTTGCTGATCTTTCAAACGTGCGCACAAAAAACTATGTGTTCGATCTTGATCAGTTTGTCGCTTTTGAAGGCAAAACAGGTCCATATCTTCTATATGCAGCGGTGCGTGTGAAATCACTTATGCGCCGCGCAAAAGAAGAGGGCATTCAAGCAGGCGAGATTAAAATTGAGCTTAAAGAAGAACGTGCTTTGGCACTTCAACTTGATGCTTTTGAAACAGCTCTAAAACTTGCATATGAAAACCGCACGCCGCACGGTGTATGTGACCATGTGTACACACTGGCTCAGGCGTTTTCATCTTTCTGGACAAATGCACCTATTCTCAAAGCAGGTGTGCCTGATGAGGTGAAAGCGTCTCGTTTGGCATTAGCGCAAGCAACGCTGAAGCAATTGGAAGCTGGACTGTATCTGATCGGAATCGAAACACCTGAACGTATGTAAAGTCATCCTGCGCTTTGTTTAGGCAGGCGCAGGAAAAATTCACTGTCGAATTGTTTGGCTATTGACGAGTCATATCTCAGCAGTGCATTTGAAGTATATTCAAGTAGGCATATTGCCTGCTTGAGTCTCTCGCGGGAGAGAATAGCTTAAATGCTATGGCCGAAGGCGCAACCGCCCCGGAAACGCTCAGGCAAAGGGACCGCGAAAGGCATCAACACGCTGGAAAGAGGCGGCATATATATGCGCAGCCTCGCCGAAGGAGCAAGCAAAACCGATCAATTGGTTTTGCGGAATCTCTCAGGTGCAAGGGACAGCGGGGGCACGAATTTCTTCACATGCATTTTGTGTGTGGAAAACCGTGTCTATCCGGAGTGCCCAAGATCGTGTCTACCACACATTTAAAATCTACCCCGCTGACAAACCTCAACCAATCGCAAGGCGGCAAGATGGTCGACTTTGCTGGCTATGCAATGCCCATTCAATTTGAATCAGGCATTATTCCAGAGCATCATCATGTGCGTGAAAAATGTGGATTGTTTGATGTATCGCACATGGGACCAGCATTTTTAAAACTCGATGAGATGGGGCAGGAATCTGCACTCACAGGAGATGCGGCGCACGCTAAAATTTCCGGTATTTTTGAACAATTGGTATGTGGAGATATATCTGGTCTTTCTCCGGGTGAGATGCGTTACACGCTTTTGCTCAATGAAGAGGGTGGCATTTTAGATGATCTGATGGTCACACGTCCCAGTGATCCAGCAGAGCAAGGGATGCTTTATATCGTCGTGAATGCAGGCTGTAAGGAGGCGGACTTCACGCTGATAGCAGAGGCATGTCAGGGCGCGACCTTGGAGCGTGCAGACGACAATGCTTTGGTCGCTTTGCAAGGCCCGCAGACCCGTAAACTCATGGCCAAATATGCGCCAGATATCACTGATATGGTGTTTATGACAGCGAAACGCGCTCAGGTGTGTGGCGTTGATTGTCTGGTCTCTTGTTCAGGCTATACGGGCGAAGATGGCTATGAAATTTTGATACCAGCTGAACATGCAGAAAGCGTTGCAAAACAACTGCTTGAAGACAAAGATATTGCCCCAATTGGATTGGGGGCACGCGATAGTTTACGCCTTGAAGCCGGCCTTTGCCTCTATGGTCATGACATGGATTCAAGCAAAACGCCGATAGAAGCATCGCTCACATGGGCCGTATCCAAAGTGCGCCGCGATGAAGCTGATTTTCCAGGAGGTGAGAAAATCATCTCCCAGATTGAAAATGGCACTGAAATGAAGCGTATCGGTTTGAATTTACTCGATAAAGCTCCGGCGCGTGAAGGGTCAGAAATCGCCACTAAAGACGGTCAAATCGTCGGTATTATTACTTCCGGTGGTCATGGGCACACAGCAGGTAAACCGGTCGCAATGGGCTATGTAAATCGCGCCTACACACAAATTGGCACAGAGCTAGATGTTCTGGTCAGAAACAAACCAAGGGCAGCCGTGGTCGCACGTATGCCATTCGTCAAACAAAACTATTTTCGGGGTTAGAGGGCTGAAATCATGACAAAATTATACACAGAAGATCACGAGTGGGTATCCGTGGACGGCGATGTAGCAACAATTGGTGTGTCTGCTTATGCGGCTCAACAATTGGGCGATGACATTGTGGCAGCCGAAGACTTGCTTGCTGTAGGCGATGATGTGTCTAAAGGCGACATTTTGTTTGTGTTCGAAAAAGCAAAAGCTGCCGTCGAAGTCTATGCACCTGTTTCGGGTGAAGTCACTGAAATGAATGCTTTTTTAGAAGGTGATTCAGAAAGTTTTCACGACAATCTGATGGCCGTTGAATGGCTTTATAAAGTCAAAATGTCAGATGCAAGCGAAGTTGAAGGCTTGATGGACGAAGCTGCTTATAAAGCTTTCTGCGAGGCTTAAGAAATATATGCGTTATCTCCCACTGACGCCTGAAGATCGGGCGCAAATGCTGCAAACCATCGGCGCAAAAAGCGTTGATGATTTCTATCAAGATGTGCCTGAGTCTGCGCGTCTAACAGGCCCTATTGAGGGGTTGCCGATGCACCAAGGCGAATTAGCTGTAGAGCGTCACATGGGCGCTTTAGCAGCTAAAAATCGTACGGCCTCTGAAGGCCCATTCTTTGTGGGGTGCGGCGCATATAAACACCATGTGCCAGCTTCTGTAGATCACATTATTCAGCGTTCTGAATTTTTAACGACATACACGCCCTACCAGCCAGAAATTGCTCAGGGTACATTGCAAACTGTGTTTGAATTCCAATCCCAAGTAGCCATGCTGACGGGAATGGAAGTGGCAAATGCATCCATGTATGACGGCTCAACTGCTGCATCTGAAGCGGCTTTGATGGCATGTCGTGCAACACGCCGTAAAAAGGTAATTGTTTCAGGCGGTGTGCATGCACATTACGCTGAAACGATTCGTACAGCCTGTGAAACGCAGGGCATTGAAGTGGTTATTCTGCCGCCAGCTTTTGATGATGAAAAAGCGCTGATTAGTTACGCTGAAGATGACACAGCATGTTTGATTGCGCAGTCTCCCAACGTATTTGGAACAGTGACAGACCTCACACCAATTGCTGAAGCAGCGCATGCGAAAAAAGCATTGCTTGTATCTGTATTTACGGAAGTTGTGTCTCTAGGCCTTATAACGCCTCCGGGTGAAATGGGCGCAGATATTGTTGTGGGTGAAGGTCAATCTATTGGTAATCCACTAGGATTTGGCGGCCCTTATGTCGGTCTTTTAGCCTGTCGCCAAAAGCTTGTACGTCAAATGCCAGGTCGCGTGTGCGGTCAGACGGTTGATGCGGATGGAAAACGCGGTTTTGTGCTGACACTTTCCACACGTGAACAACACATTCGCCGCGATAAAGCGACATCGAACATCTGTACGAATGCGGGGCTTTGTGCCTTGGCGTTTACGGCCCACATGACATTGCTTGGTGACAAAGGTTTGAGCCAATTGGCCACGCTGAACCATGAAGCAGCGTGTGATCTTGCAGATGCCTTAGACGCCATTGATGGCGTGACGCTGAAAACAGAGACATTCTTCAACGAGATTTCTTTTGAAACACCAATGGAAGCGGGCGCTTTGCTGGCTGCTTTGGATAAAAAAGGCGTCATTGGCGGCGTGCGTGCATCGCGTCTCTTCCCGCGCGCTGGGTTAGATAATGTGGTGATTGCAGCAGCAACAGAATGTAACACAGCCGAAGGAATAGCTGCCTATGCCCAAGCTCTAAAGGAGGTGCTGGCATGAGCACTCAAACAGTTTCCGGCTCTAAAGGGCTTCTCCAAAAAGAAGAGCTGATTTTTGACATTGGCACAACTGAGACAACAGGGGTCGATCTTCCAGAACCCAAGGGCCGCAAAGATCGTCTTGGTGGTTTAAAACGCCAAGACGGTACCGGTCTTCCGGGCCTGTCAGAGCCTCAGGCTATGCGCCATTATGTGCGATTGTCTCAAAAAAATTATGCGATTGATTTGGGGCTTTTCCCGCTTGGTTCGTGTACTATGAAACACAATCCTCGCCTGAATGAAAAAGTCGCGCGTATGCCTGGTTTCGCCGATATTCACCCATTGCAACCGCAGCAAACAGTTCAAGGCGCGATGGAGGTAATTGAGCAGCTTGAAGATTGGCTCAAAAAGCTAACAGGCATGCCAGCAGTCGCGATGAGCCCTAAAGCAGGGGCGCATGGTGAGTGGTGTGGTATGGCGGCAATCCGTGCAGCGCTTATTGATCGTGGTGAGGTCGAGACACGCACGCGCGTATTAGTGCCCGCATCTGCACACGGAACCAATCCTGCAACTGCTGTTCAGTGCGGATTTAAAGTCCAAGAAATCGCAGCAGCAACAGATGGTCGCGTTGATTTGAATGATCTTAAAGCAAAGCTTGAAGGCGATACTTCTGATGTCGCGGGTATCATGCTGACCAATCCGAACACATGTGGGTTGTTTGAACGTGATATCAAAGAAATCGCAGACCTAATCCACGAAGCTGGCGGTTATTTCTATTGTGATGGTGCCAATTTCAACGCAATAGTAGGACGTGTACGTCCACGCGATCTTGGCGTGGATGCAATGCACATCAATCTTCATAAAACATTCTCTACACCTCATGGCGGGGGCGGTCCCGGGGCTGGCCCAACGGTTTTGTCTGAGCGTTTGGCAAAGTACGCACCATACCCCGTGATGACGGTTGATAAGCGAGACGGCGATTACAAACTCATTTATGTCGATGATGAAGCCGAACTCGCAGGAACGGACTTAAAGCCACTCGGCCGCATGTGTGCGTTTCATGGTCAAATGGGTATGTTTACGCGCGCGCTCACCTATATGCTCTCACATGGTGCAGATGGGCTAAAGCAAGTGGCGGAAGATGCCGTTCTTAACGCAAACTATATTCAAGCGCGGTTAAAGTCGGTGATGTCACCTGCTTTTGAAGGCTATTGTATGCATGAGGCATTGTTCTCTGACGCATTCTTAAAAGATAGCGGCATTGAAACAGTGGATATCGCAAAAGGCATGATTGATGAGGGCTATCACCCAATGACGGTGTATTTCCCGCTTGTTGTGCATGGTGCTATGTTGATTGAACCAACAGAAACTGAAAGCAAAGCTGAGTTGGATCGCTTTTGTGACTCTTTGGAAAGCGTTGCTATCAAAGCTAAATCCGGCGATGAAGCGCTTAAAAGTGCACCTTATCTTGCACCAATGCGCCGCTTAGACGAAACACTGGCTGCTCGTAAACCTGTTTTACGGTGGACGTCTGAAATGTCTCAAACTGCTCAATAGACAAGTTTGAGCTAAGTAGAGTTGATACCGCCTGAACCTATCCCGTTCAGGCGGTTTTCTTTTTTGTTGGGCGCGATTTTATGCTGTTTTTGCTTTTGATATTGAAAAATCAAATCGACTTTTTGTTCTAGCAGTGCTTATTTATGCAGCCCTACGAAACGCCCTAATATCACCATAAAAACACGTAGGAATAATGCTTCATTATACAGCAATAGATGATTTATGACGAACGACTTAAGTAAGCAAAATTTAGAAAAAACTAAATGGCTTCCGCCTAAATTAGACACGCCAAATCCTGCGGCTGTTGCGAAAGGTGGGGTGATGAAAATACTGCGTCCAATACTCGCGCTATTAGGCGTTTTTTTCATTGTTATTGGGGTGCCAATAGCGTTTCTAACGCCAATTCCATTCGTGCCAATTGGTTTGCCAATTGTAATCCTAGGAGTGGTTCTGTTGGCTAGAAATTCGCTTACCGGTAAACGCTGGATGCGCAACGTAATTGCAAAACATCCAAGTTTAAAGCGATTTGCGCCAAACTGGTTACTACATCTCATCTTAGGTGATGAAGCACAAACCCTTAAATAGGCATTTAGGGAGGGGGCTCCGAATATCAGGAATGTGGTGATTAAGGGCCATAAAAAAAGCGGTTGAAGGGATGATGCTTCAACCGCTCTAATTTTTTAAAAGCTTCAAAGTTCTAGCTAAGCGCTTTTTTGATATCTTCTAGGCTACTGTCAAACTGGTTCTTCTTAGAAGGACCTTTTGATACGTTCTCACCCAGTACAACGGCTGCAGCGCTTACTGCTGCATCGATAGCAGAATTGCGAACAGCTTGTGTAGCTTCAGCTTCAGCACGTGCAATACGTTCTTCAGCCATTTTTTCACGACGTGCCATGCGTTCTTTAAGTTCTATACGAGACTGTTCAGCAAATGCTTTAGCTTCGTTTTTTGAAGCTGTGATAATGGCTTTTGCATCTTCTGCAGCTTGTGCTTGGCTACGTTCAGCCTCAGCAAGTGCAGCTTGAGCTTTCTCGCGAAGAATACGTGCGTGATCTAATTCATCCTGAATCTTCTGTGCACGCTCATCTAGAGACTTACCAATAGCTGCTGGAATTTTCTTCACTACAAGAATGATGAGGAAAATAAAGACAGCTATTGTTGCCCAAAAAGTGGGGTCTGCGAATGGACCTGAAGGCTCAACATGTGTGTCATGCTCAGCAACACCCATAGTGGCGTGTAGTTCTTCAGAAATTTCTGAGTGTAGTTCGTCACCAACGTTTTTGGCGTCGTTACCGTGTTCTTGCTCAGCCATGACTTAGTTTCCTTTCAACACACCAGAGACCGCTTTAGAAGCGTCGTCTGTTGAAATATCTACGCCAATAAGTTTGTTCACAATGCTTGATGCAGCTGTTGAAGCCACTTCTTGAACATTCTTCATAGCAGCAGTTTGCGCATCAGCGATGCGAGCAGATGCTTCGGTTATACGCGCATCAACTTCAGCTTCTGTCTTGGCTGTTTCAGCTGCGACTTCTGCCTCAATGTCTGCTTTTGCTTGAGCGGCTGTTGCGCGTGCTTTTGCGCGTGCTGCTGCGAGTTCTGTTTCCAAAGACTGTTGGGCAGCGGCTGCACGGTCAGACATGCGTGACGCTTCTTCCAAGTCTTGGGTGATGCTGTCTGCACGGCGATCAATAGCTCCACCAATACGCGGAAGCACAAGCTTCGACATAAAGATGTAGAGCACGCCGAATGTTAGAGCGAGCCAAAAAATCTGTGATGGGAATGAGCTGAAGTCAAACGGCGGGAAAATGCCACTTGTTTCGTGAGCTGCGTCTGCCCCATGGGCTGGCGTAGTCGCCATAGTTTGACCCCTGATCTTCGTATAATCTTAAACCAACGACGGAATTTGAAATCTACTGTTGAGGGTAGGGTTCAAATTCCGCGTTAGACGATAAATGGTATTGGTGCGCTTAAACAGCGAACAATAGCAAAATCGCGATCAAGAAACCAAAGATACCTAGGGCCTCTGTCACAGCGAAACCAAAGATCAAGTTACCAAATTGGCCTTGAGCTGCAGATGGGTTGCGCATAGCTGCATCAAGGTAGCTAGAGAAAATGTTTCCCACACCAAGAGCTGCACCAAACATAGCAAAACAGGCTAGACCTGCGCCGACGTACTTTAGACCTTCTTCCATAACGGATCTCCCAAGAGTTTGTGCCCTAAAACCCTAAATGGGCGGGCAGGTCAACCAAAAATTCAAACTACAGCCCGAGACTTAGTGTCCCGGGTGTAATGCGTCGTTTAAATAAACGCATGTTAGAATAGCGAATACATATGCCTGGAGGAACGCCACCAGGAATTCTAGAGCTACAACAGCGACAGTACCCGCAAGAGCAACAGGCGCTAGAACTAGAAGTGCTCCACCAGCACTTGCGAGCATAATCACAAAACCAGCGAAAACTTTAAGCATGATGTGTCCGGCCAGCATGTTGGCGAACAAACGCACTGACAATGAGATCGGACGAGAAAGGAAAGAGATGAACTCAATAGGTGTAACAAGGATGTACAACACCGGAGGAACACCAGAAGGGAAGAACAACTTGAAGAATTTAAAGCCGTTTTTGTAAAAACCATACCCAATTACAATCGCCATAACGAGCATTGCCAACGCAAAGTTCACGATGATGTGAGACGTTGTTGTAAAGAAGTAAGGGAACATGCCGAGCATGTTAGCAAAAAAGATAAAGATGAATAATGAGAAGACGAATGGGAAAAATCTCATCCCGTCTTCGCCCATCATGTCACGCACCATGCCAGCTACGAAACCGTATGCGATTTCAGCAATGGACTGACTACGTGATGGAATTGTTGAGCCTTTTGAAGAGGCTACCATCAATAGACCAATTGCAAGCGCAACACCGATCACCATAAACAAAGCAGAGTTTGTGAAGGAAAGGTCGTATCCGCCAATGTGGAAGTCAGCGATTGGCTTCAACACAAATTGGTGAATCGGATCCGTGGCGACTTGATTGATCATAGAATTGATCGATTCCAGCATCATTCTTCTTCAACTCCTTGGACCGGTTCACTTCCGGCAGTGTCTTGCGCAGCTTTTACCGTACGCACGACATTCATAACTCCTGCGGCAAACCCTAACATCATCCAGATGATTAGCATCCAAGGTTTCGTATGAAACACAAGGTCTAATCCCCAGCCAATGGCCGCTCCAACGAAAGGTCCGACAGCGAATTCCGTCGCCATTCGAAACCCCAGAGCCATGCCTTTTGCCTGACCTTCTGAATTTAGTTTAGGCTCATACTTACTTGTATAAGCAGCACGTGCCTCATCGATCTGCTTTCTGAGATCGTCATTGCTCATGCTTTTAATCCACTAAATACCCAAAAAGGTAAGGAAAATATTGCCCCGATTTCGTCGTCACAGCTCAGCTCGCCAAGCTTGGCCGGAAACTAGGCAAGTATATTCACGAAGTCAAGCCAATTTAAATATAGCTAGTGGTTTGAAATTTATATGTATTTCAAATATTTGGTCGGTTTTTATTGGGCTGCGACCAATTGTTCCGCCGACTGAAGGTCGACTGAAACGAGTCGGGAGACCCCGCGCTCCTGCATTGTGACCCCATAAAGCCTATCCATCCGCGACATTGTCACTGGATTATGCGTAATGACAACGAATCGTGTGTCTGTTCTTGAACGCATTGTATCGAGCATGCGGCAAAACCGGTCGACGTTTGCATCATCAAGTGGTGCATCTACCTCGTCGAGTACACAAAGCGGCGAGGGTTGGGATAGGAAAACTGCAAAAATAAGAGCCGCTGCGGTAAGCGCCTGCTCCCCGCCTGACATAAGGGAGAGTGCGGACAGCTTCTTGCCTGGTGGGCATGCGAATATCTCTAGACCTGCTTGTAGTGGGTCGTCGGACTCCGTCAACTTTAGCTGTGCTTCGCCGCCTTCAAACAAGGCTTCAAACAATACGCGAAAATGTTCAGCCACTTTCTCAAATGCTTCTAATAATAATTCACGCCCCTTCGCATTTAGAGCATGAACACCTTCTTGGAGTTTGGCGAGGGCTTGGTCTAAATCTTCACGCTCTCTCAATTGAGTTTCAAGGCGGTTCGCGGTTTCTTCAACTTGAAGATCAGCTTCCATATTTACCCCGCCCAAGCCGTCACGTTCACGGGTGAGGGTGTTTAGCTGGGCTTCTGCGCTAGATAAATTGAAAATGGTGTCAGTGTCTGACTCTTCTGCACTGGCTATCAAATTGTCTGCGGATTCTTTTAGAGCGTTGAAGTCTAACGATAATCTTGATTGGATGTTCTCACCAATTTCAATTTCGCGACGTTGGGCTGATTCTAATCGCGTCTCCGCACGAATATGAGATTCTCTTGCTTTTGAGACATCATCACGTGATTTTCGGGAGTGAGATTCAGCTTCTCTGAGTTGAGTTTCGAGTGCTGAAACAGCATCGCTTGCGTCTTGACGTTTTGTCGTTGCTGCTTCCAATTGGGTGTTTAATTCATCTAATTGTTCTTTTAAATCAGATGGTTGAGCTTTGGCACTCTCTAATTGTCCTCGTATTCCTGTGCGTTGAATATTGAGATCATCTAGGCGTTTGTCAGCGGTTTCGGCGCGGCGGGTCCAGTCTTGGATTTCGCGCTTTAGCGCATGACGACGCCCATCAATACGCGCTTGTTCATTGTCTAGATCACTAAGGGCATTATGAGCGTTGCGCTCTGATTCTCGTTGTTCGCGAATGACGGTTCTGAGTGTATCTAATTGTTTTTGTTCGTTTTCCGATGGGCCGCTAGTGAGGAGCTCTTGTGCGGTATTGATGTCATTTTGCGCAATGATGTGTGCATCTTCAATGCGAGCAATATTGTCATTAATAGAGGAAGCGCGCATGGACAAGCGTTCCATGGCTTGAGTGTTGTGCAACGTGTCTTCACGTGCTCTGCCTGCCTGCTGGGTTAGGTCAGGTATTGCTCTTTGTGCCGTCTGGGCGGCTTGTGCTGTTGTCTGGGCTTGTTGTGTGCAGGTTGCCTGTTTTTTGCGAAGCGTGTCAGCTTTCTTTTTGGCGGTCATCAGCTCTTTTTCGAGCGCGGTTATACGTGCGCGTTGTTCCAGTTTTTCACTTGCCGAACTTGGTGCTTTGGCTGTGCGGACATATCCATCCCAACGCCACAAATCTCCCGCTCGGGATACTAAGCGCTGTCCTTGCATTAACTTGGCCTGCATGAGGGCCCCATCTTTTGCATCTACAAGTCCGCATTGAGATAGACGTGCAAGGAGCGTTTGGGGAGCTTCAACAAGGTCTGACAGAGGGGTGACACCGTCTGGCAAATTGGATGCAGAGGTGCCGTGAGTGTCTGACCAAAATTGAGCATCATTTATATCTGTTGATGCATTTAAATCATCGCCGAGTGCAGCAGCGAGCGCACGTTCTAGTCCGGCCTCTGGGTGCGTGTCATCAAGAATAGGCGCAGATTTTTGTGCAGACGAATGCCCCTGTAAACGTTTCAAACCGGAGATTTCAGCTTCAAGTGCGCGGATGTTTTTTTCAGCCTCTTGTAATGGCAGGAAGCTTTGCTTCTCTGCTTCACGCGCAGATTGAGCTTCTTGGTCGGCTTTATGAGCTGCAATATTGCCAGCTTCTAAAGCCGCGCATGCATTTTCCAATATGGATTGAAGGTGTGCCTGCTTTGCTTCAAGTGCTTTAATGTCGCCAAGTTCAGCCAAGCTAGCTATGGCGCGATCATGTTCGGCTTGTAAATTTGAGAGCGTGTTTTGAGCACGCTGTAAGGACGCTTTCGCGCTGTTTTCCTCTGCTTGGGCAGTGGCGAGTTTTTGGGAGAGCGCATCTGCTTGTGTTTCCAAAGAGATGAGTTTTTCACGCGCTGCTTCAAGGTTGGATTTTAGTGTTTCTCTTTGAGCATGGAAATGTTCATTATTGTCTACGGGAAGAGAATCGAAACTGACTTGTGCACGTTTGGCTGAATTTAAGGCTTCTTCGCGCAAGCTGTGTTCGCGGGATTGGTCATCAATGACGCGCTGTAAATCTTGTTCAAGGCGCGTAATAGCACTTGAAGCAGCTTTGCGTTCACCATCTAAGCGGGCGCTTTCGAGTTTGAGAATGCCAAGCTGTGCTGCTGCTTCGGCTTCAAATTCACGAAGAGGTGGGATTTTTTCGCGCAGTTCAATTTCCGCCGCGAGCGCACTTGCTTCTAGTTTGGCGGCTTCTTGCGCGAATTTTTCTGTTTCAGCGACGTTTAGCTGGGCTTGAGTCAATTCTTCGCGTGCAGCTTGCCATTTGAAATAAGAGATTTGAATTTCGAGCGCGTCGATTTGTTCTTGCAGGGCACGGTATTTTTTGGCGCGTGAGGCCTGACGTTTTAATGTGTTTAGTTGTTTGTCCACTTCGCCAATGATTTCATCAAGGCGCGAAAGACTTTCAGCAGCACCTTTGAGTTTTAGTTCAGCTTCATGGCGGCGTTGGTTAAGCCCAGCAATACCGGCAGCTTCTTCAAGAATGCGGCGACGGTTTTGTGGTTTTGATGCGATAAGTTCGGAGATTTGTCCTTGACGGACAAGGGCAGGCGAGTTTGCGCCCGTGGATGCATCGGCAAATAGGAGTTGGACATCTTTGGCGCGTACTGTGCGGCCATTGATTTTATAGGTGGAGCCTGCGCCGCGTTTCAAGCGCCTGCGCACTTCCAATTCATCACTATCATTGAGTTCAGCGGGCGCGGTGCGCGCTGAATTATCGAGAATGAGGGCGACTTCTGCTAGTTCTCTTGAGGGGCGGTTGGATGAACCTGAAAATATCAGATCATCCATTTCCCCGCCGCGCATTGCGCGGGCCGAGCTTGCGCCCATGACCCATCGCAATGATTCGAGAATATTGGACTTGCCACAACCATTGGGGCCGACAATGCCTGTCAGCCCTTCGCGTATCGCAAAATCAACCGGATCAGCGAAGGATTTAAACCCTACAATTTTTAATCCGGTGAAATGCAAATTGGTCCGTCTCTATGTGGTTAGTGAGCTTCTGCTGCTGTTTCTTCAGTAGCGGGAGCTGATTCTGCAGGTGTTTCAATCCCTAATGCTGCATTCAGAAGACCTTTGATTGCATCATTTGTCATGTCTTTTGATTCAACTTTAACACCATTGATGAAAAGCGTTGGTGTTGAAGAAACGCCTGCTTCGCTTGCAAGATCTGCTGTGCGCATAATCTCGTCCATAACAGGTGTCGATGTCACACATGCTTTGACATCAGCTTCACTCATGCCGTGACGGGCACCAATTTCCACATAAGCTGGCAATGCACCGCCTGAACTTTGGGCTGCGTCGAAAATTTCACCTTGGCTAGTGAATACATCATCGAGAACTTTGTAATATTCATCTGTTCCTGCACAACGCGCGAGTGCGGCACCTGCGGCAGCCAATTGAGCGGGCGGTGTTGGAAGGTCACGATAGATGAGGTTGACTGTGCCTTGCTCGATAAAGTCTTTCTTGATGTTGGGAAGAATTGTTTTGTGGAATGTACGACAGTGGCCACACGATGTTGATGCGTATTCAATGATCTGGACTTTAGCGTCTTTATTCCCAAGAACGACATCACCTTTTACATAACTAATGCCTGACTTTGAATCTGAAACGTCTGATGCAGGTTGTGTGTCGGCCTGTGAGCAGCCTACTGCAAGAGCTGCAAAAGCGACGGCTGAAAATAGGTTTTTAATAAGCATGAAGACGTGTCCTGTATGCGTTTGGAGATGCGTGTGACCGCCATCTCAATATAAGAATTATGTAGCTTGATAGTCTGAAGTTATAAATAGGGCAATTCAACGACTTGTGATCGACTTTGTTTATCGCGATTTAAAAGATCGTACACGTCGTGCTGGTGATGCGGATGCTTTGGCTTTGCGTGCAGCGTTAAGTGTTTCCTGCTTTATACGGATTGCCTCACCCAGTTTCTGCAATGCCTTTCTTACAATTGGGCTTTCCACATCTGCAAGCTCTGCCTCTATTTGTGCAGCTTCTTGGGGGGTGAGCCTATGTTTGAGTTTTGTCTGCGGCTTAACGGAGGCGTGCTTGGTTTTGGTTTGTTGCAAGCGAATGCCTTTAAAGCGCGCACCGCTTCCTGCATTGACGCGCTCTAAAATGATGTCGGTTTGGTGTTTCAGCTTGAGGGCGGCAGCGGCTGAATTGACCTCTAGCACGAGAACATAACCCGTTGTTGGTTTGAGGATTTGAACAGGCTCACATAAGGCGGCCATATCCACGCCAAGAATTTCAGGCCAGCGGCGGCGCAAGGAAGATAATGCTGCGCCGGAATCCTTGCCACGCAATTGGGGATACACGGTTTTGTACATGGTTTTAGAGAGGGGGCGGGCTGTCTCATACACTGCGCGGCCGCGACGTCTCTCTAAATCTTGTTTGATCTGGCGCATAGGGTCGATGTGAGTGATTGCGCCGAGGCCGTGTTCTGTGTCGAGTTTCTTGCCACGCAATTGGGCAAGCTTCTTCATTGCCTCTGCTTCAGCTTCAGGAGAGTTTTGCGGTGTAATTGGCGGTTTGCTCATAAATGTAGAACTTGCAGAATCTCTTAAAAACGGGAATGACCTCATGCATGGTAAACGTAAAATCACCGTCCGTTAAGACTCAGTTTTCATCCGCAGCACAGGATTTGCTAGATTGGTATGATAAGCATGCGCGTCAATTGCCATGGCGTATTGGGCCTCAAGCGCGCAAAAATGGTGTGATGCCTGATCCTTATCGGGTGTGGTTATCTGAAATAATGTTGCAGCAAACGACTGTGCCCCATGCTGCGCCATATTTTGAGAAATTTACAACCCTATGGCCAAATGCAAATGAATTGGCTGAGGCTGAAAATGATGATGTGATGCGCGAATGGGCGGGGCTTGGCTATTATGCGCGCGCACGCAATCTGCACAAATGCGCTAAGGCTTTAGCAGAGTTGGAGCGTTTTCCCGATACAATTGAAGGATTGCTGGCACTGCCTGGCGTGGGGCCATATACGGCGGCGGCGGTGGGCGCGATTGCGTTTGATTTGCCGATTGCGCCTGTGGATGGGAATGTGGAGCGTGTTATCTCGCGCTTGATGACGATTGGCGGGGATGGCTCTGCGACTGGATGGGCGGCGGATAAGAAAGAAATCACGCAATGTGTGCAAGCGCTTGTGCCGAAGCGCTCGGGGGATTTTGCTCAAGCTATGATGGATTTGGGCTCGGGAGTGTGCACGCCTAAATCACCCAATTGCGGACAATGCCCTTGGGCTAAATATTGCTTGGCGCACCGCGAGGGCAATATGGAAAGCTATCCTGCAAAAGCCAAACGTAAGCCGCAACCTATCCGCAAGGGGCGTGCCTTTATTGTGGTGAGTGAGGGGAAGGTATTGTTGCAGCGGCGTCCTGATAAGGGGCTGCTAGGGGGAATGCTTATGCCGCTTTCGAGTGAGTGGATTGAAGCTGAAGGTGGCACAGATATCCCTTTTCCGCTGGAGGCTGAATGGCAAGCTAAGGGGCAGGCGCGGCATGTGTTTACGCACTTTGTTTTGCATTGGGATGTATTTGTTGCACATGTGGACGCACGGCCAAATTCTCTTGAGGGGGACTGGATCGCTATGGATAAAGTGATTGATTCTGGGGTGCCGACAGTGGGTAAAAAGGCTTTGAAACTGGCTTTGCTTTAAGGGGCTTTGCGTAGCGGTGGACTGAAGATTAAGGATAATTGATTAGATTCAAGTCCAGCCCTGCAATAGCGTGCGCTTCGTTGATTGTAGGAGTGTGTGCATGTTTGGCTTGGTGCGGAAATTAAATAGATTGCGCGGATTTGCGGGCGCTGGATGTGTCGCTCTATTGCTTGCGGGGTGTGCGTCTGGTGCGAGCAATCAACGCGGTATGGTGCAGGTTAAGCTGCCTTTCCCAAGTGAGTTATCCCTGTGTCCGAATATGCGCGTGAGCAATGCACCAGCAGCGGATGGGTATCGGAAAATTGATCCATACCGTAAATTGGTGGCGCTTTCTAAACGTGTTGTTGTTGCGACAGCGCCAGTAGAGGCGGGGTGTTTATCCTCTGGTGTTGGGATGCGGTCGGGGCGATTGCACAAAGGCTATGATATTTTCCACCCTGTGCCTGTAAACATTTATGCAGCCGGCGAAGGCAAAATTTTAGAAGTGAGCTACCGTAATGATTACGGGAATATGGTGCTGATTGATCATAGGGATGGTTTCTTCACGCGCTATGCGCATTTGGAAACGATCAACCCTGATATCAAAGTGGGGCAGAAAGTTGCGATTGGTCATCCATTAGGACTGATGGGAAATTCTGGAGATGGCAGCTTGGCGCGCCACCTACATGTTGAATATTTGCACGGTAATTACAACACGCGAAAAATGTCGTTTGGGTTGAAGCCATTAGACATTTATAACCTGCAATCGCTTCCTGCTTTTTGAAGTGTATTATTTGGGCTGGAGCATATCCCACTTATTGCCAAAAGGGTCCTGCCATACAACGACTTTCGCATAGGGTTCATCGCGAGGCGTTTCGAGGAAAGTGACACCATTGGCTCGCATAGCGGCATAGTCCGCGTCGAAATCATCGGTTTGTAAGAAGAAGCTTACCCGGCCGCCGGTTTGATTTCCGATTGCTTTTTCTTGGCTGGGTCCGTCTGCTTTTGCGAGGATGATGTGGGTTTGCGGTGCGCCCTTGGGGGCGATGACGACCCAACGTTTTGTTGGTGAGCGCGGCGTGTCTTCAATCAAGTTGAAGCCAAGCTTGCCGACATAAAACTCTATGCCAGAATCATAATCAGGCACGAGAAGAGAGAATGCAGCGATAAATTGAGCCATGACCTTCAACTGAGGTGATTTCACATGAAGGTCAAGTTAGGGCGATAGGTAGGACTGGCAGGTTTCAACGCAGAATGGTTGTTTGAAATTAGGTTGTTTCGTGTATTGTCGACAAGATAAATTGATATAAATACGCGACGAGGTTGGAATATGGCTGGGTTTGAGGGGGCTTTGTCGGGAGCAGTAGGAGGTATTATTTCTTCACTGTTCGCGGGGTGGGTTTTGCATAAGCTTATTGCACACTATAAAAATAAAACACCCTTAGAGGGTGAGTTGGGAACTAAATCTATAGATATATCAGCAGGTTTTATGTGGGCGCTGACGCTTGCCTGCTGGAGTATTGTACTTTTTGCTTTTGTCGGCATTCTACTTTTTAGTGAGAAAGAGCCTAGTTTATGGGTACCGGCATCTGGCCTCATTATTTTGTTTGGGGGTATGGGGTGTTTAGGTCTGTGGGGCGTGCAAGCAGACTACAAAGTTTCTTGGAATGAAGAAACTTTAAGCGGCCCTAATCATCTAAAGTACGCAATGTTCCCAGATAGAGTGGGGACTGTTTTGATGAGTGATGTGATTCGAATAGGTTGGAAGGCGTCAGGGTATATCTACGCTGAGACTAAAGATGCAGAACGGATATTTTGGATGCCTTACCACAAAGGATATGCAGCTTTGATGCAGGCTCTTCTAGAAAGGCATCCTGATTTAGAGATCGATGAACGAGTACTTCAACTACTTTAGTTTAAGCCCATTTCTGTGCGGAAGCGGCGGCGCAAGAGATCAATGGGTGCAAGACCTTGATCGGATTTATAGTGCCAGAATGTCCAGCCATTACACGAAGGTGCATTTTGAACTTGCGCGCCAAGGCGGTGGATTGAGCCAGTGTCGTCACCATTGGCCAAAGAGCCATCTGCACGCACGCGGGCAATGTGTTGTTGTTTGGGACAGTAAAGGCGGTCGCCTGGACGTAAGAAGCCGCGCTCAACAAGTGCGCCAAATGGGACGCGGGGTGCTGCGCGTTTTGGCTGCGTAAATTCTAGATCAACATCATCCACTTTACGCACGTTATCAATGCGCGCTTGGGCCACGGCTGCATAGTCGTTTTCACGCTCTAAACCGATGAAATGACGGCCAAGCATTTTAGCAACGGCACCAGTTGTTCCTGTACCAAAGAAAGGGTCGAGAACAGTGTCGCCTTGTTTTGTCGTCGCCATGATTACGCGGTGAAGCAGAGCTTCTGGCTTTTGCGTTGGGTGTGCTTTTTTACCATCATCTTTTTTAAGACGCTCACCACCTGAACAGATTGGGATTGTCCAGTCAGACCGCATTTGAACATCATCATTTGCTGTTTTTAGCGCGTCGTAATTGAAGGTGTACTTCTTTTGCTCTTTGGATTTTGTCGCCCAAATCAGTGTTTCATGTGCATTGGTGAAACGTGTGCCTTTGAAGTTTGGCATTGGGTTAGATTTGTTCCAGATCACATCGTTCAGAATCCAGAAGCCCAAATCTTGAAGCTGAGAACCAACACGGAAAATATTGTGATAGGAGCCAATCACCCAGATTGCACCATCATCTTTAAGCACGCGACGCGCAGCTTTTAGCCAATCTTTGGTGAAATTGTCATACGCTTCAAACGACGCGAACTGGTCCCATTCATCATCAACAGCGTCCACTTTGGAGTTGTCGGGACGCACAAGGTCACCGCCAAGCTGAAGGTTGTATGGAGGGTCAGCGAAAACAAGGTCGACAGATTTCTCTGGCAAAGCATTCATAAGTTCGATGCAGTCGCCAATAAGAATGTGATCTTTTGGGAAATCTAATTTCGACATGTGTTGCTAAAGCTCCAGAAATAACGAGTGATTCGCTATAAGGAAGCCGAATTCAGGTTAAGAAACTCTAACGATTCCAAGAATTTGCAGAGAATCGAGGTTAATCAAATATTACCGCATTCTGAAAAATTATGTATTTCCAATGAGATGAGTCATTGGGGGAGTCCAGACAAAAGTTTTAAAAAAGATCCATTTGTCGATATCCATTTGGTCTAGGTGGGCGAAAAAGGTCTGTGCGGAGGGATGTTTTGGTTTTCCCTAAGCCATAACGTGTATTGGCGAGCTTGAAGCGATGGGCGATAAGTTCTGCATAAGGGCCGGTACCGCGTTGGCGCAAACCAAAATCTGATTGGTAATCCTTTCCAGCACGCATACTGCGGATAAGCTTCATAACTTTTGCGGCTCTATCTGGGAAATTGATCGTCAGCCATTCTTCAAAAAGATAAGCAATTTCATGGGGCATGCGTAAAAGAACATAGCCGGAAGCATCTGCGCCAGCCTTGGCGGCAGCTTCCAATAAATTTTCAATCTCCATGTCATTTATGGCTGGAATAATGGGGGCCGTCATGACGGTAACGGGGATGCCTGCTTGTGTAAGTTGGCGCATCACATCCAAGCGGCGATGGGGTGCGGCTGCGCGTGGTTCCATCGTGCGGGAGAGATGATTATCCAATGAGGTGAGGGAGATGCAAACGCGCACGAGACCTTGCTCTGCCATTGGCGCAAGAATATCCAAATCCCGTAATACAAGCGCTGATTTTGTGACGAAAGCGAATGGGTGCTTTGCCTCTGCGAGGATTTGTAAAACTTCCCGCGTGATTTTTAAATCCCGTTCAACAGGTTGGTAGATGTCGGTATCACCGCCTAGCATGATTGTTTTTGGGCGATATCGTGGTTTTGATATTTCAGCTTCCAATAAGCGCGGGAGGCTGGGCTTGATGAAAATTTTACTTTCAAAATCAAGTCCCGCAGACAGACCCGCATAGGTATGATTGGGCCGCGCATAACAATAAATACACCCGTGTTCACAGCCTTTATAGGGATTGAGCGTGCGATCAAAGGAAAGATCAGGAGAAGCGTTATAGGTGATAGCTTTTTTGGGCTTTTCCCGAATAGTTTCGGTACGAATAGGTGTTGGTTTCTCGTCAGGAATATCGCCCCAACCATCATCAAAGGGCAGCGTGCCATAACTTTCAAAGCGACCTGACGCATTGGAATTTGCGCCTCGACCACGTGCGCGTGCTTGTGTGGCTTCCCAGCCAAACTCACGCGGAAAAGCGTTTGCATAATCTGCATCATCTGCGGAAATGGGAGGTGTATTATCTATAATGCGATGACGGTCCGCACGGGGAGGCTGACGTTTCTTTTTTGAGTTTTCCACAATTGACCGCCTGATTATTGTTCTTGCATTTTACGAATAAAGAACAATAACAGAACAAAACAAAAACACAATCTGCGTCGTTAGGTGTTTTTCTTAAAAATTAGAGGCGGTGTTGAATTGGCTTGTTTATCAGACAGCCATGCTTTGAGCGCCTTGGCATCATCTAAATCAATCATGGTGTGCATGAGTTTTGTTTTTGTGTTTGGAGGCAGGCTAGCTTGCATATCTGCAAGGGCATGGGGGCTAGACCAACGCACAGGATTAAAGGGCAATGGATGGCGACGCAAAGCTTGAGATACGCCAAACAGCCAAAAGCCGCCATCATCTGCGGGGCCAAATACAGCGTCATGACCATTTAAATGCTTGATAGCTGTGTGGATATGAATGGCTTTTATATCAGGGGCGTCTGTACCTACAACGATTACAGGTCCGACTGGAGCTGTGGCAAAAGCATGCGCGAGGCGTTCGCCTAGATTACCCTTGCCTTGTGGCATGCGATTAAATGTTGTTGGCCACAAATGACCATGATGTGTTTGCAAAGCTAAATCGGGAGCAACGCAAATTGTCGTATTCCAATAGCCTTGACTGGCTGCTCGCATAATTTGGGAATGACAAAAACGATTGATACGTTGTGCGTGCGTTGAACCGATATCGCGCGCGAGCCGTGTCTTTGCTGATCCAATGCGGGGTGGTTTGGCGAAGATGAGGAGGTTGGGTTTCATCGCGCGTGACTAGGAATAGAGCTTTGCGAGTTTTTCCGGAGATGCTCCCATAAGATAGCGTGAGAGCAGGAAGGCGTTTTTCCATGCACGCTTACGCCAGCCATAGCGTTCGTATTTGTCGCTGGATGTAATGGCTTTGGTGGTCAAAATACGCAGACGTGATTTGCCTATTTTTTTTGCCATCTCCACATCTTCCATAAGCGGAATATCTGAAAAACCACCAAGTGATGTGTAGAGTTTTCTGTGAATGAGAAGGCCTTGGTCGCCATAGGGAAGACCAAGTGCTCGCACACGTTGGCCTGCGCGTTTTTCGAGCCAACGTGCTTCTTTCGCTGGGCTGTCAAAGGCAAGGGTGAAGGCGGCGGCAAATTCTGGAAACTGCATTTGGGCGCGTATCGCATCATGCCAGCCATGATCGAGAAAGGTGTCAGCGTGTAAAAACAGAAACCAATCAGATTTGGCATTGTTTGCACCAATGTGCATTTGACGGCCGCGACCTTTTTGCGGGCTGCTTATGACGCGACATCCCGCGCTTCCAGCCATGGAGAGTGTATGGTCGGTTGAGCCAGCATCTATGATGATAACTTCTTTTATTAAACCACTTCCAAGCCCTGAACTTAATGCCTCAAGGCAACGCGGCAAAAGCATTTGCGCGTTGAGAGTTGGAATAATGATTGAGAGTTCGCCACGTGTCATAAAACATCTCATAGCGTTATTTTGAGACGATGCGAGTCTTTTTAGCTTTAAGGCATGTGGAATGCATTGAAGTGGTGAAAGTTTGCATTGTTATGCTGAATACCCATAGAGAAATTGTGAATTTGTCGTGCGTTATTCTTAATAATATTTCGCAGCTCGAAACGATTTGTAAGGATTTGTTCACAATACTAGGCCTGAATTCATCAGAAGATGACTCGTTTTTCAATCAGTAAAGGCCGCTCGTTTTGGCATTACAATCAGCTAAAACGTACACTGAAGAGGATGTGGGACCGGAAGGTCTTGCTGAGCTTTTTAGTTCGGGTGTCTTAGATAGCCCGACATCGGGTGCTTTTCAGCGCATAGCTTGGCTTGCTTCAAAGGTTTTGAATGCGCCTATCGCCTATGTGTCGCTCTTGGGCGGACGAAAATACTGGTTGTATAGCTCTGAAATTTGTAATGAAGCTAAGCTGATACGCGGATTGAACCCTGTCGCTGCTGAAAATCGAACAAATGATGTGTTTGAAATTCCTGACTCTTGGGTTGATCCAGATTATTTTGATCTTCCAGCCTGTGAAGATGAAGTTGAAGGCATCCGCTTTTATGCTTCTGCGCCCTTTGCCGGACCGTCAGGGGAGGTTTGCGGAAAGCTTGTGTTAGCGAGCCGAAAACCCAGAAGGCTGACAATGGAGGAGCGGAATGTTTTTCGTTGCCTCGCAGATCAGGTTGAAAGTGAATTGCGCCTTTTGTTGCTTATGCAGGAAGAGGCGTCTTTGCGTTTTGCAGCTACAAAAGCATTCAATGCAAAATCTGCGTTTTTGTCGTTGATTTCTCATGAGATCCGCACACCGATTGCTGGCATTATGGGCGCAACAGATATGTTGCAAGCTAAACTTTCAAAGTCTTCGGAACGTGATCAGCCAGCAGAAACTGAATTGTTAGATACTGTGTGGTCGAGTGCGTCTGATTTATTGCATTTGTTAAATGATACATTGGAAGCAGCAAAAATAGAGGCAGACGGCGTACAGATAAATGTGCAATCATTTGATCTTGTTTTGTTTTGTGACAAGCTGAGACGCCATTTTAAACCTGTTGCTGAGAATAAAAATCTGGTTCTGAGCATAGGTTATGGTGGGCTTGATACGTTCTCACAAAACATACTCGCGGACCCGACACGTATCCGCCAAATATTGTTTAATCTCATTCACAACGCGATGAAATTCACGTCTGAGGGGCATATAAATTGCCGTTTAGAGGTTGAGGACCGTGAAGGCGGTGAATTAGATTGCTTCTTCAAAATTACAGTATCTGATACCGGCCCGGGCATGTCGCCGGAAGTTGTTGAAGATTTATTTGTGCCCTTCAACCAAACTTATTTGGGAGATGACCGCGAATATGGCGGCACAGGTCTGGGCATGTCTCTAGTGAAGCAGCTTGTTGATCGCATGAATGGCGCGATCAATGTGACGTCTGCGATTGGAGAAGGCACGACGATTGAAATCAAAATCCCGACAAAAGAAGTTGTTGAGGATGAGTGGGTTGTTGATGTGCGCCCAGAAACAGAACCTGCGCGAATTGGGCGGCTGGAGAATGTTGATTCAGGTCCGTTGGTAGGGCTTCAAGTTTTGGTCGCTGATGATAATAGCCAAAACCGCTTTATTTTGTCGCGAGTGCTCGAATCATGGGGATGTGACCCTGTATTGGCGGAGTGTGGAAATTCAGCTTTGGACCTTGCAAAGCAGCATTCATTCGATGCGATTATTCTTGATCTGCACATGCCACGCAAATCTGGCTTTGAAGTTGCGAAATCTATCCGGCAACTCACATCATCAACGCGCCTAATTGCATGCAGTGCGGACACGACCCAAGCTGCATATGCAAAATGTCAGGAAGCTGGGTTTGATGATATACTTGCAAAGCCATTTGATTGGACTTTGATGCACAATGCGCTGCTTCGGTGCGTTTAAGGTTTTTGTGTAAGACCTAAATCTTGCGCCAATTTTTCGATTATCTGTAAATCAGCCCATGTTTTCGCTTTTTCGGCGGAGCGATTTAAAAGGTATGAGGGGGCAAGTAGAGGGATGAGCGGAATGTTTGTTCCAAGTCCTTCATGTGTGTAGCTGAATGTTTCGCCGCGAAGTTTGGCGATATTATCGCGCTTACTGAGAAGGGTTTGGGACGCAACTTTTCCAATTGTAATGATAATTTTGGGAGCGACCAATTCAATCTGACGCATCAAAAAGGGTTTGCAAATAGACCATTCTAATTCGTCTGGTACACGATCTCCCGGAACACGCCACGGCATGAGGGAGGCAATGTAAAGGGAGGTCTCGCGGTTCAAGCCAATGCTTGCGAACATTTTGTCGAGCAAAAGCCCCGGAGCACCAGCAGCAGGAAGACCTGCTTTTTCTTCGTCTGTATCGGGTGTGCCGCAAATGATCATGATCTTGGCTTGTGGGTTGCCATCATAGACAACAGTTGAGCGCGCTGATTGGCGAAGATCGCACCCTTTAAAACCGCTAATAACGTCTTTGAGTTCAGCAGTCGATGTGACGCCAGCAACCAGTTTTTGCGCTTCTAAAGCTTGATCCGTGCGCAAACGGCGGGGAGCTTTGGGTGCAGTTGGCGCTGCTTTCTCGGTTGGTAAAGGCGCGCGAGTTGACGGTTGTGCAGCAGGATTAGCCTTCAATGAAACGGGGTGATCAGGCGCAACCCCTGCGTCAATCCACCAGTCTTGGAGGCTTTTTAGTGCTAATTCTTCGCTAGACCATTGCATTTTTGATTAAAACTATCTCTTTTGTTGCGCTGCAATACGGATTAAGTGACTATAAGCGATTATTAAAATAAGAAAACACAGACTGTAAGGGATTCGGGAGAATAGAATGGCATTTGATCAAACAGAGCGTGAATCCATGGATGTGGACGTTGTTATTGTTGGTGGTGGCCCCGCAGGGTTGAGCGCTGCCATACGATTAATGCAGTGTGCGCAAGATGCTGGACAAGAGTTAAGCGTCGTTGTCCTTGAGAAAGGTTCAGAAGTTGGTGCGCACATCCTTTCAGGTGCTGTGATTGATCCAATTGCGCTGAATGAACTTATTCCTGACTGGAAAGAGAAGGGTGCGCCTTTAGAGACACCTATCTCAAAAGATAAATTCATGTTCCTCGGGCCAGCAGGCTCGATCACATTGCCGGAATTTGCATTTCCGCCAATGATTAAAAACCACGGCAATTACATTGCTTCGCTTGGAAATGTATCTCGCTGGTTGGCTGAACAAGCTGAGGCGATGGGTGTGGAAATCTATCCGGGATTTGCTGCATCTGAATTTACCTACAATGAAGATGGCTCGATCAAAGGTGTGGTTGCTGGGGTTGCGGGTATTGGCCGTGATGGTGAGCCAAAACCAGGCGCTGAAGTGGGCATGGAGCTGAACGGTAAATATGTATTGATTGCCGAAGGTGTTCGTGGATCGCTTGCGAAAAAAGTTATTGCTGATTTCAAATTGGATGAGGGCAAAGACCCGCAAAAATACGGCATTGGTATTAAAGAACTTTGGCAGGTGCCGGATGAGGTGTTCAAGCCGGGACTTGCTCAGCACACATTTGGCTGGCCGTTAGATGATAAAACAGGTGGTGGCTCCTTCCTATATCACTTTGGCGACAACTATGTTGCTGTTGGACTTGTGGTTCACCTAAATTACAAGAATCCATATCTTTCACCTTATGATGAATTTCAACGTTTGAAGCATCACGAGGATATCGCGCAGCACCTTAAAGGCGGAAAGCGTGTCTCCTATGGTGCGCGTGCGATTACTGAAGGTGGGTATCAATCTGTTCCTAAACTGACTTTTCCAGGCGGGGCTTTGATTGGGTGTTCAGCTGGTTTCGTAAATCTGCCGCGTATTAAGGGTAGCCATAATGCAATGAAAACGGGGATGCTTGCAGCTGAAGCAGCATTTAACGCGATTGCAAATGGACGCCAATCTGATGAATTGGTTGAATACCAAACCGCTTATGACAAAAGCTGGGTTGCCAAAGAACTTAAAAAAGTGCGCAACGCCAAACCGCTTTGGACAAAGCTTGGTACGACAATGGGAATTCCAGCGTTTGGTTTGGACTTGTGGAGTACGACTTTGTTCGGTGGATGGTCTCCGTTTACGCCATTTGGCGGATCAATGAGACACAAGAAAACAGACGCTGCGAGTTTGGAGCCTGCGAAGAAATACAAGCCAATCAATTACCCTAAGCCTGATGGTGTGTTGTCATTTGATAAGCTGACAAGCGTATCTTATTCCTTCACCAATCATGAAGAAGATCAACCGATCCACTTGAAAGTGGAGGATTTGGCGCTTCAGGAAAATTCCGAGCTAGCTGTTTATGCAGGGCCTTCAGCTCGTTATTGTCCGGCGGGTGTGTATGAGTGGGTGAAAGACGCCAATGGCGCAGATGTGTTCCAGATCAATTCCCAAAACTGTGTGCACTGTAAAACATGTGATATTAAAGACCCCAACCAAAACATAACTTGGACAACACCAGAAGGTGCTGGCGGGCCAAACTATCCGAATATGTAGATCTCCATTCGTTTGGATATTTATTTGATTTTGAAGGTCTGAAATGGGTTTTAAGCACTTTTTGCTTGCGTTAAGCCTTTTTCAGCGCCTTCAAGGTCATATTTTTTCAGCAATAAGCTTGAAAATATGACCAACGTGCCTTCAAGTGCGGCTCTGTTTCGTCATAATGTGTTGAAATACCGTCATGATCGACGAATCCCAATCTGGAGTCCTGTATGCGCCGTTTTTCCTTTAAACAATCAAAGCTCACTCAGGTCTGTGCGAGTGTGTTCCTTGGCTGTGTGCTTTCTGGGTGTGCGGTATCTAGTTCTACGGAAAAATTTGACGCCCCCGTTTTGCAACTTTCCCAGAGTGGTGTGTCTAAGGCAGCTGCATCTACGAAAGCTGAGGGCGTTGTGGAATATGCAAACGCCAATGAAATGCTCGAAAATGCTGATATGTCTGCATTCATGCTGGAAGCACGTGAAGCGTATGCAAATTCAGAAAAATCTGGTGCTTGGGGTTTTACTGCAGTCGATATGATGTTGGCGGGTGAATATCCTGAAGCTTTGACTGTTTTGAATGAAATGCCTGTGCGCGAATCTTCTTTTTCCGCGGTCATGACGCCTGATTTTTTGCGTCCGTGGATTTTGGCGGCCAAGGGTGATGTCGAGCTGGCAAAGGAAGCGATTGAACCGCTGAAAAACACAATGCCAGACCATGCATATCGTGGTTACCAAGCTTTATTGCTTGAAGGGGCTGGATTGTATGAAGAAGCGATTGGCATATACCAACAAGGGCCGGACTATTTCGATCGTCCTGATGATGATGAAGAGCCAAGCGCGGAAAATTATGCGCGTTTCTTAATGTATAGCGCTGAACGCCAATTGGCGCTGCGTCATGCCGAACTGCTTGTGAAATTAGACCGTAAACCGGGCGCAATGGTGATCTATAATGCGTTGCTTCATGCGAATGAAGATGATGCATACACAGATGCACGTATGGAAGAATTATCTCACGGTAAAAAGCTGAAAAAGCCGTTCCTGACTGTGCATTCGGCATTGGGTATCGCGATTAATGACCAAGCCGATTTGATCGAACAAAGACAAGAGCTAGCAGGTGTGATGCTGGCAAAAGGGGCGAAGGCTCCTTTCAACCACTTTTTGAGCGCGCTGCGCCAGAGTGCCTTATTGCTGAACCCAAATAGCGCATTGATCCGCCTAACTGAATCTGAGCACTTGTATAGTCACGGCTTTTTTGAGCCATCTGCACGCCTTGCTTTGAATGGGGATGCGTTGACCGATGAAGATCGTGCGAGCCTTTTGCTACGTGCATCAGAAGCGAAGTTGGAAGCAGGTAATTTTGCAGCAATGGATAGCCTTAATAAGAAGGCTTTGGCGCTGACGGATGAACCGATTTCTGTGCTGAATGTTGCCGATTTGATGGTGCGCATCAGCAATGTGGAAGAAGCAGAAAAGCTTGTTTCGGGTATCTTGAAAAAAGATGACCTTGATACAAAAACACGCGCTTATGCGAATATTTTGCTTGCCGAAGCACGCCAGCAGGGGGGGAATCTTGAAGGCGCAACTTTGGCTGCGCGTGCGGCTGTGCTTGCAGATGAAACAGATCAAACACGTGGTTTCCTTGCCTCGACATTGACGAAATCAGAGCAAACTCGCGAAGAGGGGCTGGATATTTATCGTGACCTGTTCGTGGCTGCGCCTGATAGCCCGAGCATGATGAATAATTTTGGCTATGCACTTATCGCGAGCTATTCGAGCGATAAAGAGCTTGATGAAGGCTATCGTTTGCTGAAAAAGGCAAACCGTATGACGCCGTTTGAGCCAAACTTGCTAGATAGTCTTGGCTGGGCTTATTACCAATATGGTGATTATGAGCGTGCTCAAGAATTGATTGAAAAAGCGCTAGAATTATTCGAGCCATTTGACCATTGGGAACTACACTATCACCTTGGGGATGTGTATTGGCGTTTGGATAGAAAAGAAGACGCTGTGAAATCATGGGAGACTGCGCTAGAGCAACATCCTCCGGCGCATGAAAGAGAAGCGATTGCATCCCGAATAGAAAATGGGCTAACAGAAGCAGCACCTGAAGCGCGTGTGCCTCCGTTTGTTCCTAAGACTGAGGCACCGCCGGAAGCGCAGTCAATTTAGTTTCTGGATAGTTAGTCAACATTTTGAACAATCCTCTAAAGACATTCCCTTCACGCCGCAGTGTCGCACGAAGACCTGCAGTTAATAGCTGGCTGGGAATGCTTGCGCTGGGCAGTGCGTGTTTGGGCGCTGCCTCCTGTGTGAGTGTGGAAGATAGAGAGAATTATTATTACAACGCGACCAAACCCGAGAGCGCCGATGAATATGGCGATTATCTTTCCGCACGGTATGCGGGATGGGTGCGTGACGGGCGTTCGGCTGCGGAATATTACTCACAAGCGCTTTCAAGGACGCCCGAGGATAGCTCTCTGCTTGAGAGAGCGATTATCTATGCACTGGTAGCGGGTGATGTAGACCTTGCTCTCAAACTGGCAATAGAAGCCCCGTCCAAGGTAAAAAAAGACGGAATGGCAGCGACGCTGGTGGCTGTGGATCAATTCTCTCGTCAGCAATATAAGAAAACAGCTTCATTTGACGACGATGAGAACGTGGGTGTGATGCAAAACATCATTGCCCGTTCCTTGCGGGAGTGGTCACAGATTGGGCTGAAGAAGAATGAGATTATTCGTCCTGTGGTGCATTCCGATCGTGAAACAAGACTGTTTCGCGGTGTGCAGCTTTATTCTGATGGATTGCTGCAATTGGCGAATGGTCAAGATGAAGATGCCATGGAGAGCTTTGAGCAAGCATGGCAATTAGGTGGGCGCTATCCTGTGGGTGTGGATGCTTATATTCGTCTGAATGCTGAAAAAGGACAAAAAGAGGCTGCGGCTGATTTAGTTTCCCAATTTTTCGAGCAGATAGGCGATAACCCGCTCATTGATCAAGTGGATCGTGAATTACGCGCTGGTAAAGCTATAGTCGCGCCTAGATTATCGCCCAATGCAGGAGCTGCGGCGTCCATTTTGGGATATGCGGTGGCAATCGCAGCTAAGCAGGGCGGCGATTACGCCAATTTATATTATTCAATCGTATTGATGCTAGATAGTGAGCAGGATGCTGCGCGTTTATTGTTGGCAGATTCCATGCGTTCTGCGCAGCGCCCAAAAGATGCCATCACGCAATTGCAAAAAATCAATGAAAATTCAGTCTATTATGGTGCGGCCCGCGCGCGCGAGGCTTGGGTGTCTTATGATTTAGAGGATGTTGAGGGCGCGATAGCATTGGCGCATACAGCGCTCGCGTCTAAGCCGGGACGCTCATTGAAAATGCAAATTGGAGATTTGTATCGCACATTGAACATGTATCAGGAAGCTGAAAATCTGTTTGATACAGTTGTGAAAGAAGACCTTACAGATGGCTTCATTGATTGGCGTGTTTTGTTTGCGCGCGCAACGATGCGTGACAAGCTTAATCAATGGCATGAAGCAGAATCTGATTTACTTGCGGCACTGAATTACGCACCAGAACGGCCTGAGATTTTGAACTATCTTGGGTATTCATGGATTGATCGCGGCAAAAATATAGACGAAGCCTTTGGTATGATCCAACGGGCGATGGAATTAAAGCCCAATGAAGGCTATATCCGCGATAGTTTGGGATGGGCGTATTATCGCCTAAACAGTTATGATAAAGCCGTGCAATTGCTTGAAGAAGCGGCCGAGCTTGATCCTTCTGATCCTGTCATTAATGACCATTTAGGCGATGCTTATTGGCGCACTGGCCGCGTAGAGCAAGCAAAATTTCAATGGTCGCGTGTGGTTGAATATTCCGATGATATTGAATTGACGCAAAGCGCAAAAAAGAAACTTAAAGTAGGTTTAGATGCGCCAAAACCTGTGCTCTTTAAGCCTTAGTGTTTTCAAAAAACTATCGTGTAATCTTTGAATGTGACGGGTGAGTAAATTCATGGTCGATTCCGCAACAAGCCTTACAACTGTTTGGGCACCTGCCAAGGTGAATTTATATCTGCATGTCGGGCGGCCGCTAGAAGATGGACGTCATCCATTGGATAGTCTTGTGATGTTTGCCGATGCCTCGGCGGCGGATCGCGTGTCGGTTCGTCCATTGAAAACCGTGACTTTGAATGTGGATGGACCAAACGCTAAAGCATTAAAGGGTGAGAAACAAAACCTTGTTTTACAAGCGGCTAAACTTCTAAAAGATGCTGCTGGTCGAAGTGATTTAGGGGCGGCTCTAAACCTTTATAAAGAACTCCCTGTTGCCGCAGGAATAGGCGGTGGGTCAGCTGATGCGGCAGCAACTTTGCAAGCTTTAAACCGGTATTGGAATATTGGTTTTGGAGACGAAGCGCTTTTAAATTTAGGGGCTGAATTGGGCGCGGATGTGCCGGCATGTTTGCGCTCTGATCCGCAAATTATGCGAGGGATTGGAGAAAAACTGACGCCATTTAGTGCATGTGGATTGCCAATTGTTTTAGTCAATCCGGCGGTCAAATTATCTACGGCGGACGTGTTTAGAAAGTTCGATGAATTGGGGATGGGCGCTGATTTTAAAGAGCGCGAAGGCCCAGATTCTACGGGTGGTCCCGAAGCTTTGGCGAAGGCGCTTGAAGAATATAGCAATGATCTGGAAGCACCTACAAAATTGCTGTGTCCGGCTGTGAATGAGGTGTTGACGACGCTTGAGAAAACCGAAGGTGCATTATTGGCGCGCATGTCGGGCAGTGGACCGACGTGTTTTGCTGTTTTTTCAAGCTTCGAGGCAGCTAAAGCAGCGGCTTATGTGCTATCTAAACGCAAGAAAAAATGGTGGGTTCGCGCAACGCTTTTATCCGGATCACAATGATTTAGTGTGATTAGCCTTGTGTATATTTGTCTTTGACGGCAAATAACGCCAATCTAAGACGAAACGTGTTTTATTTGAATATGGTGGCTTGTATGCATCCGGCTTTGAATGTGTTTTTGGTCGGTGGTACGGCTTTGATTGCTGCGGTTATTTTATGCCGTGGTGTTATGGCAATTGGGCTTATGGATACGCCCGATAGTGACCGGAAAAAGGTAAGCCAAAAACAGGCTGTTCCGAGTTCTGGGGGCGTTGGGTTTATCCTTGCTGCGGCGTTGGGACTCCTTGTTTCTACAGTAAATTTTATACCTGATACACCTATTATGTGGCTTGGGGTTGGTGTGGTTGCCATGCTGATTTTGGGTTTGGTGGATGATATTGGCAATATCAATGCGAAGGTAAAACTTCTCGCGCAAATCGCTATTGGGATTGGTGTGGCGTGTATGGGTGTATATGCCGATGCGATTGCGCCGGGCTTTGGCAAAGTGCGCGAGTTTGGTGCTATAGGCGGGATTATTCTCGCTGTGATTTGGTTTGTAGTCGTTACAAATGCGGTCAATTTTATGGATGGTGCAAACGGCGTTTCCATGGGTATGGCGATGTTTGCATGTATGGGTTTTTGCGGCGTTGCTGGCTTTGCTGGGGAATGGGAATTGGCAATCGCAGCAGCGGCATTAGCGGGCGCATTGATCGGATTTCTCGTGTGGAATCTGGGCGGTAAACTGTTTGCGGGGGATGCGGGTGCGTTGAGCGTGGGAATGGCGCTCGGCGGTTTTTCTATGCTGCTTGTGAAAGCTCGGCCTGAGTTTGTATTCATTCCGCCAATCTTGTTATCGCCCTTCCTTGTGGATGTATTGTTGACCCTAAATTATCGTGTGAAACGCGGGGAAAACTTTTGGGAAGCCCACACAATGCATGTGTATCAATTGGGACTAAAACCACCCTTATCTTTAAAGCATTGGCAGGTTGCAATTGGACATTGGATGATAGCTGCCAACTGTGCGGCACTGGGCTTTGCAGGGGCTGCGATTGGCTATGAGGCCCCCCTTGTTATCTTTATGGGGGTGACGTTGATGGGGTGTGCTATGCACGTGCGCATCCGCCGCGCCGCAATTGCTGTGGGTCTGCTTGAGAGTGCACAACAGCAAAATGATCCCACGAGCAATGAAGCGATGAGTGCGCGTCAGGTTGAAGGCCAAGACGCGTAAACTTAGCCCGCATTTTGCGCGGATTATTTAAGAACTGAAATTTGAAAATAGGTCGGCTTACTAAAAAGCGCGATCAACCACAAAGTCTGCAATATCAGATAAAGCATCCACATAAGGCGAAGGCGGCAGAACTGAAAGTGCTGCTTTTGCGCTGGCAATTTCATCGCGTGCAGCATTGAGCGTGGCGTTCACACTGTCGGCTTTACGGATGTAATCAATCGCGATGTCGAGGTCTGCTTCTGTCTGCTTGGAGACATCCATTGCGCGGTCCCAGAAAGCACGTTCTGTTGCGTCACCATTTTGGCGGGCAAGTAAAACGGGCAGGGTGAGCTTACCTTCGCGGAAATCATCCCCAACGGATTTTCCGATAACAGATGTTGTTCCATCATAATCAAGCGCATCATCGACAAGCTGGAAAGCGCGGCCTAAGCGGCGACCATATTCGGCAAGTCCATCAGATTCAGCGCCCTCGGTAACGACAGTGAGTGCACCAGCACGGGCGGCTGCTTCAAACAAGGCTGCTGTCTTAGCTTCGACAATTTCCATATATTCAGAAATTGGAAGGTCGGCGCGCCCTATGGCGGCAAGTTGTTTAACTTCACCCTCAGCAATGACGCATGAGGCATTGGATAGAATATCCAGAATACGAATAGAACGTGTTTCCACCATTAGGGTGAAAGCGCGTGCAAACAGAAAATCACCTACAAGAATGGAGGCTGAGTTACCCCAGACCATTTTTGCAGCTTTTTTACCGCGACGCAGATCACTCTCATCGACGACATCATCGTGTAGAAGCGTGGCAGTGTGAATAAATTCAACGGCAGTTGCCAAACAGTGTAGCGGGTTGCTGCCTTCACCTCCGGCTGCATAAGCTGCTGCAAGCGTGATGAGAGGGCGCAAGCGCTTGCCGCCAGCGCTAATAAGGTAGCCTGACATATCAGGAATGGTCGCGACAGCACTTGTTGAGCGCTCTTTAAGAAGCACTTCAACGGCTGCCATGTCTTTTGATACAAGCTCAATGAGCGTGTCCATTGGAGACTTTTCCACGTTTGACCCTTCGGTGATGTGTGCAGTTAAGGTCAAAGATGACCTCCTTGATGGACTAATGTATTATCACTTTGATTTGAATACGCTTATATCGCCTTATCCAACGCTAGACGCAAGCTATTCGTGAGACCATATATAGGTCAAGAAAGATCAAAGCAAAGTCGCGAAATCGTGACATGTAAATAAAGTCAGGAAATAAACGCCATGATTGAAGTTTTACGCTCAAATAATCCGGTGACATTGAGTTATGCAATGGCTTTATTGACCGATGCGGGATGTGATCCTTTTCAAGCCGATCAGTTTACATCCTCTATGGAGGGCTCGATTGGTGCTATTCCAAGGCGCATTCTTGTGCCAGAAGATCGCGTAGAGCAAGCGCGTATAGCCCTAAAAGTTTTGGAAGAGAATGACTGATCCCGAAATAAAAGAAGAAATAACAAAGGACTGGCTTTTGGGTGAGAAGGTTTCCTTGCGCCAATATGCCAAGGGCTATCGTGCGGGGTTGGATGCTGTCTTGCTGGCGGCCTCTCTTGAGACAAAGCCGGGGCAGAGTGTGCTGGAGGCTGGATGCGGCGCAGGAGCGGCGATGATGTGCGCGGCGCAACGTTTGGGTGATATTTCACTTACAGGCATAGAGCGCGATCCGAGAATGCTTGCGCTCGCGGAGCAAAATGTCGCAGAGAATGGTGTGAGCCATCGGGTGCAGGTACGTGCTGGAGATGTGAGCGATAGGCTCGATTCGCTACTCAATGGCTTTGATCAGGTGTATGCAAACCCTCCATTTTTTGACCCCAAGGCAATTCAAGCTGTCGGTGCGGGAAAGGAAGGGGCATATCTTGCTGATGTGCCGCTTGAGGCTTGGCTGAAATTTATGCTTCATTGCGTGAAGCCACGTGGCCGGATTACGATGATTCATCGTGCAGCGGCATTGGCAGATATTTTGAGTTTTCTTCAGCCGCGTTTTGGTGAGATTAGTGTGCTGCCTGTGCGCGCTTATGCAGGGGCTCCAGCAAAGCGTGTTTTAGTGCGCGCGCGTAAAGGTCTACGAAAAGGGGATACTGTCCTCTATGATGGGCTAACACTTTACGATGGAGCAGAGCGCCAATTAACGCAGCGCGCTGATGCGATTATGCGCGGCGGTGCGCTAGAGTGGAAATAGCCATAGAGTAGAGGCGCTGAGCGCTATACTAGATTTAAATTTCAAAGGACGGACGATTTATGGGACGCTTGATATTATTTGCCATTGTATTCGCAATATTAGCGGCGTTTTGCGCATCTTTCTTTGCTAAGCGGGAGAATCGTAATCGCGACGATGATGACGATAATGATAATGCTGGCAAAGGCGGAGACAATGTGCGCCTTTTATCGGATAAACGTCCGCCCAAAGATGATTGACAAAGTAATTTACGAGGTCTAATAGCGCCATCCCAATGTGGAGCCTGTTTGAAAGCAGGGGCATTATTGGTACGTATTCCCGCGTATTTTGGGAATGAGCTGGGTGAATTTTCGGTTAGGTTTATCACGTTTTTGAGAGCGCTTATTTACAGCGTAGTGATAATGGCTAAGATTCAACCCATAGTATATTTTGTTTTTTGATGCAGTGACCAGTTTTTTCTGGTTTTTTTGAATTAAGCGATAAAAATCGCATTTTTTTAGTGCGTAAAATGCATCCAATTACATAGCTCGTGCGTATCAGTAGCGTTAATCCCACATTAATATGAACTGAGCGATTATTAACTTATGGAACAAAGCACACAAATTTTGATCTACATTCTGGCAGCTCTTGGCGCTGGTGTGTATTTTTCGTACCGCTTCGACCCTGCGTCGTTGCTGAAAAAAGACAACTAATTAAATTGGCCCGTAAAAGTATGTGGGCCTAGAGTTTTCTGTAGAGTATTTGTGTAGAGTCTAAGAAGCGCTGAGAGATTAATCTCCGGCGCTTTTTTGTATTTGGAATTGGGGAGGGGGAATAGATGCCACACATTCATGCGATAAATTGCATAGAGGTGCCACATGGATATGAGCAAAGCGCAATTGATGTACGTGAAGTTTATGTAGATTACTTCAAAAAGCAGGCGGGGTTTGTTTCATCCACCTTTTATCGGGCAAGCACGAGCAGAGATGCGATAAATTTCGTCAATATTGTCGTTTGGGAATCGCAAGAGGCATATGATGCTGTGGTGAATGCTGGGTATGGCAATAGCGATGGAGAAAATGAGGATGGGATGAAGGTATTGGGGAAAGGCTTTCCAGATCCGATCAAAGTTCACCCAGGTGTGTATGAGATAATTGGAAATTAGGTTTCTCTTGCCGCGTAATCGTGTAAATAACCCGCTATGAAAATTTCTGACGCAAGTATTCTCTTATCCCCTGGCTATGGTTGGGGAGATAATTCGCACTGGCTGGCGCGATGGTCCCGCCAAATGAAAACAGCCCAGCTTGTTGAGCATAAAGATTACCGCACCCCCAAACGCGAAGACTGGGTGGGGGATTTGGTGCTCGCTGTGGAGAAGGCTGAGAAGCCTGTTGTGCTTGTCGGGCATTCATTGGGCGTGATTACGATTGCGCATGCTTTGCCATTTTTGGCACCGGGAAAAGTTGCGGGTGCATTTTTGGTCGCGCCATCCGATTGGGAAAGAGAAGGGCTCATTCCTGATTTTGACACACATGATTTTGCGCCTATACCGCGTATGAAATTTCCATTTCCTGTTCAGCTGGTGGCAAGTCGCAATGACGAAACAATGACTTATGAGAAGGCATTGGAACTGGCAGCAGCTTGGGGCGCGAGCGTGGTAGATGCGGGCGAAGCTGGGCATATAAATGTGAAAACGGGGCAAGGGCCATGGCCCGAAGGATTGACCGCTTTTGCGTTGTTTATGAAGCAATTGCACAGCTAAAGATAACGCGTCTAAATCGCGTAAAGTTGCGCGTGAAAAATATTTTTTTTGCTATATTGCGCTTTTTTATTTTCGGTATCAAATTTCAATTATGGTCGGAAAATTTAGTGTAGGACAAGCTCCCTCGAATTTGCCGATCAGATTGTATTGGCTTGTGGTCACAATTAAGGATTGATGACCCATTTCTAGGAAGACTCCGATGTCCGGAATGAAAAAAGTTGGCCCTTCTTCACGTCCAAAACGTGTGCGTGCAGGCAGTAATGCATCTCGCAGTCAGCTATTTGATTCAATGCCTAATCCCTCATCAAGAAGACGTCCTGACAAGTTTGATCGCTGGGGACAATTTGATATGCAAATGAGACGCGATGACTAGATAAAGCTAACGCAAAGCATGCTGCATATATGGAAGTATGTGCGGCTTGCTTTGTTCTTATGCTGCGATAGGCTTGCTCTGTAGGCTGACGGAGAGGCGCTTTCCCCTATGGGGCGAGTGGGGAGCTGTATATGCTTCTTGACCTTTATCTTTGCTAGCCTGACACTTGATTTTTTAAGATATATATCAGGAGGATAGTATGGCTGTCGCACGCGTAACCGAGATTATTTCAAGTTCAAAAACAAGCTTTGACAAAGCCGTGGCTAAGGGTGTGAAACGCGCCTGTAAGACGTTGAAAAACGTTGAGAGCGCATGGGTCAAAGACCAAAAAGTGGTGGTTAGCGATGGTGAAATCGTTGAATACCGCGTTGTGATGAAAGTGACGTTTATCGTCGAATAAATATAGTTGGGGCAACCCGATATAAATGTGGCGAGACGGAGTTTTCTGGGGGGGGACGTCAACTCCGTCTCACCAAAAATCGCGCTAAATCTCTGTTAAAATATCAGAGATTGGGAGACGCGATTTAGGGAGTGAGGCGTTATAGTCATGCGTTGGATCACTATAGCCAACCGTGACAACAGCGAGTGCGCCATAGCCTTTTTCCGTTAAACCAAATTCTTTATCGAGGGCATCAACATCAACACCTTCCATTGGTGTGGCATCTAGACCAAGTGCGGCTGCGCCGAGAAGGAATTGGCCTATGTTGAGATATGTTTGTCTTGCAAACCAGTTTGCTTCAGCTTCAGGCGATGTTTGGTTGAGACCTAAGAAGAGACGGCGACCACCATCCATTTGCTCTTTGTTGACGGGCGAAGGGTAGCGACCATCTTTGTCTTCTTGCTCAAGCAGTTTTTCAAGATAAGCATCATCTGCGTGTAGAAGTGACGCAAACACGACAACATGTGATGCGTTGCGGATAGAAGGAGAGTTGAACGGGTATTTCTCATCCGTTCCCGCTGTCACGCGCTCTTTGCCTGCTTGTGTTGAGGCCATTATAAAATGCCATGGTTGTGCATTCACGCTTGAAGGGGAAATGCGCAATAGGTCTTTGAGTTTTTCAACTGTTTCAGCTGGGATTTTTTTGTTGGGATCATACGCTTTCGTTGTGTGACGTTTGTGCGCGTAATATGTAATGTCGTTTTCCATGTTGAAACTTCTTCTGCTATAGATATCGAATCTAGGTTACAGATAGGTATTTAGGGGACTGAGAATTCAGCACAAGAACGCACATTTTGGTGCCATGGTTACATAAAGGGAACTATTATGAGCGCGCGTGAGACAGAACAACAGCCACGCCATTCTGATTATTCTCAGCGTGGATGCCCTGTGGAAGCGTCGCTTGAATTGATAGGCGGTAAGGGCAAAGGCGCGATATTATTTCACTTGCTGGAAGGCACATTGCGTTTCAACGAACTCCAGCGGCGGCTTGAGGGAATTTCTCAACGCATACTCACCAAACAATTGCGCGATCTTGAAGAGTGCGGCTTGGTGCATCGTGAAGTGTTTGCTGAAGTTCCCCCGCGCGTGGAATATAGCCTGACGCCAAAGGGGGAGACATTGCGGCCTGTTATTCTTGCTTTGATGGAGTGGGGCAAAGCCCATGCTTTTGATATTTTACAGGTGAAAAACTCAGCCTAAAATTTAGAGGAATGCGCCAATATCTCCGCCATGTGAAATGGGGAGTTTTCGAAGGTTCTTATTTGGGTGTCGATAGGAAGTGGGCTGTAAAGCGCACGGTCTGTCGGCAGTTAGAGAATGGAATGTGGTATGCGTGCCGCCAGAAGCGTGCGCTTTACCTGATGTTTTGATCTTCAAGCTGACAATCTGCACATGCTCGCTCAATGCTCAAAGCATCAGCCCGCTCATGATACGAATTTGCGCATCGCCCACACCATGAGAAGGTGATGTGAATATGCACTCATTTTGTCGGGGCGGGGATAAGTTTTGACTTATCCATGATTTTATCGTCCGTACACACACAAAAGTGAGTGGACCGTGATTACGAAACACGGTGTAAAAACAAGCATGGATACGGATGAAACATTTACCCAGCAAGCCGTGCGAATGGTGCGCGATATGATCGCTTCATTGAGCATTGCTTTTTTGCCAGCTGCGATAGTGGGATTATTGGCCTGCTTCTTTGTGGAGCTTTACCTGCGTCAAGACTGGGTTGGTATTTGGCCGCCGCTATCTTGGAGCACATCTGTTTTGAGTTTTATTGTGTTTTTCGTGTTTGGGTTTGAAACACCTAAAGGACGAGAGTTTTGCAATAAAATTGTGTGGGGAAACCCATTAATGCGCCATATGGGCATATGGTTTAAGTCAAAGTTTTAGTTGAAATAATGCTTGGCAATAGATAGCTCATCCCCCCTTATTTAGGGGAGATGAAATTGGGTTTACGAAACCTCACTTAAGCTTAGTCCGTGAAGCATTTTTCCGTGCCATCGCCTTGGTCATAACAGTCGCGGCGGTTGGAACTTGGCGGCGGAGGGGCGGTACGCGGCGGTGGCTTGAAGCCGTATTTATCGGTATAGCTTTCCGTGTAGGTACCATTATTCGGCAGGTTTGCCTGACCACTACCCCAATGGGTTTTCTTACCGGACATGCTATCTGCCCATGCTTTGGGAGCGGTGCATTCAACACTTGTCGGCTTGTGGAAATAGCACATATCATAGGCGTCCTGAATGGTGCGCATTTTCTTGTTGGCATCCCACCAGCGGTAGAACATCGGCCCGCCTTCTTTGCGCGCGACTTCATAGAATTCCCAGTCGTCGATTATATTCGTGCGCAGAACCAATTCTTCGCGCGTTGCAGGCTTTTTCGGTAGAGCCGCTATGCGGGCTTTCTCGGCCTGTTCTGCCTTATAAGCTGCAAGCTGCGCTGCCTGACGTTCATTGCTAGTCGGTCCGGCAGTACAGCCAAAACGTTTTTCAGCCCATGCCAGCATAACTGGCGGCGGGGCATCAAGCCCCTTCGGGAACTCCGGCTTCACCGTGGACCGTCCCCCTTCAAAGGCTGCGAGTTCCTGATGATATTTCTTCAGCGTGGCGTGTGCAGTCGTGTCGCCATTGCCCATGCCGCAATAGTTTCCATAGCATTCAAGCAAAGCGCGGACGACTTTAGTGCGTGTTTTAACCGCCGCGGAGCCATAGTCCTGCCAATATAGAATGGCCTGTCCCCAGGTATTTGGTCCGCTGGCAAAATAATGTTCAAATGTGTTGGCGAGGACCAACCCGTTCGGACAGTTCTTTGCTGATGCTGCAGGCGCGAGAGTGATGGCGGCGAGCGCCGTGAAAGCAAGTTTTGCTGTTTTGCCAAATAGTGTGCGGTGTTTATGCGTGTGATTTCGCATTAATGCATCCCCTTTAATATGCATCCACGAATGATGTGGCGTTTAGATTGCACCGCGTCCCAGAGCAGGCAATATCATCAAATTCGGGATAAATATTATACGTGCTTGCAAAAATGGTAAATGGGGATTGTTGCAGTGGGATAGGGCGCGCGCGGTGTTTGTTTAAGATGCGCGTGTCGCGAACATGAGCGCGTTTAAGAAGGTGCATTCAAGAAGGTGCATTTGCTGGCGCGTAATGCACCCTACGGTGTGTCGCTGCGCGTCATTCCCGATGCGTTTGCGCATCAGGGAATCCAACACCCGAAATTGCATCCCGATACAATGTTGAAACGATAAGAGATGGGTACCCTGACGGCGAAGCTGTCGGGTATTACGGGTTTTGAGGGGGGAAGCTTATTTACACGAGCAGCTGTCGCCACGTTTTTCTTTTCTCCAAACCCATGGCGCTTTGTGCTCAGTCGCGTGAATACCAAGTTTGTTTTTCTGTGCGTATTCTTGGTCTGTTGCATACGCATCGCCGTAGTTCGGATCTGCGTATGCCCAGCCATTTCTGACTAATTCTTTGCTTACGTCGAGGGAACCAACACGACAGTCAGCTATGTACCTGCCATAACGAATCCAAGGTTTACCGTCCTTGTCTTTAAATTCACATTCAAATTCTGTGTTAGCAGCCAAATTTTCTAGGTATTTGCTAGCCTGTGTGTGACAATAGTTTCTGGACAATCCTTCAACTATACAGCTTTGAGTAGCTTCGGGTGCATCAATTCCATATAATCGGATTTCGTGGTTTCCGACCCATAAAGTATCTCCATCGACTATTTCGATTGTACTTTCGCTACCCGCTTTCACGATTAGTTTGTCATTTTGCAATGTTTGAGTTTGAGCAATTGCTGGCGAAATAAAAAGTGCAAAAATACTCGCAATTTGTAGAATCGATTTCATGATAACTCCCCACCTTGATCCTTGAGTCATAAAAGACTAGCTTCCGCGCCAAATTGTGCAATGGAAGCGGAGGGGAATCTGTGGTCTATGACGGCCAGAAGACAGACCTCGCGAACAAAAAAGAAACTGACATGTCAGCTAGCCAAAAACCTAAATCATTTCAGGATTTGATCCTGACCCTTCAAACATATTGGGCCTCTCGCGGGTGCGCGGTATTGCAGCCTTATGATATGGAAGTGGGGGCGGGTACATTACACCCCGCAACGACTTTGCGGGCGCTGGGGCCTAAGCCTTGGAATGTGGCATATGTGCAGCCTTCGCGCCGTCCGACAGATGGGCGCTATGGGGAAAACCCAAACCGCTTGCAGCATTATTATCAGTTTCAGGTGATCTTAAAGCCAAACCCGCCAGAGATTCAGGATTGGTATTTGGAAAGCTTGCGCGCAATCGGCCTAGACCCAACTGTGCATGATATTCGCTTTGTGGAAGATGACTGGGAAAACCCAACAGTGGGTGCTTGGGGCCTTGGCTGGGAAGTTTGGTGTGACGGGATGGAAGTGTCTCAGTTTACATATTTCCAGCAAGTGGGCGGCTTGGATGTCTTCCCAGTATCGGGTGAGCTAACTTATGGGCTTGAGCGCTTGGCGATGTATGTGTTTGGCGTCGATAATGTGTATGATTTGCCATATAATGACCCAGACAGCCCGCACCCATTATCTTATGGGGATGTGTTTCTGGAAAACGAGAAACAGCAATCAGCCTACAATTTCGAGCACGCCAATACAGATGATTTGCTTGAAAGCTTTAAAGCATGTGAGCGCATGAGCCAGCATTTGCTGGGGCTGGAAAAGCCTTTGCCGCTGCCTGCTTATGAGCAAGCGCTAAAAGCATCGCACATGTTTAACCTGCTGGATGCGCGCGGGGTGGTGTCACCCACCGAACGCCAAAGCTTTATCGCCCGCGTGCGCGATATGGCCAAGGGCGCTGCTCAAGCATGGGCCAAGCAAGAAGAAGCGGAAGCTGTCGCAGCAGAGTAGTTTGCGCGAAATTCACCGCTTTTTCTGAACTAAAATTTGATCTCTTTGCCATAGGGCACATACGCTATGCCACAATTACTCCTAGAACTTTTCTGTGAAGAAATTCCTGCTCGCATGCAAGCAAAGGCGCAAGCTGACCTTGAGCGCGCTGTGATGGATAAACTGTCCGAAGCGGGCTTGATGGCGGAAGGGGTGAAGGCTTTTTCTGGGCCGCGCCGTTTGTGTGTGGTGGCGGAAGGCTTGCCGGTTAAATCTGCGGATGTGCGCGAAGAACGCAAGGGGCCAAAAGTTGGCGCGCCTGAAAAAGCGATTGCGGGATTTTTGCGCGGTGCGGGATTAGACTCCATCGAGCAGGCTGAAATTCAAGACGATAAAAAGAAGGGCCAGTTCTATGTCGCGGTGATTAATAAGCCAGGCGTGGAAACAACGCAGATTATTGCGAATATGGTGCCTGAGATTGTGCGCTCATTCCATTGGCCAAAATCCATGCGCTGGGGTAGCGGAGAGCTGCGCTGGGTGCGTCCACTGCAACGTATTTTATGTACGTTTGATGGTGAAGTGGTGCCGTTTGAAATTGATGGCATTGCTTCAAGCAATGTCACACAGGGCCACCGCATTATGGGTGCAGGGCCGTTCACTGTGCGCCGCTTTGAAGATTATTCCGATATTTTGAAGAATAAGGGCCGCGTGATTTACGACCGCGAAGAACGCAAAGACATTATCGCAACAGAAGCTAAAACTTTGTGTGATGCGCAGGGCCTAGAGTTGGTGCCTGATATTGGCCTGCTGGAAGAAGTGGCGGGGCTGGCCGAATTTCCTGTGGTGATTATGGGGGATATGGACCCGAAATTCTTGGCGCTGCCGCCGGAAGTCATCACCCTGTCTATGCGCGTGCACCAGAAGTATTTTGCGGTGCGCGATCCTAAGACGGGCAAGCTTGCGCCTAAATTTATTGTAGTTGCAAACCTTGAAGCTGAAGATGGCGGCAAGACGATTGCGGCGGGTAATTCTAAAGTGCTGTCTGCGCGTTTATCTGACGCTGTGTTCTTCTATGAGAATGACAAAGCGAAGAAGCTTGAGACGCGCTTTGATAGCCTTGGTAATATCGTCTTCCACGAAAAGCTTGGGACAGTAAAAGACAAAGCCGAGCGTGTGGCGGCGCTTGCGGGTGAGCTTGCGCCGATTGTGAGCGCTAAAGCTGAGGATGCGATTGCGGCGGCAAAGCTCGCCAAATGTGACCTTGTGGCTGAGATGGTGTTTGAATTCACCGAGCTTGAAGGTGTGATGGGGCGCTATTACGCGATGGAAGAGGGCCAACCTCAGCACATCGCTGATACTATCCGCGATCACTATAAGCCTAAAGGCCCGTCTGATGATGTACCAACAGAGCCAACGGCTGTGGCTGTGGCGCTGGCGGATAAGCTGGATACGCTTGTTGGTTTCTGGGCGATTGATGAAAAGCCAACCGGATCAAAAGACCCGTTCGCCCTTCGCCGCGCGGCTCTGGGTGTGATCCGTCTCATTCTGGAGAATGATGTGCGGATTGGTTTACAAGGTGCCATGCTGAAATCCAAAGCTGGGGATTTAGTGACTAAAGAGGCAACGACTTCTTCAACTGTGAAGGAAGCAGTAGATAATGCTTTTGAAACTGTTGGTATTACCGACCTCCTCTCATTCTTTGAAGACCGTTTGAAGGTTTACCTTCGCGATAAGGGCATGCGCCATGATTTATTGGATGCTGTGTTCTCGCTAGGCGGTGATGACCTTGTATTGATTGTTAAACGCGTTGAAGCGCTTGCGTCATTCTTGGAAACTGAGGACGGAAAGAATCTCGTTTCGGGACATAAGCGTGCGACAAATATCCTACAAAAAGAAGAAAAAAAGGATGGTAGCGCTATAACGGGCGAGATTGACAAAAAACTGTTGTCAGAAGCCGCGGAATTGTCTTTGCATGAGGCATTGAATGCTGCAACAGCGAAGGCTGAGGCGGCATTGGCGGAAGAAGACTTCGCAGCTGCAATGTCGGCATTAAGTTTGCTACGTGCACCTGTCGATACATTTTTTGATGATGTGATCGTCAACGCTGAAGATAATAAAGTGCGGGTCAACCGCCTAAAATTGTTAGCTAGAATCCGGGATGTAACTAGCCAAGTCGCGGATTTTTCAAAAATAGAAGGCTAGGGACATAAAACGGGACGGCAATTATGGCCAACACAAAATGGGTTTATGACTTTGGAGGCGGTGCTTCTGACGGCGACGCATCAATGAAAAACCTTCTTGGAGGAAAAGGTGCTAACCTCGCTGAAATGGCGAGCTTGGGTTTACCTGTACCTCCAGGGTTCACAATCACAACAGCGCTTTGTACTGCTTATTATGATTTGGGCCGCAAATATCCTGAAGAGCTAGATGCTCAGCTTGAAACAAGTTTGAAAACGCTTGAAGCAAAAGCTGGTAAAGAGTTTGGATCAGCAACCAACCCATTGCTTGTGTCTGTGCGTTCAGGTGCACGTGCATCTATGCCGGGTATGATGGATACTGTTCTAAACCTTGGTTTGAACGACACCACAGCTGAAGGGCTAGCCCAGCTTTCTGGTGACCGTCGCTTTGCTTATGATAGCTATCGCCGTTTTATTCAAATGTATTCCAATGTCGTTCTCAACATCACGCATGATGTTTTTGAAGACATTTTAGAAGATTTCAAAGACCTTCAAGGTTATGAACTCGACACTGACATGCAGGCCGAAGACTGGCAGGAAGTCATTGTGAAATATAAAGCCGCTGTTGTGACGCACAATAATGGCAAACCTTTCCCAGAAGACCCTAAAGACCAGCTATGGGGCGCTATTGGCGCTGTGTTCGGATCATGGATGAATGATCGCGCGATCTTCTACCGTAAACATAATGATATTCCTGCATCATGGGGAACGGCTGTAAACGTTCAGTCTATGGTATTTGGGAATATGGGTGACACATCTGCGACGGGTGTTGCGTTTACACGTGACCCAGGCACAGGTGAAAACTTGTTCTATGGTGAATACCTCATCAATGCACAGGGTGAAGATGTTGTGGCGGGTATTCGTACACCGGCACCAATCTCAAAAGCACGTGCGGCTGAGATGGGATCTGATGATGCACCTTTAGAAGTGACAATGCCTGACGTTTACAAGCAGTTGACCGATGTGGCCGACAAGCTTGAGAAACACTATCGCGACATGCAAGACATCGAGTTTACCGTTGAAGAAGGTAAGCTTTACATGCTGCAAACGCGTAATGGTAAGCGTACAGCGCAAGCAGCTTTGGCTATGGCTGTTGAGATGTGTAAAGAAGGCTTGATTACTGAGAATGAAGCTGTGCTTCGTCTTGAGCCTGCCCAACTTGACCAGCTCTTACACCCAATGATCGACCAAGACGCTAAAGCGGCTGCGACGGCTGAAGGGCGTGTGTTTGTAAAAGGTTTGCCTGCATCTCCGGGTGCTGCGATTGGTAAAATCGTTTTTGATTCCGATGAAGCGGCGGATGCAGCTGCTAAGGGTGAAGATGTTATCTTGATCCGTATCGAAACAAGTCCAGAAGACATTCACGGCATGCACGCTTCTAAAGCGATTGTGACGGCGCGTGGTGGGATGACATCTCACGCGGCTGTTGTGGCGCGCGGCATGGGGCGTCCATGTGTGTGTGGTGCAGGGTCTTTGCGTATCAATAAAGAGCTTGGCGAAGTGTCTGTTGCGGGTGAAACGCTTAAACGCGGTGACATTGTGACTGTGGATGGCGCGACAGGTGAGGTCTTTAAAGGCCGCGTTGCGATGATTGAGCCTGATCTATCTGGTGATTTTGCACACATTATGGAATGGGCAGATAAAGCCCGTACATTGTCTGTACGCACGAATGCCGAAACACCGGCTGATGTTGAAGTTGCTAAAAACTTTGGCGCAGAAGGTATTGGTCTTTGCCGCACAGAGCACATGTTCTTTGATGCAGACCGTATCCCAGTTGTGCGCGCTATGATTTTGGCAAGCAGTGAGAAGGGCCGTAAAGAAGCACTTGAAAAATTGCTTCCAATGCAGCGTTCTGACTTTGAAGCTATCTTCCGTATTATGGGCGATAAGCCATGCAACATTCGTTTGCTTGATCCGCCATTGCACGAATTTATGCCGCACTCTGATGAAGAGATGGCAGATGTTGCCAAAGGATCTGGTGTATCTATTGAGGTGCTTACACATCGCGCATCTGAATTGCATGAAAGCAACCCAATGCTTGGTCACCGTGGATGTCGTTTGGGTGTGACTTACCCAGAAATCTACGAAATGCAGGCACGCGCTATTTTTGAAGCGGCTGTGAATGTTGCAAAGGAAACAGGTGTTGCACCTGTGCCTGAAGTGATGATCCCGCTTGTTGCGACGAAAGCAGAAGTGGCGCTTATGAAGGCGCGCATTGTGAAAATGGCTGAGGCTGTTCTACCAAAATCAGATATCAAGATTGATTATCTGGTTGGTACAATGATTGAGCTTCCACGTGCTGCATTGCGCGCAGCGGATATTGCTCAAGAAGCTGAGTTCTTCTCATTTGGGACGAATGATTTGACGCAAACAACATTGGGTATTTCCCGTGATGATGCGGCACGCTTCCTTGGTGATTATGAGAAGCAAGGCATTTACGAAAAAGACCCATTCGTCACACTTGATATTGAAGGTGTGGGTGAGTTGGTTCAAATGGGAACTGAACGTGGACGCTCGGTGAAGCCTGATCTTAAAATCGGGATTTGTGGAGAGCATGGGGGAGACCCTGCGTCTATCGCTTTCTGTCACAAGCTGGGCATGAGCTATGTGTCATGTTCGCCTTATCGTGTTCCTGTTGCACGTTTGGCAGCGGCACACGCGGCGCTAAAAGCGTAGCAAAAAGCCTACGATTCTATCTAAAGTGGGGAGCTGGACTTAGGTCTGGCTCCCTTTTTTGATTCTTTTTTAGGGCGAGTAGAATCGCTCTATGGGCGTTTTTTGAGTCGAAAATCGATTTTAGCGTTAATAAAATCTTTCATAGAAAATAAACTTCTAGCCTAATTTGGGAACAAATGTGGTTGTTCAAACGTTAAGGAAACGTCTGTTCTCAAACATTAACAAAACATTGCAAATAAGTCATGAAAGAGCATTAAGGGTTGCCAAAACCCAATGTTTTCTAATACCTAGCGCGAACGGGAGCGTTAACGCCTTATTAAGGTATGGTATTTGCTACCGTTATTTTGAGTTCATACATACGAAGATATTAACTGTTTTTTGGCTGAGGGATGATTGCAAGAGCGCAATCTTGTTAACTTTTATGAAATCGAATTTTCATATACTCAAAAGTTCTCTGGCGTTCGTTAAGGGCGCGTTGAACCAGTTGGTGATGATGTCGGCGGAAGAAAAGCGTCTTATGCAACAACGTGCAGTAGGGGTAGCGTGTGCTGCCGCAGCTGCTGCGTATGGTGCGCCTCAAATCACAGCGCATGTGAGCGTTCAGAAAACCGAAGAGGCTTTTCTGGGCCAAGCAAGCGAGCTTGCTGAGCTTATCAGCGAGTCCCAAGATGGAAACATTCAAATTGAATCCATCGATATTACGAAGCCATGGCGTCAGCAGGTAAACTACGCACAAGATAGTGCAATAGTTCCCGGAACGCTGACAAAAGCATCCTTCGATATTGAAAAGATCGACCCTGTTGTTGATGTTCTTGCGAACTTCTCTCCGCGTAAGCAGATTGAAGAAGTCCGTGAACAACGCCTTGAGCACTTGTGCTTGGCAGAAGCTATTTATTACGAAGCACGTAGTGAAGCACTTGGTGGTCAGTTGGCCGTTGCTGAAGTTATCGAAAACCGTGTGGCCTCAGAATATTACCCAGACACAGTATGTGATGTGGTCTATCAAGGATCAAACCGTGTAACAGGGTGTCAGTTCTCATTTACGTGTGATGGATCATTGCGCCGTAAGCCACGTGGTGAAGCGTGGGATCGTTCTGTAGAAGTTGCAGCTTATGTGATGATGGGCCTTAGCTCTAAAACACTTACAGGCAACGCTACGCACTATCACACAGACTATGTGTCTCCTTACTGGAGCTCTAGCTTAATCCACACAGAAACAATCGGAACACACATCTTCTATCGTAATCCAGAAGGTCGTGAGTGGACTGTTGTGCGTGCACGTGAAGCAAAAGCGCGTGCAGCAGAGCGTCGTGCAGCACAGGGCGGCATTCAGGCAGCCTCTGTATCTGCGACGGACGCTTTGAACATGGCAACGGAAAAAGCTTTGTAGAGATACGTATTCTTCTTTGAAATTATTAAAGCCGCTCAGATATCTGAGCGGCTTTTTTGTTTGCCGTGAAGTGATAGGAAATCTCTTATCGCAAAAGGCGTGTGAGCATATTTTTGTAAGAGGGGGCAATGATCGACAGTTGGTTCATTCTGTCTCACTAAATTAGATATACTATGCGATTGACAATCATTCTTAATAGTGGTTCCTAGCGCACTACTTGATAGTGAGAATTATTCTCAGGGGATTTGAATGAATAAATGTCAATTGATGAAAGCCACAGGTTTGATTGGTCTTAGTGTTATGTTTGCTGGTCAGGCGTTGGCTCAGGACAATCAGGATGCTGCAAAAACGGATGTCCAAGATACTGTCGTTGTATGGGGGACATCTGTGTCGTCAGACTCGCTCTTTTTGGGGGAGCAGGAATTGGCAGTCAAACAAGCGGATCACTTGTCTGACCTTCTTAGGACATTGCCTGGTGTAGATATTGGTGGAACGCATTCACTAAATTCACGCATTAATGTGCGCGGTATGGATGATAGAAATCTGGATGTGTACATGGATGGTGCGCTGCAGACGAATTATATCTATCACCACATCGGAAATATACTTGTTAATCCAGACATTTTGAAATCAGTCGAAGTTCAACCAGGTGCCACTTCGGTTACGCATGGTGGGATAGGCGGTGTTGTCCGTTTTGAAACCAAGGATGCGAAAGACCTATTAGCGACGACAGATAACCAATTTGGTGGCCGCCTAATGGCGGGGTATAATTCTAACGCACAGACATCGTTTTCGGGTGCTGGTTATGGTCAGATCGCTGAAAAAGTGGATGGGTTGATTTACTTCAACCAAGTTGATCGTGATAATTTTGAAGATGGTGATGGGCTTGAGACGATTGGGTCAGACGGCACAACTAAGAATTATCTTGCAAAGCTTGGATTTGATATCGCTGAAAACCAACGTATCGAATTGAGTTATGATGTTTTTGAGGATGCGGGAGATTATACTCAGCGCCCTGATATGGGTGTCCTCACAAATGCAGCGATTACGGGCGATATTCTGCTTCCGACTGAATATTCCCGCAACACGCTGAATTTGTCATATGATCTTGATCTTGGCGAATTGTTCCGTTTAGACGCTGTTTATTCCATGAATGATTTGGAATTTTGGCGTGATGAAACAAACCCAAATCTTGTTGCACGCACACCTCCTGCTTTCAAAGAGGCCGTTGCAGATAATCAGGGTGTAAACATCACCGCATATACAGATCTGAAATCTGGCAAAGTGAAACACGCTCTAACCTATGGTTTGCAGTATTTCGATCAAAACCTAACCTATGATGGGAATCTGGATGTTTCTGATGTCGCGGCAGAATCTGAAAATGAAGCGCAAACAATCGCGTTGTTCTTAGAGAATGAGATTAGTTTTGCCGATCGTTTTTTCCTAAGACCAGGCGTGCGCTATACCGATTATCAAGTGGATTATATTGATCAAAACAGCTCCTCTTCATATGACGATGTGACCTTTGGGTTGGGTCTTGAGGCACGTGTCACGGATAATTTGGTTTTGGAAGGAAGCTATCTGGAATTATTTAAAGGTCCCGAGCTGCCTGAAATTTTTGGCGGGAGTGGTGAAAGCAAAGTCGCAAACATCAATCTAAAACCACAATCAGGTGAGAATGTTGAATTAGGCGTGAAGTACACAACGGGCTTTGGTATCGCTGATTTGGCTTTTGGATTGCGCGCTTTCAAAACAACCATTGACGATTATATCGATGACCAAGGTACTATAGATGCCAATATTGGTACGTATGAATTAGAAGGGTATGAGGCGAGTGCACGTATCGCAATTGAAGATTTCAGCCTAACGACAACTATTGCCGATTCTGATCATGATCGCTCTGGCCTGACGCAAGCGCCAAGCTCTGAAAGTTTGCGGGAAACAGGTCAATCCATCGGTATCGAGGCTGATTATTTTATCACATCCTTGAATTTATCTTTGAACTGGAATTCTCAAATTACAACGGATGTGACGACCGCGTCTGGAGAAGACAAAGAAGGGTATGGCCTTCACAATATCTCTGCGCGTTGGGATGATGCTGTTGGCGTGTCGGGATTATCTGTGACGGCAGGTGTCGATAATCTTTTTGATGAGGCTTACACTTCGCAAGCGTCACGCACGGGGGCGACTTTCCACCCCGTATTCGGCGCTCTTGTTCTCAACGATGTTGAGCCGGGCCGAAATGTGAAGCTAACTTTGGCCAAAACTTTCTAAATCAGTTTGGAAAAATAAATATCAAGCGAACCCTTAATCGGGTTCGCTTTTTTTCTTTGGGGATCAGCCATAGTCTAATCCGACGTCCAAGTTGATAGCTGAGTGTGTCAGCGCGCCGACGGAGATAAAGTCCACGCCGCTTTCAGCAATAGCTTTCACAGTTGATAGATTTACACCGCCTGAAGCTTCGGCTTTGCACGTGCCGTTTATCATGGATACGGCTTTGGCCAGCATGTCGGGTTTCATATTGTCGAGTAAGACAGCTGTTGGACGAAATGGAAGCGCTTCTTCAAGCTGGGCGAGGGTATCGACTTCTATTTCGATTGAGCAAAGGTGGCCGACCGAGGCTTTCGCGCGTTCTAACACAGCTTTAATGCTGCCTGCAGCGGCAATGTGGTTGTCCTTGATCAAAATAGCATCATCCAAGCCTAGACGGTGGTTTACGCCTCCACCAAGCCTTACAGCGCGTTTTTCGAGGGCGCGGAAACCGGGGGTGGTCTTGCGGGTACATACAATGCGCGCTTGCGTGTGCTTCACTTCATCAACGAATTTGGCTGTTAGCGTGGAGATCCCAGACAAAGGCCCGATAAAATTCAGGATCATGCGTTCAGCTGTCAGTATGGAGCGTGCAAGACCTTTCAGGCGGATAAGTTCTGCACCTTTTTCAAAAGGCACGCCTTCTGGATGAAGCACTTCCCATTCTAAATCTGGATCTACAAGGCGCGCAGAAAGACGTGCGGCGTCATATCCGGCTGCAATGCCTGGTTCACGCGCATTCACGGTTGCAATCATCTTTGTGTCTGCGGGAATAGTGACATCCGTAGTGATATCACCAGCGCGGCCCAAATCTTCCATCAGTGCAAGGCGCACAAGCGGCTCGATAATGACATCTGGCAAAGGCGGTATTGGTAGCGTTTTCATGAAGCTCATTTCGAATAAAAGAATGTAAAATCAGATAGAAGATTGCGTAAAACTAGGACGCTTTCAAAGTGTTTGTGCTGTCCATTGGGATTGTCGTGATGATGGGATGTAAATCATCGCCTCTGCGCACATAGGTGCGTGCGGGTGGCTTTTCATTGGGAAAGTCTGTGCGGTAGTGCCCACCTCGGCTTTCTTCGCGAGCGAGGGCTGCACGTGCAATGAGGCGGCTGACGGTAAGTGCGCGCGCACCGCCGCGTGTTTCTTCCTTCATTTCAATCCACTCAGAAAGCGTGGTCAGCCCCTCTTTATTGCGAGAGACGCCGGCATGGTCTGCCATCAGCTTGCGCAGTGTTGCAAGACTTTCCGCTGAGAGGTCGATAGGAGGTTGGCCTAAGAGTTCCCCTTGTGTGGCGCTTAGTGTTGCTTCGCGTAAACGTGTGGCGATGCGGTCAGCGAAGACAACAGCCTCAAGCAATGAATTGGAAGCAAGGCGGTTCGCGCCATGAGCACCCGTTGATGAGCTTTCGCCGCAAACGGATAAGCCGTCTAATGTTGTGCGTCCCCATATGTCAGAGACCACGCCGCCCATATGATAGTGAGCGGCTGGAGCAATTGGGATATGGTCTTTGCGTGGATCAATTCCTGCCGCCTGACATGCTGCAAATACGGTTGGGAAATGATGCGGGAAATCATCACCCACTGCTGCGATTGTATCAAGGAAGGCACCACGTCCGGCCATGCGTTCAGAAAAGATTGCGCGGGCAACTTCATCACGCGGCGCAAGTTCGCCTTTCTCATGATAATCAAACATAAAACGGCGGCCCGAACGGTCTCGCAAGACAGCACCTTCACCGCGCAAAGCTTCTGTTGCTAGTGGAGCTGGGTCACGGTCAACATCAATGGCTGTAGGGTGAAACTGCACAAATTCAGGATCAGCGATTAGTGCGCCGCATTCATATGCCATTGCGATGGCATCGCCGCGTGAAGAGCGTGGATTTGTTGTGACTTGGAATAAGCCACCTGAGCCACCTGCACACACAACTGTTTCAAGGGCTGTCATGCGGCCGATTTCATGCGTTTGCACATCTTCGGAGACAATGCCGCCAATGCGTCCATTGCTATCTTGTAGCAGGGAGACAGCTTTAATGCCTTCAATCAATGTTATGTGTTTGGCTTGGCGAGCAGCATTTACAAGCGCTTGCATAATGGCTTGGCCTGCAAGATCACCAGCGACGCGGGCCACACGCGGATGGGAGTGAGCTGCTTCAAGCGAAAGTGCGAGTGCGCCATTTTCTGTGCGATCAAAAGGAACGCCTAGCTCAAGAAGGTCACGCACGCGGGCGGGACCATGTGTGGCGATGAGGCTGGCAACGACGGGTTCTACGAGATGGCTTCCGGCGGCGATTGTATCTTTTGCGTGTAGCTCAGGACTATCGGCAGGGTGAAGGGCTGCGGCTAAACCACCTTGTGCCCAAGCTGATGAGGCTGCGGTTCCAAGCGGCGCTGGGGAGATGACAGTACATTTTCTCGGTGCAAGTTTTAGCGCCAAAAAAAGACCAGCCAAACCTGCGCCGACAATAAGGATGTCTGCGTCAGGCGACGACGTATTGGAGTGAGAAATGACTGTCATAAAGCTCAGGATGTTGGCGCGGTATCGCGCTTGAAAATTACATAAGCGCGACTTGCGCTTTCGAGGGTGCCAATCATTTCATCAGTTGATTTGATCGTTAAACGCCAATCATCTGGTGCGTATTCATAGGCAAAGGGTTTTTGTTCTGCGATGCGCTTTATTTTTGAGACAAAGGCGGCTTGGTCACCCTCAACACGCAGTGAGCAAACTTGCTCTACTTCTGCTGAGACGGAAGGGCATTTTTCAAATGTTGTAAACTCGCAGCTATATTGATTGGGCTGCGATGTCGGGCGGATATACATTTGTCCCGTTAGTTTACAGGTGCCTTGATTGTAGCGTCCCGTTTCAAACACCCAAGAGCCGGTTATGTTTGCAGCTTTATCGGAGATGGGTTGGAGGGTGTGAGCAGATGCGGCTGGGCTTATGCAGACAGTCATCAACACACCGCTAGCAAGGCTTGCGAAAACGCATTTGCGGATCGAAGAAGGCTTGAAACTAGATATTGCTCTCATGGCAACAAATCCTCTGATTGAACCTGATTTTAATTTAATCTGATATCAACCTGAAATAAAATAGCGGTGGTAATGTGTTTTTAAAAAGATACCGCATCCGTGATGTTGAATGCGGTATCGAAAACAGCGCTTATGCTGGTTCGTTGATCGTTGCTGGCGATTCAACCGCAATTTCCATCGGTTGAAGCCCTGTTTGGAAATCTGGCGGTGTCTTCATTTTCGGTAGCGCGAGCATGGCATCAATTGCAGCTTTTGCTTTGATACGTACCACTTCATCAATGAGGACTTCGTGCTTCATATCGACCAAGCAGTCATAGATGTTTTCAACCGTGATGCGCTTCATGTGCGGACACAAATTACATGGTTTTACAAACTCAACATCTGGGTTTTCCATCGCAACATTGTCACTCATGGAACATTCCGTCAGCAGGAGCACTTTGTTTGGAGAATGCTCTTTGACATAATTGGCAAGCCCACTTGTTGAACCTGCATAGTCTGCTTGTGTGAGCACATCTGGTGGACATTCAGGGTGGGCAAGAACCATCACACCTGGGTGTGCTTCACGTAGGTCAATTACGTCTTGGCCAGTGAAAAGTTCATGGACTTCACAAGCACCTGCCCATGTGATGATTTTAATGCCAGTATTGGCTGCAACATTCTTTGCAAGATATTGGTCTGGCATCATGATGACAGTATCTGTGCCCCAATCCTTAGCCGCTTGTTCAACAACTTGGACCGCATTTGAGGATGTACAGCAAATGTCTGTTTCAGCTTTAACCGCCGCTGACGTGTTAACGTAAGTGACTACTGGAATGCCCGGATATTTTGCTTTTATCAGGCGAATATCTGCCGCCGTGATAGAAGAGGCGAGGGAACATCCTGCGCGCATGTCTGGGATAAGAACTGTTTTTTCTGGCGCAAGAATTTTTGATGTCTCAGCCATGAAGTGAACACCGCCTTGGACAATCACATCAGCATCAACAGCGGCAGCTTCACGTGCCAATTGTAGACTGTCGCCTCGGAAATCTCCCACGAGATGGAAGATATCTGGAGTCATATAGTTGTGCGCCAAAACAACGGCGTTTTTCTCTTTTTTGAGCTTGTTGATCGCGTGGATAAGCGGTGCAAGCGTAGGCCATTCCATTGGCGTAACAAAGTCTTTCACTTCATCATAGAGGTGATCAACTGCTGCTTTGACGTCGTCATCATAGGCGAGGCCGCGGTCTTGGGATGGGTTAGGTGTACGCTTGTCCAAGTTTGGAACAGCACACGTGTTTCCTGCATCAATAATTCGCGCCATTTTAAGCCCCTTTATTCTTTAAGGTGCCCAAAATTAAGCTTAGGAACCTTTTACTCAATATGAGTATTATGTAGGTGTTAGCCAGCACTTTTCAAGATTTAACTATCATTTTTGAAAGGAAAATCCGAACTTTACTGGGCCTTTGCCCATTTTGAGCATAGTTTTTCTAACGAATATAGTGGGCTTTGACAAGAAAAAACGCGTTATTGTTTAAGCTTACCTTAGGGGCGCTCACTTGGGTGCAAAGGTGGATGGAACACTTTCACTATTGGGACTTGACCTGAGGCCGATGAGTTAAAAAAAAGGCGTTGAGTCAGCTTAATGAGCGGTTTTTCAATGAGATAATGTGTCACCAGACCTGCAATGACGGATCCAATTGTAAACACGATCAACATGGGAAGCGGGCCGATAAGTGTATTCAAGCCCAGTTTTGAGACGAGAATAGAGAACACCATCAAGACGGGAAGGTGCACAAGATAAAGTGCGTAAGAACTATCGCCAATACGATTTAGCCATGCGGGAGATTTGATTTTGCCAAATGCTTCGCCCGCCACAAGCCCCATAATTGTCAAACTCGCGCCTATTCCAAAGCCAAGTGTGCGCCAGCCCTCATTCAATGGAAAAGTCTTGTTCAAGTCGGCTATGCCAATTGCAAAGAAAATAGCAAGACCACTTGCGACAACGAGATAGGAGTCGATGGCTTGTAGACGTTTAAAGTATAGCGCGCTCAACATACCACAGAGGAAGATCAAATTGTTGGGAGAGAGCAACATTGCAAACACTGAGTTTTCAATCGGCCGAAACAGCGTGATCGCACAGGCGGAAAACCATATTCCCATAGCGATCAGTCCAAAACGCTTTGTAAAAATAAGCAATCCAAAGGCTATATAGAACAGCATTTCATATTGGAGTGTCCACGCAACTTCCAACATCATGCCAGTGTGGACAGGGAATAATGAATAATTGTGTGCATATTCAAGAGTTGTTGGGTCAAGGGAGGCTCCAATACTCGGCACAAACCACATTGCGAGAATAAAGGCCGTTAGAACAACCCAATAAAGCGGGTAAATGCGTAAAACGCGCTTTAATGCAAATCTGGACACTTTTTCTGGAGTGCCGATATCCTTCTGGTGAATATACACCATGATGAAACCTGACAGTGCGAAGAAAAACTCCACACCCGCATACCCGATATTGAAAAGCTCAACAGCACTCTCGCCATTATAGAGGCGTTCCGGCAGAAAATAGATGTTGATGTGAAAGACAACAACGAATATCGCCGCGATTGCACGAACTGCTTGGAGAGATGATAATTGCTGCAATTTTTCTGCTTTCCAGATCGGTGTGACTTTTGAAAACCTAGGTAAGCAATTTTCTTACCAGATTTAACTGTCACGCCTTTGATGGGGCGTAGAAATGCCTGATGCAATCGTTTTTCGCAGTATATCTGCGCGGCATTTGAATAGTTCAGCAGGACGGCCGCCTGTCGTTGTCGCGAACTTGCCTAATCCTTCGACTAACTCAGACTTCTCTATTGCACGGCGAAAGTTTTGCTTGTGCAGGAGGCGTCCGAGGAGAGACTCCACCGTTTGCTGCAATTCGAGAAGTGTAAAAGTTTCAGGCGTTAATTCAAATATAACGGGGCGATATTTGATTTTACCACGTATGCGAGAAATAGCAGTCGCAAGAATGCGCCTATGGTCTGAAACCATGGACTGACCAGAAATTGGCGCAGCACAATGATTGCGGCCATCGCGCACGGATTCAGCAGCATACCCCGCCTCATATAACAGTTCATATCGCTCAAGCACGCGCTCTTCTATCCAAGGCGATTCTTTGAGGCCGAATGCTAGTTTGACACGCTCTTTTTTTGCAGAGCTATCGCCGGCCCATTTTGAGAGTGCGGGTTCTATTTCATTTTCGATAATGGGGGGGATGCCTTTGCGATGGTCTTCCCATGGAAAATAGCGATACCAATCGCGCCAAACAGCATTAAATGCACCATCAATTTCTGTGCGTTCAGGTGTGAGGCCTAAATAGCCGACGGAAACAATGCGCGCGTTTTCGGGGGCATCCGCCATATCTGCTTTGGGAAGTTCGCGGCCACGGTCTGCAAATGTATATAATTGCTCCACATAACCTGGTTCAAATCCAGTTTGTGTGTGTACCCAATCTCTCAGGCCTTGCTCCATTGTGCGGTGGTTAATGGGATCAAATGCACCGAAGGGGAGACCTGAACGTCCCTCGCTATGGCGTGTTACGAGCGCATAGGGACTTGTAGAATCAGCTGCGACAATCACCGCCGATAGTCCCATCATTATAGCTTGAGAATGTGTCATTGTGCTTTCTAATTTGACGATGACTATTTGCTGCGTTTTGCTATTTCTGCATCGAGTTCGCTTAGCAAGGCATTGAAACGTTCTAAAAACAAGGCCTGTGCTTGGGGCACTTCCAATGGCGTCACATCAACAATCATTCCCTTTGGCGGTTGCACAAACAAGCGCTTTGCTTCGCTTTCATCAAAGCCTGCAAGGTGGATAGATTCAAAATAGGCGCAAATTAGGTCCGCTTTTTTTATGTTCTTTTTGAGTTTTTTGGAAATAGCGGCGGGTAATCCAAAGCGCATATGAATGGCGTGTTCTAGCCGCGTTTCAATATCTTTATAGCTGTCACCCAATATTGATTTAAATGGTGAAATCATATCGCCGATCACATATTCAGGTGCATCATGTAAGAGAGCAGCTAATTTGTCCTCCACACACATATTTGGCACGAGTAGCGCGCAAATGGCTTCCACAATGACACTATGTTGGGCGACAGAAAAAGCGTGATCACCTTTGGTTTGTCCATTCCAGCGTGCAACACGGGCGAGACCATGGGCAATATCTTCAATTTCAATATCTAAGGGAGAGGGATTGAGGAGATCAAGGCGGCGTCCAGAAAGCATTCTCTGCCAGGCACGCGGTGGCGCTTTGGAGTTTTTTTTGGAAGATGCCGCATTTTTTTCTGAAATAGAGAAAGCTCCATCAGTTTGGTTTTCTGGAGGGAGAGTATCCGCATCACATTCATTTAAAATTCTAACGGCGGAAAAGTTTGACGTCATAAAAAAATCTCGAAAAATTCAGAAAAATCGCGAAAAAGGGCTATTTTAGTCCAAAGGTTACCAAAAAACAGGGGCATATTTACCATATTTCTTCAGAAGACTCAGAGTTTCTTAAACCCCTCGGGATATATTGGTCAAACTCCGTAAGAGAGAAGACAATATGATAAATATGATGGTGGATACATTACAGCAACCTGCTGTTTTGTGGATGGTTTTAGCCGGTGCAGTTATTGCTGTTCTTGTTGAAGCTTACAAGACAAGTCCTGATGCCCTTTGGGGTGATATATTCGGCGACGAGTCTAATGATTAGAAAAAACTCCCGCTCAAGGCGGTATGGGTGATGAATGACGGGGGCGATATTTATATCGTCCCCGTTTTCAATTCTAATTCAGCTCTATTCTGGGGTCGATTTGGGTTTGGGCCTTGTCGTGCTGGGGTCTTCAGTGCTGCGAACCTCATCAATGCAAGCGAGTCTTTGCGTTGGCCAGTTTCGAAATTTCTCAAAACATTTGGCAATCGCTGCATCATTCTTCTCTTCTGTTGAAAGAGAGGAATTTGACGCGCAAGCACTAAGAGCACTTGCCAGGCATAAAGCGCCGATGAGTGTAGTCGTTTTTTGTATTGGGGACACTTTAAGCTCTATTCTTCGTTTTCAATGCGTTCTTGAAGGTCACGTTGGTAACGTTCTTCTTTTACGGCTTGCTCACATGCGCGGCGGTCTGTGCCAATGTCATTTCGGCATTCCTGAATGGCGCGCTCTGTATGCATATTCTTACCAGTGTTGACGCAACCAGCTGTGGCAAGCGCACATAAGGATAAAAGAAGAGCTGTTTTCATCGGTAAAATTCCTGAACTTGTGTATGGCGGGGGCAAGATACTTCATGGTCATTCACCATTCCAACAGCTTGCATGGCTGCATAAACGATGACTGGGCCACAAAACTTGAAGCCGCGCTTTTTCATGTCTTTTGCGATAGCTTCAGAAAGTGGCGTTTTTGCGGGAACGTTCTTCCAATGGTCAAGCGCGTTGACGATGGGCTTTCCATCCACAAAATTCCAAAGATAGTCGGAGAAGTTTTCTCCTTTATCACGCATATCCAGATAGATTTTGGCGTTTCCGATTGTCGCTTCTATTTTTTTAGGGCTACGGATAATTCCTGGATTGAGAAGCGCTTTATCTATGCGCGCTTGATCCCAAAGAGCGATCTTCTCAGGATCAAACCCATCAAATTCTTCGCGCATTGTTTCGCGCTTACGTAAGATGGTTATCCAAGATAAACCAGCTTGATGACCATCGAGCTGGAATTTCTCCCATAGAGCGCGACTATCATATTCAGGAACACCCCATTCTTCATCATGATAGCCACGATAAAGTGCATCATTTACAGGTGCCCAGCCACAATAAGGTGCTGGGTCAGTTTTGGAATCTGCCATGAATACTCGTCCTGATTAAACTAACCAGACGATGTCACAGCTTTGATCTGTTCGGCAAGCCATTCAGGTTCGATTAGTGAGGCTTCGCGTTCATTGGCTAGAAACGCATCGCCATGTTCGTTTTGGGCTTTTGCCATGCGATCAATACGCACTAAAGCAAATGCATATTCTGATTTGCTAGATGTGATCTGACCAATATTAGTTCCACCAATTGAAATAGGGGTGTGAGAATCTGGTGCTCCGGCAGGAAAGTGGAAACCAAGTGTACGACGTCTCGCTGTTGCGCGGCGTTTCATGCGAGAGACAACTTCTTGTCCGACAAAACATCCTTTTTTAAAGTCTACACCATTGAGCATGTCCATATTCACATCGGCTGGAAAAACTTCGTTCTCACCAAAGTCTTTTCCTTGTTCTGGAACGCCGTTTTTGATGCATTCAATGTCATAAGCTCGGCGGGATTTGTTATCCCACAAGTCTTTTTTATCTATAGACCGTCTAGGCATGTTTACATTGCGGGGGTCAATAAGGCCGTCTTTTACGAACGCATAAACGGCCAAATCATCGCGAATGCGTACGTCCACTTTAGCTTTTAATTTGAACATGTTTAAGCGTTTTGCCAGCGCTTCGTCTGCTTGAGCTGGCACATCAAGAAGAAACCCTACAGGCGTGCGCAATGCGAGCAAATCAGAGATGATTTTTCCCTGCGGCATGAGCAGGGCGGCATATCGCATTTCACCCTTGGCCATCCCTGTCATTGAATTTGTTAGAAGACCATTTAAAAATGTATCCGCATCAGCTCCGTCTACGCAGAGGACAACACGGTTTTCAAGGCATACAGGTTCACTCATACTTACTCATTTAGGTCGGAATGAGATGATTTTCTACTGTCTTTGTGCTCTTGCGTGAATTAAACCCATGCGTCAGACCAATAAAAGCTGATTGATTGAGAGAATGGAATAAAATGGGGCAACGAAAGAGCAGTCGGAGCGGTTTAAACAGAACCCTTTTCTGGCTTTATGAAGGTGAAGGGCGTTTGCCATTCATATTCCGTTGGGTGATTCTGGTTCTCGATCTCCTCACAATTATTCTGTTCTTGTGGGAGCCGTTTCATTCTTGGCAGCGGGCAATGAATCATGAATGGGCTATTCCGCTAGATATATTTATTGCAATTTACATTACGCTGGATTTCTTTGCGCGGCTTTATATTGCCAAAGATAAGTTCAAATTCTTCCGCAAGCTGCACAATATCGCGGATGTGTTTGTTGTATTGACTTTAGTTGTACCATTTTTCTTCCAAAATCTTGCATTCTTGAGGGTGTTGCGGATTTTGAGAATTGTGCGGGCTTTCACGTTTTTACGGCGGCTTGAATCGGTATCTCAATACATCAATCACCATCGCATAGTGATCGACCGCGTAACAAATTTCGTTGTGTTTTTGTTTATTATGTCTGCGCTTGTATATGTGAACCAAGTTGGGCGCGAAGATAGCAATATAAATACACAATTGGACGCTCTTTATTTTACCGTAACAAGCATGACCACCACAGGGTATGGTGATGTGTTGCTCGTTGGGCAGGGCGGTAAAGTGCTGTCAATTGTGGTGATGTTGCTTGGTCTGACTTTGTTTGTGCGTATGTTGCAATCACTTATCGCGAGTGATGAGAAGATTGATATCAAGTGTAAGGTGTGTGAGCTGCAGGGGCATGAAGCTGATGCGACGCACTGTCGAAGGTGTGGATCACATTTATTTGTAGTCGCAGAGCAACAAGAAGAAAAACCAATAGAATCCGAGCAATCCAAAGACTCATAAACGTCTGTAACACCCCACAATGTAAAATAGTGGGGCTATGCCTTGGAAAAGCGATTCTTCCTTCTTAGATATGTAAGACGGGGAGCTCACCCGCAGAGCTTTCCTCGTGACCATGTTGTTGTCCCCCAACCTTGCGACATGGTCGATCCAGAACGCCCGAGCTAGCTAATCCCCTTGTGAGCTGGCGGGCGTCTGGGTCAGATTTTTTTCTCTAAGAATAATAGTTTATTGCATATATTGCGCTGCGAGTGTTTCTGCCATTTTTCGGCCTTTGGACGCAAGCGTGACCTCCAATGATGCCACGGCAGAATCGCACCGGAATAAGCGTTCGCTTTGAAATTTATACCCGCGATTAAAGGCTGTCGTGAACAGCGATTTGCGCTCTTTAGAAATGCCTTCATGCTTTAGGAAGTCGCGCATATAATTGCGCCAATATTGATCATTCGCACCATTGCACAAGGTACGAATATAATGAGCTTCACCCAATACGCCTGCAAGGTCACGTTTCATGGTCAAAGATTGATCCGTGCCATAGGATTGCGCATATAGAGGCGCGTTCATACCCGTTATAGCAAAAACGAATGCGATACCTGCTGCGCGAAAGAGTGGGATCTTGATCAATTGTTTTATGCTCTTTTGTCTGTTTTGCTTATTTATGCCGTCTTATCAGGACTTTTTAAGGGCAGGGCAAACACTCCGCTAAATATCTAACATGAGTCTTCATACTGGGGATGCCAAGAATTTAAAATACAATATTTCAAATACAAAACGCCAAACCTGCAATTTCAATCATCCAAACCGCCATTTGCGTATTTGCCAGACAGGGGCAACGTGTTACCCGTTTTCTAGAATGAGTAGAGGTATGTAAGTCATGATCCGTTTTTCCAGGGCGATGAAATCGACTTTTTGTATAGGCGCAATATGCATTTTGCCTGTTGGAGCTGTGTTGGCGCAAAGCTCAAATTCTGTGTCGGCCATCATTTCCAGTGAAGAAGCGAAGAATGAATTGTTTGGTGTGCTGCTATCAGGTGAAACAGCCCAAACAAAAGAACCATGGAGCGAATGCATCCAGCCAGATGGAAAGACACGATATCGCTTCAGCGGTGTTGAATTGCTTGGCAAACTGGAAATCCATGATGATGGTCAGGCATGTTTCTCATATAGAGCGGATGATTTTGCACATGAAAGTTGTTTCAGGGTCAGCCGAACAAAGACGGGTTATACTTTTTGGGGTGGTGTAGAAGGCGTATTTACGGCTACACATGTGCAACATAATGTAAAAACTTGTCCTTCTGATGTAATTCCTACGAGTTAAAAGTGACTGATACACACACAATGACACAGACGATCGCCCCTGAATTTCTAGTTCGTGCGAAAACACTTCTGGGGCCAGTTGGCTTTATTGATACACCTGCGGACATGGAAAATTACCTGTCTGATTGGCGCGGACGTGGCAATGGCGAAGCACCTTTTATTGCGCGTCCAGAAAGCGTCGTGCAGGTGTCTGAATTTATGGCATTGTGTGCGGAATATGGCGTGGCGGTTACGCCTCAGGGCGGCAATACTGGATTGGTATTGGGTGGCTTGCCGCATGGCGAAGTATTGTTGAGCACCAAGCGTTTGCGGGCGGTACGAAATATAGATCCACTCAATGACTCCGTGACCGTTGAAGCAGGGATTATTCTCGCTGAACTTCAAGAAATTGTGGCGAAAGAAAATAGACTTTTCCCATTATCGCTTGGTGCTGAAGGTCAGGCACAGATTGGTGGATTGATTTCCACAAATGCAGGTGGTGTCGCTGTTTTGAAATATGGCATGATGCGAGATCTTGTTCTCGGCCTTGAAGTTGTTATGCCGGACGGACGCATTTGGAATGGGCTCACAGGTTTGCGTAAAGACAATACCGCCTATGATCTAAAACAGCTATTTATCGGGGCTGAAGGCACGCTAGGTGTAATTACCGCTGCGACGTTAAAAATGATGCCGCGCCCCGCTGTAAAAATGGTGTCATGGTTATGTGTTGAATCGCCTGCAAAGGCTGTTGAATTGCTTGCACTTGCTAAAGCAGAGACGGGCGGTGCTGTATCTAGTTTTGAGCTAATGCCCCGTATTGGTGTTGATTTTGTGTTAGAGCAAATGCCTGACACACGAGACCCACACCCTGACGCTAAATCGCCTTGGTATGTGTTGATGGAAATATCATTCCCAAGAGAAGAAGGTGCGCGGGATGTGCTTGAAGGATTGCTTGAAAAAGCGATGGAATCCGAAATCGTCACGGATGGTGTGTTAGCCGAAAGCGAAACACAAGCTTTTGAAATCTGGAAAATCCGCGAAACACTTCCTCTCGCTGAAAAAGCGTTTGGAAAAGCAGTTAAGCATGATGTGTCTGTGCCAGTGTCTTCTTTGCCGGCGTTTATAGAGCAGGCAAATGCGCGTGTTTACGCCATTGTGCCGAATGCAAATATCATTTCATTTGGGCATGTTGGTGATGGAAATATGCACTATAATGTTGCGCCTCCTGAGGGGGTAAGTGATGATGAGTTTTACAAAGCTTATGGAGCCGAACTTACCAAAGCTGTGCACGACCTTGTATGTGATATGAATGGATCTATTTCAGCAGAACATGGTATTGGAACCATGAAACGGGATGAGCTAGCGGAGCGCGTCTCTGATGTTGAAATGGATATGTTAAAAGCCGTGAAGCGTGCGCTTGATCCAGAAAACCGTATGAACCCCAATAGGGTGATCAGCATTTAGTAGAAAAAGAGGGCCAATGTTTGGATTGTTTAATGGGGGTAAGAAACGCTCTCTGAAATGCGCAAATTGGCATCCCGATATGGATGCGGCCTTAAATCATATGGATAAAGGCAATTGGTCTGGCTTGTCTCAGCTTTTGGCGAAACAGACGAATAATGGTCAGTACGCGCTTATCCAAGCATGTGGTGTGAATGGTGAACTTGGACAGTTCAACATGGATTTTCCACCTACAAGTGACGCTGATATATTTGTTGGCGGCATTAGAACACAATGGGCATGGCGTTATCGCGGCGGTGCAACGGGGGACCGAGTCGGTCTTGATGCGGGCTTGATGTTCTTCAATGAATTGGAAGCCGCGACAGAGTATTTGGATAGAGCGTTAGAGGCGAAACCTCACAACCCATTGGCAATTGGATTTAAAATTCGCGTGGCCATGGGGGAAGGTAATCGCGAGGAAAGAGATGCGCTAATTGCACGTCTTATTCAATGCGATGATCCACCCTTAGAGGCTTTGGGTGTCGCGTTGCAATCGCTATGTCCTAAATGGGGTGGAAGTCTGGAAAAGGTATTCGCTTTTGCACGCGATGTAGCTCAGTGTGATAATATACATCCTGCACGCCAAGCTTTGCTAGCACGAGCGCATATTGAAGTCTGGCTGAATGCGATGATGGATGATGAAGCAAGTATTCGGTCTGAATATCAAAATTATCTAACGCGTGATGAGGTCTTTCAGGAGATTTTAGCCGCCAATACGCGTTTTGAAATGCTCATGGAGCAAAACGCCCGTGCGCAAAAAGATGTTTTTGCCACGCAGTTCGCACACAATAATTTTGGGTATGCTTTCTATCGCGCAGGGCAATTTGAAGGCGCTGCCAAACATATAGATGCTTTAAAAAATGCTCCGGCTGAAACGCCTTGGGGGTATTCGTTTGCTAAAGATATCCAAGACCAATGGCCAAAACTAAGAAAGCAAGTAGGGCTATCTAAAAATATTCCTTCTGAGTAATCCAAGGTTTGTTTCAATCTCTTCCCATCACTGTGCATATTGCTAACAATATGCAATGCTGCGGTTAAGAATGGGGAGAGTATAAATGTCATCTAAGAATAAACATTTCACCATGACGGATAAAAATGGTGAGTCCTTTATAAGCATAGAGAATGCGCCCGAATTTACTGCGGCAGACTATTCGGGCTGGGAAGCTATTAGCGTTGAAGCTGAAGCGGCAGGCTTATTCTTTTTCATGTTTAAAGTTGCACCAAATGCAGAAGAATTTCCGCTTCATGCTTCACCAGACACATGGTTATCCTATGTCGTTTCTGGGCATGGACTTATGTATGCAGGCAAGGAAGATGGTGCCAAAACGCAAGGTGTCGAATTTAAAGCAGGTGATTTTATAAGCTTTGGTCCCAACACCCAGCATGCGTGGAAAAACGGTGATGCTGAGACCAAAATCATGTTTCTAAAGCGTGCTTAGGGGCTAAAATCTGACTAGCTTTTTAATTTGCTGGTTTGATCCATATCTTCTGAGCTAGAGGCAGGTTTCTTGGCTTTTATGTCACTAATTTTTCGTCTTAGCTCAGGTTCACGCTCTTCAAGCATTTGTCGAACTTTCGCTAAGAAGGCTTTGTTTTGGTATGCTGGAATATTGATGTCATATGCATCTGCTGTTTCACGCATCGCTTCGCGATCCCAAGCGTCAAATGTATTTTTGATCTCTTCAGCAATGTCATATGAGTGGCCCAAAGCCTCTAGTGTAGATCGCCCAATTCGAAGTGAGCTATCATAGGTTTCGCGCACAATATCACGACACCCTAAACTCCAAAGCTCATACACATGATCACGATCTACTGCGCGGGCTATGATGTGAAGATCAGGATAATGGGTAGCTGCATATTTCACGAGTTTATTGATCTGCGCTTTTTGATCAATCAAAACGATTAGTATTTTTGCATCTTCAATTCCCGCAGCATGCAGTAGGTCAGGACGTGTCGCATCGCCAAAATAGGTGTGGTCCACGCCAAAGGCGCGCAGAATATCTAAGTGTTTTGAGCTGTAATCAATTACGGTTGAATCATAACCCGCACTGCGTAGCATTCGATCGACAATGCTACCCATTCGGCCCCGGCCTGCCATGATGATCTTGCTTTTTGTATGAATAGTGTCTGCTTCGCGAGTTTGGCTTTTATTAAACTGGGGTGCGATGAGTTTATCATAGATGATGAACAAACAAGGCGTGATTAGCATGGATAGCGCCACAACCAGCATGAGCTGATCCGCGATGTAAGCGGGGATAATATGGTTTGTGACGACAAAGGAGAGCAGAACAAAGCCAAATTCACCAGCTTGGGCCAAGCCGAGTGCAAACAGCCATTTATGCTGACCTCTAATATTGAAGATGTAGGCCAGCACCATCAACACACTTGCTTTAAGTAAAATAAGCCCAAATGTAAGGCCAATCACATTTGCAAAATTACTGAACAGAAGTTCAAAATCTATGCGCGCGCCAACTGTGATGAAAAATATGCCCAGCAATATTCCTTTGAACGGTTCCACGTCGGATTCCAGTTCATGGCGGTACTCGCTATTGGCTAAAACCACGCCGGCTAGAAAAGCACCAAGGGCAGGTGAAAGTCCCACCAAATTCATAAGCAAAGAGATGCCTATGATCAGCATAAGGGCTGCTGCGGTAAATAACTCTCTCAAATGGGCTGCGGAAATGAATCTAAAAATTGGGCGTGTAAGGTAGTTTCCGCCTAACACAACAATTGCAACAGCCCCCAGCGAGACGAGCGTTGTTTGCCAGGCATTGAGGTGTCTCACCAAGCTATAGTCGGACCCGTGATCATTCCCTTCAGCGGCATGACCCATAGCTTGAGCAGCAGCTTCGGCGATTTCTGGAGATGCCAGTAAGGGCATCATTGCAAGCATTGGAATGATGGCGATGTCTTGAAATAAAAGGACGGAGAAGGCGCTTTGACCACCATCGCTTTTCATAAGGCCTTTTTCGTTCAGCGTCTGCAAAACGATCGCGGTAGAGGATAGAGCCAAAACAAGCCCAATCGCGAGGGAGACTTTCCACCCCAAACCAAAGGCGATTGAAATGACCATTATGAGTATTGCGGTACAAAATACCTGCCCGCCACCTAGACCCATAAGGCGAATACGCATTTTCCAGAGGAGTTTGGGTTCTAGCTCGAGGCCAACTAGAAATAACATCATCACGACGCCAAATTCAGCGAAATGCTGAATAGACATCACATCCACATGTAAAAGTGTAAGCAGGGGGCTGATCACAATTCCCGCGATCAAATACCCAAGCACAGATCCAAGCCCGAGCCGTGACGCAATCGGGACAGCAACAACTCCGGCACAAAGAAATATGAATGCCAGTAGTAAAAAGTCGCTCATGAATCGTTTCCTATCGTAAAGTGGGCGTCACGATAGACATAGCCCCAAAGGGCTTATCCGCAATGGTTTTATTGGTGAAGCAGAGCATGCCTCACCATAAAGTTATGCCGTGAGGCCTTAGGCGGTTTGTTGCGCTTTGATTTCTTCTTCCACTTGATCAAGACGATCTTTACCGAAGAACATCTCTTCACCCACAAAGAAAGTTGGCGCACCGAATGTGCCGCGATTTGCTGCCTCATCGGTGTTTTGAATGAGCTTTGCTTTAATCTCTGGCGATTGCGCACGTTCGATAATTATGGCGGCATCCAAGCCAGCCTTGTTAAGTATTTCAGCTAGCACATCTGGTTCTTTTGGGTTTAAATTATCTTCCCAGACAGCCTTCAGCCCTGCCTCAAAATAAGCAGGGAAAACACCCAATTCATGCGCCACAATTGCACCGCGCTGGAGCAAGACTGTGTGAACTGGAAAATTGGAATTCATCTTAAACTTTGAAAGTTTGTGCCGCTTTAAAAAACGTTGAAATTCCAATTGTTCATACGCAAAACGCCCCTTCACATTTGCAAATGTGATAAAGGGAGGTTGATTGCCTGTCGCCTTGAAAATACCGCCAAGGAGAGTGGGAATATAATTGAATTTAACGCCTGTGCGCGCCTCAATATCAGGTATCAGCTTGTGCGCGAGATAGACATTGGGGCTTGCAATATCAAAAATAAAATCAACCTTCACTGACATGATATTATCCCTTCATTGCCGCTTCAACGCGTTGGCGTGCGTGGGCTGACGAAATGGGGTCTAATCCCATCATTTCAACTAATTTGCGTACAAGTGCGTCTTCATTTGGATCGCGTGTTTCGTCCGACAGGATTACGCTCCACAAACCTTCCAGCACGACAAGACGGTCAGATTCTGGAAGGCTAGTTTTTATCAATTGGGTGAAGCGGTAAGTGTCCACGCATTCTTCTTCAGCTTTCTCGCCTTCTTCGCGTAAGCTAAGTGCTTCATCGCTTCTAAGCTTATATATGTGCGCAAGGATTGATCCAATCAGATCGCGCTCCACATCAGTGTAATCGTCATCAACATGGGCAGCATGCACTAATAGGGCAGCCACGGCGGTGCGCGCATCGCTCTCATTGAGAAACTCTGGTTGTGATGCGGCGGTGTCGCCCTTAAGGCGCTCTAGGAATGATTTTAACATAGTAAAAAATTATGATGCACGCGGCTGTGATGCAAGCAGTTTATGGTCTCAGAGCGTAGAAATGATGGCTGTATCTCATCCGCGAGCCTTGGCAATCTTATTCAACTGGTGATTATCGTTAAAACATTACGACAAAAACATATTCCCGCCCCATTGGATTTGCTAAGGTTGGGGCAATAGTCGCGAAGATAAGGCCAAGATGATTCATGCTTAAACGGTTTGCGCAAAATATGAACACATCCACTGGCACAAATTGGGGCCGAAAAATCAGCATGATTGCGTTGATTTTCTCTCTAATAAGCGGTGCTTTTGTTGCAGCCTTTTCTGCGTCCCGACCTGAACTGCCACCTATCGCTGCATTATTCCTTTTCATTACGGCGATAGTTATCTCAATTCTTATTGCGCAATTATTCTTTGATTTAGAAGGCTGGTTTGAGCAGCGCGACAGAGACATTGAAGCAGATCGCATTTTTAAATCATTGAGCGAGAATGATGACTCGAAGGTTGAAAGCTTTATCCTCTATCTTCGTCCTTTCATCTCAACCAATAAGATTGGTGCAGACCAGCCTAAAATGATGAGTTTTCGGCCTGATGGCATAGGTGGCGCGACGCAGTTTATTCTCACTAATGATCGTGTTGAGTTTGAAGAAGAAGTTGAAAAAGCACTTCGCCCGCTAGGAAAGCTAATAGCGCTTGGTAAACCGCTTGAGCATATGGGGGCGGGGCGTGTTCGTGTGGCGGATGAGGTTTGGCAAGACGCGATTAAATTGTTGATTGATAAAGCTGAAATGATTGTTCTCCTTCCATCGCCGCGTCCGGGCACGTCGTGGGAAGTCGAGCATTTGCTGACATCGGGTGCTTTGGAAAAGACAATTGTTGTTGATCCGCCCAATGATCGCGGTTCCGTCGATAAGGGCTATGACCCTATTTCAGAATGGGCGGGGGTACGTACCACTTTTGCAGAGCATGGTTTTTCTCTGCCAGAGGATGATGAAGAGGGTTCGTTGATAATCTTTGGAGATCAAAAAGAACCTGTCATGACGTCAAAAATCGGTTTGGGCGGCGAAAACCAAGTGCGTAGATTTGCACGTGAATTACAAAAGAAATTGCGCGTCACAGCGTAGAGAGTGGAAATAGAGGGACAGAATGCGAAATATATCGAGTACTGTGATGGCGCTGGCCGCGATGGTGTTGTCGAGTATGACAACATATCTAACATTTTTTGATGCACGCTACACGCTGACAGCCGCAGTTGCGAAAGTCTCAGGGCAGATAAATCGCGGGTATAGCTCCAATAGTGAAGGCAAAAGCATTGATTTTCGCTATTGGGTAGATAGCACGCTCGTTGTGTCGAATAGGGGAACGCGTGCGCTGGTTATTTCTGATGTTTCTGCAGTTAAATCCAATAAACCGGGTTCGTGCGCCATAGATAAAGACAGCAAGCGCCATCGTGTTCAGCAATATATAGCGCCTGAATATGTACGCACGCAATATATTCAACCCTTTATCGTTGAGCCAAGTAGCGTTGCAGCAATACCTTTGTCTATGGGTATTCCTGGCCTTTCCCAAGAGATAGGTCTTGAAGAAGAGTTTTCACTAGAGCCACTTCACGATCTTTGGTGTCTTGAATGGAAAGTGTTCGATCCCAATGGCAAAATGCATGAGAACACAATGCCAGCCTTTTTGATTGATGTGGCTTTCAACACACCAGAAGGTGAAGATTATCCAGAGGGCGAACTAAGACTTGATATGAAAAGCGGTCCAACGGAAATTCTTAAACGCGGCTTATTTTAAGCTTTAGCTACCGGGATATTTGGGGCGCGTAGATGGTTTCTTCTTGCGCCTCACTGGTGGACGATCACTATTTTGTGGTCCCGATTTAAAGCCTGCGCTTTTGCGGTCAAACTGTTCACGCGGTTTGTCTCGGTTATCGCGATTTTGGATTCGTTCGCGATATTGTTGGTATTGTGACTTTTCAGGCGTGGGCGGTTCTGGGTCTGGTTGAGGGATATATTCCACTTGGGATTTGTGTATCAGTCCTTCGCGTTCGGCAGGCGTCAATGCGCGCCATTTTCCTTCGGCAAGGTCCCCGATATGTACATGCCCGATACGGATGCGAAATAGATCTACAACTTTCAGCCCGACAAGATCACACATGCGCCGAATTTGGCGGTTGCGGCCTTCTGTCAGAATGAAGCGCAATAATTGCCCGCGCTCATGCGTGACAATGGCGGGTTTGAGCACGCGGTTATCCAGCATGAGGCCATGACATAAATCTTGGACGCGTTCGGGGGTGATTACGCCGCGCACAGTCACAAGGTATTCCTTTTCACTGTCTGCCTCTGGTCCGATAACAGATTTTGTCAGCACGCCGTCTTCGGTCAAAATCAATAGCCCACGAGAGTCCTTATCCAACCGACCAACAGGCGCGAGGCGTGAGTCTCTATGGGGGAGGCTATCTGAGTGACCTACAAGGTTGGCTTTAGTAATCAGGCGAATGGCTGGTATCTCACCTTCATTTGGGTGCGCCGATACATAATCTACAGGCTTGTTCAGTACCACTGACATCGCGCTTGCAAGTTTCTTGGTGGCAGCGTCAGCTAAAGTGAGTGTTTCGCCCTTTACAATCTTTCGGCCAGGTTCAGTGACTTCAACGCCATCAATTGAAATCAAACCTTGCTCAACCAATCCTTCCGCTTCGCGACGAGAGCATACACCTGATTGTCCCAACCATTTATTGATACGTTGAGGCTCATCACCATCATAAGTCTTTGTCCAAGCCATGAAGAACAATCCGTGTCTAATAATTGCAAAAGCGTAGGGCGCGTTGTGGAATGGTTTTTAGCATATGTCACGCAGTGATGGACGATATTCATGCGCAAAAGCGTGACCTAGCGTGCAAGACTGCCTATTTAGAGTCTAACTAAGTGAATCGTAAACTAAAAGGCCGTGTCCATGCTTGTGCTTCTTTCTCCTGCCAAATCCCTCAATTATGATCCAGCACCTGCTGATTTGCCAATGTCAGATCGCTTGCTCGCCGATCAAACGGAAGTCTTGAGCAAAACAACACAAGGCTTAACACGTGCGAAACTACGCGAATTGATGGGCATTTCCGAAGACCTTGCAAACTTAAATTATGATCGCTTTCAAGCATTTGCTCCGGAAGGAAACAAAGAAGCTGAAAAGCAAGCAGCCTTAGCTTTCAATGGGGATGTGTATCTTGGTCTTGAGGCGAAGACACTTGATAAAGAGTCTCTTGAATGGTCTCAAAATACAATCCGCATTCTGTCAGGTTTTTATGGTGTCTTACGTCCGCTTGATGGGCTTCAGCCCTATCGTTTGGAAATGGGAATAAAACTGAAAACACGTCGCGGTGAAAACTTGTATCAGTTCTGGGGTGATAAAATTTCTAAGCAACTCAATTCTGACCTTGCCCAAAGTGGTGGTGATCAAATTGTGGTGAATTTAGCTTCAAATGAATATTTCAAGTCCGTCGATAAAAAAGCGCTCAAAGCCAAAGTTATCACGTGTGACTTTAAAGATATAAAAGACGGTAAAGCGCGCACGCTTGGTTTCTTTGCGAAGAAGGCTCGCGGATTGATGGCGCGCTATATTATTGAAAACCGGATCAACGATGTTGAATCGCTCAAAAACTTCAATGTTGAAGGCTATTCATTCGACAGCGCACTTACAGCCGGTGACAAGTGGGTCTTCACACGACCACAACCTGCTCCCAAGAGCTAGTGCAGGCACCTAGCAGCCCTAAAGCAGGCAAGGTGCAGCACCGCATCAAAATATGAAATAGGGGGGAGCTTTAGGCTCTTCTCTTCTTTTTCTTACGGTTTCCGGCAAAACGGATGAACGCAAACAGCGCTGAGAACATGCCAGCTATCCCGCCAATAGCGCCGATCACTGGCTCGTAATCCTTTGCAAGTGTTACGATTTTATCAAATTGCTTGACTTCAACAGAGATCTTATCCCGATATGCATCCAGAGGTTCAGCAGCGTTAGATCCTTTTGCATAGCCAAAGATTTCCAAAATCAGCATATGTTCCCCTTCTTTTATGGGGGTAACACGCCATTGCCAACGGTTTTGCGCACGCGATGAAAGTATCTGACGTGAGACAGACATCAATTGGATATCAAATGCTTGTCCGGTAAGTTGTGCTGCAACTTCATCCGATAAAACGACATCTCTTTCAACAACTTCGCCTTCAAATCCTTCTAATCCAGCCGCTGGGTTTGCTTCGTCTGTGGCGTCAATTATCAAGGAAACATCCACAGCTTGATTGAGCGCCATTACCTCTGGCGGGCGGTTATAGGCGATAGGACGAGATTTAAAGTTATCCAACGCGCTGGGCGTTACTGACTCAATGCTACGTTCAGCCACAATCGGATCATCATCCGTGCTTTGTGTGGAGAAACGATTATGAATTGATGCGTTTGGTGGAGGTATAATTTGCGGCATTTCTGCAGAGCTTTGGGCGCTCTTAGTATTTTCTTTAGCTGGCGCTGAGGCTGGAGCAGGTGCGGACATTGGAGCTGGTGCCGGTGCGGGCGCTGGGGCTTCCATCATAACAACAGGAGGAGATGCGGCGTTTTCGGTAGATTTTATAGGGCTAGAGCCTTGTAAAGAAAGCCAGCCCCACAGCCCGCCACATGTCAAAGCAATGATGAAGCACAAGAATGAAATCGTCCGCATGAGCCCGTTCCCCTATGGTTCCGCTGAATAGAAATATCCTGCTTGGCATAAGCGCACAATCATTGCTTAGGCCAGAAGGTCAAGTCTATTTCTTAAGGTTAATCTTGTTTGAGGAAAAAGGCCAATTGGCGGTCTTCTTCCGTCGACACAAGGGCTATACAGCGGCGCGATTGAGGCGATCATTGATTGCTTCGCCTAAACCTTCATTTGGGATGGGCGCGATTGCAATTTTTCCATATTGCAGATCAAGGATGCGCAGCATTGCGAATAAGTTTGCGGCCGCTTCGATTAGGTCACCTGAATTAGAAAGATTTGCCGCGACCTTAAAAGACGTTTGCCCAAAACCCAGATAGGCTTCATCGCTTTCAGGTTTCGTGACATTCAATCGAAGTTTTGCATTTGGCGCGTAATGGCGGCGCATCATGCCAGGGCTAACTATTTCACCGCTCGGTGCAGCGAGAGGGCCAGTGCTGGCTTCAATCTCCAAGCGTGATAAAGCGCCAGGGCGCAGCAGTGTAGGTTGATCGCCGATCAGTGAAATGACGGTTGATTCAACACCCGATTGGCATGGTCCGCCATCAAGGATGAGGTCTACTTTGTTTCCTAATTCGTCTGCAACATGTTGCGCAGTCGTGGGAGATAGTTGTTCTGAACGGTTCGCAGAGGGGGCTGCAAGCGGGCATTTGGTAGCTTCAATGAGGCCACGTGCTGTAACATCACTCGGTGCACGTATGGCTATAGAATCTAATCCAGCTGTCGCTAAGTCGCTGACAGAACAATTTTTCGATTTGGGTAGAACGAGAGTTAGCGGTCCGGGCCAAAAGCGTTCTGCTAGCTCAAGCGCCATTGGACTAAACACAGCTAAAGATTCTGCCATTTCCATGCTGCTAACGTGGGAAATTAAAGGATTGAAATTTGGGCGCCCTTTAGCTGCGAAAATGCGTGCAACAGCTTCGCCATTGGTTGCATCTGCAGCAAGGCCATAAACGGTCTCCGTTGGTATAGCGACTAAACCACCGCTACGAATTGCGCGTGCAGCTTTTTCCATAGCGAGATGGTTGGGGGATACGATTTTCTCAGACATGGTGTTCCAAATATAGCTGTTCAGCGACGCATATATAAGCGTGTTGAATAGGGCATTCTAAAGGCAGAAATTTAGCTGTTGGATATTATTCTATCGTGGTCGCAACAAGTTTAACATCCATATCAATATCTTTTGATATCCATTCAGCCTTTGGGTCGTTTTCTGCACCAATACCAAGCGCTAAACGGTCAATTTTGAAGCTAGAAGTCATCACAGCACTATTTTCAGCGAGGATGAGGTCGAAGGGCATGCGAATGGGATAATCTTGTCCCTTTAAGTTTAAAACAGCAGTAAGTTCCAATCCATCATCTGTCGGAAAGACTCCATTTGCAGTGAAAATTGCCTGCGGAAATTTTTTCACATTGAAAAAGTCAGGACCTGTGAGGGAGGTGTCGCTGTAATTGTCTCCAGTGGTTGCGGATGCTGTTTGAACGACAACTTTGACTGCGGCGTCTTCAAGTGCTTCAGTGCGGTATTCGATGTCTGCGGTCCAATCTTTGAACACACCTTCAAATGGCTTTTTATTGTAGACCCCTGAAAATTTTATCTCACTGGCTGCATAATCTATCGCCCAATTGGGTGTGATTGGTGCTGAAGTGGTTTCAACGCGGTCGGGTTTAGGTTGAGCGTCGGCCTTACTGAAAAGAGCACCAGCGCCAACAATCCCAGCAAAGAAAAGGAGGGCACCGCCAAAAGCAAATGCCAGTCCTTTAGGTGTATATTGTGGGCCATCTGTGGCTCCAAAAATACCCGGTAACATACGTGCCAATAACCCGTCCTTGTCAATAAATTGGTGTTTGAGAGCCCCCAATACATGCAAGGCTAGCAACACAATTGCGACCCAAGCCAGTTTGCCGTGGGCATTCTCTAAAACTGGGAAGATTGCTTCTTTTGTATCAGCACTAAGGTCCGGTAGAAAAGGAAGATGCGGCCATTGAATGACATCATACAATATTGTCGGAAAGCCACGTGCTGATGCAGATACTAAAATCCACCCTGTAAGAGGCATCAAGATCATAAGTGCATAGAACCCGATATGAACAGCTTTGGCAGCCAAAGCTTGCTTGTGCTCCATGGGTAGTTCTTCAGGCGGTTTGTTCATAATGCGCCATAAAATTCGCGCAATTGTTAGAACAAGAATAGACACTCCAATGGACTTATGGAGTTGATATAAGTCGGCTTTATTGGCTGCATCATTGGGCAAATCGCCCATATACCAGCCAAGTGCAATCATCCCCAAAATTGCTAACGCGATTACCCAGTGCAAGGCGATAGCAACTGCTGAATAGCGATATTTCATTATTGGCATGAGGACGGCTCCCAAAGCGGTTTTGGATACTTAGATTTGCATACACTAATTTTAGTTTTCGCCAAATTCTACTTCAATCTGAAAGCGTACTTCATCACTGACAGTGTTGGGCAAAAGAGAAGTCATTCCAAATTCGGAGCGGTTAAATGAGCCTTTGGCTGAGAAACCAAGAATGGCTTTGTCTGGTGCCCATGGAACTGTATTAGATCCATGAAAAGTAACGTCCATAGATATTGGTTTCGTAACTCCAAGAAGATTTAGGTCACCGGTCAGAAGACCAGTTGTATCACTTAGGCGTTTTAAGGATGTGGAGGTGAAAGTTATGTCTGGATATTTATTGGCGGACAAAAAGCGATCATCTGTAGCAAGTTCATTGTCCCATTCTGCACCCTTTTCTGGGTGGTTCGCGTCAATTGAGAAAGGGTCGATTATCGCGGAAACGGATGAATTTTCTGGATTGTCAGCATCAAATTTTACAGTTGCGTCAAAGTCGTTAAAGCGCATTGTATACCATGCTAACCCCATATGCTGGACAGCGAAGGTAAGCGACGCATGAGACTTATCTAGCGTGTAATTACCAGCTTCCAATTGGGCAATGGACTGGACTGGTTTTGAAATACAGCCTGATACAGTCAGCAGAGAAAGTCCCGCTATAGCTAATATGCGGCGTGGGGCAGGCAATGAGCGAAAGAGGGACATGCTATATCCTTTTTGGTTTGCAAAAGAGCCGTGTGGAATTTGACCGCTCCGCTTTTACTAAAGGTATGCGGAGCGATCGAAACCCTTGCCTAAATTAGGCGATATTATTCAGCCGCTGCTTCTGGTGCTGTCTGTACAAACTCAGCTGAGATGTTGATCGTAACAACATCACCAATGCCGTATTCGACAGCTTTTGTAAGTCCAAATTCAGAGCGCTTGAATTGAGTTACAGCATCAAAGCCGATCACGTCCAAATCACCAAGCCAAGGTTTGTTGCCGACACCATTATAAGTAACATCTAGGTCTAGTGATTTGGTTACACCAAGGAAAGTTAGATCTCCTGTGATGATACCTGTGTTGGGGCCAGTGGTTTTAGCTGATGTAGACGTGAATGTTATTGCTGGAAATTCCTGGGCTAGGAAAAAGTCATTCGCGAGTTCAGCGTGCCATTCGTCCGCTTTGGTTGGGTGATCTGTTTGCACGGAGATTGGGTTTATCGTTGCAGATACAGTTGATGCAGCAGGGTTTGCTGGATCAAAGTTTATCGTTGCATCCCAATCTGTAAATTTAGCGGTGTATGTTGAGAGACCACCATGGCTAAGACTCCAGAACAAGAATGCATGGGTGTTTTCAAGCTTGTATTCTCCAGCTGCTGTTTCTGCGAGCTGAGCTGCTACAGCGTCTGCTTTAGCAGTATCAATTTTGGTCTCTACTGGAGCCGGCGTTGGTGCAGGTGCAGCTTCTGCTGTGGTGCCTTGTGGGTTGCAGGCCACTAGGGTGATGATAGATGCACTCAAAAGTGCGGTCGTAAACAATGTTTTTTTCATTTTAAGCCTCCAAGCTTCACAAATCTTTGTGATGCGATTTTCAAACTACTTCACTAAGATAGTACAGCGCATAACCTCGTGTGATCACAATTTGGTGAGACCTGCAGTCTTGCACAAGGCTCAAATCACTTTACTTAAAGAAATGATGCGTGATTAGGCGTAAATCCAACCAATCAAAGAGGGCATATATGGCTATGCAAATGAGAAAACTTGGTCGAACAGGCATTGATGTGTCTTCTTGCTGCCTTGGCACCATGACATTTGGCCAGCAAAACACCGAAGCTGAAGGCCATGCTCAAATGGATTATGCGTTGGAGCGAGGGATCAATTTCTTTGATACTGCAGAGCTGTATTCCATTCCCCCAATGGCTGAAACTTATGGTGCCACAGAAAAGATTGTTGGAAGCTGGTTTAAAAAAACGGGCAATCGAGATAAAATCATTCTGGCGTCAAAAATTGTCGGTCGTTCTGGTTTAAATTATATGCGCGGTGACAAGCAGTATGAGCTTATGCGCGTCACCAAAGAGCAAGTTGATATCGCTGTAGAACAAAGCTTATCGCGTTTGCAGACCGATTATATTGATCTTTATCAAATTCATTGGCCAGATCGTAAGGTCGCGCTTTTCGGCGGTGCCATGTCTGAAGATGATTGGAAGGTTGAATCTGAAAGTTTTGAAGCGCAGTTAGAGGCGCTGAATGCGCATGTTGAAAAGGGCAATATTCGCCATATCGGATTGTCGAATGAAACGCCTTATGGCGTGATGAAATTCTTGCAGGCGGCTGAGGCCAAAGGTTTGCCGCGTGTGGCTTCAATTCAAAACGCATTTAGTCTTGTAAACCGCGAATTTGAAGTCGGTTTGGAGGAAGTGTGTCGTCATGAAGACGTATCCTTGCTCGCTTACTCGCCTTTGGCACAAGGTTATTTAACGGGTAAATATCGTGATGGGGCTTTGCCCTTAGGCTCCCGAAAACAATTGTTTGAGCGGTTAGGGCGTTATGAAGGGCCGATCGCTGAAAAAGCAATTACGGCTTACTTAGATCTTGCTTTAGAGTTGGATGTCGATCCTACTCAATTGGCAATTAAATTCTGCGACACGCGCCCTTATATGGGTTCGACAATAATCGGTTCGACAACAATGCAGCAGCTGGAAATTTGTATTGATGCATTTGATTTAGAGTGGACTGAAATGATGGAAGATTGCGTGAATACGATCCATCAAGTGCAACCAAACCCTTGCCCTTAAAGAGTGAGAGTGCAAATTAGAAAATGAATAAAGGCCGTTGGGATATGTCCTAGCGGCTTTTTTATTTTAATCTTTAGGGAGTGTACGTGCTTGCTTAGCGAATATGGCCATGGTTACACCGCTTAGGATAAGAATGGAGGCGATGGTGAAACGTAAAGTCCATGCTTCTGATAATAGCAAACTTCCACCAATGCCCGCAAATACAGGTACGCTGAGTTGCCATATCGCAGCTTTAGCAGTGCTAAGTTTGGGTAGAACGCTGTACCACAGCGCATATCCCAATCCTGATGTGATGGCACCTGATAGGATTGCGAGAGCAATGCCTGACAGCTGCAAATCTGTGGGGCGGATGAGGATGATTAGCATTGGTATTGTGAGGATGAAATTACCCGCACTTGCATTGAGTGGGGAGGAGGATGTTTGCCCACGTAGCGAGTACGCGCCCCAAGCAATTCCTGATATGGCCATAAGAAAAGCAGCGAAAGGATCAGGCGCTGCAATGCCGGGGGAGACGAGCCAGATTAGTGCGCCAAAGGCGAGGAGTGAACCTGCAATTTCCCAAACACTGAGGCTTTGGCCTTTTATTACGGCCCATCCAATCATGGTGAGTTGCACGCAGGCAAATAGAATAAGTGCACCAAGGCCGGTATCGATCATGACGTAGGAATAGGCGAAGGCCGCACCATATAAAAATAAACTGAAAGCTGACACCCAATTGCCTGCTTGAACGATTTTCCAGCTAAAGCCTTGCTTGATGCCGACCAGCACGCCCAACACAGCGGCACCGGATACAAGCCGAATGAGGGCGTAATTTTCAGGATCAATAAGCGCAGGCTCCATGCCTTGAGAGCTTAAAGCGAGGCGTGCAATAATTGAGTTTCCCGCAAAAGCAAGCATGGCAAGCAGGGTTAGAAAAGTGATGCGCAAGACGTGGTCCTTTTTGAATACGTCAAGGACCAATGAGACTAGTCTTCGAACGGTTGTGGCTCTGCTAGTTTTAATCCCTTGGGGCCTGAACGTCCGTGTCTTGATTTGGCATTTGTGTCTTGCCTTGGGCGACGGGGACTGTTTGGGATCAGGATTAAGGTTCCGCCCACACACATGGCAACGCTAAAGATGTAGATCAAGTATTTTAGAACCCAACCAGGCTCACCAAACACATTTGTGAGAATTGCGTGAGATGTCGGGAGGCCTATTTCTAGCTCTTTTGCGAGGGTGAGCAATTGCAGGCTGTAATTATAATTGTCCACTTGGGCATTATAATTGAGGTACATAAAGCCGCTATAGGCCGCAAATAATACGAAACGCGAAGCCCAGTTGACGCGCTCTGGATTGATCATGAAAAGCAGACCGAAAATCGCGATATGGACGCTGACGAAAAACTGCCATGTGTTAGAGATTAGCTCACGGTGCTGGCCGAGCAATTCGTGGAGCTGTAGCAGATTGTCAGTTCCTGCGATCTCATTCATGTCCGTCCCCTCAATGCAATGTGCTGAGGCTAGATATATCGGTCAAATGCGGGAGGGGCAAGGAAGGTTAATGTGCGACTTGCCAGATAAGCCCTAGAAAGCCGCACAGAAATGACGGTGACTGTTTTAGTTGAGTTTATACTCAAGCGGCCAGACGACATTGTGTGTAATGACGGGCATGCCATCATCATTTTTTGTCGGAGAGAATGCAGCCTTGCCTACGGCGCGTTCAGCTGATTCCACAAAAACGGGATGGCTGCATGTGGCGGCTATGTTGAAAGGTTCACCGCGTGCCGACAAGGAGAAGGCGACTTCGCAGCTTCCAGAAAGGCCCATTGATTGCGCACGGTTTGGATAGCTTGGCAAAGGCGCACGAATAGGGATTGCCGTTGTGGGGCCGCGATAAACGCCTGTTTTAATGGTGGGGATTGAAGTTTTAAAATCGGGCGTGCTTGCGGCGATTGTATATCCGCCGAGAATAGCGCCATCCGTGGGTTTATGGATAAGTGTGGGCGCGGCCGGCGGCGGTGTTGCTGGCTCTATCTTGGTGATGACGTCATCTTTTATGAAAACGTCTTCTATCGTCGCCGTTTCTGCAATGAAGCTTGTGAGCGTGTGGGATTTAACTTGCGCAATCTCAATTTGATCAATGCGGATAAGATATTCCATCACGCTGAAAAGGCCGACTGTAAGAGCTGTGGCGAGCGCGCCTGAAAGCAAGAATTTAGTGAGACGTTTGTCTTTCGCGCGTGAGGTTTGGTTTGCGTTAGAAAGTGAACTTAGTGACGTTGTGTTTAAAATCGCAGCAGACATGAATGCCTCCCCCTTATGAAAGTTATTGCGAACTTATCGTAACGTAAATTCAGGGTAGGGTTGAATTTCAAATAATGTCAATATCTGTGCGGGACGCCTCCATACACCAAAGCCTCTGCCATTTGACTGTCTTTGCGCGGTGCGATTGCCAATTAGAAATTGGCGCACCTGTGCCTTCGCTTTGCGCGTCGGCCTGAGGGCCGGATACACCAAAACCTCCGCCACCATTTCTGATGCGAGAGTATAAGCATTCTTTGTAAAATCAGGGCGCGAAGCACACAGATTTTTGGCAGTGATAGCCAAGACCCGATCTGCACACGGGCCCCAGCAGGTAAGTAGGCCGCAAATCTGCGTGCCTCGCATGGTGATTTACCGTGGTGAGGTTCCTTCTTATAAGGGGTTCCTGCCCCCAAAGCCCGCTAAGGATGACGACAGCCACCCCCGCAAAGGATATCCCCTAGAGCACGCCCAACACCTGCATAGACACTCCGAATGCGCCATGTGGTTTGAAGGGTACACCATCCCACCCCAGCACGATCGGTCGCGAGCCGCCCCATGAGGTGTGATGGACGTAGTATGCACGAGGTTTTCAGGCGGGGGATAAGTTTTAGAGGGTTGATAAACTGTAACCCCAAATAGCGTGAAAATTTTTGTTGAAGATTGCAACTTCACGTGATTGAAGTATTAATGAATTGTTAATGATGCCGTTGGGGGATTTTGGGGTGGCACGTTTATAAATGAATAAAACAGCACTTATTTTTGGTCTTTTTTCTACTTTGTTACTTCACATCATATTGGTAGATTGTTTGGTGTCAGGTGATCAAATAGTTGGCGTTACGGAATGGGGAATTATTCTAGGTTTTTTCTTTGTAACTTACCAGATCGCTTTAATTTCAAGAGTATTGGGTGTCTGGAGAAAGTTGAGCCAGGCTATAGAAAGTACGGAACCCAACGTAAACAGCTCTCAGTCAAATCGGAGTGCAATAATTCATCGCGGTTTTGTTGAAATGTATTTCTATCTTATCGCGAGTTTGACCGTTTTGTGTGGCATTGCCTATCTGAGTGCAAGCGCGGTATTTAAAATTCCATTACAGCTTAGGATAGGTGTGGATTATGACCCGCTGCATGTGAGTGTATTTGTTGGACTTTCAATTAGTTCGTTTTTTCCCTTGCTGGTAGGAAACTATTTGAAATCAAAATTAGAATCTAAAAAGTTGAAAGTTAAATTTGTTCGTACAGATGTGATTACCGCTACTAGTTTTATCGTCTTTTTAGCGGCTCTTGGTCTAATAGTCGCTTTGGTTGCAGCAGCTTCTAGTGGTGATTTTAAGATGGCAGAAAATTTCGGCGTATTTGTTACGGGGTTAGTTGTTATCGCCTTTTTATCTGTCATATTTATACCTAACATTACACGATGGTTGAGGACTTCACATTTGGATGCATCCAGAGTTCATTCGATGGGGCCGAGTTCAATTGATGCTTTATTAGGCGGGGTTACTAAACCGCTTAGTATGATTGACAGTTATATGGTCAAGGTGATCGCTCCTTTGTCTGGGAGTACGGAGAAGCGAACTGGGCACTTTCTTTTAGTTTTAATAATGTTGTTGTTGTCTTCGTTGGGTTTTGTGCTTGCTAGCCCATTTGGTTTGATACCCATTTCATTTGCAATGATTTTGGCATTTGCTCTGGGGCGCCGCTGGGCTTGGGTTGAAGAAGATAGAGATACTGCATCTAGGCTTCAGTCCACAAGAAAAGGCGGTATTCATATTGGGTTTGAGAATGATTTCAAAGATGAGGCGTTGCTCGCATATGCTTCATTTTTTGTTTTGGTCCCTTTAACGCTTCATCAGATACAGGGGTGGTTGGCACCATTTCAAGAAGTTCAAGGGATGACTTCTGGAAATGCTTTTGTTGATTGGCTTAGGTTTTTTGGAGCTGAATTAGCTAAAGCTGTACCCTTTGTCGACTGGTTCGAAATTTACAATGTAGATGTAAAGACACCGTTTTCGATTTCTAACGAAAGTTCCTCATTGGCCAAACATTTAACGTTCGGTGCACGAGCAATGGTTGATTTGGTTATAATGGCAGCACTGCTACAAGCGCTAGGTATCTCTCATAGACGAAGAACCGAACGAAAACTTTATAAAGCAGGACAATTGAAGTCATTTGACCCTTTTTTGGAAGCTGATTTTTTTGAAAGTGGCATGAGATATAACCGTGAAAAAAATAAGTGGTTTCCGTCAGAAGAATTTTTCAAAGAAATAAAAGAGCATTGTGACAACTGTGAGATAAGGAATGAACCAAGAGTTCCTTATAGTGTGAAGCGTTTGAATGAGCTTGTTTTGTCGAAAAATGATGCCTTGCGTGAAGGTGCACTATGGATGCAGGTTGAATTTAACTTGCTTGTAGGACCTCCGACCAAACAATTGGAGCAGTTATTTAATTTTTGGAAAACAAAAGAATTTATCCAGCATATTGAGAATCTGAGAAGTAAATCTCGAGAAAACTCTGATAAAGCAGAAGAGTTTGTTTGGAAGCAAAAAGCAGAATTTGAAAGAATATTATTAACTATATCTGAAGAGGGCAATATTGGGTCAGTTCAATTGCAGCAACTGAATCAGATATTGGCATTATTGCGTCTTACGAAAAATGTCCCTGAATTCGCACTATCTCAAAAGCTTGCTATTCAATTGATTGGGGCAACTCGAACCGCCTATTCTGTATCAGCACTTTTAGCTAATGTAGTAGATATTCGCCATTTAAATCATCCTGCCTTTGGAGATAAATGGAACAAGTCTATAAAAATTGTAACGGCTGTGGATCCAAGAAAAGGAAAAACGAACTTTCAAACTCAAGAAGAATTTAGAGTCTTGGTTTATAAAGAGCTTGGCAGAATTAAATACGACGATTGTGAAATTAGGTCGAAAGAAGCTAGTGAAATACTTGAGTGCATGCAGGATGTGCCGAAGGACGATTACAGTTTCCCCTATGGAGACCGTTCTAGGTTCGCGAGAGGGTATATCGCTACTTTCTCAAACTAAGGGGTGAAGCGATAGTCAACTAGTATATATCTTTATGGTGCGATATTTTCGGGGTGTTGGGCGCGTTGGATGGAGAGTTTGTGTTCGCGCAGGGCGATATAAATGCCGGAGCCAACAATCAGCGGAAGGCCAAACCATAGCGAGTCTACGGGCCATTGATCCCAAATCATATAGCCAAAAAATGTCGCAAATATCAGGTTGGAATAATCCATCGGCATGACAACGGCGACATTGGCGTATCGCAGCGATTCCGACAGGGTGATCTGTCCGATTGTGCCAAAAAGGCCAATCAAGGCGAGCAGGCCAAAAATTTCCCATGAGTGGGCTTTGCCAAACCAAAACATGGCAATGGCCAAAACAGGCACGGACATCGCGGTATAGTAAAAGACGATCGTGGCTGAAGACTCTGTCGCGGAGAGTTTGCGTACAATAATGATAGTCAGCGCCGTCATCACTGCGCCCGCAAACGCGACTGCTGCGCCAATGGGCGGGATGTTATTGTGCCAAGGCTGTATGGCGATCACAATTCCGATAAAACCAACCACAACAGCTATCCAGCGGCGCAGACCGACATATTCTGACAACAAAATAACTGACAATAAGGTTGCGATAAGGGGAACGGTGAAGCTTATCGTGGCGGCTTCGGCCATGGGCAAAAGCATGACAGCACCAAAGTTTAGCCCCATGCCGACAGCGCCCGTAATGGCACGTGAAATATGCAGATCGACGCGTTTGGTCTTTAAGCTGGCGAGGCCGTTGCGGTAAAACACCCATAGGCCCATCATCACAAAGCCAAACAAGAAGCGGTAAAACAGCATTTCCACAACATGCACATCGCGCTCCCCGAGGAATTTCACGAGCATGAACATGGTTGCAAGGCTGGCAATCGCGATGAGGCGAAAGGTGAGGCCGAGAACTGGTTTGTCGCTGTGTGAATTTGCCTGTGACATGGCGGGGGTATCAATCTAAATGCATGGGGTGGGCAATAAAAAAAGCCCATTCCAACAACCTCATAAGCGAGACGCTAGAATGGGCTTTATCTAATCGTTATGCGGCAGGATTAAAGGTCTGCATACATGTGTTTTTCAAACTTTGCGCCCGGGTGGGTGCACGCACCGAGGTGGGCTGGGCCGACTGTTTGGGCGTATTTGTAAAGCGCGCCTGTTGCGTAGAGATTTTGCTTTGGCTTGAATGCGGCTTTGCGTTTGGCAAGTTCCGCATCATCAACTTCAAGCTCGATTGTGCCTTTTACAGCGTCGATAGAGATGATGTCACCATCTTTCACAAGACCAATTGGTCCGCCATCATAGGCTTCTGGTGTGACGTGTCCGATACAGAAACCACGTGTGGCACCAGAGAAGCGTCCATCTGTGATGAGGGCAACTTTGTCACCCATGCCTTGACCGTAAAGGGCGGCGGTTGTGGCGAGCATTTCGCGCATGCCTGGTCCGCCTTTTGGTCCCTCATAACGGATGACCAAGACTTCGCCTTCTTTATATGTTTTGTCGCGCACGGCTTCAAAACAATCATCTTCAGAATCGAATACGCGTGCTGGGCCGCTAAATGTTTGGTGAGCGAGGCCTGCAACTTTCACAATTGCGCCATCTGGAGCCATTGAACCTTTCAAGCCGACAACACCGCCAGTTGGTGTGATTGGGTTTGTGACGGGGTAGATGACTTTTTGAGATGGATCGAATTTTACGCCTTCAAGGTTTTCAGCGAGCGTCTTTCCGGTCACGGTGATACAATCACCATGCAAATAGCCGCCATCAAGCATTGTGCGCATGAGCATTGGCATGCCGCCAGCTTCACCCATGTCTTTGGCAACATAGCGTCCGCCTGGTTTCAGGTCGGCGAGGTAAGGCGTTTTCTTGAAGATTTCAGCCACGCGCTCTAGTGGGAAATCAATACCTGCTTCATTCGCCATAGCGGGAAGGTGAAGACCTGCATTTGTTGACCCACCTGTCGCGGCGACAACGGCAGCCGCGTTTTCAAAGGCTTTAAGTGTACAGATGTCACGTGGACGAAGATTGCGCTCAATGAGTTTCATCACAGCTTCACCTGTGGCAACCGCATATTGGTCACGGTTTTCATAAGGCGCTGGTAGGGCAGACGAAAGCGGAAGAGCAAGACCGATGGCTTCTGATACACACGCCATTGTGTTGGCGGTAAATTGTCCACCACATGCACCAGCACCCGGACAAGCGACTTTCTCAAGCTTGTTGAGCTTGGCTTCGTCCATATTGTTGGCACCAACAGCGTAAGAACCCACGGCCTCAAACACGTCTAGCACAGTAACGTCTTTGTCCTCAAAGCGACCCGGAAGGATTGACCCACCATAAAGGAATGCCGATGGGACATTCAGGCGCAACATGGCCATCATCATACCCGGTAGTGATTTGTCACATCCGGCGATGCCCACAAGTGCGTCATAGAAGTGGCCACGAATTGTAAGCTCTACAGAGTCTGCGATCACATCACGCGATACAAGGGAAGAGCGCATAGCCTCTGTTCCCATGGCGATACCGTCAGTCACGGTGATGGTACAGAATTCGCGAGGTGTACCATTGGCATTCTTAACACCCTGAGACACGGCGTGTGCTTGGCGTTGAAGGGCAATGTTACATGGGGCTGCTTCATTCCATGCGGATGCGACACCTACGAATGGCTGCTCAATTTCCTTCGTTCCTAAGCCCATAGCGTAATAGTATGAGCGTTGAGGTGCTTTTTTGGGGCCAATAGTTACGTGGCGTGAAGGTAATTTTGACTTGTCGACCATAGAGAAGACACTTTCTTAAGGCATATTTTTCCAATTATGGGAAAGGTTATGGCCTATCATGCGCAAAACAGGAAGAGGCGGAATGTCACCTCTTGATATGATAATGTTTATAATTGAGGGTTATTTTCACCTTTTTGGAAAATTTAGATAGGAAATATGGGATGGATGACGTTTCCGCACTCGAACCTATCGTGTTTGATATGGGGCTGCCTGCAGGGTATGAGCGCTCTGGTATGGACCTGCTTGCGGCATCCTCCACGCCTGCGCAATTGCCCGATCATGTCTATGGTCCATCTGTGTCGCCTGAGGTTTTAGCTGAAAACCCTGAGGCTCTAAATGCTGAATTAGATGCTTTGAAAGATAAGGGTGAGGTGCTGATTGCAACCCCGCCATCAGGGCAACGTTTTTTTGGGCGACCTGAAATTCATGGTGTGCCTGCGCCTCATGTTCAGCGTCGCCTTGAGGAGGTCACTCAATCGGGTGAATTGACTGAGGCCATTATTGATCAATCTCAATACCCTTATACTGCGATTGGGCGCCTTAGTTATAGTATTGAGGGTGTTGTGCGATATTGCACTGCATGGGTTGTGTCCGAGCGCGTGATTGCGACGGCAGGGCATTGTGTGTTTTCACGCAGTGTGCATTCAAACGGTAATGGTCAATCTAGTGATCGCGATATTGGCAGCGATAAGTTGGGGGAAGCTTCATCTGAAAAAGTGTCTGGCTTAGCGGATTGGGCCATATTTGAACCGGCATATCGTGCGGGCGCCGAAACTGAGAAATGGGCCGGTGTTCGCGGCTATGTGCTGAAAGCTTGGATTGCCCCCGAGGCGGGGGAGCCAACTAGCCCGCACGATTTTGCATTTATCGTGTTGGATAAACCCATCCTCTCTAAGACGGGCGCATTAGGTGTGAGAGTTGCAAATCCCGACATGCCTGAGGCTGCTGTGAGTTTGGGATATCCGCAATCTCCTAGTTCTGCTTATGCATTTGATGGACGTCATTTGTATGCATCTACTGGGCGATTGAAGTCATCGGCATTGGGTGTGCTGGAAGCTGAAAATCAATTGACCGAAGGTTCATCTGGCGGACCTTGGTTGTCGCGCACTCGCGAAGGGATAGTGGTGACGGGTATAAATTCAAACAAACCGCTGCGAAGTGATGATACGACCTATTCTCCTGTATTGGGCCAGAGCTTTATAGCTTTATTATCTCGTGTTTTGTCGGACATGACAGGGGTATAGGATAAAAAACACCCCTATCTTCCCCTAGGTTACTATTCCTTTGGTGCGTTGTTCGGCGTAGGTTTAGCTTTAAAAATGATTTGCAAACCTCAGGGGATATTTCGCATGACAAAATCTGGAGCAAACTCTGGTGATGAAACTGCGAGTGTGGATGCCGCCGAGGAAGCCCGCAAATTAGAGTTTTTTGGCAAATCAGGCCGGATAAAACTTGAATATCCTTTTGAAGCTCAGCCAGAACCAGGGCATGTGACGCAAGTGGCGGATGGCGTTTTGTGGGTGGCCATGCCCTTGCCGATTAAAGGTCTGGATTGGATCAATCTTTGGCTTATTGAAGAAGAGAATGGTTGGACGCTGGTTGATACTGGCATGTCGATGGAAGAGACGCGTGATCTTTGGGAGGGGATTTTCAAAACTCACCTTAAAGGCAAACCGATTGTGCGTGTGATTGGAACACACCTCCATCCAGATCATATAGGATTGGCCGGCTGGATTACCCGAAAATTTGAGTGTGAATTATGGATGTCGCAAGCTGAATATATTTCGTGTCGTATGCTTGTGGCTGATACCGGACGTGAGGCACCACCAGAAGGCATTCAATTTTACGCTCAGGCGGGTTGGACGCAAGACATGCTGGACCATTACAAAAAGCGGTTTGGTTTTTTTGGCAATATGGTGTGGCCACTTCCTGAATCGTATCGGCGTTTGAAAGATGGGGATGTTATTTCCATTGGCGGGCGAGACTGGCGCTTAATAGAAGGGACGGGGCATAGTCCTGAACATATGTGCCTATATTGCGAAGAGTTGAATGTGATGATTTCAGGCGATCAGTTATTGCCGCGTATTTCGTCGAATGTATCTGTGTACCCAACTGAACCAGAGGCTGATCCATTGTCAGACTGGCTGGCAAGTTGTGCGAAGCTGATTGATGAAGTGCCCTCGGATGTATTGGTCTTGCCAGCGCATAATCGTCCATTTAAGGGCGCACATTCGCGGCTGCGGAATTTGATTGAAGGGCATCAGCGTCAAATTGAACGTTTATGGGAGCGCTTAAAGGAGCCTGCGAGCGCCGTGGACGTATTTGCAACACTTTTCTTCCGCAAAATTGGTAAAGGTGATTATTTTACTGCGACAGGCGAAGCGATTGCTCACTTAAATTATCTGCTTGCGCGTGGCCGCGTGCAACGCAAACGCGTTGATGGTGTGTATTATTATGAGGCTGTTCCTGTAGATGAAGGGGCTTGACCTTAGGGCATTGATGTCGCTCTAGTCTCGTCGAATGTGCTGTTCTTAAAGTATGGCTGTGACGTTGTGGGTATTTCAGGTTTAAAAGCCTGAAACGTGGAAGGAAGACTTTTGCAAGACAGATATAACAGCCAATCCCCCGTTGGAGATCACCAAAAAATGCGTGCGAAAACGCATGCGAGTGGATGGACGATTTTAGGCATTAGCCTTATTGGCGCTGGGATTTTTATTTATTTTGCTTTTTTTGTTTTTGGAATGGCGTCTGCCATTTTAAGCATTCCTGATGCTGGCTCGGGCGGGGTGGCAATGTTTGCGTTGTTTGCCCTGACTGTCGGTCTTCCTCTTACCGGCTTAGCTATTTTGGTGTTGAAGGTGGTTGTCGATCGCCTGAAAAACAGCGAAGACAATTATTATTCGAAGAATGTGGAGCGATAACATGCCAATCATTGTGACAATGGCTGAGACTGTCCCCAACCGGGAAATTACTGAAGTTGTGGGTATCGCACGCGGCAATGTTGTGCGCGCACGTAATGTGGGGCATGACGTTTTGGCAGCATTGCGTTTATTGGTTGGTGGTGAAGTCTCTGAATACACAAAGCTAATTGCCGAAGCACGTGAGCAAAGTCTGGATAGAATGACAGCGCATGCGGAAAGCTTAGGGGCAGATGCAGTTGTGTCTATGCGGATTACGACGTCGACGATTATGCAGGGCGCAGCTGAAATTCTGGTTTATGGTACGGCGGTACGTTTGAAATGACTGTAGAAGACACACACACAAAGAACGATTCCGCAGGTGAATCCGCAACGGCCTCTTCAAAAGACGAAACCGTCAAGAGAACAGGGCTGGATTGGTGGATTTATGAAGCCAAGGAAACAGGACTAACGATCGCTATCTTTTTGCCGATCTGGTTGCTGCTAACGTCATTTGTGTTTGAGCTTCGCTCGATTCCCTCAGAAAGCATGGTGCCGAACCTGCAAATTGGCGATCGCGTGGCTGTGGCTAAATATGCTTATGGGTATGGGCGTTATTCGCCTGCTTTCGGCATCGGCACATGGTTTACGAAAGAAGATAAAACAAAACCAAATCAAAAGATTTTTGCATCTGAACCAAAGCGCGGTGATGTAATCGTGTTTCGTCACCCCAATGATAATAAGGTAATGATTAAGCGCCTTATCGGTTTGCCGGGTGATAGGATTCAGATGATTGAAGGACATCTTCACATTAATGGTGAGGCTGTGGAACGTGAAGTGGTGCGCCGTTTCCGTTATACGCCACACGGCAAGCCTATGTCTGAAAACACGATTGAATATCGTGAGACACTTCCCAATGGTGTGTCATATCTAACGCATAAATTTGCGGGTAGTCAGTCTTTTGATGATACACCTGAGTTCATTGTGCCAGCCGAGCATGTTTTCATGATGGGTGATAATCGGGACAATTCAGAAGATTCGCGTTCGCCGCGAGGTCATTTAGAGCTGTATAAAGAGAATCCAAATGGCTGGGGCGGTCGTCGTTTCGCTGTAGGAGATACGCCATCTACCATCGGTTTTGTGCCATATGACCATTTAATGGGGCGTGGAGAGACTGTTTTCTTTACACTTTCTCGCTGTAAGAAGGCTCCAGAATCTAAATGTCCAACGTCACGTGTGTGGCGGGGGCTTTAAGAATTCTGACACAGACCGCGTGTATAGCAGGCTAACAGATCAATTTGGCCCGAAACATGAATGGCTCGATCCAAAAGTTTGAGCCAATCGTGTTTTGCGGAGTAGAATATGAACATTAAAATTATTTCCCCCGCAGACCTTTCTATTGAAGATATGCAGGCTTGGCGTTCAATATGTGCGTCGAGTGAAAGATACCAAAGCCCTTATTTTTCGCCGGAATTTTTCCAAATTGTTGGCGCGGCGCGTGATGATGTCAGGCTAGTGCTTGCACACAATGAGGCAGGGGAAGCTATTGGCTTTTTCCCTGTGCAGGTGTCAGGCGTTGGCTTGCCTTTGGCGCGTCCTGTTGGAGCACCATTTGCGGACTATAATGGACCAGTTCTGCGTTCGGGATATGAACATATCGCGGCAGATATGCTCGCGCAGGCGGGAGGCGCGGTTTACACTTTTTCTGGAATACCCGTGCTGGGTGTGGATTGCCTGAGTGAAGTTGAAGGCGAAGAAGACACGTATAATCTCGTGGATATTCAGCTGTGTGACCCTGTATTGTTGAAGACCGGCTTGAATGTGCGCGGGCAAATGCCAGCTTTTATTGCTGACCTTTCGCCCGGATTTGAAACATATTTAGAATCGCGCCGTTCGACATTTCCGCGCCACTTTAAAAACTGCCGACGCTTGTGGCGGAAAACGGAAAAAGAAGCTGGCCCATTGCAGCTTACATTCCACGAACCTTCCATCGAAGCGCTAGAGACATTGATCGGTTGGAAACAAGAGCAATATGAGCGCACAGGTTTGCATAATGTGCTGTCTGCAAAATGGGCCAGAGATATGTTGCGCGGGTGTTTTGAAATGCAAACACCTGAGTTTGCCGGGGTGATGACGACATTGCGGTGTGATGGAAAACTGATGGCGGCTGAATTTGGTCTGCGTTCAGGCTCCCTTCTGCACGGGTGGATTTCTGGATATAACACTGAATATCACAGCTATTCGCCGGGCATGTTATTGCAGAAAAGCCTTCTTGAAGCGGCGGCGAATGCGGGCATTCTGACGGCAGATATGGGAGTTGGCGCTGAGCACTATAAGAAATATTATGCAAGCAGAATGGTGCCCGTTTGTAATGGGGTGATTCCTGCGACGGGTGTAAAAGGGGCCATGCGCGGCATTGGCGGCGAAGTGTGGCATCAACTCGAGCGCGCACCTTTGGGGCCTGTATCGGGATTTGCGGGTAAATTGCGTCGTCGTTTGGATGTTATATTGTCGGTCGAGCGTTCTTTTGAAGGCCGTAAGCAAGGTTTGAAGCGTGCATTTAAGCGTGTGTAAATTCCTGTAATTGGCAACGTTTTGGCAAGACATGCGTTTTAATGAAAATGTCAGTAGACGGAACACGCAGCAATAGAGATGCTCGGTCTTATAATTCTTGTGAGATGAAAGTCTGTAGGAATTAAATGATGCACTTGCCCATAACGAAAGAGGCGGGTACACCGAGCAACTGAACATTATAAGTTCGTGTTCTGCACGGGCCATCAAGTGGGGATCATTACGCCAGTGCCGCATGTAACAGCAAATAGTGATTCTACAGCTGACACAGTCTCAGCTGGAACACAGAATGTTGCAAAGCAGGCAAAGTCCTATGGGCGTATTATCGTGGCGCGTCATGGTAAGCCGGATAAAGACAGAGAGCTTGGTCCCAAGCTAAATCACCGTGAGTATATTGAATGGTGGGCAGGCTATGAACGTGCATCGCTTAAAAAGGACGGGCAGGGCCCTTCTAAAAAACTATTAGACGCCACAAAGAATGCCCCAATAATTAATGCCAGTATCCGTCCAAGATCTATTGAGACAGCGCAAGCTATCGCGAATGGACGTGATGTCGTGCAAAATGAGATATTCGTAGAAGCGCCTTTACCACCTCCTGAGTGGAGTGATTTCTGGAAATTCTTGCCTAAGCGATGGAATTTATTTGCGCGCATTTCGTGGTGTTTTGGAAATTCTGGTGGTCAGGAGAGCCAAGTTGAAGCGCGCATACGGGCTGGCAAGGCCGCCGATATTCTGATTGCACAGGCCTCAACTGGCCAAGATGCGGTTTTAGCTGCCCATGGATGGTTTAATCGTATGATGCGTCCAGAATTCAAACGCCGAGGCTGGAAATGCCGTTATGATGGCGGAGATAGCTATTGGTCTTTCAGAATTTATGAAAAACTTGACTAAATAGCAGCAAACTTAGCTTGTTTGACGGCGTTGTGAATCGTATGGTTCAACACTCATTTTATGCGGAGGAAGCTGATGGCCCCTGTTACATCCAACAAGGACATTCCAAAATTAAATTTTGAAGATGCGCTAGCGGAGCTGGAGGGCATTGTTCAACAATTGGAAAGTGGGGATGTACCATTGGAAGATTCTATCGTGATTTATGAGCGCGGTGAATTGTTGAAATCTCATTGCGAGAAAAAGCTAAGCGCTGCTGAAACGAAGGTCGAGAATATTATCGTTGGTTCAGATGGTTCAGCGTCCGGTGTTGAGCCAAGTGACCTTAAATGAGCGATAAATCCGACTCATCTGCCAGTTTTGAAAACTATCTAGCTGAATGCGCTGACAAGATTACAGTTGTCATTGATCAACTGATCGCGCCGGCTGTTGGGCCAGAGGCGCAATTAATGCGTGCTATGCGCCATGGTGCATTGGCAGGTGGGAAGCGTTTGCGTCCTTTCATAACGATTGAAGTTGGACGTATGTTTGACGCGCCGGAGAAATCGCTTTTGCGCGCGGCAAGCGCACTTGAATGCGTGCATGCTTATTCCTTGATACATGACGACCTGCCTTGCATGGATGATGATGATTTGCGTCGCGGGCAGCCTACGGTTCACATAGCTTTTGATGAAGCTACGGCGGTATTGGCGGGCGATGCATTGCAAACATTGGCATTTGAAATTCTTGCAAATCCTGAAACGCATGGTGATGCGACAGTGCGTTGTAAATTAATAGAAGTTCTTGCGTCTTCATCAGGCTCGCGTGGTATGGTCGGCGGGCAGATGATAGATATGGCACCGTCTTTTGACGACGAAAATGCACTGAGCATTTTGACGCGTATGCAAAGGATGAAAACAGGTGCATTATTTGCGTGCGCTGCTGAATTTGGCGCGATTATTGGTGGTGCCAATGAGCAAGAGCATCATGCACTCGCAGGTTTTACGCATGACCTTGGCTTGGCATTTCAGATAAAAGACGATTTATTGGATGTTCAGGGGGATGAGTCTGTTGTGGGCAAGGCTGTTTCGAAAGACAAAGATGCTGGCAAACAAAATTTCGTCTCACTTCTGGGAGAAGAAGGTGCTGTTTCGCGTGTAAATATGTTGGCAGATCAAGCAAAACAACACTTGTCAGTGTTTGGTGGACGCGCCAGTACTTTGTTAAACACGGTAAATTTTGTATTGGATCGTCATCACTAGGCGAGACGATCGTATAGTCTGAATAATAATATGAATAATAAAACTCCATTCCTTGATGCCATAGCGTCGCCTGCTGATCTCAAAGATAAATCTTTAGAGTCTCTTACGGAAATAGCGGATGAACTTCGTCGCGAGACGATTGATGTGGTGTCGACAACGGGCGGGCATTTAGGGTCTGCGCTCGGTGTGGTGGAGTTAACTGTCGCTATTCATAAAGTGTTTGATACGCCTGATGATAAACTTGTCTGGGATGTTGGGCACCAATGTTACCCTCATAAAATTTTGACGGGACGTCGCGACGAAATTCGCACACTTCGTCAAGGCGGTGGTTTATCTGGGTTCACAAAAAGAACTGAAAGTGAATTTGATCCTTTTGGTGCGGCTCATGCTGGTACGTCTATTTCTGCGGGGGCTGGTTTTGCAACTGCGCGTGATCTTAAAGGCGAGGATCGCAATGTAATCTGTGTGATCGGTGACGGCTCTATGACGGCTGGTATGGCGTATGAAGCCATGAACCATATGGGCGGGCTGCATAAGCGCCTTATCGTTATTTTGAATGATAATGATATGTCGATTGCGCCACCTGTTGGGGCGTTAAGCCATTATCTTTCAAAAACGGTTTCGTCTCGTGGATATCGTAATCTACGTAAAGCGGGGAAAATGGTCGCCAAAACAGTAGGTTTGGAAAAACCTGCTAAAAAAGCTGAACATTATGCGCGTGACTTTGCACTGGGTGGCGCGATGTTTGACGCACTTGGTTTTTATTATGTCGGTCCCATTGATGGACATGATTTAGATACGCTTATCCCAGTATTGGAAAATGTGCGTGACATGCAGAACGGACCTGTGCTGGTGCATGTGGTGACGGAAAAAGGTAAGGGCTTTGAGCCTGCTGAAAACTCTGCTGATAAATATCACGGTGTATCACGTTTTAACGTGATTACTGGTGAGCAGGCTAAAGCAAAACCAAACGCACCAAGCTATACAAATATTTTTGCCCAAGAGCTGATCAAGCTTGCGCGTGATGATGATCGCATTGTTGGGATAACGGCTGCGATGCCGTCTGGAACAGGCATGGACAAGTTTGGGGATGCATTCCCTGAGCGTATGTTTGATGTGGGAATTGCTGAACAGCATGGTGTGACGTTTGCGGCTGGTATGGCCGCCGACGGTATGAAGCCATTCTGTGCGATTTATTCAACCTTCCTGCAGCGTGCTTATGACAGTGTTGTGCATGATGTGGCGATCCAAAAATTGCCGGTTCGTTTTGCCATAGATCGGGCAGGGCTTGTGGGGGCTGATGGTGCCACGCATGCTGGTTCTTTTGACATTGGTTTTTTAGGTGCATTGCCAGATTTCGTGCTGATGGCAGCTTCAGATGAAGCAGAATTGCAGCGTATGGTTGCCACGGCACACGCGATAGATGATCGTCCTAGTGCTTTTCGCTTTCCGCGTGGTGAAGGCGTGGGTGTTGATTTGTGGGATCGTGCTGAACCTCTGGAAATTGGTAAGGGCCGTATCGTCAAAGAGGGAAACACGATTGCGATTCTTTCTTTGGGCGGACGTCTACAGGAAGCGTTGCTTGCGGCTGATATGTTGGGCGCGCAAGGTTTGTCTGCGACTGTTGCTGATGCACGTTTTGCAAAACCACTTGATACAGACTTGATTGAGCGTTTGGCGAAAGAACATGAAGTCTTGTTGACCGTTGAAGAGGGTGCGCGTGGTGGCTTTGGTTCTTTTGTGCTCGAGCATTTGGCGAAAGTTGGCGCATTGGATAACGGGCTGCGTATACGTCCGATGACTTTGCCAGATACATTCCAAGATCAAGACAAGCCAGATCTCATGTATGAGCAAGCGGGGCTGTCAGCAAAAGCGATTGCCACTCAGGCTATTTCTGCATTGGGGCGCGGCGATACTGCTAAGCTTAAACTTATCGTTGGCGGCGTTGTTCGCGGCTAGGTTTTTGACCAGCTTATCGCTTAGGAATCGCGTTAAGTATTTGGCGATGATACATCTTTTGTCATAATGAGAAGGTCTCTGTGCTGATCCCATTTCTTGGCGACTTTGCGCATATAGCCTTCTTTTTCAAAACCGAGCGCGGCATGTAGTTTTTCGGAGACGGGGTTTCCTGCATCTATGGCGGCGACCATGCGTTCAAGGCGTGAATCAGCCTGCGCGCGCACGATAAGCTCGGTAAGCAATGCTTTGCCTATGCCTTTGCCTTGTACATGATTGGCAACATAGACGGAATGCTCGACGGTGATGTCATATCCTTCCTTGCCTCGAAAACTGCCATAGGCTGCATATCCAAGAACGGCGTTCTGCACATCAAGAGCAACAATAACCGGGAAGCCATTTGATTGGCATTTTAGCATCCATGCGCGGCGATCATTGAGCGTGTCTTCGCGTTCTGTCCAGACAGCGAAAGTTTCACGTACAGCCGTATTAAAAATTTCTAATATGCCTGCCAAATGCGGCTCGGCTGCGTTTACTATTTTCATGACTCAACCATAGTTAGGGAAACAGGTTTTGACGCGTTGCAAATGATTGTTCAAGCTAAGATTGGGATATTTATCAATGGGTGGGGAGTTGAACAAAAATAAAGCAGGCATGAACAAGTCTAATTTTCCAGCAATGAGCGTTCTGGCGGCGAATGAGGTATTATCCAAGCCTGGTAGTCCGTTTGAAATTATTGAAGAAAATGTATTGGGGCAGAAACAACGCGTGTTTAAAAATGCGCCTGCACATCTACCTGCATTATTGGATAACACTCTAAAGCACTCAAAAAAAACATTTTTCATATATGAGAAAGAGCGTGTCACCTTTGGCGCAAACCATAAGGCGACGAAAGTACTGGCTGCGTATTTTCGGGATATGCTCAATTTGGATAAGGGCGAGCGGGTGGCGGTAATCATGCGCAACGTACCTCAATGGCCAGTTACCGTCATGGCGGCAATGAAGTGTGGAGCGATAGCGACACCGCTAAATTCGATGTGGACGGGAGCTGAACTTGCTTACGCGCTGAAAGATTGCGGTGCTAGGATAGCGGTCATGTGTGGGGAAACATTAGCAAAGCTGAAGCCATACTTGCGCGAATTATTGTCTTTAGAAACAGTGATTGTCTCGCGTGGGTCGGATGGTCCTGTGGATGCGCATTATCTTAAGTTGGAAGACATTATCGGCGATGCGAAGTCTTGGAAAAAACTGGAGGATTTCGCAGAAGAAGCGTGTGGTATTTTACCTGATGATGATGCGATGTTGTTTTATACATCGGGCACGACGGGCCGACCTAAAGGCGCATTATCGACGCACCGAGCTGTTATTTCTGCGCTTTTTAACTCTCTTTCAAGTCAAGCGCGAGGGTTTGTGCGGTCTGGGGTGCCTGTGCCCATAGCCAAAGCGGGAGATCCGCAGCGGGTATATTTGATTTCGGCACCTTTTTTTCACACAACGGGCGCGATTGCATTATTATTTGCCGTGATGGTGCGGGGTGCGCGGGCAGTGACGCAACATAAATGGGACCCCAAAAAAGCATTAGCTTTGATAGCAAAAGAAAAAATCAATGTTATTGGCGGCGTTCCAACGATTGTGTGGCAGATTTTAAGACACCCCGATCGCAAAAAGCATGACCTCTCATCTATATCAATCGTGAGCTATGGTGGATCACCTTCTGCAGCAGAATTGGTGACAGAATCTCGAAAAGCCTTTCCAGGTACGATTATGGGGAATGGCTGGGGCATGACTGAGACCTGCGCGACATGCACGATGATCTTTGGTGATGATTATCTGGTGCGTCCCTTGAGTGCGGGTGCTGCTGCTCTGACTATCGACTTGCAGGTGCGAGGTGCGGAAGGGCAGTTATTGCCCGCCAATGAAGCTGGAGAGCTTTGGGTGCGTGGTCCTAATCTGATGCGTGAATATTGGAAAAATCCAAATGCGACGAAAGCTGTTTTACAAGATGGTTGGCTGCGCACTGGCGATATTGCGCGGATAGATGAAGAAGGGTTTTTGTTCATATTGGATCGTGCCAAAGATATGCTGATCCGTGGTGGTGAGAATATATACTGTATCGAGGTGGAAAACTGTTTGGCCGCTCATCCGAAAGTGAGGGATGTGGCGATTATTGGTGTGCCTCATATTGAGTTGGGTGAGGAAGTTGGGGCAGTGGTGTATGTGGCACCAGAAACAAAATTGACGGCAGCAGCTTTACAAAAATTTGCAGGTGAACATTTGTCTGCCTATAAGGTTCCCAAACATATTAAGTTCGTGACCCAACCATTGCCGCGCAATGAAAGCGGCAAGGTGATGAAGCCTCAACTGGCCGCGTATTTTACAAAGACGGACAAGATATCAAAATCTGGAAGTAAAGCTGATGACATCACGCAAAGACGCAATGCCGGCAATCTCTCAAGAAACAGATGATGGAAGGCTATTTTCACCCTCTACAGAACGCAATCGCGATGTGGTGCGAGATGTCTTTCTAGGTGAAGTCGCCGCAAATGCGCGTGTGTTGGAATTAGCATCAGGCTCAGGCCAACACTGTGTGCATATTCTAAAATCTGCACCGAAAATGACATGGATTGCGAGCGATATTTCCAACGCTTCTTTGCGGAGTGCAGCGGCATGGGTGAAGTTTGAAGGTGTAGAAACGCAAGTTGAGGCAGTGCGTGAGCTTGATGCGTCTGCCCAAGATTGGGCCATTGAAGGTGAGCTTGACGCGATATTGTCATGCAACATGATTCATATATCGCCGTGGAATGTTGGCTTGGGGTTATTTGCGGGGGCAGGTCGATATTTAGCGCCAAAAGGAAAGTTGGTGCTCTATGGTCCATTTAAACGCAATGGCGAACATACTGCCCAGTCGAATTTCGATTTTGATGTGAGTTTGAAAAGTCGAGATGCAAGTTGGGGAATCCGAGACCTTGAAGAAGATGTGATCCCTGCTGCCATGCAGGCGGGCCTTACACTTTCCAGCATACATGCTATGCCAGCCAATAATTTTAGCGTTGTGTTTGAACGCGCTCTCACAAGTTAGATACACTTTATGACAAGTAATGATGTGAACGAAAATGCGACTCCAGCAGATGATGGTGTGCTGCGTCTTGACCTTGCGCTTGTAGCGCGTGGCGTGATGGAGACGCGTGCGCAGGCGCAAGCATCAATCAAAGCTGGTAAGGTGCGCGTTGATGATGAGGTTGTGACGAAGGCCTCATTTAAAGTTCAGCCGGATCAGAAGATTAGCGGTGAGAAACTACACCCTTTTGTATCGCGCGGCGGCATGAAGCTAGAGCACGCACTGAAAACGTTCAACATTAAGGTTGAAGGCAAGACGGCGTTAGATATCGGTTCGTCTACTGGTGGGTTTACTGACGTATTGCTGCGTGCTGGAGTAGTAAAAATTTATGCGGTTGATGTGGGCCGAGATCAGCTTCATGAGAGCCTGCGCAAAGATAAGCGTATCGTGTCCTATGAAGGGATGGATGCGCGAAAATTAAACCGTAGTTTGATTGATACTGCACCCGATATAATTGTGTGTGATGCGAGCTTTATCAGCCTATCTAAACTTCTGAGACAATCGATGAAGCTTTCAAGTTTGAAGGCGGATATGGTTGTGCTGTTCAAGCCTCAATTTGAGGTCGGCAAGGAAAATATAGGCAAGGGCGGAATAGTATCCGATCAAAATGCCGTTGCCAAAGCACGCAAGCAGTTTGATTTGTGGTTGGAGAGCGAAGGTTGGCAGATTGAAAAATCATGTACTAGCCCAATAAAAGGCGGTGATGGCAATCGCGAATATTTGATCCATGCGCGCAGAATTGTTCAGGGCTGGACGCCGTAACAGATATTTGAAGGTGTGAGCTAAAGTAGGGAGAAAAGCTCCCTAGGCACCGGAGTAATGCCTCAACTTGCGTTGATACATCACCCCGGGCCTATAAGCCCTGGGTTGGGGGGACGGGCTTATAGCTTAGGAGACTTTATCAAAATCAGACTACCATGTTTTCATGGATAATCCAAAATTGTGTCTTAGATTCTTGTATTTTGTTCAGCTATGTTTGTAATAAAAATGTCTGAAATGGCAATGATTTTTTTGAAATAAAACTTCAATCAAACGGAAGTGAAAAGCAGTTCAAACAATGCTTGGTAGATAAATTCTATTGTATTGCTTTGTTGTTGGTTGGTTTCTACTTGACGAAAAGTATATCAAATTTGCTGTTTATTAGGACTATTTTAACCAGATGAGTGTCGGACCTTCTTTTACTACAAAATGCTGCTTGGTGCCTTGCATTTTACAATAAAAGAAGGTGCCCGCGTCTGGTCCCCAATTTATCCCAGCGTCTAAGGATATTGGCAAACGCAACATGAATGAGACATGAAAAACGAAACTATCTTGGGACGTTTAGTTAGTTTTTTGAGGTGTCAGAAACCATGCAAAAGCATTGGCGATGTTGATCTGGGAATCGAGCAATAAACCGCTTTTGATATCCAAAGTTTTAGCATCAGTTTTTGAAATCATTTTACGCTGCCAATTGGGGCGAACCATAGGCGCATAGGGGATACAAATGTCCTCAATGGCGGCATTGAGGTGTATGCGCAAAGTGCAGTTCTCTGACGGCGGGTGTTTCTTGTGCCGTTTTTCAATGAGCTCAACTTGCGAAATGGCCTCCCACGGAATGCGGCCGATACCGTCAATATCAGCACCTTCATTGGACAATTGCAGAACGACGCGGCGTGTATCTAAAAAGGGCCAATTCCAGATGGCGTAAACGGTGAATATAGCTGAGGATAGGGTAAGGGTGAGCGTGTCGAGGAATAATCCCGCTAATCCTAATGCAGACCCTAAGAGAAGGGGGAGCCAAACATGCGGTGCCATGTGGTCATCGCTATAGACCGTGGAGAAGACCCGTTTTGCCATATCAGGACCGCTCGCCCATCTGACCTCTGTGTCTGAGTTTATGATCTGCAAGCACGCACGCCATCATTGCCTCTGCGACGGGTACACCGCGAATAGCAACACATGGATCGTGGCGGCCTGTGGTGCGGATGTCTACCTCATTGCCTTGCTTATCAATCGACTGGCGTGTCGTGAGGATGGAAGATGTAGGTTTCAAGGCCATGCGTACTACAACGTCTTGTCCTGTTGAAATGCCGCCGAGGACACCGCCATTATTATTGGAGAGAAATTCTGGGCCGTTATCTCCAATACGCATTTGGTCAGCGTTTTCTTCACCAGTCAGAGCGGCTGCATCAAAACCAGCACCAATCTCAACACCTTTTACAGCGTTAATTGTCATCATTGCCATGGCAAGGTCTGAGTCGAGTTTGGAATATATGGGGGCACCCCAGCCAGCAGGCACACCAGATGCGACAACTTCTATGACTGCACCCACGGATGATCCAGACTTACGAATGCCATCAAGGTATTCAGCCCATTCCGCAGCTGTATCAGCATCGGGACACCAAAGCGGGTTTTGGGTTGTTTGAGCCCAGTCCCACTTGTTGCGGTCGAGTTTTTTGTCGCCAATTTGAACAAGCGCGCCGCGTATTGTGATGCTGTCGCCTAGCACTTTGCGGGCGATACCACCTGCAGCCACGCGCGCGGCTGTTTCGCGGGCGGATGAGCGTCCACCACCACGATAATCGCGCACACCGTATTTTGCATCATAAGCAAAATCAGCATGGCCGGGACGGTATTTGTCGCGAATGTCGCCATAGTCTTTTGAGCGTTGATCTGTGTTTTCAATCATCAACGAGATGGGGGTACCAGTCGTCACCTGACCATTGGTGCGATCATCTTCAAAGACACCAGAGAGAATTTTAACGGCATCGGGTTCTTTGCGTTGCGTCACTAGCTTGCTGGTGCCCGGCTTGCGAAGGTCGAGCCAGTGCTGAATGTCTTCTGCTGTGATGGGGATTCCCGCAGGACAACCATCGACAACACACCCAAGGGCAGGACCGTGACTTTCACCCCAAGTGGTGACGCGAAAAAGATGACCGAATGAATTATGTGACATGAGGCTCTTTCAAGCGCAATTTGGACTTTATGGAAAGTCTTTCTTGCGGCTGAGAATTGATAAATAGGAATAAATCATGTGCAAATTGGTATTTATCGGTTTTGCTTTATGATCTCATCTGAGTTTTTGCGGACGCCATATGTGCCTTTCCATATATGTACGAGGCTATATTCTCCGCTTGGGTCTGTACCGACAACTTCGTCATAGGTGTCTAATGTGAGGTCATTCGTCATTGAATTTTGAGCACCTAAAACGCTCTTATAGACGGGGCCTGCCATTTGGATTTCATCTTGTTCAACATATGGGCGTAAGAGTTTGGTGTCTGCGTAAAACACCATGTCGAGGACTTCTCCGACGGGGTCATCGGTAAAGATAGTATTTAGCCCGCAATAGGTGACAGCGCCCGAGCATATCGCAGTTGCTGCTTGTATGTATTTGCCATCTTCAAAGCGCAACATGTCGTAGACATTCGCGCCGCCTTGGAGACTGCCAAACCCAAGCCCCAAATCCTGCATGCCGTTTTGGCTTGTGTTTAGAATGTGTAAGTCACCACCGACTGAATTGTGCAGAGTGTCATACCCTTCGGGCGTTGTGAGGACGAGATCATGGCGACAGCCTGATGAGCCGCAATATTCGATGTGCTCGAGTTTGACGAAATAGTCTTGGTATCCATCTCCGTTTAGGTCTGGTGCGCTGAGGATGGATATAGCGCTGTCATAATCGTCTCGCGAAAGCATAAATTCTTCGGGCGTATCGTTGGCGCGTTGGTCAGCAATCAGTTTGTCGTAATACCCGTTGAGAAAATTCTCTCTTTGGGTTGTTGGGTCGAGGCTGGCTAGTTGCGTTGTTGTTCGACCTAGAGCGTTTGTTGTGGTCAGTCCCCATGCTATAAGTGGGGCAGCGATTGCGATGGCGGCGGCCCCTAATAGGAGTTTTTGGTTTCGAGCACGGCGTTTTTGTCTTTGCCAGAGGGAGTCAAAAGGAACGCCCTCAAGTCCGGCTACAATGCGCGTGACTAATTTTGAAAAGGAATCTTTGCGTGCATCCGGCGCGAGAGGTTCATCGGGAATGTCGGTCACGGTTCCATCGGGTAGAACTTTGTATTTTAGAGCTGGAACAAGGCATTCTTCATCGGGGTTTGAAGCGTGCGGCACACCATCAATAATGACTGCGAAAACCTGCTTCTTTGGATTGGCCAGTTTCTTATATTGAATAACTTCTGCATTGACCCATGCGGACTTTACAGCATTGGGACTGGCAATCGCGATGAGATCTTCACTGGAATCAATTGCGCTTTCAAGAGCGTGACTTAGGCTTGCAGCACCGCCCAATTCATCATCATCTCGAAAGATTCGGCCAAAGCGTTTTCCATTGGGAAGTTTAAAAGATTCAAGGGCTTTATGCAGGCGTTTGGCAAAGACCTTATCCTTTTGAGAATAAGAAATAAAAGCGCGATATCTTTGCGAATACTCACTCATAACCAAATAGCCCCCTACAGCCAGCACAATCTATACTTTCAGCATAGGATAGGGTGGATTGAAATTCTAGTAAGATGTTTTGAGGGCTTACGAGTGGGAAGTAGGTTGTGACATAGCGTATTGGGATTGGTGGAGGGGAAAAGAAATCTTGATCATGACAGCATGTGGGCTTGAACAATCTGACTTTTTTCCTCAAATCAAGGGAAGAAGGATCATAGATAATGACAGACAAATCAAAAATCATTCCAGCAAGTCCCGATTATCAAGATGCAGAATATGCGGATGTGTACGCCAAAGCGAAAGCTGAAGGTAAACCATTAGAGGATGATGCAAATTGGTTTGCGACCCAAGAGCCGTTTGAGATGTTTTCCCAATGGCTAAGCGATGCCAAAGCCAAAGAGGTAAATGATCCTAATGCTATGTCTCTTGCGACAGTGGATGAAGATGGCATGCCAGATGTGCGCATGGTGTTGCTCAAAGATTTCGATGAGAATGGTTTTGTTTTTTATACCAATACAACTAGCGCGAAAGGCCGTCAGATAGAAGCAACAATGAAGGCGGCAATATGCTTTCACTGGAAATCACTACGGCGGCAGGTACGCGTTCGCGGGAATGTGACGCGCGTATCTGATGCAGAAGCGGATGCGTATTTTGCGTCACGGCATAAGGATAGCCAGATTGGTGCGTGGGCGTCTGATCAATCTTCACGCATGGATGGACGTTTTGAACTAGAGAAAAATATCGCGAAATATGGCGCAAAATATGCGTTGGGTAAGACACCGCGTCCGCCGCACTGGACTGGCTATCGTATCGCGCCCGAACATATTGAATTTTGGCGAGATAGACCTTTCAGGCTACATGATCGTTTAGTGTTTGAGCGGTCACAGAATGGTGGATGGTCCACAGGACGTTTATTCCCTTAAGCTTGCGCTTTCATGTCTTTCGGGAGTGCGCTGTTTTTTATTTGCGCGCGAATCGCGTTTGCAAAGAGTTTTGGGCGTCTACCAGACCAGCCATAGCCATAGTCTGGAATGAGGGCGGTGCGTGTGTGTGCAAAGACTGACTTATAAGAGGCAAGAGCATTGCGGGTGATCGAGCGCTCTTTAGCACCAGCGACGACAAGTATACGCGCAGACACATTCGAAAGGTTTTCCGGAATCGGGTTTGCAGCGACTTCCAAAGAAGATCGTTTGAGGCTGTCTTTATCGACGCGTTTAAACTCTTGCAGATAGCGGCGCATTTTTTCACCCGCCATACCAAATCTATGCGCGACAAATTTCTGGATGAGACGAATATTGCTCAAAGGCAACATGGCATTTGTGAGTGCTTTATAGAGTTTTGGCCTTGGAAGCGGATCATGGATGATGCAGCTTAATATTGCAGATGTCGTCAGGTGAGGGTGTTGCGCCATAACATGCAAACCGACATGACCACCAAGTGACAGTCCCACCAGGTGGACATCCATATTGGAGAGCTCTTTTTCGATAATCTCTCCAACTTGGCGGGCTGTATCCTCTAACGAGATCCATTTGGATGCATTGCTCAAGCCATGCCCAGGAAGGGTGATTGCGACACAATAATATTCGGGTAAATGTCCAATAATGCTTTCCCACATCCAGCCGCTAAAGCCACCACCGTGTAGAAAAACGATTCCTGTTCCAGAGTTTTTTGAGCCTGTGCAGGAATAATGAAGCATTTTTTTAGAATCCACATTTCTCGATAGCGACATCATCGACACGAAGATGATTGCTGACACGATCTGAATAATCAGTGGCAATCATTGTGACACCGTTATTCACCAGCTCATCATATTCTGAGCCATCGCGGTCTTCCCAGAATGTGTCATCAAATCTTTGACCACGGCGGCCCAATGTGCCGAAAGCAACTTCGATATCCATGTCTTTTAAGTCTTGCCATAGACCGGGGTTAAGCGTGTCAGTGCCTGTCCAAGCGATCAGGTTTTGACGCTTAATGCCGCGCGATTCCAATTCTTCCACATCTGATGGGTCAGACACTGATGCTGTCATCATCATGTCTGGGGCAAGGCGGGCAACCTCCGCAGCTTGGTCATAAGTGTAGGTAATCAAAATAACATTGTTTTGTGCGCCGGCTTTGCGCACTTCGGATATGATCGTTTCAAACTTGCTTGAGCGTTTTTTATCTAGCTCAACTATCGCGCCCGTTTCCTTGGCCCACTTTAAGGTTTCAGCAAGTGACGGGATGGTGAAGTTTGTGACTTTGTTATTGTCTTTTAGGCGTACGGATTTGAGTTGGTCCCATGTTTTTTCACGGCCAACACCTGTCATCTCTGTCGTGCGGTCTAAGTCTGTATCGTGCATAAGGAACAGAACGCCATCTTTGGACTCTGCAATGTCGATCTCGAAAATTCGTGTGCCATTGTCATAGGAGACTTGAAGCGTTTCAAGAGCGTTTTCAGGATAGCCACGTCTAGGACCACCACGGTGGGCGGCGGGTAAGGCACCATATTCTCTGACGCAGTCCATTTTTTTCCAAAGCGGTGTGGAATCGTTTAAATCTGTGCTAGAAATATCTTGTGACGTTGCAGGCGCTGAAAGTGTCGTTTGAGCGTTATCTGGTGCTTCAGGCGAGGTCGCTTGGGAGCAAGATGCCAACATAAGGGCGGTTGCACTGAGTATAATTGAGTGAGTATGCATTTAATTGCCTTTAATTAGGTATGTTGACGCTACGTACCGACTTTTTTTCCCCTAAATTCTGTCGTTTAATACACTCAAGAAAAATAATATACCCCGGGAGAGGAATTTCATAATGCAAGATCAGGCAAACGGCACATCGCAAAGCCTTCCATTTGGATTGATGCAGGATTGGCCGCTGACAGTCGATAAGGTTATCGACCATGCATTGGCAGCTCATAACCAGCAGGAAGTTGTTACACGTTCTGTTGCTGGGCCAATCGTGCGTAAAACTTATGGGCAGATCCATAATGATGCACGGCGCGTATCGGAGGCATTGTTGGCACACGGCATGAAGCCGGGTGATATGATTGCGACGATGGCGTGGAACTCAGACCTGCACATGGAAACATGGTTTGGAACTATGGGTTTGGGTATGGTGTTGCACACACTTAACCCGCGTCTATTTCCTCAGCAGATAGCGTGGATTGCAAACCATGCTGAAGACAAAGCACTGTTTTTTGATACGACTTTCTTACCATTAATTGAGGCGATAGCGCCGCATTTGCCGATGGTGAAATTGTTCGTGATTTATGGTGATGACAGTGTTGTTCCTGAAAAAACAGCAATCCCGAATTTGAAATCTTATGAGAGTTTTCTGTCTGGAAGCACTGGATCAAATATCCAATGGGGTGGGTTTGACGAGCGTACGGCGTGTGGCCTTTGTTATACGTCTGGAACCACTGGTAATCCTAAAGGCGTTTTATATTCTCACCGCTCCAATGTGTTGCATACACTTATGTCCATGCAATCAGGGGCATTAGGTATTAGTAGCCAAGAAATTGTGTTGCCGATTGTGCCTATGTTCCACGCGAATGCTTGGGGGCTAACTTTCTCTGGTCCAGCCAGCGGTGCAAAATTGGTGATGCCTGGGTGCCGGATGGATGGTGAAGCAATTTATGAATTGCTAGATTCTGAAAAAGTAACAATTTCTGCTGCTGTACCAACTGTTTGGCAGATGCTGCACGAGTACCTTGTGAAAGAGAATAAAAAACTTCCTCACTTGAACAGTGTTGTCATTGGCGGGGCGGCGACGCCTGAAGGGTTGATGCGTGCTTTTGAAGAAGACTTTGATGTGCAGGTTTTCCCAGCTTGGGGAATGACAGAAACCAGCCCATTGGGAACTGTGTCACGTCTACCGCAACAATTGGAAAACATTAGCGACGATGAGAAAATGTTTCACAAGATGAAACAAGGTCGTGCGCCATTTGGGATGGAAATGGATGTTGTCGGTCCAGACGGAAAAAGCTTACCGCGCGATGGTGTCAGTGCTGGGCATTTGAAAGTGCGTGGTCCGGCTGTGGCTTCTGCCTATCTTAAAGGTGAAGGCAGTGCTTTAGATGAGCGTGGCTTCTTTGATACGGGAGATGTGGCCAATATTGATGAATATGGGCAAATGCACATCACTGACCGTTCTAAAGATGTCATCAAATCTGGTGGGGAGTGGATTTCTTCGATTGCTTTGGAAAACATATGTATGAGCCACCCGAAAGTGGCGATTGCAGGTGCTATTGGTATTCATCACCCCAAATGGGATGAGCGTCCCTTGATGGTTGTTCAACTCAAAAAAGGCGAGAGCTTAAGCAAAGAGGAGGTTATCTCTTTTTATGCTGGGAAAATCGCCAAATGGTGGACGCCGGATGATGTTGTTTTTGTAGATGAAATTCCTTTGGGATCTACAGGTAAGATCAATAAATTGGCGCTACGTGAGACCTTCAAAGACTATAAATTACCTGACTGCTGATATCGCAATTGCCTCAACTTAATGCTAAGAAGCGTGCAAAGGGCACTAGGAGGCAAAGATGTCAAAGTTGACACCAGAAGAAGTGTCTCAGCTTGAAGCTGAGGTAAACGAGAAAGTGACGGTTTTGGGAACAAACCCGCCACCGCCTCCACGTGAACCAATGAGCCGCCTACAAAAAAGCGCTTTATGGATTGCTTTCATTGCAGTGATTGCGGGGCCTTTATGGTTGGCTGTCGCTGCATTGGGCAGTAAGTTTGGCCTGTGGTCATTTGGGTTTGGGTTAGGGAAGATGACTTTCCAATGGTCCAAATACGTCCTGTTTGCAGGGGTGGCGATCAGTGCAATTGCGCTGATAATTCAACTACTTAAAGCACCGCGACGCGGTTCTATCTTTGCGCTTATATTGTTGATGGTTCCAATCATGATTTTGGGGCGCATGAATGGTGTGGGCCAAGTTGCAGCGGGTTTGCCACCAATTCATGATGTGCAGACGGATTGGAATAATCCAATTCGCTTTTCCGATGCGCTACTTGCTGAACGAGAAGCGAATGGTTGGAACCCTGTATTAGATTCTCCTGTTGTGCCTGCGAGCGCTGCGGGCAGATGGCCGGATGCGGTTGGGAAAACCAATAAAGAGCTTCAAGCTGAAAGCTATGCAAAGTTTAATCTGCGTCCGCAATTGCTTGAAATTAGACCAGAAATAGCTTTTGAAGCTGCTATTGAAGTGGCTAAAAAAGAGGGTATGGAGATTGTGTCTGCGGATGCAAAAACTGGCCGTATCCACGCAACATATACATCTTTCTGGTATGGGTTTGTGGATGATGTGATGATCCAAGTTGATCCACAAGGTAAAGTGGGATCAAAGGTCAATGTGCGGTCTGTCAGCCGCGTTGGATTGTCTGACCTTGGGGCGAATGCCACGCGTATCAATTCTTTTATTGAAGCTTTGAATTTCGCGTTGAGCAACCGCTAAACGTGATTGAAAATTAGACATTAAAAAAGGCGCTCTCAGTTTTGAAAGCGCCTTTTTTGTGTATCAAGGTAGGGGCGAGCGAATAGCGTGCTCGGCCTCTGCCTATGCTGAGACTGTACCCAGCTTGTATTCTGTTCTTAGGCTGCATGTGTCAGTCGAGGCTATTGCTCTGCCTGTGTCTACTAGGTGGATCATGTGTGCCATGACGGAGTGACATGCCGCAGGGTGTAGACGCTTATCGACGTCTTTGTAGATTGTTTTTACCATTTCAGGGATGAGTGTGTCACCCGCTTGTAAGCGATCAACAATTGCTTGTTCACGTTTGCGACGGTGAGAAATATAGGCTGCAATGAATGGACCTGCTTCTGTGACAGGCGGTCCATGAGTTGGCCAGATTGTGGCATATCCACGTTGTTTTACTTTTTCAAGGCTATCAAAATAGTCACCCATATTTCCATCAGGCGGAGAGATGACAGTTGTGGACCATCCCATAATGTGATCACCGGAGAAAAGAGCGTTTTCTTCTTTTAGGGCGAAGCAATAATGGTTGGATGTGTGACCCGGAGTTGCGACAGCTTCGACTGTCCAGCCATCACCAGAAAATAATTGCCCATCAGTGAGCGTGTGGTGAGGTTGGAAGGATAAATCATCTCCCGCTTCCATACGGACATCAGAATCAGAGGGGATAGCTGGTCCACCAGCATAGACTTCACATCCAGCCCATTCAGCAAGTGGATGCGCAAGGGGAGAGTGGTCCATGTGAGAATGGGTTACCAATACATATTTAACCGTCCGGCCTTCGAGCGCTTTTTTGAGGGCTTCAAAATGCGTTTCTGTATGCGGACCTGGATCAAAGACAACACATTCCTTATCACCGACGATATACACGCCTGTGCCTGTATAAGTGAAGGCTCCAGGGTTATTCGCGATCACACGCTGGATAAGAGGAGAGACTTGCGCCACTTCTTCATAGTCAAATTTAATTTCGCTTACGAATGGTATTCCGGCCATCTGACTCTTCCGTTATTTTTGTCTCGTCATTAGTCCACGACAAAGTCGGTTCTATTTAGTCGCAAATTGCTCTGCAAATGCACGTGCAAGACGGCGAGTCGCCCGAAGTTTCTGACCTAATGGCAGAGCGACTGGCGGGCCCATATCTGTCTTGTTCGCGTCCACAATATAAATGCGTCCATCTTTTGCATCACGCAGCACGTCAACGCCGCCCCAGTCAAGTTTGATTTCCTTTGTAAAGGCTCTGATCACGTCAAGTTCATCTGCCGAGAACACATCTTGAGGGTTTTTGATGAAAACTTCGGTGTTCTCGTTCAAAAAGCGACGTGAAAGTGGACGACGTTTTATAAAGACGAGGGAAGGTTCACCATTGACTGTGCAAGTGCGGAGGTCTTCGACAAGGCCGCCGGGAATTTCATTATCCACTAAGCGTTGATAAGCGCGGCCTTCTTCACGTGGAATGGGACCAACGACAATGCGGCCATCATGCGCAGCGTTGATTTCTGATTTATCGACGATCATGCCTGTAAATGTAGTTGGATCGACACCAAGACCATAACCGGCTGCGCGCTCAAATGCTTCTGCGACACGCGATTTGGAAATGTCAGTACACTCAAAATTGACTGTCTTCGCGTCGAGCGCGTGTGCAACGGTTGTTAGTTTTGAAGATTCTGTTGAATCATCAAACTGCATCACAATGTCAGCGTCTTCGGTTTCTTTGACGATACGTGCGCCGGCAACGTGTAAAACTGGCCAAATAAGATACCAAGGTCGCGGTTGATCGGGTGCAAAAGCTATCTTAGGGCGTTTATGCCCAGAGAGTGCACGTTGAACGCGCCAAGCTTGTGCAAAGAAGAAGAAAGTAAACCAAGTGAAAATGTCATGAAGGAGATGAAAATCGAGACGTATACGGTGTCCGGTTTTCTTAACCAGAATCGAATTCGGTCCTTCGACGATAAAATCCGATGTCCAAATATTCTTCTTCATACGCAACCAACCAGTAAATTTGACTCACTAAGTGAGTGGGCGTGAGTTTCATGTCTTATTTTTAAATGAAAGTCACGTCTCAATACACATACTCATGCTATGGGAAATGCGGCAGAATGCTGACATTGCCAAGTAAAACTTCTGTGTCAGGATTATTAACTATTGTGATATTGCTGCATTAATGGCTGGAGATGCGACAGGTCGTATCCTGCAATTCTTGCTTTCTCGATTGCCGTGTCGGGCGTTTCAGCACCTGATTTGACACTTGCAAGTGACCATAGCGAAATGGAACGGGTTCCGGAGCGGCAATAGGCTAAAACAGGACCTTCACTCGATGCAATAGCTGCATTTAACGCGTCAACAGAGGCGGTGAGGTCATTGGGGCCAGCGATTGGAATCGCTGTGAAACCAAGCTTGAATTCTTCCGCTTTTTCGCGTGCAGTGTGGCTTGGCATTTGACCAAAGGTTTCATCATCGGGACGATTATTGATGATATGCGTAAAGCCTTCACGCTGAATTGAAGAAAAATCATCGATGTCGATTTGGGGTGCCACTGCAAAAGAATCGGTCACACGACGAATATCAGCCATAATTGCCTCTTTTATTATTGCTCACCCACAAAAGACTGTGGATTTTTGAACGAACTATTTGACTCAGAAAGCGATAGTCTCCCCAATGCAAAGAAGCAAGGCAGTCGCCAACCAATAATAGCGTAGCAAAATTTTCATGCAGACGACAATGCAAGATAACCCAGAAACAAAGACTTCGGGCAAACCCATTCCCCAAAACTCTATTTTTCAACGTGTGGTGACGGCCATACCGTTAGGGTATGTATTGCGACGATTGTTTCTCGCTATACCGACAATGTTGCTCATCATTACTGTCGCATTCTTTTTGATGCGGGCAGCGCCGGGTAACCCCTACAGTACAGATCGCAAATTAGCGCCAGAAGTCGAAGCAAATATGAAGGCGGCTTTGGGCTTAGATAAGCCGTTAATTGAGCAGTACGGCAATTATTTGGGAAATGTGGTGCAAGGCGACCTTGGCCCGTCCATGCGCAATAGCGATAAATCTGTATCAGAGATTATTGGCGATGGAATTGGTGTTAGTTTAACGCTTGGCGCTTGCTCAATGGTGTTGGCAATTTTCATCGGAACCGCGCTGGGTATTGGGGCCGCCATCCGCAAAAATACTATGACGGATTATTCCATTATGGCTTTTGCGATGTTGGGTATTTCGGTGCCAACTTTTGTGATCGGTCCCATATTATCGCTCGCCTTTGGAGTGTGGTGGGGGCTATTTTCAGCAGGCGGCCTTGATCTTGGACGAATGAATTTTTCAAACATGTTTTTGCCTGTGGTGACGTTGGCTTTGCCGCAAATTGCGATCATTTCCCGTTTAATGCGTGCCTCGATGATTGAGGTTTTGCAGCTAAGTTATTTGCGGACTGCAAGAGCTAAAGGCTTGTCTGATCTAACGATTTTATTGCGTCATGCTGCGCCCGCTGCCGCTTTACCGCTTGTGTCCTATATAGGTCCAGCTACGGCGGGATTATTGACGGGCTCCGTTGTAATTGAACGTGTTTTTTCGCTGCCGGGAGTGGGACAGTATTTTATTGATGGCGCGATTAATCGTGACTTTCCCTTAGTGATGGGGGTGGTGATTTTATATTCAGGATTAATCGTGATTTTTAACTTGATCGCTGACGTTGTTTACGGTGTCTTAGACCCAAGAGTGAGTTATAATTGATGATTGTATCTTCGGGTTCTGAGAAAACACAAATGCTCAATCAAGCGGCGCTTAAAGGGCGCTCATTGTGGGATGATGCACGTAATCGACTCCTTAGAAATTTAGCTGCGCGCATATCTATTTTTGTGCTTTGTGCATTGATATTAATCGCTATTTTTGGACCTATGGTTTGGCCTCATAAATATGACGCCATTTCACAAGCGGGAACGTTTGCGCCACCGAGCTGGTCAAATTTTCACATATTGGGAACAGATAATCAGGGGCGCGATGTTGCTGTTCGCCTTATGGTGGGGCTGCGTATATCGCTTGCTGTGGGGCTGACTGCGACGTTGGTAAGTCTTGCTATAGGGGTGAGTTGGGGCGCGATTGCCGGATATTGCGGCGGCAAGATAGATCAATTGATGATGCGTTTTGTTGACGTGGTCTATGCCATTCCTTTCATCTTTTTTGTGATCTTGCTGAATGTTGTGTTTGGCCGAAATATCTTTTTGATCTTTCTGGCGATTGGCGCGGTTGAGTGGTTGACCATGGCGCGGATTGTGCGCGGCCAGACTTTGGCAATCAAAGGGCGCGAATTTATAGAAGCTGCGCGTGCGTGTGGTGTGCCGCCTCATAAAATTGTGTTGCGCCATGTGATTCCAAATCTCCTTGGGCCTGTGGCTGTTTATGTGACACTCACTATCCCTATTGTGATCCTTGCGGAGAGTTTTTTGTCGTTTCTAGGGTTGGGCGTGAATGAGCCTTTGACATCTCTTGGTGTGCTGATCTCCGAAGGAAGAGCGAATATGACATCGCACTTGCATTTATTGATTGCGCCTTCTGCTGTGATGGTTGTGACATTGTTATGCTTGAATTTCTTGGGGGATGGATTGCGCGATGCGATGGACCCGCGTGATCGATGATTTGTTTTAGAATTGGCACGTTCAAAATGAAGACGTTTTGGGGTGTGGAAATTGGTAATCATGGGTGCTGAAGCATTCTTCATTGCATCAGATGGCAAGAGTGAGCTGAAGGAATGGGTTTCATGACTTTTAAGAAAAGCTTGATGGCGTCGTTAATGATGTCGGCTATGTTGGGTGTGTCTGCATGCGGTGGCTCAGACGGTGCGCGTGAAGATGAAACGACACTATTTCGGGGCATAACTGCAAAGCCAGATACGATGGACCCGCAAAAAGCTGAAGGTACGTGGGAGAACGATATCATTGGCGATATGTTTATCGGCTTGTTCACTGAAAATGAGATTGCAGAAGCTGTTCCCGGGATGGCAGCAGACTGGGACATTAGCGATGATGGGTTAGTGTGGACTTTTAAGCTTCGCGATGCGAACTGGTCTGACGGCACGCCTGTTACCGCAGATGATTTTGTCTATTCTTGGCGGCGTGTGCTTGATCCAAAAACAAGCGGTGCGGCGTATGCGTCTCTATTGTATGTGCTGAAAAATGCGCAACAAGTGAATGCTGGCAAGCTTGGTGTGGAAGAGTTAGGCGTGAAGGCGATTGACGCTAAAACGCTAGAGGTGCGGTTGGAATATCCAGCGCCATATCTGCCAGGTGTATTGAAGCATTATGTGTCATTTCCTGTGCCCAAACACGTTATAGAAACGCATGGCAATAAATGGACCCAGCCGGCCAATATCGTTGTAAATGGGGCTTATAAACTTGCAGATTGGCGCATTGGAGACTTTATGCGCTCAGAAAAGAACACTGCGTTTTTTGATGCGCAAAATGTGTGCTTCAATCAGGTGGTTTATTATCCCTATTCTGATGATGATGCTGTGATCCGCATGGCGCAAACAGGTAAGATTGATATGAATGGCTCTTTTCCGTCTGCACGGCGCGCGGAGCTTGAAAAATCCATGCCTGGTTGGGTGCGCGTGTATCCGGGGCTTTCAACTGATTATGTCGCGATAAATCTGCAAGTGAAGCCGTTTGACGATCAGCGTGTGCGCCAAGCTTTAGCCATGGCGATAGATCGTGAGTACATTACGCAGGAAGTAATGGGGGCGGGGCAATTGCCCGTATATGGGTTTGTGCCTGAGGGGATGAGTGGCTATCCAGAAGGCGCTCATTTTAACTGGATGGGATTAACTCGCCCAGAGCGACTCGTGAAAGCAAAAGAGTTGTTAGAGGCTGCTGGTTTTGGTCCAGATAAACCGCTCAAGTTTGAATATCTTTTCAGGTCAACGCGTGAAAACCCGAAAGCGGCTCCTGTGCTGCAAGCTAATTGGAGTGATATAGCTGAATGGGTGCAGCCGGATATTCGCCGTGTAGAAACGCGGGTTTTGTATAATCAACTCCAGCAAGCGGATTTTGTAACATCAGATGCCGCTTGGGTGGCGGATTTTAATGATCCCTATAATTATCTATATCTTTTAGAAAGCGCGACAGGTGTGCTCAATTATGGGCGGTATGTGAACACAGAGTATGATGCTTTGCTAAAAGCGTCACAAATGGAACGCGACCCTGTAAAGCGTTCGGCGATTCTAAAACAAGCTGAAAAAATGATTTTAGATGATGCTGCAGTTATTCCACTTTGGAATACGGGCAATCAATATCTGGTGAATCCAAATGTAACGGGATGGAAGCCAAACCCTGAACGTATCCACCGTACGCGATATATGTGTCGTGAAACAACGCCTGAAGGTGGCGAGGGATAGGCGTTATCTTTGAAGAAGATAAGGCGTAGAAAAGGGGACTGGCTTCATCATCTAGTCCCCTTTTTATTTTTGCATTTAAGAAACAAAGACTTTGCTTAGTATTCCTTGATCAAAGGCATTGCCATTTGGTTTGGTTGGCTTTCCATGGCTTGGATCTGCATGAGTGTAGCTCTTACACGTTCGTCACCGACGACTTGTGAGATCTGATTGAGCGTACGCATGCTCTGAGCAGATGCGCCCAACATGCTGCCTATCGCTTGAATTGGGTCTGTCGTTGGGATCATCGACACGAGATTGACCTTTTTATCGGCATCAATTCCTGCGAGTTCTTTTGCGCCTTCAACAGCATCGAGCAAGCCGCCCAATTCATCGACGAGGCCGCGCTCTTTCGCATCTTCACCCGTCCATACACGGCCTTTTGCAATCTCATGCATTTCAGCTTGTGTCATGCCGCGCCCATCAGCAGCAAGCTGAGTGAAGCGGTCATAAGTGCGGGCGAGGCTTTTGCGCATTGTGGCACGTTGGCTGTCGCTTAGGCGTTCAGTGGATGTGTATACGGAAGAGAAATCACCTCCGACATCAATGCGCGCTGGGGTTACGCCAATTTTGCGCATACCGTCTGCGACCGCGAATTTACCACCATAGACACCAATGGAGCCTGTAATGGTTGTGCGGTTTGCGTAAATCTTGTCAGCACCCATTGCGATGTAATATCCGCCTGAAGCTGCCATGGAACCCATAGAAACGACGACGGGCTTGTTATAGGTCGCTTGGACATATTCAATGGCGTTCCAGATTTGATCGGATGCTATAGGGGAGCCTCCACCACTATCAACGCGGAACACAATGGCTTTGATGTCTGCGTCTTCACCCGCATCATAGATTTGCTGAGACACAGTGTCTGAAGCGATAATAGTTTCAGCGTTTGGATTGAATACATCGCCACCTGACGAGCCCGCCATGATGGGGCCTTCACCACCGATGAGTGCAATTTTGGGCGCTGATTTAGGTGCTGCGGGTGGAATATATTCTGCAATCGAGATGATTTCTGCGTCATCTCCCAGGCTGCGCGCGTGACGAGCAGCATCTTCCGGCCAGCCTAAATTGTCGATCAAGCCGATCTCTTTTGCCTTATCTGCAGAATAGGGGCTGTTTTCCAATATCTCTCTAAGGACGGCACTGTCCGGCATTTTGTCTGCGCGGTCTTGCGAGATATCTATCAAGCTTTCTTGCCACAAGCTTTCAGCAAGCTCACGCATGGCAAGCTCGTGCGAGGCTGTGAAATCGGTTTCTTTGTAGACGTTTGGGGAGTTTTTAAATTCGTGAAAAGCTTCGATCTCAGCACTTACACCGATTTTATCAAATAGACCTTTCAGGAATAAAGTCTCCAAAGAAATACCAGGGATGGAAACGTCTGATCCATCTTGAAGCCAAATTTCATCACTGGCTGAAATCGCACGATAAGCTGATGGACCGCCTACGAAAAAGCCTTGCGAGTGACTGATGACGAATTTTCCATTGTCTTGAAGCTTCTTGATTGATTCGCGAATCTCTTCTGCACGAGAAGATCCAAAGCCCATTTCAGAAGCGCGAATGAAAACACCTTTGACATGTTTATCTGTCGCGGCCTTATCCATTTTGGTAAGGATGTCGGTGAAGCTTGTTTGGCCAAATAGGGCGGCGAGGCCGTCAGTCGGCGGTTGGTCGGGGAATTCTTGACGCATATCTAGTACGAGAATCAATGATCCTTTAGGCGCTTCGTCTGAAGAATTGCCTGCAACCATGCTCAATATGAAAATTGGCAAAGCTATAAAGAATAATATAAGCGCAAGCAGCCCACCCGCGAATGATAAAAGAAGCGTTTTCATGTGTATCCAATACTAAATTCAACGTCGCTTGTGGAGCTTCGCTTCGATGGAGTAATACCGTTTATCGATAAATATACGTATGGCAGACTCAAATTGAAAGGGCAGATGTGTGTTATTTATCGCTTTAATTGAATATGGAGAACTAATCTCAACAAATGTGAGAGGTTTCCTGGCAAAATAAGCGTAAACAGCTGTGGATGAATTTAAAGAAATGCATCGGAATGGCGTGATCTGCATATTTTTTTGCATAAGTGGCAAAAAACCTATTGCATTCTAATTTAAGGTTAGCTACCTACAGCCTTCCTTTGTTGGGGCATCGCCAAGTGGTAAGGCACCGCTTTTTGGTAGCGGTATTCCCAGGTTCGAATCCTGGTGCCCCAGCCAAGGATCTTATTTCCTTGAACATGTGTAGATTTTCTCAGCATCATTAAATGCTGAGGCTGCGCATATTGCGCGATTGATCTATCAACCTCCATCTGAAAATCTAACCTCGCGATGCTAGATAGGCTTCAGCTTGAGCAAGGTCTTGTTCCGTATTGATATTGAAAAATGGATCAATATTGGGGGGAGACTCAGCAGAACTGTTGGTTGGTTCTGTTTTCCATTCAACTTCGATATGACCGCATTCAATGGCAGAGCGGGTAAGGCTAAGTTTTCCAGTCGCGGCATTGGCCTCTAATATCTTTAAGTGATGGGGCTGCCAGAGTGCACATACCGGGTGCAGTCGGCCTTTGCTGGAGGCGATTGCGACATGCGGGGTGTTTGCAGTTGCTTGGCGTAAGTTGGTGTACAAATCAGATGGCAGAAACGGACAATCACAGGGGAGTGTTAGAAGTGCCTCGAATTGCTTCTTTTGAGCCCATTTTAGCCCCGCAATGAGGCCGGCTAATGGCCCATCAATATGGGGCGTATCAATCACTTGTGGAACGCCATCAAGTTTGACCTGATCTTTATAGGCGAGCTGAATGGCTGTTGGGAGGTTCCAGTTCTGGGTAGCCTGCAAGGTTAGGTCAATGAGGCGGCTCCCCGCAAGCAATTTGTCTGCCTTGCGGCCACCAATACGTGCGCCTTCGCCGCCAGCTAGAATGAGGATTGCAGTGCGCATGTGGTGTTGCCTCAACTACGTCACTAGAAGTCATAAACGGGTAGCTTATCGCCCGCTTTAGCCGCAGGTGCATTGGGGGGACGTCTGATAAGAATATCAGCTTTTGCGAGTGTGAGTTGGCTACTGGAATCTTGAAAGGAAAAGAGGTTGATTTTACCGTCTTCTAAATAGCCTCGCATAAAGTTTTCTCTATCGCCATTGGCGGGTATATCAGCACACGATTCGATCATTTTGGCTTTTGTACAGTCTTTGATAGCGCGACCAGATAACCCTAGAAGGAGTGGTTTTAGGAAAAGGCGTGCGGTTACGAGAGCGGAACTAGGATTACCGGGGAGACCAAGGATTATAGTATGACCTACACGTGCGCACCAAACAGGTTTGCCCGGTTTCATTGCGACTTTGGAAAAGATCATCTCCATTCCAAATTTTTCGAACATGGATTTTGCGTAGTCGCGTTCACCAACAGATGCGCCTCCGGTCACGACAATAATGTCTGCTTCTCTGAGGGCAAGTTTTGCCGCTTTTTCCAATCGTCTTGGGTCATCATTGAGGCGTTCTGATCTTACAACTTGTGCACCATTTTCAACAATAAGTGTGTTAATTCCGTAAGATACACTTTCAGGAATGGAGCCTAGTTTAGTGTGAGCTTGGCCTGGAGGCATTAACTCGTCACCTGTGGCCAATACAATCAAACGCGGGCGCGGATAGACAAGTAGCGTTCCCTGATCTGCTGCGGCGGCTGTGGTCATGCTCTTCCAGTTAAGCTGAGTGCCACGTGTGAGAAGTGTTTGTCCTGCTTGAAAGTCACTTCCTGTTTTGCGGATGTGGTCGTTTTGAGAGGGGGGTGTTTTGAAAACTGCAAAATCACCATCACGTTCAACATTTTCTTGGATGATAACGCGATCAATGCCTTCTGGAACGGGGGCACCCGTAAATATGCGAACACAACTGCCTTCAGGGGGAGATTTTTGCGGTTCTGACCCTGCAAAACTTTCACTATGTATCGGAAGGCGGATAGGGGTGTTTGGGGATGTGTTCAGACCTGAGAGATCTTTGTCGCGTACGCCATATCCATCCATTGCCGATACATTGTGGGCCGGTGCGTTTGATCTTGCGTTGAGGTCTTCTGCAAGCGTGAGGCGTGCGCAATCTGCAAAAGGTATTTTTTTAGGAGAAAGTGGTGTCGCTATAGTCTCGATTTTGTGGATAGCGTCATCAAAAGATATCATGTGTTTTCTCCGCGAAAATAATGTTCTGGCATTTAAGTATATAGAGTCGGTATCGACGCTTTCGACCCGACTAATTGTCTCGTTACTAAATAGGTGGTCACATCAAGTGAACAATTCAAATATAATTTTCTTGCTGCATCTTTGAGGCGTAGCATGCGTCTCGCGTGCATTGAAACCTTTTGAAAATTGAAGCCAACCCGTTGCGAGATAAGAATTTTAGAAATTGGAGCCAATTTTCAAACTGACACATAGGCGACATGTTACTGCTATATAGCGATGAAAATGCAGGTAGTCAGATCGATGCAAGGTCGATTTCTATCGTTGATTTGGGGCGAGAATTAGGCTGTTGGGGAATCAAATATGCACAGGAAATATGTGATTTTGCATAGAGTTGGTAAAAAAGTTAAAAAAATTACAAGGTGAAATTTCGATGAAATTGTTGGTTTCATCGACGAAAAAACGCCAACACTAGACAGCTTGATGCAATAAAAGGCGTGTTTTGGTGTGTTTTTATGTTGTTTTGGATAAAAAAACAGTGAGTAGTGTATAAGATATATTGATCGTTGCGTTTACTTGTTGTTAGCGTTCTGTTGCGTCTAGGCGAATATTGTCGCATATGGTCGCATTCGGTATACAGCTTCCCCAAGGGGGGGAGATGTAAGGGAGAACTAGAAGAGCATAGGTTAATATGCTCCGGTTACGGTGGATTTGGTGATTTTCATTTCAGATCGTCGGAAACTAAAAAGTATTCATTGGGCGTGGTGCATAACAGCAAGCACTGACGTTTAAGAATGTGGGGAAGCGCGTGTTACCCCATAAATAGAGTTAAGTTTTCGAGCGGAGAGCGCATAGTGCATCTTCGCGTCGGGGAGTTGAGAGGCAAGACATGAAACGGTTTATCAAACCGGTGCGTGCAGCATTTATGGCGTCAATTTTGGCGTCTGTTGCGACACCGGCTTTTGCACAAGCAAACTTGACTGATGCTATCAGCGTTGGTGAAAAAGCAACACGTACAGCAGAGCAAACTCAAGAGCGCATCAACCAGCTTGATGATGAACGTTCTGACATGGTTCGCGAATTCCGTACCTTGTTGCAGCAAAAAGATGCGGCTGCGCTTTATAAGCGTCAGCAAGAACGCGTTGTTGCGTCCCAAGAAAACGAGCTTGTCAGTTTGGCTGAGCAACTTGGTCGTGTAGAAGAAATCAAGGCGCAAATGGTGCCGATGATGCAAGACATGATCTCTGCTCTTAAAACTTTCCGTGCTGCAGACTTGCCGTTCAAAGACAAAACAGATTCTGGTTTTGATGTACGTGCAGACCGCTACGAAAAACTTGATGAAGTAATGGCTCGTGGAGATGTATCTCCTGCAGAGCGTTACCGTTTGATCATCCAAGCTTTCCAAAGCGAAATGGAATATGGTCGCACAATCGCAACTTACACAGACGAAGTCACATTGAATGACGGTTCTGTAAAAACAGTTGATGTGTTCCGTTACGGACGTGTTGCTCTTGTTTACATCACAAAAGACCGCAACCAACTCGGTCGTTGGGATCGTGACACAAATCAGTGGGTTGACCTGCCAGCTAGCTACAAGACTGAAGTGCTTAAAGGCATTCGTATCGCTGACAAAGTTGCAACACCAGCAATCATGATGGCTCCGGTCGTCAAATTGTCTGCTCAGTAACGTCGAAAGTGAGAATTACTGATATGAAACCGATTAATTTTTCGATCAAAGCAATGGCTGCTGCAGCCGTTCTTATGACATCGACAGCAGGTGTCGCATCTGCTCAAACTTTGGCTGATGTTGTTCAAGCAATCAAAAAAGATTCAAGTGAACTCAACGCTGAAAACGCAAAACGTTTGAACGAATTTAAATCTGCCCGTGATCAACAAGCTGCCCAATTGGCTGCAGCGCGTTCTGAAGTACGTGCGGAAGAGGCTGCTGGTCAGGCTCTTGCAAACAAATTCAACGAAAACGAAGCTGTTCTTTCTGGCCTTCAAGCTGAACTACAAGAAAAAGCAGGGGACTTCTCTGAGCTTCTTGGTCAGTTCCGTACTGCTGCTGGTGAGATTGACCCGCTATTGCGTCGTTCAATCATTTCACAAGAGTATACAGGCCGTGCTGAAGGTCTTGCAGAGATTTCTCAAGCAAGCACACTTCCAACACGTCCAGAGCTTGACCTTCTATGGAAAGCTATGTTGCGCGAAATGGTTGGCCAAGGCGAAGTGAAAACTTTCCAAGCTAAAGTTGCTAACGTAAACAACAACGAGCCGGTGGATGTTTTCCGCATTGGTCCGTTTACTGCTTTCACTGCATCTTCAAGCCCAGAATTCCTAGAACTTAAGTCTGGTGAATTTATTCCTTTCGCAACTCAACCAGGCGGCAAACTTATGTCATCTGCGTCTGCTCTTGTGAATGCACCTGAAGGTAAATTGGTTGAAGCACCAGTTGACCCATCACAAGGTGACTTGCTGGGCCTATTGGCTAACATGCCAAGCCTTGGTGACCGTATTAAACAAGGTGGTCTACCAGGTTATGTGGTTCTAAGCCTCTTGGCTTTCGGTCTACTTCTTGGTGGTTACAAGCTAGTGACGCTTACTCTAATGAGCGGTGCTGTTAAGAAAACAGCTCAAACTAAGCAAGCTGGTAACGGCAACCCATTGGCACGTATCTTCCAAGCTTATGAAGATTCAAGCCAAGATGATGTAGAAGCTCTAGAACTTCGCCTAGACGAAGCCATCCTTAAAGAGACTCCAAAAATCGACAGCTTTATCAACCTGATTAAAGTGTTGGCTGCTGTGTCTCCGATGATGGGTCTTTTGGGTACAGTTGTAGGTATGATCCGTACATTTACACAGATTACTCTGGTAGGTACTGGTGACCCGAAAACTATGGCTGATGGTATCTCACAAGCACTTGTAACAACAGTTGAAGGTCTTGTGGCTGCTATTCCTCTTATCCTTCTCCACGCAGTTGTCTCAACTCAAGCTAAAGGCGTCCAGCAAGTTCTGGAAGAGCAAGCAGCTGGTATGGTTGCAGAGCGTGCAGAGCAAAAGGGCGGTGCCCGGGTATAATCCCGGGTTCTACCCCTTTTTCATAGGAAAGGGAGGTTAAAATGCCATTTTTCCCAGACAGCCTCAATGGCTTCTTGGATAGAGGTGGACCGGTTCTATTCATCATTATGGGCGCAGCCTTTGTGATGTGGGCTCTTATCATTGAGCGCGTTTTTTACTTCCGTCTTTCACATAAAGACGTTGTGACTAATGCGCTTGAAAAGTGGGATAGCCGTAAGGATCACTCATCTAAATATGCTCATTGGGTAAAGAACAAACTGGTATCTGAAGTGCGCCAAAAAGCGCAAGCAAATGTGACCATTCTAAAAGCTGTTGTGGCTTTGGCTCCGATGCTTGGACTTTTGGGAACGGTTACAGGTATGGTGAACGTTTTTGACTTAATGGCGATCACTGGATCTTCGGATGCGCGTGCTATGTCTGCTGGGGTGTCGCGTGCGACAATTCCAACGATGGCAGGTATGGTAATTTCAATCTCTGGCTTGCTCTTCACAATGGACCTTGACCGTAAGGTTCGTCGCGAAGTTGCTAAGGTCGAAGACCAAATGGAGATTCACCGAAATGCGTAGACGTAAAAAGGTAATGGATGAAGCTGAAGTTGACATGACACCAATGTTGGATGTTGTGTTCATTCTTCTGATCTTCTTTATCGTGACATCTACTTTCTTGAGTGAGCAGGGGATGGACTTAACGCCACCTCCACCATCACCTCCGCAGGAAAATCAGCCCTTGCAGAAAGCTGTGAACATCTATGTCGATGGAAGCAACTTTATTCAGGTAGACGGTCGTATAACCGATATCTCTGCTGTGCGTGCAAATATTGAACGTCGTAAAGCTGAATTCCCTGATATTAGTGTTGTGGTTCAAGTTCACCCAGATGCGAAAAACCTATACGCGCTTAAAGTTGTTGATGAGGCAAGACTTGCCAATATCGAGAACGTTGCGCTTGTTGGTTCAGAGCAGTGATAGGAGGATTATCTGATGTCTAGAGAAAGTCGTATCGCGCCGGAAGAGGATGCAGAAGTAGACTTGACGCCAATGTTGGACGTTGTGTTTATCCTTTTGATCTTTTTCATTGTGACAGCAACCTTCGTGAAAACGCCTGGTGCTACAGTTGAGAAGGTCGATCTTAAAAAGGTTGGCCCTATCAATTCGCCCATCATGGTTGCTCTCACATCTGACGATGAAATTTGGATTAATAGAAAAGCCGTGAAAATGCGGGAAGTTTATGCTACTATGCAAGAAATGGTAGAAGACAACCCAGGCGGTGAGGCTATGATCCAAGTGGATGGCCAGAGCACAAACGGTGTTTTGCTGGAACTGCAGGGTAACATGGTCAATGCTGGTGTTAAGAAAATTAACATCTCAACTGAACCTCAGAGTTAGGAGAAGAATAAGATGTTTTCTAATCCAATCGTGCGTTTCGGTATCGGTATCCCATTAGCAGCAATATTGTCAGTGGCACTATTTTTGTTGATGGAAAACCTTATCCGCATTAACGAGATTTGTCCGCCAGGTGCTGTCATGAGCCCTGCGACAGGCAAATGTGTGAAGCAAGACCAGCGTAGTCTTCGTAATATTTTTGCGGAGAAGGCGACGGTTGAGCAGATCCGCTCGAGCCGTAAGGCACCGAAAAAGCTGGATAAAGCTGCTAAACCACCTCCGCCACCAAAAATGGCTGCTACAAAGCAAAACATTGATTTGCCTAAAGCAAACATTTCAGGTGCGGCACCTACTGAGGTGAAGTTCGAACGCGTAACTGGTATCAACCTTGGTGCTGTTTCCGTGAGCGACCGTGATGCTCAGCCTATTCGTCCGCCAAATACTGGACCTATTTTGCGTGCAATGCAGCGCATTGGTAAGTCTGCCCTGTGTGAAGTGTCTTTGGACGTGGATCTGCAAGGTAAGCCTTACAATGTTGTCGCATCATGTAATGTGAGCCAGTACGAAAAAGCCGCTGCACAAGCTGTGGGAGCAACAGAGTTTGCGCCTAAGATTGTGAAAGGTAAGGCTGTTGGTCGTAAAGGTGTTGTCTATCCATTTGAATTGAAGATGGAAGAGTAAATTATTATCCGTGCGCAGCGTTTGCTAAATTCTGCGCACGGAAGATTTAAAATCGGTTTTGCGACTATGTGAGTGTTGCTCGCCCAATCGATAGTTCTATTGCCTCTCAAAGCTGAGGCGGGAACAAAAAGATATTTCAAAATTGGTTTGAAACCTTTGGATATATGTATCGTTATCGTTTCGAAGCAATTTAGGGTCGTTTGAAAGCAGTCGCTGACATTCATACCCGCATAAACTAGTGAGTAGAAACACATTGAGATGTTGCACTGACTAGGTAGGGAATAAGCCACGGGCGTACGCCTTTGACATAAGGTCATTTAGGGACGCTTTGAATTAAATTTGATGGTGTAAATGTAAATTTACGTCTGATCGTTTGGAGGAAAACGATGCGTTTGAGAAATCTGACATGCGGAGCCGCCGTGGCAATGGCTATGGCTGTAATGGCACCAATCGCTTCAGCGCAAACTGCCGGTTGTGAGGATACACAATTCACAGCGAAAGCGGGTGGCGTATACTTGGATGCTGAGAACGCTTACCTCACAGAAGGTCAGCTTCAGACAGCAACACAATTGGTCGCTAAACTGAAAAGCATGGAGCTTAATTGTTACGAGCGTTCAGCGGTTATCCGTTTGTCCGCAGGTATCAATGTGAAAGCGGGTAACTATCCTGCTGCTATTCGTGACCTTGAAGAAGCTTTGCCAACCTTTACGGGTGAAAACCGTATTGAAACGCTATACAATATTGCGCAGCTTTACCTTCAAACAGACGACAATAAGAGTGCGGTTGCCAAGCTTGAAGAGTGGATCGCTGCGGGTGCAAAGCCAAACAAATCCCAAAACATGCAGCTTGCGACATTGTACCAACAATTAGGTAACAACACGAAAGCAATCTACTTCCTAGAAGCTATGTTGCGCCAAGACCCAAACCCAAACAAACAAGCAATTGACTTTGCGGTTTATCTCTACAACGAGACTGGGCAAAAAGCGAAACTTGCTGACTTCCTTATGAATAAAGTTATTCCAGCTTTCGCAAGTGATAAAAAATACTATGAAGTGATGTCTTCTCTTTATTATGAAGAAGAGAAGGACCACAAAGCGTTTGAAGTTGTAAAAGCTATGTATCTTGCAGGCTTTTTGAAAACTGAAAATGAAATTATGCGCGTAGTGAACTTCTACAACTCGTTTAACTCACCTTTTGAAGCTGCGAAGGTGATGGAAAAAGAGATGAATGCAGGCCGTATCGAAGTGACTGCTGAAAAGCTAGATACACTTGCAAACCTCTACCAAGTTGCCCGCGAGTATGACCGCGCTATCCCAGTTATCCAAAAGCTGGCTAAACAAACAAATAGCGGTAAGTCATATGAGCGCCTTGGTCGTTCTTACTTTGAAATGGGTAAGAATGAAGAAGCTGAGAAAAACCTTCGTTTGGCACTTGATAAAGGTGGCATGAAAGAACCAGGTTTTGCATGGGTTCTAATTGGTCAGATTCAGCACAAAGCTGGTGACCGTGCAGCAGCGCGTGCAGCTTTCAACAAAGCGGCAGCTATGGGTGACCGTGGTGGACGTGGTTGGTTGGACTTCATGAACTCTGAAGATGAGACCAAGAGGGCGCTTGCTACATTTGATATCCGCGTTGAGTTGGATGAGCTGAAAAACCGTAAGAAAGCTTGTAAGCTAACTGAGGTTCTTGGTGGTGAAGCAGCTGATAACTGTAAAACAGTTGACGCTGAAATCGCTGAAGTTGCTGCAAAATTGGGTGAAGACCCAGAAGGCAACCCATTGCCAAAAGAAGGTGATGAAGCGACTGAAGAAACTGACGACGCATAAGGCTTGAATGTGAGGTTGTTTTAAGCCTCACGACACAAGTTGAGAGTATATGAAGGGGCTGGGAAACATATTGTTTTCCCGGCCCTTTTTTTGTGTTTACGTGCGTGAATGCGCTAAACAGAGGCGTGTGTAACAGCATCAATACTGTGGAGTAATGAAGCATTATTCAATGCTAGGCTGCATGAACTTAACAGCCGTGATTAGTAGTTTTGCGGGTGTGTCGGTCGGCAATAAAATTACGACGGCATCATGTAATCTGTTCGGGATTTGGGTGCTTTAAGGATTGCGGGCTGGACATGAAAATCTAACACAACACAAAAAAAGCTGATGACGTTATGTCACCAGCTTTTTTATTAAATGGATGTTGTGATGCTTTAGTTTGAAGTCTCTTTGGCAGATAGATCAAGCGTGTCGCCAGCTTTACCCACCGCAGCAAGTGCAAATGAATATTCAATTGCTGTTTCTTTTAAGCCTTCAAATCGACCAGATGCGCCACCATGCCCAGCTCCCATATTAATGCGAAGGAAATAGGGGCCTGCCTTAGGTGCTTCATGACGTAAGATCGCTGCCCATTTGGCAGGTTCCCAATAGGTAACGCGCGGATCTGTTAAGCCCCCCGTGATTAACATTGGCGGGTAGGGTTTGTCGCCAACATTATCATAAGGGGAGTATTCTAGAATTTGATCATAGTCTTCTGCGCTTTCAAGTGGGTTACCCCATTCAGGCCACTCAGGAGGCGTCAAAGGTAGTTCAGTATCTGACATAGTATTGACCACATCTACAAACGGAACCGCTGCAATAATACCTGCAAACATTTCCGGTTCCATGTTCGACACAGCTCCCATCAATAGACCGCCCGCTGATCCGCCCATACCAACGATTTGACCTTTGGAAGTGTATTTTTGGTCAATGAGATAGTGTCCAGCCGATAAGAAGTCTTTGAAAGTGTTCGTTTTCTTTTCGAGTTTTCCATCGAGATACCATTGATATCCTTTTGCTTGAGAGCCTCGGATATGCGCCATGGCATATACAAATCCGCGATCTACTAGCGATAGGCGGCCAGTGCGGAAGTCTGCTGAAATTGTAATCCCATATGATCCATACCCATACAGTAGCATCGGTGCTGAGCCATCCATTGGCGTGTCTTTATGGCGTAGTACGGTTACAGGAATAAGTTCGCCATCATGAGCTGGAGCCATCACGCGGTCCACCACATAATCTTCTGGATTGTGTCCAGATGGAATTTCACGTGTTTTCAGTAGCGTTTTTTGCCGTGTCGCCATGTTGTAATCATGGGTCTGGTCTGGCGTTGTGGGCGATGCATAATATAGACGAATTGTATCGGTGTCGTATTCATAACCCGTGCTTGCTGAAATATCATATGCAGCTTCGTCAAAAGCGATATCGTGTGTTTCGCCCGTTTTACGAGATGTAATCGAAAGCTGTGGCAAAGCATTTTTGCGCTCTTCAATCACAAGCCAGTCTTTTAGTGCGCTTACATCATTGATTAGCGTGCCTGGTTGGTGAGCAATAACTTCCTTCCAGTCTGCACGATCAGTTGAATCATAAGGGGCAGACATGACTTTAAAGTCTACAGCACCATCAGCATTGGTTTTAATATAAAACTGGCCGTCATAATCTACGACTTCATATTCGATACCGTCTTCGCGTGGGGCGATTGTGTGTAATTTGGTAGGATTATCGGAGTCAGCGCGTATGTAATGGTATTCGCTTGTTGTGTGGTTGCCGGTACGAATGAAGATAAACTTATCTGACTGGCTGCGCTCAATGCCGAGGAAATAACCTGTATCTTGCTCATGGAAAACCAGCGAATCCGTCGTCTCTCCAAGCTTGCGGAAGAAGATTTTTTCAGGACGGTTATTATCGTTGCGATTAATCCAATACACAGCATTGGAAGCAGCAGCCCAAGTGAAAGCACCATATGTGTTCTCAATCACTGTATCGATGTGTTCGCCGGTATTTAGATCTTTGATCCGTAGCGTGTAAAATTCAGATCCTTTATCGTCGACAGTGTAGGCGATCTTGCTGTGATCTGGGCTATGCGACACCTGACCAAAGTGGAAATATTCTTGGCCTTCGCCCATCGCGTCGCCGTCTAGTAAAATGACTTCTTCTGCATCGCTAGCATCGTTAAATGCGCTGGCTGCGGGTTTGCGCGCATAAACAGGGTATTCACCGCCTTCACGGAATTTGCGGTAATAGGCCCATTCACCATCAATCGCGGGCACTGAGGAATCATCCTCTTTAATGCGGCCCTTCATTTCATCAAACAATTCAGTTTGAAGCGCTTCCGTAGGTGTTTCGAGCACCTCTTTGGTATATGCGTTTTCAGCTTCCAGATAATCGCGAATGTCTTGTTTTAAGATGCTGGGGTCTTGCATGACCTCTTGCCAGTTATCATCGCGGATCCAAGCATATGGATCATTGCGTGTCCGGCCGACTTGTTCAGTGATTTTCTCAACGCGTTTAGCGATAGGGGGAGTTGGGTCAACCATGGAGGAAGCGCTCATTATTTCTGATGTTGATGTGGTATTATCAGCATTTGTCTCAATGTCCGGTGTTGGCGCAAGTGATGTACAATTTGCCAACGCAAACAAAGATGTTGCTGCAAGAAGTGTCCGTACCATAATTTCATTTCCCCGAATGGTTGTTTTGAAGGGATGGTGGACCATTATTGCGTTTAGTTAAAGTGATTTCATGCTGAAATGTGAGTCTGTTTTACTTTTAGCAAATCGCGTGAATGCTGGTTTGAAATTGATAGAATATCAGGCAGTTTAATTATTCTTCTTCAGGTTCAAATTGTAAGACACTGCCATTTATACAGTAACGCAAACCTGTTGGCGCTGGTCCATCTTCAAAGACGTGCCCCATGTGTGCACCACAGCTTGCGCAGTGAACTTCTGTGCGTGCAGATGCAAGTTTGTAATCCGTTTTGACCTCTACTACACCATCAGAAGCGGGTTGAAAAAAACTTGGCCATCCTGAGCCTGAATCATATTTGTGATCAGATGACCATAAGACAGTTTGACAGCCTATGCAGTGATATTCACCCTTACGCTTCTCATTATTGAGTGGGCTGGTAAATGCACGTTCAGTGCCTTCATTGCGCGCGATGTGATATTGCTCAGGTGTTAGTTCGGCTTTCCACTCAGCGTCTTTTTTCTCAATTGGAGGCAGCTTACTCATAATGGACGCACTTTCCTGATTCTTGCGCATATATTCCAATGCGCGTTTTTCTAAATCGTATACGCAATATGTGGCGCTTTTATCTTATCCTTCAAGCTTTCCATAGACTATTTGTAGCGTTTCAGCGACGAGAGCAGGGCGTTTTTCCCCTTCAATCTCGAGTGTGTTTTTAATTTTCAAGACCTTGCCGCCAGCGTTTGACTTAACTGTCATGCAAACTTGTTTAAGGCGTACACGTGAGCCAACTCGAACCATATTGGTGAAGCGTACACGATCACTTCCATAGTTTAGAATACGGGATGTGCCGTGTATCGTCAGGCATTCATTAAATAAAACTGGAAGTAGTGACATGAGCAAATAGCCATGTGCAATTGGACCGCCTATTTCGGCGTTTGCCCGTTCAACATCAACGTGAATCCACTGATGGTCATCAGTGGCTTCAGCAAATTTATTGATACGTTCTTGAGTGATTTCAATCCACTCTGAAGTTCCGATTTCCTGCCCGACTTTTGAGTGAAGTTCTGAATATTCAATGTCCATGGCAGTCATTTCCGTTTATTTGTCTATACTTAGAGTTGTTTTGTGTGATGTGCGTATTGGTTAATATGACGAAAGCGGGCGTTTATACAAGTATAGAGGTTTAATATGCGACAGCCCAGCTTGGCAGCCTGTATACACCAATTCGCGGCAGGAATTCACTAGAAAAGACAAAGAATCTTATTTCCTTATCAATCTGGCATTTCCTTCTTGAGTTCTCATTGCTAGGAATTAACGCGTGAGTGGGGAGGTTTGCGGCTACCTGCGAGAGAGCTGGGTAGATTTAATGATCTGTGCAAATTTCTCAAATCTGCCATATGAGTATCATATTGTTGGTGTGATATTGATTAAAGAATATTATGCTCAACACAGCTTATGGGCCGATAAAAGAAAGTTTGAACGATGCGCGGAATAAGGTCTTTTGTAAGCTGGGTTTTAGCACTTTGCCTATTTGCGGCTTTAGTGATCGCTGTTGATGCAAAATTGCTGAGTGACCCTGAAAAAGCAAATGTCGTATTCACATTGCTTGCAGAGCGTACAGGGCAGGAATTGTTTGAGCCAACAGGACGATATGTCGTTGGCGTCATTGAAGCATTCGTCGCACTCATGCTTATCTTGCCTTTCACACGTAGATTTGGCGCAATCATCTTATTGGTTGTATCGGGTGCATTGTTAGCAGCGCACGCTTCTCCTTTGCTTGGGCAGGAAATTCCGCTTGAGATTGGGAGTGCAAAAACTGACGGTGCAAGTGCTTTCTATCTCACAATGGCTATGACGATAGGTGCGGGGTTGTTGATGTTTATTCACCCAAGACGCCGCCGTCGCCGTACTTACAACTAAACAGACCTCGCATAATTTGTAAGCTTGGCGAGATCCTAAACAAGAAAGTTCATTTTTTTTGCAATGGTGTGACACTTAGTTAACGCATTCGCGTAAAATATAGAGTGTTAACACCTTGAGGCAAATGGATGGCTGATAGCCTAAATCAACAAGAAGAGCAGTCGATTGACCTAACCTCCCGTCGCATGTTGTTGCGTCGGTTGACGGATGTTGTCGCTTTGCCTGATTCTGCATCTAGTTCTCAGGACCGCGCGATTGCGGGTGATATTCTGTTAGAAATGCTAATTGATGCAGGTGAGCAAGAGCGCATAGTTTGTGCAAACCGTCTTGTAGGAATGTCCCAAGCACCGCGCCGTGTGTTACGTTATTTGGGGCAGGATGTCGCGGCAGTTTCAACAAAGTTATTGGAAGAATCAGAAGCTTTTGATCAATCAGATTTGGTCAATATCGTGGTGACAGGCGCATCATATCACAGGAAAGCGATAGCAGGCCGTAAGGATGTTGGCTCGTGTTTGAGTGATGCAATATCGCAAAGTCGTGATTCTGAAGCCATAATAAAAATGCTCATGAATGATCGTGCCATTGTGTCAGAATTGACGATTGACCGCTTGGTTACAATGAGTCGCAATATGGAAGGCTTAGGCGCAATATTGCTTCGCCGTCCAGAATTAAGACCAGCGCATGCTTTGGTTCTGTTTTGGTGGTCTGATAAAGCGACGCGCCGTAACATCTTGAAGCGTTTTTCGGCTGAGCGCGGTGTTCTCATTGATATGTGTTCAGACATATTTGTGCGTGCTGCGGGAGATGGTTGGGCCGACCCAGTCGTTCGTAAAAGTTTGCAGGTGATTGAGCGTCGTCAGCGTAACCGTGATGCAATTGAGCGCAGCCAATATGGCAGTTTAGAAGATGCGATTGCGCAAATGCTGAAAAATGGTCCCAAGCCTGAGACTATAGATGAAATTTCATATATGTGCGGTATTAAACCACTGACAGGACAAAAGATTTTTTCAGATAAAGGCGGCGAGGGGATAGCTGTTCTTGCCAAATCTGTTGGGTTGAAACGTCAATATTTCAAAGCACTTTGGGCAGCTTTAGGGCGTCCAATTAGTCGTAAAGATGCGCCCGTAGAGCATTTTGAAGATGTGCTTGAAACCTATGAGATGTTGGCCGTGGCCAAGGCGCAGACAGTTCTTCGCTATTGGAATTGGTCTTTGAGTTCGTCTTACTCACCAGAAATGCTGGATGAGGATACGCTCAACTTAGAGCTTGATACAGAAACCAATGGCCCAGCATCGCGGGCAAGTCGCTTGGTGTTTGGACGATAAGAATATTTTGGTCCAAAGGTCTGGTCAAAAGTGACTCTTCTCGATAACTAATTTGTAATTCTCAATGGTGGGGCGGCTGAATAACTTTCTCAATTCAGTTGGCTACCCTTAATATATACGGATCTGATGGCGTATTTACTTGGCTTGATTGCTGGTGTCTCAATATTTTGGTTTGGACTATCAGGGTATTTCCAATTCCCTATTCTTCATATGGGAATTGGGTCGATCATTTTTGTGATTTGGTTCGTGGCGCGTTTGAAAATTATAGACCGCGAAACATCCCCTTATTTCTTGCTTCCTCGAATTTTAGGATATTGGATTTGGCTTGGCGGCGAAATCGTAAAAGCGAATTTGGTTGTGTTGCGTGCTGCGTTAAGTGTGACGCCTGATATTGAACCTGCGATGACCCGAGTGAAAACGCGCTGTAAATCAGACCTTGCAAAAGCTTCGTTTGCAAACGCTATCACACTGACCCCTGGTACAGTCACCATCGACATCGAGGGAGATGAATTGCTTGTGCATGGTCTCTACGCCCGAGACGTTGCGCCGGGTTCTTTCGATGAGATGGATCGTCGTACTTCAGAAGCTATAGACGGAAAGAGTTAAGTCATGCTGGTTGCTGCTACCCTTGCCGTGATTGCGGCGATGGCCCTTTTGCTTGCGCGCGCGCTCATGGGGCCAACGATTTATGATCGCGTTTTAGCGGTAAATTCGTTTGGAACGAAAACTATTTTGCTTTTGGGTTTGTTAGGATTCGTAACAGATCGACCGGACTTTCTTGATATCGCGCTTTTGTATGCGTTGATCAATTTTGTTGGCACGATCGCTATTTTGAAATTCTTCCGTTACCGCTCTTTTGGCGTTCCATTGTCGCGTGGTTCTGGGCCTTCAAAAGAAACGAAGGGGAGCTAAGTCATGGATATCTTTTCTCCAGAAAATTTAGAAGCGGCGCGCGTCTCCACGGGGGCAGCATTGGCAATGGTCGGGGCATTTTTCTCAGCCATTGGGACGGTCGGTGTCGTGAGATTTCCCGATTTTTATACGCGCATGCACGCAGCATCAGTGACAGATACCCTCGGGTCCTCTTTGGTCTTGATCGGGTTGATGTTGATTGGTGGCTGGTCGCTTGTCACGTTTAAACTTTTATCCATTTGGGTGTTCTTGCTGGTCACAGGGCCAACAGCCTCAAATGCTGCAGCGAATGGCGCGCTTAAAGCTGGTTTGGAGCCATTCTTAGGAAAGTGGACAGGCCAAAAAGTGACTGTTCGCGGCGAAGCGGCGCTTACAACACAAGACGAGAAGGCATAACGCAATGGAAATTCATTTCATCACGTCAGTCCTGATCGCTAACATCGTTCTTATGGCGATGTTGGGTGTTATTACGATCGCTATCATTAGAATGCGCAGTCTGTTTTCTATTGTTATGCTATCGGGGGTGTATTCGCTTATTTCCGCAGCTTGGTTTCAAGCAATGGATGCTGTTGACGTCTCTTTCACGGAAGCTGCTGTGGGGGCAGGTGTTTCAACATCCCTTATCCTTGCGGCAATGTTGCTGACTGTCCGTAAAGCAAAGCCATCCAAGCCCATTTCAAAGCGTTGGGCTCCTTTAGCGGTCGTTATCGCAACAGGTGCTGTTTTGGTATACGCATCTACTGACCTTCCATCATTTGGAGATGCATTCTCACCTGCCAATAGCTATGTGGGGCAAGCATATGTCGATAATTCGCCTGCAGATGTAGGTACACCAAACATTGTGACTGCTGTTCTAGCGTCCTATCGTGGTTTCGATACTTTTGGTGAAACGGTCGTTGTGTTCGCTGCTGGTATTGCGGTAATTTTGCTCCTTGGATTTGGCGAGCGCGCGCGTGCAGCCGCTGACTGGAGAGGCGCACAAGAAGAGCAAACTGAAACGAATGATGACAGTCACCTGATTTTGCGTGTTGTTGCGAAATTCTTGCTACCTCTAATCATAATCTTTGCATTCTATGTTCACTTGCATGGAGAGATTTCACCTGGGGGTGGGTTTCAGGCAGGTGTTATTTTTGCCGTAGCGATCATGTTGTATGCGCTGATTTTTGGTTTGCCTTTGGCAATGAAGGCATTTCCCCCCGTTTGGGCGCGAGCCGGTGCTGCAATTGGTGTCGCAGTGTTCGGTTTGACCGGAGTTGTCTGCATGCTTAATGGCGGACGTTTTCTTGACTATGACTATATATTCGGGCCGCCAACTGGCGCAGCTCATGGGCATCACAATTGGCCGCAGGTTACGGGTATTATTGCCGTAGAAGTTGGGGTGGTTGTGACTGTGGCATGTGTGATGATTACAGCTTTTTATGCGTTCGCAGGTCGTGTACCTGAGATCCGGGACGAGGATTGGTAAATCATGGAAATCGTACTGGAAAAATACAATTACTGGATCATCATCTTATTGATGATGGGTGGTCTTTACATTGTTTTTGAAAGCCAAAACTTGATCAAACGTTTGGTGGGGTTATCCATCTTCCAAACGTCTGTGATTTTTCTATACGTGACATTGGGAAAAATTGCAGGTGGAACGGCTCCTATCTTCATTAGTTCTCCTCATGGCGATGACCATCATGGTGACGCGGCAGGACATGGTGATAGTGCTGGACATGGTGCTGAAGCTGGCACCGCGCATGCTGCTGAAAACACTGTCGACCATTCAAATACTGCAAGTCATGGACATGAAGGTGGAGATGCTGCTCATCATGAGCTTGCTGCACCGGTTCACGACACTCTGGAAGGCGCGCATGAAGTTGTACATGGTGATGGCGTGAGCGCTGCTGTAGATGCTGCAACGCAGGCGCACTCCGCTGCGCAAGCAGGCGCACACCACGCACCTGACGCAACACATGCAGCCGCAGAGATCATCTATACCAACCCATTACCTCACGTGTTGATGCTAACAGCTATTGTGGTGGGTGTTGCTACTTTATCCGTCGGATTGGCGCTTGTTGTACGTATCCGTGAAGCCTATGGAACCATTGAAATGGACGACGTGAATGCCGCAGACCTCGCTGTCTGTGAGACAGAAGGTGAAAAAGCATGACCATGTTTGCTAATCTTCACTTAGCGCCAGAAGCTGTGGCGATGAATGCACCTGCATTGCTCGTTGTTGTTCCATTTCTAATGGCAACTGCGACTGTATTTGCACCGAATGGGCGTTTTGCTTGGATCATGGCGTTACTCACGTCAGCGGTAACTGTTTGGCTTTCTTTGGTTTTAGCGTCTGAAGTTGGTCGTGACGGTCTCTTGTCCTATCACATGGGTGGATGGGCCCCGCCATTGGGAATTGAGTTCCGCGTCGATGGGCTGAACACGATAGTCGTGGTGGTGATTGCCTTTATGGCATTGCTATCGACATTGTTTGCGCAACCTGCTGTGGCGGGCGAAATTCGCGCTGAAAAACAGCCGCTTTTCTACACCGCATTCCAGATTTGTTTGGCCGGTTTATTGGGGATGTCACTTACGGGTGATGCGTTTAACCTGTTTGTTTTCTTAGAGATTTCTTCTATTTCAACTTATGTTCTTGTCGCATTGGGTGCCAATCGTGATCGTCGTGCGCTGACGGCGGCATTTAACTATCTGATCATGGGAACAATTGGTGCGAGTTTCTTCGTAATCGGGGTAGGGTTCCTGTATTCTGCGACCGGTACGTTGAACATGGCAGACATGTCGACTTTGCTGAAGCCTCTTCATGATTCACGTGCTGTTCAAGCCGGTTTTGCATTCATTGTTGTGGGGCTTGGTCTGAAAGCGGCGATGTTCCCGCTGCATCAATGGTTGCCATCTGCTTATGCTTACGCGCCAAGTTTCGTCACGGTTTTCCTTTCTGCTACCGCGACGAAGGCTGCCTTGTATGCGCTTGCTCGCTTTATGTTCACAGTGTTCGACCCGTCTTTAGACTTCGTGGTTGCTGCCTTCGACTTCGTGCTTGCTCCAGCTGCTTGTTTGGCGATTTTGTTTTGCTCATTCCAAGCGATTTTCCAAGTCGATGTCCGGCGTGTGCTCGCGTATTCTTCCGTGGCGCAGGTGGGTTACATCTTACTTGGTATGGCGACAGGAACAGCGATGGGTTTAAGTGCTGGGATGTTCCATCTTGCAAACCACGCCTTGCTTAAAGGTGCCTTGTTTATGGCGATTGGTGCTGCTGCTTTGAGTGCAAATGTTTGGAAAGTTTCACATTTTAGAGGTGCTGGTAAAAAAGCACCACTAACATTTGCAGGTTTCACAGTGGCTGGATTATCGCTCATGGGCGTGCCGTTGACGGCAGGTTTCCTATCTAAATGGCGACTAATTGAGGCTGTTATGGCGAATGGTTGGTGGTGGGCTGCACTGGTCATTGGTGCTTCTTCATTCCTCGCATTCTTCTATGTGGGGCGCATTCTGGAAGTTGTCTTCTTTAAAGAAGCTGACGCAGATGGTCCTGAAATTAAAGAAGCTCCTTTTATTGCATTGTTCGCAATTTGGGTGCTTGCAGGATTGAATATCTTTTTTGGTATCAACCCATCTGTTCCGCTTGGTTTGGCAGAAGCTGGTGCGCAAGCCGTGTTTGGTTTTGATGTAGGAGGCGTGCAATGAGTAATGAACTCCTGATCCAACTTGCGCTTGGAATACCATTATTTTGTTCCATCGCAGTTTGGGCATTCCGTAGTGCACCAGATGTACGTGAAACGGTCACAATGTTGTCGGCGATTGGTTTGTTCATCGTCGCAGTTTCTATCGCAATGCGACTCGATGCTGGGCAAGTTGTTGAATGGGCTATGGTGCAGGTTGCGCCGGGTTTCTCCTTTGCGTTCAAAGTTGAACCTCTAGGGGCCATGTTTGGGTGTATTGCGTCTGGGCTTTGGGGCGTAAATTCGCTCTACTCAATCGGGTATATGCGCGGTAATAAAGAAAAACACCAAACACGTTTTTACATGTGTTTTGGTGTCGCTTTGTTCGGTGCAATGGGGGCAGCATTCTCTGCAAACCTATTTACCCTATTCATCTTTTATGAAGTTCTGACACTTTCAACATACCCGCTTGTTACGCACAAGGGCGATGCAAATGCGTTGCGCGGTGGCCGCATTTATTTGACGACATTGCTGGGAACATCTGTCGGCTTCTTCTTGCTTGCAATCGTAGGGACATATGTTGTCACCGGTATGACTCCAAACGGATTTGATGCAAGCATTGCAACGACTGACTTCACGCAAGGCGGTATTCTTGAGGGGCATGCCTCGAAAATTGTCGGGTCTGTTTTGCTCTTACTATTCGTGTTTGGGATCGGAAAGGCGGCAATCATGCCGTTCCATTTCTGGCTTCCTAATGCGATGGTGGCACCGACGCCTGTATCAGCTTTGCTCCACGCTGTGGCCGTTGTGAAAACAGGTGTGTTTGCAGTGTTGAAAATTGCGACATTCATTTTCGGCGCGGATTATCTGATTACCTTGCCAGGACGTGAGATCATACTTGTTGTTGGGTGTTTCACGATTGTGGTTGCATCCCTGATCGCGTTGACCAAAGACAACCTTAAAGCACGTCTGGCCTATTCCACAGTTTCACAGCTTTCTTATGTGACTGTTGGAGCCATGCTTGCAACGAATGCCGCTATGATGGGGGCAGGTTTGCAAATCGCGATGCACGCGGTGGGTAAGATCACATTGTTTATGTGTGCGGGAGCAATTTATGTTGCGACAGGAAAAGGTAATATTTCCGAAATGCGCGGCCTTGGCCGAAAAATGCCGATCGTGTTCACCTGTTTCTTGTTAGCGTCTCTTTCGATTATTGGTGTGCCACCATTTGGGGGATCATGGGCAAAATATGAATTGCTCCTTGGTGCTCTTGATGCAGAGAAGACGTATGTCGTCTGGACGTTGATTGCTTCATCTATTTTGAATGTAATTTACCTCATTCCAATATCTATTTTAGCATTGATGCCGCCTAAAGGTTCGGGTGTACCTGTCGCGTTCAAACGTGAAGGTGGTGCGCCGCCATTGGCTGTATTGCCGCCAGCTCTTACAGCCTTTGGGTGTTTAGTGCTGTTCTTCGGTGTGAATGTACTGTTTGACTTCCTCCTTCCAGTGTTCGGGAGCCGGCTATGAGCGATGATATGAATAAAGATAAAAGCTCCGATGGCGTAACGCCGCTTGCCAAATTATTGTTTGGGTGGACGGATGCGAAATCAACTCCGACGATTTTTCTATTTGCATTGATTGCGGTATCGCTTGGTTTGTTTGTTGCTGATTTTTTCATTCACAAACATGCTTATGAGCCTGTGAAGTTTTCAGAAATGCCTATGTTTTATGGGCTTTATGGCTTTGCTGCTTTTGCATTTGTTGTGTTGTGTGGTTGGCCTTTGGCGAAGATTTTACGCAAAGATGAAAATTACTATGGAGACCTTGAAGGTCTCGATGAAGATGACATTAAACCTGATGCGAAAGAGGAGGGCCAATAATGTCTTCTGAATTTTTGAACCTTCTTAAAGACATCAACCCTGGTTTCGTCGTTATCCTTGCAGGGCTTTTGGCTTATGTGGTGCGCGTGCCTGCACTGCGCGCAGTTATCACGATAGGTGGGCCTATTCTGGGTATTGTTATGCTTGCAACCCTGTCTGACTTTAAAGTCGATCATGGTGTCTTGCGTATTATGGATCTCACGGCGATTACATATCGCGTTGATTCATTGTCATTCATTTTTGCGCTCGCGTTTTTAATCGCAGCAGCCATTAATTCGGTGTATTCGCTACACAATAAAGACCCGCTGCAAGACGCGTGTGCGCTCGTGTATGCGGGGGCGGCAATCGCTGCTTCCCTGTGTGGTGACTTGATGACTGTGTTCTTCTTCTGGGAGCTTACAGCGGTTTCATCTGTATTCCTGATTTGGCAAACAGGTACAAAGGCTGCCTACAAAGCGGGTATGCGTTATATCGCTATCCAGATTTTATCGGGTGTATTGCTACTGTTTGGGGCGACATACTTTCTGCAAAACCACGGAAATCTGGAATTGCGAGCGATTTCGCTTGAAGAGCCGGGTGCATGGTTGATCTTCCTCGCATTGGGTATCAAGGCTGCATTTCCATTCTTGCACAATTGGTTGCAGGACTCCTACCCAAAAGCGACGCCTACGGGTGCGGTTGTTCTGTCGGCATTCACAACCAAGCTTGCTGTGTACGCCTTTGCTCGCTTGTTTCCGGGTGAACACATTCTGATTTACATCGGTGCGGCGATGACGATCTTCCCCGTCTTCTTTGCGGTGGTTGAAAATGATTTGCGTAAAGTGCTTGCTTACTCATTGAATAACCAAGTTGGTTTCATGATTTGTGCGATTGGTGTGGCAAACCTTGATACTGAATATGGACGTTATGCATTGAATGGTGCGGCTGCACACGCGTTTGCGCACATTATGTATAAGGGCTTGTTGTTCATGAGCATGGGGGCTGTGCAATATAGAACAGGTACAGCGAAAGCTTCCGAGCTAGGGGGCTTGTGGCGAAGTATGCCGCTGACGACGCTATTTTGTTTGATAGGGGCAGCTTCGATTTCAGCTTTCCCGCTATTCTCAGGATTTGTGGCTAAGTCCATGACGTTGTCAGCCGTAGGGCATGAGGGATATGTGCTCGTTTGGTGTATGCTATTATTTGCATCTGCAGGTGTGCTTGAGCACTCAGGTATCAAGATTCCATATTTTGCATTCTTCGGACATGATTCAGGTAAGCGTCCTAAAGAAGCACCATTTAATATGTTGCTTGCTATGGGGTGTTCGGCATTTATATGTATTGCTGTAGGGATACCAGGTCTTGGCGGAACGCGTTGGCTATATTCACAACTGCCATACGCTACAGAAGCGCTATATTACCTTGAGCATTCATTGTGGACTGTCGATCACGTCGTCACTCAATTCCAATTACTTGTCTTAGCTATGCTGGCATTCGTCTTGATGAAGCGGTTTGGCTTTTATCCTGCGGAGAAACCCGGTGTGGTGCTCGACTTTGATTGGACCTATCGCCGTTTAGGCTATGGTTTGGCAAAGTGGTCAGAGAACCTCTGGGCGCGTTCTAGCCCTGCTATGATGGCGGGGTGGCGTTCAGTTGGATCACGTGCGCACGCATCTCTTATGGCTGCATTTAGCCCTGAAGGAATGCTTGCGAAGGGCGGCGTAAGTGGATCTATGGCGGTCTGGTCTGCGCTTATTCTTGGTCTTGTTATCGCTGTTTCTGTAATTTCAGCAATATAGAGTCTCTTTGCTTTAGTTACGTGCGAATCTAAATTGTATGTTATTTTTCCTGTATTGCTGATTATTTAGCAGTGCTTGGTCTTTACATATGATCTGAGTTGTACAATTTGAGCTGGTAAATACTGGCTTAAACGTAAAGAGTACAAAATGACCAAAGATAGCGATGATGTAGTAATCGCAACGGATAATGACGCTGCACTTATTAGCATTGTGTCTGAAATTGTTTCTGCATATGTGGGAAACAACCCAGTTCCGGTTTCCGATTTACCGAGCTTGATCGAGAATACTTACAATGTTGTGAGTGATCTTAGTGGTCGTGCAGTGAAAGAAGTAAAAGCGGATTTAAAGCCGGCAGTGTCTGTTCGTAAGTCTTTGAGCGAAGATTTCCTGATCTGTCTTGAGGACGGAAAGAAGTTTAAGTCGCTCAAGCGTCATTTGCGTACACGTTACAACATGTCTCCGGATGAATATCGTGAGAAATGGGGATTAGCGCCTGATTACCCAATGGTTGCCCCAAATTACGCGAAACAACGTTCTGATCTTGCAAAGCGTATGGGCTTGGGGCAAGCGAAAGAAAACGCCAAAAGTAAATAAAGTATTAACTTTATCGGTTCGCTTCCGAAACAAATATAGAATCACATTTATTAGAATAGAATCATCTTTACTGGCGCGGACTCTTGCCAAAACCTGAATATTCGATGAAAGTAGCTTTTACAAACCGAATCAAACAGGGCATGGGGCACTTATGATTATGGGCGATACGCGTTTATGCCTGAGAGGGCAGATGACGCTTTTGAACGAATGGATCGCGAATAAACAACTAGACCGGATCGCGTCTCGTGATGAAATGCAGCCGGCGCAGTTTATTACTGAGCTGGCTTATATTTCGATTCTGGAAAAAGTTGAGACAGATATTATATTCCGTATTTCTGGTTCAGAGATTCGGCGTATGCTCGGACGAGAAGCGCGTGGTCGAAAGCTTGTTCAATTTCCTGGGCTTGCGCGCTCCAATGCGGGCATGCAGGCGGCGAAGTCAGCTTTTAAGCATGCGCAACCGGTATCTGGCACTTATGAACTCCCTGGAAACCGTGTTCATTTTTGGTTGAGATTACCTATCGTGGATAAACGCGGGAAACTTACTCAATTACTTTGTCATGATCGTGTATTGGATCATGAGATGATAGAGGTAGAAGCGCCAAGCTATGTAATTGGACAAAAAGTGCAGCATGCAGCTTAAGTTATCATCACTAACTTTAGAAAAATAATTCAAAAGTGAGCAGCCGATCGGCTGCTTTTTTTGTGTTTGAGTATGATATCAAGTAATTGATAAATATATGTTTTTATAGAATTTCAACAAAATTTGTATGTAGAGAGAGATTGTAGAGGTTTAGGTTGAAAGTCTCCACAATAGGAATATTATCCTACACCTAAGAATGTGATGCACACTTCCATCATATTTCAAGATGGAGTGGATAACATGCAGTTTGTCAGACAGTCAGAAGATGCAGCAAGGGCTCGTTTGGCGAGTTCATTGTCAGGGTATGTCTTTGATGTAAGCTTAAGTGATTTGTACAGTACAACGCGTGGTGCGCAGCAGATATCAACTGCGCGGCAAGTTGCGATGTATTTAACGCATGTATCTTTTGGATTGAGTCTCGCTCGTGTAGCTGGAGCTTTTATGCGGGATCGGTCAACTGTTGCGCATGCCTGTCATCTAATAGAAGACCGAAGAGACGATCCAGAATTTGATGAATTACTAGAAGCTTTAGAGAGGGCAGCGCGCGCTGCTCCGATGCCAGTGAGTAAGGCTTAGAGCAATGACCGTGGATGGGTTCAGTCTTTCGCGTGAGCGGTTCAATCGTATTGCGCGGGCCATGTGCAGGCATGATTCTTCTTTGGTTGAGCGTAAACAGGTAGAGGGGGACTTACGAAGTGCAAGCTGGGAAGTTGTCCGCACGTCTGACCGGCGGATGCGTCCAGCTCTTAGAATTTCACCTAAAGAGATGATGTGGTTAAAGGCGGTGGGGGCAATTGTGGAAGCAGGCGGCCTCAAGGGTTTTATCTGGCAAGCATCATTCGAGATTTCAAAGGTCACCGAGGATAACGATAAAGTATGCAAAATACCTAATGCCGTTGATAATTTGGAGGTTGAGACGCGCAGGCTGCCAAGGTCTGGGTTTGCAAGATTAGTAATGCTGGCAAAGCAAGGCAAGGGACCGTTTAACAAACGGCAGGTAGATGCTGCATTGTGTTTCTTGCGGGACTTGGAGGCGCAGGGGACTCATGCCGGTTTAGTGATGAATTGGACCCAAATAGCAAATATTCGTGAGAAAAATAGATCCAATTCGAGCGTTTCAAAAGCGTATTATTCAAGTCTCGCATCTTATAGATTGAGAGAGTTGAGTAAGATAATGAGCGAGCGGGATTACTCAATTTTGCACGCGGCATGTGTTGCTCAGCTGAGCTTAACCTCCATCGAATCTAAATTCGGGCTATCCAAGCGCAGTGCAGGGCACATGCTCGCAGAGATACTAGAAAAGGTGGCGAATGCATACGACTTTCAAATCTCAGGAGGGAGATATTGAAGGTGTGCTTAACTGTTGATCGCAGATTGAGCGTCTTGACGTATACGTGCGAGCATAGATTTGAAACCATTGGAACGCTGAGGCGAAAGCGCTTCATCTACGCCAATACTTGCGAAAAAAGCATCAGCATCAAAGGCTAAAATGTCCTCTGGTGTATTATCAGAGTATATTTCAAGCAGCATTGCGATAAGGCCAGATACGAGGATCGCATCGGATGCTCCCCTGAATTTTAAAGCGCCTTCCTTCACTGAAGGTTCAGTTACGAGCCAAACTTGGCTTGCGCATCCCATAACTTTGTTATCATCAATCATCTCAGCATCACTGAGGGGGGAAAGAGATTTTCCCAAATCAATGATATGCGCGTATCTTTCTTCCCAATCGGTAAGAAATTCAAAATCTTCGCGCAGTTCGTTGGCGGCTTGTTCTAAAGGTGTTGTATTGGACATGCTGCATATAAAAGGCCCGCAAGCAAAACATGCAAGCGGGCCTTTGTATTTCTTTTTAATTTTTTTAAATTAATGGCGAGTGCACGCCATTATGTGAAGGCTTATTGAGCGACATCACCCACACATTGACCCATGTCAGAGATGGCGTGCTTACGCATACATGCTTGAAGGCCGTAATGGTCTGATTGAGTACCCACACATTGATTGAATTGCTGTTGAGCAAATTCGAAACAATCTTTAGAGCGACGGTCATTCATTGCCTTAGCGACACCAGGTTCAGCTAGATTTGCGCCGCCAAGAATCTCATACGCTGCAAGTGAAGCCATGTGGTTGGCTGTTTCTGATCTAACAGGGTTCACATTGTAATGACGTTGGGTCATCGAAGACAATGCGGACATTGGCGCGTTTGTCGCAATACGCGTTGCGCGTTCCCATGCATTCGCTTGACCAGATTGTGCAAGGAGGGAGCCTAGGTTTGATGATGAAAACATCTCCCGTGCAGATGATGACACAGGGCGACCTGAGTATGTAAGTGACTTTAGACGGCTAGCGCGTTGAGCGCCATCGCGAATGCGTTCTTTAACCCAAGATTGGTTTTGCAAGGAGGCTTCTTGTGATTCTAGATATGATGCAGCACTGAGCATGTACATTGAGTCAGCTTCGGCTGCAGCCAATGATGATTGAAGCGCGCGGTCCCCACCTTTTAGACTCGTTGCGTAGCTTGGTGCTTTGCGAAGTGCGTTCAAAAGAACATCGCGGCCATAATAGGCTTCAACTTCACGAACTGAGTTTGCAAATTCTCTGTTTTGCGCAGCAATCAATGCAGAATATGACATCCAGCCAGAAGTTAGTTGGCCTGTGTTTTGTCCACCTAAAGCTTCTAGTTTTTGGTCGATGTCTTGTGTTGAAGAAAGTGGACGACTGCGCACATTGGCAATGTCACCTTGAAAAGTGGCATATGTCGCTGCTGCATTTGTAATTGTTGACGATGGTGTCGTCGTAACTTGTTGCGCGCTGGCATATGTTGTTTGGGTATTTTGATTTGTAGACGAGGTCGTGACTGTTTGAGCGTGTGCTCCGCCAAGGCAAAGGCTGGCGATAGTCGCGGATTGTAACCAAGGGGTTAGGCGCATGGTGGGGGATCCTCCGGTCTCTTTTGTAACAGCTGGGGTGCTGATATTGTGTAACTCTAACAAAAATCATCAAGTTTTAACGCTAGAAATTTACTCTAGCTTCAGTTTCGTTTATGGCTAGTTACGATGACAGAAATATTCCAACACAAAGCAGTTAACTCCGCGTTAGCGCCTTCAGATATCCTCGAACAAAGAGCCAGCTGGATTCTTTTATGCCTTGTTGTGCTTTTTGCTGTGTGGATTAGCGGAGCGAGTCTTCTATTGAGTCTATGTGTGGCGGGCATTGCATCACTACCTGCTTTCATCCAAATTCTAGCGTCTCGGTTTGGTGAGGATGCTTCGCATGAATTAGAGATGGCTGCATGGATTGTTATTGTGATGGTCGGGGCTACCGCTATGGGCGGTGCAGTGTCTCCCATTTCAGCAGCATTTTTTATTCCTGTCGTGACTGCTTTGAGTTTAGGACGTAAGCGCCAAGCTATTGAAGCGAGTGCTTTTTCTGTCTTGAGTTTCTGTTTGGCGGCGCTTTTGTCGAGAATGGAATTTCTGCCCATTGATGTTGAAACATTCCAACCCGCTCCAGGATTATTTGCGCTCATATCACTTATTTATATGGCGTCATTAGCGCGCAAGATTCAATTGGGTGAGAACCCATCCGCGATATTGAGCCGGTTTAGAGAAAAGACAAATGGGCAAATTGCCCGCTTGAGTAAGCAAAAAGATATTCTTGTCGAGCGATTAAAAAAATCTGATTCTGCTTATGCCAAAGCTAATGAGCAACACGTGATTGCCGCGTCAAAGATTTCTGAACTAGAAACAAAGTTAGAGCAACGCACATTATATTTTGCTAAGACTAGCCATGAATTGCGAACACCATTGAATGCTATTCTTGGTTTTTCAGAGATTATGAAAGAAGGCGTTTTCGGTGAATTGCCGGAAAAGTATAAAGAATACGCACAATTAATTCATGAGGGTGGACGCTCATTGCAATTGACTGTGGATGATGTGTTGGATCTTTCCAAGATTGATTCTGGCCAATATGTAATTCAGCCGGAGATGGTCTCACTCACTGAATTGATGTGGGAAACAGTGCGCTTTATGGCAGATCAAGCGCGACGGGGAGATGTGAAGTTGAGCATTTCCAGTCGCACGAAAGATGTTGAAGCCTATGCTGATCCGCGCGCTGTGCGTCAGATTGCCCAAAACCTAGTATCGAATGCAATTAAGTTTACGCCTCATGGTGGCAGCATTGCTATATCTGTCAGAGAGGCAGAAGAGGGCGGCGCTTGGATGAGTGTGCGAGATACAGGCCCTGGTATGTCTAAGGACACGTTTGAGGCGGTGTTGGCCCCGTTTAGTCAGGCAGATACAGCTGCTAAGTCGAAATACACAGGCACCGGTTTGGGACTATCTGTCGTGAATGCTTTTGTGAATTTGCATAAGGGACGATTGCAACTCGATTCAGAGCCGGATGAAGGCAGTGTTATATCTGCTTACTTCCCACCGAAAGTTGAGCAGTAAGCCTTAAAAGTAGGTGGCCTTAATCATTCGCAAGAGTGGAAACCTGCTATAAAATTAGTGAGTTGGGTCTACTTTATCGCGTGCAATCGCGCTAAAGGCAGCTGCAGCTTGGAAATCCCCAACTTCAAAAACAGCTCTAACAGGCTTGGAGCTTTTATCTCTATCTGAGGGGATGAATTCCACAATGAGAGATTCGCGGGGATCGAGCTGATTTAGAGCCTCTCGGGCTGTTTCATCAAACAGAAAAAGAGCACCTTGTGTTTTCTTTCCGTCTTGATATGGCGGAGCATCTACAACTTCTCGACCAGAAGCTAAGATTTTTTTTGAGATGGACAGTGGTGGTGGTGTTAGCCCTGTTGAAGGACCAAACATTCCGCCGATCCAAGGTTCAGGCGATTTTTCATTGTCCCTCAATATTAACCGTGCCAATGCGGGGGGGGATTTATCGGGAAGTGTTTTTGCTATAGCTGCGAGTTTGGATGGTGGACGAACATCACCAGGCTTGGAAAAACCCAAAGGATCTTTTGCGCGAGGTAGATGGATAAGTCCAAACCTAACACTTGTGATTGGGTCTTCTTGATAGGCCGCCCATACATCGGTCAATGTACGCGTTGCAGTCCATTGGCGCTGGCCGCCCTTAAATTCATAAAAAGGCGTACGAGAAAAGGCTAGGAATGCATCTTTGAGGCGTTCATTCGATGATGTCAGACCTTCATCATCGCACTCTTTTGAATTTGCGTAATCTGTTGCTTCATCATTCAGTGCGTTGACATCTCGCAGAGGGTATCCGCCACGCAGAAGCGCTGTCCGCGCCTGCCAAAATCCCATTTCCAATGCGAGCCGTTCAGAAGTCGAAAGAAGTTTGCATTTTATGTCAGCAGCCCTCAAAGAGGCGCGCTCAAGGAACGCACTGTCGGCACTTGGAGCATCCTGTGCAATAGCGTTTGGTGTCATGCTTATGCAGAATGCGATAAGGGCAAGCCTTCGAGAGAGGGAGGGAGAAAAGCAATTCATGCAAGCATGTATACCCATAGAGGTATTGATCAGCAATGAAGAGGCTGTGCACAAGCCTAGGCTATTTTGTGGCAAACTTGCTACCAAAGCCTAGAACCGCGCCGAAAATGTCGAATTTCGAGTGGGCTAAGCAGCTTTGTGGCTTGGGCGTTTTATCATAGAAGAATTCACAGAAGATTCGAAAAGTGTATTTGACGGAGACTTGACTGCTTTTCTTTGATCTTTTGCATACGCGCGTAGTTCAAGATAAAGAAATATCAGGCCAGAAAGGCAGACGAGTGTAACTATAGTCCATATCAAGTTTAGATTGGCTGGTGTAACTTGGTTTTGAATTGTCGAATATTGATCTGAAGATAAATGAAATAAAGCATCTGTCATTGTATCTACTCTGAAAGGTAGAATGCTAGGAATGACAGACTGTTGTAGTATAATCGGTGCATAAGCTAACATTTTTGTAACCCAACTTTTCCCCTAAATAGCGAAAACTCTGTTTAGAATTTTCTCCCCCGTCTAAGTATCAACAAAAATATAAAAAGAAAGAACAAATTACATGTCTTTCACAGTTGTAACTAAGCTTTGGGTTGAAGCACTCATGCGTCGGGCGAGTACAGAGGGGGCGTTTTCAACTATTGAGAGAGTTGGAGATGAAATGAGGGGAGACGTTATAGTAAAGACGCGGAAACCAAATGGAGAGATTTCCCTTTTGGGGCGTGCTTTTACTGGCTCTGACGAAGTCGCTTTTCAGATTCTTACACCTGAAAATGCAGTTTTGTCAGATGTTGAAGCAAATAATTATCTTTCCAAAAGAGTGTCATATGACACGGATCTATGGATCGTTGAAATTGAAGATAGAGAAGGACGCCATTTTTTAACGGAGCGTGTCTTGCCGCTTATACAAGATGACCCATTCTTGTAGGGCGAAGGTATGTTCATGCGTTTATTTTGCAGTCATGGAAAACGTTACATGACTCTTTCATCATGAATTTGCACGAAATTTTCGAGCGTATCCAACGGAATATTTACATTGAGCGCGTATGGTAAACCCTATTGCTGAAGGGTGTTGTGTACTTATGTTGTTTTTGCTGAATGATCAGGTTTTAGATGTTGGTGATCCTCGCACAACAATACGTGAGTTTTCTGGCCAATTGACGGATATACCCTATGCAAAATTGCGTGCGCCTCATGCTATAAGTTTGGGGCAAGCTCTGTTTTATCACTGTCCTGCAGATCGAAAACCTTCAGCCGGTGCATTGAGGGCTTTAGGGGCACTCATTTTTGAATTTACAGAAGCAAATGCAGCTTTGTTTGTACGTCCTCTAAATGCTAAGGGGCCTCAAGATGTACAATTGCGTTTAGCTGAGGTTCAATTGCCTGTTATTGCAAATCTTTTCCAGCAACAGACACGCAAGCCATTATCACCCGTGCTTGTAAATGATTGTGTTTGGTCGAGTGCAGCTTAGAAAATCTCTATTTTAGATGCGCTCTGTTAGTAAGAAATTTTAGCTGTTCTTTAAAAATCGAGATCACCCTTTGCGAAAAGGCGCGGATTGCTTTAATGGGTTCTGCTTGTTTTAGACTTTCCCGCAGGAACACAGCTTATGGCGCTTTCGCCCGTTCAAGAATCAGCCCGTCGTCGGACATTTGCCATCATTTCTCACCCAGATGCGGGTAAAACCACGCTGACAGAGAACCTTCTTTTGACTGGTGGTGCTATCCGTCTTGCAGGGCAGGTTGCTGCGCGGGGTGAACGCCGCCGGACGACGTCAGACTGGATGAAAATTGAGCAGGATCGTGGTATTTCTGTTGCTTCGTCTGTGATGACATTTGAATACGAAAACCTCGTATTTAATTTGCTAGATACGCCTGGGCACGAAGATTTCTCTGAAGATACCTATCGTACGCTTACCGCTGCGGATGCCGCTGTCATGGTGTTGGATGCGGCGAAGGGTATTGAGCCGCAGACTTTGAAACTGTTTGAAGTGTGTCGTTTGCGCGATATTCCGATCGTGACTTTTATCAATAAAATGGACCGTGAAGCGGTGGATCCATTTGAAATGCTTGATGAAATTCAAAACAAGCTAGCGCTAGACTGTGCGCCATTGTTTTGGCCACAAGGGTCGGGTGAGCGTTTCCGAGGCATGGTTGATCTTACTACAAGTGAGTTTTTGAAGTTTAAAAAGCGCACTGCCAAAGATGCCCTAGAAGTAGGTGGTGCACCGCGCGTGGCGTTGGATGAAACATCAACTAAGGGACATTTAGATGATGAAGAGTTTCTTGAAGTCTCCGAAGCGGCTGAAATGGCGAGAGAAATCTGTGTACCCTTCAACCATCAGTCTTTCCTTGAAGGGCATTTAACACCGGTCGTGTTTGGAACAGCATTGCGTCACTTTGGTGTACGTGAGTTGCTGGACACATTGAAAGCTTATGCACCGCCGCCGCGTGCGCAAAAGGCACGTGTTAAAGGTGTGGATACAGTCGTAGATATTGAAAACAAAGAAGTTTCTGGATTTATTTTTAAAGTTCAAGCCAATATGGACCCAAACCACCGTGACCGGATTGCGTTTTTGAAAATGGTTTCGGGGCAGTTCAAGCGCGGTATGAAGCTTAAGACAACAGGCGGGAAACAACTCAATGTGTCCTCTCCTGTCATGTTTATGGCGCAGGACCGTGAGATCGCTGATGATGCGTTTGCTGGTGATGTGATTGGTGTGCCCAACCATGGTGCTTTGCGTGTGGGTGACAGCTTGTCCGAGACTGGTAGCATTATGTTTGGGGGGATCCCTAACTTTGCGCCTGAGATCTTGCGACGTGCACGGTGTCTCGATCCGATGAAGTCAAAACACCTTCGCAAAGCGCTTGAAGGGCTGGCTGAAGAAGGGGTGACACAGCTTTTTACACCCGCAATTGGAGCCGATATGATTGTGGGAGCTGTGGGGGCTTTGCAGATTGATGTGATGGCAGAGCGTGTCGCTGCAGAAAATAAGCTGGAAGTGGTTTTTGAGCAGGCATTATATAATGTAGCGCGCTGGATTACGTCGGATGATGCCGCCAAATTGGATGCATTCCTTGAGAAAAACCGCATGAATGTGGGAACTGATATTGACGGTGCCCCTGTTTTCCTTGGGAAAAATGCGTGGGATGTAGGGTATGTGGCAGAGAAAAATCCTGATATAAAATTCTCTGCGACGAAGGAAAGATTGGCTTAAAGCATGATTGCAGTTCTTGCGGGTGACATTATCAAATCTTCCCGTTTGACGCCGGAAGAATTGCAAAACGTCAAGGATTGCATTGCGAATACATGCGATGAGCTTCGCGAGAAGTTTCCACATTTTGGATTGAGTCAATTATTTTTCTTTAGAGGAGATGGTTGGCAAATGGTAATTCAAAAGCCTTCGGCCTCGTTACATGTTGCTCTCTCCATATATGCAGCTTTACGGCATCAGAACATTGCACAAACTCGAATTGCCATTGGTGTGGGCAATTATGATGTTCTGGACATGGATAGTTTAGATAAATCATCTGGTTCTGTTTTTAGCGAAGTTGGGCATACTCTTGATAATATGACGTCTCGGTCACGGGACATTGTATTTGCTCGTCGTGATTTTGAAAAAGAAACTGCAATACGTGTTGGTCTTTGGGGGATTACGTCTTGCGTTTCTGCTATTGCTTCAGATTGGACATCACGTCAGGCGCAAATCGCGTATATTGCTATGCAAAGGGTAGATGAAACTCGTGCGTCATTAGCTGAAATACTTGATCCACCTATCACTCCGCAGGCTTTTACTGATAGCTTGGTATCGTCTCATTTCGCTGCGTTAAGTGATGGAATATCTGCCTATTTTACTATTTTAGAATAGGGCAGGCTTATTCATCTGCATTTTGAAAAGCAGGTTAAATCGCCTGCTTTTGTTCGTGTATGTTGAATCAAGTGAATTCACTTGTCTTTTGAATAACAAGCTAAAACGCTTGTTTTGTGCTTTGGTGTTCTGGTTGGAAGTTAGGTTGATAACCCATCTATCCACTTGTATGGATATTAAAGTGAACAAGCGCGAGGGGGATGTATGCTGGAACTGTTTATAATGCTGTTTGCAGCGCATATCCTTGCGGATTTTGTATTTCAGACCAAATGGCTACTTCAGCGCAAGCATCACTTTGTCGGCATGGCTTTGCATATCGCAATTGTTTTGGGTACGACGATCGCCATCAGCGGGCTTTTAGATTGGCGTATACTTGCCATAGTTGGAGTCAGCCATTTTGTGATGGATTTCATTAAGACCCGATATTTGCCGGATACTTTGTTAAGTTTCACGCTCGACCAATGCCTTCACATTGGAATTTTAGTGGGCCTTGTGTGGTGTTTTCCGAATGCGTTTGAAAGCAGTTTTTGGCAATTTGTATCGGCTGAAAATATGCAAATGGCGATCACAGGATTAGTGCTGATATTGGGCGCGATATTGTCGGTTCGCGTGGGGGATATCGTGATCCATAAAGCGATGTTGCCCATGGAAAAGCAGTTTGAAGCAGAGGTAAAATCCAAGCTCGAAGTGGGCCGGAAGAATAAGTATTCAGGCTTGCCCAACGCTCCCGCAATGATTGGCGTGTTGGAGCGTTTCATTATTTATCTTTTGATTATGGTTGGCCAGCCGACAGGGGTAGGGTTTTTGATTGCGGCAAAATCAATTTTGCGATTTGCGGGTGCCAAAAGTGACGATCATGATAATCGGCGTGCAGAATATGCTGCGTCTGAAATGATAATTGTTGGCACACTAATGAGTTTTGGTTGGGCAATTTCAATCTCTGTATTGACGCTAATTGCGCTTAAAATGCGCGGCGTAAATTTGGTAATTTAACGACTATATTACCCAAGTATTGTCATGCGGATGCCATATGTTGAAGGTTTAAAGACTTTGCGGGAAATTAGCAGGCATACGCCCCTTGACCTAAGCGGCGAATTCTAAGCTCTTTTGCGCAGATTTATTGGTGGAGTTGATATCTGCCAAACAATTGAATGAGGCTTGATTTATGTTTGAACGTTTTGTCAGTGAACTTCCCACACAAGTGCAAGATGGTATCGCATACCTAGACAGCATTTGGCATGAAGGGGCGTTTGGCCTGACATATGGCGACATAATCATTGCCACGGGAATTATACTTTTCTCCTTGATTATACGGGGAATATTTGCCCGAACAGTTGTACGTGGCATCTCGCGGGCAGCAGCGGGAACGAAAACCAATCTTGATGATGCGCTTGTAACAACAATTGCGGCACCGTTGAAAATGGTGCCGATTATCGTGGGTTTTTATGCTGCATCTCAAGTGATTGAGCTGAATGAAAGCTTGCAGCTAATCGTCGATAAGGTGTTGCGCTCATTGGTGGCGTTTTCAATTTTCTGGACACTTAACCGCGCTGTTGGTGCGTTTTCCTTCTTGTTTACGGGGCTACGCAACACGCTATCACCTGCGATTGTGGATTGGATTGCCAAATCTTTGCAGCTTGTCTGTGTGTTCGTTGGAGCGGCTGCAATTTTGGAAATATGGGGCATTCAAGTTGGCCCAATTCTCGCGGGGCTTGGTATCTTCGGGGTGGCTGTTGCACTGGGTGCACAAGACTTATTTAAGAATTTGATCTCAGGTATTTTGATCCTTGTTGAAAAACGCATGGAGCCGGGCGAGTGGATCGCTGTAGATGGCGTGGTAGAAGGAACAGTTGAAAGAATAAACTTCCGTTCAACGCTGGTGCGCCGTTTCGATAAAGCGCCTGTTTATGTCCCGAATGCGAGCTTTTCCGACAATGCTGTGGTCAATTATTCACGCATGACGCATCGCCGTATCAAATGGGTGATCGGGGTGGAGTATCGCACAACCACAGAGCAGTTGCGCTATATTCGTGATGAGATTGAAGCGTACCTTTATACCAATGATGCATTTGCAAAACCGCCAGAAGCGACGTTGTTTGTGCATGTGGATTCGTTCAATGATTCCTCAATTGACTTTCTAATCTATTGTTTCACGCACACGACAATCTGGACAGAATGGCTTGAACACAAAGAGCAATTTGCCTTGAAACTGATTGAGATTGTGGAGAGTGCAGGCACGAGCTTTGCGTTCCCAAGCCGTACACTCTACATGCAACAGCAAGAGCCGCCCGAAGTTATTCACCCGCCAACATTATCTGAAAACGTCAGTAAAATGCGTAGTTTGAAAGGTGATTCAAGCGCCGGAATGAATGCGGGTGCTGAAGACGGTGGGGACGGTTAAACCGTCTCAGCGTTTTAAGCAAAGACGGCTTATTGTTTGGTTCATTTGAAAAAAATCTTTAGGCAGCCTTAGCTGCTGAGCTTCTGACTTTCCAGAAACGTACAGCGCGTTGGGCAGCAGCTAAAGGAACTTGCTCATACATGTCTGAGTATTCTTTAGCTTTTGCAACACCATTTTCACCGCCAACAATTTGCATTGCGAGGGTTGAGAATAGGGCTTTGGGGAAGTGAGCAGCGCGGCAAAGAATAGCCATTGCGTCCACATCCTTTTGATCAATGATACGGTAAACTGTATCGAGCGGTACATGCGTAAAGTAGGCAAAGCTTGCAAAGAAACGTGCACGCTCACCATTGCGCAATTGCTGCACGAGGTGAGGCGGTGTGAGGCGGTTTGCTTCAATTTCTGCTTCAACCCATTTTTTCTGTTTGTCCATGTCCTCTGGCTCTTTACCATAGGCAACATTCAGGCGGTGTCGTGAAGCTTCTAAAGCTGCATTCAATTCTGCTTCTGAGACAGAGTCGAAACGGGCCATGATTTGATCACGTAGTTTCTTTTCAACGACATGGTACACATTGTTCAACAAGTCTAACGGTACGTTTTTACGACGCACGAGAGGCGCTTGAAGCACTTTGCTTGTCATGGCGCGTTCGGTTACGACTTCATATGTTTCACGGTCAATTTCAGCTGTCTCGTTTTCGAGAAGTGAGACAACGACTTTATCTTCACCCTTGTTCACAAGCGCAGCAGATACTGTTGAGCCTAGCTTTTCGCGCTTTGAAACGGCCATTAGGCGATCTTGTCCGGTGGTGTTGACGATGTGGACCAAGTCTTCATCTGTCAACGCTGTGGACTTACGCAAAACGGGTTCAGCGACACGGATTGAATCTGTTGCAAGGCGGCGTGCTGTTTTACGAAGAGGGGACTTTGATACAGCAACTTTGCGTGACAATTCCATACGTACTTGTTCGGTCATATCAGTGGCGACTGCACCGATAATTTCATCAAACATTGCACATTCAGCTTCGCTTCGCTCGGCGGTCTCATCTTGAAGGAAAACATCGGTGACTTCACGTAGCAGATCGCGCCGTTTTTCACTGGATGTTTCTTTCGCCAAATCCATGAGTTTGGCAAATTTCGAGTGATCTACTGACATTCCTAAAAGCCCCTTTGGAATAAAATCTCACCAAAGACGCTATCATTAGAGGGTTAATAAATCGTGGGATCAAACAAACACTTTACACGTAATCAGATCAATTACAGCGTTTGGTAGAGTGCTGATTGCACAAATTGGGCTATGACGTAGGGGAACGTTTTTCTTCTAGCTCTAGCCATTCCATTTCAAAACTCTCCAATTCCTCGCGGGCTGTATCAAGTCTTTTGGCTTTGCTATGAAATTCGTCAGGCTTTTTTGTGAAGAGGTCAGGTTCTGCGAGGTCTGTTTCTAGCTGACTGATTTCGGCTTCACGCTTAGGGATAAGTTTTTCCAATTCATCAAAGCGGTGCTGGTCTTTATAGGTCAGTTTCGCAGAGGGTTTATTGGTAGATTTGCTGCTCTTTTGCGAATTTGATGTGTTGGATTGATTGTTCTTTGCTTGAGCGATTTTCTTCTTCTGATCAGCCATATGTTTTTTCTGGATCAGATAATCAGAATAGCCGCCTGGTGTTTCTAGCCAATGGCCATCGCCTTCAGGTGTTAGGACAGAGGTGACGACGCCATCTAGGAAAGCACGATCGTGCGATACGATGATGAGCGTGCCATCATAATCCATGAGCATGTCTTCGAGCAGATCTAGTGTTTCCATATCCAAATCATTGGTCGGCTCATCGAGCACCATAAGGTTGGATGCCTTGGCCAGAGCAAGCGCGAGAGTTAATCGGTTGCGCTCCCCACCTGAGAGGGCTGAAACGGGCTGACGTAGCTGCTCAGGGCCAAACATGAAGTCTTTGGCATAGGAGGCGACGTGGCGTGGATAATCGCGGACCATGATTTGGTCTCCACCATCTGGGGCAAGTGTTTCCCAAAGGGTGTGATCGCCATCAAGTGTCTGGCGGGTTTGGTCCAAATAAGCGATTTTTAGGTTCTGCGCGATGCGAACGCGGCCTGAACCTTCATCGGGCTCTAGCTCGCCGAGCATGATTTTAAGAAGGGTGGTTTTACCCGCACCATTGCCGCCCACAAGGCCAAGGCGTGCACCGCGCATGATCTTGATTGAAAAGTCTTTTGCGATGACTTTCTTGCCAGTTGGTGTGTCGAATGACTTCTGGATATTGATACCTTCAAACACAAGTTTAGATGAGGGCGCGGCATCATTTGAGATAATGCTGGCGGTTGTGTTTGCTTGGGTGATGTTGGTTTTGCGCTCGGCTTGTTCAGCGCGCATATTGGCTACTTTTGTAAGGCGGCCTTGGTTACGTTTACGGCGGCCTGTTACACCGCGCAGAAGCCAGCGTTTCTCAGCTTTTAGCTTTGTTTCAAGACGATCTAAAGCTTTTTCTTCTTCGGCTTCAACTTGCTCAGCCCACTCATCAAAGGCTTTGTAACCACGGTCAATTTTGCGCACGATACCTTGGCGCAACCATGCGGTCGCCGTTGTGGTGTTTTCCATAAAGCGACGGTCGTGGCTAACAAGTAAGATTGCGCCGCGAAAGCCGCTGATACGTCCTTCAAGTTCTTCGATTGCTGACACATCAAGGTGGTTTGTTGGCTCATCTAGGAGCAGAATGTCTGGGTCTGACGCGAAGGCGCGGGCGAGTGCAAGGCGCTTTGCTTGACCACCGGAAAGCGTTGAAGGATCAACATCATGGGCAAGGCCTGCCATGTCCAATTCCATCTCGGCCATGTACAATTCTGTCTCATCAATATCTGCTGCTGCATATGAAAGTGCTGTAGGATAATTGGTGAAATCTGGTTCCTGATGGAGATATTGAAGGCTTGCGCCGGGTTGTCTCCAGATATCGCCTGAATCTGCTTCAAGTGCGCTTGCGAAAATACGCATAAGTGTGGACTTACCCGCACCATTGCGGCCCACAAGCGCAATACGCTCGCCCGCAGATAGGGATAGATCAACACCAGTGAAGAGAGGTGCACCGCCCAGCGTGAGCTGGACATTGCGAAGAGTGGCAATAGGAGCTTGAGACATGGGCGCTCTATAGCGGGGAGTTGGCTATCCGTGAAGCCATGATCTGGGTTTTATCGCACTTATCAGATAATGGAGGCGGATAAGTTTATCGTCTATTGCTTTTCGATGGATGCGAAGGCTTGAGATAAGGAGCGATAATAGGCCAATTTTTCTTCTTCTGCTGCACTTATGGTGATGGCCTTCTCTGCGCCTGGTAGGGGAGTTGCTGGAAGGTTCTCATGGGCTATTAGCATGATGTCATGCCATAGCTGGGCAGGTGTCTCTCCGCCGGTCACATTTTTCATGGGTGTGTCGTCATCATTGCCGACCCAGACACCGCCAACATAGTCTGCTGTGAAACCGATAAAGAGGGCATCACGCCAATCCTGACTTGTTCCGGTTTTTCCAGCCACATCTCTATATTGGACCGATTGGGGAGAAGATGTTTCAGAGGTTGGCATTTCCAAACGTGCAGCTTTTCCTGTTCCGGCGATGACAACGCGGCTCATCATGGAGATCATTTCGCGGTTTCTAGCATCACTATATAATGACAAAGGCTTTGGGGTTTGGCGTTCGAAGAGAAGATCGCCGCGTGAATTGCGCACTTCTTTAATAAGCCAAGGATCAAACCGTTTGCCACCCGTGGCGAAAACCCCATAGGCGCGGGTCATATCGTAAAGGGGAATTTCATCTGAACCCAGTGCGACAGATGGGAAAGTTGTGAGTGGGGCAGAGACGCCAAAGCGTGAAGCGAGGCTGACCACTTTTTCCATGCCGACTTCTTGGCCAAGGCTTGCGGCAACTGTGTTGAGTGATTTTGCAAAAGCTTCAGACAGCGTTACTGGACCGCGATATCCGCCGCCATAGTTTTTGGGTTTCCAACCATCAATGGAAATCGGGTCATCTCTGCGCACATCTTGAGGGTGTAGGTCGTCTTCAAGGGCAGCAGCGAAGACAAAGGCTTTAAATGCAGAACCAGGTTGGCGCATGGCTTGTGTAGCACGGTTAAACTGGCTTTGTGCATAATCGCGCCCCCCCACCATTGCACGGATAGCGCCTTGTTTATCCATAATTAAAATCGCGCCTTGGTCGATCTTTTTGGACTCTCCAATTTCATCAAGCTTGGCGACTAAAAGGTCAGAAGCTTTAGCTTGTAATTTTGGGTTTACTGTAAGGGTAACGACAAGGTCTGGTACATCTTTACTGACGGAAAAAGTGTGCGCTTGGGCTGTTGCTTCATCCAGAATATAGCCCATGCGTGGATCATAATCTTCTTCAACCAATGTGATGGGTTCAGCTTGAGCGCGCTCACCTGTTGAAGGGGTGATATAGTTATTGTCCACCATGCGGCTTATGACGAGGTTTCGGCGTTCAATCGCAAGGTCCATATTGGAATAAGGCGAATAGCGTGATGGCGCTTGTGGTAGACCTGCAATCAGCGCAGCTTCCGCGACAGTTAGCTCTTTGGGGGATTTGCCAAAATAGGTTTCAGAAGCCGCATCCAGCCCATAGCTACGGGAACCAAGAAAGATGCGATTTATATAGAGTTCGAGAATTTCTTCTTTAGAAAGAACCTGTTCTAGCTCAGAAGCGAGGCGTGCTTCTTGTGCTTTCCGGCGCAAAGTGCGTTCAGACGTTAGGAAGAGGTTTTTGACTAATTGCTGGGTGAGGGTCGAGCCACCTTGCACAGTTTCACCTGCGCGCCAGTTGGCGAGGGCGGCCCGCAAAATAGCCCAGCGATCGACGCCCGTATGCTTATAAAAACGTTGATCTTCCACGGATAAAAATGCCTGAATGACATGTGGCGGTAAATCTGAAGGTGCGATGATATTGCCATAACGCGGGCCACGCACAGCAAGGGTATTGCCTTCTTCATCAAGGAATTCGATGGCGGGTTCACGGTTCATCGACCATAATTCAGCCTTCGATGGCAGGGTGGGCATTTGAGCAAATAAAGTATTCCACAATAGCGCGCCTGTTAGAGCGATTGTGACGATCACAGCCATTGCCGCAATGGCCAAACCTTTCAGGAGGTTTGAGCGGGATTTGTCTGATGCTGCGAGTTTGTCTGCTCTAAAGCCTGCCATGTGTAATGTATCAGCTATCTAATTGCGTGGTTAATTGGTCTCTACCTACAGTCTTGCAGGTTTATATATGGTCAAGATGTTTTGCCATCTAAGCCTGATTCATGGCGTTTGTGTGTACGTTTTATGCTTAAGGTAAACGCTTTAACAGAGGGATTGTTGGATAGATTGCGCCTTATCCCTAAAGCGAGACATAAAAAACACAGCTAAGTCAGCGGGTTTGCCAGAAAACTACGCCAGAAATCCGACCTAGCAGTAAGCGGCTCTATATTGGGCAAACTGGAAGAAAACCCCAAATAATAGAGGTGAGTATGAATCAACCCGATGACCCAGCATGGTTAGCGCGGGAATATGATTATCGCGCAGATGTGCCGTGTTTAGAAATGGCCGAGCGCTATGGTGTGACACCGCAACAAATAGCGGGCTGGAAGGTGCGGTTTGGATGGGAGCGCGGCGCGAGCAGGGCGCAGCTTCTCAATATCAAACTTAAGCGCGTTCTATTCGCGGCTCAAACTGAGCTTTTGCGAGGTGATTTAGAAGATTGCAATAAGCGTCTCAAAACCTTGGGCGCATTTGTGAAACTTCATAATGACATTGAGCAACTGGGACAGGTTGGCTCTGATAAGAAACAAGCAGGCAAGAAAATGCATGACGCAGATCGAGAACAAGACAGAACTGACGCAAACGGTCCTACATTGGATGAATTGCGGGAAGAGCTTTTCCAGCATTTGGAAATCATTGTTGGAGAAGAAGAAACAAAGTCAGCATTTGCAAGCGCTGGTCTCCCTATTTCCGCAGAGAGAGCATGAGCTTCTTCCCAAATATAGATGGTGGCTTGCGGCGCGAGAAAGCCAATGGCCGCCTGAGGGAGATTGGCGCATTTGGCTTTATATGGGCGGTCGCGGCGCTGGCAAAACGCGGGCGGGGGCAGAATGGGTGCGGCGGCAAATATATGAGCATGGCAAAAAGCGCATTGCTTTAGTGGGCCCTACTTTAAGCGATGTGCGCGAAGTGATGATTGAAGGACCATCGGGGTTACGCAATATTGGGGCACCCGATGAGAGGCCGCAATATTCACCGTCTCGGCGGCGGCTGGAATGGCCCAATGGCGCGGAAGGGTTTGTGTTCTCGGCGGAAGATCCTGACAGTTTGCGGGGGCCGCAATTTGATGCAGCTTGGGGCGATGAAATAGGCGCTTGGCATCGGGCTTCGACAAGCTGGGACATGCTGATGTTTGGGTTGCGGCTGGGAGATAATCCACGCATTTGCGCCACCACCACGCCAAGGCCAACGCCGCTTATTCGCAAGCTCGTAAGCAGCGAAAATGTGGTTGTAACGCGCGCAAGTACGCTGGAAAATGCGCATAATCTAGCGCCAAGTTTTCTGGAGGCTGTGCAAGCAAGCTATGGCGGCACGCGACTAGGTCGCCAAGAGATTGATGGCGAATTGATTGATGATCCGCAGGGCGCATTGTGGGTGCGTTCGCAAATTGATACTTATCGTACCGTTAAGAAAATGGATGAAATTCAACGTATTGTTGTGGCGATTGATCCTCCTGCGAGCAATGGCGCGAAAGCGGATATGTGCGGTATCGTGGCTGTAGGGCAATTGGCGGAACGCAAAGGTGTGGTGCTTGCTGATGCCTCTGTACAGGGATTGCGGCCGCTGGATTGGGCTGCGCGGGCGGTGAGTTTAGCGCAAGAATTGGCGGGCGAGTGCGGCAGTGTTGAGATCATCGCCGAAGCCAATCAGGGCGGCGAAATGGTGCGCGATGTTCTGGAGATGGCAGGCTGCACCTCGCCTGTGCGATTAGTGCATGCGCGATTGAATAAACGTGCGCGGGCGGGGCCTGTAGCGGCGCTTTATGCGCAAGGGAAAATGGCCCATGCGGGTAGTTTTCCAGCGCTGGAAGATCAGATGTGCGTGTTTGGTTCAGACGCTGCAAACGGCTCGCCAGACCGTGTGGATGCACTGGTGTGGGCGGTGACGGTTTTGTTGTTGGAGAAAGTGAAATTACCACCTAGGATTAGGTGGGTTTAGTTTGCTTCCAATTTCCTGGCCTAGTATGTCTAGATACGTTGTAGGTTTCTTGACAATTAGGACACTTAAAGGAGTGGTAGTAAGTTTGAACTCCTGCGCCATTGGCTTGTAAGATTGATTTAGCAGCGCGTTCAAAACAGTTGGGACATAACCAAATTTCAGGACTAAAATTCTCTTTGGATACGTAAAGGTATGTCCCCTTGGAAACCTCTTCCAACGAGTAGTCTTCTTTAAAGTTTTCCCAACTTTTCAAGTGAGCAATTTCTTGCTCAAGTTCAGATATTCTTGTTTGTTGGTTGAGTTGTTCTCGTTGAGCTTCTAACGCGTATTGTTGGGCTTCAAGTATCTTTCGATTTAAGTCGAAACGTAAAGTCGCTGAATTGTTTGCATCCTTTACTTCTTCGAATGTTTTAAGCATTTCTATGCCTTGGTTTAAGCTTTCAACGGCTGCTTTAGCAGCTAAAAATTGTTCCATAACCATTGGAAGACCTCGGATCAGAAATACTGTTTTGCGGCTCTAATATATTGAAAATATACTATCTCTTAAGTTGCTTTCTCAGAGTATAAAAAGCATTTTGTTTTAATCAAAGGAAAATTCTATGTTTCCATGGAAAACGCGCGAGGCGAAAGCTTCGGGTGCGCCTTTTGTTGCCTTGTCGCAACTGGGCAGTGCGCGGTGGACGCGTGATAAGCGGGCTTTGGCGCGCGAAGGTATGTTGAATAATGCTATTGGGTATCGCTGTGTGCGCTTGATTGCTGAAGCGGCGGCGGGTGTGCGGTGGCAATTGGATGCGCCAACGCCAAGCGGTGAAAAAGCGCTAACTTTGCTGGATAACCCTAACCCTGAGCAATCGGGTATTGAGTTGATGGAGGCTTTTTATGGGCATCTGCAAACCAGTGGCAATGCGTATCTACATGGTGTGATGCTTGATGATGGCGCAGAGCGCGAATTGCCGCGCCAGATTTATGCGCTGCGGCCTGATCGTATCAGTCCGATTGTGGGGACGCATGGCTGGCCTATGGGGTGGAATTACAAGGTGGAGACGCAGCAAAGCCGGCATGTGAAACGCTTTATGCGCGCAGCGGATGGTTGGTCGCCTGTGCTGCACTTTAAGCTGTTTCATCCGCTTGATGATTATGAGGGGCTATCGCCTTTAGAAGCTGCGGGTAAGGCTGTGGACGTGCATAATGCAGGGGCAGCGTGGGCGAAGGCGTTGATTGATAATTCGGCGCGGCCTTCGGGGGCGTTGATATATGGCAAGGGCGGTGATCGCCTGACGACAGAGCAATTTACGCGCCTGAAAAGTGAGCTGGAAGACTTGCATACGGGCGTAAGTAATGCGGGGCGACCGCTATTGCTGGAGGGCGGCTTGGAATGGAAGCCAATGAGCCTGACGCCTGCGGATATGGACTTTATCGCTGCGCGCCATGATGCAGCGCGGGAGATTGCGCTGGCCTTTGGTGTGCCGCCCATGATGTTGGGGATTCCTGGCGATAATACATACTCAAACTATAAGGAAGCGAACATGGCTTTCTGGCGCCTGACGGTGTTGCCATTGGTGGAGAAGGCGGGGCGGAGTTTGTCGAGCTGGCTGTCTGTGCGGGCGCAAGAAGGGGTGAGTTTGCGACCTGATTTAGAGAGCGTTTCGGCGCTATCGGGTGAACGCGATGCATTATGGGCGCGGCTGGAGAATGCCAGTTTTCTGGATGATGAAGAAAAGCGCGCAATTGCTGGACTGCCTCCGCGAGAATTGGATAGCAACAAGGAGGGTGGCGCATGAGTTTTGATCGGAAACTGACACTAGGCGTGGTGTTTGCCATTGGTATGCAATTGGTGGCGGCCTTGGTGTGGACGGGGGCAGCCGCAGAGCGATTAAAATCGGTTGAAGGACAGCTTGTGGCGCAGCGCCCTATTGGTGAGCGTTTGGCGCGGTTGGAGGCGGAAATGTCAGCAGCGCGCCGACAGCTTGACCGGATTGAAGCGAAGGTGAGCGCCCATGAATGAGCCTATATTGATTGAAGGCTATGCGAGCATTTTTGGGGAGGCGGATTTAGCAGGCGACATTGTGCGTGCGGGTGCGTTTTCGCGGTCTATCTCTGGAGTGAATGAGAATGTGCCAATGCTGCTTCAACACAAGGGCGGGAAGGTGGCAGGCTATTGGACGCGCATACGCGAAGATGGCAAGGGATTGTATATGCGAGGATTGATTGATCCAACGCTTCCGGCGGGAAAAATGGCGGCTAAACTAATGGCGAATAAGCTGCTGGATGGGTTGTCGATTGGGTTTATCGCGGGCGATTGGAAACCTGCTGGTGCTTATGGGCGTGTGTTGAGCAAGGTGGATCTGCGAGAGGTGTCGCTTGTGACAACACCGATGGCTCCCAAGGCAAGGTTTTGTGTTGTTGGAGCGGTCGGGCAGTTGGCGGCTTGAGCGATATTGACGCAAGGATATATGAAGCGTATACGTTTCGTATATTCATGGATATTGGAGGCGCAGTATGGGCATTGTGAAAATTGACGAAGAATTGCATGAAGATGTGCGCCGTGCGAGCGCTGTTATGTGTCGATCCATCAATGCGCAAGCTGAGTTTTGGATGAAAATCGGGATGCTTGCAGAAGCTAACCCGACCTTATCTTTCAATGATATTGTGAAGATGCAATTGGATGCGGCAGTGCTTCAGCCTGTAGACGCAGAGCTTGCTTGATATGGTGAAAACTCCAGACGAAATTGCGCTTATGCGTATATCGGGCAAATTACTGGCTTCGGTGTTTAGTATGCTGGACACAATAGAGCTGGCGGGCATGACGACTATGCAGGTCAATGATCTGGTAGATCGTTTTATCACTGATGATTTGGATGCACGTCCGGCGAGCAAGGGGCAATATGGTTTTAAATATGTGCTGAATTGCTCAATCAATCATGTCGTGTGTCATGGTGTGCCGAGTACCAAAGAGGTTATTCAGGACGGTGATATTATCAATCTTGATATTACGCTGGAGAAAAATGGCTATATCGCTGATTCAAGTAAGACATACGTGGTTGGAGATGCGTCACCGGCTGCGCGGCGGATCGTGCGGATTGCGCAAGCGGCGATGTGGAAGGGGATTGAGCAAGTGCGCCCTGGTGCCACTTTAGGCGATATTGGGTTTGCGATATCTAACCATGCGAAGAAAAATGGCTGTTCGGTTGTGCGCGATTATTGTGGTCACGGTATCGGGCGTGAAATGCATGAGGAACCCCAAGTGCTTAATTATGGAAAGCGCGGGACGGGGTTGAAACTTCGTGAGGGGATGGTTTTTACAATTGAGCCTATGCTTAATCTGGGAAGTCGTTTTGTGTCCACAGAGGATGATGGGTGGACGGTGGTGACGAGAGACCGTAAACTTTCAGCTCAATTTGAGCATACGGTCGCCGTGACACAGACGGGGGTTGAAGTGTTGACCTTGCGTCCTGATGAAATTGAAAGAGTGACATGATCTCGAATATTTTGCTGATAATTATCCCGCTCATGCTAATGACGATAGTGTGGCTGAATGTGCGCAATCGTAAGTGAGTAAGTGCAGTTGTTCGCTTGAGGGTTTTATGCGAATACAAGGCGGTCATTAACCATAGCGGATACACTTTATGCCAGCGAAGAAACAGCAATATAATTGGTCAGTTCTAATTGAAAACTGGCGCATAGTATTGCCTGTCGCTTTGATTGGTTTGCTTGTGCTTCAGCTCATGGGTGTGAATTTAAAGCTCGTCTTCTTTTTGATGCTGGCGGGCATTGTATTTTACTTATTGCGAAAACGTATTTTGCGTGTGTTTCCCAAGGGTAAAAACCGCATTGTAATTCAGTTTGGCAAAAGCAAAATATCGTTGACGAAAAAGCAAGCTTATATGGGCGTCTTGGCGCTTGTGGGAGCTTGGGTGTTTTTATCTATTTTGGGTAAAATTTTCTGGGCGCTTATGGTGTTGATCGTCGGGTTTGGCGTGATTGCTGGCGGGTTGGCATTTGGCGAAAGATTGCTACCGCGCCAAGACGTATAGCGCGAGTTAGAGACCACGAAAAACAAAAGATTTAGGGACGTAGGCGCAAGCTTGCGGCCTAAGGCTATGGGCGTTTGTGCGCATAGTCGTTGTGTGGGGTGTGTCTAATTTAGGCCATTCTGAAAAGACTTAATCGAAGGATTATTCATGACATTGGAAACGAAAATGGGTGCAGCCACGAATGTGGGTGCAAATGAGGATTTGCGCGCGGTCTCTGCCCAAATCATGACAGCGTTTGAAGCGCTTAAAGAGACAAATGATGCGCGATTGGCAGATATTGAAAAGCGCGGCGCTGCGGACCCTCTCTTTGATGAAAAGCTCGGGCGTATTGAAGCTGCACTGGATAAACAACAAGCACGTCTTGATCGCATTAGCCTAGATGCATCGCGTCCGGCGGTAGGTAAAAGCGGATTGGATCAAATTTCAAATACTGAGCATAAATCCGCGTGGGATGGATATATGCGGTCGGGAGATGATTCCGGAATTGCGCGGCTGGATACGAAGGCTTTAAGCCAAGGCTCTGATGCGCAAGGTGGGTATGTGGCTCCTGCGGAACTGGATCGCTTAATTGAAGCGCGATTGCAGGCGGCAAGTCCTATGCGTCAGATAGCGAGCGTGCGCCAAACATCGGCAATGGTGTTTAAAAAGCCTGTTGGAATGGGAACACAAGGAAGTTGGGCGGGAGAAACCGCCGCACGCGGACAGACAACATCACCGGAGTTGGAATTGTTAGAATTTCCAGCAGCAGAGCTTTATGCCATGCCTGCCGCTACACAGACATTGCTAGATGATGCCTATGCCGACATTGATGAATGGCTTGCCGATGAGGTGGAGACTGCGTTTTCAGCGCAAGAAAGTGCTGCCTTCATCACGGGGGATGGCGTGAACAAGCCTAAGGGCTTTTTGAGCTATAGCATTGAGGACAATGCAAGCCATGCATGGGGCAAGATTGGGTCGGTATCTTCAGGTGCATCGGGTGATTTTTCTGCAACGGCACCTGCGGATGCATTGATTGATTTAATCTACGCACCAAAGGCGCAATTTCGCGCGAATGGGCGCTTTGTGATGAACCGGCGTACATTGTCAGATTTGCGCAAGTTAAAGGATAGCAATGGGCAATATGCTTGGCGTCCGGGTGTGCATGGAGAAGGGGCGAGTATCATGGGATATGGCGTCACCGAGATTGAAGATATGCCCGATATTGGCGCGGGGAATGCGGCGATTGCGTTTGGTGATTTCCGTAAAGGCTATTTGATCGTGGACCGCCAAGGTGCGCGTGTGTTGCGTGACCCCTATTCTGCAAAGCCATATGTGTTGTTTTATACAACGAAACGCGTTGGCGGCGGCGTACAGAATTTTGACGCAATCAAAGTGATGACGTTTTAGGTGCGTTCATATTGCTTATCACCCCCACACATGCGTGGGGGTGGTTTAGGCGGCAGACAAGGTGCCGGCAACGCCGATAAAGCCGCAAGTGAGCAGAACTAAGCCAAACCCTATTACGGATATTGCAAAGGGTTTGAAAGCTGACGGGCGCAAAAGCGAAACGGAGAGTTTTAGGAAAATCTCTGGTATCGCAATGAATAACGCGCCTTCAATTAAGGTGGCCCATGCAATGACGGAAATGATGATGGCGAGCGGATCTGTCCAAAAGGTGTGGACGTAAACCATGACTGTACCCAAGGCAAAGACGAGCACGCCTGTGACATAGGTGAGGGCTGTACTTGTACGCATATCTTCTAGCAATTTTTCCCAGCGATGGGGAGACGTAAGGCCCGATAAGCCTGCAAGCACCATATAGCCTCCGATCGCTTTGGCGAGAAAGAGGGTGAGAGGTGTGAATGTGGAGATCATCTGCATAGCCTCCGCAGTCAGGTCGCCACGATGTTGACCTTGTGACTACGGGTTTAGTGTAACAAAAATAACAGGAAATTCAAATGTATATCACGACGTTGGCAGAGCCAGCGAGCGAGCCTGTTTCTGTGCAAGCAGGCAAGGCTTTTTTGCGCATTGATTTTGAAGGTGAGGATATGGCAGTGGCCTCACTCATCGCTGCGGCGCGTAATCGCGTGGAGGCGGAAACGGGTGTGTGTCTGGTTGAGAGGACGGTGAAACTAAGCTTGCCTTGTTGGCCGCCCTCACGGCGCTATGCCCATAAGATAGATTTGCCGATTGGACCAGTATCCTCCTTGGTATCTGTGCATGTGGACGGGGAAGACCTCACACATCGGTTTACATTGCAGAAAGGGCGACCAGATGTACTGCGTTTTCGCGGCGCGGTATTGCCCTATCAAGATAGGCAGATTGAAATCGTGGTGAGGGCAGGATTTGGTGCTGACGAAAGCTATGTGCCCGCTGATCTGAAGTTGGCTGTGAAAATGCTCGCGGCGCAAGCTTATCAACGCGGAGAAGGTGGCGTTGATCTCTCTAAGGAGGTGGCTGTTTTGTTGGCTCCATGGCGGAGGGTTTCGCTATGAGCCATGCTGGGATGGTTGGAAGTGCTGGTGCGCTTGGACAGGCATTATTGGCGCATCTGCGTGGAGATGCGTTGGTGCGGGGTGTTTTTGGAGATGTGCCGCGTGTTCTGGATGAGGTAGGCGGAGCAAAACCGCTATATCCCTATATGGTGATTGCACGCCATGAGGTTGTGCCTGCACATGGATGCGAAGTGCAGATTGAAGATCATGTGATTGATTTGCACATCATGACGCGCTGGGCTGGACGCAATGGCGCGCGCGAGGCAATGGGCGATGTGTTATCTGTATTGGAGAATGCGGATATGTCGCTGGAAGGACACAAGCTGGTGTGGTGCTATGTGGCGTTTTCTGATGTGCTGAGTTTACGTGATGGGCAAACATTTAAAGGTGTTGTGCGTTTGAAACTTCGCACAACACCTTTGCAATAGTGCGTTAGATAATTGTGAAATTGCTTTCTTTTTCACTATCTTCTTGCGTTTCTTTTTGTGTTTTTGATTGTTCGATACGGTCACCCCAATCGGCATAACGCAGGGCTTTGCCTGTTTCGATGAAGGATTTCATTGAACACAAAATGGCAGGCCAACCTTTTGAGACACCTTTGCGTACGGCTGAATCGTCAGGGAAGCCTTGGTGTTTGATCGTCAACATTGTGGAAGGGCCATTGGTGGTGATTTCATACGTCACCAGTGAGACGCCTTCATCATGCATGGGGCCATGGCCACCGACGCGGAAAGTGTGAACGAGTTTATGTGGAGCTTCTGATTCCAGAATTTCTCCCTGCACATCATCATTTTCAGCACGGCGAAATACGATTGTTGAACCTGATTTGAACGTTGAAAGCATGTGTGTGTCTGACCACCAGTCGCGTGGGCCATCATTCTCTGTGATGGTATCCCAAACCTTTTGAGGCGTGGCGTTCAGGTAGATGGTGTAGACGAATTCATTTGGACGCATTTTTGCTCCTCCCAGCTTATGGGTGTCAGACTAACGTGAAGCTGTCGGAAGCGACAAGGCACGTTTTGTCTCAATTAGTATTTTTCTTAATTAATTAAATCTGGAGGCGAAAATATGACAGCCCAAAAGGGGCGTGATTTGCTTGTGCGTGTGCGCAAAGAAAATACGACGCAAAGTTATGAAACACTTGCTGGATTACGCAAACGTGAAATCAAATTTGTATCGGCTGGCGTCGTGTCAACAACTGTGGAGTCTGTCTTAGGATGGCGTGAATTGCTGGCAGGTGCTGGAGAAAAATCGCTCGATATTTCTGGGGAGGGTGTGTTTGTCGATAGCGCGGCGGATACGCGATTGAGTGCAGCTTTCTTTGGAAGGGAAACGCCAGATTTTGAATTGTTCATTCCTGATTATGCGACGTTGCGTGGCCCGTTTTTAATTAGTGAACTTCGCTACGGTGGAACGCAAGATGGAGAGTTGGATTTTGCAATTACGCTTCGCTCGGCGGGCGCGATTAGCTTTGAAATGGTTGGGGAGTAGCCGTGATGGAAAATGAAGAAATCGACGCGCTAATGACGCAAGCAGGAGCACGTATGCGAGCAGAAATAACGCGTGCGTTAGCTCAGGGAGAGTTAGAGTTTAAGGATATGGCTGAAAAGATTGCACTGGATATGGGAAGGCTGGTGCTTAAGCAGATATTGGCAGGCATGCAATCGCAAAATTTAGCGCAAGGTCTGGGGGGAGGTGTCGGTGGGAATGCAAACAATGGCGGCAGTTCCGATGCACAGTTTGCCGTTGAGTTGACGCGTATTCTGCAGCAAGGGAGCCGATATATATGAGCGGTTTTCATGATGTGAGCCTGCCTATGGCGTTTGCATTGGGGGCAGCGGGTGGTCCTCAATGGCGCACGCAGGTTACGCAATTGGCGTCTGGTAGGGAATTTCGTAACGGGATGTGGGCCGGTAGCCGTAGACGGTGGGATGTGGGTGGTGGCGTACAATCACTTGCAGACCTAGAGCAATTAACAGCATTTTTTGAAGCGCGGCATGGCAGGTTATATTCCTTTCGGTTTCGCGATGTCACCGATTGGAAGTCATGCCCATTAATGCAAGAGGTTTCAGCGCTAGATCAAGCGTTGGGCGTAGGTGATGGCGTGCAAACAGTATTTCCATTGGTGAAACGATATGAAAGCGGCGGCCAAACCGTGTTGCGCAGTATATCTAAGCCTGTGGATGGACGTGTTGTTGTTAATGCCGGCGATACAAACCTCATCGAAGGATGGCGGTTTAACGCTGCCTTAAAGGCGATTGAGTTTGACGAGGCACCTGCGCAGGGAGATGTGGTGTCAGCGGGGTTTGAATTTGATCTGCATGCGCGGTTCGACACAGATACACTGGCTGTGTCGTTGGATCATTTGAACGCAGGGCGCGTGGTATCCGCGCCTATTATTGAGCTGATTGATTAAGCGAAAAAGACAATGAAAAATTTAGAAGAAGACTTCGCCGTCCGGTTAAAATCGGGCGTTGCGACGCTATGCCTATGCTGGAAATTTGAACGTAAAGATGGGCACGTTTTCGGCGCGACCGATCATGACCGTGAATTAGTGGTGGAGGGGGTGCGTTATCTGCCTGACCGTGCGTTGAGCGGGGTTGAATTTGTGAGCAATGCAGGGCTGGCCCCTGGGGGCGTAAGTGCAGATAGCGCCCTATCGGCTGACTTTGTAACGCAGGCTGACTTGCTTGCGGGGGTGTGGGATGGCGCAAAGGTTGATGTGTGGCGGGTAGATTGGATGTATCCAGACATGAAGGCGTTTGTGTGGTCTGGCTTTATTGGCGATGTAACACGTTCAGGAGACGCGTTTCGGGTCGATCTGGTGTCGGCTAAGGCAAAGTTGGAAATGCGCATAGGGCGGCTTTATACGCGCCAATGTGATGCTGACTTTGGTGACGCTCGATGCGGTGTAGATGTGCACGCCCATGAGGGGGAAGTTTGCGACAAGAGTTTCGCAATGTGTCGGGATCGATTTTCCAATCATCTTAATTTTCAAGGGTTCCCGTTTTTACCCGGAATGGACGCGATATTGGCGGGACCATCTGCAAATGGTGTGAATGATGGAGGCAAGCGCTAATGTTGCCGCGTCAGGATATCGTGGATGAAGCACGCAAATGGTTGGGTACGCCATATCAACATCAAGCAAGTTGTTTGCATGTTGGGTGTGATTGCCTTGGGTTGGTGCGGGGTGTGTGGCGAAGCGTGATCGGCGAGGAGCCTGAGAGAGCGCCGCCTTATACACCCAATTGGGCAGAAGACTTATGCGAAGAAACACTTCTGGACGCAGCGCGCCGCCATTTAACGGAGGTGCCAATCGGGAGGGTGCATGAAGGTGATGTTTTATTGTTCCGAATGGGGCTTGGCGCACCGATGAAACACGCTGCGATTATCACCGAGGCGCACGATGGGAGCGCTGTGAAAATTATTCATGCCTATTGGGGACGCGCTGTCGTCGAAACACATATGGGTTTGTGGTGGAAGCGACGTGTAGGTGGGGCGTTTTCGTTTCCCGAAACACCCCATTTTGATCATACCAATTTAACATAGGGGCGGCGCATGGCTCAACTCGTTTTTTCATCCATAGGTCAAGCCGCCGGCTCGGCTCTTTTGCCCAATGGTGTCTCCGTGTTGGGGCAGCAAGTTTCAGGGGCAGCTATCGGTCAGTTTGTTGGCTCTGTTGCGGGAGCGGCAGTGGATTCATATCTGCTTGCGCCACGCACTGAAGGGCCACGTGTCAGCGATATTCATGTAACCGAAAGCCGCGAAGGTGCGAGTATTCCAAATGTCTATGGCCGGATGCGTGTCGGCGGGAACGTTATATGGGCAGCACGGTTTAAGGAGAAGGCGACTAAAGAAGGTGGTAAGGGCGGGCCAAGCCATACAAGCTACGCCTATTCTCTGAGCTTTGCTGTTGGGCTGTGTGAGGGAGAGATATCTCGTGTTTCTCGCATATGGGCTAATGGAGAATTGATGGATTTATCCAAGGTCAATTGGCGCGTGCATACGGGAGGAAAAGACCAAGCCGCCGATGCTTTGATCGAAGCTGTAGAGACTGAAGCGCCCGCATTTAGAGGGCTTGCTTATGTGGTCTTTGAAGATTTGCCGCTGGATGCCTTTGGTATGCGTATGCCGCAACTATCCTTTGAAGTGATGCGGCCTGTGGCGCGGGATGAGAATGATGTGCCGCGTATGGAAGAGGCTATTACATCGGTAAATATGATCCCGGGGTCGGGTGAGTTTGCGTATGCAACCGATATTGTAAGGCGGGTTATACGCGAAGGGGAAGAAACCCCTGAAAACATGCATAATGGGATGGGAGAGTCTAACTTCATAGCGTCGCTAGAACAGGCAATGGCAGAATTGCCGAATCTGGCGCATGTAAACCTCATCATAGGGTGGTTTGGGAATGATTTGCGCTGTGGGGAATGCCTCATTCGTCCGGGGGTGGAGATTGCAGACAAGGAAACCTACCCTTTGCAATGGCACGTTGCGGGGCAAAATCGCGAACACGCATATCTGATTAGCCAAGATAATCTAGGGCGTTCGAGCTATGGAGGGACGCCAGATGATGCATCCGTATTGCAAGCGATAGCTGCTTTAAAACAGCGCGGGATTAGGGTGACGTTATACCCATTCCTTTTCATGGATGTTCCGCCTGCAAATGGGTTGCCCGACCCATACGGAAGTGAGGAACAAGCAGCTTTCCCTTGGCGGGGACGGATAACGTGTTCCCAAGGGGCGGAAATGAGTGCGCAGGCGCAGCTGGAGGTGGATGCATTCTTTGGCGATACCCTGGCGACTGATTTCGATGGAAATCAGTATCAGGGCAGTGATGCGTGGCGGTATCGGCGGTTTATTCTGCATTATGCAGACCTAGCGCGGCGTGCCGGCGGAGTGGATGCTTTCTTGATAGGGGCCGAGATGGTGGGATTAACACGCGTTCGGTCTGCGCGGGGGACCTATCCTGCAACAAACCATTGGATATCACTGGCAGAACAAGTGCGTTTGATGGTGGGCGCTTCCTGCAAGATTTCCTATGCGGCGGACTGGACGGAGTATGGCGCATATGTACCGCAAGATGGGCGGAATGATACGGACTTTCCATTGGATGATTTATGGGCGAGTCCGGATATCGATTTCATCGGTGTGGACTGGTATCCGCCTATGGCAGATTGGCGCAATGGGAATACACATTTAGATGCGTTGGCAGGCTGGTCGCACATATATGATTCAGCCTACTTATCGGAAAATATTGAGGGTGGTGAAGCCTATGATTGGTATTACGCCAATGCAGAGGATCGCTTAAATCAGATAAGAACGCCTATCACAGATGCGGGGTATGGGGAGGCGTGGGTGTATCGCCAAAAAGATATTCGAAACTGGCACAGGCATTTACATTATCCACGTGTAGGCGGTGTGCGTGCGATAGCGCCCACACGTTGGGTGGCGGGTGAGAAACCATTGCGGTTTATTGAGTTTGGGTGTCCGGCGGTGGATAAGGGGCCCAATCAACCTAATGTATTTTATGATCCTAAAAGTTCGGAGAATGCCCTGCCATATAATTCTTCAGGAGCACGAGATGATGTGGTGCAACGCCACGTTATTGAGGGGTTCTGCGAATATTGGCGCAATGACCCAATCTTGGATGGGGATGGTATTTCTATATGGGCGTGGGATGCGCGGCCCTTTCCGCACTGGCCAACACGAAGTGATATTTGGGGCGATGGTGACAATTGGACATTTGGCCATTGGTTGAATGGGCGTGTTGGGGTGGCTTTACTCAAAGATGTTGTGACCGATTTAGCGGGACGCAGTGCTATAGCGCTTAACGGTGCACAGTTGCAGGGCATTGTCAGTGGTTATGGGATTGATCGTCCGATGAGTTTGCGGGATGGACTAGAACCTCTTAAGCTTGCCTATGAAATGAACTGTGTTGAAAGTGAATCGGGGCTTGTATTTTCCAATGTGAACGACCCAGTCAGACAGCTTGATAAAGAGCAATATGCGCTAGATGGGGGAAGTTCCATTCACGGGGCGTTTACATCGCGCCAATCAATGGAGGCGTTTGATGCTTCCATCCGCTTGAAATTTATTGATGCAGGGAATGCTTATCAGTCTGGCGTCGTGTCTAGTGATGGCAGGGCTGGGCTGGCTATACGTGATGTGTCTTTGCCTTTGGTGCTGGATGCAAGCCAAGCTGGGACATGCGCTGAACGGTTTCGGCAGTTGTCGCTGGATGCGAATGAATCAGCAAAGCTTACACTTAGTCTTGGCGATCTGAGGTATGAATGTGGGGACCTTTTATCACTTGAAGGTGATGAGGGTGTGTGGCGAGTTGAGAAGCTGCATGATGGTGATTTGCGGCGCTTACAATTGGTGCGTCACAGACAGAACAATATTGAGATGAATGTAGGTGTGGTGCCGATCCAAGAAGAGGTGATTTCCCCGTCAGGAAGACCCCATATTGTTATAGTAGATGGTCCGCCTTTACCTGATGAGGAATTAGATGCACGTCCGCTCGTGTTTGCCTATGCAAAACCTTGGAGTGGTCCCGTGGTTTTGAAGATGGGTGCTGATGAGAGCTTGTTGAGTGAGCGTGCGCGTATTCAAAAGCCAAGCGTAATGGGACGCTTGCTAACGGCCCTTCCAGCGGGAGAGAATGGACGTTGGTTCGCGCAAAGTGTGGAGATACAGATTGGGCAGGGGCAATTGGATAGCGTGTCTGAGCTTGCAGTGTTGAATGGCGCGAATGCCCTTTTGGTAGAGACATTACAGGGTTGGGAGGTTTTGCAATTTCAATATGCTGAACTTATCGGCGTTGGAAAATATAAGGTGAGTCGATTCTTACGGGCGCAGCAGGGAAGTGATTCTGCTTCGAAATTAGGAGCTGAGATTGGTGCGCAGGTTATTTTCCTAAATGGACAGGAGACCCGAATAGAGTTGAAAGACCAAGAGTTCGGGTTGGATCTTATATGGCGAGCGGGAGGTGAAGGCGTACCATCAGACTTCATGCGTCATGGAAAATTTGTCTGGCAAAAAAGCGCTTTTCTGCAATGGCCACCCTGCCATTTAAATTCCAAAATGACGACGGATGGGTTAGAGCTGAGTTGGATTGGAAAAGCCCGTATTGGCGGCGATGTATGGGGTAATACGGAGCAATTTTCTGAATATCCAGAAGTTTATCGTGTGCAAATTTTTGACGAAAAAAATCTCGTCCGGATGTGGCAGACAGACATATCGAATACTATATATCCAGCGGCGCAAATTATGCATGACTTTCCCAATGGTGGACAGATAATAATAGAAGTCTCTCAATTGGGCTTTGACGGGATTGCAGGGCATGTGCAAACTATCGTGGTGACGATTTAAAGAGTAGAGCTTCCATTTTGTTCGTTTCATGTCTAATTCCAAGGATTAGAGTGAAGTAAAGGAATTTGACGTTGAGCTGGGATCCATATGCTGTATTGGGCGTGAGCAAGTCTGCGAGCGACAAAGAAATCAAAACGGCTTACCGCAAGCTTGCAAAAGAGCTGCACCCTGATGTGCGTCCAAATGACAAAGCTTCGGAGACGAAGTTTAAACGGATGAGTGCAGCGTTTTCGCTCCTATCTGATCCAAATAAACGTGCCCTATATGATCGCGGAGAAATTGACGCCGACGGAAATGAAAAAGCACCGCAGTTTAGAAGTGGTGGTTTTGGAGGTGGACGCGGCGGACCACATGGTTTCCAAGGCCATCCTGGAGCTGAAGGTTTTGGCGGATTTCATGGCGCTGGCGGAGCACGGGGCGGTCCAGATGTATTTGAAGACTTGTTTGGTGGGATGTTTGGCCAAGGCGGCCGCGCACGTGGCGGAGCAGGAGCTGGGTTTGCCCCACAAAAAGGCGCTGATGTTCGCTATAAGTTAGATGTTGATTTCTTAGACGCGGTCAATGGCGCACGCAAACGCGTGAGCATGGCTGATGGGCGTTCTTTGAGTGTGAATATTCCTGCTGGTGTGGAAACAGGGCAGGTGTTGCGATTGAAAGGTCAGGGGGAACCAGGACCTGGCGGAATGAACCCTGGAGATGCGCTCGTCGAGATTAATGTAGGTAGTCATCCCGTCTATGAACGCACTGGGAACAATGTGCGTATGGATTTGAATATTTCTATTGTTGAGGCTGTGGAAGGTGGTCGCGTGAAAGTGCCAACGCCTTCAGGCGAAGTATCTTTGAATATTGCTGCCGGTGCAAATAGTGGGAATGTACTACGCCTAAAAGGTAAGGGCGTACAGAATAAAACAAAACCAGGTGATTTACTGGTGAGACTACTTGTTACTTTACCAGAAAAGCCAGATTCTGACCTGATAAACTTTCTGAAAACATGGCGCGGAAGAGATAAAAATATCAGGGATTAGTTTACATCTTGATGTTTTACTTGTCGTTATACCTTACCCTACGGCAAGAGAGGCTGCGTTCATATGCATTTCGTTCAGATAGCGTTCAGAGCTTACAGGATATTCATTTATCGCATGATGCGTATTTTATCCTTCTCAGCCTTCGTAATGGCAATTATTATCGCTCCTGCACAGGCCCAAGCTTGGGGAGGGGATTCGCTTGTTCCTCAAACCGAAGCACGAAATGCAGCGCAATCGGGCCGGACTATTCCTTTTGCTAAGATAAGTCGTCAGTTAAGAGATACATATAGCGGAGAACTGGTTGATGCAGCCATGTACTCCGATGGAGAAGGCGGTTATCATTATAAGGTGACGTGGATGGGTGGAGACGGGAAACGTCTTCTGGTAAAGGTTGACGCTCTATCCGGTAAAATATTGGAATCACGTGGAGGATAAAATATGCGGCTTCTTGTTGTCGAAGATGATCCTGATCTTGGTCGTCAGTTAAAAACGTCTTTGAGCGAGGCTGGATATGCTGTTGATCTTGCCGTCGATGGCGAGGATGGACATTTCCTCGGTGATACAGAGCCTTATGATGCTGTCATCTTAGACCTCGGTTTGCCTAAGATGGATGGAGTTCGCGTGCTTGAGCGCTGGCGTGCGGATGGTAAAGTAATGCCTGTCCTTATTTTGACGGCACGTGATCGTTGGAGTGAGAAGGTTGCTGGTTTTGATGCTGGTGCCGACGATTATCTTACAAAGCCATTTATCACAGAAGAATTACTTGCACGGCTGCGTGCTTTGTTGCGACGTTCAGCAGGACATGCGAGTTCTGCTTTGGAACTTGGTGATTTGCGAGTGGACACAAGTTCAGCACGTGCAACAGTTGGTGGTCAGCCAATTAAGCTTACAGCGCACGAATATCGCGTGTTGAGCTACATGATGCATTATCAGGGACGTGTCGTGCCACGGACTGAATTAGTTGAGCACATTTATGATCAAGACTTTGATCGCGATTCGAACACGATTGAAGTGTTTGTCGGACGTTTGCGTAAAAAGATTGGATCTGACCGTATTCTAACAGAACGCGGCCTTGGCTACCGGTTGGTGGACCCAGCGGCTGAACAGTCTTCATAGCTGGGATTGGTTTGCTAAACTTTGGCTTCAGATTCGGATATCACTGAGACGGATGCACAGCGCAGCATGCCGAAATGGATGCGCGTTATCTACCGTAAAATTTGGAGCTCTATTGCGGGGCGTCTTGTCACTTTATCATTTTTAATGAGTGTGCTTGTTGTTGTGTCAGCGACAATATTTTTGGGAGCGAGCTACCGTAAAGAGACCGAAATGCTGCTGAATGGTGAGCTAGAGGCGACCATCCAAACACTTACAAATGCGCTAAATTCTGACCCAGATGGAACAATCGTTTTAGATTCTAACCTCTTGCCGAATGATCCACGTTTTCAGCGCGTTTTGTCAGGATGGTATTATGGGTATTTGGATTTATCTGATGAATTGGACGTGCAGGAGCCAGTCTTATCAAGAAGTATTTGGGATGGCGGCTTGCCCTTATCCCAAGCGCATTTAAAGCAAGCCTATGAAGGGCTTGGGCAGGTGTTCTATCATAGTGATTTAGATCCTGACGAAAAGCCTATTCGAGTCGCGGTACGGGCTGTTTTGTTGCCAGATCGAGCCACTCCAGTTGCCTTGTTCGCCGCGATAAATAGCGAGGCTGCGTTGAATGCTGAACGCGGATTGCGCAATAGGTTGGTTGCGGTTGTGGGGTTAATGTTACTTGGAATGTTGGTGGCTATTGGTTTTTTAATCCATCATGGATTGGCTCCTTTGCGCCGTATTCGAGAAAATTTGGATCAAATCCGTGATGGAAAACAGACGCGGCTGGTGGGGCATTACTCTACTGAGATAGAACCTTTGGTTCAGGATATGAATCGGGTTTTAGACCATAATCAGGAAGTTGTGGAACGTGCGCGCACGCATGTGGGCAATTTGGCGCATGCCTTAAAGAACCCAATTGCCGTATTGATGAATGAGACGGGTGGAGATGAAGTTTATTCGGAAATGGTGAAGCAAAATGCCAAGGCTATGTGGCAAAATGTGGATCATTATCTGAAGCGCGCACAAGCTGCTGCAAGAGCAGAAGTACTGGGGGCGCGTAGTGAAGTGGAACCAGCTGTTGAAGATATTGTGATTTTGCTGGAACGTATCCATCGTGATAAGAATCTGGCAGTCGAGATAGATATTGATGAAGGTGTAGTTTTCAAAGGTGAGAAACAGGATTTGGACGATCTTGTAGGTAATTTGCTAGAGAATGCTGCCAAATGGTGTAAGCGTCGCGTGCGTGTGACAGTACGCCAAAAAGAAGAGCAAATGGTTGTGTTTGTGGATGATGACGGTCCTGGTCTCAAACCAGAAGAGCGTGAAGTCGCAATACAGCGTGGTCAGAGATTGGATGAGACAGAGCCGGGAACAGGATTAGGGCTTTCTATCGTAAACGAGCTAGCTGAAATGTATGGCGGTTCTTTTGCTTTGGATAATAGTCCATTTGGTGGGTTACGCGCTCATTTGGTTCTGCCAGCGGCAACTTAAATATTATGATATTGATTTCAGTTGGAATAATTGCGAGTGCGGCATTGGCATTCTGGATAGTTAAGTCTTGGGCCATGCGTGCAAGCGTATTTGGAGCGCTATGTGTTGGCGTTGCCTGCTACGCTTTTGTTGGCGCGCCATCCTATGCGGATAATCCATTACACAAGCGATTGGATGAGATGCGTAACCAAGATCCACAAACGATTTCACCTGACCAATGGATCGCTTTATTGCAAGAGCGCGCAAAAGAAACGCCAGACGATCCTCAACCGCATAAATATATCGGTGACATGCTCATGGCTAAAGGTAAGCCAGAAGAGGCTGTACGTGCCTATCAATCAGCGCTTCGCCGTGATGCGCGGTTCGTCAGCGCACTTACACCATTGGCTGATGCTTTGGTTGCAGTGGAAGGGCGAAAGGTAACTGAACAAGCGCAAAAAATATATATTGCTGCTTTTGCCGCAGACACAAGTGATGTGAAAGCTGCTTTCATGCCGGGAATGAGATATTGGCTAGAGGGCGATCGAGACGCAGCGCGAGAATGGTGGGCCAAAGCGCAATCAATGATGCCTGAAGGTTCAAAAGCAGCAGCAGAATTGAGCGGACAAGTTGAGATGTTGCAAACCGCTATGGCAAATGTTGGGCGAGGTGAAGATGCCGAACAAGCTGATGTTCCGAATGAAGATAAATAAAACAATTGAATAAGTGCACAGCGTAGAAACAGCTATTCAGTTGAAATAGATGACAATGATAGATGATTGAGTGGAGGTGTTTGGTCTCTGCGCGGTTATACTTTTCAGATAAAAAGGGAAATTAGACATGCGCGCGCGTTCTCAAAGAGCTTGGCTGATAGCTGTAGCTGGTGTTTTACTTGTGGGAGCCGTTGCATTGGTGATGTCTGCTCTTGGAGATAATGCAAGCTATTCACGTACACCCACAGAAGTTATGACCGGGAATATCGTTTCGACTGGAGAGCGGGTAAGGATTGGTGGCTTGGTAGGTGTAGATTCTATCAAACGCGGCCCTAATGCAATTATTAAATTTGCTATTACCGACGGAACTAATGATGTCTTTGTCACATATGATGACTTGCCGCCTGATCTTTTTGAAGAAGGCCAAGGTATTGTTGCTGAAGGTATTATCCAAGCGGATGGTAGTTTGAAGGCAACACGCTTGGTTGCGCGCCATGATGAGAGCTACATGCCAAAAGAAGCGTATGATGCGCTAAAAGCAGCTGGCGGTGAAACAGCCGTTAGAGCGTCGATGTATAAAGAAGATGATATCTAATGGTTGAGCTTGGGCATATCAGTTTATTTTTAGCTTTAATCGCAAGCTTATTGGCGGCAGTATTTGGCGCAATGGGCAAAGCGAGTGAGACAAACAAGTCTATCTTGTTTGCCACAGGAGCTGCGTTGTTTAGTTTTCTGACGCTTATTTATGCATTTTTAGGTTCTGATTTTTCTGTCGAGCTTGTTGTTAAACATTCTCACTCCTTGAAGCCTATATTTTATAAACTTGCGGGTACATGGGGAAATCATGAAGGATCCATGCTCCTTTGGTGCTTGATTATGCTCATTTACGGAGCTGCTGCTGTAGGAGTGATGGAGAGAAGCGAGTTAAAAACCAAAGCGCTTGGCGTACAGGGAGGAATGGCGTTTCTTTCGCTAGCCTATTTGTTGTTTGCATCTTCTCCTTTTATTCGTCTTGATCCTGCTCCTTTAGATGGAGGCGGACTTAACCCTCTCTTGCAAGACCCTGCTTTGGCATTTCATCCACCTTTTTTATACATGGGGTATGTAGGGTTTTCGTTTGTGTTTTCATTGGCTGCAGCTGGACTTATCTTGAATAAGGTGGGTTCCGAATGGGCAAAGAGAGCACGTCCTTGGGCTTTATTTGCATGGTCAGCATTAACAATTGGAATCTCACTAGGTGCGATTTGGGCTTATTATGAATTAGGCTGGGGTGGCTGGTGGTTCTGGGACCCTGTTGAAAATGCTTCTCTTATGCCTTGGTTGGTTGGTGCTGCATTGGTGCATTCTATTATAGTCACGCAGAAACGTGGCTCGATGGCTTCTTGGACGATCTTTCTTTCGGTAATTGCATTCTGCCTGTCTATTCTGGGGGCTTTCTTAGTTCGCTCGGGTGTTTTGACATCTGTTCACGCGTTTGCGCTTGATCCAGAGCGGGGGAGATTATTGCTCATTGGATTGATGCTTGTGTCAGGGTTTGCATTTAGTTTGTTTGCGTGGCGCGGGCCGGGGTTAAAATCAGGCAATGAGTTTGATCCGGTAAGCCGTGAAGGTGCACTGATCTTAAACAATCTCTTCTTGTCTGTTGCGGCAGCCACAGTGTTAGTCGGAACTTTGTATCCATTGGCTATGGAAGTTGTGACAGGAGAAAAGTTGTCGGTTGGAACGCCCTATTTTGATCTAACATTAGCACCATTGATGGGATTGCTATTTTTAGCGCCTCCTATTGCTGTTGCTATGAGTTGGCGTGTTTCAGACCTGTCTCCAATCTTAAAGAGATTAGTGTTTGCAGGTGCCCTTGCATTGGCAGCTGGAGCCGCAGCCTTTGTAATGCTGGCAGGAAAACTCTGGGCGGTATTTGGTGTTGCTGTTGGTGTTTGGTTGATCGCGGGCACGCTATCCGACTTTGTGAAACGTCTTGGTGGTGGTGGTGTTGCAAGGATCGGCAAGCTCTCACTGGGTGTTTGGGGGCTGACTATAGCTCATGTCGGTTTAGGCATTTTTGTAATTGGAGCTGTTGTGGAAACAAATGGTCGCGTAGAACGCACATTTGCTATGACACAGGGAGAGACAGTTGAATTTGGTGGTTGGAATTTCACCTTTAATGGTGTGAACAATGGTGAAGGTCCAAATTTTTATGCTGATCGTGCATCTATTATGGCTGTGAAGGGGAGCAGATCAACTGAACTGCAGCCTGAGAAACGCTATTATCCTGCATCTGGTATGCCGACGACAGAAGTGGCGATACGCAAATCCCTTGTGGGTGATCTGTATGTCGCGCTTGGTGATCCAATACGAGGTGAAGTAAATGGGTGGACGATACGTGCATCTGTGAACCCCATGATTGACTTTGTGTTTGGGGGTGTTGGGCTTATTGCGTTGGGGGGATTTGTTGCATTTGCAGGTCAACGTAATCGACGCAAATCTGTATCTAAAAACACGAATTTGGAAGATGCCAATTTGCAGGAAGATAAAGGAGTGCCAGTATTATGATGTTAGCTCTAATATTAGCAGCTGCTTTGTCAGACGCCCCTTTACAAGATGCGGCTTTAGAAGCGCGCGCTCAAATGCTGATGAGAGAGATTCGGTGTGTATCGTGTGAAAACGAGCCAATTTCACAATCAGCTTCGGAGATAGCTGGAGATATGCGGCATCTTGTTAGGTCTCAAATTCAAGATGGGGCTTCAGATGAGCAAGTGCGTTCATGGTTTGCTGAACGGTATGGAGAATTTGTACTTTTCCGTCCTAAGGCAAGTGGTGGGGGCGCGTTCTTATGGACTTTCCCATTTGTGCTTTTAGCTTGGGTTGGTGGTGCCTTGTTTTTGGGGGCTCGTGCGAAGAGAAGGCGGAATCTTAAGCCCTTAAAAGCGGATGCTTCAACGCATGAAACAAATGATCACGAAAATGATATCTAGTGTTGATGAAATACTCGCTTGTTAAATTGTCGTTTCATCCCAACTTATGATAGTCATAATTCAAAGTTGCGGAGCAAAATATCATGCAAAATCGATTGGCTGTAGAGATCCCTGGATCATTGGGACATAAGTTAGCTGCTAAACTCGAAATGCCAGCAGGCCTTCCACGTGGGTTTGCCATTTTTGCTCATTGCTTTGCTTGTTCAAAAGATCAATTTGCGACTGCAAGAATTGCGCGTCAGCTCGTGCAGCTGGGCGTTGGTGTATTGAGGTTTGACTTCACTGGACTGGGTTTCTCCGAGGGTGATTTCTCAGACACAACTTTTTCTTCGAACATAGATGATTTGGCTGCCGCAGCGCGTTGGATGGAAGAGCAGGGCATGCCGCCTACTTTGGCTATTGGCCATTCCTTGGGTGGGGCCGCTGTGTTAGCAGCTGCCGACAAACTGCCAACGGTAAAAGCTTTTGCAACCATAGCAGCGCCTTCTTGCGCAAAGCACGTGACAGAGAATTTTGGAGCTCATATTCAACAAATTGAGCAAACAGGTGAAGCGGAAGTTGAACTTGGTGGCCGAAAAGTCGTTATCAAGAAACAATTCCTTGACGATGTTGAGGATGCGCGTGTGATAGAATCTGTGCGCAAAATGAAGCGCCCTTTGTTGGTAATGCATTCTCCAATTGACCAGACTGTTGGGATTGAGAATGCCAATGATATATTTCTGGCAGCGAAACATCCTAAGAGTTTTGTTTCTCTTGATGACTCTGACCATCTTTTAACCAATCGTGAGGATGCTCAATACGTTGCAGGCGTGATTGCTGCGTGGGCGACGCATTATGCGATATCAGCTAAGAAAGATGCAGCATCAGTAAATCCAGTAAGCGGTGATGAGCCGGTCATTGTGGAAGAGACGCCACGAGGTAAATATGAAAATTGGGTCGTGGTCGGAGATTACAGAGGGGTTGCTGATGAGCCTCAATCAGTTGGAGGAGACGGCGCAGGTCCAACGCCTTATCAGTATATGAATGCTGCCTTAGGGGCATGTACATCTATGACATTGCGGATGTATGCAGATCGAAAAGGCTGGCCAGTTGATAAAGTTTCTGTCTCAGTGACACATGAAAAAACAAAAAATGAGATTGATTCGAGTGATTTAGATGTATTTTCTCGTGCAATAACAATATCTGGAGATTTAACGGTTGAGCAGCGTGCTAGAATGTTGGAAATAGCTGATAAATGTCCTGTTCATCGCACATTGCATAGAAATAGTACCATTCGCACCACAGAATCGACATGAACCGATCTTAATTTTTTACATTAAAATATATAAAGCTCATTCCACTAAAAGAATGATGAGAGCCGAATAAAGAGGAATACAGATGAAAACGACCGGGAAAAGCCGCACCTTGAAAACATCTCTCATGATGGCCGTGTTCGGGAGTGTAGCGATTGGCGGACTGATGATGTCGCCGGTTGGAAACAGAGTTGCTGATGCAAAGCCGATAGCTGTGCAAGCGCCTGTTGGTGCACCAATGAGCTTTGCAGATTTGATTGATCGTGTAAGTCCTGCTGTTGTGAGTGTTCAGGTGACGACTGAAATCGAAGCTCCAGAGCAATATGGTGAACTTTTTGAACGTTTCCGTAATATTCCTGGATTTGAAGATTTTATGGACCGTCAGGGTAATGGTGAAGGCGAAGGTGATGAAGAAGGGCAAGGTCCCGCACCTCGTGAAGGCCGCTCTTTAGGATCTGGATTTTTCATTTCTGACACGGGATACATTGTTACGAACAACCACGTCGTTGAAAATGCATCTGAAGTTACAGTTACATTGTCGAATGGTGATGAGTTAGAAGCTGATATTGTGGGCTTGGATGAGCTTACTGATCTTGCTGTTTTGAAAGTCAAAAAACCGGGTAAGTATCCATTCGTTGAATTTGAACTAGAAAAAGCTCCACGTGTAGGCGATTGGGTCGTTGCTGTTGGAAATCCCTTTGGATTAGGCGGTACTGCGACAGCAGGTATTGTTTCAGCGAGTGGCCGTGAAATGAACGGCTCAAACTATTCAAACTTCATTCAAATTGATGCCTCTATCAACAGAGGAAACTCTGGTGGACCGACATTTGATCTTTATGGTCAAGTAATTGGGGTCAATACTGCAATCTACTCACCATCCGGTGGAAGTGTCGGTATTGGTTTTGCTATTGAGTCCAATGTTGCTAAAGACATAACTGACCGACTTATAAAAGACGGTAAAGTTACGCGTGGTTGGTTGGGTGTTTCAATCCAGTCTTTGTCGCGTGAGATGGTTGAAGCACAAGGTCTTGAAAGCGAAAAAGGTGCTTTGGTTGCGGATGTGCAGGTAGGAAGTCCTGCAGAGAAAAGCGGTATTGAACGCGGAGATGTTATTCTGTCAGTAAATGGAATCTCAGTGAATGATAGTCGTGAACTAACACGTCTTGTTGGTGGCCTAATCGCTGAGACAAAGAATGACTTCAAACTTATTCGTGACGGTAAGATCAAAACAATTCCGGTTACAATTGGAATTCGCCCTGAAGATGTGAATAGCGCATTTAACCGTGGGGAAGATACTGAGCCTGACGAGAAAGAAGCTGAGAAAGCGCCAGAAGGCAAGGAGTACCAGGGTGTAACAGTGAAGCCTCTTGGTGCAGATGAGTATGAGTTTTTTGGTTTGAAAACAACCGAAAAGGGTGTGTTTGTACTTGATGTAAAAAGAGGTAGTGCATTTGCCGAAGCGGGTATTGCTAAAGGAGATGCTCTTTTAGAGGCGCAAGGCACAGCGTTGAATTCGTCAACTGATCTCGCTAATGTTGTAGCGAATGCAAAAGCAGCAGGTAAAAAGAATATACTCGTGGCAGTTCGTAAAGGACGCGCGACAATCTTCCTACCTGTCGATATTGAAGACCTTAAATAATTGAAGAATGGGAGAGCTCGCTTTGCGCGTACTCGTCATTGAAGATGATTTAGAAGCTGCCGATTTCGTTCGCAAAGTGCTTAGCGAAGCTGGGCATATTGTGGCTGTTGAAAATGATGGTGAAGCAGGACTTAGTCGTGCTCAAGCCGAAGAATTCGATGCCATGGTTGTTGATAGAATGATGCCAAAAATGAATGGTATCGAGCTATTAACAACCTATCGCAGTGGTGGTGGTAATACTCCAGCTTTATTTTTAACAGCGTTGGGTGATGTAGAGAACCGCGTTGAAGGGCTTAAAGCTGGTGGTGACGATTACCTTTGTAAACCTTTTGCCCCGAGTGAGTTGATAGCTCGTGTAGAGGCGCTTGGGCGTCGCTCATCCAGTGAAGCACCTACGACGAAATTGCAGGTCGGTGACCTTGTGATGGACTTGCTGGCAAGGACAGTTGTGCGGGCTGAAACAAAGATTGACTTACAGCCACGTGAGTTTCGTCTGTTAGAGTTTCTCATGCGCAATGCAGGACAAGTTGTGACCCGTACAATGCTGCTTGAAAAGGTTTGGGATTATCATTTCGATCCACAGACCAATGTAATTGATGTTCACATATCGCGTTTGCGTAGTAAAATCGATAAAGATTTCGATGAGGCACTTTTGCATACTGTTCGCGGTGCGGGATATCGTTTGCAGGCATGATTTAAGTGATTATTGGCCGTCTACCAGCGTTCACTCGGACAACGACATTCCGATTGGCGTTGGTGCATACGGCGCTCTTTATTTTCTTTGCTGGTGCGCTGTTATTTTATCTATTTTCAGCTACAGCGGGTCGATTAGAGCGCGATGATTCAGACGCACTTTATTCAGAAGTAACAGCATTGACCGCCGCTTATGCAAGTGGCGGTTTTTCGCGCTTGAGTCAGTCTGTTAGCGAGAGGTCCTCTTCTCGCGGTGCTTTTCTTTATTTGTTGGTAGATGCGCAAGGTACGAAGGTTGCCGGTGATTTTGATGTTCTTCCAGCGCAGCCCCCACAAGCTGGGCAGATATATGTACCATTTTCTTATGATGCACGAAATTATGACGGTCAGGTGCAACGCAAACAAGCTGAAGGTCGGATAATAAGATTTCAGGACGGCACAGTTTTGCTTGTTGCCTATGATATTGGTGCACGTGGAGAAATGGTGAAGCGCATCACTGATGTGGTGTGGACGGCAGCTATCGCAGGACTTGTGCTGTCTCTAGTGGGAGGGGTTATTGTATCAAGGTCGGTGACGCGACGCGTTGAATCTCTTGCGCGGACAACTGAGGATGTTATGGCCGGCGATCTATCTCGTCGCGCCGTCGTGAATGGTTCGGGAGATGAATTTGATCGACTGGCAGAACGTTTAAATGCGATGTTGAGTAAGTTGGAGCGATTGATGATTGCTTCACGGTATTCCGGTGACGCCATTGCACATGATTTGAGATCACCTTTGGCGCGCTTAAGAAATCATTTGGAAACATCCCTAGCTCAAACAGGCGACCGTCAAGACTTTGAGGGAGCTATCGCGTATTCCATTGAAGAGGTGGATCGCGTCCTTGAGACATTCAACGCCATCTTACGTTTGTCTAAGGTTCAAGGTGGTCAATCGGGTACTTTCGATAGATTTAGCATTAGTGATCAGTGTATCGAGTTAGCCGAGATATATGATGCGGTTTGTGAAGAAAAAAACCGCACATTTACGGCAGATATAAAATCAAACTTGTTTGTTCATGCTGACAAATCTCTCATCACGCAAGTTATGTTCAACCTTTTAGATAACGCTGTGAAATACACACCTGAAGGTGGGGCAGTTAAACTGGTATTGCGGCGTAAGCGTTCCGGCGAAATTGAGTTCTCAGTTCTGGATAGTGGGCCGGGGATTCCAGAGAGTGATCGTGAAAAAGTGTTTGAACGCTTTTTCCGATTGGAAGAAGCGCGTACAGAGCCAGGTTCTGGGTTGGGGTTATCCCTTGTTTCCGCGGTAGCAGAGATGCACCAAGCGAAGTTGAGCTTAACGGAAGGACTACCCGGTTACGCGACGCCAGGTCTTAAAGTAAGCCTTACACTCGCTTCTGCGTAAACATCGCGCTAAACTCTTGTCAGATGACTCGTTGTAAAGGCGTTAGATAATGAAACCGACCCCAATTCGCAATTTGGCCCAATTGTCTAATCAGCCTGTTACTGAGGTTTTGTCATCCATAGATGTAGCTCATGAATTTTTGATGGATACGCCATATCTCAGCAATTTGCTGAATCGGAATCCGGACGTATTTGAAACCATTGCCAAGGGCGGAATTGAAGCAGGTTTTCAAATTTGTCTGAGCCTGTTGGATCAAGCCAATTCTATAGAGAATGATCGTTTGCAGGTTAGCTTATTGCTACGTCAGGCAAAAGCTAAAGGACATCTTGCGATCGCTTTGGCGGATTTGTCCGGGTTGTGGGATGTAAACCAAGTTGTTCACGCGATAACCATTTTAGCAGAGAAAAGTACTCAGGTCGCTATGTGGAGTGCGTATCGAACTGCTGCTCAGAAAGATTGGGTGCAACCCAAAGAGCGGTTAGAAGATACCGGACTATTTGCGATCGCTATGGGTAAGATGGGTGCCTATGAGCTGAATTATTCTTCAGATGTTGACGTGATTATTTTGTTTGACCCAGAACGCTTCTCCGCAAGCTCTAGGTCAGCAAAAGAGGCGGCGGTGCGCATAACACAAGATTTTGCTCAGCTTATGGAAACGCGCGATGAGCATGGGTATGTATTTCGTGTTGATTTGCGATTAAGACCAGATCCGTCTTCAAATGCGATTGCCATTTCTACTCAAACAGCTCTCAATTATTACGAACGTGTCGGACAAAATTGGGAACGGATGGCTTATATCAAAGGCCGAGTGTGTGCAGGCGACTATGACGCTGGCAAAGCATTTTTTGATGAATTGCAGCCCTACATATGGCGGCGACATTTGGATTATTGGGCGATTGGCGATATCCACGCTATTAAACACCAAATTCACTCAACAGGTGGGCATGAACCAATTGATGTTCGTGAGTTTGATGTAAAACTTGGGCGCGGTGGTATCCGCGAGATTGAATTTTTTGCCCAAACCCAACAATTAATTTTGGGAGGTAGGCATCCCGAGTTACGGACGCGACGTACAGATGATTCACTAGATGCGCTCGTCGCATTTAAAGCGGTAGATCCCCAAAACGCTGAAGATCTAAAGCGCGCTTATGCTTTTCTGCGGAATGTAGAGCACCGTATTCAAATGCATAATGATGAGCAAACGCATACATTGTTGGATATCCCAGAGCGTCGTGCTGAGGTCGCTAAATTAATGGGGTATGGCACTAACGTTGAATTGTTTGAGCAGGACATACGTGCAGTTCGTCAGTTCGTTCACGGGGTTTACTCAGACCTTTTTGCGCAAGAAGAGCGTCTCTCAGGGGATGCAGGGAATCTCGTTTTCACTGGTGTGGATGATGACCCAGGAACCCTAAAGACACTTGAAGAAATGGGCTTTAGTGAGCCTAGCAAGGTCATTGATCGGTTACGCAATTGGCATCGTGGTGGATTGCCGGCGACTCGAACAGTGAGGGGGCAGCAATTGCTGACGACCCTTACGCCGCGTTTGCTTAAATATATGTCTCAGACGGGTGAGCCCGATTCTGCACTTAGTAGGTTTTCTGATTTTATCAGTGGCTTGAGAGGAGGTGTGCAGGTATTTTCACTTATGCTTGCCGAGCCTAAATTTGCAGAGGATTTACTTTCTGCGATGGCGTATGCTCCTAAACTTGCAACAGACCTTGCGCGTCAACCAGCTCTATTGGATGGCATGCTGGACCATTCTTTTAATGCACCTCTCGATCAAGATAGTTATGAGTTAGTTCTTGAAGAATTGGAGCGTGTGTTAGCACGGGAAGAGGATTTTGAAGGGCGTATCAATGCAGCACGCAGGTTCCACCGCGAAGAATCTCTGCGCATAGGGTATCATATATTGCGAAGGCAAGCAGATGCTTGTGATGCTGGCCCAGCTTACACGCGTCTAGCGGATGCAACTATTAAATGCATGGCAGATGTGGCGTTGGCAGAAGTACAGCGCAAATTTGGAGATTGGCCGGGTAAATGGGTTATCGGTGCGTTTGGTAAGCTTGGAGGCAAGGAGCTTTCAGCAACATCTGACTTGGATATAATCGTTATTTACGATCCTGGCGATCCGCCATTCCCTAATGATCTAGCGGCACGCTTCACCCAAAGATTGATTGCAGCATTATCAGCTCCCACAGAAGAGGGTGAGCTTTATGAAGTTGATATGCAATTGCGGCCATCGGGGCGAGCAGGACCCGTAGCAGTAAAAATAACCTCTTTTGAGAAATACTATCAGGGAGAGGCGTGGACATGGGAATATATGGCATTGTCTCGCTTGCGCATAGTTGCTGGCGATGATGGGCTTGCCAAGCGTGTTGTGGATATTGCTAAAAAGGCACTGCAGCACCGCTCAGACTTTGAAGATCTGGAAAAAGATATTCTGGATATGCGCCAACGTCTCGCAAGAGAGCGACCACCATCAGGTCCATGGGATTTAAAACTATCTGAGGGTGGTTTGCTTGATATTGAATTTGTTGTTCAACAATCTCTTATTAAGAATGCAAAAGGGCATCCCTCAATTATTTGCCCGAATACGCTAGAAGCCATAGAAGCATTGCGTAAATGTGATGTTTTTACACGTGAAGAAGCTATTTCCCTGTCAAACGCTTATGCACTTCAAGCGAACCTTCAGCAGGCATTACGAATTGCGACGTCGGGAAAATTTGTTCCCGAGACGTCCTCAGAAGGCATTAAAAATTGGTTGGCTTCCTGTGTGGGGTATGGAGATTTTAGCAAGTTAAATCAATCTGTTATGGATGCTCAAAAACTCGCCTCTGAAATACGGGAAGAAAAAATAGGAAGGTTAACGACGGATAATTGATCTTGGGGTCGTTCTATAAGTATCAGACACCCCAAGAGGAGTTACCCCATGATGAAGACTTCTATTACAGGCATTACAGCGAGCGCCATTATCGCTCTTACTTTAGGCGCTTCAGCACATGCTGAAAAGCCAGATAAAAAAGGTGAGAGATGTGATGGCGTGAACATGAAACGTGCTGAACATATTGCAGAGTTTGACACGGATGGTGACGGCAAGCTTTCAGATATTGAAAAGGAAGCTATCAAGCAGGCGCGTTTCAACAAAGCTGACACAGATTCCAATGGTGCTTTATCCCTTGCCGAACTCAGTGCGGCTCACAAGGCGCGTATGGAAGAGCGCAAAGCAAAAATGCAAGAACATCATTTTGCGCGTATGGATAAAGACCAAGATGGGAGTGTGAGCGCGGAAGAATTTGCCAATGCTGACCATATGAATGCCAGATCTAAGGATAAAAAAGACGGCAAGAAAAATATGCACAAAAAACGTAAAGGTGGAGAGGCTTCTCATCAGAAAATGATGATGAAAGTTATGCGCAAAGACACCTTGAAGCAATTTGATGCAGATGGAGATGGAAAGCTGTCAGATGCTGAGAAGCAAGCTGCCAAAGCTGCTAAGTTTGCAGCAGCAGATACAAATGCTGACGGGAAGCTAATAGGTGCGGAAGTTTCAAACTTTCATAAAGTTGAAAAAGCGCGGATAGAGTCAGTAATGCAATCCATGCATTTTGAAAAAATGGATTCAAACAAGGATGGCGTTGTCGACATCGAAGAATTTGGTACGAAAATGGATCATTCTCCGCGTGGTGACAAAAGTCATAGTAAAATGAAACATAGAGATTGCGAATAACGTTCTTAAGCGTTCATTCTCATTCGCCCTAAACTTTCTCAAACAGGATTAAAATTGAAGTCATATGCAAACGGACGCGGTTTCAGATGATGAATTGGTTGAGAAAGTCGGGCGAGGTGATCGTCAAGCGGCATCTGTATTGGTGAGGCGACATAGTCAGCGTGTCTTGAATATTAGTAGGCGCATGTTGGGCAATGAAGCTGAAGCCGAAGATGTTACTCAAGATGTATTTTTGAAAGTTTGGAAAAGTGCAGTGCGTTGGGTGCCGGGAGAAGCCAAATTTACGACATGGCTACATAGAGTCACAATGAATGCCTGCTTAGATAAACTTCGAAAGCCGCGCATGGGTAATATGGATGTCGTGCCGGAAACAGTAGATGAAGCAGCGACTCCGGCGGAAGAATTAGAAACAAAATCAAGGTCGAATATGCTCAAAATAGCAATGCAAGATCTACCCGAGCGTCAAAGGGCGGCATTAGCTTTGTGTTATTTTGAGGATGTTTCAAATATCGAAGCCGCAGGAATATTGGAAGTTAGCGTGGATGCTTTGGAAAGTTTACTCGCGCGCGGTCGTCGGGCTTTAAAACAAGCCTTGATGGCAAACAAAGATGAGTTGTTAGTTGCAAACCCACAGGGGCGGGCTTCTGGTTTTGAGCAATAAGATAGGAAAGGAGGTAGGATATGAATAAAGACGAGTTTCTAGGCTATTTGGAGATTTACGGTGCTAACATAGCATGTTGGCCCGACGATAAGCGTACTTTAGCATCACCTTTTTTCCAATCGAAAGATGATGACATTCGCCTACGCATTCAAGAAGAAGCAGAGTTTGAAGCTGTCTTGAATATGTCTGATGTGCATGAGCCTATAGATATGGCATTGGAAGCACGTTTGATTGATCTGGTGCCCCACACAGCAACAAATAACAAATTGAGCGTATGGGGACGTTTAAAAGCGTTAAGTGCTCCTAAATGGGCCAGTGCTGGATTGATAAGCGCTGCGCTTATGAGTGGCGTTGGAGTAGGGTATGCGCAAGCTGCTGAGCAAGCGGAATTGAATGCAATTAATGATATGCTTGCATATGCATCCGTTGAAGAATTGTCAGAATTAGACTCTAGTGCATGGTCTCAACTCAACGGGGCAAGTGATGACTGATATAGAAACAGATAAAAAGAAAAAGCTTCCAGTTATTCTTGCCGTTTCATTAGCTTTGAACGCCGCGTTGATAGGTTTGATGGGCGGACAAATGCTTGTCGGCGATAACAAATATAAATCGCCCCATTCTTCACGTGATGGCCAGCATCGTCCGCCGATAGAGCATGTCTTAAACGTCCTCAATGAATCTGAACGCAAAACGCTGAAGAAAACCATGATTCAGCATTGGAAGAATAGCCATGCTGAACGCGAAGCTATGCGTGAAAAGCATGATAAAGTGATAGCGGTAATTTCGCTTGATCCATTTGAACGCGAGGCTGTTGAGGCAGCTCTTTCAGAATTTGAGCAAGCCGATCAGAGAATGAAGAACATTGCTGCAAGCGGCGTATTAGATGTCATGCAGGGGCTATCAGCTGATGCGCGAGTTGCTCTTGCTGAAACTTTGTTGTTGCAAAATCGTAAATCCATAAGAAGGCCACCGCCAAGAATGCCTTGCAAAGAGGGCGAGAAGTGTGAAAAGCGTGGCCGAGGAGATAGACCCGAGCGTCCGTCGCACTACGATCGAGAGACGTCTCGTCCAAAAGAGTAGCCGATTTAATTCCTTTTGGCAGGAAATTAAAGCTAAGCAATTTTTTGGGTTTTGTTTTTCTGCGGTGGGTCAATTGGTAATAAAAAACTCACCGTGGTGCCTACGCCAAGTTCACTTTCCAATATAAGCTTTCCACCGTGCATTTCGGCAAAAGATTTGGTCAGTGAAAGACCAAGTCCACTCCCTTTGCTGTTTCGACTCTCATCTGCAGATGATTGTTCAAAAGGTTGAGCAAGGCGAGGTAAGTCTTTTTTGGGAATTCCTATCCCATTATCAGCAACACTTACGCGAACAAAGGCATTCTCTTTGGTGATGGAAACTTTGATAGCTCCACCTGCATCAGTAAATTTGATAGCATTTGAAACGAGGTTGAGCACCATCTGTTTGATTGCTCGGTGGTCACCTTCAATGTCAGGAATATCATCTGACACGTCCAATTTGATGCTGATATCTTTATCTTCTGCGCGGCGTCGAATCATTCTGATTGCTGAATCAACAGCATCAACAGGATCAATTTCACGTGTTGAAATTGACATTTTCCCTGCTTCAATTTTCGCCATGTCCAAAATATCGTTGATCATGTCGAGAAGGTGCTGACCTGATGAGAGAATATCTTCAGCATAACCTTTGTAACGTTCGTCCCCTAATGGGCCAAAAATCTCTTTGATCAGCATTTCTGAGAAGCCGTTGATCGCATTCAGCGGTGTGCGCAATTCATGGCTCATATTGGCAAGGAAAACTGATTTAGCCTGACTTGCACGTTCAGCTTTATTTTTCTGTTCTGAATATTTCCGAGCGTGCTCTTCAGACTGGCCTTGCATCCGGTCCAGTTCAAGGACGAGGCGACGCAATTTCTTTTCTTTTCCGAGTAATGATTGCTCATGGTTTTTAAGCGACGACATGTCTAAACCAACGGTTACCAATCCGCCACCGGAAGTCGGGCGATCATAGAAATTGAGCCAAATATCTGAAAGCAACAATATTTCGCGGCCACTTTCACTGCCAGAGATTGGCCGCTCAATACGGATTTGCTTTGCTGCTTCAGCCATAACGACATCATAAGATGCACCAGCTCGTAAGACATGCTCAGGCAAGTTGAATATATTTGCGAATGTCTTATTCCAAATCAAAAGTCTGTGGCGTTGATCCCATGCTGCAAATGGGCCTGGATATGCATCTACAACGGAGCGGGCAAGATTTTCTGAGATACGTGACCGCGCTTCAGCGCGCACTCGGTCAGTTGTATCCGAGATTATACCAGACAAACCATCTTGAAACGGTCCGCCTTGCATCTCGAAATAGCGAGAACTAAACGAGCCATTCCCCTTAAAATTGACTTGAAATGATTTGTCGCGACGGGCGCGATCAAGTTCAGAAACAACTTTGTTTTGAGTGCTTGGGTGAACTAATTCTTGAAACTCGTGAATGGTAAGGTCTCTATTGGGTACAAGGCCTAACATTTCGGCTGTTTTTTCACGTAGACTAAACAGGCCGCTTTGACGGTTCCACGTCCAATAGCCATTTTGTCCACCAATTTCCAATTCACGCCAGTGAGTCTCGATCTCCTTACGTGCTTCAGATTCATGGCCCAAGCGGCGAGCGTTGGTTTTGATTGTCCCGACAAGTCCCACGACCGCCAGACCTGGAGCGAGGAGCAATAGAAGATAGATGAGAAGACGATTGTAATCGGCTATGCTGAGCAATTCGACATTGCGCGATACGCATACTGATAGTTGCGTTTCACCTACAGGTGCACAGGCTGATATTTTTCTTGAAAAACCAATACGTTCAACTTTTGCACCTAAAGAAATGTCCGAAGAAGAGAAAATATCAAATTCTCGTTCACCTTCGGGTGTCGGTGTGAGGCGGGAAAGGGGAAGTAAACCTTCCCACCATTGCCCGTTTATATCTTTAGAGAAAATGGCTGCATGGTTTTCGTTTTTGAGAATCGCCTCTGCATCATCCTGTTGAGCAATTGTACGTGAGATCTTATCAAGTTTAGCGGCTTTCTTCGCTTCACCTATACGAGTAGACCGCTCCAAGATAACATTCATGGCTGTCTGAGAGCGCAAAACCTCTGAACGGACGTATCCCCCTATAGCCATAGCCTCACGCGTTTGCTGCGCCATTAGAGCGTCATTTTGAGCAGTACGTTCTTCCCATGCCTTAACACCAAGCGTTCCCGCAAATGCAGTGAATAGCATAGCAAGTACACGCGTGGGGACGGGCGCTGCAGACGAGGTGTCAGGAGCTGAGGCTTTTGAGTGTTTCTTACTTTGCGTCTTGGCCAAGACGGGTTCTCCATAGTGCTTGATGAATAGTGCACAAGATTCGAGACACTCCGAAAGCTTTAAATTTGTGTTAAATTGTGGATTAATAGCTCAGTAAGCATGATTAAAAATGCGTTACGGGTCTAAATCCAAGTCATATCCTATTGGAGCTGAGTCTCTGCGGTCTTCGCCGTTGAAATTGCCAGTGTCATGTCTTCTACGGTCAGGGCCAAAATAATTGCTGGTTCTAATGAAGGCGCGCGGAGAGTTGATGATTGAGGCAACTTTCCGATAAAGGTCGATGGCGTTTACAGGTTTGGCCAGGAATTCAGTGACGCCAGCATCACGCGCAGCTTCAACGCGAGAGCGTTCAGAATAAGCTGTTAGCATGATGATAGGGATATAGGGGTTTAGACTATCTTCTGCATTGCGAACTAAGCGTACAAAATCAGCCCCATCCAGTATGTCCATTTGATAATCGACAATAATGAAATCGATAGGTTCATTGCGCACAATATCAAATGCGTCGACAGCATCGTGTGCTTCGTCAAAATTTTTGATGCCATATCCACGTAAGAGTGTTTTGACAATCGTAATCATGTGGCTGTTATCATCGACCAGCAGGACGCGAAGCCGGTCTAGATTTCGTTTCGCCATAATAAGCGTCTCGTAGAATTAAGCAGCATCCCGCTTTTGTCTGCGGTCAGCAAAGAATATAGAATCAATCTCAGGTCGACCAAAGTGATATCCCTGAGCTAGCATAACGCCAGTATTAAGTAATGTCTGTCTATCAGTTTCAGTTTCAACCCGTTCACCCACGACGCTCATGCCCAATTCTCTACACATGCCAGAGATAGCACGCATAAGCGCTGTGTTGCGTTCGTTAGAGCCTTGACCGTTTAAAAAGCATCCATCGAATTTCACGCCATCTACGTTAAGGGCGCGTAAATATCCAAAAGAAGCTGCACCTGCTCCAAAATCATCTAATACAACTTTTGCGCCTGTATTCTTGAGCAAATCGACAACGTTCGACGCTGTGTCTATGTCATGCATTTGCGAAGACTCGGTGATTTCAAGGATGAGACGGTCCTTATTAAAGTCATAAGCGCGGACAATGCGGTTGAGTTCACAGGCGATATCTGTGCGTTGAATGGATTGTCCAGAGATGTTTACCGCAAGTTTTAATCCATGACCTGATGGGTGACTTAAGCGTTGGCAGACAGCGTCCAACATAACACAATCGAGCTCAGAAATAATACCTCTGCGTTCGGCGGCTACGATCATAGGATAGGGCGAGCCCTCAAATGGAAAACGGGCTAAAATTTCATAATGTCTTAATTGGCCTGTTTGGGTGCAAACAACTGGTTGGCGTGCCGCTTTTAGCTCAGGAGAAACAAGGGAGCTTCTGAATGCTCGGATTAGGTGCTCATCAACCTTTAAATCTTGCAGGACTTTGTGCTGGGACAGGTCCGCGACAGATACTTGAAAAGTTGCAGGCGATGCATCATTGCGCTTGATTGTTATACGGCGCCCGTGAGGTGAGTGGCTCATATCATCAAAAGAGGCACGCAATCCGGGAGCAAGACTTACAAACGCTTCTTGGATTTTGGAAATGTCAGGTACATTCAACAGCTGAAACAGATTAGAGAGCACAAGCATACGCACATCAACTGTATTGAGTAAGCTTCCATCACCTTCAGCGAAGATGATTGTTCCGTTTATATCGGACTCTATGAAAAGATCTGTCGCGCTTTTTGCGATAGAAGAGCTTTTATCTGTTGTCGTCTTGGTCGAAGGCATAGTGTTTCCCACTTTTTATTGTGAGGTGAGGTATACCTGATCGACGTTGAAGATCGTTAAAGTCAAATGCTCAAATTTTACGGTTAAAACGCTTTAAGTATGAATCTTTCGCGTGATTTTGTTTACCTAAATTCAAGCGAGATTTTTATGTTTCATTTTGACGCAAATTGAGAGTGTAGATGAACAGAGATTAACCCACGCATTGAGAGATTCGTTAATTCTTATTCAGCAATCAAAAGGCCATCAGAGTGCAAATTATCCAATGGCCTTAGTGATAGGTGAATTTTAAGAGCGCGTTGTCTAGCTGCTGCTTAGTGCTAAAGCGCGCGTGATGATATCCTGCGCGTTTTTAGATAGATTTGCATCATCCAAACGGCGTAGTTGTTTTTCTGCATGAATCTGACGGTCAGATGAAAAGCGTCTCCAGTTTTCAAAAGCCGTCGCCAATCGTGCTGAGAGTGCAGGGTTTAACCCATCTACTTTCAAGATAATGTCGGTTAAGAATTCATATCCCCAGCCGTCGGGCGCATGAAACGCAACTGGGTTATTCATTGCAAATGCAGCAGCCACTGCGCGTACCCTGTTTGGGTTTTTAAGGTCGAAATCAGTTCGTGCACAAAGGCGTTGAAGACGTGCACGCAAATCCGAGCGTACAGACATCGCTTGAACAGAATACCATTTGTCCATGACGAGTGCGCTGTCTTTCCACTTTTCCTCAAACACAGTTAGAGCATTGTCAAACAGCTCACCCTCTGCGCCGCCACCTTCAATATTTCCAAGTGCATTCATAGACGCGAGTATTTCGGTCATGGTCGTGGCAGAGTGGAAATTGTCTGAAATGCGTTGTGCATGTTCGTTTTGCAGGCTTGAAAGTAGATCAATTGCTGTTGCTTTGAGTGCGCGACGACCAGCAGCACTTGCCGATGGATCAAACGGGCCAGTTTCTTGGTTTTGAATCGTCGCAACGAGTGAGTTTTCAATATGACGTGCAATCGCGCGTTTCAATGTCAATCTTGCGGCATGAAATTTTGATGGGTCTGATGCATTTTGATCTTGGATCAATTCACCAACGCTAGGTAGGCGCAAAATGAGCGAAGCAAAGGCCGGATCATCAATTGCGGCTGTAAATGCCTCATCAATTGCATCCACAAAGGCGTGGATGCGGTCATTCATGGAGCCATCTTCGTTTGAGGCAAGATCAATAAGCAGGCCACGTGCTAGAGTTTGCAAGCCTTCCCATTGCGCAAATGGGTCATTGTCGGCAGCGGCCAATGTCGAACGGTTGGCATCATTCAAACCGTCTTTTAATTTAATCGGTGCTGAGAAGCCGCGGTTAAGTGAGTGAATTGGCGCAGAGCTTACATCTGTAAAGACAAAGACTTGCTCGAAATCACGCAATACAACCAAGTGCTCATCATTAATCTCGCCATTCAGCTTTGTTGAAAGGCGACGCCCCTTATTTGAAAATAGCGCTGTTCTTAGGGGGATGGGAAGGGCTAGCTTATCGGGTTGTCCAGGGGTTGGTTCAGTGCGCTGGCCAACTGTTAGGGTGTAGGTGCGAGCTATTGAATCATAGACACCCGAAGCAGTCACAACTGGCGTTCCTGATTGAGAATACCAATTTGCAAACTCTTTGATGTTTTCAGAAGTTGATAATTGGAATGAATTTAGGAAATCTTCAATCGTCGCCGCTTGTCCGTCATATGTGTCGAAATAGCGGTTCAATCCTGCAAAGAAAGCTGTATCACCAATAAGCGTGCGAAGCATGCGGATGAGTTCCGCACCTTTTTCGTAAACAGTCGCTGTGTAGAGATTATCAATCCGTGCATATTCATCAGGACGAACAGAGTGAGCAAGCGGTCCGCCGTCTTCGCTAAACTGACGTGCGCGCAATCGGATGACATCTTTGATGCGTGTAACAGCACGAGAGCGCATATCAGCCGAAAACTCTTGGTCACGATAAACCGTTAGACCTTCTTTCAGGCAGAGCTGAAACCAATCACGACATGTGATGCGGTTACCTGTCCAATTGTGAAAATATTCGTGGGCAACAATGCTTTCTATTGCTTCAAAGTCAGCGTCAGTGGCTGTCTTACCATCGGCAAGCACATAGGCGGCGTTGAATATGTTGAGGCCCTTGTTCTCCATCGCACCGAAGTTGAAGTCTCTTACAGCAACTATGTTGAAAACATCCAAATCATATTCGCGTCCAAATACATCTTCATCCCATGACATGGAGCGCTTCAGAGAATCCATCGCATAGGCGCAACGATCATAGTCGCCCTTATCAACATAAATTGCGAGCGGTGTCTCTTTGCCAGACATTGTCGTGAAGCTATCTGTGTAGACGTCAAAATCTCCAGCGACGAGTGCAAACAAATATGATGGTTTAGGGTGCGGGTCGCTCCACTCAGCATAGTGACGATCAGTTCCAATATCGCCACTTTTTCCGGGGTTTCCGTTGGAGAGGAGGTAAGGGTATTTTTCTTTGTTTGCTTCCATCCGCACATCGAACGGAGCTAGCACATCGGGGCGATCAGGGTAGAAGGTGATACGACGGAAGCCTTCAGCTTCACATTGTGTGCAGAAACGTCCACCAGACATATATAGTCCAGAAAGTTGTGTGTTTTCTTCTGGTGAAATTTCTGTTTCGATTTCCAGACAGAATTCACCCGCCGGCATGTGGATATTCAATCCCTCATCAGTTTGTTCATACTGATTTTCTGGGAGAATGTGTCCGTTCAACGCGATAGAAATCAGCTTTAGATTTTCACCGTGCAAATTCATGAGAGCGTGTTCACCAAAAACGCGGCGTCCCGTCATTTTATTGCGAACGCGTGTTTTGGATGGCTCTAGAAAAAATTCCAGATTTACGTGATCTAAGGCAAATGGATAGGGGCGGTAATCGACAAGTCGAACCGGTGGTGGCGTATCCGTGCGCATGAAATAGAACTCCGTATGTATCCGTCTCTTATCTAAAGAGTACAATCTATCCTAGCAGATAGCTGTTTTTAGAATACATTTAAACCTCGTGACAGTTGAATCATGTGAAAATCAACTTCTATTTCAAACCTATGTTTAAAATTGATCATTTGAGGGAGGGACTTTCCCTAATTTTGCCTGATTACAGGCAAATTGGTGGAGTCTTTCAGGTAGTAAAAAAGATGGGCCGGACCGTTCTAAGTATTTAATACTGGGAATACTGCTCCAAATAACGCAGTTAACGTGCACAAAGAGCGCGTATCCAAAGTAAAATTACTCTGCAGCTCTCGGTATGTCACCGCTTTGGTTTGGTGTGTCATAAATTGTACGAAGCAGAGTTGTTCCCTGTTTCGCCAATTGAACAATGTCATTTGGTAGATCATCTGCATCTTGCGCTGCGCAACGTGACAACACTTTAGCAAGTTTCATCAATTGGGGAGCAGCACAAATAATACGCGCCTGAAATTCGATTTTTAGCGGGTCGCGGTCATATTCTGAACTTGGTACACGCCAGCCACCCCAATCTTTTTCATCTGTAACAACTTTTGGGAAGCTTCCGGGGTGAGGGTGGTCGGATGCATCACCTGCCTCTTTCCAGCGGTTTTTCTCTCTCACCACACGCCAGCTTTCTAAGTCGCCGACAGCATCCGTTGGACCGTTCGCTTTGTCCGCAGCAAGTTCAGTGGCGGCAAATTCACGTCCAAGTCCGACATCATAGTGGATTTTCAAAGGTTCATCGAGACCTTTAACCCATTGTGGGATAACTTTCTCAACTACGGCCCATGTGCCGACCGTTTTCACAAAGACTTTTTGATTTTTATGAAACTGAGCTTTGGCCATTAGGGTAATCCTTCAAAGATGTAATAGGAAACATATAGCAAAGTAAGTTTAGAAAGATGTTGAATGAATAGCGGCATTTTCTTCTAAATTACGGCAGATTTGGTGTGCTTTTGACAACTTAGAGAAAGCCTACAACCTCCAATCCAGAGGGCAGTTTAGCTCGGCGCTCATGTCCTATTCATGCACTAGATGATATTTTATCTCTAACTATCGAACATAAAAGGGTTTTCCATAATGTACTTTATGGTAAACTTAACCTTATCAAAATTTGAGGAGGGATTGGGTAATGTGTAACAATCACCAGATCGTACAAAGCGCAAATGGACCAGTACAATTACATCGTCGTGATGTTGTGCGTGGCTTATGGGCCGGAACTATTGTCGCATTTTCAGGTGCTAGCGTAGCTGGTTGTTCAACCAACCCTGCAACAGGGCGTTCACAGCTTACTTTCATGTCTGATTCTCAGCTGGTGCAGATGTCTGCCAGCGCATGGGCACAGACAAAGCAGGAAACACCCATCTCAACTGATCGTGCCGCAAATGCACGTCTGCTGCGTATTGGTGACCGTATCAGAAAAGTTGCGTCCCAACGTACTCCATCTCTTGCTGACGCTGATTGGGAGTTTGTTGTTTTTGATTCTGATCAAAAAAATGCGTTCGTGATGCCGGGCGGGAAAGTTGGTTTCTATAAAGGTCTTCTTGATTACTCTGACAATGATGATCAGGTCGCAGCTGTATTGGGTCACGAAGTGGGTCACGTTGAGGGACGTCACTCAAATGAACGTATGAGCCAGCAAACTTTGGGACAAGTTGCGCTTGTTGGTACAACCGTTGCGACTGCTGCATCAGACCTTTCGAGCACAGAGCAACAAATGATTATGGCGGCTGCAGGTGCAGGTTTGTCATTGGGAATCATTTTGCCATTTTCACGTAAACATGAATTAGAAGCTGACCTTCTTGGTGTCGATTCTATGTATGCTGCGGGATATGACGTAAAAGAATCAGTTCGCCTCTGGGAAAAAATGGGTCAAAATCGCGAAGGTGCCCCTCCAGAGTGGATGTCGACCCACCCAAGCCCTGATACAAGGGTCAGAGAATTGACAAACTATATCAATTCTAAGGGCTATGCGGTCATGTAATTCGAAATTTGCGCAAATTCAGGCTTGCAGAGTTTGCGCATTCGATTTATCAACCCCTCCTCAACTTCATTGTTGATGAAAAATGTGCCGTCTTAGCTCAGTAGGTTAGAGCGCCTGGTTGTGGACCAGGAGGTCCCAGGTTCGAGACCCGGAGGCGGTACCATTTTCCTCTTACTGTGTATGAGATGCCAAAATCTCCCCGGATGTGATCAGGGGAGATATTTTTTTGTCTGGAATGTGGATTATCAATCTTAAGCGCGTTTTGCCATCGGAGCAGGAAGTTCCCCATTTTCCATAAGGTATAAATTACGAAGACTTAAAGCATCCCACAAAGCATTGTGACGGACTGCACCTTCAAGATTGGTAAAATATGCATCCACGCGACGCATCTCTACTTTAAAGCAGGGAAGATTAATCATGCCGCCTGGCGCGATCATCATGACTTGCATGAGGTGAGCAATATCTTCTGGCCAATCAGCAACAAACACAATGTCAGTATCCCCACGCAAGAAACGCTGGAGTTCCAAACCCCATTGGCTGCGGTCAACATAGGTCGGTGATAAGCCGTTCGCGGATATGACAGGCAAAACATAATCTACGACCCATGGGTCTATTTTATCTTCGCGGACTAGCGCAGCAATTTCGTTTTTAGGGCGTGCCAGATATAAAGGTTTTCCGTGCTCTGGAGCTATCGCAATTGAGAGAACGTCTCCACCAAAGCTGTTGAATTCACAATCGACAAAGTAACGCACGGTTAAATTCCTTCAGCTCGCTGGGCAGAATATCGAGGAGGTGTTGAGAACGCTATGCCCATACATTCAACCTTGTTGATCAGGTTTTTTTAGAATGCATGGGCGACAGCGTCTTAGGTCTGGTCTTCTGAAATGACCTTAGCGAATTAACGTAAAAAAACAGATGTGGTTCATCAGAAATTATTGCGCTTTTCTGGTAACCTTTTGCTGACCATAAATTTTAAACATCTAAACAAGGGTCATGCGCTTGCTATGGTCTGGAAAAATTTCATAAAAGTAGACGGCTAGAAATTATAGTTTTGGATGTATGCTTCGGTGCATTTGGATATCAATTCACATTTGAAGATTGAAAGGTTTGTTAGTTTCCTATGACGCAATCCAAAACAGAATCAGAAAACTGGGCGTCTCAATCTGAACGAGGGACGCGATTAGGCATATTGATTTCGGCAGGCATTTACAAAATTGTTGGCCGACGAGTGTCGATGATCATTTTAGCACCCGTTGTTTTCTTCTTTTATCTTACGGGAGGCGTGCAAAGACGCGCCTCGCGGGCGTATCTCAATAGAGCGTATGAGAAAGGGTTGATAAAAAAGAAGCCTAGTTTTTGGACTGGGTTTGTCCACTTTATGGCATTTACAGGTTCCATGCTTGATAAGTTGGCCAGTTGGACCGGTGAGATAGATAATACACATGTATCAGGTGTGGATGGCGGGGCTTTTGATGCTGCTAAAAAATCTGGTCGCGGCGGATTGGTCCTTACGGGGCATTTGGGCAATCCTGAACTCATCCGTGCCGTAGCTACAGTAAACCGCCGTTTCTCAGTGACTGTATTAATGCATACGCAGAATGCACAGCAATTTAATTCCGTGATCAATCAGTTTTCAGACCACTCATCAGTGCGTCTTATTCAGGTAAGTGAAATTGATATTTCTGTAGCTATGCAATTGTCGTCGCGCGTCGAAGCAGGAGAGTGGGTTGTGATGGCTGCGGATAGGCCACCTCCTCGCGGCACCTCAAAAGAGAGTACAGTGCCTGTGCAGTTTTTAGGTGCAGAAGCTCAATTTCCGATTGGTCCTTATATTCTAGGTGCAGCGTTAAAATGTCCGACATTTTTTCTGTCTTGTATCCGCACGAAATCTAAGCCCCCATTCTCGATAATGTTCAGACCCTTTGCAGACCCCTTGCAGCTGCCACGCAGAGATAGAGCAGATGCATTGCAGACCTATGCCCAGCGCTATGCCAGCCTATTAGAAGAGGCATTGCAGGAGGCCCCCATGCAGTGGTTTAACTTCTTTGACTTTTGGAATGATTTTTCCAACGAGACCTCGAAATCTTCCTCTGATAAGGATTTGAAGTCACCCGCCGATAGTGATTCTAAGGTGGCTAATGAGCGAAATGGACAGGGGATAGAATGAGACGCGCAATCGTAAAAGCAGAAACTATTAGCCAAGCGCAGTTTCATGATATCGACCCAATGAATATTGTATGGCACGGCAATTATCCGCGCTTCTTTGAACTTGGTCGCGTCGAACTCCTTGATAAAATTGAATATAATTACGATGAGATGGCGAGGTCCGGCTATGGTTGGCCTGTGATAGAAATGAATATCCGCTATGCTCATCCTATGTTGTTGCGTCAAAAAGTTGTAATTATTGCGGGTCTGACAGAGTGGGAAAACCGCCTTAAAATTGACTTTGAAATCCGTAACATGGAAACCAAGCAACGATTGTGCAAAGCCTATACAACGCATGTTGCTGTGGATTTAAAGACGAATGAGATGCAATGGGAGACGCCCAAAGTGTTTCGCGACAAATTGGAGCCTTTCCGAGCATGATATCATTGTTGATGAGTTTTTCTTTTCTAATTACTGCCCAAGCTGTTCCTGCGGGAGAACAGGCATGTTTAGCGCCTCAAAAGGTTGCTCAAGAATTAGGAAGCAGACACTTTGTGCAAGAGCGACACTTGAAGGGAATTGATCAAGCGCTTGTATCATCTGGGGCTGCGATTGTGGCAAGTGATTCTATTACGTGGACGGTGTCAGATCCTATTGAAATTTCTACAGTAATTTCCGAATCCGGTATGACCCAATCTATCGAGGGCGGACCGGCAGAACCAGTCGGCGCTGCTGGTGCTGCAAATCCCATGTTGTCACAAAGTGGTTTGGTAAACCTTCTCAAAGGTGATTTGAGAGGCGTGGATGAAAATTACATTGTAACCGAAATTCAAAATGAAACGGGTTGGGGGCTTTCCCTGATGCCTAAAGCACAGGAAATGGCAAAACACGTGATCGCAATTGATGTGACTGGGTGCACAAAAATAGACTCAATCAAAGTCAAACAATCAAATGGAGATGTGATTTTCGTCACGTTTTCAAAAGGATAGAGCCTGACGTGTGGGGGCTAGTGAAAAATAAATGGGGCGCATGTGCGTGTGTGGTTTGGCTCGTACTTAGCCTTGCAATAGTCGTTGCGCGTGCATCCAACGGACTACCGATAGACACAAATATTAAGTCCATTCTCCCCAACCAAACGCTCGCGTCGTCCGTTAAAGCAGCAATGGATCGCTCAGGAGAGGTCGCGTCGAACAGAGTCGTCTTTCTGGTAACGGACACAACACAATCTGGGCTGAATGTGCAGGCAATGGCGAGCCTTAAGCAAAAGCTTATGCAAGGTAACTTATTTGCTGATGACATGGCAGATATGGATGGATTAGGCCGTTGGGTGTTTGCAAACCGTGAAGAAATTCTCTGTGAGCCGGCAGCAAACTTATCCGACGAAATTGCCCAAAATATTCGTAAACAGGCGCTTGCTAAAGTTTATGGTGTTGGTGCGCCAATCACAGGGGATTTACTGCGAGCAGACCCGTTTTTGCTAACATTGCGATTGTCGGAGTGCTTGTCTCAAGGTGCAGCACTTATCCCTAAAAATCAGTCTCTTTTGTCAGGAAAATTAACGCGTCCGGCCTTCGCTTTAGATACTCAAGCACAAGTAATAGAACGTATTGGTACGTGGGAAGAGGAATGGGCTCCAAAAGGTGTTGAATTAGCACGCACAGGAGCTGTTTTTCATGCTGCACATGGAGCCAATTCTGCAAAAACTGAGATGTCGTTTATCGGCGGAATTGGTATTGTTGGCGTTGTGGCTTTATTCTGGTTTGTCTTTGGGCGGGTTACAAATGTGCTTGCTGTTGCCAGTTTAATTGCCTTCTCTTGCCTGTCGGGGTTTGCTGCTACCTTATTGATTTTTCAAGATATTCATATGTTGGTGCTTGTGTTTGCAGCGATGTTGGTTGGTGTGGTGGCGGATTATGCCGTTCATGCAATGGCGACAGGTGTGAATGACAATTGGCCGGAGGAGAAATTCCGGCGCGGACATTTATGGCGTCCCATGACTGTGTCCATGCTGACGACTGCAGCCGGGTTTGCGGGTTTGGTGTTTTTGGGCGTGCCGATGTTTCGTCAGTTGGCGGTGTTTGCCATAATTGGTATTTTTACCGCTTGGGCTTTGGTTTTATTCGTGTTTTTGCCATTGGATCGCGTACCTAAAAATGGAAGAGAAGTACTTTCTTTTCGATGGATGCGTGTTCTATCTTTTGCTTCAAAAGCGCTGCCTGTTTCAAGAACAGCGGCTTATGTCGCTTTAGGACTTGGTGTGATTACAATTGGTGGCTTTATTTTTTCCAGATCGCTTGATGATGTGCGTGAATTTCAACCTCGAAATAAAGAGCTTATCGCACAAGAAGTTCAATTGTCTCAGATAGTTGGGTCAATGTCTTCGCAAGTGTTTTTAGTCTCAGAAGGCGTGAACTTAGAAGAAGCTAAGCGAAGAGAAGAAGCGGCTATCAAAGTGCTTGGCCCAGATGTGACGACGTTTTCTTTGACGCGTTTTGATCCCTCTCTGGAAGTGCGTAGGTCTAACCGTGCTGCACTAGAGGATATGCTCTTCTCACCTTATGGTAGGGTGCATGCTGCTCAGTTGGGTGTGGCCACCTTGCCGCCTGCTAGCAATGAGGTGGTGGATGCGGCCAAGCCTGCGTGGTTTGAAGATTTACATGTCGTAGATAATGGCAAACACTTTCTAATCGCCAGAGTGTCAGCGCCGCAAAATATAGTGCTTTCTGATACATCCATTGAAGGCGTTACTTTAGTGGACATGGCTGGACAATATTCACAAGCTTTTGCCAGCTATCGCGTTCTAGCCGCATGGTCATTAGTTGCGGCAGTAGGTGTGGCGCTTCTATTTGTTGGGATCATCTATAGAAATATCCGAGCACTGAGCATTGTTCTAACACCTGCTGCTGCTATGCTCTGCGGGATTTACCTGCCAACATTATTGGGGCAGCCTATCACTTTCTTTTCTATGGCGGGGGCAATGGTTTTGTTTGGTGTAGGTGTAGATTATTCAGCATTCATGTGGGAATCAGGACGTAATCGTGAAACGTGGTCGAAAGCGTCCGTGCTCGTGGGGGGCATTACAACTTTACTGTCGATGGGATTACTCGCACTAAGTGAGACATTGCCTGTACGCAGTTTTGGAATCACTGTGGCATTGGGCGTTATCTGTGCGTTGGTGTTTTCAACTTTACCATATTATTTAGCTTCAAAGGATGTGTCTGATGCAAAATGAATCCAATCCAAATGAAGCGTGTGATGTCGCCATTATTGGAGCAGGGCCTTCAGGTGCAATTGCTGCATCTATTTTGGTGCAAAAGGGCTGGAACGTAAAAGTGTTCGAGCGACAACATTTTCCGCGTTTTTCGATAGGTGAAAGTTTACTTCCTCACTGTGTCGAGTTTATCGAGCAGGCCGGATTGTTGAGCGACATTGAAGCAGAGGGGTTTCAGTTTAAAGACGGTGCCGCCTTTGCGATGGATAGCAAATATGAGGACATATATTTTCCTGATAAATCTTCGCCGGGCCCAGGTACAGTGTATCAGGTGCGCCGAGAAATATTTGATAAAGTTCTAATTGATGGCGCACAGGCTAAAGGGGCAGATGTCTCTTTTGGTGAGACGGTTCTAGCCTTTAACTCTACAAGTGAAGACCTGCCAGATCACGCTCAATTGCACATATCGAATGAGGCAGGTGAGGCACGCGTGGTCAATGCACGTTTTGTGATAGATGCATCCGGTTTTGGTCGGGTTTTGCCCCGTCTGTTGGATTTAGAAACACCATCAGACCAGACGGTACGCCGTGCGTGTTTTAAGCATGTCACAGACAATATTACGCACCCAGATTTTGATAGAAATAAAATCCTTATTTCTGTGCATCCAGACGATCCTAAAGTGTGGTTGTGGCTAATACCACTGGCTGACGGTCTATCCTCAATTGGTGTTGTGGGTGGGGCGCAAACGCTAGAAGCAGCAGGCGCAGATGCAGAAGAGCGTTTGGAATATTATGTAAGAACATCGGGTCTTATGGCTGATTTTCTTAAAGATGCTGTTGAGGCACGTCCAGCGACTGAACTTGTTGGGTTTTCAGCAAATGTGAAGCAACTCTATGGAGAGCGATATGCTCTGCTGGGGAATGCAGCAGAATTTCTTGATCCAGTATTTTCATCTGGCGTAACTATTGCCATGAAATCGGCTAGCCTTGCGGCGGGATTGATTGATCAGCAATTGCGCGGAGAAGAGGTTGATTGGCACGAAGATTTTGACGTTGAGCTGAAACGCGGTGTGGAAGCTTTCCGAGCCTGTGTAAATGCTTGGTATGATGGCTTATTGCAGCGAATGATTTTTATGGACGGGCGTTCTGAAGATATTACGCGGCATTTTACAGCGATATTGGCGGGTTATGCTTGGGATCAGAAAAATCCAATCGTGAAAGACCCTAAACGCTTCTTCAAATTAATGGATGCTTTGACCAAAGCCGACATATAATGCGTCAGACAATTCTTATATCCCTCCTTATTGGCATGTCGGCTATTGTGTCGGCGTGTCAGTCAACACAGTCTCTAAAGCAAGAGACGGGTGTTCACTCCCAAGTGGCAAAGGCCAATATCGGTAAGGGGGTAGAGTTGACGCTCCCTAAAATACCGGGTTTTCCAGATAAATTAGAAGCAGTTCAAACATTGATTGCGCGCCATGATGGACGCACGCAAGCATTGCAGGCGGTAGTGTCGGCACAATCAGATCATGTGAATGTGGTGATGATGCTGGCTAATGGTCCTAGGGTAATGGAGGTAGATTGGACGCAAATTGATCTGATTGAAACGCGATCTAGTTTTGCGCCAGATGCTTTGTCGGGGTTAAACATTCTTGCGGATATGTTCCTTGTTTTCTGGCCTGCGAATGCGGTTGAGAATGCTTTGTCTGAAGGTACGTATATATCTCAAACCGATGGTAAGCGTTTAATTTATAATGATACGCGCCAACTCGTAGAGATCATGTATTACACAAAAGATGCGCGTGGACGTGACCACTATGTTCTGACAAATTTTGATCTGGGCTATTCACTTACCATTTACAGCGATGCGATGACGGCCTCATGAGTGATATATATATAAACGCATTTTCCATCTGTTCACGCCTTGGAATGAATAGAGAGGAGACATTGCAAAGCCTTAACTCTAAATCGCCGCCTCGGCCTGACCGTGTTGAAGAATTAGCGGGTGGTTTGACAACAATGGTTGCGCCTTTATCTGGTGCTCTGCCGAGCGATCTTTCTAGTGAAACGCGCACCAATCAAATCACCGGATATTTATTGCGGGAAATGAAGCAAGCTATAGCGGACACGCTGGCAAAGCATGGCGCAGATCGCGTGGCTGGAGTTATTGGCACGAGCACAACGGGCGTTGAGGAGGCTATTGGTCCTCTGGGGCAACGTGTTGAAAAGGGTGTGTGGGCTGAAGATTTTGAGTTTTCACGCCAAGAGCTCGGCGATACAGCGCGATACTTACAAGAGCAAGTGGGGTTTTCTGGACCGTGCCACACTGTATCTACGGCATGTACATCTGGCGCAAAAGCACTTGCGGCTGCGGCACGCTTTATTCACTCGGGAATTGCTGATGCTGTGATTTGCGGCGGTGTTGATTCCTTGTCTCGTCTAACCACAAATGGATTTAGTGCGCTTGATAGCGTGTCACCGCATGCATGTGCGCCATTTAGCAAAAATAGATGCGGAATAAATATTGGCGAAGGCGGCGCTTTATTCATTGTGTCGAAACATGAAGGACCTTGGAAGCTGACGGGGTGGGGTGAGAGTTCTGATGCCTATCATATGTCATCTCCTGAGCCGACGGGTGCGGGCGCTGAACTGGCATTAAAGGAAGCTTTCGAGCGTGCAAGTATTTCAGCCTCTGACATAGATTTTGTTCATATGCATGGTACTGCCACGCCCTTAAATGATGCGATGGAATCAACATTGGTGAACCGTGTCTTTGGCACGCACACTCCATGCGCATCGAGCAAGGGTATGACGGGACATACATTGGGGGCAGCAGGCGCATTGCAGGTAGCGATCAACATAATAGCACTTGATGCGCAAATTTTGCCGCCGCATGTGTATGATGGGCAAAGAGATGAGAGTTTGGCGCAAATCAATCTTGCGCCTCTGCAGGGAAAGCCAGAAAAACCAATGCGCCGAATGCTGAGTGCGAGTTATGCCTTCGGCGGAAGTAATATTGCTGTGATTATCGAGAAGACGAATTAATGCAGATAGAACGCGAATTTCCAGCAACTCAAACTTTGGCACCGCATGACCCACCCATGTTGCTGGTGGATGAGATTCTTGAATCAAGCCAAATGCATATCGTCTCTAAAATGGTGATCAATAAGGACAATATATTTTACGTGGCAGGGCGCGGTGTTCCTTCCTATGTAGGATTTGAAATTATGGCGCAGACGATTGCCGTGCAAGATGGTTATAACCGCGCTAAGGTGGGGCTAGGCACTAAGATTGGGTTTTTGTTGGGGTGCCGCAAATATACAGTACTGCGCGATTGGTTTGTAGAAGGGGATGAATTGATTGTACGTGCTAAAGCCTTGTTATCTGAAGGGGAAATGCAATCATTTGATTGTACATTAGAAGATATACATGGCCAGCAACTTGCGCATGGTGCGATCAATGTATTTAGTCCCGAAAATCCGGAAGAATTTATTAGACAGGGTGGGAGTTCACAATGAGTGTGAACAATGAGAATGCTGGTAAGCGTGTTTTGGTGACGGGGGCTTCCAAAGGTATTGGTCGTGGTGTCGCAATACGTCTTGGGGCAATGGGGTTTCACGTCACAGTACATTATGGACGCGATAAAGCAGGCGCAGATGAAACTCTAGCAGCGATAATTGCTGATGGTGGCCAAGGTAAAACTTTAGGTTTTGATGTGACTGACCGAGACGCCTCAAAGTCTCTTTTAGAAGCAGAGTTAGCTCAAAATGGCCCCTTTTGGGGGATCGTCTCGAATGCAGGCATTACAAGAGATAATGCCTTTCCTGCGATAGAGGCTGATGATTGGAATGATGTTATTCGTACAAGTCTTGACGGATTTTACAATGTGGTTCACCCGCTAACCATGCCTATGGTGCGTGGTCGCAAAGGTGGACGAATTGTAGTTATGGCGTCTGTATCTGGTGTGATGGGTAATCGGGGGCAAGTTAATTATTCGGCGGCTAAGGCAGGTCTAATTGGCGCTGCAAAGGCGTTGGCAGTTGAATTGGCGAGTCGCAAAATTACCGTCAATGCCGTCGCGCCAGGACTAATCGAAACAGGTATGACAGAGGATGTGCGCCCAGAAGTGATGGCGGCAATTCCGATGAAGCGTGCAGGTAGTGTGGATGAAGTCGCAGCGACGGTTGCCTTTCTTTTCCAGCCAGAAGCAGCTTATATCACACGTCAGGTTATTGGCGTGAATGGAGGCTTGATCTAATGCGCCGTGTTGTTGTGACTGGAATGGCGGGAATTACGTCTCTGGGAGATAGTTTTGCCGAGATTAGCCCCAAATTAGACGAAGCTAAGACGGGTATTCGCTATATGGAAGAGTGGGAATATCTGGTTGATATGTCCACGCGTCTTGGTGGTCCATCAGATCACTTCATTCACGAAAAAGCTTATCCACGTCAAGCACGCCGCTCTATGGGGCGCCTTGCCGTCATGATGGTGAAAACTGGAGAAAATGCGCTCGCGGATGCGGGCTTAACAGATGATCCTGTGGTGAAAAGTGGGCGGATGGGGGTTGCGGCAGGTTCGTCTTATGGATCGACGCCAGCAACGCTTGATTTTGTTGAATTTCTCGAAAGAGGGAAAGCTAAGGGTTTGAATGCGACAAGTTACATTCGCATGATGAGCCATACTGCGCCTGTGAATATGGGCGTTTATTTTGGATTGCAGGGGCGTGTTTACACAACGTCTTCTGCGTGTACATCGGGAGCGCAGGGGATTGGGTATGCTTATGAAGCGATCAAATCTGGTGCTCAAGATTTGATGATGGCGGGGGGATCGGACGAATTTTGTCCGACCATGACTATGGTTTTTGACCGTCTGTATGCCACCTCCACCCGTAATGATGACCCGCAGCATGCTGTGCGCCCCTTTGATGAGAGCCGCGATGGGTTAGTCATCGGTGAGGCTGCTGGCGTTCTGATACTTGAAGAGCTGGAACATGCGCTCGCGCGCGGTGCCAAACCGGTCGCTGAGATAGTTGGGTTTTCAACAAACTGCGATGGACAACATATTTCTCAGCCCAATCGGAAAACACAGGAAATTGTGGTTCGCCAAGCTTTAGAGCAGGCGGGTATGGATGCGCAGGACATGTCTTTCATTTCTGGCCACGGTACAGGAACAGCGACGGGGGATGTGGAGGAGAGCCATGCGACACATGCTGTGTTTGGAGACAAGGTTCCTTTCCATACGCTCAAAGGAAATTTTGGACATACGCTAGGTGCGTGTGGTGCGATTGAGACATGGTTGGGGATTGAGCAATTAAAACGGGGGCAGATATCGCCGATTGCGAACCTTTCAAATGTTGACCCTAAATGCGCAGAACTCGACTACGTAAAAGGCGACGTTCGCAATGTGTCTAAGAATGCCTTTTCATCGAGTAATTTTGCGTTTGGCGGAATTAACACATCATTGGTGGTGGCAAACTACGAATAAAAACTGACCTGAATAATTGGGTCAAAAGGGGATGGGAATGACAAAAAGAAACACGGGTTTGTTTTCTGGTGTCGCACTGTGTGTGTCTACTCTGATTGGAACGCAACAGGCGTATGCACAGACTGACGTGGAATCTAATTTTGTTCCTGATGAACCTTTATGGGAGGTGCGCATTGGTGGAACGGGTTTGTATGGCCCTGATTATCCTGGAGCATCTGATAATTCGGGGAATGGCGTCGTCGCACCGCTTTTAATTTATCGGGGTGAGAAAGTTCGTTTCGGTGAATATGGCGTTGCACGTGCGATCGCTGCAGAGAATAAGCGATTTGAATTAGACGTATCTTTGGATGCAGTCTACGCGGCAAATTCTACAGAGGATGGCGCGCGGCAAGGCATGCCAGATCTGGATTATTTGTTGCAGATTGGCCCTCAATTGGTTGTGAATCTGCAAGATACTGGATGGACGTCTGAAGGGCGTACAAGCCTGAAAATGCTTGCGCCTGTGCGTGCTGTTGCTTCAACCGACCTTAAAGGGTTTGAGCATGTGGGGTATATCGCAGAGCCTCAGCTTGTTTATCAGCGCAAATATGGAGGAGAGCTTCGTTCAGGCTGGTCTACAACGCTGTTTGCAACGTTTGCAGATGAAGGTCTAAATGATTATTGGTATGGCGTGTCACCACAGTATACGACCGCAGAACGTACGGTGCATGAAGGTAAGGCGGGGTATGTGTCTACTGGGTTTCGTGCTTCTTGGACGCGCGAACTGACAGATGATTTCCAGATATTCCTCACCTATCAGGGGCGTTCATTTTCTGGCGCTGCGAATGAAGATAGTTTCCTTCTGCAGGAAGACTTTACACACGCTGCAAGCGTCTCATTTGTTTGGAAGGCTTTCAAAAGTAAGCGTGCCGCGCGAAATGATGATATGTAGGGTATTGCAAGTTTCATCGACAGATACAAAAACGCCCCAACATATATGTGAAGGGGCGTTTTAGTTTATAGCATTTGCTACTTATTTGGAGGCTGTACCTTGAAGAGGTGTTTTCGCCATAAATTTGTTCTTCACGCAGATATATTCTTTAGTTGGGTTTGTGATCAAACCATTTACCGCGTGAATACCAGTAACTTTGGTTGCGCCTTTTGCAAGAGCAGCATCGCGCATAGCTACAAGAGAGTTAAGTAAAGCGCGCTCGCAAGAAGCTTGGACATCTTTGTGAAATCCGTTTGCTGGACGTCCACCAGTGTTTACGCTTCCAACCTGAGTACCTGAAGGGCTAGTTCCCCAAACGAATGTGAAGTTTCCCAATTCGTTGCGGTTTTCTTCTTTTGCCATAAACTCATCTACGGAAAATACATGTGTTTTCGCAGCTGCGTGCGCAGAGGGTGCAAGCGTTAATAGTGAGGCAGCAGATGCTGCAAGCATTAAAGTTTTCAGTTTCATGATAATCCCCAATTTAGAAACAGTAGTGAGAAAGTCGAACTTATACTAAGTTTAGTCATAAGTGCAAAATATGACAATTTGAAGTCCAGCTATAAAGCTCAATTAGTTACAGATAAACGACGTTACTGTTGATCTATTGATGAATTAGTATCGTCTAATAGTCCAACGATTGTGCCTTTTAGATAGACGCGAGAATTTGTGTGGCCGGACATGCACTGGTAATGCGTTGCTGAGACATAATCTGTGCCAGTTATAGTGGATTGAATACCTTGAACTGCAATTCCATTGAGGTTCTGAGCTTCTTCTTTGAGTGCAAGAAGTGCTGAAATCATCGCCCATTCACAAGCAGCTTTATCTGACTTTGTGATGCCGTTGGTGGAACGTTTGACATTAGCAATACCTAGGGGCTTGCCGATCACATAGTCACCAAAAGAGAATTGAAAATCTCCAAGGCGTGTTTGGAAGTCATTGCTGGCGAGGAGTTCTTCGATAGAATAAAGCTGCACTTCGCTTTTCGCATGGGCGCTGGGGGCGGTGATGGTTGCCGCTAAAGCAAGCGCACCTAAACAAGAAATGGCTTTTTTCATCATAGTCGTCATTTGTACGGGCCTTTAAGGTTTGCGTGGTTTCACGCGTGTTCTGTGCGTGTTTAATCGTCAATCTTGACAAGATAGGGGCAAACTAATGGTGCCATGGGATTGTGCGCATTATTTTGTCTTAACTTTCAGTCACAAATCTCGCATACACAGTATGTGTTTGACTTTAGGGATTAGAAGCTGGCTATGGTTCAAGACTTTCAAATTGGTGCGATTATTCCAACCTATCGTCATGTAAACGCATTAGGAGGCATAGTGGATGCATTGGTGGCGCTAAATTGTCCTGTCATTATTGTTGATGACGGCAATTCACCCGAAAATGCTGCTATTATCGCGCAGCAGCAAGATGCTATGCGGCGTGTAGAAGTCATTCGGTTGGATGAAAATGGCGGCAAAGGGCAAGCCGTAAAGCGTGGTTTTTTAGCTGCTAAAACAGCAGGTTGGAGCCATGCTGTGCAGATCGATGCGGATGGGCAGCACGATATTTCTCAATTGCCGCATATGCTAAAACTTGCAGAGCAAAATCCTGAAGCGGTTATTTGCGGCGTTCCAGTTTATGATCATTCCATTCCTAAGGGCCGCAAAATTGGTCGTGAAATTACGCATTTTTGGGTGCGGGTTGAAACATTGTCGCTTGAGATAAATGATTCCATGTGCGGTTTCAGAGCCTATCCAGTTGATGACGCGATTCATGTGACGAAACATGAGATTATCGGTGCGAGAATGGATTTTGATACTGAGATACTTGTCCAATTAAATTGGCGGGGCTTGCGCGTTATTGAACACCCGACAAAAGTAATCTACCCCACTGAAAACGTATCAAATTTTAGAATGCTTTGGGATAATGTGCGTATTACTGCAATGCATACAAGGCTAGCAATTCAGGCACCTATTCGAGTGCCAATTCGGATGATGCGTCGGATGTTTACCCGCAAATATCCTAAGCTTTCAAATTAGATATCAGAATAAAGAATTGGCAAGATACTAGGCTGAGACATAGCTTTATTCTCTCGAGTTGGTTTCCATATGAGTGTCATATAAAAAACTGTTTCAATTGAACGGTGTAGGCAGAGGTATCCGTCTGCATTCTGATAAATTTCATTGTCGGGAAATTGATGGTCTATGACGGCGATTACATCCTTTGCCGGAGGATATTGTGCAAACGCTTTGTAGTATGCTTCAAGGTACGTCCAGCCGCGATTTAGGGCGTGTATTGAATAGCCTGACAGGGCGATATTATCACAAAATACTGATAGAATTTCAGGCCAATTTCGACGTGGATCGGCATATTCGATATCTATTCCGAGGGGAATGATATTTTTGCTCAGCATGGCTGCTGCTATGCCTCTGCAGTGCGTGCGACTGTAGGATGGTGCTGGAATGGTTCCTAATTGCTCTTGTGCTGTCCTCTGCGCGGTATCTGCTAAACTGCGCTGTGCTTTTAGCAGATGGCGTTTTGTGCGCTCACCAGAGACGCAAATTCCAACATAAACACTCAAATCATGCTCTTCCTGTTCTTGCATGCCGTGTTGCAGGTCTATAGCAATAGGATATTGAGTCATAGGGATAGGGGTGTGCCTATGATGCAGAAGATGAAATAATGACGACTCATTTTCTATCTGCAAGCTTATCATTGATGAGTTTGGATTAGGGGACAATAGCGCGATATGTACGGGCACTTGCACGTTGAAAAATTTAGTGGACTAACGCGATCAGATGGAGAGGTTTCCTCTTTTGGCGTGTTAAAACCATTTGGTGAATTGCCCAAGCGCGATGTGCGTCGGTTATCGGCGCTCGAGCGCGGCGTGGTTGCGTGTTTGATGGGACTGAATGAGAGCGTTGAAAACGGATTGGGGAATACGCCGATTGTTTTGGCATCGCGTTATGGAGCAATGACCAATACGCTGGAATTGTTGAAGCTGATTAACCAAAGTGAGACATTATCTCCAACCGGGTTTTCACTATCAGTCCATAATGCGGCAGTTGGAGTCGGTAGTCAGCTTACGGCAAATCGAGGTGGGCATACGGCCATTGCAGCAGGTGAGCGCACTTTAGCTGAAGGGCTGACAGAGAGTTATGCGCGATTAAAAGATGGTGCTGGCTCCATTGTGCTGATGATGTCTGATTGTCACTTGCAAAATGAGTATGCCGAGTTTGGTGATACTACACGTGATGTACAATTTGCGCTGTTACTGAAATTGCCCGATGCCAATACAAAATTGGATGCAGCTGGATTTCAAACCGTGGATGACGGCATGTCTGGTGTGTTTGCCTGTCTTGATGCTGTTAGCAAAGATATTAGGGGGCTGCGATGGAAGATTTAATGGAACGCCCCCGTGTAGAAGCGCCTTGGACTTTGTCACGCTTGGCGCGATTGGTAACGACGGCACTATCCTTTGCATTCTTTGGAATTGGCGGTCTTGTGCTTGCTTTGGTTTATTTTCCACTCATGCGCTTGTTTGTGTGGGATTCGGAGAAGCGCGCCAAGATTTCTCAAGCTTCTGTGCATGTTGGGTTTCGAACATTTATTGAAACCATGCGGATCATGGGCGTTGTGTCTTATGAAATTCATGGTGCCCAAAAACTAAAAGAATGTCGTGGCACGGTTGTTGTCGCTAATCATCCTTCTTTATTAGATGTCGTGTTCATGATGGCGTTCATGCGGCGCACGCGGGCAGTGGTAAAAAATAGCGTTGCGACCAATCCATTCATGGGCGGGGTCATTCGTTCCAGTAATTATATTCCTAATACTGGAGATCCCGAAGCTCTCATTCAAGCGTGTTCAGAAGCGCTGCAAGAGGGCGCAAATTTGTGTATATTTCCGGAAGGGTCACGCACGCCTATTGGCGCTAAGGTGAAGTATCAACGTGGTTTTTCCTATGTGGCGTTGAAGAGTAAAGCACCTGTGCTTATCGTGACCATTGAGGTAACACCGCCAAGTTTGCGCAAAGGTGAACCTTGGTATTCCATACCGGTAAAGAAGTCACACTGGGTAATTCGCGTTCATGAGACGATTGATACTGAAGCGAATTATGGTAATGACCGTCCGGTTATTGGGGCGCGACGTCTGGCGACGGATGTGCAAAGTAAAATTGAGAAGGAACTTCGTGTATGACAGAGCTTGAAACAGAATTGCGGGCATTGATCATAGACGTGCTTAATCTTGAAGATGTTGCACCGGAAGATGTTGGCGTTGAGGATGACTTATTCTCTGACGATGGACTCGCGCTTGATTCTATTGATGCGCTGGAGCTTGGTGTCGCAGTGCAAAAGAAATATGGCGTAAAGCTAGAACCTAAAGACGAGAAATTAGCTAAGTATTTTCAAAACATCCGCCTATTGGCAGAGTTGATAGAATCCCGCCGATAGGAGTTGTAAGAAAATGACACGTGAAGAAGCTTACGCTGAAATCAGCAAGAACCTTATCGAGATTTTCGAGATACCAGCTGAAGATATAAAACCTGAAGCAACGCTCATGGATGATCTTGGTCTTGATAGCATTGATGCTGTCGACATGATGGTGCAATTGCAGGAAACGACTGGTAAAAAAGTTACGCCTGAGCAATTTGAAAACATTAAGAGTGTTGACGATCTTGTGAGCCTGGTGATCCAGCTTCAAGCTGAATAAGAAGCGGCCCAACGCGGCGGTTTATCTGATGTGGAGTGATTGTGAGCGGCGACATAAAGGCGTGGCTGTGATTACGTGTTCTGAAAGCAGGATATGATGAAGAAGCTAGCCAATTTACTGTTGGCGGGTCTTGCGATCATTTACCCTTTGCTGGCTGTGATATTGCTGCGGCATGTGTCTGCTATATGGCTGATCTGCCTCTTGCTGACTGCGCTATTAATGCGCTTATGGATTGGTGGGAAGTCTGCGCCGCTTTCTTTAATCTTTGCGAGCATCGCCGCCATTGTCGGTATATCGATCACAGCATTCTATGATCAAGACCTCTCGATACGCCTTTACCCCGTGTTTATGGGAGCAGCCATGTTGTGTGCATTTACAGCATCGCTTATTCGCGGGCCAAGTATCATTGAACGTTTCGCACGTTTGGCAGAGCCTGATTTGCCAGATCATGCGATAAAATACACATACAAGGTCACGGTGATTTGGTGTGTGTTCATGGCTATAAATCTTGGTATCGCGACATGGACTGTCTTTCATGCGTCCATGGAGGTGTGGGCGATATATAATGGTTTTATCGCTTATGTATTGATGGGGATTTTGTTTTTGGGTGAGCTTGTTTATCGCAAGTTTATTCGTCCAAAAGCATAGGGAATAGAGAGCTGGAAGTTTGATGGGTTTGCTGCGCGCTTTATGGAATGAAGACGCTTCTAAGGTAGTGTTTTGCTCTTCGAATCTAGGTGATATTTCTGTTGGGCAAGTGCGCGCATTGGCGATACAAATTGTGCGACAACTAGAAAGTTCTGATTCGCAGCTATTTGTGTTCACACGGTCGGCAGCAGCCTTTTGTGCGGCCTTTTTGGCGGCGGCACATAGCAAAAAATCTCTTATTATTCTTCCTCAATCAGGTGCCGATTATTTAAAATCTATAGGTGTAAAACCAACCAATTTTGTGAGTGATGCTGTCGAGGATTGTATTCGCATATCTTGGGAGCACTTGCCGGACGTAGATGGTAATAATCAGCTTTCCATCGATCCTGATTATGACGTGGAAATGGTATTTTTCACTTCAGGATCATCTGGCGTGCCCAAACAAATATTCAAAACCGCGAGTGTGATTGAAGCTGAAGCGGATGTTTGGAAAGATTGGTTTGGCGATGATATTTCTCACATTGCCGGAAGTGTCTCACATCAGCATATTTATGGTTTGATATTTCGGGTGGCGTTGCCATTGATGGCGCGTAAAATTTCTCAAGATGACATGGCGTTATCATGGGAAGCTTTGATGGAAGACGTCACGCCCAAGACTTTGATTGTGTCCAGTCCAGCGCATTTGACGCGTCTGCCCGAAAAGCATGCGATCAGTTTCACGCAACCAGCCTTTATTTTGTCATCCGGCGGATTACTACCAACAGAGGCTTGCTTTGCGACTGCGGAGTTATTTGGTGTACGTCCTTTGGAAATTTTGGGGAGTACAGAGACTGGCGGTGTAGCGTATCGTCAACGCACGCTTGAAGATGATTTGTGGACTCCTGTTTCAGGCGTGGTGACGTCTGTTGGTGAAGAAGGAGAGTTAAGGGTGACATCGCCTTTCATTCCGGACGCAGAGCCTGTGAAGATGGGAGATCGCGTGGAGTTTGGTGAAGATGGCCGCTTTCAGTTATTGGGGCGTATTGATCGCATAGTGAAGGTGGAGGGAAAACGCGTTTCCTTGCCGCGCGTCGAGGACGTTTTGTCCACACACCCATTGGTGAGTGATTGTGCTGTGTTTTTGACGATGCAAACAGGACGCGAACGTCTAAGTGGTTTGGTGTGTTTGACGCAGGAAGGACAGCTTAAATTAGGTGAATTAGGCGCGTTTAAATTCTCGCGGTATTTGCGCAAAAATTTATCAGAAAATCTTGAAGCAGCTGAATGGCCCAAGCGTATGCGGTTTGTCAGTCGCATTCCTACAAATAGCCAATCCAAACGCGTTTTATCTTTAATGCAAGAAGTGTTTGAGGGCCAAAAAATACTAGACTTACTAGCACCAACCCGCATGGATATTGATGGGTTTGAGGCAAAGATAAGCTTTAAAGTTAGTCCGAACCTTCCTTGGTTTGAGGGGCATTTCAAAGACAATCCGATTTTGCCTGGATTGGCGCAAACGCATATGGCAGCGCGCCTTTCAGAAGAGATATGGGCTGTTGAGCCGGCAAGTTTTAACGTCAACCGTATGAAATTTCAGCAGGTTATCCAGCCACATGAAGTGATTGACCTTGAGCTGAAATTTAAGCCAGATACACAAAGGCTCACTTTTGCTTTCACGCGCGCGGATGCAAAAGTCTCATCGGGTACTATCGGTTAGCGAGCGTTTATTCCAAAGGAAAGCGGTCAATTGGCAGGCCTTTTGATAGCCAGCTTGTGCCATTGGGACTGCCTTCAACACCTTCTTTGACGTTGTATATGTGTTTGATGCCGGCTTCCTCTAGCATTTGAGACGCACGCGTTGAGCGACCGCCTGAACGGCAAATAAGCGCAACAGGTGCGTCTGGGTTTTCAGCCTGTAGCGCTTTCACAGTCGAGAGGAAGCGATCGCTTTGAAGTGTAACGAGGCGGGCAGAAACAGGCGTTCCTGTGCGCGTCCATTCTTCTGGTGTACGAATGTCAATCAAGATTGCCTCGCCATTGATTGATTTATTATAGGCATCTTCAACAGAGATTAGGCTGGTTTCCGCAGCCGCGACCATGAATGCTGTGGCGGCTATTACACTTGATATTGCTGTAAGCGTCATGCGTTTAAAGCTAAATATTGTCATGGGCGATGTCCTTGCGGCAAGTAGAAGAATGGTTTGGTATATCTTGATCATAAAGCGAGGCAACATCAAGGCAGGGTAAATAGCATGCTTGTTCCTGATGCTTTGGGGTTAAGCATATGACGAATTTCAGCGATCTATTCGTCTTCTTGGGGTGTTCAATAATCCGTCTCCAGAGTAAGTAGAGCGCTGAACTTGCGTATACCATAAGGTGGGGACAGTCTTTTCCTTTGTGGGTGCGCAGATATGTAGAGAATGTATGCCCATTAATTTCCTGATATATCAGGAGTTTATGGTTTTGGGGAATGGAAGAAACAACATGGCTGCAGACACTGGCGATTATCCAAGCTTTACTTTTGGTGAAGGGTTATTGGACACCGTAACGCTGGATCGCTTGGCGACTCAGCGCGTTATGCCGCGTCTTTCTACTGACCCTGAAGTATTAAATGTTATCAATACATCCGCCCAGCATGTTGTGAATTTGCTCGAAAATGAGGGTAAAATTTACGGGGTCACAACTGGATATGGTGACAGTGTTGTACGTGCTGTGCCGCCGGAATTGGTTGCGGAATTGCCCTTGCATCTCTCGCGTTTTCATGGCTGCGGAATGGGGCGTTTCCTATCTCCCGAAGAGACACGTGCCACTTTGGCTGTACGCCTAGTGACCTTGGTGCGAGGTTGGTCTGGTGTGTCTATGGAATTGGTTGAGCTGCTCGCGAATATGTTGCGATTAGATATTCTGCCGCGTATTCCGGCCGAAGGTTCTGTTGGTGCTTCAGGAGATTTGACGCCGCTTTCTTATATTGCGGGTGCTTTGGCGGGTGAACGTGATGTGTTGCACAAAGGGCAGATTAAATTGTCGCGTGAAGCGTTTGCGCAAGAGGGTTTAAAAGAGATCACCTTGCGACCGAAAGAAGCGTTGGCCATTATGAATGGTACGTCCGTGATGTCTGCCTTGGCAGGGCTTGCTTTAGAGCAGTCTAAGCGGATCGCTGCTGCTGCAACACGTCTGACATCTATGTGCTCCTTGGGTATTTTGGGCAATACGCGTCATTTCGATGAGCGCTTGTTTAATGCCAAACCTCATCAAGGGCAGATGTTGATTGCAAAACGTATTCGTGAAGATCTTGCGCCCATGCAGGAAAACCATGAAGCTACACGGATGCAGGATCGCTATTCAACACGGTGCGCGCCGCATGTCATTGGTGTGTTGCAGGATGCGATGCCAATGTTGGAATCTGTGCTGAATACAGAAATCAATTCCTCCAACGACAATCCATTGTTTGACCCTGAAACGGGTGATGTTTTACACGGCGGCCATTTTTATGGTGGGCATGTGTGTATGGTTGCAGATACGCTCAAAACACAAGTGGCGAATTTGGCTGACCTTATGGACCGCCAATTGGCAACACTTGTGGATACACGTTATTCAAATGGATTGCCGTCAAACTTAACAGGTGCGACTGGCGCACGTGCGCCTATCAATCACGGGTTCAAGGCGGTGCAGATTGGTGTGTCCGCTTGGACCGCTGAAGCATGTAAACTTACTATGCCGGCGTCTGTTTTCTCGCGCTCTACTGAGTGTCACAACCAAGATAAGGTCAGCATGGGCACGATAGCCGCGCGTGATGCATTGCGCGTAAATGAGCTAACTGCGCAAGTGACTGCAGCCCACATGATGGCGGCAACACAGGCAATCGAGTTGCGCTTAAATGAAGGTGAACTAACTGACGTAATGGTTGGGCCGCGTGTCCTGAACCAGATGGAAAAAGTGCGTGAAGTCGTGCCATTTATTGCCGAAGACCAACCAATGGATAAAATGTTGCGTGAGCTAACAGATAAAATCCTAACGGGCGCAATGGATGTGACGTTTTAAATCAAACCTAATTTGGTAAAAAAGGGCCGAGAAGGAATATATGCTCGGCCCTTTTTTTTGCTGTAGTTAGTTGGCTTAATTTTCTTTCAAGCTTGCGGCATGATCTTCAGCCGCTTTTAGCAAGCGCAGTACATTGCCGCCCCAGATGAGTTCAAGGTCTGCTTCGCTATAGCCTTCTGCTAGAAGACGTTCTGTTATGAGGGGGAAAGCTGCTATATCGCGCATGCCGATAACGCCGCCGCCGCCATCCCAATCGGCACCAATGCCGACATGTTCAGGGCCAATCAATTTGAGGACGTAGAGAAGTTGTTCTGCAAAGTCTTCAAAGTCTGCCATGTCAGCAGGAAATTCAGCATCAATTTTGCGGCGCATGTTTAGCAATTGTTCCCGTTGTTCGGGCGTTGGATCATCTCCAAATGATTTTGATAGTTCGATGAAGGATTCAAAAGCTTTCTTGCGAGCAGGCTGTTCTCTTAAGTTCTTTAGGTATGCGCCCAAAGCGTTCATCTGGATAACACCGCCAGATGCGGCAAGTTTTTTAAGGCGTGCATCATCGAGATTACGGGGGTGATCATACAGGGTTTTTGTACCTGAGTGAGATAAGATAATAGGCGTCGCTGAAAGCTCCACCATATCGTCAAATGTTAAATCGTGAGCATGGGATGCATCGAGGATCATACCAAGCCGGTTTGCCTCTTTCACCAAGTCTTCGCCCAACGGAGAGAGGCCATTCCATTTAGGGCCAGTTAGGTCTGTACCGCTGTCCGCAAATTGGTTGTTTGCAAAGTGAACTGGGCCAACCATGCGCACACCAAAATTATAGAAAGTGCGTAGCATGGAAACATCTTCACCCAACGGGTAAGAGTTCTCTATGCTTTGATAAACAATACGTTTTCCTTCGGCTTTGATACGTGCAGCATCGTCGGACTTGGTAGCAATTTCAAAATGTTCTGGATAGGCGGCCAACATGCGTTGAATTGCCATTGCACGCATGAGTGCATGGTCGCGTGCTGTTTGATATCCAAAATCAGTTAGAGGGCCTTGTTGGGTGTAAATAACCCAGAAACCACCGTCGAGGCCGCCCTCAATCATGCGGGGCAGATCAACTTGAGAATAGTCTAAAATGGGATCGTGGCGGGCGGTTATGTCAAAGCCAGGACGGGACAGATTGGCCGGCGTATCTAAATGCGTATCCATTACGACAACATTATCGTGCAGGGCACGCGCAGGCGACATGTCTTTGGAGGAAAATTGGTTCGATTGAGTGTGCGCGCACCCAGCCAAGACTGTCAAAGCGCTGCTTGCTAAGAGTAGTTTGAGCTTCATGATTTTGTCCCCTCGAAGGTAGGTTTATTTTCTTTATGTGTGGGAGGAGACGGGTATATTCGGCCTTATGCAAGGGCTGTAACAGAAAATATAGCTATTTTTCGACCCATGCTCGGGTGCGCCCGCCGCCCATGCTAATTTCTTCAAATTGAGAAATGGGGAGGCCAGCAGATTTTAATTTGTCTCGCATATCTTCATGAAATTCACGTTCCCCGCGCAATAGTGCAATGGCGACTATTTTAACGGGGCAAGCTGATTCGGGGATGGATTGTTGTCCTGATGTGATTTCTTCCAGCGGTATCATATTGAACTTTCCTTGAAGGGATGGGTTCAAAAGCTTTTGTGTCATGAAGGCTGAGAAATCTTCTGCTTGGTCTGATGGTCTTAAATAAGCGATTATTGGTTCACCAACGCATTCTGGAGCGGCTTGCAGCATGGATTGCAGATCGGCGACGCGTTCTCTGTCTTTAAAAAACTCAGAGGTGAAAAGTGGCAGAGAAAGAATGGCAGCAAAAGGCACCCATGAAGCCATTTTGAGAGCTTTGGTTTGGTGTGGTTGAAGTGATAAAATTCCCGCCGCCAGCAAATACAACATTGCAGGAATGATGACGATGAAGGCGCGCTCTTTAATAAGGGCAACCAAGCCCAAATGAGCCGTAAACGCGATCAGGATTGTGAGTGCAATCGCACCAATCAACATTATGGGGGCGTCGTCTGATTTGCGTTTTAGAAGGGCGGCGAGGCCGAAGCATCCGGCGATAAATGCCATTATGTTTGCAAACATAGTTTTCACCAAAATGCCGCGCAAAAATTGATTGGCACCAAAGGCGAAATTTTCAGCAAAAGGCGGCAATACATCGGGTGCGCCAGATGCCTGGTCTGGTCGGAAGGCTAATATCCATAAAACAGCCGGGATTAGCGAAATGACAGACGCTGCACCAAAGATGAAGAATGACTTTATTCGCCCTCTATAAAGGTGTGTGAAGCCAAGGCTTGCCCCAATACAAGCAGTCCATAACGAGCCAAAATAGTGCATTGTGGCTGTGAGTGTGCCTGCGATTATGAAGAGGCTGGCCCATTTGAAGGGTTTTTCAAAATCATCCAAACTATTGCGTGAGATGAGGACGAGAAGGCCGGAGGTTAGAAATAGTTGTCCCATCATTCTAATCTCTGCCGCATAGAAGATGAGCCAGAATGAAGTTGCGCATAAGAAGAGGAATAGATTTGATTCGGTTTCTCTTCCCGTGCCTTTGGTTCCGCGCATACGCCAAGCCGCCCATCCGGCTAGAAAAATGCATACGAGATTGAAAAACCGGGCAAAAATTTCATTCTCTGATATGAGACGCCAAAAGTGAAGCGCTGAAAAATAGAGAGGAGGGTGCACATCTTTGGACATTTTGCTGAAGACGGCATCTGAGATCGGATCTTGTGGAGCGGAAAAATAGAGCGCCCAAAATTCATCGCGCCAAAGCGGGCGGAAAAAGAACTGCAACAATAATAAACAAAGCGATAGACCGAGTGCGATTCGCACAGCATGTTTGTTCATTAAATGCATTTTGGTGCCTTTATGAGTAATTTAAAGCTAGAATAAGTATGTCAGGTTTGGCATTTGCATAAAGATTTGAAAAGTCCCGTATATCTATTCGCTTTTGCTGATAGGGGTGAGGCGTGATTTTTGCGGGTAGTACCTGCGTTTGTTTTGAGGTCGAGGGCATAAAATGCAGGCTATGATTCTTATGTGCCGCAAATTACTTCCCAAATTCATTGGGTTTGGCCTCGTAGGAGCTGCCGGATTTGTTGTGGATCTTACAGCACTGACGTTTGCGTTAGCGTTTGTGGATGAAGTGTCTGCACGAGTGTTTTCGTTTTTGTGTGCAGTTACAGCAACTTATTCGTTGAATCGGTATTTCGTGTTTGCCGAAGAGGCGCGCGATTTGAGCTGGTTGCGTGGGTTTGTCAAATTTTTCGTGTCCAATTCACTCGGGGGCGCTGCAAACTTCGCGACCTATCTGGCATTACTTAAATTTCAACCGATTTTAGAGTGGACTCCACAGCTTGCCTTGGTGGCAGGAACATTGGTGGGGTTGGCATTTAATTTCACGCTGACAGTTTTGTTTGTCTTCAAGCAGAAAACTTGAGTCGCCAAGTTTAAATCTCAAACTTTAGATAAGCACATATAAATGCAAACAAGCAGACAAAATCTGGCAAGTGTTTGTATTATTTGGATATTGTGTGGAGGATGTAAGGCTTAGATCTTGCCTTTAAAAGTCTAACTGGCTCCGCGAGCAGGACTCGAACCTGCGACCAATCGATTAACAGTCGATTGCTCTACCAACTGAGCTATCGCGGAACACCGTTAGAGGAGGCGGTATATCTAGCCAACCAAAAATGTGCAATCCCCAAATTGCCTCAATCTGCATTTCTTTTCAAAAAAAGACGTTTTTTTTGAAAAAAGCAAAAAAAAGACGGGAGCTTAGAGAAAAGCTCCCGTCAAGGCGTTGGGTGATGGTGGGTGTCTTCAGTGAAGACATAGGCAATATCGTCCACCTTAGTTAATGAGGGGTTAAGTTTTTGGTTTTTGATGAAATTTCAGCATAATTTAATGTTTTGCGGAGGTGTTTCGTTAACCAAGTACAATTTCACGCTAAAGTTTAGAGGATTTGGGTGCGTGAATAGAGGCTGCAAGCAGTGTGCTATATATAAGGTAGGGTTATGAAGCATCGACGCTGAGGGAGAAGTGTTTAGCTGGTAAGTGCGTGATTGCAGCTAGGATGAAGCATGCGCGATAGGTGCAGATAATGTGCGTATATTATGCTCTATTTGTGATCATGCTATGTGTGAAGCATTGGGAGAGCTTTACTTTTCTGGAGGCCACGTCCGGACTCGAACCGGAGTACACGGATTTGCAATCCGCTGCGTAACCACTCCGCCACGCGGCCATCCTAGAAAAGGAAGTCTGTTTGTTTCCGCTTTATATCTGTAAGCATTTAAAATAAGCTCAACAACAAAGCGAAAATCACGATCAAAACACAGGTAATGAATCGAGAAGAGGGCTGTTCTAACATCTTCTATAAAATAGGGAAGACCTAAATTTACCTTTTTATGTGAGGTGGGGCTTCGTTTTTTCCTACTTATACGAATAAAATTAAACGCTGCATTGATAACTTATCAGCCTATGGTAAGAGCGCGATAACTATTTTGTCTTTAATGTATGAGCTGAATGTGTATCTGAAGTGGTATATAAATCATCCAGCCCGTAGAAGTTACAGGTAAGCTGCAAATGAATGATGCTGTCGCCCGCGAAACAATGATCGACACACAGGTTCGTCCTAATGATGTGACTGACCGCCGTATTCATACTGCGTTACAAGCCGTGCCGCGGGAGGCATTTTTGCCAAAATCGCGTCATTCACTTGCTTATGCAGAATTTGATCATCAAACATCTGAAGGCCGCTATATGTGGCGTGCTCGTGATTTTGCGAAACTTCTTGAAGCTGCCAAAATTAAACCAACGGATGAGGTGCTCGATATAGCCTCTGGTTCTGGATATTCCTCTGCAATTCTTTCCTATCTCGCAGCCGCGGTAGTGGGTTTGGAAGATGATGAAGCAATTGCAGAAGCAGCTTCAGCTCGTTTGGATGCTTTGAATATTGATAATGCTGATGTCGTGGCTGGTGACATTAAAAAGGGACTTGCTGATCAAGGGCCTTATGATGTGATTATCGTGAACGGGGCAGTGGAAATTGTTCCAACGGAATGGACTGATCAATTAAAAGACGGTGGCCGTTTAGCTGTTGTTGTACGTGAGGGCAAAGTTAGCCAAGCGCGCATTTATACGCGTGCTGGGGATGCTCTTTCTTGTCGTAGTGCTTTTGATACTGCGCCCCCGGCACTTCCGGGATTTGAGAAAACGGCGAGTTTTGTATTCTAGCAAGAATATGATTGTGGCAATCTAAAAGGCGCGCTGTTTACGATTATAGAGTTGGGACAAGAATGATTTGTCCTGATGACAGAATTACCCGCTCATTTTGAAATGTGGCGGTTTGTAAATAGTAAGTTGGGAGTTGTCGTGCGCAATACTATGTTTTCGATTTTGATGGCGTCTGCTGCAATGGCTGGCAGTGCGGGTTATGCTCAAGATAGTTCGGATGTTAGCGATAATGTTCTGCTTGGCGACTCCGCTGCAATTTTGCCGACACCGTCTTCTGATGAAACACTAGATAAGAATAGTGCTAGTTTGAGTGCGTCAGCTGAAACGCTCGCTGATTCAATTCGAGCTGCATATGAACGGAATCCTTCCATATTGGCGCAGCGCAAACAGCGTATGATTGCTGATGAAAGATTAGAGCAAGCGCGTTCAACAAAGCGTCCGCAAGTGAGTGTAAGCACAAGTGCTGGTTATGCGATTACGCGGAGTAATCAGTCGTTTTTGGGATCAACTGGACCTGAGATTTCAACACAGGCACCGCAAACAACTTTTGGTTTGGAGTTTCGCCAAAGCTTATGGAATGGCGGTCGAAATGATGCTGCCGTCGGAGAAGCGAGTGCAAGTGTGACGGCTGCGGAAAGTCAGCTTTTTTCTGCTGAGCAGCAGATGATTTTGAACGTCGTGACAAACTATATGGACGTTTTGTCGAGCGAAGCTGAAGTCGATATTCGCAAAAACAATGTTAGCGTTCTGTCGCGGCAGGTAGAAGCGGCAACAGATCGTTTTAATGTGGGTGAAGTGACGCGTACGGATGTAGCGCAAGCGCAAGCAAGGCATGCCGGAGCAAGGGCGCAATTAGCATCTGCTCAGGCGCAATTGGAATCTAACCGTGCGGTGTTTCAAGAATTGGTGGGACGTTGGCCAACTCAATTATCACAGATCGCGTTTACGCCTGCTTATCCGGAAGGGTTGGACGAGGCAGTAAGTGCTGCGATTGAATTTAATCCAGATCTGTTGGTCGCTAAAGCCAATGTAGAGGCGGCTTCTCAGCGCGTGAAATCGGCTAAAGGACAGACGCGGCCTGACATTGCGATTGTTGGTGCTGCGGGGCTAAGTCAGAGTTATGATGATGATACATTTGAAAATAATAATGCATCCGTCGTCGCTCAGCTGCGTTTGCCTTTATATCAGGGCGGACGTATTGCATCCCAAATTCGTGCAGCCGCTTTAGAGCGCGATCAATTACGCTTGCAATATCGCGCAGCGGAAAGAAATCTTATTGCGCAAGTAACGCGCGCCTGGCATGGCGCGTTGGCTTCTTCTCGTGCGATCGAAGCATCGGAGCGCCAAGTTGAGGCGGCACAAATTGCGTTTGATGGGGCAGAGCAGGAATTAGCTGTGGGGCTTCGCACAACGCTAGATTTGCTGGACCAAGAGCAAGAATTGCTCGATGCAAGATTGCTTCTCATTCAGGCAAATCGGGATCACTATGTCGCTGTGCATCAATTATTAGCAGCAATGGGTGCACTTACACCCGAATCTTTGGGCGTTAATACTTCTTTATAGGTGCAGGCTCTAGTTAAAGGTTAAGGCAACGGCCTAAATGATAAAGGCGTTGTTAACCACGTTGTATTTATATTTGAACGTGATTCTAGAGCTTCAATGTGTATGAAGCGAAGTGAAATGTTAGAGGCGCGTTATGTCAGCTGAAAAAGCAGCATCAGAACCAACAATGGAAGAGATTCTTGCGTCGATTCGCAGGATTATTTCAGAAGACGACGAACCTGCGCCATCACAAGAAGATGCTGATGCATCTGATGTGCTTGAATTATCTCCGAATGATCAGGCTGAAGAAGAGCTAGATTTAGACCTTACAGAGCCTGAAGACGAGCTTGACATGGCCGCGGCCATGGAAGAGTTGGCCCAAGATCAATCAGTCGAAGATGAAGATGTTGTCGCGATCGATGTTGATGAGTGGGCTATTGGCGAAGAAGAGGCCGAGCCAGAAGTCGATATGGCCGACTGGGGGCTTGAGCCTGAAGAAGAACCTGTCGTTGATGCTGCGCCTGAACCTGAGCCTGTTGTTCAAGCTGAGCCGCAGCCTGCTCCAGTAGCGCCAAAGCCAGAGCCTCAAACTGAAGGTTTGGTGGCAGCAGCAACTGCGGATGCAACAGCGAGCCAACTTGGTAAGCTTATGGGCTCTATGATGTTGTCACAGGGGACAACTTTAGAAGATCTTGTACGGGAAATGCTCAAGCCAATGCTTAAAGAATGGTTGGATGGGAATTTGCCACAACTTGTTGAGCAAGAAGTAGCAAAAGAGCTGCAACGTATCTCTCGTATGGCACGCTAAGCGCTCATATTGGGTAGATATCAAAAAAAATCTAACGATCAGAAGAGTACAGCCCTTTGCTGTGCTCTTTTTTCGTTGCGGCATGTGATAATTATTGTATCAACATCACATGCTAGATTCACATTTTGACCACAGTGTCTCCGAACCGAAAATTTATGATAGCTGGGAAAAATCCGGCGCTTTCAAACCCAAGATGGATACTGAAGGGGCGGCTGACGCCTATTCTATCGTTATCCCGCCACCTAACGTTACGGGTGTGCTGCATATGGGGCATGCTCTAAACAACACCCTTCAAGATGTGCTGTGTCGCTATCAGCGCATGCAGGGTAAGAGTGTGTTGTGGCAGCCGGGTACGGACCACGCGGGTATTGCGACGCAAATGGTTGTGGAGCGTCAGCTTGCTGCTGAAGGCAATCAAAGCGCGGCGAGCCTTGGGCGCGACGCGTTTATCGAGCGTGTGTGGGAATGGAAAGAAAAGTCTGGCGGACAGATTATCAACCAACTTAAGCGCCTTGGTGCGAGTTGTGATTGGTCACGTGAGCGCTTTACGCTTGATGAGGGGCTTTCAAAGGCGGTAACGAAGGTCTTTGTTGAGTTACACCAGCAAGGGCTGATTTATCGCGATAAGCGCTTGGTGAACTGGGACCCGCATTTCCAATCTGCGATTTCTGACCTTGAAGTAGATAATGTGGAAGTGAATGGCCACATGTGGCACTTCAAATATCCATTGCAGGGCGGCGAGACATATACTTACGTTGAAAAAGACGAAGATGGTAATGTCATACTGGAAGAAGAGCGCGATTACATTTCAATCGCGACGACACGTCCTGAGACAATGCTAGGGGATGGTGCTGTGGCCGTTCACCCGAGCGATGAGCGCTATAAGCCAATTGTCGGTAAATTGTGTGAAATTCCGGTGGGGCCTAAAGAGCAGCGTCGCTTGATTCCTATAATCACAGATCTCTATCCTGATCCTGAATTTGGGTCTGGTGCTGTAAAGATTACCGGTGCGCACGATGCCAACGACTATGGCGTTGCGCAGCGTAATAATATCCCGATGTATCGCCTTATGGATGTGAAAGCATCTATGCGCGATGATGGCGAGCCATATGCGGCTTCCGCTGCCAAAGCGCGAGAAATCTTGGCATCAGGTGAGTTTACGTCTTCTGAGATCGATCAGATCAATCTTGTGCCGGATGAATATCGCGGTATGGATCGTTTTGAGGCGCGTAAGGCTGTGGTACAGGCTATCACAGATGAGGGCCTTGCTGTGATGGTTTCGCAGACGAAAAAGGTCAAAGACGAAGACGGCAATGAGACTGAGGTTACGGTTAGCGTTCCTTATGTTGAAAATAAAAAGATCATGCAGCCATTTGGTGATCGGTCTGGCGTGGTTATTGAGCCAATGCTGACGGACCAATGGTATGTGGATGCGGCAAAGCTAGCTGGCCCTGCTGTGGATGCAGTGAAAGAAGGCAAGACGCGCTTTATTCCTGAGAATTGGTCTAAGACATATTATAACTGGATGGACGGCATTGAGCCGTGGTGTATCTCTCGTCAGCTTTGGTGGGGACACCGTATTCCAGTTTGGTATGGTGAGATGCTTGGACCTGATGGTAGAATAGATCAGTCAGGGAAGTTGAAGGAATTTGTTGCGGCAAATGAAGATGAAGCACTTGCCCAAGCCCGTTCATATTATGGTTCTAAAGTAAAAGTACAAATCACCGAGTTTGCTGGACACGAAATAGATGGCAATACTTTGGTTTCTATCGACCTTAAACGCGATGATGACGTGCTCGACACATGGTTCTCGTCTGCTTTGTGGCCGTTTTCGACAATGGGCTGGCCTGACAAGACACCTGAATTGGATAAATTCTATCCGACAGCGACGCTGGTAACAGGCTTTGATATTATCTTCTTCTGGGTGGCCCGCATGATGATGCAGGGTATCCATTTCATGAAAGACGTGCCGTTTAAGGATGTATATATCCACGCGCTCGTTTTGGATGAGGACGGTAAGAAAATGTCTAAGTCTATCGGGAATGTGATCGACCCGATCGACATTATTGATGGCTGTGACCTTGATACGCTGATTGCCAAACGTGTTCGCGATATCAAGAAATCGGGTAACGAAAAGAAAGACAAGCAGGCTGAAAAAGCCATTACCAACACCACGAAAAAGCAGTTCCCTGAGGGGATTCCTGCATGTGGTACGGATGCGCTTCGTTTTACATTGGCCTCTCAAGCGGCTCAAGGGCGTGATATTCGTCTCTCAATTGATCGTGTTGTGGGGTATCGAAATTTCGGTACGAAGCTTTGGAATGCCGCACGTTTTTGTGAAATGAATGAATGTGCTTTGTGGGAACAACATGAGTTTGACCCGCTAAAGGTTGAGCACACATTGAACCAATGGATCGTGTCTGAGGTCGCGAAAGCGACTGCGGAAATTACGAAAAACATCGATGAATATCGCTTCAATGACGCTGCGAATGCTGCATACCGTTTTGTATGGAATGTGTTTTGTGACTGGTATCTTGAGTTGATGAAACCAGTGCTTAACGGTGAAGAAGAGTCAGCAAAAGCCGAAACGCGTAAAACAGCGGCTTGGACGTTGGATCAAATCATTCACCTATTGCACCCATTTATGCCATTCATCACTGAGGCGCTTTGGGCGGATCAAGCTGAATTTAGAAAAGACAAGGATGCATTGTTGTGTAACCAGTCTTGGCCTAAATTTGGTCCAGAAGCTTCTTTCCCAGAAGCAGAATCAGAGATTGACTGGGTCATCAACGCTATCTCCGATATTCGCTCTGCGCGCGCTGATCTTAATGTGCCAGCAGGTGCGAAATTGCCTGTAACTGTTGTTGGGGCAAGTGAGGACACAAAAGAGCGTATCCGCAGATATAAGAGCATTATCGAACGCTTGGCACGTCTGGAAGATCTGAATGTGTCTAAAACTGCGCCAAGTGGCACGGTGTCGGTAGTCGCTGGAGAGGCAACATTCGCTATTGAAGTTTCTGGCGTAATTGATTTGGCCAGCGAGCGCGAGCGCCTGAACAAAGAGATTTCAAAAATCGATTCAGAGATGGCAGGCATTGATAAAAAGCTTGCTAACGAGAAATTTGTCTCTCGTGCGCCGCCCGAAGTGGTTGCTGAACAACATCAACGTCGCACTGACTTTGCAGCAGCAAAGCAGAAATTAAATGAAGCGCTTTCCACATTGGAGGCGATCTTCAAATAAGGAGCGCTGCTATGCGTAAATTGGTAACCGGTTTTTGTGGAATTGGAGCTGCGCTTGCGTTGTATGCGTGTGCGCAGCCTTCAACAGCGCAGGAAGATGCGGCAGCTCAGATTGTTGATCCGGTTACTGTGCAAGAAAGCCTTAAAGCGCAGTCTTGGACTTTGGTTATCCATGGCGGTGCTGGCGTGATTGAGCGCGCAAATATGACTGCCAAAAAGGAAATCGCTTACCGCAAAGGCCTAGAAGAAGCGTTGCTTGCTGGACAAAACATCCTTGCCAATGGTGGGCAAGCTATGGACGCAATTGAAGCGGCAGTGGTTTTACTTGAGAATAATCCCAATTTCAATGCGGGGCATGGAGCTGTGATGACAGCTGCGGCGACACATGAATTGGATGCATCCATAATGGATGGGCGCGACATGAATGCCGGTGCTGTGGCTGGGTTGAAGACAGTTAAAAACCCAGTCAAAGCAGCGCGTGCTGTGATGGAGCAATCTGAGCATGTGATGTTTGCAGGAGCAGACGCAGATAGGTTTGCTCAAGAGCATGCAATTGAGCAGGTCGATAATTCCTATTTTACAACACCAAGCCGCAAAGCTGCGCTGGAGCGAGTGCTAAAATCGCGGGCTGAAAAAGCCGATAAGCGTGGCACAGTTGGAGCGGTTGCAATTGATATGCGGGGCAATATAGCTGCGGCAACATCAACGGGTGGGATGACAGCTAAAATACCAGGGCGTGTGGGGGATGCGCCAATTGTGGGTGCTGGTGTTTATGCGGATAATAATGGGTGTGGGGTATCAGCAACGGGACACGGGGAGTATTTCATCCGCGTAGCTGTCGCCAAGACAATTTGCACACGTATTGAGCTGTTAAATGAAACACCCGCTGCGGCTTCTAAAGTTGCGCTTGATAAGGTTGCCGACCTTGGCGGAGATGGCGGCGTTATCGTGATATCCAAAACGGGTGAGTCCGCTTTCGTGTTTAATACACCAGGTATGTTTCGCGGGATTGTGACAGGCGATGGCGTGTTAGAAACGCGTATTTATGGTGACGCGCAATAGCTCTGATTTGATCTTAGTTGAGCCTATCGTCCAACTGTGCAGAATACTGCAAAGCGTGAGGGGAAGAGATGACAGACAAGCTAGAGAATGATGCTCGTGTGGAAAGTGCGTTTGAGACGCTTCCTCCTGAATTTGATAAGTTTAAAGTCGTTTATAGAGATGAAATTCTTCCGACTTTGCAGGCGCGTGAAGGGGATCGTTTAGCGGCGGCTGAAAAGGCAAAGAACTTTACAGTCATTGCGGCAGCGGTCGGCTTAATTATCGCGCTGGGCGGAATATTTCTTACGAAATCTCCGTTTTTTGCATTCTTAGGTGTGATTGCAGGTTTTGGTATTCATACTTATGGCCGCTCGGGTCTTAATGATATTAAACGCGAAGCAAAATTGCTGATTGTTGAAACAGCAGCGCAGGGCTTTGATCTGGAGTATGATCCTGAGCCACAGCGGCCTTTAGTTCTTAGCAGATTTAGTAATTTAGGATTGATTCCGAGTTGGGATAGAGAAAAATTTGAAGATCAGTTACTCGGCAAGCGAGGCACAACGGATTTTGAATTTTTTGAAGCGCATCTTGAGAGCCGTAGAACGACGACTGATAGTAAAGGCCGTTCACGTACAGAATGGGTGACGGTGTTTCAAGGGCAGTGTTTGGTCGTGAATTTTCATAAACCATTTAACGGGCAGACCAAGGTGTATCGCGATCTTGGCTTGTTTAATTTCTTCACGAAAATGGGTAACTCCTTCTCCTCTAAAAAGCTTGAACGAGTACGTTTAGAAGATCCAAAATTTGAAAAAGCTTTTGAAGTCTTTTCTGACGATCAGGTTGAATCTCGCTTTTTGCTTACGCCTGACTTTATGGAACGTTTGCTTGAGTTGGAACGCATATTTGAAGGCGGAAAGCTTAGATGTGCATTTTCAGGTGGAGAGTTATTTGTGTGCGTGGAGGGCGGTGATTTATTCGAACCTGGCTCCATGTTTACACCCTTAGATAATCCTGACCGGATGCGGGATTTGATGCAAGATTTTCTCGCTGTGTTTAAGTTGATTGATAGTGTATCTGACCGTGCGGGACGTGCACCGCCAGAGATAGAGAAGCCACCACAAAGCGATGGTGATACACCTTGGAGGTGAGGTGTTTTTGTTTTATCCTTGAATTTAAAAGAATTTAATGTTTGGGCATCAGCAATATTTTGCCCAGAATTTGACACATGCGCTTCCTAACTTCATCTCATGTTCAGGCGTGTGGCGATATTTCACTTGCTTTAAAGCGCCTGATTATCCGGCAAAAAGCCAAATGATAAAGACTGGAGACTGATATGACATTACGATTGAACACTGCTTCAAAATATTTCGTTATAGGTGTATCTGCGCTCGTCTTCTCTGGTGCTGCACATGCTGCATCATGTTCGAGTATGCAAAAAGAGCTTGGCGTGATGGGCCAAGAAATTGTGAGCATGCAAGCTGATCGTGAAAATGTTGTATCAGTGTTTGAAATTCACAATGTGGAGCGTGCCGCTGCAAAAAATGAGCTGGCGAATGTGAAAACTGGATTGATTAAATTTACACCGGAAGAAACTAAAGCGCTCGAAGAAAGTGTAGCGACGCATCATGAAGAGGCAGAAGCAGCCAAGGCAAAGCTTGATGTGTTGAATACGGCACTTATGGATAAAGCCAATGTTTACAACGCAACATCTGAGAAATTTAACGAGCAGTGTATCGGCTAAATGGCTATTTGATAGCTAACTAAGTCTAATATTTTGAACGTATTTAGGGCGTCCATTCTTCGGGGTGGTCGCCTGCTTGGGTTTTCCAGATAGCGCCCAGAAAAATTGCCTTTGAGATAGGTAAAATAGCGAGACAAGAGAGCGTTGCGCCAAGCAGTAGTGATGGGAATAATAGCCACATTGGAAATTGGTATCGGGTTACTATAACCAGTAGAGGTGCCCAGATGTGCCCTACGAGCAGTATCGTTAGCCATGCTGGGCCATCATCGGCACGCAGTTTTCCAAGGTCAGCTTGGCAAGAATTGCAATTATCAACTTGTTTAATATAGCTTTTCCAAATTTTCCCGTTGCCGCAATTGGGACATTTCCCTCGAAGAGTGCGCTTTACGCTCTGCCAGATAGAGGTGGGTGCTCCATTCACGAGAGCGGTTTCAGGCGACGCGCTCATAAATCAAATTCACCTATAATAGGCACATGGTCCGATGGTTTTGTCATAGCGCGCGCATCTCTATAAATTGAAACTGCTTTTAGTTTGTCGGCCGCTTGGGGGCTGCAGAGTAAATGGTCGATGCGTATACCATTATCTTTTTGCCAAGCACCTGCTTGATAATCCCAGAATGTATATTGGTGAGCGCGATTATCGCGGGCAGCAAAACCTTCAGTATATCCTAACCACTGTAGCTCGCGAAACTTGGCGCGTGTTTCTGGTTGGGCGAGCGCATCGTCAACCCATGCTGCGGGATCATAGCAGTCTTCATCACGTGGAATGCAGTTATAATCACCACCTAAAACAATAGCTTCTTCGTATGTTAGGAGCTCTTTCGCGCGTGCGATGAGGCGGTCCATCCATGCGAGTTTGTAGTCAAATTTAGGACCGGGAAATGGGTTTCCATTGGGAAGGTAGATGGAGGAAACACGCACTGGCGTGTCGCTCATGATTAAGGCTTCTACATAGCGGGCTTGTTCATCGGAATCATCGCCGGGTAAGCCGATTTGCACGTCTTCGAAAGGGTGTTTTGAGAGTATGGCCACGCCATTATAGCTTTTTTGACCATGTGTGACGACATTATAGCCCATGTCTTCTATTTCGAGACGCGGGAAATTCTCATCAACACACTTAATCTCTTGAAAACACACCACATCTAGCTCGAGGTTTTTTAAAACCTCAAGCACAGTGGGCAAACGTGCATTCACCGAGTTCACATTCCAAGACGCTATTTTCATGACTAAGTGTTAGCAGGCATGATTGAGTCGGTCGATCAATAAATGTGCGACTATTTGAATAGATCTTGGAGTTTCTTCTTAGCTTCCTCTTCAAGCTGCTCCTCAAGAGATTTAGGTTCCTCTTCCTCTTCTTCCTGCACCTCTTCTGCTGGGGCAGAGGTGTCTGTCCGCTCTGTCGCTGGTGTCGGGGTGGAGGTCTCTTGCGGGGTTGCTGCTTTATCTGTGGTCGCAGTGTCCTTTTTATTCTTGTTGACTTGCTTGTTTAATGCATCAGCTAGGGCTCCATTAAGAGCATTACGGCGTGCTTTCTCAGCTTCTTTGCTGTCGCCGAGAATTGTGCCGACATCTACATTTTCTCCGCCAACTTTTAGGCCATCAACCCCAAGTTCTTTTTCCAGAAGTTTTCCAGCTTCATTGGTGAGTTGTTGGGTCAGCTGTTGCTTGAGCCAATCTTGGTCCAAGCCAACGGAGAGATTATTCCATCCACCTGAAATTTTGATAGGTGGTGCAAACCCGTTTATACCAAGAGACTTGTCACCTGATTTGGGGAACATGCTGAGGGATAAAGTACGTGCACCAAGGTTAAGTTCACCCTTTCCCGGAATTTGTAGTCCAGGTGTGACAAAGTTGAAATCCTGAGTAGACGCGACACCGTTTTGAATGTTGAAGGCAGCAGCAAATTCAGTGAAATCAGTTTCCTGTTCTGCTGAAAGAGCTGTTGGCATTGTGCCGGTTTTGAGGAAATCATTCGCCGACCGCATAAGCTGGGCAGCGTTCAGACCTTTAATGGCTCCATCGTCAAATTTGAAAGCGCCTGAACCAGACAATGAATTCATGATAGAAGACATTGTGTTGCCTGAACCATCCAGTTTGATGTTGAAGCCGCCAAGACCTTCGATTTTATCAAAGTTAGCTACAGCACCCAAGAATGGCGCAGCATTCAAGGCATTTAGACTTGCTACCATTTGAACTTTTGGTGTTGCATCGGAGGCATCAGCTATAATTTTTGCTGTACCCTTACCACCATAGAGCGATGTTTCTGTAAGGTCTGCTACGAGTTTACCGTTCAAGATTGTTGTGTTTAGGGCTGTTTTACCAATATCAATACCTTGGAATTTTAAGCCAGCCGCACTGATTTTTAGATCTACATCCACAGCTTTAAGCGGAGAAAGATCTAGCGGAGCATCTGGCCAGCCTTCTGACGTTTTTTGTTTTTGAGCAGGTTGTTGTGTGGCACCGGAGGCAGCAGCATATTTTGTTGCATCAATCTCATTCGTGCTCAAAGTACCCGTTAGTTTTGGCTTGGCTCCTGCAAGGTTTAAGCGCATCTCTCCATCGCCCACAATGTCGTCGAATGTGAGCTTGGCATTTGTCAGCGCTATGCTGTCTAAGGAACCTGTTGTCGTACCTTTTAGAGTGAAGGCGCGGTAAATATCACCTTCTGGCAATATGACATCTGCGGTTTTAGCAAGTGCGCGCAAATTAGGAGCATTGAAATTAAGATCACCATTGAAGGCGATCTTCTCTCCTACATTCGCACCACCAGTAAAATCGAGTTTAAGAAGGTCGCTAGTGTGATTGAAAACAACATCACTTAGGGAGAGTGCTCCCACCTGTCCGCCAACTTTAGCTTTCACACTCGCTTTACCGAGCGCTGCCGCTGCCGGAATTTCGATCTTAAAAAAGTTTGCGAGTGCTAGAAGGTCGTCCACATTTGCGTTGGCTTGAATATCAACGCCAATGACATCACCCAAGATGATGTTTCCATCGATATCCGTTTTGGCTAGGTCGGTGTTAAAACTGGCTGCTACTGGCGTTGAAATACCATCGATTAGATTTTGGAGGTTTTCGACATTTGCATCAATATCAAATCCTAATCCATCGGCTATACCATCGCCTTTCACTCCTAAAGGACCGTCGATCTGTGGGAGTTTGATAACAATGTTTAGCTTTTCAAGCGTGTGCTTTTGGCCTGCTTTGCGGTCAGCATAGGCGAGGTTTCCGTTGATAAGGCGTACATCACCTAGCTTTGCAGAAACACCTGATGGCGCAGATGGGGAAGGGCCATCATCGGGAGTTTTCTCTTTAGGAGCACTGCTGGAGAAGGTCCAATTGTTTTGTCCATTGGGAAGTTGAACAAGAGAGAGTTTGGGGTCCACAAGGATAAACTCATCTATTTCAACATTGCGGGATAAAAGAGGTAATAACTTTACGGCAGCGCGTAACTCCGTCATGGAGGCAAAGTTTGCTTCTCCAAACCCTTCGGGGTTGGCAATGGTTGTTTGCCCAGCCGAAGCGGTGATCTTTGGGAAAATACTGAGTTTGATATCGCCATTGATAACGACATCTCTGCCAAGTGCAGATTCGGCTGCAATTTCGATCTTGTCCTTGTAGACAGAAGATGGGACGAAATGGACTGCTGCTGCGACACCGCCGATGAGAACGGCTATGATGGCTATCAGAATGAGAAGGAAGCGGATCATTGCGCAATGCCTTTTTGTTAAAACGAATCTAAGCTCAACGTATGCGTGAAGTATGGCGTGTTAATGACGATTTGTCAGTTCAACTGTTGAATAGAATAAGAGTTTTCCACCGTCGATTGGTACAAGAATTTGCTGATCTGATATTTAATCCTAGATATTCGTATGAATTTTGATCAATCGGCTTTAGTGATTGTTGAGCAAAAGCATATAGGGTTAATCTGCGGTATTGGCTTGAAAGGTATAATCACTGTTTAGCAGACTTATATTTAGCTAATAGACGTCAAGAATTGAGCATAATTGCATCCTACAGTGCCGCGTGAATGTTTTCAGTCGGGTATGGTGTATATTTTGCATATATTTGGGAAGAAACATTTTTAGAGTACACTCATGGTATTTATTGGCGTGAGTGGTGGCGTTAAGGGAGCGTAGACGCAAGTCGATGCTAAAACTGGAAGAGTTTAGTGATTGGGTGATGGAAAGGCGGCGCGATATAGCGGCACGTGCCTTTTTGTTGTGGGAGAATGTAAGTCCCAGACAATCCAAAGACAAAAAGCAGCCTGATTCCCTTTCGACCGAAGAAGCGCTTAAAGTGCCTCTACCTAGTTCACGTGTCCCAGATGGCGTGTGCGTCTATGCAATAGGCGATATTCATGGCCGTGCAGATTTACTTAAAAAACTCATGGAAAAAATTCGTGAGGATGTTGCCCAAAGCGATGTGCCGGATGTGCGAAATGCAATCGTGTTTTTAGGTGATTATGTTGATCGCGGATTTCAATCTCGCCAAGTGATCGATTTATTGGTCAGCGATGAATATGCAGAATTTGATTTGAAATTTTTGCGTGGGAATCACGAAGAAACGTTCCAAGACTTTTTGATGAATTCGGGTATTGGGCCGAGGTGGTCACAATATGGTGGAATCGAAACACTTGTCTCGTATAATGTTCAACCTCCACGCGGTGCAGATAATTTTGACGGTTGGGAGCAAGCGCGTCGCGATCTTGTAGAAAAAATTCCAGCAAGCCATCGGCACTTTCTTGAAAACCTAGAACTCTGTTTGGTTCTTGGTGACTATGTCTTTGTTCACGCCGGACTGCGTCCGGGTAAAACGATCGAAGAGCAAAAAGAAAGTGATTTGATGTGGATCAGAGATGATTTCCTCTACCACAAAGATGCGTTTGAAAAAGTGGTCGTGCATGGTCACACACCTATCAATGCACCACACAGGGACTTCCGCCGTATTAGCCTCGATACAGGTGCGTATATGACTGGCAAATTGTCGGCCGTCCGTTTGTTTGAAGATCAGGTTGATTTTATCACAACATAAGCTTTGTGAATGTGTTCTCGTTTGTTCAGCGAAAAGCATCATTTAGATTTATATATTGTGATATTTTCAAGCAGGGCTATCATTTACATTGATATAAGAAGCATGATTCCGGAAATTTGATTCCGGTAGGGATGAAGCCTGTGGACAAGAAGTTTGATTTAAACCTCCTCAATACATTTGATGCGCTATGGCGCGAGCGCAATGTGACGCGTGCAGCCAAGCGCTTAAACGTGACGCAGCCAGCCGTATCTAACGCGCTTTCTCGTCTGCGAGAAACTTTTGGAGACGAGCTGTTTATACGCACGCCATCGGGTGTGGACCCTACCGAGCGGTGTTCTGAAATTGCTATAGATGTGCGAGAGGCGCTTCGTCATGTAGAGCGCACGCTTGCGTCTCATGATAGTTTCGACCCTAACATTTCTGAGCGTACTTTCCGTATAGGTGCGATGGATTATTTTGACCATGTGGTGCTGCCGCCATTGATGGAAAGTTTACGTGAAAAGGCGCCCCGGGTTGATTTGCGTATTTCACCGGTTAAAATTGGGGAGACTTATGATGCACTCGATTCTGGTGATCTCGATTTCTTGTTCTTCAGTGGCACTGAGCCTCCAAAGCGTATAAATTTTTCTCCCATGCTTGAAGAAAAATTCGTGCTGATTATGCGCGAAGGACACCCTAAAATGTGTCAGGAAATGACCTTAGAAAGATATGCAGAATTGACGCATATCGTGTTTTCCACTCGAGGGGATAGCCATACAAGTATTGATGATTTGTTGGGTGAGCAGGGATTGCGCCGCCGTGTGGCGCTAACGTCATCTCACCATACTTCAATAGCTGAGACTGTGCGTGATACAGATATGGTGGCATTGTCGCCTACGCGTCTCGCACACCGCTATGTGCAGCGTGGTGGGCTGATTGCTGTGCAGCCTCCGGTCGAGTTTCCGCACTTTTACTTGCGCCTTTATTGGAGCCGTAGATTAAATTCTGATCCCGGAGCAATGTGGTTGAAGTCTATTCTTGATGATGTGTGCAAGAATAGCCCCGTGTTTGTGCCGCCTACAAAGGCAGACTTCTGCCCATAGACGGGCAGAAGTTTATAGTTGAACACAGCTAATTTTAGACGGTTAGCGTTTTGAAGGCTTGTTCAAGATCGGCTTTCAAATCGCTCGGGTCTTCAAGGCCTACGCTAATGCGAATGAGAGGACCATTGAAGCTTTTGTTTTCGTGCACGCGATAAGTTAGTTGCGGATCACAACTGACGACAAGGCTTTCATACCCGCCATAGGAAAAACCAAGGCCAAATAATTTAAAAGCATTGAGGAATTCTATGACCTTTTCAGGAGATGTGGGTTTGATCTCAAAAGAGAATAAACCAGCAGAGCCTGTGAAGTCGCGTTTCCAGATGCCATGATATGGGTTTTCTGGCAGAGCAGGGTGCAAAACTTGTGTGACTTCGGGGCGGGTTTGTAGCCATTTAGCAATTTCAAGACCTGATGCTTCATGTACTTTTAGACGTGTGGTCATTGTTCGCAAACCGCGCAAGACAATGGCCGCATCTTCTGGTGACGTACAAAGCCCTAGATCAGTGCTTGCATCGCTCAGCTTGCGTACAAGCCTGTCGCTATTGAGAAGTAGGGCACCTGAAAGCGTATCTGAATGACCGCCTGCATATTTTGTCGTAGCCAGAATGGAGATATCGACGCCAATATCAAGTGGACGCAGATAGACACCTGACCCCCAGCAATTATCTAAAGCAGTCGTGACGCCACGTGCTTTCGCGGCGCGAACAATGGCACGAATATCGGGAAGCTCGAAGGTTAAAGATCCCGGACTTTCAATCATGATAAGCGTTGTATTGTCTTGGATGAGGTCCGCAATACCATCTCCAATGAGCGGGTCATAATATGTGACTTGCCCGCCAGCGCGTTTTAAAGAACGATCACAATAGCGGCGTGTCGGTCCATAAGTGTTATCTGGTACGAGTACGTGCTCGCCAGCACCAACAAGGGCGAATATGGGAAGCGTACATGCAAGCAGGCCAGACTCTGTCAATAAGCAGTGTTTGGCATCTTCTAGGGCACATAAGGCGTCTTTTAGAGCTTCGTGAACTTGCATTCCGCTAATGCCATATGTGCGCACATCATTGCGGTATAAATCCTCGGCTTTTTCAAGAATGATTGTTGAAGCACGATGAATAGGAGGGTTTACCGCACCGAGTTGATTTTTCGGGTCGCGTCCGCTGTGAATCAAGCGCGTAGATAGGTTGTTCGAAGGAGAATCGCTCATGTAGTCTGTCCATTCATTTGCGCTTCGCCTGTTGCGACTGGGCAGTTGTCTGCGCCGCCCCATTGCGACCATGAGCCATCGTAAACAGCGACATCATCACGGCCAATTACGGCTAGCCCCAACGCAAGTACGGAGGCAGTTATGCCAGAGCCGCAAGTTGTTACAATTGGCTTGTCTAAGTCCAACCCGCTGGCAGCGAATACGTCATATAGGTCATGCTTGTCTTTAAGCAGATTGTCTTCACGTATGAGGGCGGCATGTGTGAGGTTGAACGCGCCCGGCATGTGACCAGATTTTAAGCCTGCGCGTGGTTCGGCAGCTTCGCCTTTGAAACGGGCAGCGTTACGGGCATCAAGGATTTGCACGTCTTGGGCTTTAACGTGTTGGCGCATGTCTTCAATATCACGCACAAGGGCCGGATTGGGTTTCGCGTGAAAGATACCACCTTTCGCGTCTTTGATTTTTCCGCTAACGACAGCGCCATTGGCAGCTTTCCATGCCTTCAGACCGCCATTTAACACAGCTACATTTGTGTGCCCCATCATGCGCAAATTCCACCACACGCGCGCCGAAGCAACCCAGCCATTCTGGTCATAAACGACGATGGCATCTGAACTTGAAAGCCCCAATTCAGACATTTGTGCGCTGAACTGAATATCAGGTGCCAACATATGCGGCAGATCACTGCTCGTGTCAGCTATTTCATCTAGTGGGAAGAAAATAGCATCAGGAATGTGTGCTTCTTCATATAATTGCGCACCATTTTTTTCCGGATTGAGGAAGGGCAATGTGTAAGTTGTGTCTACGATTTTTAGTCCGTCACGGCCCCAATTGTTTTTCAGCCATTGAGCTGAAACAAGAGGCGTTGATAGCGTAATATCTGACATTTTATTGCTCCATCCAAGGCGGGGTTGGTAAGCCTTTTTCCTTTAGGAATTCAGGATTGTACATTTTAGATTGATAACGGTTTCCATAGTCACATAGCATTGTCACAATGGTTTTTCCTGGCCCCATGGATTTCGCCAATTCAATTGCGCCGGCTATGTTGATGCCAGCAGACCCACCAAGGCACATGCCTTCATTGATGGTAAGGTCGTATAGAATTTCTAAAGCAGTGGCATCATTGATGCGGAACGCGTCATCGAGTTCAAGACCTTCGAGATTTGCTGTGATACGGCCTTGGCCGATACCTTCAGTAATACTTGTGCCTTCTGATTTTAGTTCACCGTTTTTGTAATATCCAAATAAAGCTGCGCCGCCTGGATCAGCGATAGCACATTTAATATTTTTATTGCGCTCTTTTAGCGCCATTGTGACACCTGCTAATGTGCCTCCAGATCCAACAGCACAGATAAAGCCATCAACCTTGCCATCTGTTTGTTCCCAGATTTCAGGACCAGTGGTCTCGATATGGGCTTGGCGGTTGGCTACATTATCAAACTGGTTCGCCCAAATGACGCTTGTATCTGAACTCGCAGCCAATTCTTCGGCTAATCTGCGCGAATAGTGGATGTAGTTGTTCGGGTTTTTATAGGGAAGCGCATCAACTTCAACCAATTCAGCCCCTAATAGACGAATAGCATCTTTCTTCTCTTGAGATTGTGTGCGGGGCATAACGATTTTGGTTTTATAACCCAGCGCATTTGCCACAACCGTAAGACCTATACCTGTATTTCCTGCAGTTCCTTCGACGATGGTGCCGCCAGGTTTAAGAGAGCCATCAGCTTCCGCAGCACTTATAATGGCAAGTGCGGCACGATCTTTCACAGATTGACCCGGGTTTAGAAACTCAGCTTTCCCTAGTATCGTACATCCTGTTAGTTCAGAGGCTTTGCGAAGCTTGATGAGCGGTGTGTTACCAATGGCATCGACGATATTGTTATGAAATTGCATGGGAAGGCTTTCTTAATATGGCTGCGCACCGCAAAGGGCAGTTGAATTGAGTCTGTTGGCCTTAATCTAAGTCGCCACGCACTCAGGATCAATCGCAAGCGTGGTAGAGATTGCGTGAAGCGTTGGAATAGCTGTGCTTATGTGGAGAGCTTACTCCCCAAAAACCTCATTGAGATAGGCCGCAAGTCTTACGCCCGATTGGCTTAGGCGCTTACGCATAACAGGACGTTGGTCGTAGACATACTGCCAAGACAGGTCGGTTTCGCCTTCTTTTGGGTAAACGCTAGGGCGGATTTCCTTGCTTTCTGCAATCCATACAGATGGGTCTGATACTGCCCATTCTTTTGCCAGATCTGGCGTGATTTTACGGTTTAACCAATGGGCCATTTCTGTGTAGGAAAGCTCTTCATCTTGCACGAGGTGTTCATCCCAAATTTCGTGCAGATTTGAAGGTTCGCCTTTGAATGAAATCTCAACTTTATTGCCGCCCCAATCATCACCTTTGCCGACATGAAGGGGTTGGTGAAGATCGCTGACAATGTGAATAATCATAATTAAAGCAAGGCGTTGCTCTTCTGCGCTAGCATCTTGGTTACGCAATGTCGCTTTGAAGCGCTCAAGGCCGGTAAAAGCGTCACCTTGTTTGGGGGCACCTGCCTCTTCGTAACTTTTGTCATCGGGCACTGTGACAAAGTGCATAGGATAAGCTTCGCGTTTGAAAAATTCATCATCGCTAGAGCGCATGTAATCAGGCCAATTGGAGACTTCGGCCATGTCCTCTACGCCAAGGATTGCCTCAACCGCGACTTTGGCTTCATCGGTAAGATAGCTTTCCGCGATTTCGCCTGTGACGCGGTGCCCTAATTTTCCCCATGCGTGGGCGGGTGCGCTGAAGGAAATGTTAGCAATACACGCAGCTATAGCAGCAACAAGGATAGGGCGCATAGGAGACTCCAGACTCAGCAAGCTTAAACAATAATATATCAGATTTGTGCAGGATTTTATGGTTAGGGTCTAGCGAGAACAGCATGAAAAATGCCGCATTTGCGGGGTTTTACGTTTAATTTCATCAATTCGTCGCAAAGAAGCTTTGCCAAATAGGAATTGCAGATTAACCCTGTTTCTATGGCAGAATGGACCGATACAGCAATTTCACTTGGGGCGCGCACATTCGGTGAAACGGATGTGATCCTTGATGTGTTTACGCCAAGCCGTGGCCGCACGCGGGGGCTGGTTTATGGCGGGATTTCGCAAAAAAAACGCCCCATGATTGAGGCAGGAAACACGATAGAGGTGCAGTGGAAGGGCAAGGCTGAGGGTAGTCTGGGACATTTCAGCGTCGCCGATGCAACCAATCAGCGTGCTGCCCGCTATATGACTGATCCCCTTGCGCTTGCGGGGATGTCGGCTGCTGCTGCTATCCTGCGTGAAGGCTTGCCCGAAGGAGAGGCTAAAAGCGGTTTATATGAAGCCAGCGAGGTGTTGCTGGACATGTTTGGAGAGCCAGATATTTGGCCAGCCATTTTCATCAAATGGGAATTGGGATTTCTCCAGCAAATGGGATATGGGCTGAATTTAGAAACTTGCGTCATCTCTGGTGCCAATGATGGGCTGACCCATGTTAGCCCCAAATCGGGTCGGGCAGTTCGCGGATCGGAAGCCGAAGCTTATCTGGATAAACTTCTCTCATTGCCAGCATTCCTAACAGATTCAAAAGCGCCTCCAAATCCATATGATATTGGTGCGGGATTTAAACTGACGGGGTATTTTCTCACGCGCCGCCTCTTTGCAGACATCAACCGCGACGCACCCGAAGCGCGCTATCTCATGCTGGAACGTCTGGAAAAATCAGGTCGGATTTTATACACGAAAGAACAAGCCCAAGCATCCCCCAAACCATCAGCGACAGCCCAAGGTAATTATATGGGCGCCAAACCCAATGTGCCCGAACACAAAAAGGTCGGCCGCCACATCAGGCAGCCGATGAATCGGAAAACGGAACTATAAATTGAGGGGGGAATTTACATGAACAATTCACATGGCATATGGCCAGATGAGAATGTGAGAATTCTTGAATTTGGTATCTCTGATGTCTTTAAGAGTTTGCGGGTTAATCAAATATATAAAATTGCTGGTTCAGTATGGCCTCGTGTTGAAAGTTTTAACGATAAAGACCGACTTAAAGCGACCGAATTACTTCGGCGTAAAGCATTAGGAAATGAACTTCCATATATTTTGATAAATACAAGTTTTTTAGATGAAGCTGAAAAGATTGTTTCTCCTTCAATTGGAGAAAGGTTTGATCGAGGTATTCGTTGTATAACAGATACTTATCCTGAAATAGGTGTTCAAGTTGATCTTTCTGACGCTACCAATATTCAGTCTAAATTGTGTGGTGCTTTGTACACCAATAGTTTTAGAGAGGTCGCTGCCTTTTTAAGAGCATTTGAAAAACGTGGATTAATTCAAATAGATGATATCCATGAAGGTATTGGCTTAGTGCGTTTTCGAACTACGATTTCAGCTTTTGCTGATGTAGACTTGAGCAGTAGTGCCAATGCTTTTGTCGCCATGTGGTTTAACGAAGAGGTGAATTCGGTGTATGATGAGGCTATAGAGCCGGCAATTCGCGATGCTGGTTATATTCCACGTCGAATTGATAGGTCTGATTTTAATGGAAAAATTGACGACGAGATTATTGCGGAAATTCGACGTAGTAAATTTGTGATTGCTGATTTTACATCAAAGCTAAATGAACCTAGGGGAGGCGTATACTACGAAGCAGGATTTGCACAAGGCCTAGGGCTTTCTGTGATTTGGACTGCTCGTAATGATATGTTTAATCATCTTCATTTCGATACGCGTCAGTATAACCACATAGGTTGGGATAATGCTGAAGATTTAAAACCTAAGTTGTATAATAGAATTTTAGCCACGATTGGTGTCGGACCACATGTTGCAATTTAAGATTGATTGAGGCCACTCACAACATCCTCCCTTAACCACACTTGGCGGCTGGAACAATTCGTCTTAGACAATATGGTTAAGAATCAAAACACCCAAATCAGAAGACAAGCGTAAGATCCTCCATGAGTGATGAATTTAAGACTGAAGACGAAGCTGCCGGTATAATCGAAGAGCCAATGTCTGATGCGTTATCCAAACGCTATTTGGCTTATGCTTTGTCTACGATTACGTCACGTGCCTTGCCGGATGTGCGGGACGGGTTAAAGCCTGTTCACCGCCGTTTGATGTATGCAATGCGTTTGCTCAAGCTTGATCCTGAATTAGCTTTTAAAAAATCTGCGCGTGTTGTCGGAGATGTGATCGGTAAATACCACCCCCATGGTGATGCTTCCATTTACGATGCACTTGTGCGTTTGGCGCAAGATTTCAACGTGCGTTATCCGCTTGTGGATGGACAGGGGAATTTTGGGAATATTGACGGTGATAGCGCGGCGGCCATGCGTTATACGGAATCACGTCTGACACCCGCAGCCCAACTCCTGCTTGAAGGGTTGGATGAAAACGCGGTCGATTTTAAAGAGACATATGATGGCGGCGATAAAGAGCCTGTCGTTTTGGCCTCTGGTTTCCCAAACCTGTTGTGTAATGGTTCGTCTGGTATTGCGGTGGGGATGGCGACATCTATTCCGCCTCACAATGCTGCCGAAACAATTGATGCATGTATTCATCTGATTGAAAATAAAAGCGCAAGTACGGCTGATCTTGTGAAAATCATGCCTGGACCGGATTTTCCAACGGGTGGTGAGATTGTCGAAGATGAAGCCAGTATTCTCAACGCCTATGAAACAGGGCGCGGCGGTTTCCGTATTCGCTGTAAATGGGAAAAAGAAGACCTACCACGTGGCCTCTGGCAAATTGTGGTCACTGAAATTCCCTATCAAGTGCAAAAATCTAAGCTGATTGAACGCTTGGCAGAATTGATCGAAACCAAGAAAGCGCCATTGCTTGATGATGTGATGGATGAAAGCGCGGAAGATATCCGCGTTGTGCTCGTGCCGCGCAATAAATTGGTTGATCCAGAAGTGTTGATGGCCAGCCTATACAAGATGTCCGATCTTGAATCGCGCTTCTCGCTTAATATGAATGTGTTGGATCATAATGTGCCCCGCGTGATGGGGTTAAAGCAGGTGCTGCAAAGCTATCTGAACCATCGCCAAGAAGTGATTGTGCGCCGCGCGCAGCACCGTTTGGATAAAATCGAAGCACGCTTGCACATTTTGGAAGGGTATCTGAAAGCCTATCTAAATATTGATGAAGTGATCCGCATAATCCGATTTGAAGATCACCCAAAACAAGAATTGATGAAGGCGTTTAAACTCTCAGATACGCAGACAGATGCCATCCTCAACATGCGTTTGCGGGCATTGCGTAAGCTTGAAGAAATCGAAATTCAGGGCGAGCATGACAAGCTGACACAAGAGCGCGATAAGTTGGTTCAGCTTATCGGGTCTGACGCGCGCCAATGGACTGAGGTGAAACGTCAGCTCAAGATTGCGCGTGAAGTGTTTGATCCAGAATCAGAGCTTGGACGTCGCCGGACGCTCTTTGGTACGGCGGTTGAGATTGATGCGGATGCTGCCTTAGAAGCGCTGATCCCTAAAGAGCCAATCACGGTTATTCTATCTAAAATGGGATGGATACGGGCGCTCAAAGGCCATAATCAGGCGATGGATAAGCTCAAGTTTAAAGATAGCGATGAGCTGGCTTTCACACTGGAATGTCAAACCACAGATAAGGTGGTTTTATTGGCGTCAGGTGGGAAGGCATTCACTTTCGCTGCGGATAAATTACCTAGCGGGCGGGGGCATGGTGAACCAATACGCTTGTCTATTGATTTGCCTGAGCAGGAAGAAATCATTGCAATGTTAACTCCGCAACAGGGGCGTCAACGCCTTGTTGCATCGACTGCGGGCTATGGGTTTGTCGTGGCAGAAGAAGAATTAATCTCTCAAAAACGCGGCGGTAAAGTCGTGCAAAACCCACCTGAGGGCGCAAAGTTTGCGTTCTGCCCACGGGTTGAAGGCGATATGGTTGCCGTGATCGGGGATAACCGAAAATTGCTATTCTTCCCGTTAGAAGAATTGCCGGAAATGGCACGCGGTAAGGGTGTGAAACTGCAAAACTATAAGCAGAGCGGTCTAGTCAATGAGATGTTGGCGGATGTGGCTACGTTTGATTCGGAAGATGGTTTCTTCTGGAAAGATTCAGGAGGCCGCAATATCTCTCTCAATGAGTGGAGAGACTGGCTCGGTAAGCGTGCAGCTGCGGGCAAGGTTGCGCCTAAAGGTTTCAATCGAAACGGAAAGTTCAGCTAGTATTTTGCGCTTTAGATAAATTGTGCTTAATGTTTCTCCATCAGAGTTTGCGTGTTTCATATTGAGGGGAAAACACCATGGTAGCATTATACGTTGTGCTCGGCCTTGTTGCGCTAATCGTTCTTTATCTTATCGCGCTATACAATGGCTTGGTTGCCAAGCGTCAGCAGGTGAATGAGTCCTTTTCAGGCATTGATGTGCAATTGAAGTTGCGCCAAAATCTCGTGCCAAACCTCGTGGATACAGTGAAAGGCTATGCCGCTCACGAACGTGACACGTTGGAAGAAGTCATTCAGGCGCGTAATTCTGCTATGGCAGCGAATGGTCCAGCTGATAGCGCTGCGGCAGAGGGTATGTTGTCAGCTGCGCTCGGAAAATTATTTGCATTGTCAGAAGCTTATCCAGATTTGAAAGCCAATACTAATTTCTTGCAATTACAAAACGAGCTTTCGCAAATTGAGGACAAGATCGCAGCGTCTCGTCGCTTTTATAACTCTGCCGTGGGTGACTTCAACACCGCGATTGAGCAGTTTCCTGCGGTTATGTTAGCGAGTGGATGGGGCTTCACGCAGCGTGAATTCTTCGACCTTGGTGAAGAAGATCGCGCAACAATGTCAGTCGTGCCTGAAGTGAAATTCTAATCTTTTCAGTTAAAGCAGGATAAGTCATGTCGTACACAACCTGCTTTAAGTTTGCTGCGCTGTTCGCGCTCCTTGCTGTATTGCTAGGAGCGTTTGGCGCACATGGACTACGCGATACGCTCGATGCGGGGCATTTGGCAACGTTTGAAACAGGTGTGCGTTATCAATTTTATCACGCCATCGGCCTGTTCATCATTGGATTTCTTATCACTTTAAAACAGGGTGAAAAATGGCTGCGTTATGCCAGTTATTTGCTCATAGCCGGCATACTATTGTTTTCAGGGTCACTCTATTTGCTCGCGTGCAATCAGATTGCTGATATTCCATCATGGATTGGCCCAATCACACCCCTTGGCGGATTATGCTTTATGAGCGGATGGGGCTGTGTGTTTATTTCCCAGATGAGAGTTAAGGGTGATTTTGAGTAAGGTATTGCTTTTGGGGTTATATCTTAACAAAACATGATGCAAAATTAGGGATTGCCGCATCTTGATTGGTTGGTTAGTCTCACATAACTCCAATGCCATACGTATTGTGTACTTATCTCCGGAAGACATGAATGATTGCAGACTCGCATCCAAAGCAGGCCGAGCGGCTTGCTGCGCTCAGAAGCTACGGTATTTTAGATACGCCACGTGAAGCTGATTTTGATGATATCGTCGATTTAGCATCTCAAATATGTGGAACGTCGATTTCAGTTATCAATTTGATAGATGCAGATCGCCAATGGTTTAAAGCAGAGGTGGGCTTGGGCGTAAGGGAAACGCCGCTTGCAACATCCATCTGCTCGCACATCATCTTGGAAGACGATTTTGTTGAAATCCCAGATACACTCGAAGATTGCCGCACAGGCGATAATCCTTTGTGTTTGAGTGAGCAGGGCCTTCGTTTTTATGCGGGTGCATTGCTTAAAACGTCTGATGGATTGCCGATTGGAACATTGTGTGTGTTGGACAATGAGCCACGTAAGTTAAATGATTTTCAGAAGAAGACACTCAACACACTCGCCAAACAAGTCATGCGTGAGCTTGAATTGCGTATGGCGCTTCAAGAACAAGACGTGTTGCGACGTGAGATGGATCACCGCGTAAAAAACTCACTTCAAACGGTGTCTTCACTTGTGAGACTATATAAATCGCAAGCGCACCCTGATAGTGCAGATGCTTTTGATGCAGTGGCGCGTAAGGTTGAAGCGATTTCACTCTTGCATGAAGAATTACACCAAACCACAAGCAACGAACTTGTGCCCATGCAGCGTTTTATTCACAAAGTCGTGGACTTGCTTCAAGCATCAGCACCTGAAAATGTGACGTTGGAATTTGAAGCTGACACACTCGAAATGCCATCTGAAAGTGCGTCCGGCATTGCCATGATTGTCAGTGAGTTTGTCGCTAATTCCATTAAACATGCCTTCCCCGATGATCGCGATGGTATAATCAAAATCGTCCTTAAATCTGACCCAGCTTTGGGATGGACGCTTGAGTGTTGTGACAATGGCATTGGTGTTGATGGCGTAGAAGTTGCGCCAAATAAATCCGAAGGACTGGGTTTAAAATTGATCAATGCTGTTGTGATGAAACTAAAAGCGAAGGTTGAGCGCGATGCCAAGGAAGACGGTTATCACATGGTGATCATGCCGAAAGTAGAATTGGTGAACTAACGCATCAGAATGGAAAGGAGAGCTGGTTGCCCTCCTGTTCCATCTGTCCATCTCCAAGGCCAGATAGAGTAAGCCCTAATAATCGGATTGGTTTGAGGGGTGAAGGGATCATTTTTAGCAAAAGATCTTTTGTGTCATACACAGTGTCGATGTCTGAGACGGCGTGGGTAAGCGTGTGTGATCTGGTGATTTGTTTGAAATCAGAAAACTTTACTTTCAGGGTGAGTGTATAACCCGTAGCATTTGCACGTTCTATCCTTTCCCAGAGCATGGGAATGATACGCTCCATTGCGGTTTCGACTGCGGCCATATCATGCAAATCATCATTAAATGTGCGCTCGACGCCAACCGATTTGCGAACCCTATCCACGCGCACTGGGCGTTCATCAATGCCTCTCACAGCTCCATAGAGATAGTCTGCGCTACTGCCAAAATGCGCTTTAAGCAAATCCAGCGACATATCTCTCAAATCTGCGCCGGTGAATACATTTAGGCTTTCCATTTTTGCCGCGGTAACAGGGCCAACACCATGAAAACGCCGCACAGGTAAGCTCATCACAAAGTCTGGTCCATGTTGAGGTGTGATGACGCATTGGCCATTGGGTTTGTTCTGATCGGAAGCTAATTTGGCGATAAATTTATTATAGGACACGCCTGCTGAAGCTGTGAGTTGGGTATCTTCCCAAATGCGTTCACGAATACGCAATGCGATTTGCGTGGCAGACTCAATATTTTGCTTGTTCTGCGTCACATCCAAGTAAGCCTCATCGAGCGATAATGGCTCAATCAAGTCTGTGTGCTCTTCAAAAATTTTGCGGATCTGATGTGATACCTCTCGATAGACATCAAAGCGGGGTGGCACAAAAATAAGGTCAGGGCATTTGCGTTTAGCTACGACTGATGCCATCGCAGACCGGACACCAAATTCTCGTGCCTCATAACTGGCAGCGGCAACCACACCGCGCGCCGCACTTCCGCCAACAGCCACAGGCTTGCCGCGCAAATCTGCATTATCGCGCTGTTCTACAGACGCAAAAAATGCATCCATATCAATGTGGATGATTTTACGGATAGCATGATCAGCCAAGTTACATATCCAGCTTTGCGTGCCTTATGCTCACACTTGAGCTTTATCCGGGAGTATATGGCGATGCGCAACCCAGAGCAAATGTTGAGACGGGGATGGCATCAGATTGAGGAAATTAGTGCGCTTTTGTTTTAGCGGTTAAGTGCGTCACCAGACAGTTAAATACACTGCGCACCCGTGGTTCATCGCGTAAATCTTCGTGCATCACGACCCATACATCCAATGTTGCTACCGTGAAATCGGGTAGGAGACGTTGCAGATTGGGGTCGTCATCACCTACCAAAGTCTGTGCGATACAAATACCAAAGCCTGCTCGCGCAGCCGCAAGTTGGGCTGGATGGCTATCACAGCGAAGGGCCAGTGAGGCAGGTGTGAAATGGGGATCAAAACCTGCTGCAAACGCAAGGTCACGCAAATTGCGGTCGGGTCCTATCAAACTATGTTTTGAAAAGTCTGCTAATGTTTGCGGTACACCTTTGCGGGCGAGATATTCCTTGCTGGCGTAAAAGGCTAAGGGTCTCGGCATTACCTTTTGGGCGACAAGCGCATCTTGATGCGGCGCGACTGTGCGGATCGCGATGTCTACTTCCTGTTCCAATAGATTGGCGGGGCGGTTACTCAGTTCCAATTCAATATGCAGGTCAGGGTGTTTTGCATGGAGTTGGGTAAGAATAGAGGGAACAACTTCTATCCCCATAAATTCTGGTACACTCAGACGTACAGTTCCAGAGGTTTCTCCAGCTTCTGTTGAGGCTTGCCGGATAAATAGATCAGACGCCAAAGCCATTTTCATTGCAGCGTCTTGTAACCCTATAGCTTTGCGGGTGGGAGACAATCCATTGACTGAACGTGTAAATAAAGTTGTTCCAAGCGCGCTTTCTAAGCATTCTAATCTTTTACGCACAGTAGGTTGCGACATGCCAAGTTTACGCGCTGCCGCTGAAAGGCTGCCTTCTTCCAGCACAGCTAGAAACAGTCGTTGATCATCCCAAGAAATAAACTTGCTCATAAAATTTATACCAGCAGATAGAAACAATTCATCAATTTATTTGTATCTGTCACAGCGTCATATTTGTTCCAACTCATGTTTGGAGAGAAGAGATGCAAAAGCAGAGAACAGCCTTAATCTTGGGCGCAACAGGCGGTATTGGCGGGGCCATAACGCGGGCACTAGTTGCCAAGCACTGGCATATCATAGCGCTTGCACGCGATATTCAGAAGGCCAGCGCACGGGGACCAGTAGGCGTTAATTGGGTGCATGGTGATGTCATGAATTGCGCAGATGTGGTGAAGGCTGCCGAGGGCGCAAATATTATTGTCCATGCTGTAAATCCATCGGGATATCGCAATTGGGACAAGCTGGTCTTGCCTATGATAGACAATACGATTGCGGCTGCGCGCGAAGCAAATGGTGCCCGCATAGTTCTGCCTGGAACGATCTATAATTACGATCCAAAATTGACACCGATTTTAAACATCGACACACCACAAAACGCGAATAGTCGCAAAGGCCGCATCAGGATTGCGCTTGAGCATCGTTTGAAACATGCGTCAGAACACACGCCTGTGCTAATCTTGCGTGCAGGTGATTTCTTTGGACCAGATGTCGGTTCAAGTTGGTTTGCTCAAGCCATGATTATGCCGAATAGACCAGTCAAAAAAATCACCAATGTCGCAAAAGGCTCGGGGCATTCATGGGCTTATTTGCCAGATCTAGCAGAAACATTTGCACGTCTGCTAGATATTCATGAGAACTTGCAACCCTTTGAAATGCTTCAGTTTGAAGGATTATACGATCACTCAGGGCATGAGCTCACTGACGCTATCCAACGCGTTGTAGGGGTAAAGCTGCCCATCAAGCAATTTCCGTGGTGGTTGATGAAGACACTCTCGCCTTTCGGTGGTTTTCCGCGTGAGGCAGCCGAACTTGCACCGAGTTGGGAGTATCCGGTAAAATTGGATAATTATAGATTGGTGCAGCTTTTGGGGCAGGAACCACGCACGCCACTTGATATTGCTATTAAGCGCACATTGGAAAGTATGAAATGCGTATCGTAAGCACGCTGCCCTTAACTTACGCAGCCTGATAGAATCCGCTGATGTGAGACGCTATAATCAACACCTCTCTATTGGCAATTTTAAATCCACACCTATCTTAAACATATGCATTTTGCACAATGTGAGTGAAGCGGAAAATGGAAAACAATCACCTTAGAACTTTTGTTCTTATTGCTGGTCTAACGGCGCTGTTTATGGGAATTGGCTACCTTATCGGTGGTCAAATCGGAATGATAATTGCGCTCGTGCTTGCGGGGGCTGGTAACTTCTTCAGTTATTGGAATGCCGATAAAATTGTTCTTTCCATGTATAAAGCAAAAGAGGTTGATAGCTCCCATCCTGATCCTGTCGTGCGGGCCTATGCGCAAGACGTAGAAGAAATGGTGAGTAATGCAGGCATGCCAATGCCGCGCATCACGATTATTGAAAACCCGCAACCCAATGCGTTTGCAACTGGAAGAAACCCAGAAAATGCGGCTGTTGCTGCCACGACTGGGCTTCTCTCAATGTTGAACAGACGTGAAGTGCGCGGGGTGATGGGGCATGAATTGGCGCATGTGCGTAATCGTGACACGCTCACCATGACGATCACAGCGACAATTGCAGGGGCAATTTCCGCTCTTGCAAACTTTGCATTTTTCTTTGGCGGGAATGACCGTGAACGTCCTGGCGGGTTGATCGGTACATTGGCGATTATGTTTTTGGCACCAATGGCAGCAAGCCTCGTGCAAATGGCGATTAGTCGTGGACGCGAATACGAGGCCGATGCAGGCGGCGCGGAAATCTCTGGAGACCCGCAAGCACTAGCAAGTGCATTACAAAAGATTGAGCAAATCGCGCACGGTGGGGCAAGAGGGCAAGGCGGCGCTGTAAATATGGATGCTGAACGCAATCCCGCGACGGCGCATATGTTTATCATCAACCCGCTAAATGGGCGCGGCGCAGATAATCTGTTCTCAACCCACCCAGCCACTCAAAATCGTGTTGAAGTTTTGATGAAAATGACGCGCGGCGACACACCTCCATCCAAGCCTCATTCACCGCGTAAGACAGGCAAGAAGGTCGATCTTCCTGCATTTGCGCGTCCTGTAGATGGTAAGAAAAATACTAAAAGCCCGTGGGAATAAGCTTTTAGTATTTGGAGTCTATTTTACCAGCGCTGTCACTAATTGCGGGATAAAAACCACCGCCAACAAAGCGATAAGTTGCAGTCCGATAAAGGGGAGTGCACCGCGCCAAATATCGGGCGTGTCGACTTCAGGCGGCGCTGCACCTTTAAGGTAGAATAACGCAAAACCAAATGGCGGTGTCAGGAAGCTTGTTTGTAAATTCATCGCCATTAAAACACCCAGCCACACTGGATCAGCCCCAAGCATAATGAGCGGCGGCGCAACCAATGGCACAATGATAAATGTGATTTCCAAAAAGTCCAAAAAGAAGCCCATCAAGAACATGATGATCATTGTGATGACAAGCGCGCCCACCAAACCGCCGGGAATATTGACCAGCATATGCTCAATGAATTCATCTCCGCCTAAACCACGAAACACGATGGAAAACAAACCTGCACAGATCAAGATGAGAAAAACCATGGACGTGATTTCAGCGGCACCATTCAAAGAGGTTTGCAGCTTTTTAGTTAGGAAGAGCGTGAATACGGCAGCGGCCGTGCCCACCGCGATGGCGGTGCATATTAGAAACGCATAGAGCTTACCTATTACTGAGCCCGTAAAAAATGCACTTGGTGGTGCATCAGGCTCTAATCCTCCAACCCAGCCAAGTTTCAGTGCCCAGACTGTCAGAATGAGTAGGATCAAACTTCCAGCGCCAGCGAAGCTTAACTGCATTAAAATTCCAGGGTTTGCTTCATCCATCCGAACACGAATACCAGCAAGTAAAATAGCGCCGATTGCGCCAACGGCTGCTGCCTCTGTTGGGGATGTGAAGCCGCCAAGGATAGAGCCTAACACAGCGAGTATTAGGGTGAGCGGTGCTGCAAACGCAAATGCTGTGCGCGCTTTGCTAGGTGTTTCAATACCAAGGTCTGCATCGGCTGTCTTTGAGCGTGCTGGCATGGAGGAAGGTTTCCAAAATGCCATGACAGCTAAATAGGCTAAATATAATCCCACCAGCAATAAACCAGGCAATAAGGCACCCGAGAATAAATCACCTGCACTGACTGGAGATGGTGGTCGTCCCATCGCTTGATTGGCTTCAGCATTGGCATTTGAAATTGTGTCGGCCAAAACGATTAGAACAATTGATGGGGGAATAATCTGCCCAAGTGTTCCAGCAGCAGCGATTGTTCCCGATGCAATGCGTTTATCGTACCCTTGTTTAAGCATGCTGGGGAGAGCGATTAGCGTCATGGTGACAACAGTTGCGCCAACAATTCCCGTCGATGCAGCTAACAGTGCACCAACCAACACTACAGAATATCCAAGTCCGCCTTTGACGCCAGCGAGTAATCGTCCCGTCGCATTTAGCAAGTCTTCTGCAACACGAGACTTCTCTAAGACAACGCCCATAATTACAAATAAGGGAACTGCCGCTAAAACCTGATTGCTCATATTGCCTAAAATACGACTTGGCCAAAATATGAGAGACCTTGGCTCGAATACATCAAATGCGATTCCAAGCCCTGCAAATAAAAGTGCAATACCGCCCAATGTAAGGGCAACGTGATATCCAGACAGCAACGCTACAAAAGCTGCCGCAAACATGAGTATGTGCAAATAATCAGGGTTCATTATTTTGCGGCCTCAATCGGTATGTTTTTGATAATGGCAACGGCACGCATACAATTAGCCCAGCCCTGTAAAATCATTGTCACAGCGAAAATAGGCACTAGCGTTTTGAATAAAAAAAGTAGAGGCAAACCATCAGGCTGGGAGGATAGTTCCATACGTCCAGATAACGCTCCCCATGCACGGGCCAGCTGGGGACCATAGGCATACAAGACCAGTAGCATAAGGGGGAAAAGCAGCAAATAAGCACCTATCAGATCGACAATTGCACGCTGTTTTTCGCTGAATTTTGAATAAAATATATCAACACGGACATGCCCGCCTGTACGCAATGCGCCTGCAGATGCAAACATAAAACATGTGGCAAATGCATAAATCCAAATGTCTTTTACCCAACTAAAACTAAGCCCAAATACATAGCGCATTAACACTGCTATCAACATGCCGGCGGCCATAATAAAGCCTGACCATCCGGCGATGTTCATTAGTATTTTTCCTAAGCAATCAATGCTTTGTTTTAGTTTGTTAAAGTGTTGCGTTAGGCTTGGGAAAGCGAGTGACACTAAGGGCACCAGCAATATAGGCGAAAGGAAAAGACCTAAAACCTGCAGACCTTTTCCAAATAGAAGGGCTATTTCAGACACGTGAGATCACCAAGCGTGTTCTATGAACGTTTGGAGCGAGAATTTAGGAATGGTCCATCCGCAACATTACCCCACAGGGAAGAGGCCGCCAGGGCTGATTCAAAACTTTCATAAATGCGCTTCTCCAAATCTCCACCAGAACCAGCTTGGGAACGCACATCCTTAGAAATCTCATCCATACGTGTCAAAACTTCTGGAGAGAAAGTACGTAGTTTGACGGCGTGTTCTTCAGTAAGAGTCTTAAGGGACATCGCATTTTGATAGGTAAATTCACCTAAAGACAAATGGTTAGCCTCATTGCAAGCAGCACGAATAGCGGCCTGCTCTATAGGGGTGAGGCTTTCCCAGACTTTAAGGTTCATACCGCAAGCAAGGGAGGAGCCGGGCTCGTGAAAACCGGGGCCATAATAATACTCAGCTTGTTGATAGAAGCCTAACGCAAGGTCGTTCCAAGGGCCAACCCATTCTGTAGCATCAATTTGACCGGTTTGAAGGGCTTGGTAAATTTCTCCCCCAGCAATTGTTTCAGCTGAGCCGCCAAGTTCGCGGATAACCTGCCCGCCAAGGCCCGGCATACGCATTTTGAGTCCTTTAAAATCATCTAACGTATTGATTTCTTTTCGGAACCATCCACCCATTTGTTGGCCGGTGTTGGCACCTTGAAATGCGATGACGCCGTATTGATTGGATAGCTCTTCCCATAATTTTTGGCCGCCACCAAAATCAATCCATCCCATTATCTCATTGGCTGTCATTCCCATCGGGACGGCCGTGAAGAAGGAAAATGCAGGGGATTTGGATTGCCAATAATATTCAGCGCCGTGATACATGTCCGCAGCACCAGAAGCGACATCGTCAAAGGCTTGCAGAGCGGGAGATAATTCACCTGCACCAAATACGCTGATATCAAGTGAGCCTTCTGTTAGTTCTTTAACGCGAACCGCAAGGCGCTCCGCTGCTGTATATAGGCCGGGTAAACCTTTTGGCCATGTTGTAACCATTGTAAGTTTACGTTTTTTGCGTATGACAGCGGGAGCTTTTTTGTCATCACTTGCGGACGCATCGTTAGATCCGCCACATGCCGCAAGAGCAGTCGCAGCAATTCCAAAACCAACACCGCCAAGCAATCCGCGACGTGTCGCATCAAGCGCGGTATCTGCTTTTGTGTTGGTTTGGTTATTGGTCGTTATGGTGCCCGTCTTTTGGTGCTTTATATTTTTTGAATCAGTCATAATTTACCTCCCCAGGTATCTTGATAGTGAAGAGGCTAACATTCCTCGTCAAGCAGCTTACGCCATTCATCATCTTCGCACACCTCTAACGGCATGTAATTTGATTTATACCCCATGTTTTCAGAGCCTTTGACCCAATATCCTAAATATACATAAGGAAGTTCAAGTTCTTTCGCGAGACGAATGTGGTCGAGTACCATGAATGTACCAAGGCTATTTTTCGCGGCGTCAGGATTGAAAAATGAATACACCATGGACAGGCCATCGCGTAACACATCTGTCAGAGCGGTCGCTGTGAGAATGCCTTCGTCCGAGGCATATAGCGGTGGTTGGCGATATTCAAATACAACTGTACGCACGGGACTAGCGTCTACCATGCCTATATAATCACGCATTGCCATGTCATTCATGCCACCATCTTTGTGGCGCGAATTTAGATAGCGTTTTAAAAGCCTAAATTGCTCGTTTGAAGCCGTTTTCGGGCAAGGCGTGCGTGTAAGCGCTTTATTTGTGTTGAGTACGCGTCGCCAACGCTTCGTAAACTCAAAATTGCGTACATCTATACGTACAGACTTACACGCATTGCATGACATGCATGCGGGACGGTAGGCGATGATTTGTGAGCGTCTAAAGCCTGCGCGGGTTAAAGAGTCATTGAGCTCAACAGCATTGCTAGCAGAAAGGTTGGCAAACACTTTACGTTCTTTGCGGTCAGGCAAATAGGGGCAGGGTTGCGACGCCGTAAGGTGAAACTTTACATGGCGCGCGACATCTGCAGGGATATTGAAGGTGTTGTCGTTTTTCTCTTTCATAGTAGCACTATTATGCGCCGACTAAATTGAATTGCCAGCCCGCAATTGCTGTAAAAGCGACCCAAATTAGCAAAACAAGCGGTGTTCCAAACTTGACATAATCTGCAAAACGGTAATGCCCCGGTCCCATAACCAGCAAGTTGGTTTGATATGCAATAGGTGTCGCAAACGCACAATTGGATGCGTATATCACTGTAAGAACAAATGGCGTCGGATCTAGGTTTAATTGCCGCGCTGTTGCGATGGCGATAGGAGTGAAAATAATCGCTGTCGCAGAGTTGGATAGCAGATTGGTCACGAGGGCTACAGTAAGGAAAAGGACTGATAAAATAGCCAGCGGGCCATAAGGAGCTGCTATTGCAACAGCGTTTTGAGCAACAAAGTCTGCTGCGCCCGTAGCTTCCAGTGAAGCGCCCATAGCGAGGGCTGCTCCAATCAAAAGGAATATCCTTAAATCCAGCGCTCGGGATGCTTGTCTAACATTTAGACATCCAGTCACGATCATCATTACAGCGCCAATCATTGCTGCGTGGAGTATGTTGAGCATTCCTGTAGCTGCCGTTAAAACGACACCAAGTGCAATTAATCGCGCATAAATAGCTTTCGTCACATCGGGTAGGTCTGTTCGCGACCAATCTAGTAAAAGCAGGTCGCGGTCAGTACGCATGTCATCAAATGCGTGGCGCGTACCGCACAATAAAAGTGTGTCGCCTGATTCTAGGCGAATTTCGCCTAATCGTGCACGTATCATCCGAGAGCGTCTTTGAACGCCTAAAACCACGGCATCATTGCGGTTGGCATAGCCCATTTGGTCGATTGTACGCGATATTAAGCGTGAACCGGGCGCAACAACGGCTTCAGATAGAGAAAGTTGAGGGGGATTTCCTGATGCTTCATCATAGCTATCAGCACCGGTTCTCCATATAGAGCGAAGCAGTTTAGGGCGTCTTGAAAGCACTTCTGTTAAAGATGTACGCGTTGCAGCTACAATGATGAGATCACCGGGGCGAAGGGTGAGGTCCTCAAATGGAGGCAATATTGCTTCGTGGCCGCGCTGTACCATTCTTACAGTCATATTGGGCAGGTCTGGAAACATGCCTGCAACAGATTGTTTGCCTTCCATTGGATGGTCGTGCGTTACTTCTATCTGAGCAATAAATTGTTTTCCCGTGCCTTTGTTCGAGCTTTCTCCTTCGGCTTCTCTGTTTGGAAGGAGGATAGGCCCTAGTATTACTATGTATGCAACGCCGATCGCAGATAAGGCTAAACCAATAGGGGCTAGTTCAAAGAAGCCTAATTCTCGTCCCTCTAGGCGAAGTAAAGTTTCTGCTGCGAGAAGGTTGGTAGATGACCCTATGAGCGTCGTCATTCCTCCAAAGACAGATACAAAACTCAATGGGATCAAAAGCTTGGAAGGGGCCATGCCTGTGCGTGCGGCGATGGCGCTCATAATTGGTAAAAACATAACAACAACAGGTGTGTTATTTACAAATGCGGATGTTATATAAACAGCTGCATAGGCCGCCACCATGGTTAAACGTGGGGCAACAGCATAAGATTGTAATAATCGCCTTGAGGGGCCATCTAACGCCCCCGTTTGGAACATACCATGCCCAATCACAAGTAATGCCATGATGGTGACAAGGGCTGCATTGCCAAAGCCGTTTAACAATAGGTCAGGTTGAACGGGTTCACCATTCGCGCCTACCGCAAATGGCATCGCAAAAAGTGTAAGAAGACCGGTAACAATCCCAATAGAGACAAGCTCCATCGAGATACGCTCATTCATGTATAGCCCAATCGCCACAATGACGACACCGAGACTAATCCACATAGTCAATGCAGATGTAATTTGAGTTATGAGCATACATTTTTCCGGTTAGTGCGTGAGTAAGTGCGTTACTCACATCTCAGTAAAACGCTTAGAATCTAAATGTCTAGTGCGCTTCAGCTGTCACTATAGAGAATGGTTGTCTGGAATTACAGGAGATTCTCTTAGTAGAACGATGGAAATTCTACGGTTGCCAGGTAAATCGGGATCGTCTGGATAGAGAGGTTCGGAGCCAGCTTTTCCTGAAACTTGGAAAATTCTTTCTGGATTCAAGCCTGATTGCTCCAGTATTCTGCGTGCTGTATTGGCGCGTTCAGCAGATAATTCCCAATTAGAATAACCCTCTATACCCGTTGGCAAATCACCGGTGTGACCTGAAATTGTTACACGATTTGGCAATTTACCTAGAATTTCGGAAACTGTAGCAAGTAGCTTTTCGGCGCGAGGCAATGGTTTTGCTGAAGCAGCGGCAAACATGGCGCGCCCTTCTTGATCTACAATTTGTATGCGCATGCCTTCTGGTGTTTGGTCGATCACGAGGTGTTTAGAGAGTGCTGCAAGATCAGGCATATCCTGCATAGCTTGGCGAAGCGATTGTTCCGCGCGTTCAAATTCGGCCTGTTCGCGCATCGCGATAGCCTTACTCATAGCGCTTTGTGAAATCTCTTTACTCTTCTGCTTTTCTTCCTGAGTTGACCCAGTGTTTTTGGTTGACGTTCTACGCTTTGAAGCTGTTTGTTTGCTTTCAGGCATAGGGCGGTTGGTTCCGCCTGAACGTGCTCCATCATCTTGGAAGCTTGTGCCTCCCAACATTCCGTCCGATCCTTGGCGAGACTTAGACACACTTGCTGGCGCAAAATAATCTGCAATACCGCGTTTCTGATCGGGAGAAGTTGTGTTGATCAGCCACATGAGCAGGAAGAACGCCATCATCGCGGTCACGAAGTCAGCATAAGCCACTTTCCAAGCACCACCATGATGGCCGCCGCCGGAAACTTTTTTGACCTTTTTAATAACGATGGGTCTGTTGTCAGCCATGCGTTTTGTCTCTCAATTCGTCAAAATGCCATTATTTTTATGAAAATATCTGTCTTTTGGTTAAGGGGCGGTGCATGAATTGAAAAACTTCGTATTTTATTGGTTTTTTATTTTGGGAGATTGATCATGGCAAAATGTGCTTTTTTAGGGTTAGGCGTCATGGGCGGACCAATGGCAGGGTGGCTAGTTGATAAAGGCCATTCGGTCTCAGTTTGGAACCGCACGATGACCAAAGCTGATGCTTGGGCTCTCAAATATAAAGGTATTGCTTGCGCGACTCCTCTTGAAGCCATTCATGAGGCTGAATTCATCATGATGTGTTTAGGTGATGATCCTGATGTTGATGCTGTATTTGAGCAAATTGAGCCAGGCATCAAACCCGGAGTGATTGTAGTTGATCACACAACAACGTCGGCGGATTTAGCGAAACGAATTGCCAAAAAGTGCACATCCAATGGCGCACACTTTATAGATGGTCCGGTTTCTGGTGGTGAAGCAGGGGCGGTAAATGGTGTTCTAACCGTTATGGCGGGTGCAGATGAAGCTGTGTTTGAAAAAGCAGTTCCAGTGATGCAAGCTTATGCCGCTACGATTACGCGCATAGGCGATGTGGGAAGTGGTCAGCTTGCTAAATCAGTAAACCAAATCTGTATTGCAGGAGTGTTGCAAGGGTTAGCTGAAGGGTTGCATTTCGCCATGAAGCATAATCTCGATACAGATCAAGTGCTCAAGGCTGTATCTGGTGGATCGGCTCAATCGTGGCAAATGGAAAATCGCGGTAAAACAATGGTTGCGGGCGAATATGAGTTTGGTTTTGCCGTTGATTGGCTGCGCAAGGACCTTCGCATTGCCTTGGATGCTGCGCGCAAGTCAGGCGCGAGTTTGCCCGTAACGGCTGTAATAGATCAGTTTTATGCCGATGTTCAGAAAAAGGGTGGTGGACGTTGGGATAGCTCCAGTCTATTGACTCGCCTGAATACTGATTGCGATACCATAAAGGACTCATGATGGCTTTTGAGATTTTTGAAAACAAAACTGATCTGGTCGAACGTGCCTATGAATTAACATATGAAGCGCTTGATGTCGGTCTTGCTCAAAATGGTGCTGCAAGCTTGATGTGTTCAGGTGGCTCTACGCCCGGTCCATTGTACATGCAATTGTCTCAGTCAGATCTTGATTGGTCGAATATCAATGTGGGATTGGTAGATGATCGTTGGGTTGCGCCCGACCATGATCGATCTAATGAGAAACTGTTGCGCAACACACTTTTGCAAAATGCAGGTGCTTCAGCAACCTTCTATCCTATGTATGTAGAAGGAAAGACTGCAAAAGAAGCTCTAGATCAGCGTGCAGCAGAATTCGCAAAAATTAGCCTGCCTTTAGATGTTGTTATTCTCGGCATGGGGCCGGACGGACACTCACTCTCCTGGTTTCCTAATGCAGATGGACTTTCAACCGCAACAGATCCAGCGAATGAAAAGCTGATTGCTGCAGTCATGGCAAATAGATCAGCTGTGACTGGAGATGAATTAGAGCGCATGACGCTGACTTATAATGCTATCGCAAATTCGCGAGAGATTATTCTCCTTGTGACAGGAGATGATAAGCGAGAAGTGTTTGAAAATGGTGACGATAATCTGCCTATTCGAATACTTCAAAAAGCTGCAGGTGATAGATTGACTACTCTTTGGGCGCCCTAAGTAAAGTACGCTAAAGGCGTGGTATTAATCACGCATATGTCATGAAATTGGCCCAAAAACTGCAAGATTTTATATCATTCTTTACGTAATGCTCTCAAACTAAGGGGAGCGGTACATGCAGCATATTGTTTGAAAATCCGGTATATTTACCAGAGTGTTCACGCACGTCTAACGCGTTCTTCTCCTCCGATCACAACCTTGTAACATATGTAATTTTCGCTTTGGAATTTTGCATTTTGCCCTCATGATTCAGACGTAACGAGTTTTGTCTGAACAGGAGGCGTCATGCCCAAAGTGCTTCAGGTTAGAACTTCCGGACTTTTTTTGTCTGGTCGAAACACTACCCGCCTTAGAGGGCGACGGTCTCGTTACCATACAACCCAAATTCAATTTACATATTTAATGACGGAGCGAACAGAATGAGCGAACTCTTTGATTCTTATACACGCGCTTTTGAATCCCGTCGCGAAACAGTTATGAGCCTTCAGGAATATCTGGAGGGCTGTAAAAGCGACTCCCTTATGTATGCAGGGCCTCACGAAAGATTGCTGGCTGCCATTGGTGAACCTGAAATGGTGGACACCGCCAAAGACCCGCGTTTGGGTCGGATATTTATGAATAGGACAATTCGCGTTTATCCTGCCTTTAAAGAATTTTACGGCATGGAAGAAACAATCGAGCGCATTGTGGCATTTTTCCGCCAAGGGGCGCAGGGATTAGAGGAGCGCAAGCAGATCCTATACTTACTTGGCCCTGTGGGGGGTGGTAAGTCTTCTCTAGCTGAGCGCGTTAAATCTTTGATGGAAGAAAACCCTGTTTATGTCCTCAAAGCAGGCGATGATCTCTCTCCCATTTTTGAAAGCCCATTGGGGCTATTTGATCCGCAAACTTATGGAGAACAACTTCAAAAGGAATATAATATTCCTAAGCGGAGGTTGAATGGGCTTATGAGCCCTTGGGCGCTCAAGCGTCTTGATGAATTTGGCGGTGATATTACAAAATTCAAAGTCGCTAAATTGATGCCGTCGCGTTTACGTCAGGTAGCGATTGCTAAAACCGAACCAGGGGATGAGAACAATCAAGATGTGTCCTCATTGGTTGGTAAGGTGGACATTCGTCAGCTGGAATTTCACTCTCAAGATGACCCAGACGCCTATTCATACTCAGGTGGTTTAAACCGCGCCAATCAAGGTGTGCTTGAATTTGTTGAGATGTTTAAAGCGCCGATCAAAATGCTCCACCCCTTGCTGACGGCAACACAAGAAAGCAATTATGTGGGGTCAGAAAATATCGGTGCAATTCCTTATACGGGTATTGTAATGGCGCACTCGAATGAAAGTGAGTGGAAGTCGTTCAAAAATAACAAGACAAATGAAGCCTTTATCGATCGTATTTATGTGATCAAAGTACCTTATTGTTTGCGTGTTGAAGAGGAAGTGAAAATCTACGAGAAGCTGGTTGCAAATTCAGAGTTATCTGAAGCGCCATGCGCGCCGGGTACATTAGAAATGCTCGCGCAATGTTCTGTATTATCTCGATTGAAACCACACGAAAACTCAACGCCATACGCCAAAATGCGTGTGTATGATGGCGACAGCTTAAAGGATGTCGACCCGAAAGCGCGCACAATGCAAGAGTATAAAGATGTGGCGGGTGTAGACGAGGGCATGAATGGTATCTCCACACGTTTCGCCTTTAAGGCACTTTCAGCTACCTTTAACCATGATACAGAAGAGGTCGCTGCCGACCCTGTTCACCTCATGTATGTGTTGGAGCAAGCGATCAAACGCGAACAATTTCCAGAGGAAGTAGAAGCTAGCTATTTAGATTACATCAAAGGTGAGCTTGCGCCGCGTTATGCTGAATTCATAGGGCATGAAATCCAAAAAGCGTATCTTGAGAGTTATCATGATTACGGACAAAATCTGTTTGATCGGTATGTCGATTACGCAGATGCTTGGATTGAAGATCAGGACTTTAAAGACCCTGACACTGGCCAGCTTTTGAACAGAGAATCTCTAAACCAAGAGCTATCTAAAATCGAGAAACCTGCGGGCATTGCCAACCCGAAAGATTTTAGAAACGAGGTTGTAAAATTCTCGCTCCGGACACGTGCCAACAATGCGGGTGAAAACCCAAGTTGGACATCCTATGAGAAAATTCGAGAAGTGATTGAGCGGCGGATGTTTGCGCAGGTTGAGGAGCTTCTTCCTGTTATCTCATTTGGATCTAAGAAAGATTCAGACAGTGAGAAAAAACACGATGAATTCGTCGATCGAATGATTGAGCGCGGCTATACAGGGCGCCAAGTTAGACGCCTTGTTGAGTGGTATATGCGCGTACGTCAAGCGGGGTAAGCTATATGCATATTATCGACCGACGACGAGAAGGAGGCAAAAGCCTCACCAATCGACAGCGTTTTTTGAAACGATCTAAAGCGTTGGTGAAAAAAGCTGTGAAAGAAGCATCAAGTGGGCGCTCAATCAAAGATGCTGGCAAAGGCGGGGATATTGTTATCCCCGCAGACGGTGTGCATGAGCCAAGCCTACGCAAAGGCAAAGATGGTGGCAAAAGGGAGCGCGTTCTTCCTGGGAATAAGGAGTTTTTGGAAGGCGACCGTATCGCACGCCCAGAAGAGGGGGCAGGACGTGGCAATAAAGCGTCTGATAGCGGTGAAGGTGAGGATGATTATACGTTCAACCTTTCAAGAGAAGAGTTTTTAGAACTTTTCTTGGAAGACTTGGAGTTGCCTGACTTGGCTAAAAGGCAGGTCATGGGTGTTGAAGAAGTTATCCCTGAGCGTGCGGGCTTTCAATCTGTTGGGTCGCCGTCTGCAATTGCTATTGGGCGCACCATGCGTAATTCCATGTCTCGCAGGATAGCACTACGGCGACCTCGTGATGAGGAGATCGCAGCAGCGGAAGAAGCTATTGCACGACTAAAGGAAATTGATGCACCGGAGGCTAAATTAAAAGCGGGCGAAGAAAGGCTCGCAACTTTGATGAGACGACGAAAATTTATCCCCTTCATTGACCCACTAGATGTCAAATATCGCAGATATGAAGGTGTGCCTCAACCGGTTGCTCGGGCTGTGATGTTCTGTCTTATGGATGTATCAGGCTCTATGGATAGCCATATGAAGGATTTGGCGAAGCGCTTTTATAGTCTTCTCTATCTCTTTTTGAAAACGCGGTATTCGCGTGTTGAAGTTGTCTTTATTCGGCACACGCATGAAGCCAAAGAGGTGGATGAAGAAACCTTTTTCTATAGCAGAGAAAGTGGCGGAACTATCGTGTCCACGGCGTTGGATGCTATGCTGGAGGCGGTTAAAGAGCGCTATCCAGCTGATCAGTGGAATATTTATGCGGCCCAAGCTTCTGATGGTGACAATCTCCCCTCTGACAACCTTAAGACAGTCACCATGCTGCAAGAAACCATTCTGCCGCTTTGCCAATACTATGCTTATCTTGAAGTAGGAAATGAGGATCAAGTGCGGTTTCGTATGTCTTCTGATGAGGAAACTGGATTATGGCGCGCTTACCATCATTTGGTGGAGTCTGGAGGACAGCTTGCAATGCGCAAAGTGATGCACCGCCGCGAAATATTCCCTGTATTTGCTGACCTATTTAAAAAGCAAGACACAGCAAAAGCTAAGGCGAAAACCTAAATTTATGTGAGAAAGTGTGAGGTATAATATGACCGCACAAACTAAAACAAAAAAGAACAAAAGTCGCGACACTATTCCTGCAAATAAAGAAGCAAGTTTGCTCTTTACAGGTTCCGAGTGGGACGCTCCGCTTATTGATAAAGTTTATAATGCGATTGAAGACATTGCGATTGGAGAAATGGGGCTAGACCCATACCCTAGCCAGATTGAAGTTATTACGTCTGAGCAAATGCTAGACGCCTACGCGTCAACTGGTATGCCGCTTTTTTATCATCATTGGAGCTTTGGAAAACATTATGCTTACAATGAGAGCATGTATCGAAAAGGGTTTCAGGGCTTGGCCTATGAGATCGTCATCAATTCTGATCCATGTGTTTGCTATATTATGGAAGAAAATTCCGCCACTATGCAGACACTGGTGATCGCGCATGCTGCATTTGGTCATTCGCATTTTTTCAAGAATAATTATGTCTTCCAGCAATGGACAGATGCAAGCGGCATTATTGATTATCTTTCCTTTGCGAAAGCCTATATCGCCAAATGCGAAGACCAACACGGACCAGCTGCAGTTGAGCGCATGATTGATGCTGCGCACGCGCTGCAATCGCATGGTATTCATCGCTACCCACGTAAACGAAAACTTAGTCTCGCTGATGAAGCAGACCGTGAACGCGTACGGCGTGAACATGGGGAGGCGTTGTTCAATGATCTTTGGCGTACTGTACCTGAGGGAGAGGGAAAAAAGGTAAGCATTGATGATGCGATGGAAGCTAGGCAACGTGAGATATTGGGGCTTCCAGAAGAGAATATTCTATACTTCTTAGAAAAAACGGCTCCGCGCCTTGCGCCATGGCAGCGCGAAATACTTAGGATAGTGCGTTTAATAGCGCAGTATTTCTATCCGCAACGCCAAACCAAAATGATGAATGAAGGCTGCGCGACCTATACCCATCATCGCATCATGACGCGCTTGCATGAAAAGGGACAAATTTCCGACGGGCAGTTCATGGAATTTCTGCATTCTCACTCAGGTGTTGTGATGCAGCCAGATTATAATGATCCGCGATTTAATGGCATCAACCCATATGCATTAGGGTTTGCTATGTGCGAAGACATTGAACGCATTTGTACTCAGCCAACCGAAGAAGATCTGGAATGGTTTCCTGATTTCGCAGGCAAGGGCAATCATATGCAAGTGCTCAAAGATATTTGGGCTAATTTCAGAGATGAAAGTTTTGTCCTGCAATACCTTTCGCCTCATCTCATCCGCAAATTAGGTTTGTTTCATATCGTCGATGATAGTGATGAAGAGGAAATTGAGGTTGCGGCTATTCATGATGAGCGCGGATATCTAAAAGTACGGCGCGCGCTCTCTCGTGATTATGATGTGTCGCGATCCGACCCGAATATTCAAGTTTGTGATGTCGACCTAGCCGGAGATCGGTGCCTCAACCTAACGCACCATGTCTCGGAAGGTGTATTGCTGGATGAAGATGACACGTGGCGAGTTTTGCGACACCTTGCAAACCTGTGGGGATATCCGGTCGCACTTAAAGAGGTTGATCCAGACGGAAAGACGATAGAGCTCTATCAAATAGAGCCCGAAGACCCGCTGGGTTAGGAAAAGGCAGGTTTTATCTAACAGACATTTGTACTTACCCTAGGTAAGTATTGATGTTGCGGTGCATCATACCTATTGTCCAATCGTGTCAATAAAGGAATATGCCCCATGAAATTTGCAGGATCTGATACCTATGTCGCCACTGAAGATTTGCAGGTCGCAGTGAATGCCGCAATTGCGTTGGAGCGTCCGCTTCTTATTAAAGGGGAACCGGGAACTGGTAAAACAGTTTTAGCCCATGAAGTTGCGCAATCACTTGGTCGTCCTCTAATTGAATGGCACATCAAATCCACCACCAAAGCACAGCAGGGTTTGTATGAGTATGACGCTGTATCGCGTTTACGCGATTCCCAATTGGGTGATCCCAAAGTGGCGGATGTCAGCAATTACATTAAACGCGGTAAGTTGTGGGAAGCCTTTGTATCCGAAGATCAGCCTATTTTGCTGATTGATGAGATCGACAAAGCCGACATCGAATTTCCAAACGATTTGCTGCAAGAATTGGATCGTATGGAATTTTTCGTCTACGAAACAGGCGAAACCATCAAAGCCGTAAAACGTCCGCTTGTGATAATCACATCCAACAATGAAAAAGAACTGCCAGATGCGTTCCTGCGTCGTTGTTTCTTTCACTTCATTAAATTTCCTGATCCAGACACAATGCAATCAATTGTCGATGTGCATTTTCCCAATATTCAAAAACGCCTCGTCGCAGCGGCCTTAGAAACTTTTTATGAGATGCGCGATGTTCCTGGCCTTAAAAAGAAACCATCTACATCTGAGCTTATAGACTGGCTAAAGCTGCTTATGTCGGAAGATATGGACCCAGACACGTTGCGCTCGAAAGATACACGCACAACCATTCCGCCTCTACATGGCGCATTGCTCAAAAACGAGCAGGACATTCATCTCTTTGAGCGTCTAGCATTCATGGCGCGGCGTGAGCGTTAAACCCATCTTCAATAGCCGATTGGCGCGATATGTTTATCAAGTTTTTTTATGAGTTGAAGTCAGCGGGCTTACCCGTCTCAGTCAAGGAATATCTTATGTTCCTTGAGGTGATGGATGCTGACCTTGCTGATAAAAAAATAGAGAACTTTTATTATCTTGCCCGCGCTAGCTTGGTAAAAGACGAGCGTAATCTTGATAAGTTTGATCGCGTCTTTGGCCATGTGTTCAAAGGCTTAGAGAACGTCAATGAGGGACTGGAAACAGATATCCCAGAAGATTGGCTCCGTAAGCTCACTGAGAAATTCCTCACCGATGAAGAAAAAGCTCAGATCGAAGCTCTCGGGGGCTGGGACAAGCTTATGGAGACGCTCAAAAAACGTTTAGAAGAGCAAGAAAAGCGTCACCAAGGCGGCAATAAATGGATAGGCACAGCCGGAACGTCGCCCTTTGGGGCTTATGGCTATAATCCTGAAGGCATTCGCATTGGACAAAATGAAAGCCGGCATAAACGCGCTGTCAAAGTGTGGGATAAGCGAGAGTTTAAAGACCTTGATGACAGTTTAGAGCTGGGCACACGAAACCTCAAAATGGCATTGCGAAAATTACGTCAGTTTGCCCGCGCAGGTGCCGAAGAAGAGTTTGACCTCAAAAACACAATCGATGCGACAGCACGCTCTGGATATCTGGATATTAAAATGCGTCCCGAACGGCGCAATGTCGTCAAAGTGCTCATCTTTTTTGATGTTGGCGGTTCTATGGACCCATATGTCAAACTTGTTGAAGAATTATTCTCTGCTGCCCGCGCAGAGTTTAAACACATGGAGTATTTTTACTTTCATAATTGCCTTTACGATTATGTGTGGAAAGACAATTCCCGCCGTTGGACCGAGCGTTTAAACACATGGGATATTCTTCACACCTATCCTCATGATTATAAGGTTATTGTTGTGGGGGATGCAGCAATGTCACCTTATGAAATCGCGATGGTCGGCGGTGCCTCTGAATATATGAATGAAGAGGCGGGGGCTGTGTGGTTGCAAAGGCTAGCCGATGTGTATTCTAAACTCGCATGGATAAATCCAGAACCCGAACGCTATTGGCAGCATACACAATCCAACCACATGATCCGCGAAATTATAGGCGATCGCATGTACCCGCTCACCGTCGATGGCATAGGCAAAGCGATTAAGAATCTATCTGGCAGTCGTTGACGTAAACTGTTTGTAGTCATTCCGCACCCGCCAACAGCAGCAAGTCGTGGCTAGCTGCAATATACATATGATGAATCTCGTTGACAGATGTTTTGTGCGTTATCATGATAAACTCAACCAGAGCGTGATCAAGAAAGACGCCGGTGCATTTTATTGGGAGTGAAACATGTTATTGAGAAAAACAATCATAGCTGGATTTTTGATTTCAAGCTTGGGAGTAGGCGTTGCAAATGCTGCAAACCCTTTGCCGCTACCAGCAGCAGATACCGATGGCGACGGGGCGCTTACAGCCGAAGAATACGTGCTGTTTGAGGCTGACCGCCAGTTCAACTTTCGCGACAAAAATAAAGATGGAATCCTTACCAAAGTAGAATGGCTAGGCAAAAGTAAATCATCTTTCCCAAAAGATGTATGGGATAAATTCAATGCGGACGGAGATGAAACCTTCAATGCCGATGAGCTCGTATCTGTGTATCTTTGGATTTTTGGCAATAAAGATCAAAATAAAGACGGCAAACTTAGCGGCAATGAATTGCCCGAACAAATGAGAGCTAAATCATAGCTTTTAAACTGTCATTCCGGTTTGTCGGCGCAGACGGCAAGACCGGAACCCATGTCTCAGCAATAGGAATGTCGATGGATAGGCCTCGCAATAAATGCGGGGTGACAGTGTTTACCTCGCACGTGGCAGTGTTCTGCAGTGATGGCGTATAGGTTTGTAATTTGTCTCAAGGTTTTACGCCTAGCCAACTTGCTATTTCACTAGTCTGTCATTCCGGTTTGTCGGCGCAGACGGCAAGACCGGAACCCATGTTTCAGCAATAGGAATGTCGATGGATAGGCCCCGCAATAAATGCGGGGTGACAGCTATGAGGAATATAAGATCAACATTTTGTTTGCACGCTAAAGACGAAGCGTTTAGATTTATTCAATGCGAGGGGGACAGGGCATATGGCTTTTGAGCTGAACATAACCAGTCAAAAAGAATTTAAAGATTGGCTTGATTATAAACCGAAAGAATGGAGTGTTGTTCTTGCACAACGCTGTGCACTTCGTGTCCTGCCATTAGTTTTTGATTCTGAAAAGAATTTTGCTCTTCAGTGTTTTCGAGCAGTACTGCGTGCACAAACCGGTGTTGATGCGAACACCTCCGCCTCCTACGTGCCAGTTCGTTTGGCTGGTTCTTTCGTAGCCTCCGCCGCTGCTGACGCTGCCTCCGCCGCTTTTGACGCCGCAGTTGCCGCAGCTGATGCCGCCGCCGTTCCCGATCGCTCGGCTGCTGCTGCTGTTATCGCTGCTTATGAAGCTGCATCCATCTTTAGCAGACCAACGAGCGAGTTTTGGCGAGTTTTAAGTCTCGATTGCTCTCTTCTTTTTGAAACCGGAGACGTTTCAAAGCTAAAGGAAGCGCGTCTTTGGCATGAACTGTTACCGCCAGTACGAACCAGTGTCGCGTTTGCGCTCATGGTAGATAAGACCGAGCAGGAGTGGGGAACAAACTGGCAGATGTTGTCAGAATGGTATGATGAGTTTTACAAAGGAGGCTCAAAGCCATTGAATGACTTACTCATAAATCATGTAGTTAATCAACCTGAAGTATTTTGGGAAGGTGAGCCGGACGACGTTATGGAAAAGATCTCAAATATTATTGAGGTGCATCAATCAGGTCAGTTTTTTGTAAATATCGAAAATGATGAAGTTCTAGACCTCCCCTCCATGAAGAGTTTTATTCTCGACTACCTTAATAATAAAAAAGAGCCTGTCTCAATTTCAGAATTTATTTCAGCCTTTTTTGATGCGGGTTACGATACTAGTAATTCCTCTATTCGCGGACGCTTAAATGAGTTGACTGCTAATGGAGAGGTTTTTCGTGTTGGGCGCGGGCTTTACTCATTAGAAGCTGACCACCATGAAGATTTATCAGTAAATTTGATCGAATTATTTGAACAATCTTCAACTGAACCTAATTTTACCCAAGTAATTCCAGTTTCTGTTGAAAAGTCAGTTTCATCCCCCATCATTGTTGAGGATCAAAATTACCTTCATTCATCTCTTCTTCTTCGGTTAAATTGCTTGAGTGATGAATGTGCATCTAGTTCAGGACAAAGTGTACGACGGGTAGAGCAATTTGGCGGATTGCTGAGAAAAGCTTTGGGAAAAAATTTGTCTGAAACAGATATTCTTGCTGCTTCTGTTGAAGGCCATACGCTTGAAACATTGCTCAAGGCAGATAGGAGAATTCAAAACCTTTCAGAAAGTGAAAGAGATTTCGAAGCAACCCCTCTGCCAATATCTGTAAATGAGCTTTTAGCAGATGTTGTATCAGTATTCTTGCGTTTTATGGAGAATGATGAACTAGGCAAAACTATTGAAGTTCAACCGCCTGATGGCCCACCTACTGTTGAAGATAAAAAACTATCTCAACAGGCTGCCCAGATTATTCAAAACCTTAAAGAGCTTAAAGATGAGGTTGCTGCCGAAACGGTTGAATTTTTTGAGCTGCTTAATGAAAAAGTTGAATTAGCTATCCAACGCAGTGGTATACAAAATTGGCGACCTTTCTCATATATGCGAGGAGCGCTTGTTAATTTCGGTGGAGCATTGTCATCCAGCATTGCGGACGCTTTAAAAAAAATCGGAATTTTCATCGTGGAAAAAGGAAGTTTGTTTTTAGATTCGGCGATAAAATCTTCTGGGAGTGAAGTTGGAAAGCTTATAGTTAAATTACCGCTTTGGATCGGGCTGTTTGAACTCCTGGCGGAAGCGACAAGGCATAGAATTTTTGCAACTTTTGCAGGTTTGCTTTCTCAAGTTTTAGGCTAATTTCCTAAAACTTATCCCCCTCCCAATATTATGCGCCATAATGCTTGTTATCCATCCCATTAGGGCGGCTCGCGACCGACGTGTCGGGGTGGAAGAGTGGGCTTGCCAAACCATCGGGTGCAGCGGTGTATTCGGAAGGTGGCAGGGCCGGGGAGAAACCGGTGCAAGGGTGTCATTTCGCCTGCGCGCGTCAGATGTTTGAGGGGACTATGTCCCGCCTCTCCTAGCGGTCTTGGAATAGGCTAAACCACTCTACGAGGCGCGCCTTCGGGCAGCACTTCCTCGCTGGCCTTGTGCCAGTATTACTACGCTGACTGAATGTGCGCCTCGCGCCCTTCGCGGCAATACCTTTTATACCTGCAGAGGCATTTGCCTCGTGCAGATAGTTTTGTTTGTATTTGATTGCTTAAGGCGCTGAGATAATAAAAGGCGCGTCTGGATCATCGCTCATTTGCACGTAAGATGAGTTTTGATCATCACTTACAGCAGCTTCTAGGCATGCAGGGTAGAGTTTGTGTTCTGCCACAAGCACACGCGCTGCCAATGTGTCGGGCGTGTCGTCAGGGAAAATCGGCACAGCTGCCTGTCCAATGATTGGCCCCTCATCGACACCTGCTGTCACATAGTGCACCGAGCACCCGTGAAGGCGGCATTTTGCGGCAATAGCGCGCTGATGTGTGTGTAGGCCGGGAAAGCTGGGCAGAAGAGAAGGGTGAATATTGATCATTTTCCCTTCCCATTTGCCAATAAACCAAGGTGTAAGCACACGCATAAAACCTGCAAGCGCGATAAATTCAACATCGTGCTTCTCTAGCTCTGCCTGTATAGCGTGTTCAAATGCTTCACGATCACCGCCAAAGACTTTGTGATCTACGACGACAGTTTGAATGCCGCGCGCTTTAGCTTTTTCAAGTCCGCCAGCGGATGCTTTGTTGGCAAGCACGAGGACAGGTTTGGCTGGATAATCATCCTCTTCACATGCTTCCAGCAGGGCTTCCATGTTGGAGCCTGTACCAGATATGAAGATCGCCAACCGTGTCGGGTTGTATTCAGGAAGATCGTTCACAGGCACGTTCATGCGTCTGCCAGCTCGCCAATCACATATGCTGTTTCACCAGCTGCATTTAGGCGGTCCACAACCGTTTGTGCGTTATCTGGTGCAACTGCTGCAATCATGCCTACGCCCATATTGAATGTGCGGCGCATTTCAGCCGTTTCAATAGCGCCAACTTCCTGCATCCATTTGAACACGGGAAGAATTTGGATTTTATCAAAGTCGATGGCAGGCGCTAATGTCTTTGGTAACATGCGGGGTGTGTTTTCAGTTATCCCACCACCTGTAATGTGTGCTAAACCTTTTATCAGCTTATCATTGAGCAAAGGTTTTAACGCAGATACATATAGCTTTGTCGGTGTGAGGAGTGCTTCTCCTAAAGTGCCGTCAGAAAATGGAGATGCATCTGTAAGTGCAAGACCTGATCGCTCAACAACGCGACGCACCAATGAATACCCGTTTGAGTGGGGGCCCGAAGAAGCAATGGCGATGAGCGTATCACCCGCTTTCATTGCATCCGTATCAGGGAGAAGGGAGCCACGTTCGGCAGCGCCAACAACAAATCCTGCAAGATCGTAATGGCCGTCTTGATACATGCCAGGCATTTCAGCTGTTTCACCGCCAATAAGTGCGCAGCCTGATTCTTTACAACCATTGGCAATTCCGGTCACGACTTGTTCTGCTACACCTGTTTCAAGGTGTCCTGTCGCAAAATAATCGAGGAAGAAAAGCGGCTCGGCACCTTGGGCAAGCACATCATTGACACACATCGCGACAAGATCGATTCCGATAGTGTCGTGCTTGTTGGTTTCAAAAGCCAATTTAAGCTTTGTGCCAACACCGTCTGTTCCAGACACAAGCACAGGGTCTTTAAATCCAGCAGCTTTAGGGTCGAAGACGCCGCCAAAACCACCAAGGTCAGCATTTGCGCCTGCACGACGAGTCATCGCTGCAAGAGGTTTAATTTTATCTATAAGCGCATCGCCTGCATCAATGTCGACGCCAGCGGCTTTATAGGTGAGCGGGGTTTTATCATTGGTTGTCATGGGTCGCGCCATTAACATGTGCTGAAGGGCTTCGCCAGTGGCGGAATCGAAGTTTTGGGAAGGTTTGGCCATCCATTGCAATAAATCAATGTGTTTTTCCGACTTTATACATGCAAAACGTCTTTGATCTGGCACATTTGACTGGTATCAGATTTACCATGAATCGTTTTGCTCGCTCTTTTGTTGCTGCTGTGTCGATGCTTTGGCTCGCCATAGGTGCAAGTTACGCTGATGTATATCTGGTGACAGATATTGCCGTGGATGCAACTGCGGCAACAACTATAGAGGCAAGGGCGAAAGCCTTTGATGAGGCGCGGGTCAAAGGGGCCAACCGTTTATTGCAGCGCATAACACTCTCGGAAGACCGTTCAGCCGCTAGAGGTTTGACTATCAATAGTAGTGTTGCGGCAAGATTAGCTGCGGCTGTAGATGTGCAAGACGAGAAACAATCTGCCAATCACTATATTGGGATATTGGCGGTAAAATTTGATGAACGTGCGGTAAAAGCTTTTTTACGTGTGTATGACATTCCATTTGTTGATAGTCAGGCCTCATTGGCTTTGCTAATTCCTGAAGTTGAAAATGGTGTAAATCCAGATGAATGGGCTATGGTTTGGGGAAATAGCGTCGATAAGAATGTGCTGTCACCCTATGTCACATCCGAAGCAATTTATCTAAATGATGTCAATTGGGATGATATAGCTGAAGAAGCTTACCGTATGTCAGCGCTTAGAGGTGTGGTTGCGCGCGCAAAATTGGTTGGAACTAATTATTTTGTTGATCTTTATGATGTGCGTCAGGAATACACAGGACGCCTACCGATAGGAACAGCAGGTCCATTTCCAGACTTGGAGCAAGCAAAATCTGGCGCGATTTCCTACCTAGAAGGTACATGGAAAGCGCAAAACATTGTACGCGCAATCGGGGAAACATCTGTATCCGTGATTGTGCGTTATAATAACCAACAAGGGTGGGTTGCTGTTCAAAAAGGCTTGAAGAACTCCAGACTTGTCAAAAACGTACTCGTTGAAAATGTAACGGTCCAAGGAGCTGACGTGTCGTTTTCGTTTGCCGGACGTCCGGACCAGCTTGCAGCTGAGTTGCGCGCGAGTGGAGTGTTACTGTCTTCAGATGACTATGGTTGGTTATTGGAGCCTGTTTCTTTCCAATGATTTCAAAACACCCTCGCACAGAGGTCAGTAAAACGAAGCAATTGGTTTTAGATTTTCCTAAACTCGACGAGAATTTGGAACCACTATTGCCGACTCCGGCTATTGAAGACGTAAGTACAACGCTCTCTCGTTGGGAGTATTGGCCAGAGCGCCAAATGTGCGTTGTTGGAGAGGCTGGGGCTGGCAAAACCAGAATTCTTCGTAAATGGGCAGAGGATACTGGAGCTGCATACGTAACAGGTCTCGATCTGGGGCGCGCTGATATTGATGAAGTTTCAAATTTGTCTTTAAAAGCGCTAGTGGTCGATAATGCTGATTTATGTGAAAATGGTGCTTCCTTATTAGCCGCGATGAATCTCTGTAAGAATCGTGGTGCTTTTCTACTTTTTTCTGGATCAACCGACCCATCAAGCTGGAATATGAGCCCTTTAGACCTTCAATCTCGTCTTTCTGCCCTTCCTGTCGTAAAAATTGCATCATTAGATGAGAAGACTTTCAAAATTCGTTTGGTGTCTGCGTGTAAGTCTCGTTTTATGAAGCTGCCGGAGGCATCTGCGGATTATCTCACGCTTAGGCTTGGCAGGAGTTACACTGTCATTGACCAAATTGTTGAGAAACTTGAGCAAGTTGCTGATGGTAAGGCGCTCAATAAGAAAACAGCAGGTAAAGCGTTAAAGGCTTTGGAACAACAATTCGATACAGACTAGTTATGTGTCAACGATAGGCAAAAGAATATGACGTCTCAAACGGAAACTCGCAAACCCACTCGCCGTAAGCGCCCGACCAGAGTTGTCTCCCTTGATGAAACTTCAACTAAGTCTGAAATTCCTATGGAAGATCTAAAAACATCCCCATCTCGTTTCTTTAATCGCGAATTATCATGGTTGAATTTTAATTACCGCGTTTTAGAAGAAGCCGAAAATTTGCGTCACCCATTGCTGGAGCGCTTACGTTTCTTATCGATATCCGCAAATAATCTCGATGAATTTTATATGGTTCGTGTAGCAGGATTGCGTGAATACATGAGGGCGGGTGTTACAAAACCAAGTTTAGATGGGCTCACTCCTAGCGAACAATTAGAACGAATAAATGAACGTGCAGGTGCGCTAATGCGTGACCAGCAGCGCTTGTATGTCTCTTTGAGTAAGGAGCTCAGAGAAACGGGTATTGAAATAATTAAGCATGATGAACTTGAGGAGAGTGAGCGAGCAGCGCTGAAAGAGATGTTCACAGATCGTGTGTTTCCGCTCTTAACACCTCTTGCAATTGATCCTGCGCATCCATTTCCATTCATCCCAAACCTAGGGTTTGCGATTGGTTTTACTCTTCTTAAAAAAGGCGCAAATACGCCGTTTCAAGCTTTAGTGCCTATTCCAACTCAAGTTGATCGTTTTATTGAGCTACCTGAGAAAGAAGACCAAAACGGAAAGGTGACGCGTCGTTTTATTTCCTTGGAAAACACCATTCCGCATTTCCTTGATATGCTGTTTCCTGATTGTACTGAGAAAGCACGCTGTGTTTTTCGTATTGTAAGGGACAGCGATATTGAAGTTGAAGATGAAGCTGAAGATCTAATTCGAGAGTTTGAAATTTTACTAAAGCGCCGTCGCCGTGGGCGTTTGGTTCGTATGACCATAGAGGCTAACGCTCCTGATTCTCTAAAACAATTTCTGATCAAAGCCATAGGTGCTGAAGAACAAGACGTTGTAGACGTTGATGGAATTTTAGGTTTGTCTCAGTTGGGCGATATTATCGACAAGCGTCGCCCAGAGCTATTATTTGCGCCTTATGAACCACGTTTTCCCGAGCGTATTCGCGAGCACAATGGTGATTTTTTCGCTGCCATTCGTGAGAAAGATATTCTCGTCCATCATCCTTATGAGAGTTTTGATGTAGTGGTCGGCTTTATTCGCCAAGCTGCAGCAGATGAGAATGTTGTTGCGATTAAACAGACGCTCTATCGTACATCGAAAAATAGCCCAATTATTGCTGCTTTAATTGAGGCGGCGGAAGCTGGAAAAAACGTAACGGCGTTGATCGAAATCAAAGCGCGCTTTGACGAAGAAGCGAATATGCGCTGGGCGCGTGATTTAGAGCGTGCAGGTGTTCAAGTCGTTTATGGTTTTGTTGAGTATAAAACGCATGCAAAAGTTAGTCTTGTTGTGCGTCGTGAAAACGGTGAATTGCGGTCATATACCCATTTTGGAACAGGTAACTACCACCCCATAACAGCCCGCATTTATACTGATTTGTCGCTATTTACAGCAGCACCTGCTTTTGGGCGTGATGCAGGGCGGTTATTTAATTATGTAACTGGAAATGCTGAGCCAGATAAGCTGGAAAAAATATTCATGTCTCCTTTGAACATGAAGTCAGCCATGTTGCAGCATATAGATGATGAGATAGCGCATGCAAAAGCAGGGCGTCTAGCAGCAATCTGGGCCAAAATGAATTCCCTTGTTGACCCTGAACTCATCGACAAGCTTTATGAAGCGAGTCAAGCAGGTGTAACAATTGAACTTGTTATTCGAGGAATTTGTTGTTTGCGTCCTGGAGTGCCGGGATTGTCAGATTCCATTGAAGTGAAGTCGATTGTAGGTCGTTTCTTGGAGCATTCGCGTATTGTTTGTTTTGGGAATGGGCATGGCCTACCATCACCAAATGCGAAAGTTTATATGACTTCCGCTGACTGGATGCCACGCAATTTAGACCGACGTGTCGAAGCAATGACTCTCATTGAGAACCCAACAGTCCATCGCCAAATTCTAGACCAGATAATGATTGCGAATTTGAATGACCGTATGCAAAGTTGGTCTCTTCAGTCCAATGGTGGTTTTGTTCGCGTAATTGATACGCTTGATGAAAGTGAACAAAGCGAAGACGAACCATTTAATGTTCATGAGTATTTTATGGAGAACCACAGTCTGTCAGGACGTGGAAGTGCTTTAGAATATGCACCGCCTCCTAAATTGAAACCACAGGCCTAAGGCATGAGAATATGAATTTTGCCGATGTTTTGAACAAGTCATCCTATCCTAAATTTACGACAAAAGCGCGTCGTGTTGGGGTAATTGATATTGGCTCAAACTCGGTGCGTTTGGTGATTTACGATGTTGTCGGGAGGTCCATGCAAGCGCGTTTCAATGAGAAAGTGCTTGCTGGTTTAGGACGAGGTTTAACCGAAAGTGGTGTGTTAAACCCAGAAGGGCTTGAGGCGGCAATGTCTGCATTGGCTCGATTTAAAGCCGCAATGCAAGCGCAAGGGGTTGATGAAGAACTTCCTTTTGCGACCGCCGCTGTACGTGATGCAACCAATGGCGCTGAATTTTGCGCGCGAGTTCGTGAAGAAATTGGCTTGAATATTAAAGTCATGACCGGTGCTGATGAAGCACGATTGGCGGCTACTGGTGTCATCGCACAGCAACCAATAGCACATGGTGTTAGTGGAGATCTTGGCGGTTCAAGTCTTGAATTGTCTATTATTAATGATGGTTATTATACGACTGGAACCACATATCCACTTGGTCCTTTAGCATTATTGCCTCCTGAATGGCTGAAGCAGGCGGAAAGCTCAACACCTGGACCATCTAGTTTCGTGACGCTATCTAAGAAATTGCGCAAGAAGATTGATGCTGAACTTGAAAGTTCTGCGGAATTGAATAATTCCATGGATACACTGTATATGGTGGGCGGTGCGTGGCGTGCCATTGCGCGTATGCATATGGAGATAAACGAGTATCCATTACGTATTCTTCAAGCCTATCATATTGATGCGCAAGAATTATTGACCTTAACAGAACAGCTTCAAGCTCCGGATAAAAAAATGCTGGCGCTAATGCATATCGTTTCGTCCAAACGTGCACAAACCCTACCTTCGGCGGCAGCGGTGTTGAATGGGGTATTGCGGGCTGGAGATTTTAAAACCGTCGTCACAAGCTCATATGGAGTGCGTGAGGGCTTGGTTTTTGAAAAAATGGATGAAGGCACACAACGTAAAGATCCGTTGATTACTGGTATGCAGGCGATGATTGCGGACACACCATCAAATTGGGAGTTTGGAGCGACATTGGCGCAGTGGCTCAAACAGGCTGCAAAATTTACTCTTCCCGAGAGGTTGGCAGAAGCTGCATGTTTAGCAGCGGATGTTGGGTCGCGGATGCACCCTGACTATCGTGCTGAAATGGCTTTTGAATTTCTGGTGACGGCACCTTTAACCGGATGGACGCATCAAGATCGCGCGGCAGTCGCATTGGCTGTAGCTAGTCGCTATCAGCGCAGTTTTGAGCATTCAATTTCGGCTCGGCTATTGAGTGGGGAAGTCGCGGGGCAAGCGCGTGGACTAGGGGCATTGATGCGTTTGGGTGCGCATTTTTCAGCGCGTTCAGCTGATTTGTTAAAATATTCAAGGCTGGAAATACGCGGCGGAAGCGTCAATTTTGATGTGGATGAGAAGATGCGTGCACTAGTGTCGGAAATGATTCGTAAGCGTCTGGTGCAGGCCGCAGTAATTTTAGGGATGGAGCCCCGCTTGAGCTTTTCAGGAGAGCAAGCGGAGCTTTAAATTTTAAGTGTTTGTTTTTTGCGACTAAACGTCGAAAACTTTAACACCCGTTTTTGAAATCGCGATTGCGATTTTACCGTCTTTGAGTTTCATGGCGAGGTCTCCAAAGACTTCACGTCTCCAGCCACGCATCGCAGGTACATCAGGTTCATCGTCACAGGCGATGCGTTCAATGTCAGCAGCATTGGCGATTAGACGTGGTGCTACTTCAGCTTCTTCTGATACGTGCTTTAACAACACTTTGAGAAGGTCACCGACGGCCCCTGGTGGTTGTGTGCTGGTGGGCCTGCGCGGTATCTCTGGTGCATAGGCGTCTGGGTTCTGCAGGGCGGCTTGTATTGTCTCCATAAGTGCCTGCCCGTGGCGTGATTTAACAAAGCCTTTGGGTACGGCGCGCAGACGCTCCATGGCGTTTTCATCAGCCGGTTTTTGCTGAGCAATTTCTTGGACGGCATCATCTTTGAGAACACGTGAACGTGGTTTGTCCATATCTTGCGCCACAGTCTCACGCCATTCAGAAACAGCAGCAATGAGGGCAAGATAGTCTTTGCGTGGTTTACGAATTTTCATTCGTTTCCATGCGTTTTTAGGATTAGTGTCATATGTGTTTGGATCGACAAGAATAGATGTTTCCTCTTCAATCCATTTCATGCGATCGAGTTTTTCTAGTTTCGCTTTTAATATGACATAGGCATGGCGAAGGTGGGTCACATCACCACGGGCATAATTGAGTTGTTTCTCAGTGAGAGGACGACGTACCCAATCTGTAAATTGAGAAGATTTATCAATTTTAGCTTTTAGAAGTTGGGAAACCAGATTCTCGTAAGAAACGGAATCTCCAAGTCCACATGCCATGGCTGCAATTTGCGAATCAAAAATTGGAGCAGGAGGTGTGCCAATCAGTTTTGTGAAAATTTCCATGTCCTGACGTGCAGCATGAAAAACTTTTACACGAGAGGTATCTGCCATTAACTCCAAAAATGGTGTCAAATCGATATTGGGGGACAGAGGGTCGATAAGACAATCAAACTCCAAAGTGGCTGCCTGAATTAGACAAAGTTTCGGCCAAAAGGTCGATTCTCTGTGAAATTCAGTGTCAACGGCGATAAATTCGCCCTTTTTCAGCTCCTCACAGGCTTTGATAAGCTCGTCAGTGTCTGCTACTAACTTCAATTCATCGCGGGTGTTAGATGGCACACCAGCTCCTTCCTAAACGCTATCGCTTGACAAGCAGGCCGTAACGGTGTGCTTGTCCGCCAAACTTTCTCAACGGAGACTCCAAGAAATGCACGCTTATCGTACGCACACATGCGGCCAACTAAGATCCGAACATGTAGGTGAAACCGTACGCATTAGCGGTTGGGTTCATCGTAAGCGCGACCATGGAGGTCTGTTATTTGTAGACTTACGCGATCATTATGGTCTGACGCAATGCGTAGTTCAGCCAGATAATGCGCATTTTTCCACTTTAGAGCGTTTACGCGTCGAAAGTGTAGTCTCAGTAACAGGTAAAGTGGTTGCTCGGTCTGAAGAAACCGCTAATGCAAACCTAGATACAGGTGCGATTGAGGTCGTTATTGACGAACTTGTCGTGCAATCTGCAGCAGATGAGTTGCCGCTTCCTGTTTTTGGTGAGCCAGATTACCCAGAAGAGATTCGCTTAAAGCACCGTTATTTAGATTTGCGCCGTGATACACTGCACAAAAACATAATGTTGCGTTCAAATGTGATCACGTCCTTGCGTGAGCGTATGAAGGCGCAGAACTTTACGGAATACCAAACGCCTATTTTGACAGCGTCTAGCCCAGAAGGTGCGCGTGACTTCTTGGTGCCATCTCGTATGCACCCGAATAAGTTTTATGCACTCCCTCAGGCTCCACAGCAGTTTAAACAGCTAATGATGGTGTCTGGATTTGATCGTTATTTCCAAATCGCGCCGTGTTTCCGTGATGAAGACCTGCGTGCTGATCGTTCTTTAGAGTTTTATCAACTCGATATTGAGATGAGCTTTGTGACACAGGAAGATGTTTTTGCATCTATCGAGCCTGTGATGCATGGCGTGTTTGAAGAATTTTCTGGCGATAAAAAAGTAACGCCAGCGCCTTTCCCACGTATCCCTTATCTTGAGGCGATGGCCAAATACGGGTCTGACAAGCCTGACCTTCGTAATCCGATTGAATTGAGTGATGTAACTGAATTCTTCCGTGATGACAGCAAAACTGGGTTTGGCATTTTTGCAAAAATTATTGCTGGTGGCGGTAAAGTTATTGCGATCCCAGCACCAAAAGCTGCTGCTGAAAAATCTCGTAAATTCTTCGATGAGATGGACAAATGGGCGAAGAAAGAAATGCAAGCGCCAGGACTTGGCTATGCGCGTCTTAAAGAGGCAGATGGGGGCGGTGTAGATAGCCAAGACCCTGTGCTTAAGAATTTTGAGCCTGAACACCTTGCTGGCCTATTGAAACAAATGGGTCTTGAAGCGGGAGATGGAATTTTCTTCTCTGCTGGTAAAAAGTCTGATGCTTACAAGCTAGCAGGTGCAGCGCGCACAAAAGTGGGCGAAGAGCTAGATCTTATCGAACAGGATATTTTCAAATTCTGCTGGATTGTCGACTTCCCAATGTATGAGTGGGATGAGGACAACAAGAAAGTAGACTTCTCGCACAACCCATTTTCTATGCCACAAGGCGGTTTGGAAGTGCTAGAAGCTGCTGATACTGATGAGAAAAAACTAGATATTCTTGCGTACCAATATGACATTGTTTGTAATGGTGTAGAGCTATCTTCTGGTGCTATTCGTAACCACCGTCCAGACATTATGATCAAAGCCTTCGAGCTTGCTGGTTACGGGCCTGAAGTGGTGGAAGAAGAATTTGGCGGCATGCTAAACGCATTCAAATATGGTGCGCCTCCACACGGTGGAATTGCGCCGGGTATTGATCGCATGGTGATGCTATTGGCAGAGGCTGATAACATTCGTGATGTGATCATGTTCCCAATGAACCAGCAGGGACAAGACATGCTTCTTGGTGCGCCAAGTGTAGCAGAAAACTCTCAGCTAAGAGAGCTTTCATTACGTCTTGTACCGGTAGAGCCAAAGAAATAACATTTCTTGATGTAGTGCATTAAAAGAAGAGGGCAGTCATTTGATATGACTGCCCTTTTTTCTGTGGTGTGTGAAGAAAGCTTAGTTTGATCTACACATATTCGCGTTTAAGCCCTTAGGCAGCTCAGTTGATGTATCGCAGTAGGTTGTTGCCAGCTGTGCTTGTGTTAGGCCCTTGGCTGTAACGAGGTATGAACCTGACAGAACTGCGCCTTCCATCTGCGCGTCTGTGAAGTTCGCACCACCAAACCAACCACCAACAAGTGTTGCGTCTTTAAGGTTTGCACCTGTCAAATTTGTACCAGACATGCGCACGCCAAATAGGTTAGCGACGCTTAAATTTGCATTAGTCAGATTGGCTTTGTCTAAAGTTGAAATTTCAAGGTTTGCTTGACGCAACCGTGAGCCACTTAAATTTCTACCTGAAAGGTCGTCCATAGAAAAATCTGCTTGGAAAAGGTTGCAGCCTTCACAGTCGGCACCCTGTTTAACAGATGCAATCTGGCCCGCATCTTGTGCAAATGCTGGAAGAGCCACAAAGGATGTCAGAGCAATAGCAATTAAGGCGCGTTTCATTGTGAGAACCTTTCCCGTAGAAAATGGTATAATATCTGGGTTTTCCCATATCACAGCAATAATGAAGCCAAGTTGAATATGGCTTCAGCATTTTAACGGAACTTCGATTGAATAAACTGCTTTATGCTGTTTGCACTGTCGCTCCGCATGCATCACATATTGCAACGCCATCATCTTCAACGAGTGTGAAGTGACCACAATTAGGGCAAGCGTCTCCTAAATAATCAGGATGGTCGTCTTCGCCAGTAGCTAATGTTGGTGCAGCGGGGGGTGATGTATCGTTTGCGTCAGACTCTTCGTCTTCAAAATCTTGGGTCTCGTTAGCTGGTTTTGCTTTAGGGCGCATGGAGGCTGAATCTAGGAATACAATATTGTCAGGGATAACTCCGCGACTAAAGCCTTTTGAAATCATCTGCACGGCATCTTGTGGCGATGGGGCTTCACGTGTGGAATCACCTGCGCCTTTTCCAAGGCCATCAGATGATAAACCATCCATTTCTGCTAAATCATCACGTTCCAGATATGAGACTGCTAATTCGCGGAATATATAATCTAGGATGGAGGTCGCAGATTTAATTGAGTCATTTCCAGTGACTTCGCCTGCAGGCTCAAAGCGTGTGAAGACGAATGCATCAACAAACTCTTCAAGTGGCACGCCATATTGAAGACCGATAGAAATGGCGATGGCGAAATTGTTCATCAAGGAGCGGAAGGCGGCACCTTCTTTGTGCATGTCGATGAATATTTCGCCCAATTCACCATTCTCAAACTCACCAGTGTGAATATAAACTTTATGGCCACCCACCGTCGATTTCTGAATGTAACCTTTGCGCCGGTCTGGTAGGCGGTGACGTCCTGCATATTTATCTGAGTTTGGATGCGTGTTCGGTGCCTGAATATGGCTTGGAACATGCTGTTTCTGTTCCGCTGGCGCAATAGTTTGAGCTTGTACAAATGTAGGTGGCGTATGTGCGCGGCGTTCAGCTTCGGCTAAACGCTCTAAAATGGTTTCATTGATCTGTGGCTTGGATGGGTCAATGCGAAGGCTTAAATTGTTTTCAATCGCCGCACTAAAACACAATTGTAGGTCTTGTCGTGTCGGAGGCTGTGCTTCCGATGTGGGGACAGTAAGTAAGATAGGGACGTTAAGCGCTTCGCGTACACTAAGGGCGAAACGGATACAGGCACCAGCTTTAGCGTGATGGCCAAGATAGAAAACTTGAGCAAGTTCGGAATTCGGGTCAGACACAGCACGACGTCTGCCTTGAACAGCAGCGCGGCCTTCTTCAATCTCACGTGCAGAAATACCGATAGCACTTAGCAGTGCTTCACCGTCCGTCTCAAACGCTTCAGGAGCAAGGCTTAAACGTTTGCGAATGGTGTCATCACCGACAACCCAACGTGAGAATGCGCTGCGCAATGGCAGCCCGTCACGAATGGCTTGTTCGACGCGGTCGAGGGCTTCTTCGCTGAGGCCGCGTTCTGCAAGGCGGTTACGTTCTAATCCATCAATCTGATCAAGAGAACGTGCTCCAAGAACACGGAGAGCAACATCCTGACGTTGGCTTTCAGTTGCGGCACAATTAAGTGCGAGACCAGCACAATGGGAAAAACGTGTTTCATCTTCATCAGCACTAGAGATGAGTGAGATGACAGGATCAACACCAAGGCTTTCAAGGTTTAGCCAAGCAACAGCTTGAGGAGATGGGCGTAGGAAGGCAAATTGAATATCGGTTTTTTCTTTAGTGCTACTGCCCTGATATTCGGCCAATATAGAAGTCAATTCTTTTGCACGGTTCCGCCCCTGTGGCGAATCATACGCCAGTCCCTCTGACATGATCGTCGCGGCTAATCCTGCAACGACGACAAATACACCAGCAAAAGCTGACTTAATATCAACGAGATCTGATCGCAGTGTTTCTTCGGCAAAGGTTTTATCGTCGAAATAGGCTCCCAAATTCAAAATCAACGCAGGTGATTTCGCCGTAGGAGCAGATTTAGAAAGGTGGTTGACTTGTAGACCTATGCGTAATCCAGCAAGGCGGTTGGAGGCGTCTGCAAGTTTTTCAGCGGAAGCATCGCGCCAATCAGTTAGGCCAAGATGGACAGTGCCTGTATCGCGTGCGCCAGCTGCTTGTTTGCGCAGAGCTGTTGCAGCGGCACGGGGACCGCCTGGTGTTGAGAGTGCGATTTCAATGAGGTCTGCGTCTGCACCACACCGAATAGCATCGGTGAGGGCATCTTCGGTTGGCAGGCCTTCATCATCTGTATCTATTGTTAGGCTCTCTAAAGCATCAGAAAGAGAGGTGAAACCTTGTGCAGTAGCGGCGCGAGCGGCAGCAATTGTCGCGGCTTCAGCAATGGCCATTTCTGCACCACCTGATGATATTGGAGCAGGGCTTACACTGCCAATCGCCGCGCCGAGGGGAATCAGGGGAGAGATTCGGCCTTTGGAAAGCGCTTTTGTAATAGATGATTTAACACTAGCAGACGTATCTAATGTGGCTAATCCATTGAGGTAATCTGTTGCTTCAGCCGAGTTCAGGGACGTGGATCTATCTGTTTCTAACCAGATTTCCCCTGCCGACATGAGTGATGCCAATAACTGAGTCGGCTGTTTAGTCCTGCGCTGCGCCATTAAATCTTCTCCCTGAATATGGTGAATGTGCGCAAATTGGTTCAATAGTGCAATATATCTTGTGTGAATGTGTGGTTTTTCCCACAAGATTTCGTATCACGTGGGTTTGATTGCAACTCATTGCGGTTGAAGCTGGACGTTTGGACGCGACGGCGCCATATTCGCGAAAAATCGGTTAAGGAGAACGCATGTCTGTCATTGGTTGGTGGAAGAACACCACAATTGGAACTCGTTTTGATATTGGACGTCGTGCTGCATTCGTCGGAGAAGATGAATGGGGCAATAAGTTCTATGAAGAAAAGAAACCAAGTCAGGAAGGCCGCAAGCGTCGTTATGTTATTTATAACGGCCCAGCCGAGCCTACTCGTATCTCTCCAGATTGGCATGGTTGGATTCACCATACTTTTGACAAACCTCCAACAGAAGAACCATTGGTGAAGAAATCTTTTGAGAAGCCACATCAGCCAAACTTAACCGGTACGTTGATGGCTTATAAACCTAAAGGTAGTCTCTGGCGCAAAGATGAGCGCACTAAGACTGCTGGTGATTACGAGGCATGGGATCCCGATGCGTGATTCATTGTTTGAAACGATTGTCGGACTAGCTGTTGTAGCTGTGGCGGGCGTTTTTGTTTGGTATTCGTTACAGCAAACAGAAAGCTCCGGCAGCAAGGGCAGTTATGAATTAACAGCCCAATTTACAGGGCCGATCAATGGTGTGCTTCAAGGTACAGATGTACGCTTGATGGGTGTTAAAGTTGGCGTTGTTACGAGTGTTGAGCTGGACAAAGCGCGCCTTGTACCAATGATTAAACTCAATGTTGCAAATGGTGTTGAGTTGGATTCAGATACAACTGCAAAAATTTCATCTGACAGCTTGTTGTCTGGGCCGCACATTGCATTGCTTCCAGGCGGCGGAATGGACATGCTTCAGCCGGGTGATGAAATTACCTACACAAGTGGTTCTGTTGAGCTTGGCCCGTTATTGACCGAGTTTGCCACATCGCTTGATGGACGCCTGAAAAATATCGCGGATGCAATTACCGCGTCGTCCGCTAGTTCTCAGCAATAAAACGCTTGCTTGCATTTTTGATATGCGAAGGGCTGCGAAATTTATTTAAATGACATATGCCCACCACATTTGGGCATATGATAACAATCGTAAGTTTTTCTGATTCTGTTGTCGTGTGTGTGGAGCTTTGGGATATGCGTAATCTAATCTTGGCGTCGGTATTGCTCGCGACAACTGCATCACAAGCGGCATTTTCTCTTGAACCCAGAACGGGTGTTAAAGTGCGTGCGCTGGAGAAAATTACAGGTGAAGCTACCGATCTTCAGATCGAGGTCGGAGACACCGCGCAATTTGGTGGTCTCGCTCTAACAGTGCGAGCATGTTACCAGTCTCCACCTGAAGAACAGCCACCGGAAGCAGCTGCATTTTTAGAAGTCATTTCTACTGGGGTAAATTCAGATGGTAGACCGCAGGATGATGATCCGCGTTTGTTTTCTGGATGGATGTTTGCAAGTTCACCCGGTTTGAATGCACTTGAGCATCCGCTTTATGATGTATGGGTGATTAGCTGTAATGCTGCTTTGCCTGAAAATGAAGACGAACCTCTAGGGCTGTATGACGAATCTGGACTTGGGTTTGAAGCGCCTGAAAGCCCATCAATTGATTCTTCTGGATTGCCTGATGTGAGCTCGGAAACTGAATAGAAATTGCCTTCAATAGCGAGGGCAGCTTTTAATTTCTCTTGAAACTCAGCACGCGGTATTTCAATAGCACCCAAGCTTTCCAAATGGTCAGTTAGAAATTGTGTATCAAGTAGTTGGTAATTGCCTGCTATAAGGCGTGCAGCAAGGTGGACAAGTGCAACTTTGGACGCATTGGACACTGTTGAAAACATGCTTTCACCGAAGAAAGCGCCACCTAAGCTTACACCATACAATCCACCTACAAGCTCACCATCTTGCCAACATTCCACACTATGGGCTTGGCCTCGCCGATGTAGGGCAGAGTATAAATTGATGATAGGTGTATTAATCCATGTTGAATCTCTATCCGCACACGCCTCCATGACACTTGTGAAAGCTGCGTTCACTGTGACATGAAAAACATCACGTGCGACCACTTTTCGTAAACTACGAGAGATGCGTAGTCCGTCTAACGGAAAAATGCCTCTAAAGTCTGGGTCTACGATGAAAAGATTTGCGTCATCGGCGTCTTCGCCCATCGGGAAGACGCCGCGACGATATAAGTCGAGCAATTCATCAGGGCCGAAGCCATCTGACATGTGTTTGCCTTAAGTGTCTTGCGCTAGAAAATGCTCAAGCCAGTGGATATCGTAATCTCCTTTGGCGACATCTTCGTTTTGCACAAGTCTTTGGTGTAGAGGCAAAGTCGTCTCAACGCCTGATACGACCATTTCATCTAAAGCACGTTTCAAGCGCAGCAAACACTCTTCGCGGCTCATCCCGTGAACAATCAGTTTCCCGATGAGACTGTCATAATATGGCGGAATTTTATATCCAGTATACATGGCTGAATCGAGACGTACGCCCAACCCGCCGGGTGCATGGAAATCCTTGATCATACCGGGTGAAGGTACGAATGTTTGAGGATGTTCAGCGTTAATACGACACTCAATCGCATGGCCCACAAATGAAATATCTTTCTGTTTGAAGGAAAGTTTCTCACCTGCAGCAATACGGATTTGCTCACGCACAAGGTCTATCCGTGTGATCATTTCAGTCACAGGGTGCTCAACTTGCAAACGTGTGTTCATCTCAATGAAGTAGAATTCACCGTTTTCCCATAGGAATTCGATCGTTCCAACACCGCGATATCCGAGCTTCTTAATTGAAGCACATACGCGCTTACCAATTTCGGCACGCTCTGCTTCGGAAAGTGCGGGAGAAGGCGCTTCTTCAAAGACTTTCTGGTGACGACGTTGCAGGGAACAGTCACGTTCACCTAAGTGAACAACGTTTCCGTGCGTGTCGGCAATGACTTGGATTTCAATGTGACGTGGCTTTTGAAGATATTTTTCAATGTAGACAGCATCATCACCAAAAGCAGCTTTTGCTTCAGTACGCGCTGTACGGAAGGCTGTTTCAATATCATCAGCAGTTAGCGCGACTTTCATACCGCGACCACCACCACCTGAAGATGCTTTTACAATGACAGGAAAGCCAATATCTGCTGCGATACGTTTGGCATCTTCCACATTTGCAACACCACCATCAGATCCAGGAACACACGGTACGCCTGTGCGGATCATAGCGTCTTTCGCTGCAATCTTATCGCCCATCAAACGGATGTGTTCTGCAGTCGGTCCGATAAATGCGATGTCGTGTGCTTCTACGATTTCAGCAAATTTCGCGTTTTCTGACAGAAAACCATATCCAGGGTGGATACCATCAGCACCCGTAATCTCGGCAGCGGCCATGATAGAAGGAATGTTGAGGTAGGATTCTGTGGATGATGCGGGGCCGATACACACGCTTTCATCTGCTAGACGTACATGCATAGCATCTTTGTCAGCTTCCGAATGGATAGCCACCGTGGAGATTCCCATCTCCTTACATGCGCGGTGAATACGCAATGCGATTTCACCTCGATTCGCAATGAGAACTTTCTTGATCATCATGTCACCTATTCAATGATGACGAGAGCTTCGCCGTATTCGACTGGTTGACCATCAGACACAAGAATCTCTTTAACAATACCTGCTTTGTGAGAAGATACAGGATTGAAAGTTTTCATGGCTTCAACAAGCAAGATTGTTTGGCCTTCTTTGACCTTATCACCAACATTGATGAATGGAGCAGCGCCTGGTTCGGCAGCAAGGTAAGAAGAACCAACCATTGGAGATTTTACAATGTTGGCGTCATTCACTGCAACAGCAACTGGCGCTGACATAGTTGCAGCAGGAGCCGGTGCGGCAGGTGCAGGCGCTGCGGGTGCAGCAGCTGGTGCCGTTGCTGCATAAGAGATTGCAGCAGGCTCTGGCATGGATACGCGAATGCGTAGATCGCCATGTTCAACTTCAATCTCTCCGAGATTTCCGTCCGTCAAGATTTTTGCTAGTTCGCGGATGAGGGCGGTGTCTAGCTTTTCGACTTTATCAGCCATTAGTTTTTGCTCCGTTTGTTCACGAGCGTGATAGCCGCTTCTACGCTAAGGCGATAGCCTGCGGAACCAAATCCCGCAATAACTCCATGCGCACATGGAGCCACATAGCTTTTCGCGCGAAACGGCTCGCGAGAGTGTGGGTTGGATAAATGCAGTTCAATAACTGGGATTTCCAATGTCTTGAGTGCATCATGAATAGCAATAGAGGTGTGCGTATAGGCAGCTGCGTTTAAAATCAACGCTGAAGCTTTCGTTCTTGCTTCTTGAATCCAGTCAATGAGCTCTCCTTCATGATTTGACTGACGAAAAACTAATTTCGCGCCCAAATCATTCGCAGACTTACTCATCATCTTCTCGATGTCAGCTAATGTATCTGTACCATAAATCTCTGGTTCTCGCGTTCCAAGAAGATTAAGGTTTGGACCATTAAGGCAATAAAGCATAAGACTCATGTGCATCCTCGTATTTCTGCAAACTCGCAAGATGAAGCTAAAGACGCAAGCACGAACTTATGTAAAAATCGAATAAATAGAGTGAAAAAGACAGAAGAGACCGAAATTATGCAGCTTATTCTTAATGGTAGCCCGCAAGAAGTCCCCGATGGGGCGACCTTGGGGCAGTTTTTAGCCGAATTGGGATTGCCAGAAAAAGGTCTGGCTGTAGAACGCAACCTTGAGATCGTTCCAAAATCTGCCTACGATTCCACACGATTGGAAGCTGGTGATCGTTTGGAAGTCATTCAGTTTGTAGGAGGCGGCTAATGAGCGCTGATACCCACCCTAAAGATACGCTTACCATTGCAGGCCGTGAATATAATTCACGATTGATTATTGGCACCGGAAAATACGCGAGCTATGAGCAAAATGCTCAGGCAGCTGCGGCTGCAGGTGCTGAAATCGTAACTGTCGCGATTCGCCGCGTGAATGTGATGGACCCAACTCAAGAGCGTTTGAGTGATCATTTAAGCCCTGAGACATTTACATACCTACCAAATACTGCCGGATGTTTTACTGCAGAAGACGCGTTGCGTACCTTGCGTCTTGCACGTGAAGCAGGTGGCTGGAAGCTTGTAAAATTGGAAGTGTTGGCGGATCAAAAAACGCTATACCCTGACATGATGGAGACTTTGAGAGCAGCAGAAGTGCTGATCAAAGAGGGCTTTGATGTGATGGTGTATTGTTCTGATGATCCGGTTTATGCGCGTCGCTTAGAAGATATTGGGTGTTGTGCAATTATGCCTTTAGGGGCCCCGATTGGTTCTGGTCTGGGAATACAAAACCCTGTAAACATTCGTCTTATTGTCGAACAATCACGTGTACCGGTTTTAGTTGATGCGGGCGTGGGGACAGCTTCTGATGCTGCGATTGCGATGGAGCTTGGATGTGACGGTGTATTGATGAATACAGCGATTGCCGAAGCAAAAGATCCTATTCTTATGGCGAGAGCGATGAAATATGCTGTGCAAGCAGGGCGTGATGCATATCTTGCGGGACGTATGGGCCGCAAGCGTTATGCTGACCCATCTTCACCTTTAGCGGGTCTAATTTAAGGTCTCGGCAGTGTGACCATTACTTTGGAGATGTATTATGCATAGGTGTTTGATTTCAATAGCCGTAATAGCGTTGCTGAGTGCTTGTGATACGTCTCCAACAGAGAATGAATCAACAAGTCAAAAGTCTAACGAGTCTGTTCAGCCTGAAGGCAATGACAACCGTTGGAAAGAGCTTGCAGGTCTCTACACTGGCCCCGAAGGTATGTATCTGGCGATTGAATCCCTAGACAATGCTTCATTTAACATCGAAATGCGGTGGGGGTTAGATGATGATATGATTGGCAATTTTGAAGGTGAAGCAAATGAAAATGGAATTCGTTTCACGCGAAATGGTCAAGATATTATCCTTAAGCCTGCAACTGGCGATGAAACAGGTATGAAATGGCTTGCAGGAAAGTCAGACTGTTTAATGGTTGAAGTTGGCGAGGGCTATTGCCGCAAATAAACTATAGGCGATTGTATCGCCAATTTTGAACGGATAGAAAAAGGCGGCTCCAGTGGGGCCGCCTTTTGTTTGCTTTATTATGTTTTGCTTTAGGCTATTTGCTGCCGCGAGCTGCTGCAATGTGTTGATTTAGCAAAGGGAAATTTGCACCTGACACAAATTTTCCGTTTACGTAAAAGCTAGGCGTAGCAAGAATATCTGCTTGTTCAGCAAGCTTCATAGTGTCTTCTAACAAGCGGTACGCATTTGCGCTTTCCATGTCTTTGGCCAGTTGTTGTGTGTCTAGTCCTGCTTCTTTGGCGAGCGTTAGAATACGCCCTTTCGTAAGGCCGCTAGCACCGAGCATAGCTGAATGTAGCTCTCTGTACTTGCCCTGCATGTGCGCTGCTATGGAGGCGCGTGCTGCCAATGCTGAAGTTTTCGTGCGTGAATCAAGAACTGGCAATTCCATGAAAACGACACGGATGTCACCACTATCAACTTGATCCAAAACCCAATCTTTTGAGCTCTTACAGAAACCACAATTATAATCGAAAAATTCGACGATCGTGATTGGTGCATCCTTCGGCCCAAGGGATGGGGCATTTTCTAGGTTAAGAAATGCTGGCAAAAAGGCTGATTTTTGTTCAGCAGATGCGATCTCTTGACGTTCTTCAAGAACTTGCAAGGCCTCGATGATCACTTCTGGGTTCTCAACAATGTAAGCATGTACGATTTTTTCGATTGCTGCTTTATCTTTGCTAGAAACCGAAGTTGGCTCTGAAGCAGCTTGCGAACATGCAGCACTGAATATGAGCGCAGCGCTCGCAGTAGACGTTTTAATGAGGGAACCAAGAGTCATTCGTCGGAAGTCCTTTAGGAAGAAGTCGAGTGTTTCAGTGGGTATAGCAAAGAAATGCTTATAGGTATGTTAGTGATGGTTCACGTCTTTGTGAGCTTCAAACGAGAACTGGCTGTTTAGTCGCCGTCTTTGCTGGCGCGGCGCATTATTCTGCATATAAGCTTGTGTAATCGCTGCGATATCATCTGCGCGTCGCCATTTGGGGGTGTCTTGTGGCAGATCATCTTTCGCACGCGATGCAAAGATATTTGCTTTTACCAGATCACCAATCACATAGGCTGATTCGGCTGTTGCAAGTTCAGCTTCAGCTTTGCGGCCCAATGCGCCCAGAGCGAATGACATTTGACGCCATGCGTAGGCATTTCCCGGCTCAAGAATAAGCGCTTTATGCAGTAGGTCTTCAGCTTCTTCATTCGCTTCTTTCGTTTTTAGCGAAATGAGTGATTGCGCGAGATTTACATACAATAGGGAGTGGTCCTGAGTGATCTCCAAAGCGCGACGGTGATGAGGAACTGACTCTTCAAACTTTCCGTTCTCAAATAGAATCTGACCATAAAGCTCTTCAAAATACGGGTTATCTGGCTCTAATTCCACAAGAGTTTGCACTTCTTTTAGTGCAGCAGTTTCATCTCTGTTTTGGTGTGCTGCAATAGCGCGCGCATAATGTGCCGCTGTTGACGTGTCAGACAGTGGGTACTTGATATAGGCGGTGCGAGGCTGCAAAAATCCAATAAGTTTGGCTTGCATCATTTCCAACTCGCGTTGGTACTCGTCAGGAAGTGGATCGGCGTTCGCTGTGATCACTTCCGCACGATTGCGAAGCGCACCAATACGAGGCCCAATTTCGGGGTGGGTACGGTAATAAGGGTCTTGGCGTCTGGCAGATAAAACCTCCGACACACGGATGTTTTCCATGAACGTCACCAGCCCGTCTGCTGGAATGCCAGTTTTTTCTAAAAGTGTAAGACCCGTTTGGTCCGCTGAGCTTTCTTCGATGCGGGTATATTTAAAAAAGGTGAGGGCAGCAGCTTGTTGTGAAGACGCCATAAGCGCGACACCTGCATCAGGGGCACCCGCAGCAATCGCAAGAACACCAAGACCTAACGCAATCCAACTCGAGCCTTGAGCTGATCCCATCGCTTGCGTGCGCGTAATGTTGTGCCCACCAATTATATGACCTGCTTCGTGTGCCATGACGCCCAGAATTTCTTGAGGGGTTTCGGCTTTAATAAGGAGACCGGTGTGGAAATACATTTGCTGACCACCCGTCACAAAAGCATTCAGGCTATTGTCGTTGATGATATAGATATCGACTTCATCTGGGTTTAAACCGCCTGCCTCAAACAAAGGTTTGCCATACCGTTTGAGAGTTGTTTCTATTTCTGCATCTCGCACCAGCCCTTGAGCCTGCGATTGTGCAAGAGGTAATAAAATCAGTGCTGAAGCAAAAGCAAAAGCACGAGGTAAATTTTTTAACGCGCCCATATAGACGGTCTCCTCCATGCCCCCACGGCAATAAAACTATCCCAGTCGAAATGTATCTTATGTGAATGCATAAAAAGAAACACCCCTGCAACTCTTCAATTACAGGGGTGTATGGTTTTGTTATGGCAAATAAGGTCTTATTTGCGGTTCCACCAACCTATACGGCGTTTTTTGGGAGCTTCCTTTTTCTCTAAAACAGGTGTTTCCACATGTATGGAGTGAAGATCCTCTTCCGCAGCTGTTTCGATTGCGACCGGCGCAACAGGCTTGATTTCCGCTTTCGCGGGTTCAGGCGTTGGCGCAGGTGCGGGCGCTGGTTGTTCAGGAACATCTACATCTGGAGCCTTTGTTGCTTCGGGCGCGTCTGTAGGTGTTTCAACAACATCTGCTTGCGGCGCTTGGGCAACGACATCAGCTTCTTTCTCTACAGTTTTTGCAGGTTTTTCTGGCTCATTCTGTGAGCTTGTATCTGCATTTTCTGTTGAATCAGAAGCATCTGCTACGACTTGTTCGGGCGCTTCAGCATCGACATTAGCTTGCGACTCAGAGTTTTCAGTCCCGTTGTTATCGGCCTGAGCTGCATTGTTGTTTTTGCGTTTGCGTCTGCGACGTTTTCCGTTGCGCGAGCGTCCGCCTTCATTGTTGGATTCGCCGTCTGTTGATGCGGATTGTTCTGCTTCTGCGGGTGAGGATTCTTCTTCCTCCTCCGGCGTTTCGATCGCGAGAAAGGGCGCGGATGCAATCGCATCCAACATTTCCCCCCCATCCACAGCAACGTCTGGCGTGCGACGACGCGGACGACGACGACGTGAAGAGCGGCGGGAGGCATTGTCGGAGGTGTCAGTTGACGGTTTGTCGTCTTCAGCATCCCCATCAATGACCTCTAAGCCATCTGCTGTTTCTTCACTTCCATTTTCTGATCCACGACGGCGACGTCCACCACGGCGGCCACGACGTCTACGGCGCGCATTTTCATCGCTGTCTGGATCGTCTGAATCATCGTCTCCGTCATTGGACGAATCTTTTGAAGTGTCTTCTTCATCTTCAACTTCTTCATGACGGTGAGGGCGGCGTTTCTTAGGCGTCGCATCAACAGGAACGATTGGTTTGTAAGCGACAATATTACCTTCTGAGGTGGCTTCGATAGCGAAATCACCCGGCATCATTTCATCATCAGCACTGATGAGGATATCTGCGCCTGTGCTTGCTTCCATATTGGTGATGGAATCGCGCTTGTGGTTTAGGATGTAGAGTGCGACCTCAGACGGAGCCTTAGCAGTGACACTGTCTACACGTTCATCTGCTCCACGTTCTTCGATTGCGCGAAGCAATTGAAGTGCTGCCGATTCGATAGAGCGGTTACGCCCTGTTCCCTGACAGGCTTTACATGGTTCCGAGGAAAGTTCGAGCACACCTGCGCGACGGCGTTGGCGAGAAATTTCAAACAATCCAAATTGACTGATGCGTCCAGTTTGAACGCGTGCGCGGTCAATGGACAAGCAGTCCTTCATTTTCTTTTCAACAGCTCGGTTGTTTTTGGTCTCTTCCATATCGATGAAGTCGATAACAACAAGACCCGCAAGGTCACGAAGACGCATTTGGCGACAGACTTCAGCAGCAGCTTCAAGGTTTGTCTTTACAGCGGTTGCTTCGATATTGCGCTCACGCGTGGCTTTACCAGAGTTCACATCAACAGCCACAAGCGCTTCTGTCTGGTTGATGACCAGATATCCACCTGATGGTAATTGCACAACAGGAGAGAAGATATTGTCTAGCTGCGCTTCAACACCATGAGAGATGAAAAGGGGCGCTTTGTGATTGTGTTCGATCACTTTATTGGCGTGATCTGGCATCAACATGCTGATGACGTTTTTCGCTTGAGTGTAAGCTTCCTTACCTTCAACGATGATATTATCTACATCGCGATCGAAAAGGTCACGAATAGCACGCAGGACGAGATCACCTTCTTCATGGATCAAGCAAGGAGCCATGGAATCGAGCGTTTGTTCGCGGATCGTGGACCATAGCCTGATAAGATAATCATAATCGCGACTAATCTCAGACTTGGTTCGCTTTGCGCCTGCTGTTCGAATGATTAAGCCCATGCCTTCGGGCACAGAGAACTCGCTCATTATTTTTTTCAAGCGTTTGCGGTCTACAGCATTTGCGATTTTGCGACTAATGCCACCACCACGTGCTGTGTTTGGCATAAGCACGCCGTAACGACCCGCAAGTGACAGGTAAGTTGTAACAGCTGCGCCTTTGTTGCCGCGCTCTTCTTTTACGACTTGAATAAGCAAGACCTGACGGCGCTTGATAACATCTTGTATCTTGTAGCGGCGCGTAGGTCTTTGGCGTCTTGGTTTAGACTTTGGTGTGTCTGCATCAGAATCATCTGACGTGCTGTCATCATCATCTGATGAAGCAGCAGCTTCTGAATCATCATCGTCTACACCATGATCATCGTCATCATCATCGCTATCACGACTTGAAGCCATTTCTTCAGCAAGAAGGGCTTCACGATCCTCTTGTGGGATCTGATAGTAATCAGGGTGGATTTCAGAGAATGCTAAAAAGCCGTGACGGTTTCCACCATACTCGACAAAAGCTGCTTGGAGCGATGGCTCCACGCGCGTTACTTTTGCAAGATAGATATTACCTCTTAATTGCCTTTTATCACGTGCCTCAAAGTCGAAATCTTCGATTTGTCCGTCGGCGACGACCGTCACCCGAGTTTCCTCTGGGTGCGCGGCGTCGATCAACATGAGCTTGCTCATGTAGGTTAGCCTCATTGTTGTGTGGCGGGGCGGCGCAAGTGTTGGCGACCAGCATCCCACGATGTCTGAATAGGGTACGCGTCATTTGACGCTTTCCAGAGCGTGCAAAGCAGATTTTAGAGTGTGACAGGAACTTACCCATCTGTTTCCTTATCCGGCGGCTGGCTTCCTAACTATTTGGATCGGCCAGCTTCGCACGTTTGAAATTCGAATAACTAATATGGTGCAGTCTGGCGTCTTTCGCCAATCTGGACGTGCACTCATTAGTGCTGCATAAACGCAACAGGTTACTAACTTGCCCAATAATGAAGAAAAAAGAAAGCCTAACTTTGTCGCTAAGTTGTGTTTAATCCGCCTTAATTCATTGTTGTTATGACAAAACCTTATGTTTTGGGCGGAGGATCGACGTTTGTTGCGACAAATAATTTTTGCTATTGGGTGCTTGTTTATAGGCATTCTGTCTGCGGATGCGTTTGCTCAAGCTTCTGTAACACCCCGAATCACCGATGTGCGCTTTGGCGATGAAGGTGAAGATACGCGGGTTGTAATTGATGCAAATATTCCCATCGATTATGAATATTTCACATTATCCAATGGCGCAAAACGCATTGTTTTAGATATGCCGCGCCTGCGTTGGTCAATAAATGGCCTCACAAGTGAGTCGGGTAAGGGGAATGGAAGTGGTTTAGTTCAGCAATATCGCTACGGCCATAACTCCCCAACAACATCGCGCCTTGTCCTTGATTTGGAGCAAGCTGCTGATGTCAAAAAAGCTTTCCGAGTAGCTCCTAAAGACAATAATGATGTGCATCGTATTGTTTTGGATCTTGAGACAGTTTCAGAAAAAAAGTTTGAAGAACAAGCCGGCGCTGCCGAAGCTCAACGGCGCAAAAGCACGGCGCAGCAATACCAACGTAGAAAACCAATCATTGTGATTGATGCAGGTCATGGTGGTCGAGACCCCGGTACGCATGGTCATGGCGGTAAAACCGAAAAAGAAGTCAATCTGGCAGCAGCGCTAGAGTTGAGCGATGCATTGAAACGCACAGGGCGATATGAGGTCGCGCTAACGCGTGGAACGGATGTTTTCATTGAGTTAGAAGACCGCGTAAATATTGCGCGCCGCTTTGAAGTTGATTTGTTTATTTCGCTTCATGCAGATGCTGGCCGTAATCCTTCGACGCGAGGCGCTTCTGTTTATACATTGTCCGCTTCGGGTGAAAAACGTGCAAAATCCCTTAAACAAACGAATAATTGGGTGCTTGATATAGAGAAGGAAGAAAGTCGTTCAAAAGAGGTGACTGATATTCTAGTAGACCTTGTTGAACGGGAGACGAAAAACCGTTCTGCTGAATTTGCAGAAATTCTAATTCCAGAAGTGCAACGTGTCGGCTGGCCAACTTTAAGTCGATCTCACAGAGATGCCGGCTTTTATGTTCTTCTCGCGCCGGATGTGCCGGCTGTTCTATTTGAAATGGGTTTTATGAGTAACAAAGAAGATGAAGCGCTTTTAACTTCATCTCGTCATCGTAAAAGGCTTATGAAGGCCATCGTGAATGCAACAAATACGTTCTTTGCCGATAAAGAATTTTATGTAGCGCAGCGATAAGCTTTAAAACTTTGTCTAGTCGCGCCATAAAGTTACCCAAATGCGAAGTGATTCTCGTTGCGGACGTGATTGATCCCAGTCCGATCTTTAAGTGAATAGGTTTGAATAACTCATGTTTAGAAAACTGCTCTTTTTCGCAGCTTTTTGCGTTGGTCTTGTCGGGGCTGGAATCTTAGGGTGGGTTTATTCTGTAACCCGTGATTTGCCTGCACCTCGCGAATTGAAAACCTATGCGCCCCCAATCACTAGTCGTGTGCATGCGGGGGATGGAACATTGGTGGCCGAGTTTGCGCGCCAGCATCGAGTCTTTATTCCAGAATCTGAACTTCCTAATACCGTTATCAATGCGTTCTTATCGGCGGAAGATAAATCCTTTTATGAACATGATGGGATAGACCCAAAAGGGATTATTCGTGGTGTTTTATTGAATGCGATTAGAGGCAAGCGCATCACGGGTGGATCAACCATTACGCAGCAGACAGTGAAAAACATGCTGGTCGGCTCTGAGCGTTCAGTCGTGCGTAAGGTACGAGAAGCTTTTGTGGCGCGTCGTTTGGAGCAAATTTTTACCAAACGGAAAATTCTCGAACTTTATTTGAATGAGATTTATCTTGGTGGTCGCTCTTATGGAGTGGGGGCTGCATCCATCAATTATTTTGGTAAACCTCTTCGGGATTTATCTATCGCTGAATGTGCGCTTTTGGCGGCAATGCCTAAAGCACCAGGTAAGGTGAACCCATATAAGAAACCAGATGCGGCGATTGCACGACGTAATTGGGTAATTTCGCGTATGGCAATCAATGGGTATATTTCTCAAGAAGAGGCTGAAGCAGCTCAACAAGAACCGCTTACAATCGCTGATCGTCTAAACAGTGATGAAGTGCTCGCATCGGCTTATTTTGTTGAAGAAGTGCGTCGCGATATTTTGCGCCGCGCACGTGAGGGTGAGCTTCAAGGTGTTGAGTTTGATGAATATGCAAAAGATGAAGAACAACAGATAGCAGCTGAAAAATTGTTGTATGAGCAAGGTTTGTCCGTGCGTTCGACACTTGATTCGCGCTTCCAGCTTGCAGCCCAAAATGCATTGCAAATGGGATTGGAAACCTATGACCGCCGTACCAAGTTTTATCGCGGTGGGTTTACAACACTCGATGTCGATAAAGACTGGTCAGAAGCATTGTATGAAGTGTCTACACCTAGCGGAGCAGGTGATTGGTTAAAAGCTGTTGTGCTGGCTGTTGATGATAAAGCCATTAAAATTGGCCTTGAAGACAATGAAACAGGCTGGATTGCGGAAGAGAGTCGCAAATGGGTGAAAACCTATAAGTCTAAAGATGGTAAAGTGGGTTTGCAAAAAGGGGATGTTATTCTTGTAACTCAAGAGCCGCCTCCAAATGTACTTGAGCGTACAATTATGGATGAGGTTAAAGTTAAAGAAGATGCTCCTTACCATGTGCGCCAATTGCCAAGCGTTGAAGGTGCGCTCGTGGCAATGGACCCACACACTGGACGTGTGCTGGCTATGGCAGGTGGGTATTCGTTCTGGCGTAGCCAATATAACCGTGCTGTGCAGGCGAGCCGTCAGCCAGGGTCCTCCTTTAAGCCTATTGTATATGCAGCGGCACTTGATTCTGGATTTACACCAGCGAGCACAGTGCTCGATGCGCCATTCGTGATTGATACGCCCCAAGGACTTTGGAAGCCGGGAAACTATGAAGCAGGTAGCTTTTATGGCGAATCAACCTTGCGTTTGGGAATTGAAAAATCTCGAAACCTAATGACTGCCCGTTTGGCGCAAGATGTTGGGATGGAGAAGATCGCAGAATATGCGCGTCGATTTGGAATCTATCCCACGCCTCCAGAAGATGCGACTGAAGAAGAGGCGCGCCGTATTCTTGGGCCCCAAACATATCTGTCGCGTTCATTGGGGTCAGGTGACACAACACCGATTAAAATGGCGACTGCTTATTCCATGCTTGTGAATGGCGGAAAGCGGGTTGAACCAGTATTCTTAGATCGAATACAGGACCGTTACGGTAAAACTATTCAGCGGCGCGCGAACAAAGACTGTAGTGATTGTAATGGTGTTTGGAATAATCAATTACCGCCTGTGTTTGAAGATACACGTGAGCAAGTTATTGATCCGATCACAGCCTACCAAATGGTATCCATGTTGGAGGGGGTTGTTCAGCGTGGTACAGCCTCTCGTGTAAGAGCTGTCGGAAAGCCTGTCGCAGGAAAAACAGGTACAACGAATGATTATTTCGATGCTTGGTTTGTCGGGTTTTCTCCTGATCTTGTAACAGCAGTTTGGGTTGGATTTGATTCTCCCCATTCACTGGGCAATGGTGAATCCGGTGGACGTGTCGCAGCGCCAATATTTAGAGACTTTATGATGAAAGCTCTGGAAGATGCGCCGGCAATGCCTTTCCGTCTTCCATCAGGTGTGCGCCTTGTTGAGGTGGACGCAAAGACAGGTAAGATTCCGGGACCGGACACATACCGCACAATTATGGAAGCCTTTAAACCGGGTACGGAACCGGGGGGTGCCATGACGGAAGATTTCGATGATTGGATCAATGAATTGAAACGTCAAAATAATGGCGGACAATTAGACGGAAACTCGTCAGCATTTAATTTGCCGTCACGTCAATATAATCTTGAAGAATATGTTGATGACAGTGTTGATCCAGATGCCGAAGGGTATACGCAGCCCGTCATGAATGGAGAGACAGAAGGCTATAGTGAGCCGCAAAATAGTCCAAACCTCAATGGTGAGTTGGACTTGGGTGATGGTGATTTAGGTAATTTGAACACTCAAACACCAAGACAGGACCAGCAAAGGCCCACACCTCAGGCAACACCTTTCCGGGATCTAGGCTTTGGGCAAACTCCCTCTACCCAGCAGGATGGCACACAAGGACCAGCGCCATACCAGCCACCAATTGTTGAGGCTGAACCCGAGCAAGAGCTTGAATATGGTTTGCATTAAGGGCTAAAGCTAAACTTCAAATTTTTGAGCGCCCCGTTCTGGGGCGTTCTTTATGAATAGAGATGTGTATGACACCCGAACTTCAGGCTATGGCCGATAAAATTAAGCACTCCGTTGAGTTGCTGAGGAGGCGTCTTTGACTGGGACGTTGCAACCAAAAGATTAGATGAGCTAAACGCACTTTCCGAGCAGCCAGATTTTTGGAATGATGCCGAGAATGCGCAAAAGCTTATGCGCGAACGTACTAAAATTGTCACAGCGATTGAAGACATTGAAGCGTTAGAGCGGGAAGTTACAGACGCTGAAGAAATTTCTGAAATGGCTGAGTTGGATGGCGACACAAGTATGCTGGATGACCTTGTCGTCTCCATGCGTGCTGCGCTTGAGCGTGCCGAACGTGCTGAATTAAGTGCGCTTTTATCTGGTGAAGTTGATGGCAATGATTGTTTCGTCGAGATAAATGCAGGGGCAGGTGGGACTGAAAGTCAAGATTGGGCCAATATGCTCCGCCGTATGTATGTGCGCTGGGCAAATGCGCATGGCATGAAAGTCGAAGAGCTCGATAGCCATGACGGTGAGGAAGCGGGTATTAAGTCTGCAACTTTGAAAATTTCCGGTGAAAATGCTTATGGTTGGTTAAAAAGCGAATCGGGTGTGCATCGACTTGTGAGAATTTCTCCGTTCGACTCGAATGCAAAACGCCATACTAGTTTTTCATCCATTGCGGTATCTCCCGTCATTGATGACACTATTGAAGTGGATATTGAAGACAAAGATGTCCGCACAGATACATATCGTGCATCCGGTTCCGGTGGTCAGCACATCAACAAAACCGATTCTGCGATCCGCTTAACGCACGAACCCACAGGCATTGTGGTGCAGTGTCAGTCAGATCGGTCCCAACACAAAAACCGAGCTTCTGCTTGGACAATGTTGCGTGCCCGTATCTATGAATTAGAACTTCGTAAACGCCAAGAAGCGGCACAAGCAAATGCAGATGCGAAGACTGATATTGGTTGGGGACATCAAATTCGTTCCTACGTTTTGCAGCCCTATCAAATGATCAAGGACCTCAGAACTGGAGTGGAAACCTCTGACACTAAAGGTGTTTTGGATGGTGACTTAGATAAATTCCTAGCCGCCTCTTTAGCCGCTGCTGTAGGAGCAGAAAACGAGAGCTAGCTGGTGATTGTCTGAGCTGAGAGAATGAAACACTCAACAGTTTCTTAACGCGTTTTCGCTAATTTTGTGAGTATGAAAATACTCACATTTCTCTCTGCAGCGATATTTGGTGTGTTCGCTTCCTTGAACATTATCAATACGGATAAATCATTAGCGACAAGTGGTCCGTTACAAGTGATTTCGGGACGCGCTGTTGTGACGGATGGTGATAGTTTACGCATCGGCGATGAGCGCATTCGTTTATTTGGTATCGACGCGCTAGAGGGTAAACAAACCTGTCGTTTCAAGAATGAAGAATGGGCCTGTGGGCGCTCTTCACGAAAAGCTTTGGAGCGTGCAATAGGACGTGAGCGCGTATCGTGTACAGTATATGATAAAGACAGATACAAGCGATCTGTGTCTATCTGTCGTGTTGGAGAGGTTGACCTCAATGAGGCTCAGGTTCGCAATGGCTGGGCTGTTGCTTATACTCAATATTCTAAGCGATATGTGAATGCAGAAACGGATGCGCGTGTGAATGAGCGTGGTATCTGGAGGTCAGAATTTATACGCCCTCATGATTATCGAAAAGAAATCAAAGCAATAAACGAAAAACGTGCAATTCAAAATCAAGCCAAGCCCATAAAAGCTGGATGCGATATCAAGGGGAATATATCTTCTGGTTCGGGTAATCGTATCTTCCATGTTCGCGGGCAACGTGACTATGAACGTACAAGGATCAACGTCAAAAACGGTGAGCAATGGTTTTGTACAGAAGCTGAAGCGTATGCCGCAGGGTGGAGAAAAGCCGCGCGCTAGTCGATTGCTCTTGCTCTAAAATTAACGCCGCAACCCCTTGCATAATGTGTCATGTTGCGGGAATACAGTCGCTACTCTTGGCGATTGTCGCTGTTTAAAAAATCTGAGATCACATACATGTCTTGCAAAGTCCGTTTCGCGCCATCTCCAACTGGTCGTCTTCACGTAGGAAATGTGCGCACAGCACTGATCAACTGGTTGTTTGCAAAAGGACAGGGTGGTCAATTTGTCTTGCGTATTGATGATACTGACCTTGAGCGTTCGACAAAGGAATATGAAGACGGGATCAAGCAAGATCTAACTTGGTTGGGGCTTGAGTGGGATGATACATTCAAGCAATCGGAACGCTTCGCTGAATATGATAAAGCCACTGCAAAGCTCAAAGCTGATGGTCTGCTATATGCATGTTATGAAACAGCTGAAGAGTTAGACCGTAAGCGCAAAATCGCTTTGTCGCGTGGCCGTCCACCAGTCTATGATCGTGCAGGGTTGAACCTGACTGACGACGAAAAAGCAAAGTTAGAAGCCGAGGGACGCAAGCCGCATTGGCGCTTTAAATTGTCTGGAAAACCTTGTGAATGGGTAGACCTTGTACGTGGTCCACAAGCTATAGATACAGCGTCTATTTCAGACCCTGTGCTTATTCGTGCAGATGGATCATACCTCTATACATTGCCTTCTGTTGTAGATGATATTGATGCGGAAATTACGCATGTCGTGCGCGGTGAAGATCACGTAACCAATTCAGGCGCACAGATTGAAATTTTCCGTGCTTTAGGTGGTAAAACGCCGCAAATGGCACACACACCTTTGCTAATTGGCGCGGACGGACAGGGGCTTTCAAAGCGGCTTGGGTCTTTGTCAGTTCAGCAATTGGCAGCTGATGGTGTTGAGGCGATTGCAATTGCGAGCCTACTTGCAAAAATTGGAACGTCTGACCCTGTTGAGCTTAAAGACAGTTTGCAAACTTTAGCATCAGAATTCTCTTTTGAAAAAATTGGACGTGCACCAGCGCGTTTTGATGAAAAAGAACTGATGGCTCTAAATGCTGAAATCACGCGCGGTTTGTCCTTTGAGGATGTCAAAGACCGCCTAGCTGCTTTGCCGCTTGGTGACAAAGCCAATGACGCATTTTGGGCGCTTGTTTCAGAAAATCTTCAAAAAGTAGATGACGCTGCAATCTGGTTGCCGATCTTCTTTGGTGACATTGATAAAGCTGACCTTGAAGCGGATGATGCGGCGTTCATTGCAGGCGCTGCTGCGTATTTGCCGGAAGGTGAAATCTCAGAAGATACTTGGTCCGTTTGGACAGGCGCACTTAAGTCTGAAACTGGCCGTAAAGGAAAGGGCTTGTTCATGCCTTTGCGTCTTGCTTTAACAGGCCAAGCACATGGACCGCAAATGAACCAAGTTCTTGCTTTGCTCGGCCGCGAAAAAGTGTTGAAACGCTTAGGGTAAGATTTAGCGCCTTTTTTTCAGCAAACTTGTGTTGTCCATTAGATGAATAATCATTCATCTAATGGAGGCGCGTATGCAATCATCACTCACTCTACCTCAGGCACTTATGCTATTGGCCTTGCGTGATGATAAAGGGTCTTTGCATGCGGGATATTTCCCACAAGCTCTGGCAGGAGCTAGCCTCACTGAATTGCTGTTGGCCGAAGCTTTGGAAAGTGATGGCGCAGCAAAGGCAAAGTTCACATGCAATACTATTGCAAAAGTTGACGGAAAATTCCTATCAGCTATCGCAGATTATATGGTGCAAGATAGCAAGCCGCGTCCTTTGAAATCATGGGCTGAGCGCCTGTCGCAGAAATCAAAATTCATAAACATTCTCGCCGAAGAGCTGTGTGAATTAGGTGCGGTGACGGAAGAAAAATCCAAACTTTTGGGGCTTATCCCTCAAACAAGGTGGCCAACACAGGATGGTCGTGTTGAGGCTCAGCTTATTGAGGAAATTAATGCAGCTCTCGATCCCAATCAGCCTTTGATCAATATCGATGATAAAATCGGATTGCTGATCGTCCTCGCAGAGGCAGGCGGTTTCTTAAAGCCAAATTTGGATAAAGAATTATACAAAGCCTCCAAAGAGCGTCTTAAAGAAATGAAAAAGGCAGAATTCTTAAATTCAAAAGCGTTTGTGAAAGTCATTGAAGAAACGCAAGCCGCCATAATTGGAATTATCGTTGCAGCAGCAGTCGTGCCTGCGGTGACGGCTGGGTAGGTTTAGCTGTGGATTGTTTAGTTGTTTAAAGTTGCATTAACCCATTGAGGATTATTAGAAAATTTGATGAAACAGGTTTTGTTTCATTGCGTCGCTTCAATCTGGAGTGACGTTTTTTTGCATAATTATAGGTTGGGGAAATCATGAAAAAAGTCATGTTATCTGCTGTGGTTTTAACTGCTTTTACACCATCGGCTATTGCTGAGATCGAGCCATATATTGGTGTGGGTGTTGGAACTGTGAAGGTCGATATGGGGGGAAGTCTAGCATCTACTTACCCTAAGGTTGGAGTGTTTCGTGGTGGTGCAACATTTAACCAGTGGATCGGGGTTGAAGGGGAGCTTTCCATGGGGATAGCTTCTGACGATAGCTTTGAAACACGTTCAACCAGTTATGATTATATCACTGACGTAGACTTCAAAGCGGGTGGTGCTGTCTTTGCTGTGGGGCATCTACCTATAGGCGATAATTTTAGCTTCTTCGGGCGTTTGGGCGGATTTCTTCAACAAACCGATTATAAACAATCGATAGTGGATAACTCAGCTAATCAAACAATAGCTAGTCGTGAGCTTGAAGAGACTGAGCATGGATTTGCCTATGGCTTGGGTATTGATTTCTACATTCCCGATTCAACAATCGGATTTCGTTTAGATTACACGCGATATGATGTTCAAGCGGTACAAGACGAATTTGACGGAGAATTTTACGAAGCAAGAAATGATGCAACCGCAGACGCTCTTACCGGAAGTCTAATGTTCCGATTCTAAGATTTGGATTTGATTAAAAATAAAAAGCCCCTGAGCAGAAATGCTGAGGGGCTTTTTTTATAGTATCCGAGGCATCGTTTTCTATTACGAACAGTCGTCGGTTTTAAAGGAAGGTTTTGTATTCAACCTTATATCACATCTACATAGCGGTTCAGGAACTCATCCATTGAGTGCTCGGGATCATTGGATTTGAAAACAAGGTCTAGCATGCTTGGTGGCGCAAACTTGTGCTCTACCATTTTGTCCAAACAGTCGAAAAATGGTGTCCAGTAATCATTGGTGGATAGGAAGGACATTGGCTTGGCGTGCAATGATAGCTTGGCCCATGAGAGTGTCTCAACGGCTTCTTCAAGTGTCCCAATTCCCCCAGGAAGAACAACAAAGGCTTCTGATTCGTCGAAAAGTAGCTTTTTGCGCTCATGCATCGTTTCCACGACGACGTGAGGCACTTCTTCATAACTGCCTTCAATTCGCTGAAGAAAGCGTGGGATAAACCCTATCACTTCACCGCCAGCATCGTGAGCAGCTTTTGCGGCAGCATACATCAATCCAACAGTTCCACCGCCATAAACGAGGCGCCATCCACGCTTCGCGATGGCTGTACCCAAATTTGTTGCGAGTTCAAGATATGCGGGGTCGACATCATTGGATGAACCACAATAAACGCATACAGACTTGATTCCAGACATATACCATCTCCATTTATACCTTGAATCGTATATATGGGTTTGAACTTAAAAGGGAGAGTGTAGGTTGTAGAAAATCTTCTATTTGCACTCGGAAAGAAACTTATGAGTCCACGCGGACACGGAAAAATGGCTTCAACTGCCGATAATGACGGTATCGAAAGTGCTGATGCGAGTTTGGTGTCTTCGATTGGCCGAATCCTAAAAATTCTTGCGCGACCCGAATTGTCAAAATGGCGTCCCATGATGGCGATTGCCTTTGTGCTGACGGTGACATCAAAACTATTTGCTGTAGCTGCTCCTGTTTTTTTTGGTGATGCAATAAATGCACTGACAGAAGGCGAGACAGTTTTTGCGCTGATATTTATGGGCGTTGCGCTTTGGGTTGGTGCGCGTTTCTTGTCGACTGGCTTTCCATATTTGCGTGATGTGTTGTTTGCACCGATTAGTCAGGATGCTCAAAGATTAATCGCGGTCGAAGCTTTTGGTCATGCGCAAAATCTGTCTTTAAAGTTCCACCTTACCCGCCGAACTGGTGCGCTTAACCGTATGATAGAACGCGGGGCGGGTGCTATTGATTTCCTAATTCGCTTCCTGGCCTTCAATATCGGCCCCACTTTTATTGAGTTGATATTGGCGTCTGCTGTTTTAAGTATCAAATATGGAGTCGGCATGGCTGTCGTGGCGATAGCGACCATTATGGTCTATGTCGTGTTTACATTAGCCATCACGGAATGGCGCGTAAAACAGCGACGCGTGCTGAATGAAGAAGATACAGAACTGCGTGGCCGTGCTGTTGATAGTCTTACAAACTTTGAAACCGTCAAAGCATTTGCAGCCGAAGAGCGAGAAACAGAGCGACACAACAAATCGTTTGAAAGCTATAACAAATCCTATGTCGCCACTGCGCGTTCATTAGCTCTATTAAACGCAGGACAAGAGTTCATAATGAATCTCGGTCTGCTTGGTGTGGCAGGTTTGGCGGTTTGGTCTGCTATGCAAGGGGATTTGAAGCCGGGCGATGTGGCTGCAGTTACGCTCATTCTGATGAACCTTTACCGCCCACTCAACATTTTAGGTTGGGCATGGAGAGAGATTAAGCAGGGTAGTGTCGATCTTGAAAAACTTTTCGGACTTATGGACATGGTGCCGGAAGTTGCTGACGCTCCAGATGCAAAAGAACTGGAAGTGAAGGGTGGACGTTTTGAGTTTAAAGATGTTGCTTTTTTTCATGATGGCCGCACCGCAGGACTTGATGGCGTCAGCTTCACAGCAGAAGCGGGAAAAAAACTAGCCATTGTGGGGCCGTCAGGTTCCGGAAAATCAACACTCTTAAAATTGGCGTTCCGCTTTTTCGATGTCGAGCGCGGTCAGATATTGTTTGATGGACAAAATCTCAAATCCGTTACCCAAAAATCTTTAAGGGAATCGCTGGGTCTCGTTCCTCAAGAAGTGGTTTTATTCAATACGACAATTCGAGAAAACATCATCTATGGCGCACCAGAAGCAAGCCAAGAACAGATAGAACACGCTGCAGAACAAGCCCAGTTGCTCACCTTCATCAATGGGCTACCAGATAAATGGGATACACGTGTCGGAGAGCGTGGCTTGAAACTATCAGGCGGTGAGAAACAACGCTTAGGCATAGCGCGTGCGATTCTTAAAGATCCGTCTGTGCTGGTGTTAGATGAGGCCACATCAGCATTGGATTCTACGACAGAGGCAGAAGTCCAACATGCATTAGATATTGCCTCTAAAGGCCGCACAACACTTGTTGTTGCACATCGCCTTTCAACAATTGCGGACGCAGATGAAATTATTGTTCTTAAAGATGGTAAGGTTGAAGAACGTGGAAGTCATGAAGATTTACTGGCAATCGACGGCGTTTATGCTGATATGTGGGAGCGCCAATCTAAGATCAATCAGGAGGCACTCTCTCAGCTTTTAGCAGCTAAGCAGAGTTAGAATTGCTAGATGTCATTCTTAGGAAGAGGGGCATCTTTTGCGTGCATCCATTGCAAAAGTGGCTTGAGCGGCAATGCCCAGCCAATACCTGCAATGAGGTAAAATAGGATGGAGAGAAACTTCTTGCCTTCAAGTTTTTCGCCCAATATGGCGGCCACGACTATATACGCCGCTAGAAAAGCCAATAGGCCGATTGATCCCAAGATCTTGCGCAAAATATGTCTCCGTCTAAAAATGCGTTGTGCGCGGTAGTTCTCGATAATGTAAGACGTATATTTGCCACATCTGCGAAGCGCACTAAAACTGCTATGAGCACAAATATTGCTTAAATGCAAAACAGCTAAGTCTTTTTCGTCATACAGGCCTATATAAACCCGCATGCATACTCAAGTTTCTTCTGCCGCTCAGTCATCTATTGATGTTGGTCTTAAAGGTATTCGTCCAGCCAAAGGTGCAAATGCTGTTGGTATCTGGCTGTTGATTGTTGCTGCGATGGTTTATGCGATGATCCTTGTCGGCGGTGCAACGCGCTTAACCGATAGCGGTTTGTCAATCACAGAATGGAAACCCATTACTGGCGCTCTGCCGCCAATGAATGCTGAAGACTGGGCATCTGAATTTGATAAATATCGTTCGCACACTGCAGAGTATAAGCTTCAAAATAAAGGTATGGAGCTTCACGAGTTTAAGAATATTTATTGGTGGGAATGGGGGCACAGGCTCTTAGGACGCCTTGTTGGTGTTGTATTCCTTATTCCATTCTTGGTCTTTTGGGCGCTTGGCTGGACGACGCCGAGATTGCGGCGGCGGTTATGGGCGTTATTTGCTTTAGGTGGTCTGCAGGGATTTATTGGCTGGTGGATGGTTTCTTCTGGCGTTGGAGAAACAAACCGAGTGGATGTCGCGCCTTACCGTTTAATGACACACTTTTCATTAGCGCTTCTTATAATCGGCGGATGTGTGTGGACCTGGCTCTCTCTGCGTGAAAAGCCTCGTTTCATTGATGACAATCGCGCACGAAATTGGGCGGCTATTTTGCTTGCAACAGCAAGCTTGCAAATGATGTTGGGTGCGTTGGTTGCGGGGTTGGATGCTGGACGCACATATACCGATTGGCCGTTAATGGATGGCGCTGTTATACCTCAAGCATATTGGGACGGTGCCCTTGGGGTGCGGAATTTCTTTGAGAATGTCGCGACCGTTCAGTTCAATCATAGATTCGTTGCGTACTGTTTACTTGGCTTGAGCTTATATGCCGCTTTTAAGTTTTCGCGTGCCGCGAATGGCTGGTTTAAAAAAACGGCTCACGGTGTTGCGGGGCAATCTGTTTTAGGTGTTGTGACGCTTGTCTTCGGAGCGCCGCTCGGGCTTGGTCTTCTTCACCAAGCCCTCGGAACGATTGTGTTGCTTTCAACAGTTATACTATTTTGGCAGTGTTCTGCCCGTCGCGAAGTTTAGACTAGATCCTACTCTATTCCTCATCTTTAAACGGTGTCTCTGGAGTGAGAGCAGATTTGAGATTTTCCAGATCTGTGTCCAGAGGCGCGTTTGATCCATTGGGCGGTGCTGTACCTACGAGTGCATACAAAGGTTCTGGGCTCACATAAGAAAGCCTATTGCGTCCATCTTCATACTCTCCAGCTATCATCAATATGCCCGTTGGATAATCGACGCTAATGTGTCCCGATAGGCTGCCCAATTGTGTTGCTTTTTGGGGGGCAGAGACAGACATTCCATCAGCAAGTTCAAATTGTAAGGATGAAGAGATATCCCCGTCTTCCCTCAAATGCGAGGCAAAAAGGTTGCCTTGTTGTGTTGAGTAGACGAGCAAATACCCAGTTTCTGCTTTTAAAATACGCGTGTCAGTAATGGTGTCGTCATTTTTAAGCGTATTTAGAATGCCGTTTGCATTGAAGGATATCAGCTCGTTTTCTGTAGCTGCTACGCCAATCACTCCATCGAATACGCATGATGATATGGGGTATGGCAGTGTAAAATTGCTGTTTTCATTAAAAACGGGAGTCTCACCTCCATATTGAAGTGTCCCCAAAGTTACGTTGTTAGCCTTCGAAAATGCTATTGCTGTTTTCGGATTCGTCTCATCACTTTGTATCGGGGCAGCGCATAAACTGTCAGCTTCAATAGAATCGGAGAGGGGGGGCACCTGCAATAATTTGTAACCCAGACGAAAAAAGAGCGATTTGAATCGTATTTTCAACTGATAAACTTGGGTATGCGACAAAAGAAGTGTCAGAAATATTCAGTGGCATGCCTAAAGAGGTTGATTTAAACGTATCCGGTTTTGATTGAGCAATTGAGATTCCATCAATATCAAAGCTTTCAGCGCGGCCATCTGATAAAATTGCAAGGCCAAACACGCTATTGTAGGCATTTTTAGCGATCGCAAGGTCCTGAATATCGCCTGCTGCTTCTTTGCTTTCCCAAATTATCGGTGCGCGAGGAAGTTCCTGCACAGGAGCAGTTGCTTCGTTTTTGTGTGGATTTTTGTCAATTTTTCCGCTATCTTCCGCCGGTGAACAGCTAAATGTCAAAAATGTTGCAAGGAATCCTAATGAGATTGCCTGCTTTGTGTTGACAAAGGTTACACTGGACTGTAGCCACACTCGCTCGTTCATTTGAACAATCAACTTTCTATTATATGAGGCCCCGTGAGGGAGCGATGAAAACTTATTCTGCAAAACCTTCCGAGGTCGAACACAAATGGGTCGTGATTGACGCTGAAGGCGTTGTTGTAGGACGTCTCGCGTCTTACGTTGCAAAGCGCCTACGTGGCAAGCACCGTGCTGACTTTACGCCGCACATTGATACTGGCGACCACATTGTAATTATCAACGCTGATAAAGCTGTCCTGACTGGCAACAAACGCCGTGACAAGACTTACTATTGGCACACTGGCCACCCGGGCGGTATTAAATCTCGCCGCGCGGAAGAAATTCTTGATGGACGCTTTCCTGAGCGCGTAATCAAGAAGGCTATTGAGCGTATGATGCCAAAAGAATCATCTTTGGCACGTACACAATTTTCAAAGTTGCGTGTTTACGCTGGTACTGAGCACCCACATGAAGCTCAGCAGCCAGAAGTGGTAGACTTCGCTTCTATGAACAGCAAAAATGTGAAAGCCGCTTAATATGTCAGATGCTGTTGAAAGCCTAGAAGATATTAAAGACTTGAACTCCGGTACAGCTGCTCCAGTTGCACCAGTGGTTCCAGTTGAGCCAACTATCGATGCGCAAGGTCGTGCATATGGTACTGGTCGTCGTAAATCTGCGGTCGCCCGTGTATGGATTAAGCCAGGTACTGGTAAAATCACTATCAACGGTAAAGACCAAACAGAATACTTCGCACGTCCTGTTTTGCGTTTGATCATTGAGCAGCCATTGGTTGCTGCTGAACGCCGCACAGAGTTTGACGTTGTGTGTACTGTAAAAGGTTCTGGTCTATCAGGACAAGCTGGTGCAGTTCGTCACGGTATTTCTCGTGCATTGGTGGCTTACGAGCCAACAATCCGTGCGACATTGAAACCTCACGGTTTCATGACTCGTGACTCACGTGAGGTTGAGCGTAAGAAATACGGTCGTGCTAAAGCGCGTCGTTCTTTCCAGTTCTCCAAACGTTAAGTTTCGAATATATTTTTTCTGGGAAGGGCGCTTGGCATATGTCACAGCGCCCTTTTCTTTGTTTATAATGTTATCCGCGCACCATTTTCTAGAAAGCACGCATTATGGCCCCCAAAGTATTCATTGATGGCGAAGCAGGAACAACAGGTCTTCAGATTGCAGACAGGCTCCGTGATCGTTCAGATATTGAGTTGATCTCAATCGACCCATCAAAGCGAAAAGACGCTTCCGAACGTGCTCGTTTAATTAATGGTGCGGATGCTGTGATTTTATGTTTGCCAGACGATGCTGCAATTGAGGCTGTTTCGTTGGTTGATAATCCCGATACAGTAATCATAGATGCATCAACCGCGCACCGCGTTGCTGATGGGTGGGTTTACGGCTTTGCTGAAATGGCTAAGGGTCAGCGAGAAGCAATCGCGAAATCTAAACGTATATCAAACCCTGGATGCTACCCTACGGGCTTTATCGCGTTAGTGCGTCCCCTTGTTGAAGCGGGACTATTGCCTGCTGATTATCCTGTCACTGTGAATGCCGTTTCGGGGTATACAGGTGGCGGTAAGGGGATGATCTCTATGTTCGAAGACAGTTCGTCTGATGCATATTGCCAAGATGCTTACCGTCTTTACGCATTAGGACAAACGCACAAACATCCTCCAGAAATGAAAATTCATACAGGGCTTGCGCATTTGCCAATGTTCACACCGTCAGTTGGGCGCTATGCTCAGGGCATGTTGGTGGAAGTGCCATTGCAGGCATGGTCCATCAAAGGGGCACCAACTAGGCAGCAGGTATATCAGACCCTAAGCGCAGCCTATGCAGGTGAGGACTTCGTGACAGTCACACAGCTTGCAGAGGGTGATCAGATTGGTAGTTTAGAGCCTGAAGCATTAAATGGTACGAACAAGATGGAGCTATTTGTGTTCGGAACAGACGCGCAAATACGGCTTGTAGCTCGTTTGGATAATCTAGGAAAAGGTGCATCGGGAGCAGCTGTTCAGAACCTGAATATAGCGCTAGGTCTGCCTGAAAATAGCGGGATATAAATCGCGCAAAGTTTGCTCAGGCTTGTCAATTTGAATAGTTGTTATGCAGAAATGACGTGCACTCTGCGTAACAACCGCGCAAATCACAAAAAATTCGCTTTCTAATCGAAGAAATGCGAATATGCCTATGTCTTGTTAACGAAACGAGTAGAGTTATAGGCGAAGAAGCAGCATATGTTTCTTTATTGACAGACTAGACCCTGAGGACTTTCATGAACAAGCCGCAAAAGGGACTGCCACGTCCTGAGCCACGCCAATTTGATTCGACAGTACTTGCGAAAGAAGTTGTGGAGCGCCTGACTTACCGCATTGGTAAAGATGCAGCAAATGCGCACAAACATGACTGGCTTCACGCTGTTATCCTCGTTATCCGTGATCGTATCATTGATGCATGGATCCGCACTAAAAAAGAATTTCACGAGGACAAGGGGAAAAGGGTTTATTATCTGAGCCTTGAGTTCCTGATCGGGCGTCTGATGCGGGATGCTGTTTCCAATATGGAAATGCTTGAGCAGATGCAAGAAGCGCTTTCAAGTCTAAATGTTGACCTTGATGTCGTCGCTGAACTTGAGCCAGATGCTGCGCTTGGAAACGGTGGTCTCGGTCGATTGGCAGCGTGTTTCATGGAAAGCATGGCGACTGTGGGTGTGCCAGCCTATGGATATGGTATTCGCTATGTAAATGGTATGTTCCGTCAAGAAATATCGGATGGTTGGCAGGTTGAATTGCCGGAAACGTGGCTAGCTCACGGGAATCCTTGGGAGTTTGAACGCCGTGAATTTTCCTATGAGATTGGTTTTGCTGGCAAAGTTGAAGCCGCAGAAGAAACACTCGGTACACCTGCAAAAATGAAATGGAGTCCACAAGAACGCGTTGTGGCCACGCCATATGATACGCCAATTGTGGGGTGGCGTGGTAATCAGGTGAACTCTCTTCGCTTGTGGAGCGCTAAGCCGATTGACCCAATTTTACTAGATCAATTCAATGCGGGTGATCACCAAGGTGCTCTTCGGGAAAGCAATCGTGCACAATCGCTAACACGCGTGCTATATCCAGCAGACTCATCCTTGGCAGGTCAATCATTGAGATTGCGCCAAGAATACTTCTTCACCTCCGCATCCCTACAAGACATAGTACGTCGCCACATCCAAGATTTTGGTGATGTGCGTACACTTCATGAGAAAGCATCTATTCAGCTAAACGATACGCACCCAGCCGTCGGTGTGGCTGAGTTGGTGCGCCTTCTTGTGGATGTGCATGATATTGAGTTTGCGGAAGCGTGGGAAATCGCGCGTGAGACGTTCTCCTACACAAACCACACATTGCTACCCGAAGCACTCGAAAGCTGGCCTGTGCCGCTGTTTGAGCGTTTATTGCCGCGTCACATGCAGCTCGTGTATGCGATCAACGCGCATATCCTGAAAAAGGCGCGTAAAATTGAAGGTTTCGATGATGCTGCGGTGTCAGCAATTTCATTAATTGATGAAAATGGTGAGCGTCGTGTCCGCATGGGTAACTTAGCATTTGTCGGATCGCACAAAGTCAATGGTGTGTCTGCTTTGCACACTGAGCTGATGAAACAGACGGTATTTAAGGACCTACATAAACTTTACCCTGAACGCATAAACAATAAGACGAATGGTGTAACTTTCCGCCGTTGGATGATGCAATGTAATCCAGAACTTACAAGCTTGATCGAAGCGACAATAGGGGCTGATTTTAAAGACGACGCTGAGCAATTGGTGAGGCTGAATAAGTTTGCTGATGATGCTGCATTTCAAGAGAAATTCATGGAAGTGAAGCTTCAAAAGAAAATCGCACTGTCAAATCATCTTAAAAACTATTGCGGCGCAAAAATTGATCCGAATGCGATGTTTGATATTCAAATTAAGCGTATTCATGAATATAAACGCCAGTTGCTAAACATTGTTCATGCTGTTGCGTTGTACGATCAAATTCGATCTCATCCAGAGTTGGATTGGGCACCGCGCGTCAAGATTTTTGGAGGTAAAGCTGCTCCAAGTTATCACAATGCGAAATTGATTATTAAACTTGCAAATGACGTTGCACGTGTCATCAACAATGATCCTGCGGTGCAGGGATTGTTGAAAATTGTATTCGTTCCCAATTACAACGTGTCACAAGCTGAGCGTCTCTTTCCTGCAGCTGATCTGTCAGAACAAATCTCAACAGCAGGTATGGAAGCTTCCGGTACAGGAAATATGAAATTTCAGGTCAACGGGGCGCTAACTATCGGTACGCTTGATGGAGCCAATGTGGAAATCAAAGAGCATGTCGGTGACGAAAATATTGTGATCTTTGGCATGACAGCGGAAGAAGTGGCTGCGCGTCGTGAGCAGGGCTATTCTCCGCGAGATGTAATTGAACAGTCTAAAGAGCTGAAGCAAGCTTTGACAGCTATTCAATCTGGAACTTTCTCACCAGATGACCCTCACAGATATTCTGGTTTGATTGACGGTATTTATGAACATGACTGGTTTATGGTTGCTGCTGATTTCGATAGCTATTCAAATGCACAACGTCGTGTAGACGAAATTTGGTCTGACAAGAAATTGTGGGCGAAAATGGCGATCAAAAATACCGCCAATTCAGGTTGGTTCTCTTCAGATAGAACTATCCGGCAATATGCTGAAGACATTTGGAAAGTAGGCCTAAAATGAGTTTAAGATCAGATCGCATCCATGCACTGATCTCAGCGCAGGAAAGAGACCCTTTCTCTGTATTGGGGGTTCATCCTGTTGAAAAAAACTTCGTAGCGCGTTCATTCTTTCCAGACGCTATCTCTGTTGATGCTTTCACCCTGAAGGGTGAAAGCATCGGCCAACTTACTCAAATTCATGAAAGTGGATTATTTGAGGGGACGGTTTCACTAAAAAAACTTGAGCCTATTCGTTATATTGCGCGTTACGAAAACGGTGAAAAGTATGAAATAGCTGACGCCTATAGCTTTGGCCCGGTACTTGGACCGATGGACGATTATTTCGTCTCCGAAGGGTCTCACCTACGCATGTTCGATAAAATGGGCGCGCATGTGATCGAACATGAGGGTGTTTGGGGCGTTCACTTTGCTGTTTGGGCACCAAATGCGCGTCGCGTGTCGGTCGTAGGTGATTTCAACTATTGGGATAATCGTCGTCATCAGATGCGCAATCGAGTAGATACCGGCATTTGGGAGATATTCATTCCTGATGTTGGCGCAGGCACTGCTTATAAGTACGAAATTATAGGCGTAGATGGTCAGACTTTACCGATGAAAGCTGACCCCTTCGCATATCGCTCGGAGCTTCGTCCGGCGACAGCCTCCATCGTGGAAGGGCCATCTCAACGAGAGTGGAGCGATGAAGCGCACAGAGAATTTTGGGCGAATGCTGATGCGCGTCGCCAGCCTATTTCCATATATGAAGTTCACCCCGGTTCTTGGAAAAAAAATGGTTCAGATTTCCTTTCTTGGGATGAGATGGCCGAACAATTAATCCCTTATGTTTTAGATATGGGATTTACACATATCGAATTCCTACCAATTAGCGAATTTCCATATGATCCGAGTTGGGGCTATCAAACCACTGGTCTATATGCGCCAACAGCGCGGTTTGGAGAACCAGAAGGTTTTGCGCGTTTTGTAGAAGGAGCTCATAAAGTTGGTATTAGTGTACTAATAGATTGGGTGCCAGCGCATTTTCCGACGGATTCTCATGGTTTGTCTCGTTTCGACGGAACGGCTTTATATGAGCATGAGGACCCTCGAAAAGGGTTCCATCCCGATTGGAACACAGCGATTTTTAATTTTGGTCGCAAAGAGGTTGTTTCCTATCTTGTAAACAACGCATTGTTTTGGGCAGAACGCTACCATGTAGATGGATTGCGTGTAGATGCGGTCGCATCCATGTTATATCTTGATTATTCGCGTGAGCAGGGAGAGTGGATACCGAATGAATTTGGTGGTCGCGAAAACCTTGAAGCCGTCGATTTTCTAAAGAGAATGAATAAAGAGTTGTATGGTCGCCATCCAGGTGTGTTGACCATGGCTGAAGAATCAACTTCTTGGCCCAAGGTTTCTCACCCTGTTCACGAAGGCGGGCTAGGGTTTGGCTTTAAGTGGAACATGGGCTTTATGAACGATACTTTGCGTTATTTAGCGCGAGATGCCGTTCATCGCAGTCATCACCACAATGAAATAACATTTGGTTTGATGTATGCCTTCACTGAGAACTTTGTGTTGCCTCTGAGTCATGATGAAGTCGTTCACGGAAAAGGATCTCTCCTCAACAAAATGTCAGGAGATGACTGGCAGAAATTTGCGACTCTACGCGCTTACTATGCCTTTATGTGGGGCTATCCGGGTAAGAAGCTTCTATTTATGGGGCAAGAGTTTGCACAGCGTGATGAGTGGAGTGAAGCGCGTTCCCTAGATTGGCATTTGCTTGAGTATGGACCTCATCAAAATGTTCAAAAATTGGTGAGAGACCTGAACCACCTTTATACTTCGGAGCCGGCTCTGCACGCGCGAGATTGCGAAGGTGAAGGGTTTGAATGGGTGCTTGTTGATGCGCATGAGGATTCAGTGTTCGCATGGCAACGCAAAGCGCCTGATGCTGCGCCTTTCGTGATTATAAGCCATTTTACGCCTCTAAAACGCGATGGTTACCGTATCAAATTACCGCATGCTGGGAAGTGGAAAGAGGCTCTGAATACTGATGCTGACTATTATGGTGGGTCAGGCGTTGGGAATTTAGGGCAAATAGAGACTGACCAAGATGGGTTTGTGAACTTGAATATTCCTCCGTTGGGGACACTTATTTTAAAATTGGAGTCGTAATGGGAATGGCTGCACCAGCGATGACGACAAAAGACAGTTTTGAGTATTTGGATTCTCAAGTAACGATACCTCAATCGCTCGAACGAAGTAATGCGATACAGGTATTGTCAGCAACGTCTGAACTTTACCCCTTAATTAAAACCGGCGGGCTTGCTGATGTTGCGGGCGCTCTTCCGCTAGCATTGAAAGATCAAGGAGTCGCTGTAAGGTCGTTATTGCCGGGGTATAGAAAGGTGATGGCGAAGCTGCAAGAGCCGCGCATCGTTAAGACCTATCAAAATCTATTTGGCTGTAAAGCTGCCTTGTTGGGTGATACAGTTGCAGGTCATGATATTTACGTCCTTGATTGTCCTGAATTATTTGACCGCGCTGGTGGTCCCTATACCGATGAATCTGGAAAAGACTGGGACGATAATTGGCAACGTTTTGGTGCATTGTCCAAGGTCGCTGCAGATATAGCGATTGGTAAAGTTGAAGAGTGGCAACCACAAATTCTACACGCTCATGATTGGCAAACTGCATTGTCTTTAGCGTATGTGCGCTATTCCAAAGTTGCCAATTTACCTAAAATAATGACGATCCATAACCTTGCGTTTCAAGGTCGTTATGATGCGAGCGTTTTTAAGCAATTAGGCTTGCCACGCAATGCTTGGGCGATGAATGGTGTGGAATATTATGGGGGTACAGGGTATTTAAAAGCTGGCCTGAGTTCAGCTGATTTGATTACGACTGTAAGCCCGACATATTCAAATGAAATTCGGCGCCCCGAGAACGGAATGGGACTTGAAGGTCTGATCAATCACCGAGAAAAAGACGTTCATGGGATTTTGAACGGTATTGATGATGATGTCTGGAATCCACCAGAAGATCCTTTTATAACAAAGCAGTATTCCAGTCGCAATTATCAGATGCGTCGCCAAAATCGATTTGATTTGGAAACTGAATTTGGCTTATTCCATGATGAAGATCCGCTCTTTGTCGTTTGCTCACGTATGACGTGGCAAAAGGGCGTGGATATGCTTATCGAAATTCTCGATGAGATCGTTCCTATGGGGGCGAAGTTCGCTATATTGGGGCAAGGTGATAAATCGATTGAGAAAGGCTTTCTAGCCGCGTCTCAGCGCCATCCAGGGCGTATCGGGATGAAGGTGGGATATGAGGAACCAATCGCGCACCGCATGCAAGCGGGCGGTGATGCTATCCTTGTGCCTTCTAGGTTCGAGCCTTGTGGTCTAACGCAGCTATATGGTCTGAAGTATGGGTGTATCCCAGTTGTTAGTAGGGTTGGTGGGCTTGCGGATACAATCATCGATGCCAATGAGGCCGCTGTGTCTCTTGGCTGCGCAACAGGTGTTCAATTCTACCCACCAGACACATTTCATCTGAAGCAAGCCATCGTGCGCACGATGAAATTGTACAAAGATAAAGTGGCGTGGAAATCAATGCAGCGTGCAGGTATGAAAGCTGACTTCTCTTGGGGCCGGAGTGCTGCGCGATACGTTGATTTATATCGTCAGATTTTATCCACGTATGAAGAGAAAAATACAATCAAACCTTTGAGCAGAAGCATTCAAGCTGCCCAGTGAGGCCTTCATGAATAAATCAGATTTAAGCTCCCCTTTAGGAGCGAGATTTACATCGCGAGGAATCGCTTTTTCTGTCTGGTCTCCGGAGGCATCAAGCATGAGCGTTTGCTTGTTTGATGACGGTGACCATGAAGTGCAGCGCTTAGCCATGGTAAAAGATGGTGAGGGCGTTTGGTCAGCTGAACTCGAAGGTGGTATAGCAGGCATTCGGTATGGATATCGCGCGGATGGACCCTACGCACCTGATCGTGGATTGTGGTTTGATCCCAACAAATTATTGTTAGACCCGTATGCGACCCATTTGGATCGTCCCTTTGCTTATGACGCGCGACTAGCGGCATCTCGCGACGAAAAGATTGATACAGCACCTTTGATGCCTAAAGCTGTCGTGTGCGAGCCTTTTGAGCCAATTGAGAGCGACCGGACGGCTTTTAAAGCAGGTGGGTTGATTTACGAGTTACAGGTACGGAGTTTTACCAAGCTTCATAAGGGCTTGCCTGAAAATATTCGAGGGAGCGTAGCGGCTCTGGGGCACCCCAAAATCATCAACCATCTCAAGAAAATTGGGGTAGACGCTGTCGAGTTGATGCCGATCACAGCATGGATTGATGAGCGTCATTTGGGGCCGTTGGGTTTAAGCAATGGTTGGGGATACAATCCTGTAAGCTATTTTGCACTGGACCCGAAATTGGCACCCGGTGGGTTGAAAGAGCTTCGTATTGCTGTTGAGGCTCTACACAAAGCGGGCATTCGCGTTTTCCAAGATGTTGTCTTTAATCACAATGGTGAGAGCGACATGCTTGGGCCGACTTTGAGCTTTAGGGGGCTAAATAGCAAAGAGTATTTTAGAACTGCAGAAGATAAACCCGATCATTTAATCAATGATACTGGCTGCGGTAATTCTATAGATTGCAACCATCCGGTCGTGCGGCGTTTGATTTTGGATTCCATGCGCCATTTTGTGCAATATGCGGGCATTGACGGGTTCAGATTTGATCTTGGCCCTGCACTTGGGCGGGATGATCGTAAAGGTGGTGGATTTGATCCTAAAGCCAGATTGATCAACGAAATGCTCGAAGATGATGTTTTGAAAGATTGTGTCCTGATCGCAGAACCTTGGGATATTGGTCCTGCTGGCTACCAGTTAGGAAAGTTTCCTACACGTTTCCTTGAGTGGAATGATGCCTACAGGGATGATGTTCGACGTTTCTGGCGTGGTGATGATTTTGCTGTTGGAAAGTTTGCGACCCGTCTTTGTGGTTCTTCAGACATATTCGAAACAGTTGGGGATGTGACAGATACCAATCCGACCCGCAGCGTTAATTTCATTGCAGCGCATGACGGTTTCTCATTAGCAGATATGGTTTCTTATGAGACCAAACACAATTTGGCCAATGGTGAATCCAATAGAGACGGGCACAATGAAAATATCTCATGGAATAACGGCGTTGAAGGAGCGACAGATATTGTTGAAATCAATAGTAAACGTCGCATGGATATAAAAGCGCTTCTTTCCACGCTCTTTCTCTCTCGCGGTACAATTATGTTGACTGCTGGAGATGAATTTGGTCGCACACAAGTGGGAAATAATAACGCTTATGCTCAAGATAATGAAATCACATGGTTGAATTGGTCTGGCCGTGACAAGCAGTTAGAGCGACATGTTCAAGGCTTGGCAGAACAACGCGCCAAGCTTGGATGGGATGTCGATGCTTCATTCTTCAAAGAGGGTGATATTCTGTGGCGACGTTTTGATGGTGAATTGATGACCGTCAAAGATTGGGAGCGTCCTGACCTTGATGCGTTTGCGATGGAAATTACAGAAAAAAACATGCTGATTTTATTTAATAGATCTGATCGGCATAAAACGTTTATTTGGCATGGGGCAACACAGACCATTAGTCCGCGTACAGCGAATGTAATTAGGTTGAAGATGCCCAAATAAACCCCAAATCTAAGTGCAATGTTATCAAAGCCAAATACAGCACGCTCCTTTATTCAGACTAAAATTAGAAATGCACATTATGAACGTAGAAACGCCAATAGAATTGAACGCTGAAAACAAGCAAATATCTTCCACACCTTGGTGGAAGGGGGCGGTAATATATCAAATTTATCCGCGCAGTTTTTATGATTCCAATGGCGATGGTGTTGGGGATTTACGCGGCTGCATTGAAAAGCTTGATTATATAGCGTCCTTAGGTGTTGAGGCGATTTGGCTGTCTCCCTTCTTTCAGTCTCCTCAAGCTGATTATGGCTATGATATCTCAGATTATAAGGCGATAGACCCTAGTTTCGGTACGTTGCAAGATTTTGATGATCTCATCACAGAGGCGCATAAGCGCGATATAAAAATTATTATTGACCAAGTGTATGCGCACACTTCTGACCAGCATGCGTGGTTTGAGGAAAGTCGCCAAAGCAAAAACAACCCAAAAGCTGACTGGTATGTATGGGCAGACCCCAAAATTGATGGAATGCCGCCTAATAATTGGCAATCTGTATTTGGTGGTCCAGCTTGGGAATGGGATGCACGCCGTCAACAATATTACATGCATAATTTTCTAAAAGAGCAGCCTCAATTGAATGTGCATAACATTGAGGTGCAAGAGGCTATTTTAGAAACAATGCGTTTTTGGATTAAACGCGGTGTTGATGGTTTTAGAATGGATGCAATTAACTTTGCGATGCATAACCGTGCGCTCACTGATAATCCGCCGGCCTTGCTAGATATGTCGCGTGTCACTCGACCGTTTGATATGCAGAAACGCATTCACAATCAGTCACAACCAGAAACGCCTTTATTCATGGAGCGTATTCGCCAAGAGCTTGATAAATTTGGTGATATATTTACCGTCGCCGAGATTGGTGGAGATGAAGCACCTAGTGAAATGCGTAGCTATACTGCAGACAATAAGCGGTTGAATTCTGCATATAGTTTTGACTTTTTAGATGGTCCACCTGTGTCTGCTGATAAAGTCCGCGGTACATTAGAGAAATGGACAGGGGAAGGCGGCGAAGGTTGGCCATCTTGGGCTTTTGAGAACCATGATGCTAGGCGCGCTTTAAGTCGTTGGTCGGCACCTGAAAACCGTTGGGATGCAGCGCGCTGTTACATGATGCTGCTTCTGTCTCTGCGTGGGAATGCATTTATATATCAAGGAGAAGAGCTTGGATTGCCTCATGGAGAGGTTGCCTTTGAGCACCTTAAAGATCCAGAAGCAATTGCAAACTGGCCTCGTACTTTAGGGCGAGATGGTGCGCGTCTGCCTATGCCGTGGGTGAAGGATGGATTGAACGCAGGTTTTTCCACTGGAACGCCTTGGATGCCGGTTGATCCTAAACAAGCAGAATTTGCGGTGGATACGCAAACGGATGATGCGCCTTGTATGCTGCGATTTACCAAGTTTGCACTCAGTGTCAGAAAAAAGAACAAGGCCCTGAGACTTGGGAACATGAACTTCTTGGATACGGGGAATCCTAGCGTATTGGCATTTACTCGTAGCTATGAAGACGAGCAATATTTATGCGTGTTTAATTTTAGCGATAAACACTCCAAATGGAAACATGCTGTTGGAAGTGGTCATATCGTGCAGTTTAGCGATGACAGTTTATCTGACGGTCATGAAGTTCCTGCTGACTTGCCAGCTTATGGGGCATATTGGGCAAAACGGGTTTAGGCATGATAGGTCGACAATTAAGTTTGTCGGCCTTTTCAATTGCTGGCCTTTTGTAGCCATGCCGAAATAGCGGTTAAAGTTTTGGCAGATATGAAAAAAAGCTATGTGAAGTGCTTAATGCGCTTGATACTGCAATCTCATGTGCCAAACTTTCGCGAAACATTACAGTAACGCATAGGGTGGACCACGATATGGTAGACATTCCCGAAAATTTCAAACTGAAACTTTCTGAACTTGTAAGCTTCATCTACCCTGACGCTGATTGCGACGCATTGATCGCTCAAATTATTCAAGCTTACTGGCCTGAATCTCAACCAATTAGGGAGACTCAGCGAACTCCCAGCAATGTTGGGCTGTGGTCTGAGGATGATGCAGTAATCATCACCTATGGTAATTCTGTGAAAGACGGGGTGCATAAGCCTTTGGACTTGTTGCAGGATTTCTTGAAACGATATCTAGGTGACACAATTACAGGCGTGCATATTCTGCCGTTTTTTCCTTTCACATCAGATGATGGCTTTGCTGTAACGGACTATCGTGCAGTCAATAGTGAGTTGGGAAGCTGGGAAGATATCAACCGTATAGGGGAGCGGTTTAAGTTGATGTCTGATCTGGTGCTCAATCACGTTTCCAGCCAGTCAAATTGGTTCAATGAATATCGCCAAGGACATGAGCCTTACGACAAATTCTTCTTTGAGGCTGATCCGAAAGATGATGTGAGCATGGTTGTTCGTCCACGTACCAATGATTTGCTGCGTGAGGTCGATACAGCCATGGGCAAGCGCCACGTGTGGTGTACATTTAGCCATGACCAAGTGGATTTGAATTTCGCTAATCCTGAAGTCTTGTTAGAGTTTCTTCGTATAATGCGCCTACACGTCGACAACGGTATCCGAATTATCCGCTTGGATGCTGTAGCATTTATATGGAAGGAAATTGGTACGGATTGCATCCACCTGCCGCAAACACATGCCATTGTTCAATTGATGCGATTGCTGCTCGATTTTGCAGAAGAGCAAGTCATTTTGCTGACGGAAACCAACGTTCCCAACACTGAAAACTTATCATATTTTGGTAATCGGAATGAGGCCCATGCAGTTTATAATTTCTCCTTACCGCCACTCATTCTGCAATCCCTCTTAAGCGGTTCTTCAAAGCATTTGAATCAATGGCAGCGTGCTATGCCACCTGCTCAAATGGGCTGTGCTTATCTGAATTTTTCGGCATCGCACGATGGGATTGGTATGCGCCCTGCCGAGGGGTTGCTTGATGAAAATGAAATCAATGACGTGATTGAAACGGTTCAATCTTTTGGTGGTTTGGTATCAATGAGGTCCACGCCTGATGGGGGGCAGAAACCATATGAGTTGAATGTAACCTTTTGGGATGCGTTGAAAGGTACGTTAAAGGGCGAAGATGATTACCAGTTGGATCGGTTTATGTGTAGTCAATCCATCGTCATGGCGTTGGAGGGAATACCAGCCTTCTATATTCATTCTCTAATTGGGACGAATAATCACATGGCTGGCGTTGAGAAGACTGGCGTGAACCGCGCAATAAACCGGAGGCGCTGGAATTATTCTCTACTGCGGGAGTTGCTCGATGATGAGAATACGCAACATGCCAAAGTGTTGGCAGCGATGAAGGAGCGTATAAAAATCAGGAGAGCGCAGTCAGCATTTCATCCAAATGCAACGCAGTTTACGCTGCAATTAGGCGATCAGCTATTTGGGTTCTGGCGCCAGAGTTATGATCGATCGCAGTCAATATTTGCAATTCATAATGTTTCAGGCGAAGAATTACACGTGCCGGCAGTCTCTATCAATTTGATAGGTGGTCATAACTGGTATGATTTGATTTCAGGCGACAAAATTGATGAGCATACTAGTGACATCAAATTTGCGCCTTATCAGTGCCGATGGATAACAAACAGGTCGAAATAGATTAACAGCCTAAGCGTTTTCTTCGGAATACTCAGTATTGTCTTGTGCAATAGCTTCCGTCATCAGGCGCATGAGGTCTTGATCGGCTGCGTGTACACGGCTCCAGTTAGGAATGAAGGGCGTTTCCATTGGATTGACGAGAAAAATCTCACCGGCTTCCATAATATTAGACGCAAATAGCTCAACAGATTTTTCCGCTGCATGACGATCTACATACAGGCCGTTCATGACAGCATCATTGTAATAGCTTTCAATCATATCCAAAGCTGTACGGTAGTATGTTGCTTTTAGGGTGCGGAATGTTTCCATTGTGAAGACTACGCCATCAGCGGCGAGTTTTCGAAAGAGTGCCTTACAAATATCTATGGACATACGCGATAGACCGGTGGAAGCATCTTCCTCGGAGAGGGGCTGGTGCTTGTGGTCATAGGCATCTGAAATTTCAACCTGACACGTTGCTTTGGGACTAAGATTTCGCCACGCTTCGGAAAGCACACCTATCTCTAAACCCCAGTCGGATGGAATGCGCATGTCGTGAAGGATGGAGGTGCGCATTGCAAATTCTCCGGCCAATGGATAGCGGAACGCTGATAGGTAATTGATGTAGTCATGGTCCCCAATAACTTTAGAAAGTGCGAGAAGAATTGGAGAGACGAGAAGGCGACTAACGCGCCCATTGAATTTTCCATCTGCAATGCGTGGGTAATAACCTTTAGAGAGTGCATAGGAAAAATTGGGATTTGCCACTGGATAGAGAAGCTTCACGAGCATATCTTTGGTGTATGTAACGATATCACAATCGTGTAGCGCTACAATTTCACTGTCTCCACGTGCCAAAACATATCCCATGCAAAACCATACATTTCGACCTTTGCCGGGCTCCATAGGTGATAACCCCATTTCACTGAGACGATAATCTATTTCTTTTAAGCGAGGCCCATCATTCCAGAGCACTACATGATCTTGGGGTAGGCGTGAAAAAAACTTTTTGGCGTGGCGGTATTCTGACTCTGTAGCGCGATCTAGTCCAATAACGATCCGATTGATAAATTTGGCTGAACATAATTGGTCTACAATTTCTGTAAGCGCATCACCTTTTAGCTCTGAGTACAGGGAAGGCAGAATCAATGTGATTTTGCGAGTATCTGCAAATTGCTCAAGTTCACGTTCCATTGCTTCGGGTTTAACGCGGCGAAGGTCGTGAAGTGTAGCGACATGTCCATTCTGGTGAAAGTCGGCCATTGATTTGCCCTTCCTATATTATATTTTTGATTGGTGTGTGGGGGGTGAATTTAAAAACTGTAGAACCGATACATTCCAGCCGACGGGGCCAGCATGTTGTGCACGACTAATTTTGCCTGTTTCCTCGCCGTTCAAACGTGGGATCTGATTGCCATGCGCATTGGGTATTATCACGCCAAAGTCTGTAGCTTGGATCATTTCAACATCGTTTGGAGCATCTCCAAGCGCGAGAGAGAGGGGGCGAGATTGAGGATTTGAATAAGTGTTTATTATTTCACCGACACGTATACCCTTATTCGCCCCAAATGAGAGAGTCATAAAACGCCCTCCATGGCGATAACTTACTCCACATGAATTGAGGTATTCAACAAATTGCTCACGTGTTTCAGCATCTCCTTTCCAAAGACCAGGTTCGGAAAATTGTCGTTGAGATGATTTCGTGGCGTCCTCAAATGGAAGTCCGGTGACTTTTGAAATTTTATCGGCTGTCCAATCGCTAAATCCCTCATAGAAGCATCTTAATTCAGCGGGAGCGTCATTGATTATTTTGATGAGCTTTCGGTAAGGGGTTCTGTCCAAACTTTTGATATTCAAAGGACCCGCTGGTAAAATACCTGCGCCATTCTCTACAATTGCGGGACAATTATCAAAGCCCAATTCTGCCCGTATGGAGCTGATTTCAACGGCTGTTTTAGAGCTTGCTAAGATGAGAGGGATGTTGCTTTCGTGAAGTGTATGCAATGCATCTGAAGCTGCTTTATAACTGTAGTTGCTGTGGTCTAGTAATGTGCCGTCCAAATCGGTGAATACGATGAAATTAGGTGGATTAGACATATCACTGGGCCTCAACATCAACTGGTTTTCTGAACGCATCAACATAGAGTTGGGTTCCGTTGATTTTGTTTCCTTTAAGCATTCTGCGAGTGATGCGTTCATAATATAGGATGAAGTTTTTCACCCACGCCCGCCGTTCAGTTGGGAGAGTGCCTTTAGCAATACCAAGCGTGGTTTCTTCTTGTTCAATGCGCCAATTGAGAATGGTCTCAAAGCTAGGTGCATTTAGATAGAAAAAGTGGGAAGAACGTCTCCATAAATCGGCGTAGCTGCCTGCAAGTTCTTGCTCTTGAAATTGTCGCCATAAGCCTGATTTGTCTTGTTCTTCGATAGCGTTGATAGGTTCAGTTGAAGGAGCGTTTAAGTCCGGCTTAGCACCTACGAGCCATCCTTCTACTATGATCGCCTTTGGGCGTCCCTGAAAAGTTGAGAATTCAATCTCAGGTAAGCGATCATCGATGACTTTGCTAAATTTGGGGAGAGACGTTACCGAATCGGGGGAAGCGTTTTGAAGGGCATTAATTTTGGAATTTAGTAATGGAATATCATGTGTGCCTGGCGGCCCGCGTGTGATGAAAAGTGGAGAGTATTTATCCGAAAGTCCTGTGCGTTCAATTTTTGTAAGATAGAAATCATCAATACCGAGTATAGCAATTTGTCCATTATACATTTTACTAATTGCCGACATAGCAGTGGACTTACCAATGCCTTGCGCGCCGGATACAAAGAGTAGAGGAGGGGTGGTGCTATCCGTGATGCGGGTATGTGCCCAGTTCTTGAAGTGGCTCTCAATACTGGACATTCATGTCTCCCTTAGTGGTGTTTGATAGACATATAGCATCACCTATAAGGGCAATGTTCAATTGCTTACATCAACCCCCCAACCGGAGAAAACAGCAAGGCTGCCTAATTATTGGGCAGTTACTTTACGCCAGAAAATTTGGTGTTGCTTTGTTGGGCTTTGAAAATAAATCCACCACAAGTGGCGCAAAGTAAGGATATTGCGAGGAAGACGGGAAATATCCGGCGGAAAATTGGTTCGATCGCGGGCATTTGACGCCCAACCATAATTTTATACGTCGCTTCGCTATCTTCCAGAGAACCAGAAAATATACGTGCATACACGGGGCCTGAGGTAGCATTAGTCTCGTTGCCTTCAAACTTATGCCATCCTGGGTAAGGTTGGGCATTTTGGGGCCACATGTTCAAATTTCCTGCGAGAGGATTCTTGTTTGAATCAGTTAAGAAATAGATCTTTTCAGCAGGAAAGGATTGTTGTGAAGCTTTGCTGTTAATCCATTGAATGACGGATTGCACATCGCGTTCAGATTTTGGCTGATCCCAGTCTAATTCCAACAATTCCGCTTCGATTGAGGCTCGCGCTGTCAATTGACTGCTTTGAATAGCCACAAAATGCGAGGCTAGGTAATTGAACAATAGAGCGATAGCAATCAATGCAGCGATCGTTAAATTCGAAGGCTTTAATGTTGAAGACACAATAGAAGATATTGTCAAAGGGAAGCCTTCTTGATTCGTAAATTATTCAATTAATTCTTACACCACCACTTACGCCTTTGATTCGTGCGCGTCTATCAAAAGTGAGTTGGTTTACATTTGTATGTTGGTACTAAATTGAGATTAGTTACGCATTTGATGGATATCAGCTAAGGTTGTTTTGACATACACTCCAGGGGCAGATGGGGCGTTCTTAATAGGAGGAGGTGGGCTTACTAGGTCACCTGACCGCTCACTTAACCATTCAGCGAGTGCAGGCCACCAGCTTTGCTTTTTATAGCTAGCCGAATCCTTCCAATCTGCTCCTGTCTGAAGTTTTGGGTTTCCACGACTCCAGTGGCCGTATTTATTGTTGGTCGGCGGGTTAACAACACCTGCGATATGTCCAGCTTCCGCTAGAATGAATTTAGTGTCACCACCAAATAGATGACGCCCACTATAAACGGATTCAAAGGGAGAGATGTGGTCACCAAAAGCTGCGTGAATGAAGACAGGCCAGTTTATATCGTTCAAGCTTATCTTCTCGTCAAAAAGGAAAAATTCGTTTTTGGCGAGTTGGTTTTCGATGTAGAAATTTTGTATGTATTCAAGATGTAGTGGGCCGGGGATATTCGTTTGGTCACTATTCCAATACAATAGGTCGAATGGTTTTACATCTTCGCCAAGGAGGTAATTTTCCTCAATAAATTGCCAAATGAGGCGTTGTGGTCTCAGGGAGTTGAAGCCGTCCGACATAAGTTCGCCTGGCATTATCCCTTTATTCTTTACGATTGCTGCTGCCGTTTCTGAAAATGTACGTTCACTTACGATTGCTTTCATCATTCCGGCATCTTCAAAATTTGTTTGAGCCGCCATGAAGGTGAGACTGTTTATACGGGGGTCTTTTTTCTTAGCTAGATACGCAGCAAGCGTGGAGAGCATTGTACCGCCAATGCAGTAACCAGCAATATTGATAGAGATATTGTGGGTTTCATATACAAATTTTATGGCGGCGAGCCCGCCAAGGCTTGCGTAATTGTCCCAATCTAAATCACGTGTGATATGGTCTGCGCTTCGCCAAGATATCATATACACGGTGAAGCCTTGGTCACGTAGCCAAGCGACAAGCGAGTTTTTCGCTTGAAGATCCAGAACATAATATTTGTTTATCCAAGGCGGAAAAATAAGCAGGGGACGCTCAAAAACCGATTTAGTAGAGGGGCTAAACCGAATAAGCTCTATAAGCTCATTTTTAAAAACTACTTGTCCCTTAGTGGCTGCTACGTTTTTGCCTATTTCAAATGCTGTTTTATCGCACTGGCTGATGTTGAGATGTCCAAAGTCCGCGTCATAATCACGTTTTAGGTTTTCTAGCCCAGCCTCCAGAGAGGCACCATCGGTATCTATAAACCTTTTGATTGCGACTGGGTTTGTGAAGAAATTATTGCTTGGAGATAAGGCAGAAAGAAATTGATGTAATTGAAATTGTACTTCTTTGCGTTCTTGCTCGCTAAGGTGTTCCGTGTCTTCAACCAGTTCACGTGTCCAGTCATATAACACCATGTATGATTGGCTTATGAAGTCAAAGAGTGGGAACTGACACCATAATGGATCAGCAAACCGCGGATTGTGAATACGGTTGCTTTCAGACTTGTCTGTAGTCTCTTCAGCGTTTGCTTGTTCGTTATCATTGATGAGTTTAGCGGTTTCACCTAATCGATTAATAAGGTTTTGCTGTGCTTTCGCCGCTCGTTCGGGGTCTTTACCTAGAGCGCGTTGAAGTGTTTCTATGGCGACGAATAAATGTACCGGACTGGAAGCCATTGGGCCATTGTCTTGTGCCATTTCAGTTAGAAGGGTGTGAAATTCTGTACTAAGCCTGATTAAGCGCTCTTTAAGGGCTTGGGAGGACTCCAAATGCGGAAATTCTGTATTTGGAGGTTTATCATATTCCTTGGTCACGCTAATTAGCTTTCACTACGTGTTTCATTTATAGTCATGCAGCTTCGCAATAATGACTCGAAGGTTTGGTTCTACATATGTTGAAATTTTGTCTAATTGCGAGCGTGTTGGCAATCCCTCTATTTGTTTCTGGGTGTGCTGGAGGCGTAAAAAAGCGTGTTGATGAAGCGCATGAAACGGCTCCAACATGGTTTGAAACCCAAAAAGAGGAAGTGTTCGGTCGAGGCTATCCTGAGTTTTCTAGCATTCCTGTGACGTCTCCGCGTGGTCCTGTGCCTCAAGAGTTGTTGGATGGTGATGAGCGGTTAAACAAAGAGGTCGAAGATCTAGATAACGACCCAAAAGCGATGACCGCGCAGGAAGAAAATTTAGAAGATCCGCGAATTTGGGCTCAAAAAAGGCGTGAAGAGGTCGAAAAAGGTGTGCCAAAAGACTAATTTTACCCATTAAAGTGATATTTTGCGTGCAAAGGCCTGCCCTTGGGTTTATGACGCGGTAAGTTAATGCGCCTTGTAATAGTGCGAGGTGTTCAGAGTATAAAATTGGTGTCCCAATGAAGTTGGAATTTCACAAGATCAGACGTCTTCCTCCGTATGTGTTCGAGCAGGTAAACCGTAAAGCGGCCCAGCTACGAGCGGCGGGCGCGGACATTATTGATCTTGGTATGGGAAATCCTGACCTGCCAACACCTAAGCACATTATCGATAAATTATGTGAAACTGCTTATAAACCGAAGGCAAACCGATATTCTTCATCGCGCGGAATACCGGGACTTCGTCGTGCGGCAGCTGCTTACTATCAACGCCGATTTGGTGTGGATTTGGATCCGAACACGCAAATAGTTGCGACATTGGGGTCAAAAGAGGGATTTGCGAATCTAGCTCAGGCTATTTCCGCGCCAGGGGATGTGATTATTGCACCCAATCCATCATACCCTTTGCATACATTCGGGTTCCTGATCGCTGGAGCATCTATGCGCCATATCAAAGCGGATTCTCCTGAAGAGTATTTGGCTGGTATGGACAAGGCGATTCGTCACTCTGTGCCGAAGCCTACTGCGATGGTTTTATGTTATCCTGCGAATCCAACTGCTCAAGTTGCAGATCTTGATTTCTATAAAGAAGCGGTACGTATCGCTAAAAAGCATGAGATCTGGATATTATCCGATTTGGCTTACACGGAAATATATTTCGATAACCCTCCACCTTCAGTTCTTCAGGTTGAGGGTGCTATGGATATCGCAGTGGAAACAACATCTCTATCCAAAACCTATGCAATGGCTGGGTGGCGTATGGGATTCGCTGCAGGTAATGAGCGTTTGATTGGTGCTTTGGCTCGGGTCAAATCTTATCTCGATTATGGCGCATTTACACCTATTCAAGTGGCGGCAACAGCAGCTTTGAATGGCCCTCAAGATTGCGTCGACGAAATGCGTGAAATTTATAGAACACGCAGAGACGTGATGATTGAAAGTTTTTCGCGTGCTGGATGGGAAGTGCCTAGTCCAAGCGCATCAATGTTTGCTTGGGCACCAATTCCAGAGGCGTTTCGTCATCTTGGTTCGCTAGAGTTTTCGCTTCGCCTAATCGAGCAGGCGCACGTGGCTGTTGCGCCTGGAGCCGGATTTGGTGAATACGGGGACGGACATGTTCGTCTGGCGCTTGTTGAAAACGAGCAGCGTATTCGTCAAGCTGCACGTAACATTCGCCGCTTCATTGATGCAGGTCCTAATAATTCAGAACCAGTCGTTGCGGCTGGAGAGTAAGAAAAAATGACAGAACAAAAAACTCTCAGACTAGGAATAGCCGGTTTAGGAAATGTCGGTGTTGGACTTGTAAAGCTCGTTCAGCAGCAAGATAAACTTCGCTTACCTGGAAATCTTGAGATTTCACTCGTCTCAGCTAGATCGCGGAGCAGAAACAGAGGTGTCGACCTATCTGGATATGGTTGGGAGGATGATGCCGCTCAGCTCGCTAAATCTGATAAGATTGATGTGTTTGTAGAACTAATGGGTGGTTCAGATGGACCTGCGCGTCATTCAGTAGAAACAGCCATCCGAGCAGGCAAGCATGTTGTAACTGCCAATAAGGCATTAATGGCTGAGCATGGGGCGCACTTAGCTCTTCTTGCGGAAGAGCATGGTGTTCATCTGCTTTTCGATGCTGCTGTGGCTGGTGGTGTTCCGATTGTACGGGCAGTGCGTGATAGTTTTTCTGGCGTAGATATTCACCGCGTGTCAGGAATATTAAACGGTACATGTAATTATATTTTGACCCAAATGCTTGAGACTGGAGCTGACTATAAGTCTGTTCTCAAAGAGGCTCAGCAGTTGGGGTATGCCGAATCGGACCCTTATTTAGATGTGTCGGGAATGGACGCAGCCCACAAAGCGCTTATCTTGGCAGTGTTAGCTTTTGGTGCAAAACCTGATTTTTCTAAAGTGCGTGTTGCAGGCGTTGATCAAATAGAAAGCCTTGATATTAAACTCGCAAATAAAATGGGTTATCGAATTCGATTGGTTGCCGAAGCAGTTCAAGACGAAAATGGCGTCCGCTGCCATGTGGCACCAGCGCTGTTTAAGGTTGACCATCCATTAGCTCAAGTTACCGGACCTACGAATGCGGTGATGGTTGAGGGTGAACCCGTTGGCCGTGTTACGATGACTGGGCCAGGTGCGGGAGAAGGTCCGACTGCTTCAGCAGTAATGGGAGATATTTCTCGTATATTGCAAGGAGCTGTTACAGCACCGTTTGGCTTGCCGGTCTCTCAGTTAGAAGACAAACTATATCTTTCTAGCGGCGATGGCCCAAGAAGTGTATGGTTTATTCGTATTCGGCTTTCAGACAAGTCTGGGGCAATGGCATCATTGTCAAATGCGTTGGCTAAATGTGATGTTTCAATTGACCTAATGCAGCAAGATTCGAGTGCTGGCGGGGATGGATCTCCAATTGCTATTATGACACACCCTTGTGCTAGAAATGTAGTCGAATCTGCCGCTGCAATTGTGGCTGAGCTTGAAGCATGTGTAGATAAACCTCGCGTTTTGCGTGTTGAGGCATGAGTTTCGCATAGAGCGCTATATACAAGATACTAAAACCAAAGAATGGGACAAAAATGACTTCTAATGCTTTGAATCCGACATTTGCGGATGCGATGGTTCGTGTAACTGAACGTGCTGCAGTTGCTTCTGAAACAATGGTTGGACGTGGTGATGAGAAAGCTGCAGACCAAGCAGCTGTGGATGCCATGAGAACAGCGCTCAACGAAGTTGTTATGAAAGGGCGCATCGTTATTGGTGAAGGTGAACGTGATGAAGCGCCTATGCTTTTCATTGGAGAAGAAGTCGGAACGGGCGAAGGTACTGAAATTGATATCGCGCTTGACCCTCTTGAAGGCACAACATTAACGGCGAAAGCTATGCCGAACGCTTTGGCAGTTCTTGCAATCGCTCCACGTGGTGGTTTGTTGCACGCTCCTGACGTTTACATGGATAAAATTGCTGTCGGTCCTGGATACCCAGCAGGCGTAATTGATTTGGACAAATCAACAATCGAAAACGCTAAAGCAGTTGCAGCAGCAAAAGGCGTCGAAGTAGGTCAGTTGAACGTATGTGTGCTTGATCGTCCGCGTCATGCAAAAATTATTGAAGACCTTCGTTCTTTAGGTATCCGCATTTCTCTTATTTCTGATGGGGATGTCGCTGGTATTATCAACACTACAAATCCAGACACCGGTATCGACCTTTACTTAGGTTCTGGTGGTGCACCAGAAGGTGTTCTAGCAGCTGCGGCGCTTAAATGTGTAGGCGGTCAGATGCAGGGGCGTTTGACCTTCCGCAATGATGACGAGCGTGGCCGTGCAACTCGTATTGGTATCACCGATCTCGATAAAAAATACGACCTTCACGAACTTTGCTCTAAAGATGCAGTCTTCGCCGCAACTGGTGTTACAAATGGTGGTCTATTAGCAGGTGTTAAGCGCCAAAATGGTAAAGTCTACACAGACTCCATTGTGATGTCCTCTTTTGATGGCGTCGTTCGGAACGTAAAATCTACTTACCCAGGTTAAAATTCGAGCTGTATAGCTTTTGAATATTTCTTTGTAAGGAGGCGATTTCTGTATTGGAAGTCGCCTCTTTTGCATTTGAATGGATGACAAGCGCGGTGTGATCAGTAGAAGTGGGAGTGATCCACTTGTGTTTGGGTTGCTTTAAATTGGTGTTTTTATGTCTCGTTCTGCATTCCTTGATTCTTCTCATGAGTTACCTGTTGACGAAACGGGACCAGCTTTTTTGGGAGTGGAGCAATCTCTGACGGGAAGAAAGTGGCGTAGTCGACCGGTTGAAGAAGGGCATGCCAACGCGCTGGCTCAAAAATTAGGTAAATCAAATATCATTGGTCGATTGCTTGCCGGGCGCGGTATCGGTATTGAAGAAGCAGGGAGCTACTTTACACCGACCCTGAAGGAATTGTTTCCTGACCCTAGCAGCTTTACAGATATGGATGCTGCAATTGAAGTGATTCTCGATGCGTTAGTTAATGGACGCAGAGTTGCGGTTTTGGCCGATTATGATGTGGATGGCGGGACGTCGGCTGCTATTCTTACAAAGTATTTTAGGGCTTGGGGCCATGATTTGCTCCTTTACGTGCCCGACCGATTAACAGAGGGCTATGGCCCCTCTCCTGAGGCATTTAAAAGCCTGCAAGAGCAAGGTGCGGAGCTGGTCATCACAGTCGATTGCGGGGCGGCGGCGGTTGAGGCTTTGGAAACAGCCCATGAGATCGGTGTCCAAGTGGTCGTACTTGATCATCACTTAATGCAAAGCGCACCACCTCCCGCCGCTGCTGTTGTGAATCCTAATAGACCTGATTGTGAATCCGGGTGTGGTCATTTATGCGCAGCGGGTGTCGTGTTTATTTTGACTGCTGGTTTGAATAGATTAGCGCGACAGCGCGGTGTAGCACCTGACAATGGTCTACCGGATCCGATGAAATGGCTTGATTTGTGTGCTTTGGGGACCTTGTGTGACATGGCACCTTTGAAAGGGGTGAATCGTGCGTTTGTGAATGCTGGTCTAAAAGTTCTTGCACGGATGGATAATATTGGGCTGGAGGCATTGTCGCAGGTTTCCGGTGTGGAGGCCCCCAAGTCTGTTTATCATGCGACCTTTCTTTTGGGGCCTCGATTGAACGCAGGTGGACGAATCGGCGACCCGTGGATTGCTGCTAAGCTGTTAGGGTGTGAAGATCGTAAAGAAGCGCTCGTACTTGCAGAACGATTGCATGCGCTGAACGAAGCACGCAAAGAGATAGAAGCTGACATTCTGGATGAAGCCACTCGCATGGTTGAGGTAAGGCTTAGTGAGAAGCCAAACGCGGGAGCTATCGTCGTGGGGGGTGAAGGTTGGCATCCTGGTGTGATTGGAATTGTTGCTGGGCGGTTAAAAGAAAAATATCACAGGCCGACAATTGTGATTGGTTGGGGAGAGGATCTTGGTCCGGTGGCGAAAGGTTCTGGGCGCTCTGTGGCCGGTGTAAATTTGGGCGATTTGATTGCACAAGCGTCACGGGAAGGTGTTATTTTATCTGGTGGTGGGCATGCTATGGCGGCTGGTTTATCGCTTGAGCCATCCCAATTGGATGGATTTAGAGAATTTATGGAAGCCCACACGCTTGACGCTAAGAAAGAACTGGCAGAGGCGAGGGTGTTGGATTTTGATGGTTTGCTTTCGCCTGCATCGGCGAGTGGTGATTTGCTAGAGTCTATTGAGGCGGCTGGCCCCTATGGGGCTGGAGCGCCTGAGCCGCTATTTGCACTGGCAAATGTGCGCCCGAATAATGTTCGCCGCGTAGGCGTTGATCATTTGAGCTTTGAGATACTGGGAGAAGATGGTGGAAAATTGCGTGCCATCGCGTTTCGAGTCGCCGATACGGATTTAGGGCAGGTGATTTTGTCGTGTAAGCCTATGCATTTGGCTGGAAAGTTAAAACCAGACGAGTGGAGAGGTGCTGGAAAGGTGCAATTTGAGGTTCTTGATGGTTTTTTTCAAAATAATTGAAAAAAGAACTTGCATCTAAAATCGCACATTTGTATACAGCGCTCTCACACTGATGCGGTCCCTTCGTCTATCGGTTAGGACGCTAGGTTTTCAACCTAGAAAGAGGGGTTCGATTCCCCTAGGGACTGCCAAGTGTGTTGAGAGCAATCGCTCGACTTGGTCGCTGTTTAGCTGCTACAAAATTTCCACTAATCATTATTCTGAATATTTCTTTCCATCCATGTGAATGAGATGGTGATGATAATTTGTGGGGTACCAATGGATTATATGGTGCTTTTTTATTTGGCATCATGTTGTAATTTTACCTTGGGAACCGTTTACCCTTTGACTTATTAAGAAAACAACTTATTTGATTAATGGGACTGATGGGCTGTCAGTTACAGTCGGGCTTGCTGGTTCATGCGGTGGGTTTTAGTTTCTAGAGTGCAGGGACGTTAGAACGAAGTATTATGGGGCAGGAGCACAACACAGCGTCAGACAATAGCGTTACCAAGATCGATATCGGCACGATTGAAATTTCCGGACGCGTTAAGTGGTTTGATTCGGTCAAAGGGTTTGGTTTTATCATTCCTGATGATGGGCTGGATGGGCAAGAAGCTTTGCTTCATATCTCTATTCTGCGAGACTTTGGCGCTGAAATCGCTGCTGAAGGTATGTTGATTACGTGTGACGTTGTTAAACGGGAGCGTGGTTACCAAGTTACTCAAGTGAAGAACTTGGATGGTGGAGCCGTTGTTACGCCTTTAGAAGGGGCTGCACGTGAGCCAGTTCTGATCAAGTGGTTTAATCGTACTAAGGGGTACGGATTTGTGCATCGTGAAGGTGAAAATGAAGATATTTTTCTTCATATGGTTACTTTGCGGCGTGCGGGGCTTGAAGATGCTGAGCCTGGGCAAAAAATATGGGTTTCTTTAGGTAAAGGCCCAAAGGGAAGTTATGTCGTTGAAGCTAGTTCCACGCCTTAACTGAAAAAATATGCGCGCTAAGAGCAATTGGACATACAAAATCTATCTATATTTGTCATGAACTGTAGCTTAGGCTTGTCTCTAGGCTCGTTTTTCTGCAATTGATTTAGATAAACCAAACTTTACTAGGCAAAAGCCGTTATTGAATGATGTGAGGCCCGAATTGAAAAAACTACTTTCTACACTAGCAGTTCTCTCGGTAGTTGCGATGGGGCATCCGGCAGCACTGGCACAAGATGGTGGTGTCAAATTCGAAACTGGAAGTCTCGTAATTAAAACTGATGATTCTCAACTAACCTTCAATATTGAAATCGCAGACTCCGCAGAAGAGACAACGCAAGGTTTGATGTTTCGTGAAACCTTGGCCGAAGATGCGGGAATGCTGTTTGATTTTGGGGTACCGCGTGAACCTAATATGTGGATGAAAAATACACTTATTCCGCTGGATATTTTGTTTCTCGATGACGAAGGTGTAATTGTTGCAATCGCAAGAAATGCACGACCACATTCTCAACGCCGAATTTCTCCGGGAATGATAGTAAAAGGGGTGCTTGAGCTAAACGGTGGTGTAGCTGCTAAAATGGACATACAGCCGGGGGATGTCGTGCAGCACGCAATATTTAATAATGTTGAAGTAGCTGTTGAGGCTCCTAAATAGAATTTTAGGAGTAGCGAGCGAAAAAAAATCGCTTTTATGCAAAAAAAGTTGATTTAGGGTCTTTCGTTCTGCGTAAACTTCGTTACAAAGCGTCTCCTGATCGACGGTAACTTTATAACGATCAGAGAAGAGTTTTAAATAACTCGTAAAAATGTCGGGACGTAGCGCAGTCTGGTAGCGCATCTGGTTTGGGACCAGAGGGTCGGGAGTTCGAATCTCTCCGTCCCGACCATTTTTAATTTCACCGAGACAATTCAGTTTAGTTGTATTAAGATTGGCTGCATGGACGATCTCTCGACTATTGAAATAATATTATGTGCTCATGGTGATAGGCGCGGCAGTTTTACCGAACGCAACTCCAATCTCAAAAGCGTAGTAGACTATATAAAGTCAGAAATTGCCCCAAAATCTTGTCAAATAGCTCTGTTGTCTGAGCAAGGTTCGCTTGAGGCGGCCCTCGCGGAAGTTGACTTTAAAGTGACGCTTATATTGCCTCTAATTTTTTCGGACGGATACTTTTATAAGAAGATAGAGAAATCCGTTGGCGGCTTAGGCGGTGATGCATCAAACCTGATACGCGTAGCTGCTCCACTATGTGATTGGCCAGAGCTTTCGGAATGCTTGGTTGGGAAAGTTCCTGAAGGGGGCGTATTGTTGGTTGCCCATGGGTCGCAACGTTCATCTGCTTCTCGCCTCGCAAATGAAAGACTGGCTGCTAGATTAAGTGATTTTTCTAAACTGTCGGTTACTTGTGCTTATTTAGAGGAAGAGCCATATGCTGATCAAGTATTAGCGGACTCTAAAGAGGCGTTATGCGTTGTTGGGTTGTTTTTAGGAAGTGGCTTGCACGGTGCTGAAGATTGGAGTTTAGCTATTTCAAAATCGGCAGTAGACCCAGTTGCATCCTTTACGATTGGCGGAATGCCAGAGTTTCCGGCGCTGGTATGTCGGAAGATAAAAAAAATTTACCGCGACAAGGATAGTAATTCCTATTTGACCGATTGAAATTTCGTGCGTTTACAGGCATGCAATAAGAGAAAGATCATTGCGATAAGGGAGCACGCGCGCACTCATGCTGGCAAAAATTTACAAGCCGTCAAAAAATGCCATGCAATCTGGCAAAGCGAAAACTTCAGCTTGGGTGTTGGAGTTGGATGTTGCTGCTGCACGTAGCGTTGACCCACTTATGGGGTGGACGAGCACAGATAGTACGGAAACTCAATTGCGTATGACGTTTGAAACGCGCGAAGAGGCAGTTGCGTATGCGCGTCGAAAGGGGCTTGAGTTTCAGGTGCTTACCCCGCGTGAGCCGAAGCGTATAATCAAGACATATGCTGAGAATTTCTCAACCGATCGAAAATATCCTTGGACGCATTAAAGTTTGATTTTTATGAATCTGTTGGATAATTATCTGTCATTAAATTAAAATCGACACGTGCATTTCAGAATATGACTTGCTAAGAGTGTCATCGAGAATATCGGCTCCGTAGCTCAGTTGGATAGAGCAAGGACCTTCTAAGTCCGAGGTCGCAGGTTCGAATCCTGCCGGGGTCACCAGTTTATAAGAGCCTATGACATAAAAATTGTCATAGGCTTTTTGTTTGGAATTCCTATGAATTATATTCCGGCAGGGGCGATATCTATACTAATGGTTGCGCCAGCATTTGATTCCGTACACTCTCTTATTTAAAAGTTACATCGTTGCGAATCGACTACGAATATGTCGAACGCTTTTAGTTGGATGGATGTTGGGCTGATGTGGCTGCATACCTTTATGGGGTGGTATTGTTATTCTGTATGCTGAAGTTAGGGATTGATGCGTGAGTAAAAAAAACGAGACTAACAAAGCTTCAGTTACGTTAATTGATGTTGCAAAGCATGCGGGTGTTTCGCCAATGACCGTTTCGCGTGTGTTGAACAATCTTTCAATCGTTAAATCTGCAACTCGTGAGAAGGTGTTATCTTCTGTCGAAAGGCTGAACTATTCGCCTAACCAAGCCGCACGAAGTTTGGCAGGTGGACGTTCGACTCGCATCTGTCTGTTGTATGGAAATCCTTCATCTGCCTATCTTGGTGAGTTGCTGATGGGAGCTCTTGAGGCTGTTAGTACTTACGGTTATCAGTTGGTCGTAAACAGAGTTCCGGAAGATATATCTCCTGAGAGTTTGCGCAAAGATTTGCATAGAACTTGGGATGGGCTGATAATTTCTCCGCCAATGGGGGATGTGAAAGGAATTCGGCGTTTGCTTAACGAGGAAGGGTTTCCCACGGTTTATCTCGGGTGTTTTTCTGAAAATAAAAGCGCGTGTGAGATGGGGATTGATGACTATCAAGCTTCCATTGACGTCATTGATTTCCTAGTGGGGCTTGGTCATAGCCGAATTGGCTTTATTCAAGGGCACCCTAGTCACCGTAGTAGTGCGCAACGTTTAGCTGGTGTAGAAGAAGGTTTGAGGCGAGCGGGCTTGCCTGCGGGTGGTGATCTGGTGGTGCCAGGGTTCTTTACCTATCGTTCTGGAATGGAAGCAGGCTTGCAGCTGTTGAAGGCGAGGAATCCACCAACTGCTATTTTTGCAGCAAATGATGATATGGCGGCGGGAGTGTTGGCGGCTGCGTCTGAAATGGGGCTAAAAGTTCCTCGTGATGTGTCGGTCGTTGGTTTTGATGATTCTCCAATCGCCACGACTGTTTGGCCAAACTTAACTACAATTCGTCAGCCGCTTTCAGAATTGGCGGGTCGCGCGGTTAAAACACTCGGTGATATGATTGGGGAGGGGAAGCGTCAGGCTGATACCTCTGAGTCTAAGACTTATTTGGAATATTCTCTGATTAAACGGGAATCTGCAGCGGCTCCGAAGGCTGATTAATATTAGAAATATATGACTTAAACAGGGGCGGAAATAAGCTTGCAAATTGTGGTCTTTTGTGATAGCGCTATCATATCGCAATTTGGCAATGCCTAATTGGCGTTCTAGAGGAATATCGTCCCGTATAGCCTCTCGTATCTTTTTGTGGGAAGAGAAGTAGCTGATGTATCAGTGTTCTTCTCTTCCCCTTTTTTTGTTTTAGAGTTGGTGATGACGATTATTTTGCAAAATGAAGCTCTCACGCTTGGGGTTGAACCTAAGCATGGCGGTCAAGTATCATTATTCAAGATGGGCGGTTTTGATGTTTTTCGGCCTCAAAAGGCTACTGATGCGTTGAGTGCTTTAGATTCGGGCTCATTTGTTCTGTTGCCTTTCTCTAACCGCATAAAGCAAGGTTTTTTTGAATTTGACGGTAAGCGCTACCAGCTGCCTATTAACTGGCAGGGCGATGAAAACGCTATTCACGGAAATGGTTGGTATTCAGCTTGGGAAGTAGAAAAACAGACCGAGACGTCATGTGAGCTGCGTTATGAGCATGATGGGTCGTGGTGGCCTTGGCCGTTTGTCGCAAGGTTGACCTACTCCCTTGAGGGGCGGTCTTTAAAGATGGCTGCAGAAGTTCGTAATATTGCAGAAGAGTGCATGCCAGTTGGTATTGGCTTTCATCCCTATTTTCTGGCAAATGCCGATACTACAATGCAATTTAATGCGAGGAGTGCTTACTTGCCATTTGAATCGCATAGCGCATTGGCATTGGGGCAGGCCGTTGAGAGTAGACTGAATTTTTCAAGGACAAAGCCTGTAAAATCTAGTGAGCTTATAGATCATAATTATGATGGGTGGGATGGTATAGCTCATTTGAAGAATTGTGGTGCTAAATTTGATGTGCTTATCAAAGCCGACGAAAATATGAGGCATGCCATGGTGTATTCTCCACCGAGCGAAGGTTTCGTGTGTTTCGAGCCGACCACACATTCTGCTGGCGCGTTTAATTTAGAAAATGGCTGTGATCATGGCGTCCGGCGACTTGACCCCGCGCAGGTCTTTACCGCCGGTTTCTCGATAGAATTAACGGACAGAAAGTAATCTAGCTTTTGCCGTATTAGAATCGTTAAATTCAACTCCGATACATAGAGTTGGCTAAAATCCCGTGTGAATTAAAAATGATCTTGCGTTCCGAGTTTATTTTGTGAATAGGCAATGCGCTTTTGTGACAAGAAATTCATGCGAAAATCACAAAAATCAAATAATTGGATGAATAGAATATGAACAAGAGGTCTTTTGTTCAGACTCTGTTCAGCTATAGATTTAGTTTTGTTAAATTTTAATTTCAACTATTGAATTTAGCTTTTGAACAGATATATTTAAGTCATTCAAGTGGAGCATAAATATATAATAACTCTTTTGAATACTTAGAGGGACTGGTCTCTGACAATGACTGTTTTGAACGGTCGATGTTTAAATTTGGAGTAGTAAAGTAAATGGCCAGTGATTTTTGTACTGAAGACGGCGCGCTACGTTTAAAAAATAAGATTGAAGAGTATTGGAAAAGCCGCGGGTTCGATGTGAATATTGATCTTGTCGATGCGGGATTTATCCCAGCTATGCGGTCAGCCAGGACAGATGTTCGTTCCAATATGATTAATGGGATGCCCACCCCTGGTGTGGGAGGCTCTCTTAGGGGCAGCTCAGACAAAAAAAGTCAATTTGCGCAAGAATTTTCCCGCCAAATGATGAATTAGGTCCCTTTCTCCAAGAGAGACTTTAGTGAATTGGGAAGTTCACTGTAATGATTGATAATCGCGTCTGGAGTTAGTTCTTCGGGCGCGATATCAGTGTATCCAAAGGAAACGAGTATAACAGGCACACCTGCATTTCTCGCCGCTCCAACGTCGGATACTGAATCGCCTATCATGATAGATTTATTGAGCGCTCCTCCAGCTGCATTTAAGGCGTGTAGATAGTGGTCTTTATGGGGCTTTTTGTGCGCGACAGCATCTGCCCCCACTATACTTTCAAAACGATGCGCTACGGAAAGTGCTTCAAGCAATTTTATGGCAAGCGCAGTGTTTTTGTTTGTGCACACACAAAATTTAGCGCCTTCTGATGAAAGCATGTCTAAAGTCGATTCAACGTCTTCAAACAAATGACTTTTCGCTGCGATATCCGTTTGATATATGTCGATGAATTGTAATGTCAGTTTATCAAGTTTTTCATCGTCAAACTTTACATTAGACTTTGCGGCACCGCGTTGGATGAGTGCGCGCGCACCTTGCCCAACAAAAGCGCGAACATTTTCGAGTGTAACTTTATCTAATCCCTCCTGATTCATTATTTGATTTGTGGCGCGATGGAGATCAGGGGCTGTTTCGACCAGCGTTCCGTCTAAGTCAAATACAAGTGTGAAACCGTCTAAAAACATGGTGTTTGCGTCCCTGTGAACAAGTTAATGTTAATTGACGCAGAAAAGCTTGCTACCCGCGCTCATATGAAGGATTGTCCGCCCGTCTTAAATGATTTGGGTTCAAACTGCGAGGGTGGACATGTCGAGAGCAGCAATAATTTTAGCAGCGGGCAAGGGGACGCGGATGAAGTCTGCTACTCCCAAAGTGCTTCATAAAGTAGCTGGACGTCCTATGATGGCTTGGACAGCTGATTTGGCAACCAAGCTCGGGTGTGAAAAAACGATTATAGTTGTTGGTCCTCAGTTTGAAGATGTGCATCAAGCAGCTTCAGACCTTGTAGGTGAAGACAATGTTTGCGTGCAACAATCTCAATCGGGAACTGCGACAGCCGTGCAGGCTGCAGCATCGGTGCTTGAAGGGTTTGAGGGGGATGTTATCGTATTATATGCAGATACTCCGCTTATCCCAGAAGATGTTGCACTAGGTGCGTTCTCTGCGATCAGTGCGGGTGCTTCCATTGCGGTGTTAGGGTTTGAGGCTGCTGATCCTGGGGGATATGGGCGGCTGATACTAGGCAGCGATGGTGGATTGGACCGTATTGTTGAAGCCAAAGATGCCAGCCCTGAAGAATATTGTGTGCGCTTGTGTAATTCCGGCGTCATGGCTGCTCCTTGGCCAATTATGTCTCGACTTTTGAAGGAGGTAAAAAACGACAATGCGAAGGGAGAATACTACCTCACCGACTTGGTAGGTCTTGCGCGGTTAGAAGGCTTAAAAGCAGCAGCTGTTTCTTGTGATGAAGAAGATGTGTTGGGAGTTAATTCGCGCGTACAGCTTGCTGAAGCAGAGGCTGTTTTTCAAAAAAGAGCCCGTGTTCGCTTTATGGAAGAAGGTGTCGGAATGATAGATCCTCAAACCGTCTATTTTTCATGGGACACGCAGATAGGAAAAGACGTATTTTTAGAACCCAATATTGTGTTTGGACCTAGTGTGATAATTGAAGACAATGTTTCGATAAAAGCATTTTGCCACATTGAAGGAGCAAAAGTAGCACGAGGGGCTGTCTTAGGGCCATATGCGCGTTTGCGCCCAGGCGCAGATATTGGGGAAGACGTGCGTGTTGGAAACTTCGTTGAAGTTAAAAACGTGAAAATGGATAAGGGTTCTAAAGCCAACCATCTTTCGTACTTGGGAGATGGACGCATTGGTGAGAATGCGAATATTGGCGCGGGTACTATTTTTTGCAATTATGATGGCTTTTTGAAATATCAAACGATCATTGGCAAGAATGCGTTCATAGGGTCGAACTCTTCTATTGTTGCTCCTGTTAGTGTCGGTGACGGTGCTATGGTCGGCTCGGGCTCAGTTATAACTCAAGATGTAGAATCTGGTGCTTTAGCTGTGGCGCGTGGACGTCAGGTTTCTAAATCAGGTTGGGCCACTAAATTTCGTGAAACTATGGCGGCAAAGAAAAAGGCTTCCAAAAAATAGTTAAGGCAGCAAGTGCCGCTAGTAAAATTTACTATTGCGTATGGTGAAAGTCTAAATACGCAGAAATGGAAAAATGATGAGTGATGTAGCAAAACGCAATGCAGCCTTAGCAGCTTTGAATTTGGTAGAGGAGGGTATGACTCTCGGTCTTGGAACCGGGTCTACGGCAGCCATTTTTGTTGATGAGCTAGGCAAGAAAGTTAAGGCGGGGTTTGATGTCATTTGTGTTGCCACCTCTGAGGCAACTGACACGCAAGCGCGAGAACTTGGAATACCAATGGCAGACTTAGATACAGCGCCAGTTATCCACCTTACGATTGATGGTGCTGATGAGTTTGATCCTGAGTTGCGTTTGATCAAAGGCGGCGGTGCGGCTCTACTGAGAGAAAAAATCATTGCTGACTCATCTGACATGATGGTCGTGATTACTGATGCAACTAAGCAGGTAAAAGAACTTGGAGCTTTTCCTCTTCCTGTTGAGGTGAATTTGTTCGGAATGGCGCTGACGAAAGCACGTATTGAAGAGACATTAGAAATTCTAGGAATGAACGGTATTCAAGTCACTATACGTCTAAATGCAGGGGGGGTACCTTTACTTACGGACGGAGGTCACCACATTCTGGACCTACACTGCAAAGTGATACCAGACCCTGACATGTTGGGCGCTGTGCTGGATCAAATCCCCGGCGTTGTTGAGCATGGCTTGTTTTTGGATATTGCGGATGCAGTGATTATTGGAACTGAAATGGGTGCAGAGACTATCTCAAGAGAAGACTGATCTTTTCAGAGAATTCTGCCGTGATTAAATATGCGGGAGTAACGCAAAATGAGCTATGATTATGACTTGTTCACTATCGGAGCGGGATCTGGTGGTGTACGGGCGGCCCGTATTGCGGCGCTTACCGGCGCGAAAGTAGCTATTGCGGAAGAGTTTCGTGCAGGTGGTACGTGTGTAATTCGCGGATGTGTACCGAAAAAGTTTATGGTTTATGCGTCTGAATTTCAGAAGTCTTTTAAAGATGCCGAAGGGTTCGGATATTCGATCCCTGAAGTGAAATATGACCACAAAGCGTTTATCACATCTCTCGGCGCTGAAGTTGACCGTCTATCTGGAATATATGCTCGCAATTTGAATAATGCTGGCGTAGATCTTATTCATGAGCGTGCGGAGATTGTAGATGCGCACACTGTGAAACTTGTGAAGTCGGGTAAGACTGTAACCGCTGAGCGAATTCTTATTGCTGTTGGCGGAACTCCGTTTGTGCCGGACGATTTTGAAGGCGCTGAGCACTGTATAACTTCAAATGAAATTTTTGATATTGAAGATCTGCCAAAATCTATCGTGATTGGCGGTGGTGGTTATATCGCGGTGGAATTTGCTCACATTTTTGCCGGACTAGGTGTGGAGACGCATTTGGTATATCGAAGTGAAACGGTTCTTCGTGGGTTTGATGATGATGTTCGTACGGCGGTGCACGAGGGTATGGCTGCTGCGGGTATCCATGTCGTCACAAGCGCTGTTTTTTCTAAAATATCCAAAACACCTGATGCATCACACAATTACTGTGTGGAGCTATCAAACGGCCACAGCGTTGAGGCTGATGTTGTCGTGGGAGCGTTTGGTCGCAAGCCATATACAGATGGTTTGGGGCTGGAAAATGCAGGTGTGCAATTAAACAAGAATGGTGCGATTAAAGTTGATGAATGGTCGAAAACGAATGTCCCTTCTATTTGGGCGGTTGGCGACGTAACAGATCGCGTTAATCTAACACCGGTTGCCATTCGTGAAGGACATGCATTTGCCGACACTGAATTTGGTGGAAAACCACATCACTTCGATCACGATAAGATTGCAACAGCTGTCTTTACGCAGCCACCTGTTGGAACTGTAGGCTTAAGTGAAGAGCAGGCGCGTTCGGAACACGGCGAAATTGACATTTATAAAGCACAATTCAAACCCATGAAGAATGCTTTATCAGGCGATCAGAACCGTGTGCTGATGAAGATTGTCGTTCGCGCGAGTGACCAGCGCGTTCTTGGTTGTCATATTGTTGGGCCAGATGCACCAGAAATCATTCAAGCAGTCGGTATCGCTGTTAAGATGAACGCGACGAAACAAGATTTCGACAATACGTGTGCATTGCATCCTTCATTGGCTGAAGAATTGGTAACGATGCGGAATAAGTTTGTTCCAGAAATTACCTAAAGAAGAAACTGATTTTCTTGTCATAAATCGGCCTATTTTGTGTAAAAAATTGAGGTCAACCGTGAATTTGCACTCGCTGTAATATTCTTGAGGTTGACCTCTGCCTCAATCCGTTGAACCAAGAATATAGTAAACGGTTGGCCCTTAGAGGGGACCAATTTAGTATCGGATGAGACGAAGGAGCCGACATATATCATGCGCATAGTTTCTGTGATGAACATGAAGGGCGGTGTGGGTAAATCTACGAGTGTGTGTATGTTGGCGGAGGCTTTAGCCTCGCAGGCATCTATGCGTGTGCTTGTCGTTGATTTGGACCCCCAGTCTAATGCATCTATGATTTTATGTGGTCTAGATAAATGGTCTGAATTGCGCGAATCCGAACGCACTTTGGATGCGTATTTTACTCAGTTCGTTCATGGGTCTGAGCCTCGTCGTTTTCACGAGTTTATAGCTTCACGTGTGACGGATATCGAAGGTGGTCCTGTTGTAGATCTTGTCGTGGCTACACCAGAATTTCGATATGTAGAGCGCGATGCTTTGGATAAGTTTATCCGCCAAGGTTTCACCATCAATGCTGTTCAGGATCGTTTAACTCGCCTTATGGGATCTGCAGTTGAAAGTGTGGCGTCCAATTATGATGTCGTTTTATTTGACTGTCCGCCAGGGATTTCGTTATTTGCTGAAGCTGCGATTACTATGTCTGAGTATGTGGTGATCCCTACTATTCCAGATTATGTATCACGGCTGGGAATTTATGCATTTAGAAGGCGTGCTGTGCGTTCCATGGAGAAGCGGCGCTTTACGGAAGATAACATCCTTACGCTTATTACTAAATATGACTCAAATATCGTTCTACACGAGAATGAAGTTCAATCTTTGAGATCGGATTTTAAAACTTTTGACGTCGTTATTCCGCAGAATGAAAGTATAGCACGGTCTGGGGAATGGTCCGAAACGCCAAGAAGTTTCGACCAGAAGTATGGTGATGCAGCGGGAATCATACGAAAATTCGCAGCAGAGTTCCAAGAAAAGGTCGGACTTTTATGATCGAAAAAACGCTAAAGTCTATCTGGGGTGTGATTGCAGATGAGGCTAGTAGTAATCGCTCTTTTGCGCGCAAGATAGAAGATGAAATTCTAAAGCAAGCCAAAGAGCTGGCAAAGCAGCGTGAGTTGGAAGAGCAAATAACAGAGTTTAATCCCAATGTTGTGTATAAACAGTCGGGTGAGAGCGGGTTAAAAGCTGCATTAAAGAACCGTTCAATTGCGGCCCTGAAGCAAATTGTAAAGCGGCATAATATTGACCCGTCCAATCAATTAGGTGGGCGTCCCACTAGAGGAAAGATTGTAGAATTAATTCTATTTTCTGCAGAAAAACGCGCAAAAAGAGATGCAAAACTCTTTGATTACTAAATTTAATGCAATTTTGTCGTCATAGTGAGCGGGTAAGACCTTGCTCATCGACGTGGAAATTCGTTATGAGTAATGTTCAATATAGATAAAAAGAAGTCAGTCGTTATGACCAATTGGACCCCAAATTCTTGGCGCGATAAGCCTGCCAAGCATATTCCTGATGATTACCCAGATGCATCAAAGTTAGCTGAAGTAGAAGCGACTCTTGCGCAATATCCACCGCTTGTTTTTGCTGGTGAAGTACGTCGCCTCAAGGCACGCTTGGGAGATGTCGCTGCTGGTCGCGCATTTTTATTGCAGGGTGGGGACTGTGCAGAGAGTTTCAAGGAATTTAATTCCAACAATATCCGCGATACTTTTCGTGTGATTTTACAAATGGCCGTAACGCTAACGTTTGCTGCTTCGAAGCCGGTCGTAAAAGTTGGACGTATTGCTGGTCAATTTGCCAAGCCTCGTTCTAGCCCGATTGAAACAAAAGATGGTGTAACACTGCCATCTTATCGGGGAGATATAATCAACGGTATTGAGTTTACACCCGAAGCTCGTAACCCTGATCCTGAACGTCTTATTCGTGCATATAATCAGTCTGCTGCGACGATGAATTTGGTGCGGGCATTCTCTCGTGGCGGTTATGCTGATCTTCATAATCTAAATAAATGGATGTTAGATTTTGTTGATCGCTCCTCTCAAGGAGAGCGCTTCCACAAGATTGCAACTCAGATTAATGAAGCTGTTGATTTCATGGAGGCTATTGGTCTTACGCCCAATAATACGCCAATGATGAGTGAGACAGAATTTTATACATCTCACGAAGCATTGTTGCTTGGATATGAGCAGGCGATGACACGTGAAGATTCAACAGTTGCAAATCAAACGGTAGATACGTCCGCGCATATGCTTTGGATTGGGGATCGCACCCGCCAACTTGATGGCGCGCACGTTGAATTCTGTCGCGGCGTTATTAATCCGATAGGTATGAAGTGTGGTCCGACTTTGGACCCAGACGAGCTTATTCGTTTGATTGATACATTAAATCCGAATGATGAACCTGGAAAAATGGTTTTGATCGCTCGATTTGGTGCAGACAAAGTAGAAGCCGGCTTATCTAAGCTTGTGCGTCGCGTGGAGCAGGAAGGACGTTCAGTTGTATGGTCTTGTGACCCAATGCACGGAAATACACTAACGTCTGAATCTGGATACAAAACGCGTCCGGTAGACCGTATTTTGTCGGAAGTAGCTCAATTCATTGATGTTGTTAGTGGTGAAGGTGCATACCCTGGTGGTGTTCACTTCGAGATGACTGGTCAGAATGTAACTGAGTGTCTTGGTGGTGCGCAAGAAATCACCGATGCAGACCTTTCTTCTCGTTACCACACGCATTGTGATCCGCGTTTGAATGGTGAGCAGGCGCTTGAATTGGCTTTTCTCGTTGCAGAAAAACTTCAATCAAAAAAATCAGATGTGGCGTTAGCAGCACAGTAGGTATACATCACCTCCGCTAGCCCACTCGGCTAGCGGAAGGAAGCCTGCCGATGACCACGAAAATTAAACTGCCTGTATGGGGGAAGCCAGACCAAATTTTGGATTTGCTGCGTTTAGCATTTCCGGTTGCTTTGTCACGTTTGGCGATGCCAGTAATGTCTGTGACCGATGCTGTGGTGTTGGGGCGCATGGCGCAGTTAGAAGTTCCTTATATTACAATAGCTTGGTTGCTTTTAAGCGTTGGAATGGCAGCTGGAATGGGAGTCTTGCAAGGTGTGCAAGTCTTCACCGCAGAGCTAAATGGGTCTGGATTCTATAAAGATACAGGGCGCGTTTTCCGTCGTGGTATGGTCGTGGGGTGCTTGCTCGGGCTGTGTGCTACCGTGATGATTATTACCTGCGCGGAGCCTTTATACCGTATGCTTCACTTACAGAGTGAGGTTGTTACGGGCGCGACTTCGGCTGCGCGTATTCTTGGCTATGGTATGATCGCACATATGGTTGTGATCGGCTGTACAATGTATCTTGAAGCATTGAGGAAGCCTGTATGGGTAACAATCATCACTTATGTGGGGGTTGTTGCTAATCTTATTTTGGACTTAGCGCTTGTCGCTGGTGTCTGGGGTGCAGAACCAATGGGAGCTGACGGTGTTGCGTGGGCGACAACAGGCTCACGTGCGGTTGTGGCAGTGGTTCTGTTGGGGTTGGTTGCCTTTTTGACACCTGGGTTCAGAAAGTCAGCGCCTGCGCCTGCAAGGGAATTTGTGCGCCAAAATACAGTTGGTTTGGGTAGTGCTGTTGCGCACATGGCCGAGTTTGCTGCTTTTAACCTAACATTTGTTATAGCGACACTCGCTAGCACCGTGACAGGAACAGTGTTCTCATTGGGTATACAGCCAATCTTTATGTGCTTCATGATCTTTGTTGGTATTGCAACGGCAACTTCCGTGCGCGTTGCTGAAAGTTATGGGCGCGGAGATCGAACTGGTGTTCGGGATGCTGGACGCTTGGGAGTTGTTGCGACTGTCTTTACGGGAATTGTATTGATCGTTTTGACATACTTTTTGAGAGATCATCTCGCGGTAGGGATGGCGAGTAGCGATGAAGCCAATGGGCTTGATATTGTAAGCTTGCTTGCACCTGTGATTGCCATAGCATCTCTAGTTGTTCTTTTTGATGGTTTGCAAGTTGTCGCTTCTAGTGCTCTGCGATCGCAGGAGGTGGTGTGGACGCCGACGATTGTGCATTTGAGCGGATACGTCGTTGTAATGCTTCCGCTGACTTACTGGCTTACTCTCGTCAAAGGATATGGTGCTCAAGGTGCTATGTGGGGTGTCGTTGTAGGCTCTCTGGTTGTGGGTGTTGCGCAGGTCTTGCTTTTGGAATGGAAAACGGCGCGCAACATTTAAGTTGCGCGCCGCCTAAATCACCGCAATGGTGATGGGTGTTCTAAAGGTCTTTTAGTGCAGAGGCAGGCTTAAAGGCAGCGGAAGTTTTTTCCGGAATAACCATAGTTTTGCCTGTCGCTGGGTTGCGACCTTCGCGCTCTTTGCGTGTTTTAGCCAAGAATGTACCAAAACCAGCTAGAGCAACTTGCTCGCCTTTTTTTAGCTCGCTGGCGATTGTATCCAGCACAGCATCAACAGCGCGGCCAGCTTCAGACTGAGTCATGCTAGCGGCTTCTGCTACTTGCTTCGTAAGTTCGGACTTGTTCATTATGTCCCTCCTAAAAAACGATAGGCCGCCAAATTTTGCGACGACTGGCGCGATCTCGCAGTTGTTTTGCCGATTCGTAAAGCCTTTAAGTATCGAAAAAGCCCATAAACAGGGGCTTATACGCCTAAAATCCACCCTTCTTCAGTGGAAATCGCAGTTTTCTCGGTATTTGTAGCTTTTTCTGGACCCGCAAAAAGTGGCGATAAACGATCTTTCTCGTCCAAATCAGCGTAATATTCGGCTATGATTCGTACGATTGTTTCGTCGCGAATTTCAGTATCAATCACTTTTAGTTCAATCATTGCGGGGTAGATTTCGGTGGCAACAATTGAAGTGTTCCCCAAGGTTTCCGTATCAAGAGGCGCGAGAGGGAGTTCAAACGGCCATAGTTTCATGTCAGCAAAATCGTCGCGGAGCTTATGAATATAGGGTAGGCCAGTCATTGTTTGACCTCCGACAGCGCCAGCATAGGCAATTTTCCAAACAGGTTGAGGTCGACCAAGCTTTTTGGCGATCATTGCAGTTTCTGTCTGGCGAAATTCGGGCATATCTTCAGGTGAATGCTCGCGTGCTTTTTTGACAGAAAGTGTCGTAAGCTCATCTCGTTTCGGGCACCCCCAGAAAGGGAATGGCCCATCGGAAATTAAACGATTCATGCGCGCAGCCAGCGCAAAACGATTATTCGTATTGTCAGGCTTGTCTTTCATCTCTTTATTGAGGAAATCACCAATAGCATTGAAGGGTGTTTCGGCCTTTAGGCCTAGTTTTTCTGACGTGCCGTTTGGAAAGCCAAAAGGAAAGTCAAATCCCAACAATACACGATCACCACGATTGGTTAAGCGTGTCAGCAATTCTTTGAGTTGCTCGTAAGCAGCTTGACGTGTGGGGGGATTTGAGGCTCGAAAAGTAAGTCTCAATCGAGCATCAGGTACAAGTGCACCTATCCAGATAGAGTCTTTTCCTGTTGCAGGCTTAGATGCCGCGCTCCAATTAACCATAACAAAACTGTCAAACAGGCGTGGCATGACCTATCCCCAATACTATTCCAGTGACTTGATACAAATACGCGCCACTAGCAGAATTTCGTAATGAAATTCCGAGTGACGCGATTGATTGATTCTATACATGCTCCTAAAAAGTGTTCAACCCATTTGCACTGGGTTTCCTTAATTTAACAGCTTCGTCTCTGCGCGCATTTGCCGAGATTGATGTTGGTTTTTACGGCAATGACTTGCCTGCATGTAAAATATGGTAATTCTCTTTGATTAGGTCACCACTTGCTTATCGGCTCGGGATCAGGTCTTGGTGTGCTTCGGGTTTGGGAAGAGTTTTTTTATTACGGTCTGAAGGATCGCTTACGTGTCTGAGTTAAGAGTAGGTTTAATTGGAGCTGGTGTGTTTGCCGGCTATCACGCCCAAAAAATAGTGCAGTCTGAAAATACAGTCTTCATGGGGGTTTATGATTTGAACCTCGCTGCAGCGCAGGCTGTTGTCGATAAAGTGGGTGCTGGAGAGGTTGTTGAGGATATCGACACACTTATTCTAGTGTGTGATGCGATAATGATTGCAACACCTGCAACCACGCATGCGGCCTATGCTGGGCGCGTTCTGCGTGCAGGGCGTCACGTATTTGTTGAAAAGCCTTTGGCGCTAACAGGTGTAGAAGCAGATGCACTTGTTGCGCTCGCTCACGAAAAAGGAGCGACTATTCAAGTCGGGCACCAGGAACGTTTCGTTTTTGAAGCAATGGGAATTCTGGGTGCGCCCGAAAAACCACTCAGCATTGAGGCTGTAAGGGCCGCGCCTGCATCCCCAACTGGACGATGTGAGGATGTGAGCGTTGTTTTTGATCTTATGGTGCATGATATTGATCTTGCGAATGCCCTTTTTGATGCTGACGCGAAGGTGACATCGGTATCGGGGCGGATTGAGCACTCTGAGAGAACAGATGAAGCCTTCGCTGAGATTGAATATACAGGTGGCGGTATCGCCAAATTTAAAGCTAGCCGGTGTGCACCTCAGCGTGAGCGAACAATGAAAATTGTTTATCCTTCAGGTGAAGTTGAGATTGATTTTTTAGCGCGTACCGTACGCAATGAAACGCAATTTGATATTCGACTTGATGTATCAGATATATTGCCAGACCCGTTGCAAAAGGCGGACTTTGCTTTCTTTGACGCTGCGAGCAAAGAAGTACAATCTCCAATTCCCGGCGAAGCAGGTGCGCGTGCGAGTGCATTAGCCGAAGCTGTTGAAATCGCTATTTCTCAAAAAGTGTAAGAGTATTACCCATGACAATCGATCTATCTCATTCTCCTGACGTTGTTATTCCTCAAGTAGATGCGGACGCACCGATCCAATTTTTTGATCTGACCGCTCAGCAAAAGCTCGTACGTGAAAAAATTGAGAAACGATTTACGACAATTCTAGATCATGGTCGCCATATTGGTGGTCCTGAAGTAGATGAGCTTGAACAAAAGTTAGCTCAAGCAACTGGGGCGGTAGATGCGGTTGCGGTTGGATCGGGTACGCAGGCATTGGTAATGCCTTTGATTGCTCTTGGATATGGCCACGGTGATGCCGTGTTTATTCCAGGCTTTACCTATAATGCTACTGCAAACGCGGTTTTGCTGGCAGGTGCGACGCCTGTGTTTGTGGATATAGACCCTAAAACCTTCAATATGTGTCACATTGATCTGGAACGTAAGATTAAGGCTGTGAAAGCACGCCGAGACCTTACTGCGAGCGCGATTATGCCGGTAGACCTTTATGGCTTGCCTGCAGATTATGATACGATTCAAGGTATCGCTGACATGTATAAATTGCGTGTTATTGCGGATGGTGCACAAGCATTTGGCGGTAAACAAAATGGTAAATGGGTTGGGGCAATCGCAGAGATCACAGGTACTTCATTCTATCCGACAAAAACTCTGGGTGGTTATGGTGATGGTGGCGCGATTTTGACAACCGATACTGAGATTGCGGACGTTCTGCGTTCTATTCGTTGGCACGGTACGGATAATCAACGTAAACTAAGTGTGCGTGTTGGTATCAATGGACGTTGCGACAGTATTCAGTGTGCGGTGGTAAGTGAGAAGTTAGCGATTTTTGGCGCGGAACGTACGCGTCGTCTAGCAATTGCTAAAATCTACGATGAACGCTTGAAAGGTGTTGTGCCTTTGCAGGAGGCGCAGGCTGGTGCTGAAAATGGGTATGGGTTGTATACAATTCGTGTTGAAAATCGCGATGCAGTGCGTGCGGCATTACAAGAAGAGGGTATCCCTACAGCAGTATATTACGATACGCCACTACATAAAATGCAGGCTTTCGCAACATATGCGCCAGTAGATGGATTGGCGGCATGTGAAAAAGCTGCAAACGAGTCTCTTTCTATCCCAATGCACCCATATTTATCGGATGCACAGGCGAACCGAGTGTGTGATGTATTGGTGAAACATTTACAGTAATTCATACTAAGGTATGAGATTAAGCAAATAGATGTAATGAATTTATTCATATAGTTGCAATAACTAACCTATAGTTGTTGAATATGAATATTTTAAAGCCATCTATTTGCTTTGTGGACGATGACCAAGGTCTACTTGATGGGCTTCGCCGGAGCCTAAATAGTATGAATGCGGCTTGGGATATGTGCTTTTTTACATCCCCGTTAAAAGCTTTAGAAGCCGCAAAAACCAAACCAATAGATGTTTTGGTATCCGATTTGAAGATGCCGGAACTTTCAGGGCAAGCATTGATTTCTGAGGTGATGGCTACTGAAGGGTGTTCAAGTGCACGGTATATTATTCTATCAGGCTCGGGAGATTTTTCCTCGGCAATAAGTGCTATCAACGATTTGCATGTATTCCGCTTTCTTGAAAAGCCGGTGGATAAGCATGTTCTTATTCAAGCTATCGAAGATGCCGTTACAGATGCCAAACCTGATTTATCTGTTCAAAATTATGCCGAAGCTGCACTGAATATGATAACAGCCGCAGTGGTGGTGGTATCTGAAGAATGTCGCGTCTTGTATGCAAACCCTGCGGGCCGTAAGCTTTTGGAAAATAAGATTGGTCTGGTAGTCGGCATTGATGGAATATGTCGTGCGTCTAACTGTTCGGATTCACAAGCGCTGCACGATATGATCGCGCAAGCGAGTATTGATGAGGATGATCGGGTTAGGTGGTTGTCGTTGAAGGATCAATGCGCTGACACGGAATTAAATTTTGTGGCAATCCCTCAGGGTAGTCGTAATTTCCCGGGCGGACGGACGGTTGTTCTACTTTCGAGGTCAGAAGAGACTGTGTCGTCTTTGGCTCCAGAAGTGCTTCAGAGCATGTTTGGTCTCACGCCTGCTGAGGCAGCGATTACATTTACAATTACACAAGGTGGCAATTTGGATGAAGCTGCGCGCCGTTCCGGTATTACTGTTTCAAGTGCCCGCACCTATTTAAAACGCATATTTGGAAAAACGGGGGCAAGTCGTCAGGCTGAATTGATGAAAATAGTGCTTACGTCTCCTGCTGCTATTGTTAAAAAACGAGCTTCCTAAAGTTTGTATCCGGCTAGCTATCAACGGATGTTTCATCACGCCGTGTCGGTATGAATAAACTAGCCGTAGTTCCCTTATTCGGTTGACTGTTCAGCTCAAGATATCCACCCAAAAATTCTGCAGTCGTCGAGGCGAGTGGTAATCCTAATCCGGTTTGTGGCGATGTGTTGTTATTGCCGAAGGAATGATTGAGGTCTTGTAACGCCAAGTTCGCGCTATCAGCGTCGAAGCCTAAGCCTTGATCAATAATTTCAAATTTAATGTGGCTGTTGTCTTCGCCTGATTTGTCAATATTCAACTTGATGACAGAATCAATTGGAGCGAATTTTACTGCATTAGAAATTAGTCCTGAGAGGGCACGATTGAGTAGTCTTTCATCTGAATGAATATCAATAGGTGTGGTTGGCATGTCTATTTCAAGGTGCAATCCTTTGGCGAGCGCTAGTTTTCGAAAAGGATCAATGGCGGATTTTATAAGAGAGTGGGTGTCGAAGCTTGAGAGGTTTATTGAATACTCCGATGTATGTATCGCCACTAAGTCTAAAATGGTTTCCGCCTTTTCGAGTATAGAATGCCCATTTTCCAAGATTTGAGATACATATTCCACGGATTTGACGTTTGTGGGCAGGTCTTGTTTGATTAGTTTAGCGTCCGACAACATCTGTACCAATGGTGTGCGTAGTTCATCTTGAAACTTGCTAAGAATATTCGCCGCTTCGTTGTGTGGTGCTCGCATTGTTTCATAGGATTGAACCCCCAATTCTATTGCTTCACCAATTTGGTCGGCGGAGCAGGGTTTCTGTAGAAAACGAAATATCTGGCATTCATTGACTGCTTGAAGGGTAATCGAATTGTCAGCGCTGCCTGTTAACATTATGCGAGCTGTAGAGGGAGATAGTCGTTTTGCTTCCTTAAGAAATGTTATGCCGTCTGTTCCTGGCATGTGTAGGTCAGACAAAATGACTGCAAACTGTGCCTGACCTTCTAAGCTTTTGAGTGCTTGCTCGGCTGTTATGGCAACTACGATATCGTATTTCTTCCTCATTGCGCGTTTTAGAGTTAGCAATACTGGCAATTCGTCATCAACGATAAGAACGCGAGGTTTGTAGCTTCTTTTAGTGCTATTGGCTTCGTTTTTTTGTTCATATCGTCGGAGGGGAAGCATGTTCAATCCATAGAAAACTAATCGATAATCGCCACTATAAATTGATGCGTTTTATCTGAATGTCCCCAAATGGGGATATCTTAAAAAAAAGCACCGACTTAGGGTAGATTTAAATCTGATGAATTGATTGGAGAGATAAAGATGCAGGGGATGATTTTTACTGAATTTTTAAAAATGGTAGACATATTTTACTCTCCTGAAGTCACCGAACGTATAATCAAACAATCGAATACAGAAACAAACGGCGCTTATACAAGTGTAGGCAATTATTCTCACTCAGAGTTGGTGTCTATGGTTGTTGCTTTATCAGAAGAAGATGAAACGCCGGTACAAGATTTAGTACGTGCCTTTGGAAAATTTTTGCTCGGTCAGTTCTGCGAGCAGTATCCGGGGTATTTTCTGGCGCATAATGATATTTTCAGTTTTTTGGATCATATTGGCAATCACGTACATACCGAGGTGATGAAGCTATACCCTGACTCTCGTCCACCGATGATTGAAACTACTCGCCTCGGCTTGGATATTATGGAGTTGTTGTATTCTTCTCATCGTGAGCTTGGAGATGCTGCTCATGGATTGATCGAAGGCGCTCTGGAGTATTTTGAAACTGAAGCCACGATTCAACGCAATCAACTGATAGAGGGAGAAAAAACATGCATTCGGTTCTTAATAACTCGGACCTCAACTCAGCTGAACTAAGCATTGAAACACTGATTGCGCGATTGCAGCGTGAAAAAAGTGCGCGTGAGCAAGCTGAAGAATTATTAGAAAATAAAAGCCGCTCTCTCTATCAAGCAAACGAGGCGTTGAAAAAAGTCGCTGAAAATCTTGAGGGGCAACGTCAGCAACTCAATACTATTCTAGACCATACCGTGACAGGCATATTGTTAGTGAACGATCGGTTGAATGTCGTTCAATCTAATAAATCTGCCAATGAAATGTTTGGATTGATGCAAGACGATTTGCTAGATTTAAACGTTTTGGATTTGTTCGAAAGAAGCAAAGCAATAGAGCGACTGATCAACATCAAGCTGAAATCTGGAAGCGATGATATTCAATTTGAAGCTGTTGCGAGATTGAATGGCGAAGGCGCATTTCCTGCCGAGGTTGGGATTAGCACAATCGTTAAACCTGATGGACGAAGAGCTATGGTGTGGATCATCCACGATATAACTCGTAGACGTCGTGATGAAGCAAAAAGAAAAGAGTTGGAGAAGGAATTAAGTCAGGCGCAAAAACTTGAGGCTCTGGGTACACTTGCATCAGGTGTTGCGCATGAAATTAACACACCTATTCAATACGTTGGCGATAATATGCGATTCTTAGGTGAGTCACTGCAGGAAATTGTCAGTTTACTTGAATTGTTTCAAAATAATGCTGGTGCCGAGCAAATCCGTTCAAAGACAGAAGAGGCGGATATTGATTTCCTGTTGGAGGAAATTCCTCAAGCTATCGAACAATCACTCAAGGGCCTAGAGCAAGTTGCTGGAATAGTAAAAGCGATCAAAGAGTTTTCCCATCCGGGGCAGGAGGGGCATGCGAATGTTGACCTGAACGAAGTGATCAATACCACGCTTACTGTAACGCGAAATCAATGGAAGTATGTTGCAGAAATTGATCTGGAGCTCGAAGAGAATCTATCGAAAATTCCTTGCAATAAAGGTGATATAAATCAGGTTCTAGTGAATTTAATAGTGAATGCGGCAGATGCCATTGCTGAGTGCAGAAATAAAGATCTAGGTCGTATAGCGATAAAAACGAGCGAAGCTGATGGGTGGCTGACTATTGAGGTTTCAGACACTGGCTGTGGTATGCCAAAAGATATTCAGGACCGTATGTTTGATCCGTTCTTTACGACTAAAGATGTTGGAAAAGGAACAGGACAAGGACTGGCTATTTCCTATAACATTATTCGTACCAAGCATAAGGGTGAGATTTTGTGTGAATCTCAACAAGGTAAAGGCAGTCGATTCATTGTGAAATTACCAATTTCACCTGACACAATCGGGCAATTGGAGGTGTTGCGATGAAATATGTTGTTGCTTTCGTAGACGATGAGCAAAATATTTTACGTGGCTTAAAGCGGTTGTTGCGATCCAAACGTGATGTCTGGGATATGGCCTTCCTTGAAGGTGGGAAGGCTGCGATAGATTGGGTTTCTCATAATGAACCGGATGCTATTGTTACGGATATGCGTATGCCGAATGTGGATGGCGCAAAGGTCCTTGAATTTGCTGCATCTCATAAGAAGGGACGAATAAGAATAGTTCTATCGGGGGAAGCAGATAGAGATTTGACGCGACGAACAGTGGGGCGTTCTCATCAGTTTTTTTCCAAACCTTGTGACGAAGGAAAGCTTATTCGTGCGATTGAGGCTGCTTTTGCTTTTGATGATGAGATTCTGCCGCGATCAATGCAAAAATATATGTCGAATATAACTTGTTTTGCGGGCTCCACACAAACCCATGATGTTTTGGAGGGTGTTTTTAAGACAGGTAATCTTAGTGAATTGACCCAAGTGGTTGCTCATGATCCTGGTTTAGCGTTTCGGGTTCTGCAACTTGCAAATTCTTCCTATTTTGGAAGCCCAGCTGAAACACTAAGTATAGCATCGGCAGTGAATAATGTGGGGCTTGAGACGTTAGCCGACCTTTGGGAAACTGGGGCATTGTTAGCTGCCGCGGATACTGCGCCTATTGATGCTGAACTGACAAATATATCCACTGAAGCGGTTAAGACTGCGCAGCGCCTTTTTGAGAGAAGTCAGCAGGAAGGTGCATCAGATGCTGATTGTGAGGATGGATATGCAATTGGTCTTCTTTCATGGATTGGAGAAGTGATTGGATGTACGGGAAGCGAAATGTTAAAGCAGACATTGCAAGATAAGGGGGCCGTTGCAGCAGCTGCATACGTAACTTGTTTGTCTGGCATGCCCCTGCGAGTATCCCAAATTATGGAACATTTAGTTAGTGTCTCTGGAGCTGGAGGGAGCGCTCAACAGAGAGCTGACGAAATAAGTGCTGTTCGATTTCATAGAGAGAAGGCACTTTAATATATGAGTGATTTAATCCGAGTTCTGTTTGTTGATGATGATGAAAACCTTTTAAGCGCTATTAAGCGTAATTTGCGGAAGGATTTAGATATTGTTGTCGCGACCGGAGCAATTGAGGGGCTACGTAAACTCGATAAAAGTGGTCCATTTTCGGTTATCGTCTCGGACCAGAATATGCCTAAAGTGGATGGTGCGACTTTTCTAGCGAAAGTCAAAACACATTTTCCGCGTGTCGTGCGGGTAATGTTGACTGGTAACACCGACCAGCAAACGGCAGTCTCAGCGACTAATGAGGCAGAAGTGTTTAGATTTGTTGGGAAACCTTGCAGCACTACGCATTTGCTGAAAGTTGTCCGTGAAGCGCACGATCATCACTTGCGGATGTCTACGGAGGCATATGTCCTTGAAGAAACGGTTGCCGGTACGATTAAAATAATGACGGATATGTTGGCTATGGCTTATCCTGACCGTTTCAAACGTACATGTATGGTAACGCGCTGGGCTGAAGTGGCGTGTAAAACTTTAAATATACCCTATACTTGGGAATTGAAGACTGCCTGCGCTCTCTGGCCAATTGGCGATACATTGTTGCCTGCTGAATTGGCAGAGAAACGAAATAGTGAGGAATCTCTTACGTCTGAAGAGCGTGCGCTCGTTTTAACTTCCTGTGTTTCTGCGAGTGAGATGATCGGCAATGTGCCTCGACTTCAAGGTGTAGCGAAGCTTATGCTTATGTCCACTCCAGCAGGAAGTAAGATGGCCGAAAACGTGACATTAACACCAGATGCGCGGTTGTTACGAATTTTGATTGATGTTGCGCGATGTATGAATCCTGACGAGCCAAACAAGGTCAACGCCGCATTCAATCACTTAGTGAAAAATATCAATTCTTACGATGCGGGACTGTTTACAGCATTGCCTCCTATTTTAGCTAATGTGCAGCACGGTACATCGGTAAAAGAATTAAAAGAGATAACGGCTGGAAGTCTGAGCAAAGGGGATTTGCTGACGACTGACCTTGTTGATGATACTGGCAAGCTTATTCTGGCATCCGGACAAATTGTATCTGAAACGACAGCAAATGCGGTGTCTCGCTTATACGCTGGTGGCGTTATATCAATGCGATTAAAGGTCATGCGAAGTGAAACTCAGAGTGCGGCTTAGTAGAAAATGATCGAAAATGTAGGGTATAGGTCATTTCAATGATTGCTCAGTTGGGCAACGCACACTAAGTCTTGCTTATGAGCGATAGACTTACACTATTATCTGCACAGCTTAACGCAGTCGTTGGCGATGTAGAAGCGAACCTTGAAAAAGCCTTTGCTGCCCTTGATGAGGGGCATGCTAGCGGAGCTGATCTTGTTATTCTGCCTGAATTATTCTTGTGCGGATATCCTCCAGAAGATCTCGTCTTAAAACCTTCTCTATCTGTTGCATGTATGAGAGCGTTGGAAGAACTGGCCGCCAAAACACGCGAGGGCGGGCCTGGTCTGATCATTGGTCTACCTGTCTGGAAAGAAGGTGAACCGCTGCCCTATAATTCAGTCGCGCTTGTCGCTGACGGGATGATTCAGGGGATTAGACATAAATATGAATTGCCAAACTATGATGTGTTTGATGAAGTGCGTACGTTCAAACAGGGGCCAAAACCGTTACCAATTGGATTTCGTGGTTTCACATTAGGTTTGCCTATATGTGAAGATATTTGGCTTGATACAGTTCCAAATGAATTGAAAGAAAAAGGCGCAGAAATACTGCTTAGTCCCAATGGTTCTCCATGGAGGCGGAATGTTCGTGAAGCGCGATTGAAAGCTTTTTCAACTTGGTCTGATTTGCGATTACCGCTTGTCTATGTAAACCAAGTCGGGGGACAAGATGAACTCGCTTTTGACGGTGAATCGTTTTCAGTGGATTCTCGCGGGCGGATCGTTCAACAATTGCCCGATTTTGAAGAAGCGTATGGCGTAACAGTTTGGGAACGTACCCCGATGGGGTTAATGTGCGTTGAAGGCAAGAAGTCTCAATTAAGTAGTGATTTAGAAGAAACTTATTTGGCCACTATGATGGGGCTTGGCGATTACGTAAGAAAGACAGGGTTTCCAGGAGTTATCATTGGCTTGTCTGGCGGAATCGACAGCGCCATGGTAGCTGCGATTGCTGTAGATGCGTTAGGGGCTGAAAATGTGTGGTGCGTAATGATGCCATCACGATATACGTCAAGGGAAAGCTTAATAGATGCGGAAGCGTGTGCAAATGCGCTTGGTGTGAAGTATGATAACATTTTCATTTCACCCGCAGTGACAGCCTACGATCAAATGTTGTCGGAGGCGTTTGAAGGAACAAGTCCAGATACTACAGAAGAGAATATACAGTCGCGCGTGCGTGGTGTGACATTGATGGCGCTCTCCAACAAATTTGGACATATGGTCACCACAACAGGTAATAAATCTGAAATGGCCGTTGGATATGCGACGCTGTATGGAGATATGTGTGGGGGATATAATCCGCTAAAGGATATCTATAAAACTGAAGTGTTCGAGTTGGCGCGCTGGAGAAATGCAAATGTGCCGAAGTTAGCGTTGGGACCGGCTGGAGAAGTTATTCCAGAGAATATAATCTCAAAACCACCTTCAGCTGAATTGCGTGAAGATCAAAAAGATGAAGATTCCCTTCCTCCCTATCACATCCTTGATGACATCTTGTATGGTTTGATTGAGCGTGAAGAGAGTATAGATACAATAATCGAACGTGGTCATGATTTAGAGACAGTTAGACGTATAGATAGTCTAGTGCGTATCAATGAGTACAAGCGCCGACAGGCTCCTCCTGGTGTTAAAATAGGAGAAAAGAGTTTCGATCGCGGTCGTAGATATCCATTAGTAAACCGTTACAAAGATACCTAATAATAGCTGGGCAACCCATCAATAAAGATAGATGGATGTAGGAAAGGCGTATGAGATGACTAACTTCTCGACAGAGCAAGAAAAATTCTGGGCCGGCAATTTCGGAGATGCCTACATAGATCGCAACAAATCTGAATCTCTATTCTATTCCAAAATGGCCATGTGGGCGCAAATGTTGAAATCTGCGCATGGCATTCAGTCTGCGACCGAGATGGGATGCAATATCGGTTTAAATCTTGCCGCTTTGAAACGTCTAAATCCGCTAATTGAGCTAGGTGGGGTAGAGATAAACCCAGCAGCGGCTGATGAAGCTCGAAAGCTTAACGTTGGGACAATCGAAACTGGAACTATTCTTGATAAAATCAATCTGCCAATGGTTGATTTAACTTTTTCAGTTACCGTTCTGATCCATATTAATCCAGAATATCTAGAAGCTGTTTATGACAATCTTGTCAGCCTGTCCAAAAAATATGTGTTGGTCGCTGAATATTATAATCCATCACCTGTGACTGTGAATTATCGCGGTCATTCAGAGCGCTTGTACAAGCGAGATTTTGCTGGCGAGCTTATGGAGAAATACAATCTTAATCTTGTTGATTATGGGTTTGTATATAAGCGCGATAATATTGCCCCTCAGGACGATATAACATGGTTTCTACTGCAGAAGCCAAATACGTAGTGCTAGATGCTGTTTTATTGCTCGATTTCTCGTGTTGCGGGAGTCTTGGTGTTTATAAATGCATCAATTTGGGAATAATGGCCCTCTATTTATAAGAATTGAGCAATTCACTCGCTTTTTAAAAAATATATTGTTACATAGATGCAATAATAAGTATCCGCACGGGGAAAATAATGAGAAAAATCGCGATTGTTATCGGATGTATAGCACTCTTTGGCACAGCGAACGCCCAAGGTATTCAACAAACTAAGGGTGATTTTGAAGATAAATTCCGACAATTAGATGAAGTTTTACCATCACCAAATGTGTATCGGAATGCGGCTGGAGAGCCAGGGCATGCGTACTGGCAACAAGAAGCTGATTATAATATTCGTGCTGAATTAGATGAAGAAGCAAGGCGTCTGATTGGTAAGGAAACCATAGCTTATACCAACAATTCTCCAGATACTTTGCGTTATCTCTGGCTTCAATTGGATCAGAACATTTTTAAACGCGATTCAATGAAAGAACTCTCTACTGATTTTGGAGGCATTGGTCGACGTGGACCTGCAGTTAGTGCAGGAGGTAGCGGTGAGCCTGCTAAATTGAGCCTTGGTGAAGTTGCTCGTCAGCAGGCTATGGTTGATCACGATTACGGTCACAATATTACTCGCGTTGCTGATTCCCGTGGCACAGCATTGCCTTACACTATTGTCGGCACTTTGATGCGTGTTGATTTACCTAAGCCACTGGCGTCTGGTAAGTCTTTCACATTCTCAATAGACTGGAACTTCCAGATAGTTGAAGAAAACATAGTGTCTGCCCGTGCCGGTTTTGAACACTTTCCAGATGATGAGCGAGAAGGAGGCAATGATTTATTCCTTCTAGCGCAATGGTTCCCGCGTATGGTCGCCTATTCTGATTATGAAGGATGGCACAATAAGGAATTTTTGGGTCGCGGAGAGTTTACGCTAGAGTTTGGCGATTATGATGTCCAACTTACTGTTCCAAATGACCACATTGTAGCCTCAACAGGCGTCTTGCAGAATGCGAGTGCGGTACTTACCGCTACCCAGCGTTCTCGTTTGAATGAAGCTAAAAATAAAACAGACTCTCCAATGTATATTGTTACACCGGAAGAGGCTTTGGAAAATGAAAAGTCTTTCCCAACAGGGAAAAAGACTTGGCGTTTTGTTGCTGATAATGTGCGCGATTTTTCTTGGGCATCGTCGCGTAAATTTATGTGGGATGCACAAGCTCACAAGCAACCAGGTGCTGAAAACGAAACTGTTATGGCTATGTCATTCTGGCCGAAAGAAGGTGGTGAGCTTTGGGAGAAGTACTCGACCGCTGCTATCGTGCATACTTTAGATGTGTATTCACGTTTTGCATTTGATTATCCATACCCCGTTGCGCAATCAGTGAACGGACCGGTAGGCGGGATGGAATACCCGATGATTACATTTAATGGCCCTCGTACAACTCTTCAAGACGATGGTTCACGTACATATACAATGTCCGAGAAGATATTCCTGATTGGTGTGGTAATACACGAAATTGGCCATATTTATTTCCCAATGACTGTAAACTCAGATGAGCGTCAATGGACTTGGATGGACGAGGGGCTCAATTCGTTCCTCGATTCCGTCGCGGGATATGAGTGGGATCCTGATATGCCGTGGACTCGCTCCCTAGCGCGCGATTTGACGAGTTATATGGAGTCTTCGAATCAAGTACCAATCATGACCCAGTCTGATTCTATTTTGAATCTTGGTTCTAATTCCTATGGTAAGCCTTCGGCTGCGTTGCACATTCTGCGTGACACAATTTTGGGGCGTGAGCGTTTTGATTTTGCGTTTAAAGAATATGCTCGCCGCTGGAAGTTTAAACGGCCGACGCCGTCAGACTTTTTCCGTACTATGGAGGAAGCGTCCGGAACTGACTTAGATTGGTTTTGGCGAGGTTGGTTCTACACAACAGACCATGTCGATATCTCGTTGGATAAAGTTTACAAACTTAAATTGGACACAGAAGATCCTGATATTGATTATGGGCGTTTGCGCCAAGAAAATGCTGATAAACCAAGTTTGGTTGGTGTTGACCTAAATAAAGCTTCGGGCATGAAAACTTGGGTAGATGAAAATCCAAATGTGCGTGATTTTTATGATGAAAACGATATCTACACAGTCACCAATAAAGAGCGTAATGCTTATAAGTCTTTCCTAGATGGTTTGGAGCCATGGGAACGTGAAGCTTTTGATCGCGCTGTTGAAGAAGATCAAAATTATTACGTATTAGAGTTTTCAAATATTGGTGGGTTGGTGATGCCGATCATACTTGGACTAGAGTTTACTGACGGTTCTACAGAGCGTGTGTATATTCCAGCAGAGATTTGGAGAAGGAATTCACGTAAAGTGCGTAAACTACTGACTTATCCAAAAGGTAAGCAGCTAGAGCAAGTGGTGGTTGATCCCAACTGGGAAACAGCAGATGTGGACGTCGAGAACAACTCATACCCACGCCAAATTGTACCTTCTCGTATAGAGGCATATAAATCTAAGCGAAGCTCCAGTCTGTCTGGTCGAGATATTATGCAAGATATCAAGACTGAGTTGAAGAAAGACGACGAGAAGAAAGAAAAAGCAGACACGGTGGCTGCTGAATGAAGATGAGACTTATGTCTTGTGCAGTATTGGCGTACCTTGTTCTACTAGGGCAAGGTATGTCACACGCGCACCCTCAAAAGGCTGCGATCGCGACGATTGAGCCAAATGCGCGGACAGGTGTGATTGAGATTGTCCATAGATTTTCACAACATGATGCTGAACATGCGGCGCACATGTTGGGACGGTCTGCAGAGTCGATTATCTCTGATCCCGAAGTTCAACAGGAATTCGCCCGCTATGTGATAAGTTCATTTAGTATTGAGACTTTGAATGGTGATGAAATTACTTTGGAAGAAGTGGGGTATGAATTTGATAGAGGGTATATCTGGGTATATCAAGAAGCACCACTTTTGAGCGAAGTCAAAGGCCTTACCGTTCGATATTCTGCGCTGCAAGATATTTGGCCGGACCAGACGAATACGGTAAATGTCAAGCTTGATGGCAACGTGAAGACCTTGTCTTTCACCGGACGAACACGTGTAAACAGTGTTTTGTTTGATGCCCCGTTGGATTTGGATCGAGAAGATCATGGGCATACGCACGAAACAAAGTCTCATAAGCATGGGCCAGATACACACACGCATTGATTAGTGATGCAGCTTAATATAGGCCGCTCGGTATGAGAGAATGTAAACCCTCTGAGTGAGGGGGAAGCGGTCAGTTCGTATGAGCCAGTTGAGCGAGTTTATGAGTATTTATGATGGTGCAGCATTGGTGTGGTTCTTGTTGGTATGGCGAGTGTTCGCATGGCTGACCGACCATAGTAAGTGGAAGACTGAGACTCTTTCTTTTGCTATGCATGAAGAACGTAGACGGTGGATGCGTATTATGGCCGAACGAGAAGTACGTATTCTCGATGGAAATATTATCTCAGGATTGCAGCAATCTACATCCTTCTTTGCATCCACCTCTCTATTGGCGATAGGTGGTGGTTTTGGTTTACTGACTGCCGCCGAAGATTTTCATGTCGCTCTTGAGCAATCGATACTTCATATATCACCAACGCCAGAGATGTTTTATCTCAAAATAATAGTGCTGATGTGTATGTATGCTTACGCATTTTTTAAGTTCGGTTGGTCGTACCGACTATTCAATTATTGCGCAGTTATGATGGCGGCTACGCCTGAGCTAGGGCAACCTAAGTCAATAGAAAATGCTGAAGCTGCAGGCGATATGAATATCGAGGCGAGTAAGCAGTTTAATTATGGTTTGCGTAGCTTCTTTATGGCTATGCCAGTTCTTGCTTGGTTTGTATCGCCGCTGGCTTTTGCAATTTCCGCAACGCTCGTTGTGCTTGCGCTTGCGCATAGGCAATTTTTCTCAGAGCCACGTAGAATTGCGAGGCGGCTATTGGATATCAACGTAAACTTGGATTGATATTTACCCAAAGCGGCCAAAGGGCGATTTGTCTGGTCCAGTTTCGACGCCGAACTGATTGAATAAATGGGCGACAAAAAGTAATCCGATTACCACTGATAAAAGTGCAAGGAAACGCCAAGGGATCATTCGCGGTTCGGGGTTGTCGTGAGGGCGATGCGCACGATCAAAACAAATGAATGCGCTTAGGCCAGATAGAAGTATGCCAGATATTGTGAGCGCAAAGTGTAAGATCATTATTTGTACTTTATAACGGGGGTAATCTTAACCCTAGCAAGATTACGCTTTTATGGAGTCAAATTGGCAAGTTCTATTTTAGAGACTCCATGTGGCGTTTTTGACCAAGAATGTGGGCATGACTTTAATTCCCAGATTGCTTTGAAAAAAGCAAGGCTCATTAAGGGCCAGTATAAAGGGGTTGTGAGTAAAGTCAGCTTGCGATCCTTCCATGCTTTAGACGGAATAGCCGTTAAAGCTACACTTATATAGCTAGATAAAATCAACAAATTTTGAGGTTGACCAATATCAATGTTTCCCAAAAAGATATTGGAAAGCAGATAAATGAGGAAGGGGCCGTGAATACCAGCTGCAAATATGGCAGAGATAAAGGTTATTGTAATGCCCAAACACTTCCATAAACCAAGAGCTCTGATGGCTTGGGTAGGAAATCGAGTAAGTACCATTAAGGTTTGAATGTGGCCTTTAATCCATCGTGTTCTTTGGGGGAGCCATTGAGAAAACCTTACGGGTGCTTCTTCTAGAGTTGGTAGACTAATCATTTGCGCTTTGTAGCCATTCCTAGCTAGCCTAAAGCCAAGGTCGGCATCCTCAGTCACATTGTATTCATCCCAGGCACCGACGTTTTGCAGAATTCTCCTGTCGAAATGGTTTGAAGTTCCGCCTAGTGGCATGGGCCAGCCTAGTTTGGCTATTGCAGGTAACCAAACGTCAAAATGAATAGCGTATTCTAAATCAAACTGGGCGGCGATCCAGCTTTCATTTCCATTGTATGCATGCAATGGGGCCTGAACAACCGCCAGATTTTTGTCATTTTGAGCATATTGGTGTGCGACTTCCAGTAATTGGTAAGGATGGGGCGTATCTTCAGCATCGAATACAGAAACGATGTCACCAGTTGCATATTGCAAACCATAATTGAGCGCTTTGGGCTTAGTTTTAGGCCCGGTGTCCGGTGCAATTAGTATTTTGAAATTAGTGTTTCTTATGGCTTTCTGAACAGCCAATTGAGTTGGGGAATCGTCGGGTTCAAGAAGATAGAACACTTCAAGTTTATCCAATGGATAATTGAGTGCCTTCATTGCTTCCACAGAAGATTGAGCGACCGCCTCCTCCTTATAGAGAGGAATTAGAAGTGTAAATTTGGGTAAGTTGGGCGGGAGCCTTGAGTCTGTATGGAGAGTTGTGGGAGGGCTAATTATCGCAATAATTGCAGCAAACAATCGAAATAATATTTGGCAAAATACTATGATTGAAACCCCAATTACAAAAGTAGATAGTGGGAGTAGATTTTGAGCAATACAGGCAGAAATAAGGATAACGCATAATAGGAGTGCTAATTTCTGCGTGCGCCATAAACCTGAACGAATGCTATGTTCTCGTGGGGTGGAGAATAGATTGGTTGTTTTGCCTTGAAAATTTTTTGGAGGCTGGAAAGACGCTGAAGTGCTCGATGTTGGATGAGGGAAATTAACCTCATCGAGTTTATCTGAGATGTCTATACTCACTTTGGCCCCAACCTGTGATATGTATGGTCGCACTACTAATTAGATGTGTTCAGCTAATTGCTTGAAACGTGAAATATATTTTTAACTGTGCCAACTAGATTCACCCGCAAGGGTTGAGGTTGTGCATGGTTTCCCTAATTCGGGGAGCTGATCTTCAAAATCAAAATGGTTAAAGATGGCATTGAAAATTGATGGGATACTTAATCATATCTCCAACAGTCTTTGCTAAGTTGGGCCCGTGAGAGTGAGTAGTATCGAGCGGGCGGGTAATGAAACGTTTTAGTTTTAGATCTTTTTTTCTGGGTCAGATCGAGATTCCCAAAGAGAAGGAAGCTTGGCTTCGGGCAGAGCAACACTCAGCATTTTTGGATATGGCGCCGATTGCTGGCTTTGGTTTAACGGCTACGGGCTTGTTCTTATCTATTCTACACAGGAATGATGGACTTGGCCCCATTATGTTCACATGGTCATATTCCGGTGCGGTACTGGCCTATGTAATGATTAGAGCTTGGCTGAAGAGCCGCGATAGAGATACAAAAAATCCTTCATCCGTTGTGCCTGCTCAGAAAATTGCTGTTTGGTCAGGTGGTGTGGGTACTGTTTGGGGATTGCTCGTCGCTTTGATGATGATGACGGGGTATGTCAACCTTGCTTTGGTTGGAGCGGTGGCTGTTGGTATGCTTGGCATGGGAGCATTTGTTCTTTCCGTTATTCCCATTGCGGCTTTAGCTTTTATGAGTGCGATATTAGTTGGATTTACCGTGGGCGCGTCACTAACTGGTGAGGTAAATTTTTTAATTAGCCTTCCAATATTCTTTATTTTTGTAGTCGTGATGCAACGCTATGCGGCCTGGACGTTCACAAACTTTATTACCCAGCGGTTGGACAGAGATGCTGTCGCGGAATCTAGTGAAGTTATCTCCCTTTTACTGCACGATTTTGAAACTCAATCATCAGATTGGTTGTGGGAAACTGACAATGAACTGCGTTTGAACCGCGTTTCGAAACGCTTTGCCGAAGCTGTCTGTCGGCCGGCAGAAGTTTTGAATTCTGAACCATTCCTACAGTTCTTTGAAGAAGAAGCAGCAGAAAGATTAGAAGAGCTACTTTCAAATCATCGTTCTTTCCGAGACCAAGTTGTTCCGGTGAGAGTTGATGGAGAGCAATGTTGGTGGTCGATAAGTGCTTCGCCACGTATTGATGTGGACGGTAAATTTTTAGGCTATCGGGGTGTATGTTCCGATGTAACCCAAGAGCGGGCAGCTGAAACAAAAATAGCTTATATGGCGCATTTCGATGCACTTACAGGAGTACACAATCGCGCGCACTTCAACTCTGTACTGGAAACGGCTGTAGAGCGGATGGCAGAGACGAATGCTTCGTTTGCTTTGCATTGTATTGATCTAGATAATTTTAAAACGGTAAACGACACAATGGGGCATCCAGCTGGTGATGCCTTGCTTAAGATCGTTGCTTCTAGATTGAGTATGAGCGTATCTGATGGAGATATTGTTGGGCGATTGGGGGGAGACGAATTTGTTGTTCTACAAATGGATTGTCCAGATTTAGAGAGCGCTCAATTGGTGTCAGACATGATTACTGATGCTCTATTGGAGCCTATAACAATTGAAAATTCGACTTTACCGGTTTCTGGAAGTGTCGGATCCGCATTTGCCCCGCTCCATGGTGGGAGTTCTAAGCAGATTATGCAGCATGCTGATCTGGCGCTATACGCTGCCAAATTGGATGGCCGTGGCTGTAATCGCATGTTTGAGCCATATATGGATGAAGAAGCCCGTCGGCGGACTCAGTTGGAGGTAGATTTGCGACGTGCATTTCAAGAAAACGAGCTTGAAATGTATTATCAACCATTGATGGAAGTAAAAACGGGTAAAATTAAAGGCTATGAAAGTTTGCTGCGATGGCGTCGAGGAGAAAATGACGTTTTGTTGCCTGCTGAGTTTATTGAAATAGCTGAAGACACTGGTCTAATTGTGCCTCTTGGCGAGTGGATTATCCGTACTGCGATAGCGGAAGCGGCGACCTGGCCGGACCATATTACAGTAGCTATCAATTTATCTCCAACGCAGATGAAAAACCCTTCGCTTATTTCAACAGTGATAAATGCATTGGCTACCAATGCATTAGATCCCGCTCGTGTGGAGTTTGAGATTACCGAATCGGTATTGCTCGAGGAGTCTGAGATTAATATCAAAACCTTGCACGTGTTACGTGACTTGGGTGTTAAAATCGCACTAGACGATTTTGGAACTGGGTTTTCGTCTCTCAATTACCTTCGTGCCTTCCCATTTGATAAAATTAAGATTGATAAGTGTTTTGTCACAGAGCTTGAAACGCGCGCAGATTGCCGAGCCATCATTCGAGCCGTTATGTGTCTTGCTAATGATCTAGGGATGCGTACGACTGCTGAGGGGATAGAAAACCAAAATCAAATTAATATTCTCAAAGCGCAAGGCTGTGATGAGATGCAAGGGTTTCTATTTTCTCGACCAATTTCCGGGAAGTTATTACCGCGAAAAGATGAGACAGCTCAAAATCGTTCGACAGTTCCTGATGAATTGCACGAAAAAGGTCGCATTCATCTGCTGGAAGATAGAGCGGCGTAAGCCAGCGATACTATCTTTACTGAAGTTTGATTTTAGCTGCTGACAGTTTTTTGTAGCTTCTTGTTGTTTGTGGGGTTCACCAGAGCCACATTGCGCATCATATTACGATAATGAGCAAGACACCTAAATCTTTATCCGAAGCACCCGCGTCTGCATTTTTGTATGAAGGCGCTGAGGAGTTAGTACATCCATCAATTTGGAAACCTCACCGCCCAGAGCGGCAGTGGGAAAAATCCGAAGGTGGTAAGCTTTTCGAGCTTGTTTCTGATTATGAGCCGGCTGGAGATCAACCCGAAGCGATTAAAGAACTTGTGACTGGTGTTGAGGCAGCTGATAAAGATCAGGTGCTCTTAGGTGTAACCGGTTCCGGTAAGACGTATACAATGGCGCAGGTGATTGAACGCACACAGCGGCCGGCACTGATACTCGCACACAATAAAACACTCGCTGCGCAGCTTTACGCAGAGTTTAAGAGCTTTTTTCCAAATAATTCGGTGGAGTATTTCGTATCTTACTATGACTATTACATGCCAGAAGCTTATGTGCCTCGGACGGATACGTATATCGAGAAAGAAAGCTCAATCAATGAAGCGATAGATCGTATGCGACATGCGGCGACGCGGGCTGTGTTGGAGCGTGATGATGTGATTATCGTTGCGTCGGTGTCGTGTATTTACGGTATCGGGTCGGTGGAAACTTACTCTGCGATGACCTTTGTGCTTGAAGAAGGGCAGATCAAGGACCCGCGAGACATAGCGCAGGATTTGGTGGCGCTGCAATACACACGCAATGATGTGGCGTTTGGGCGGGGGACATTTCGTATCAAAGGGGATGTGCTTGATATCTGGCCTGCGCACCAGGAGGATAGGGCTTGGAAAATCAGCTTTTTCGGCGATGAGATTGAAACGATTGTAGAGTTCGATCCGCTGACGGGTAAAAAATCCAAACCACTGGGCAAAATCAAAGTCTATGCGAACTCCCACCATGTGACACCTCGGCCAACTTTGAATCAGGCTGTTAAGCACATCAAGGAGGAAATGAAGCAGACCGTAGCGCGGTTTGAAGCTGAGGGTAAATTGCTCGAAGCGCAGCGGATTCAGCAGCGTACAGAGTTCGATATGGAAATGATGGTGGCGACGGGTTCGTGTGCCGGCATTGAAAATTATTCGCGCTATCTTTCTGGCCGTAAACCGGGGGAGCCGCCGCCGACATTTTTCGAGTATCTACCAGATAATGCGCTGGTTTTCGTCGATGAGAGCCACCAGACCATTCCCCAGATTGGGGCGATGTATAAGGGCGACCGTAGCCGGAAAAACACGCTTGCCGAATTTGGTTTTCGCTTGCCCAGCTGTATGGATAACCGCCCGCTCAAATTTGAGGAATGGGAGGCGATGCGGCCCCAGACCATTCATGTGTCTGCGACCCCCGGTAAATGGGAATTGGAACAGACGGACGGTATTTTTACCGAGCAAATTATCCGCCCGACAGGCTTGATTGATCCGCCCGTGGAAGTGCGTCCCGTGTCCAAGGACGGCGCCAATCAGGTCGATGATGTGATCGCTGAGGTGAAAAACACAACCCAACGTGGATTTAGAAGTTTGGTGACGACACTTACAAAGAAGATGTCTGAAGACCTCACAGATTATATGCACGAGCAGGGCATTAAGGTGCGCTATATGCACTCGGACATCGACACGGTGGAGCGCATAGAAATCATCCGCGATCTGCGCCTTGGCGTGTTTGATTGCCTGATAGGTATAAACCTATTGCGAGAGGGGTTGGATATCCCTGAATGTGCTTTTGTTGGAATTTTGGATGCGGACAAGGAAGGATTCTTGCGCTCTGAAACGGCTCTCGTGCAGACGATTGGGCGCGCTGCGCGTAATTCCGAGGCGCGGGTTGTCCTTTATGCTGACCGCGTCACCGGCTCTATGGAGCGCGCCATGAGTGAGACGACACGTCGGCGTGATATACAGCATGCACATAATGAGAAACACGGCATAACGCCAAAATCTGTTATGCGCGCCGTTGAGGATATTATGTCCGATATTGGCGGCAAGAAAGATGCGACTTCTGACATTCTGCCCCAAGGGCGCGATCCAAATAAACGCAGCGCAACACGCGGTGTGCAAGAAAGCAAAGCCGGCGTGGCCAATTATGCCGTGGGCGGCAAAGGCCATAATCTGGCGGCCGTCATCGAGTCGCTGGAAAAAGAAATGCGCGAAGCCGCCGCCAATCTCGAATTTGAAACCGCCGCCCGCCTGCGCGATGAGGTGAAGAAATTACGGGAACAAGAACTAGGAATTAGTCTGGGGGACTAATTCCTGTTCTCAGTTGCGTTGGGGATTAGTTTTTAGGGGTGTAATTTCATTTTGAATGAGTTTGGGATTGTTAGTTTAAATAGTAACGTGATTTGGCCAATTGATGTGTACTACGATCAAGGAGGCGTTAAGGTAAACCAAAACTCTTTACAGGTTTTGCGTTAGTTTATCCTATTCAACCTAGAGATAAGATAATATAATCACGATTCTAAAGTATTGAAGATTGTGCAAACCAACATGATAAACAAACGTCCGAACGGACTTCCTGACTTTTTGAGACCACCTCTAAATGAGGTTGTTGTTGGAGTTCAATATGAGCCAGTTCCATCTTATCGAGGAATTGATGCTTTTAAGGTCTGGAATATCTTTAAAGAAGAATATCCAGAGGTTCAGGAAAAGCCTGAGTTACCTCCTTCTTTTGAAACATTTGGTAAACCTGAAAATGCAGCGTTTAAATTCCAGTTTGGAAACAAGCACCCTCAGCCGAGATATTGGTTTGTTGGAAAGAATGAAAACGATTTGCTTCAGTATCAGTCTGACCGTCTGATCCATAATTGGAGAAAGATCGAGCATAAAGATACAGAGTATCCTAGATTTGAATATATGATAGAAAAATATTCTAATGAATTGAAATTGTTAGATAATTTTTACATGAGTGAGTATGGTGCTCCGATGTACTATACGCAAGCTGATATCACTTATATTAATCACATTTCATTAAAAAATGACGATGGATTTACAGCACCTTCTGATTGGGTAAATATTCTTCCGTCTCAAAGATGGGAGTATGACGATATTAGTTTGTCCTTGAACCGAATTCTTAGAAGTGGAAATGAAGAACCTTTCGGGCGAATCGTGATCGATGTTAATTCTGGGTTCAAGGATAAAGAGCGAATGCTAATATTGAACTTATCTGTACGTGGGGCTCCAAAATCACCTACTAAAGATGGAGTTTTAGAGTTTATCCAGATTGGAAGATCAGAAATCGTTAAAACATTTGCTGATATTACAAATAGTAGTGCTCATGAAATTTGGGGGAAGGTTTAGAGTATGAGTTTTTCAGAAATCGATGGAATAAGCGCCGAAAAAGGTGATAATATTTTCTCTTCATCAGCTTTTTCAGGCAGAGTTGTGAACTCCGTCAAAGGAGAATGGATGGCTGAAAGTGAAAATAAATTAGAGCGCTTGATTAATTTGCAAAATGGATGGGATGGAGGAACTGCTCGTAGTGTTTCGTTCCGAAATGCTAATTTTGCTATGAATGTTCTTGGAGCTGTGTGTGATAAAGGATCACCTGCTCCTCAGTTTGTACCAGGAACAAATGGAGATTTGCAGATAGAGTGGCATCTTGTTGGAGGCTCTATTGAATTACACATATTGAAGCCCAATCTCGTAAAAGCTTGGTACGAAGTAAATAATTCAGATGACGAAGAAGGCGAGCAAGATTTAACTAATAATTTTGCGATCGTCTCCGATTGGTTGAAAAAGATACTGGGAGCTCAGGGTGCCGCCGACAGAAATGCCGCTTAAAGATGGTGATGGGCGGATTATTCCTCACGATCATCCTGAGATAGCAGATTGTCAAAATGTTATAAGGCGCGTTCCTGAGCAATGGAAAGTGCAGCGAGCAGATGGCACCTACCGATTGTCTTCTATGGCTTTCAAGTCTTCAACAGATGAAATGTCCGTTGATTTAGAGTGGTGGTTAAAAGAAGATGGAATTGACCCTGAAAGTTTTGTAATCACTCCTCGGTGGATTGCTGCAATTCTTTGGCGAGTTCAAGAAGTAAGGGATTTAGATTTTAAAGTAGGGTATGATCCTATAGCGGGTGGAAGTAACGAAAATGTATACCATGGCGAGGTTTGGGGGAGGTCCAGCAAGAGCAAGCAGAATGCTTTGTGTAATTTATCGGTATGGCTGGTAAAAATGCCTGATGTTGATTTAGCATTAAAATAAAGGTTGCTTCTAAGGTTCCCCTTGTGAGGCTTTGCCCGCTAGGCGGGTATTTTGATAAGGGATAACTGAGCGCCTTTGAACACGCTTATTGTGCTGGGTCCCCTCTGCACGGGGAAAACGGAGAAGGGGTGACAAGCAAAACTTATCCCACACCTGCCCAAGTCTCATATACTGCAATGTATGAGCTATTATTCACAACTGACATCTGAAGAGAAACACTGGCTGCTGGAGCATGCGCGGGAGCGCTATGTTGCGGGAGAAACGCTGGATCAATTAGTGGCGAGTTTGCCAGTATCGAAGGCGACCTTGTATCGCGCGCAAGTGGAGCAAGGGTGGCGGCGCAAAGACCAAGAAGCGCTGGCGGCTGGGGCTGATCCGCTACCTAAACCTGATTGGCTATTGAAATATGAGAGTGAGCTGGTGCGTGTGCCGCATGGGATGGATCGCGCCTATGTGAACCGACCTGATCGCTTGAGCGAGCTGAAGGAACAAGCCGAAGCTTTGCCGGAGAGCCTTGATATCACCGATATGGCGCAAGCCGCGAAAAAGGCGGGAGAATTGGCTGCGCGCTATCAATTGATTGGAGAGGTGAAAATGGCCGATGCGCAGGCGCGTCTGGCGGAGCGTTTTGTGCGGCTGGCTGAGGGCATGGAGGGGCTAGTTGAGCCTGTGCAAGATGAGGCTGAACCCGTGGTCGAGGGTGAGAGTGTGGAGAGTATGCGGCAATTCTTGTTCAACCGCTTAGAGGAGGTGGTTGGGGTTGAATATATGAGAGCTTTTTATGCGGAATATGTGCTGACCAATGAGGGTGAGGATTTATCTGATGAGGCCATTAAAAGGGTGGAGGAAGCTGTTCAAGGCATTGAGAGAAAGACAAGCGATGAAGAGAGCGAGCACGCGCCAGATGCATACACTGGCGCGCCTCGATAAGGGGATATCGTGAATTAAGTCGCTATGCAGCGGGTTTGAGGTCTCGCACCATTTTGACGAGTTGAGTCATGAGACCGCGTGCTGCGACGCCGGGGGGCGTGCGACCGATTTCTCGCGAGAGTGTGCGCGAGAGGTAGCGGACTGTGATCGTGGGGCCGTCAAGCGTGTAGTCACCGCGATAGGTGCGGCCGTCTAGGTCGATCTGCGTAGGTATAGCCATAGTAATCTCCCTTCTAACTGTTTGAGGTATGCGTCCTGCATATGTGGCAAGGGCGCAGGGGGAGAGTAGCAAAATTCTGCAGCAAGGTGAAGTTTACAAGTATTAAGAATGTTTATTCCCCTCATAATGGGCAAAACACCCCATGCACATGATGTTGGCCCGATAAATGCACGTGTCTGGTTAGAAGCGTCAATCCAGACGCCCAAGTTTAAGGGGCCACACTATGAAACGTACAATTATCATTCTCTCATTACTCGCTGTAATGTTTTACATTCCTTTCTTAATGCCAGAGACGATGAGTTCAGCTGATGCGAACATAAAACCGTCCATCGCTGCGGATGTACCTGAGGTTAAAGTATCTACGAGTGCTAAAAAGGGACAAGTATGGACGCTAGCAGGCGAAGGCGTCACCAATAGCTATTTCATCGTCGCCAAGGTTGAGCGCTCTAATGGTGCGATCATTGTGCACGGGTATGTTGAAGGGTTAGTCACGCACGCCAATAATGGGCAGACTTATGTGTCTGATATGCCGCTAATGACATTATCTTTGGGTGCGTTTAACCGCAGCGTCGTGCAGCTTGTGGGGCAGAAGGATGTACGTGCGAACTTTGATGAAGCGCATGATGTGTGGACGGCTATGGGCGCACCTGTTTCGTCTGCAACGATTGCAGAGATTACGAGCCGTACTTTCTCATAGGTTTTGACTGTCTCTAGTTGGAGGTTTTGAATTTGCGTGAGGTGCGCAGTGATGCAGATACGCAGATAAAAAGTTGAAATGGGTGGGTGAAAGCTTGCCAGAGACGCGAAAAAAGGACAGACAGCAAAAGCCCAGTCGGGATGTTGAATAGTTGAGATTTTGCGGTGGCCCGTAGAGGTCTCAACGTCCAGATATGAGAATTTTGCTATGACTGATACACCACCGGACCGCCTGTCTTTGGACCCAAACTCTGAATATTTCGATGCTGAGATTATTCAACGTAATGTGGGGATACGTTTCAAAGGTGTTGAAAAGAACAATGTCGAAGAATATTGCGTATCAGAAAGCTGGATCAAAGTAACAATTCCAAACACGCGTGATCGCAAAGGCCGCCCGATGCAAATGAAGTTGCAGGGGGAAGTTGTCCCATTCTTTCAAGAGACTGATGCTGAATAGATTAAGAACTCAGCATTTATAGAGATTTTAAAGAGCTATGAGAGTCTCCTCATAGCTCTTTTTTGTGTGATTAGTTTAGGCGGTCCGCTAAGCGCTTTTCATGATATCAGTTTCAGTATGTTGGCTATCATTGGCTTGGAGTTGAGGGCGTTTCACTGCTTGATATGACGACACTGCTTCAGCGTGAAGTTTTTCGTGTAAAATGTCATTAAACGCGTGAATCAAAGCAATGGCTGAGGCCGGGTCAGATACCGCACGTTGTGCCATTTCATTCGCCAGTGATTGAACAATAGCTTGCGCATTTGTTTTTTTCATTAGCTGCATCTGCGCAGCTGCCAGTTCTTGTGCTGCTTCGTTCTCAATTTGGTCGGGGCTAAGGTAGAATGGCTTGGGCTTAATTTCGAAAAGTTGTTTTTCTAAGATACCTGTCGCGTTACGCGCGCGGGCAAGGGCTGTCGGCCCAACATCAAGAAGGAATGCTTGCGCTACCCCTTTGCCGTTATCGTATTGCATTGGAGGGCCAATAGGTTTGTGGCGCATATCGACACGCGCCATGCGTTCAATAAAGGTAGGGTCGCAAACTGTTGTGAGGTGAGTTATTCCGCGAGAAACAGCAAACTCTTGTACAGCAATGATTGTTTCGCGGGCTATTTGAATTGCGCGCGTGTAGTCGCGAGACCTACGATAGCGTGCCGCTATGATCCAGCGCGTTAAATCCCAAGTTTCCTCGTTTCGAGGGGCGTCACCTTCAACATAATGCGATAGTTTATCTGAAAGTAGGTTAGGTCCAATTGAAGGATTTAACCTGTAAGCGGAAGCAACGCGGCCACAAGAATCAAGATTGAGAAGATAGACAACGTCGCCATCGTCAAATTCATCTGTTTCACGGCCATTTACACTTTCTAGGGCGTCCCATCCATGAGCTTCTATAAAGTATTCATGTCTCATCTGAAACATTTCATCTAGTTGCGGGCCATAGAGATGTTGATTTTCACCTGTCACAACGTGAATCATTTAGGGGCCTCCTTAAGGGTTAAACTAAATCAACCCTAAGGTGTAAATATCTTTAATCAACCATAAATAATACTATGGGTTGTATTTTCTTGCGTGGTAGTAAAAAGAAGGCACAAAAAACGCACATGCCGTGAGGATGTGCGTTTGTTAAAGTCTGAGAGTTGTATTTTTTTCTAGCTTTGTCTTGCGATCGTTTGCGCAAGTTTGTTGGAGATAACCCCAAAGGCCTGCTTTGCATCCGTCCAAGTACTGCCATATTGGGCGTCTCGGATGGAGTGCGAGAAACGATTTACGGAAGTTTCCGCTATAATTTCGTCATTCATGCCGTATGCCACACTAGAAATCTTAGCGCCGCCGATGGAGACACTTCTAAATTGATCAAGTCCAGGTTTTTCGTTGGCTTGTTCGCGGGTCGGATGGTTGGGGCTGATCTTTTCGATGGTAAATTCTATTCGAGAGATCTGTAGATTGTTTTTCGCAACTGCCTTCGTAGCTTTGGCGCGGAGGTGTTTTTCGAGAATTGGTTGTTCACGCTCTCCATATTCTTCAGAAAATTTCTTCTGTGCATCGTCGGAATATTTAATATCAACGATTTGAGCAAAAGCAGGGGGCACAAACGTGCTGATTGAAAGGGCACATAATGTTGAAAGGAGTAAATTGCGCATTGTCTTCTTCCTTCTTTATTGAGCGTTCAGGTGCTTTTTAAAGAAGTATGCGCCCAAGCGTGGCATTTGTGAAGAATGAGAGAAGTTTACGCGATCAAGAGATCGTGAAGTAGCGTAAAAAAAGGCCCGTGAGGGCCTTGTTGTGTTCTAATTAGAAAAACAGAAGACTTAGTCTTTCTTTTTTTCTTTTCTTTCTTTTTTCCAGTCTTTTTTCATTTGTTCTTCGTCAGAAGTCGTCACTTGATCAATAGCAGCGCCAGCAACAACGAAAGGGGCTTTTACGGTGCCTTCAACAACATTTCCAGCAACGCCTATTGCTGTTGAAATACATCCACCTAAGCCCAAAGTTAGTGCGCATGTAGATGCGAGAGCGATTTTGCGTTTCATGTTGGAGGCTCCATTATAGATATTGCCCACATTAAATGCATGATGTGGTTAATAATACTAGAATAGCAGATGAATTGATTGAAATATTTGCAGTTTAAACTGCCGAAGCTGTCACATACACAGTTTTTTTGATCTCAAGCTATTAGCTGAGGGAAGACTGTGTGATTTAGTGTTGGTTGAATCTAGAAAATGATAAGTGAGAAAAAGCAGTTTTTACACAATCACTTTTAGCTATTTAACTTAGTTTGCGCCTAAAGGAACATTGTATGAGCAAGACTCCAGAAATTCCAGCGCCGGGTGGCCGCATCGTAGAAGATCGTGCGTTCAAAGCGGTCAATATAGCGGTTCTTACGGTGTCAGATACGCGAACCGAAGAAAATGATACTTCAGGTCACATTTTAGCTGAACGCGTTAAATCGGCGGGCCATAATTTGGTGGCTAAGGAGATAGTTACCGATAATCAAACCATAATTGAACACATTGTAGGGGACTGGATTAGAGACCCTAATATAGATGTTGTTCTTACGACTGGGGGCACGGGTCTGACGGGGCGAGATGTGACGCCTGAAGCAATTCGCCCGCTCTTTGAAAAAGAAATTGATGGTTTCAACACTATTTGGCATCTGGTCAGCTATCAAAGCGTTGGTTTGTCTACTCTGCAATCTCGAGCATGTGCGGGTGTCGCTAACGCCACTTTCATCTTCGCGCTTCCAGGGTCGAATGGCGCGTGTAAGGATGGGTGGGATAAGATTATTCGTTGGCAATTGGATAGCAGGCACGCACCTTGTAATATGGTTGAGCTAATGCCTCGTTTGCTAGAGAAATAATAATGACTGGCAGCAATGATAAAGACGGTGGTTCGCTCACCCATATAGATTCGGATGGTCGTGCCTTTATGGTCGATGTATCGGGCAAAGGTATTTCGCGCCGTCGTGCGTTGGCCTCTGGACGCGTTAATATGTCCGATGAAGCTTTTAAAGCTGCTATGTCTGGAAATGGGAAAAAGGGCAATGTTGTATCGACTGCTGAGATTTCAGGTATCATGGCGGCGAAAAAAACATCTGATTTAATTCCGATGTGTCATCCACTGCCTATATCAAAGGTCAGTGTTAAAATTGATCCTTTGGATGAAGGAAATGGATTGAATGTCGTTGCGGAAGTTGTGACAACAGGACAGACAGGGGTGGAAATGGAAGCGCTGACGGCTGTAAGTGTCGCGTGCCTTACACTCTATGATATGCTTAAAGCCGTAGATAAATCGATGACTTTGTCTGACATCAAACTGATAGAGAAATCCGGTGGCGTCTCCGGTGATTACAAATTGAAACTTTAGGTGGAACGTTTGCGGCGATGAGAATCATTAAGACGGATATGTTTTCGTCTGGTGCTGTTTGGTCCGTTTTTTTTGTAAATTTTAGTGGAACCTATTTGAATCAACGGCGTTTAGGTGGTGTAAGTGATACAAAAAGTTGATGTTTTTTTCTCTTTTATGGGGAAATGAGGCGAAATGTAGTCTTCTGACTGGCGAAATGGTGATTGAAAGCAAAAATTGTTGCTCTTAGGTCGCGATTCTCCAAAAAGTGCATTAAGTCATCGTAACAAACAGCTGAAAGTATCGCTTTTATTTTAAAAAGAGTGTATTCGCACTTTCAGGATGCCGGGCGACCGCGTTCTTTGATTCTTGGATATTGCATTGCCTAATGTGATTTCCATACGTACCTCAGCTTATAGGGGATGGGTATGAAAAAGGCACTATTTTGCGCCACTGCGGCCGCGGCATGTTTGTCGGCGCCGACTCTGGCTCACGCACAAGAAGCAGATGGCTGGTATGGCCGTCTAGCTGTTGGAGCAATTGCAGACGGAAACTTTGATCCAGATGCTCCGTCAACAAGCACAACTGGTCAACTCGGCGGTGACGCTGATACTGATACAGACCTAGTTTACTTAGGTGCGCTTGGTTATGAGTTTGCAAACGGTTTCCGTTTGGAAGGTGCTCTTGACCACCGTAACACTGAGCTAAGCCCAGGTAACGACTTTATCGGTACTATTAAAGGAAACGGCCCAGAAGGCGCGGGTTCTTTACGTGGTACAACTTTGATGCTTAACGCAATCAAGGAATTTAACGATGAAGGTGACGTAAGCCCTTACATCGGTATCGGTGCAGGTGTTGCAACTATCGGTGCACGCGTATCTAACCTTTACAACGCTGGTAGCGGTTCAGCTATCAACGGTTTTGACGATGAAGACACTGGCTTTGCTGGTAACGTCATGGCTGGTTTGAAAGCAAAAATCACAGATCGCGTTTCTTTTGATGTTGGGTACAAATTCCTAGCAACAGACGAAATGGAGTTCACTGGTTTCGACGCTGACTATGAAGGTGAGTACCGCGAGCACGCAGTATTGGCTGGTTTGAACTTTATGTTTGGTGCACCTGCTGCTCCTCCGCCACCACCGCCTCCGCCGCCACCACCTCCGCCACCTCCACCACCACCGCCTCCGCCACCACCTCCGCCACCTGCGGAAGTTGTTGACACGGCTCCGGTTATTGATTGTGTGGCTCAGTCTCAAGACTTCGCTGTATACTTCGAATGGGATAGTTCAGTTCTTACTGGTCCAGCTCAAGAAGTTGTAAACAGCGCGACACGTCGTGCACTAGAGAACGGATGTTCTATCTCTGTTGCAGCGATTGACGGTTATACAGATACTTCTGGTAACAAAGCTTACAACGCACGCCTTTCTGCACGTCGTGCAGCAGTTGTTCGTGATGCTTTGATTGCTCGTGGTGTTGATGCTTCTGTTGTAACAACAGACGGTAAAGGTGAAGAAGGCCTAGCTAAAGTAACAGCTGATGGTGTTCGTGAGCCGCTTAACCGCCGTGCACAAATCGTACTTACAGTTCGCTAAACCCTAGCGAAGCAATGTAATTGAAGATGGCCCGAAGGAAACTTCGGGCCATTTTTTATTGTTATACAAAATTTCCTCTTTTTACTGACAATTTTACCGAGAAGAAAACATTCTAAAGCTGTTCATCCTCATGAAACTGGTTATGGTGATTTCAACTTAAAAATTTGGATTGCCCCATGGCACGGAATGCATCTGCCCCCAAAAAGCCTTATAGAGGCTTGGGCGCAAAAGGCAGATCTGGAGCCTATGCCGCTTTGGATCTGGGAACAAATAATTGTCGACTGCTCATTGCAGACCGCGCGGGAGATAGCTTTCGTGTGCTGGATAGCTATTCTCGTATTGTTCGGTTGGGCGAGGGCTTGGCGGGTTCTGGGCGGTTGTCTGACGCTGCTATGGCGCGTGCAATTGAGGCACTCAAGAACTGCAAATCCAAGATTGATAAATATCATAAGTGCCAAGTCCGATGCATTGCGACACAAGCTTGCCGGATAGCGACGAATGGACCTGAATTTCTTCAAGAGGTTAAACGCGCGACTGGCTTAAAGTTAGATACGATTAGCCCAAAGGAAGAAGCGAAGCTCGCGCTTTTAGGGTCGTTAGACTTGGTAGATAATAGCAAAGACTTCACGCTTGTTGTTGATATTGGTGGAGGCTCGACTGAACTGAGCTGGGTGGATGCAAAAGCAGCGAACCGGCGCGGTGTATCAGGTAGCGCAGCTCGTCCGCCCATTTTGGGATGGGCATCTTTTCCTGTCGGTGTTGTGACTTTATCAGAAACCTTCCCTGAAGGTGCGTCCGGCGGAGACCCGCTTTGGTATGATAAGCTGGTCGCTTATGTCGTTGAGATGTTGAGAAAAAATGACGCAGCTGGGCGATTTGGGCCGTTATTTGAGGCGGGGCGTGGACAATTGCTTGGTACGTCTGGGACAGTTACTAGCCTTGCAGCAGTTCATTTAGGACTCTCAAAATACACACGTGCGGCTGTTGATGGGGTCTGGGTAAGCCAAGAGGGGATGGATGCCGCTAGAGATAAATTGCGGTATGCCACTCCTGAAAAGCGGGCACTAGAGCCTTGCATCGGTCCTGATCGTGCGGAACTTGTGCTCGCGGGTTGCGCTATCCTAGACGCGGTTTGGCAGGTTTGGCCTTCAGAACGCTTGAGAGCTGCTGATAGAGGTTTACGAGAAGGGGTGTTGCTTTCTTTGATACATGGTCCAAAGCCAGCGCAAAAAAAGAAAAGATCCCGCAATAATAAATCAAAAACAGACGGTGCAGAGAAAGCTGGCCCGAAGGGCAAAAGAAAGCCTAAAGACAAAGTAGTTGAAGGTGTTGTAGCTGACAAAGACCACAAACCTTCATCTGACAAACAGGCAAAAAGCAAGTAAGTTGTTTGAAGACGTGATATTACTTATTGCAGGCAATGTGCACTGATTAAAAACTACGAACCAAGATTGATGATACGACGATGAATGACGACACGCCCAAAGATTCAAAGCCAGCAGATGGAAAGCGTCGCTGGAAGGGGCCAAGTGTGGCAGATGCTGAGCTTGCGCGTGAGAAAAACCTTTTGGGAACGAAAAAGAAGATTAAAAAGGGTGGGATCACGAAAAAATCTTCTCGTGCATGGGTAGAGCGTCAACTGAATGACCCATATGTACGTCGCGCACAAGAGGCCGGCTGGCGCGCGCGTGCAGCCTATAAAATTCTTCAGATTGATGAAAAGTTTGGACTTTTAAAAAATACTCAGCGCGTTGTTGATCTGGGGTGTGCGCCCGGCAGTTGGACGCAAGTTCTGATGAAGCGCGGTGCTCACCAAGTTGTTGGTATTGATTTGCTTCCTGTAGAGCACATTGATGGGGCTCACCTTATCGAGGGTGATGTGAATGACCCTGAAGCTATCGAAGAAATGATGTCAGTACTAAAAGCCAAGCCAACGCTTGTATTGTCGGATATGGCAGCCGCGACAACCGGCCATAAACAGACAGACCATTGGAGAACAGTTCAGCTTGCTGAAATGGCAGCTCAATTCGCCGTGGATAATTTAGAGGTTGGTGGTAATTTTTGTACGAAGGTTTTTCAGGGCGGCGCACAAGGTGGTTTGAAGAAACTTTTGGATGAGAATTTTGCTCAGGTTAAATATTGGAAGCCACCTGCAAGTCGATCGGGAAGCCCTGAGATGTTTGCGATAGCGCTAGGCTTTAAGAAGAAGAAATTATAGTTTCTTGCGGCTTGGTTTGGTAATCCGGACTACTTTTTCGAATTAAAATCGAAGAATTTGCTTCTACGGCGAATTGGGGGGTTCACATATTCGCTTGAACCAACTATTAGGCCAAAAAGGGAGCTTCATCCATGAAAATTCGCCAGGCCATAACGTTCGATGATGTTTTACTAGAGCCAGGTCCGTCGCAAGTCTTGCCTGCTCAAGTCGGTATCAAGGCACAACTTACCCGCAATATTCAGCTAAATGCGCCAGTGCTTTCGGCAGCAATGGATACGGTCACGGAATCACCCCTTGCGATAGCAATGGCGCAGGCTGGTGGTATCGGTATTCTGCACAAGAATATGACGATTGAAAAACAAGCTCAGCAAGTTACGCGCGTAAAGAAATTTGAAAGTGGTGTAGTTGCAGACCCTGTAACCCTATCGCCAGATGCGACGCTGGAAGATGTAAAGCGGATCAAGGACGAGTATGGCTTTTCAGGTATACCCGTTGTCGAAAAAGGTAAGAGCGGCAAGGTTGTAGGCATAATCACGCACAGAGATGTGCGCTTTTATGACGATCTGACAATGCCTGTATCTGAACTTATGACAACTGAATTGGTTACTGTTCGTGAAGGTGTCTCGCAGGAAGAAGCGCGTCGGTTGCTCCACCAACACAGAATTGAGCGATTGATCGTTGTCGATGATAAAGAACGATGCGTTGGTCTTTTAACTGTAAAAGACATGGAAAAAGCAGCTTCTAACCCAAATGCTGCTAAGGACACACATGGTCGATTGCTGGTTGGAGCGGCCACAGGGGTCGGGGCAGATGGAATTGCGCGAGCGGAGGCTTTGATCGCTGCTGGTGTGGATGTGATTGTTGTTGACACGGCGCATGGGCATTCAGCTGGTGTAATAAAGGCTGTTGAAGTCGTTAAGAAAATGGCTGGCAACACGCAGGTTATTGCTGGAAATATCGCGACATATGATGCTGCGAAAGCACTCATTGATGCAGGTGCTGACGCTGTGAAGGTGGGGATCGGGCCGGGTTCTATCTGTACGACTCGTATCGTCGCAGGGGTTGGTGTGCCGCAGCTTACTGCCATCGCAGATGCTGCTAAGGCGGCGCGTGATCAAGGTGTGCCCGTCATTGCAGATGGCGGAATTAAATTCTCGGGTGATTTTGCAAAAGCGCTTGCTGCTGGTGCTAACACTGCGATGTTAGGTTCTATGCTTGCGGGTACGGATGAAGCTCCGGGTGAGGTTTTCTTATTCCAAGGACGTTCATACAAATCCTACCGTGGTATGGGTTCGATTGGCGCTATGGGGCGCGGATCAGCTGATCGGTATTTCCAAGGTGAAGTCAAAGACAATTTGAAACTTGTTCCAGAAGGTATTGAGGGACAAGTGCCGTATAAAGGGCCAGTTTCAGCTATACTTCACCAAGTATTAGGTGGTTTAAGGGCGGCGATGGGGTATGTCGGGGCTGCTGATATTCAAGAGTTGCACGAAAAGGCGCGCTTCATTCAAATTACGGGTGCAGGACTTCGAGAAAGCCATGTGCATGATGTGACAATGACTCGCGAATCTCCAAACTATTCTTTTCCTAGTGATTGATCGCAAATAACTATAGGCAACTAGGCTTAGAACTGAAAATTGTGAGGCGGAGCAGTGGCGAAACATTGCTCCGTTTTTTATTGGGCATTTTAAGGTCAGAAATGATGTGGCTTTAAGCATGTATCTTGTTTTTGAGCGATGTATCGCGCCATTTATCGCAATTCCTCTTCCTCCAGTGCAGATTGAAACAAAAGACTGGTGATGAATGAGTAGGGGTTTGGAATGGCGCTTCACATTATATGTGCAGAGGCTGACAAAGGTGTTGCGGCATCTTTGGCAGGGTATTTAAAAACACAAAATATTAAGCCTGTTATTGAGCGCTTCAAACGCGGGAAATTTGCGGATGTAGGCCATAAAAAAGTTATATTGTGGTCACGTCATAGCACAAAGTCGGGCGCAAAATTCGTTACTAACCTAGATGATTGTATCTATGTGCGTTTGGATAAAACGCCTTTGCCACAGAGTGTTGCAGACCGGCTGATCGTTGAGGCTGAGTTGATTGGACATCGTGCTGGGCGAGCTTGGCGTGATGTGGCGAGAAGCGTGAAATATGGAAGAAAGCTGAGTGTTGATGGGCCTGAACTGGCAAAAGTAGTCAAAGCGGTTGGTGAGGGTGAAATATGCGCCTCCCCAACAGCTTCCATAACGAATGTTTCGGATGATCAGTCACTTGTGACCGGCACCAAGGTATTCTTTTTGCCAATTCTGATTTTAGTGTTGCTTATTGCCGGACTAGGATTGGGTGTGTGTTTGTTACATCCTGAAAGTCCATATACGCTTTTGAAGACGTAGACGTCTGGGGCTGCTTTATTTTAGTGTTGGAATAGACTTGCAGGCCAAGAGCCTAGCGGGCAATGTCCCGCGCATGAGTGATGCGATTATTGAGATTGAAGTTGATGATGTGTTTCGCAAATTTGGCGAAGCAAGTTTCCGTGCGCAAGCTTTTGAGCAAACGCTGGAGAATACCGTTTGGGCGATGGTGAAATCTGAAGGTTTGGCGTCACGGGCAGCACGTGATGAGTTAGAAGGTCAAACCTTGGGTGCTATCTATCGCCGTGTCGAGCGGATATTCGTCGAGCAAGATCCTGTGTGGGCCAATAATGTCAAAGCCTTCATTCAATACCGCAACTACCTCACGCATACTTTCTTTATCGATACTGCTGAAATCCATTCAAATGAGGAAATTCGGCGAAATGCATTGCTTTATCTGGATGAATTTGAGAAAGCATGCGCAACAGCTTCTTTCCACTTGTATCTGCTTACAGATGCCCTAGGGGTTTTGCATGCGGGTCGGTTCTCTGGAAGCATCGAGGCCCGCCTTGCTGAATCTAAAGGTGTAACGGCCGATACAATAATAATATTTAAAAGGTTTAAACCGAATGCGTGACGGCGGTAAAATAGACGCGGCTATTAGTGTTTTGACAGACGTTCTAACACGACACCAACCAGTAAAGTCGGCAGCTAAAGACTGGGGTAAGCGTGCGAGATATGCTGGGTCGAAAGATCGCGCTTGGGTCTCGGGGTTGGTGCTTGATGCATTGCGCAACAAACTTTCTCTTGCGCATGCAATGGGATCTGATGAACCGCGTGCGCTTGTATTGGGGGCGCTTACGCATTCTTGGAAGTGGGATATTGGTCGCGTTGACGAAGCATTCGACCAAGAGCATGCACCATCCGCTTTGACCCTTGATGAACGTGAGCGCCTTGTTATGGCTCCCGATCCAGTTGCACCAGCTTATGTGCGAGGGGATTATCCAGAGTGGATGTCACCGATGATGGAGCGCGCTTTTGGTGAAGAGGCGGTTGTAGAAGCGCAAGCAATGGCTGTTCGCGCACCCGTTGATTTGCGTATCAACACATTGAAAGCTGACGTAGAGAAGGCTGAAAAAGCGCTTCGCTCAGTGCATGCAGAGCCAATACCTTTGCTGAAAAATGGCTATCGCATACCTGCACCTGATCCGTCAGTTCGCGCAAATTCGGTCGAGAGCATACCCGCTTATTCAAAAGGGTGGGTTGAAGTGCAAGATGCTGGAAGTCAGTTAGCGGCAGCTGGCGCCAATGCTCAACCAGGTGAACAAGTTTTAGACTATTGTGCTGGTGGAGGCGGTAAGTCACTTGCTTTAGCATCTACGATGCAAAACAAAGGGCAGATATACGCTTATGACATCGAGGGCCGCCGCCTATCGGCAATGATACCAAGATTACAACGAAACGGTGTGCGCAATGTGCAGCTGCGTCACCCACAAGAAGATGTGGGCCTGAATGATCTAGAGCACAATATGGATCTTGTGATTATTGATGCTCCGTGTACCGGGGTTGGTACATGGCGACGACGTCCAGATTCAAAATGGCGTGTTTCCGATCGCGCCCTACAATTGCGACGTGGGCAGCAAATGGAAATTCTTCATAAAGCATGTAGTTTTGTCAAACCGGGTGGGCGATTGCTTTACATTACATGTTCGTTCTTGATGGAAGAAAATGAAGACCAAGTTTCGGCTTTCCTTGCAGACCGCAGTGATTTTTCACAAGAGGATGTAGTCGCGAGTGCTATTCGTTCTGGGCAACTTACTGAAGAGGGCGAACGTGTGCTTGAAGCATGTCGCCGACCAAGTGGTTCAGTTCGCTTGACGCCGCGTACTGCCGGAACGGACGGATTCTTCATGGCGCTTATGCGCCGCGAGAGCTGATCTTATACTGTATAAAGCTTCGTCAAAATCGTCAGCTGATATTTTAGTTGAGTCAAAGTAACGGCTGACGGTTTTAGGCGTGGTGTTGAAAGTTGGTGGATTGGTCTCAATCGAGCTGTTCGCTTGAATGATTTGGGTTGTTGCCGTGGCAGGTAGTGGGCCTTTAAGTGCTTCTAATATATCTGGAAGCCATTTATCTCTATTATTGTCATACGCATTAAACGCCGCTGCAAAATCCCAATTACACCATGATATTTGAGCGTCCTCAGCTTCTTGACGGATAAACTCGGTCCAAATTTTGCGTTGATTAATAGGAACACCACCAAAAACACCAAACTCGCCCATGAATACGGGGATGTTGTGTTTTTGACCGTATGCAGCGGCAGCAGCTATGTCATCACGAACCTTTGCTTTTTGTTCTTCCTCACCAAATGTGAGTGGGCCAGCTGGGCAATGGGCTGTTGATTCAGCAGCAAAAGCCGCAAGTTGGTGCGTGAAGCAGTAAGGTTCGTAATAATGAAACGAGGCCATGATTTTGTCATCAATGGGCGGCGTTCCTGCAAGCATTCCATCTAGGCCGCCATATAGTCCGGTTGCTAGAATTATCCTGCGATCTGGGTTTTTTTGACGAATGGTTTTAACAAGGTCCGCGTTGAGTGCATCAAGAATTTTTGGTGTGGCCTGACCGCTGCCTTCATTAAAAATTTCAAATACAAGTTTTTCTGAATGATTAGCATAACGTTCTGAGATTTGTTTCCATATCTCTTTCAAGCGCTCTGTATGATCTGCTGGAGATTCATTAAATTCAGTATAGTGGTGCACATCAATTATGACCGTTAGTCCCTGCGCGATGGCTGTATCTATAACGTGATCTGTACGCTCAAAAAATGTTGCGTCGATAGTGTAGGGATAATTTTTTCCTGCGTGGGCAGACCACTTGATGGGAACACGAATGGCATCAAATTGGGCGTCAGCGATTACTTTTAGATGCTTGTCCTCAATGGTGTATCCCCAATCGCCTTCATTCTCTGCTTCTAAAGCGTTCCCCATATTGATACAACTCGCTAATGTGGCGGTATCTTGAGGAGCTTTTGCTTGAACTACACAAGCATTGTTTCGGCCGTCATTGTCTGTATCTTGAGAGCTTAAGCCGGCAGGGTGATAATGGTCCGGTGCGCAAAGGGGTAGGTTTTGATCACCGTCAAACCCCCAATTGTGAATTGTAGCTGAAGCTTGAACGCGGCATACATTCAATCCGTTGCGTCCATCGGTATCCTGTAGTCCCCATCCATCGGATTCGTAGTATTCTGGCGAACAGTACGGCTTTCCTGAACTTTCGTGGATGCCATAATCGTGCACAGGCGCAGAGGCTATGATTCGGCAGGAATTTGGGCCGTCAAAATTGTCAGTATCTTCCCAACCCCATCCGTCAGCTTCATATGTTTCCGGATTGCAGTTGGGCGCAAGGTGGTCTGCGTTTATGCCCCATTTGTGTGTAGGTGGAAGTTCAATTTTAGTTGTAATGCAATCATTGGGGCCATCAATTCCATCTGTATCTTCTGAAGCCCAATTGGTGCCGTTTAAATCAAGTGTTTGTGGGCTACAGTAGGGCTTAGCTGTCGTTTCGTTGATACCCCAAAAATGAGGGAAGGTTGCTGTTTTAGGCGTAGATACCACACAGGCATTGAGGATGCCGTCTTTGTTTGTATCTTCTATACCCCAGCCATCACCGTTTTCATCTACTATAGCTGAGGAGCATATGGGGTCTCCTTCGGGCGTGTAGCCATAGCGGTCTTGTATGCGACATGTCTCTGGTGTTCCGTCGCCATTAACATCCTGCTGGGCCCATGCTTGATTTGGTTCTGCAAGAAGTGTCGGGGAGCAGAGCGGGAAATTATCCTGACTGATTCCGTAAAAAGGGGACACCAACTTACTTGATTTTGGAGCTGATGAAGCCTGCATGCTGAGTGTGATTGCAACTCCAACAACGCATAGGGACTTTGTATAAAAAGAACGTGATTTTATGGCGTGTATTGGCAGGTTTGGAATGTGTGTCAGCATAGCAATTCAAATAAAGAGATATAAGAAGGTTAATATTATTAACCAATAACATAACTTTGCGATATGTCGCCTTAATCTTGGGTAAGCTCTGAAGGCAGAATCATAAGCTGCGGGGTGGTTGAAGCAAAAATAGATAATGATGCGTAGCTATCTATTGTTTTTTGTATGTTTGTGAATAATTGTCATTGATAGAATTGCGTGTGTGTTGGTGAGTTATCATTATAGCGGCACTAGGAGATATAAGCTCTTGTTTTCAGATATTCCTCCCAATAATGCGCCATTGCCTGATACGATTAAGCTAAGAAATGGTTGGATATTTAGTCTAATTATGACCGGACTAAATGTGTTTTTCGTTCTCGTTTCCATAGGCTTTATTATTGCTGGAAAAGGGGTGCTAGCCTTTTTCGCTATATTCGTTTTCTTGCCCGGGATTTGGTTTGGGGTTGAGCATATTCGAACAGGTGGATCATATGTTTTGTTAGAGCCCCATCAGTTTACACGTGGTGTATATGGCGCTGTGAAAACGTGGAAATGGTCTGATGTATCTTCTTTTCGTGTCGATACGCAAAAGGGGCAACAAGGTGTGTGGTGCCGTCAGGATGATGGAGATACCGGGGATGACATTTTAATCGAAACGGGATCGAGGGACCCTGAGGAGGTGGCCGAACTATTAAATAGATTCCGCCAGCGTGCTATTGGAGAGCGGTTCACATTATAATTAAAGGAGCGTGCTTTGTCCGCCGAGAATAGTAAAGTGGGTCTCCCCATTTCACCCGATGATATTTACAAGGCGGCTAAACGTATAGGGCCGTATGTGCACCGGACACCCGTGCTAACATCTGCCAGACTTAATGAGATATTCGGAGCGGAACTGTTTTTTAAGTGTGAGAACTTTCAGCACATTGGAGCTTTTAAAGCGCGGGGAGCTCATAACGCAGTATTTGCGCTAAATGATGCAGATGCATCGAAAGGCGTTGTTGCGCATTCTTCAGGAAATCATGCTGCTGCATTGTGTTTAGCGGCGGTAAACCGCGGTATTTCAGCGAAAATTGTTATGCCGCATAATTCAGCGCGTGTGAAAATAGATGCTGTTAAACGTTTAGGCGGTGAGATCAACTTTTGCGAGCCGAGCATATCAGCACGGGAAGCAGGCGTTGAAGACATTATGGCGCGAACAGGTGCTGCTTTAGTGCACCCTTACAACGATGCTCACGTGATTGCTGGACAGGGAACAACGGCCTTAGAGTTTCTTGAAGAATGTCCTGATTTGGATGCTTTGCTCGCGCCAATTGGCGGCGGCGGTTTGTTATCTGGATGTGCAATCATCGCTAAGGCGCTTAAGGAAAATATCTTTGTGTGCGGTGTTGAACCTCTCCATGCAAATGATGCTTTTCGCTCTTGGAAAAGCGGAACAATGCAAACGAATACCAACGCTGAAACAATTGCTGATGGTTTGCGTGGACAATTGGGAGACATGGCCTTGGACATTTTCCTTGAGAAAATAGATCATGTCATTGAAGTGTCTGAGGAAGATATTGTCCAAGCCATGCGGCTGGTTTGGTCTGAATTAAAGATAGTTATTGAACCCAGTAGCGCCGTTCCCGTTGCAAGTTTGCTTAAACAACGCGCGTGCATATCAGGTGATAAAATTGGTATTGTTGTGAGTGGTGGAAATGTCGATTTGGATGCTTTGCCTTGGTAAGGCTATTATACTTCATCGTGTCTTGAAATTGCGGTGAACGTTTGGGTGATCAGATCTCGTTCAGCGGATGTAAGTTCGGGGCGCCAGATTTCAAAGAGCAAGACAACTCTTGTCTCAGAGCCCTTATTCCATGCTTCATGCTCAATACTATCATCAAAAATTAGGAGCTCTCCTACTCGCCACTGCAATTCATGATTACCTACTCTAAACCCGCAACCATCAGGAACGATCAAGGGAAGGTGGCAAATTAATCTGGTATTGATCATGCCATGATGCGGCGGAATGTGAGTGCCAGGTTTTAAGACAGAGAACAAGGCTGAAGGAGTTTGCTTAGGCAAGAAATCCATTGGTATCTTTGAAAGTGCTTCTACCGTGACAGGACATTGAGCTGCCATTTCTTCCTGTAGCTCACCATTCTTCCATAGATAGCATGCACTCCAGTCAGGATTATTGACGAGAGTGTTATCTCTCAGAACAATATCGGACTCCTTCGCTTGTACGTATGGGCTTAGGTTTTGTTGATTTTGAAGAATTGCAAGCAATTCATTTCGTATTGCATCCGTTTTAGATTCAATGTCGGCTACCCAGTCAAATTCATCCCTCTTGAATACCGCTCTTTGTGGCAATTCAGGGAAGTGATAACGTGTCGGCTGTTGGAAGTAAGGTTTTGAACGTCCCAGTAAAATGTCGATAGAATTGGCAAAGCGAGGAGATGTTTTTTGGATCGCGTCCGTGGATGGCAAGTGAGAAGTGAGGGCGTTTTCATAGAGTTTGTTCTGTTTTTCAATAAGCTCAAATGCCTTCATAAATGATGGTCTAATGTCTGCCGGAACCTGCTCTGGAGGCGGAGCTACTTTTAGCGCTCCTTTATAGAATGTTATAGCGTCCCTCAGTTTGCCGGCTGCTTGAAGAGCTTCTCCTTTCGCTAGCAATGCGCGCATATGCTGGGGTGCCTGTTTCAATGCTGTGTCATACGCTTTTATGGCGTTGTCTGAATCATTTAGTCTGAAGCAGGCCTGTCCAAGTGCGACCCATACGTCAGGGTGGGTGAATCCCTTCTGGATAGATATCTCTAAATTGCGCCGCGCGGATTGGACGTCTCCTGAACGTAATTGGCTTAGGCCTAATTGAGCAAATTCTTGACTTGATTGCGGAGGACGAGACTGATGCATCGAGATTCTCTCAAAAAATCACAAAAAATCAATAAAGCGCAAAATCTATAAGTTGAATAGGCTGGGCAAACGCCCAAAGTCGCGCTATGGGCTTGCCATGACAGATATGCACGATTCCCATCACGAAAAAGCGCTCATCATCGACTTTGGTAGTCAGGTGACGCAACTTATCGCTCGTCGTCTTCGCGAAAGCGGCGTTTATTGTGAAATTCATCCTTACAACAAGGCAGATGCAGGCTTCATAAAAGCCTATGGGCCTAAAGCGATTATACTTTCTGGAAGCCCGTCAAGTGTGCCGAAAGCTGGTAGTCCGCGAGCTGACGCTTTTGTGTTTGAAGCAGGTGTTCCTGTGTTGGGAATTTGCTATGGCCAGCAAATAATGATGGAGCAGCTCGGTGGTAAGGTTGAGAGTGGACATCATGCAGAATTTGGTCGCGCGCACATATCGCTAAAAGCACAGTCGCGATTATTCAAGGATATGTTTGGTCCTGAAGATAATCAAACTGAAGAAGTCTGGATGTCACATGGTGATCGCGTCACCAAAATGGCCGATGGATTTGAGATTATTGCCGTTTCGGAAAATGCACCGCTTGCAGTTGTGGCAGATGAGACTCGTAATTTTTACGGCACGCAATTTCATCCCGAGGTAGTTCATACGCCACGTGGTGCGCAGATGTTGAAGAACTTTGTGCATGACATCGCTGGAATGACAGGCGATTGGACGATGGCAGCGTTTCGCGAGGAAGCCGTAAAAGCAATTCGTGAACAAGTTGGTGATGGTAAAGTTATATGTGGTCTTTCTGGAGGAGTTGATTCATCCGTAGCAGCAGTGTTGCTTCATGAGGCCATTGGTGAACAACTTACATGTGTATTTGTAGATACCGGCTTGATGCGCCACGGCGAAGCTGATGAAGTGGTCACACTGTTTAAGGATCACTATAATATTCCACTCGTGCACGTTGATGCCGGCGATATATTCTTCAAGGGGTTGGATGGGGTGTCCGATCCAGAGAAGAAACGTAAATTTATTGGTGGAGCGTTTATTGATATCTTCGAAGCAGAAGCTAAGAAGGTTGGAGGCGCAGATTTCCTTGCACAAGGGACGCTCTATCCTGATGTGATTGAGAGTGTATCTTTTGATGGAAGCAACGCAGTAACTATCAAATCTCATCACAATGTTGGTGGTTTGCCAGCGCGGATGAAGATGAAGCTTGTAGAGCCTCTGCGTGAATTATTCAAAGATGAAGTACGTGAGCTTGGTCGTGAACTTGGATTGCCCGAAGCTTTTGTAGGTCGCCATCCATTTCCCGGGCCAGGGCTTGCGATTCGCATACCTGGAGAGGTGACGCGTGAACGTGTGAAAGTGCTTCAGTTAGCGGATGCGATCTATCTTGATGAAATTCGTAAAGCAGGCCTTTATGATAAAATCTGGCAGGCTTTCGCTGTTTTGTTACCAGTGCAAACCGTAGGTGTGATGGGTGACGAGCGTACCTATGATAATGTGCTCGCGCTTAGGGCTGTGAATTCGACCGATGGGATGACTGCGGACTATTATCCCTATGATCACAGCTTCCTTGGACGTTGTGCGACACGTATTATAAATGAAGTGCGCGGCGTAAATCGCGTCGTTTATGATATTACATCTAAACCACCAGGCACGATTGAGTGGGAATAGTCTGAGTGAGTTTGCCCTTTTCTGTGCATTGGGTACTTTGTAAGAAAAGTCTATTCCTGAAAAGCGAAGCTGCAAGGATGAGAAAAGTAATATGAGCATTCTTGTAACGGGCGCGGCAGGCTTTATCGGATTTCATACCTGTAAAGCACTTCTGGAACGTGGTGAAACTGTTGTCGGCGTGGACAATCTCAATGATTATTATGATAGATATCTAAAAAAAGCGCGTATTGAACAGCTTACCAATGTCTCAGGTTTTGCGTTTAAAAATGTAGACGTTTCTAATTATGCAGATATCGAGTCCACAGTGGTGGGAGGCGGTGTTCACGCAATACTCCATCTCGCAGCCCAAGCTGGCGTTCGATACTCGATTGATAATCCCAAGGTTTATGCGGACTCCAATTTAAGTGGTTTCTTCAATATTCTCGAATTAGCGCGTCATCATGACATAGAGAATGTTGTCTATGCATCTTCATCTTCCGTATATGGAGGGAATACAAAACTACCTTTCTCGGAAACCGATGTTACTGATACTCCGGTATCTTTTTATGGTGCTACAAAAAAATCGAATGAATTGATGGCGCATTCTTATGCACATCTATATGGGGTATCCCTAACGGGTCTACGTTTCTTTACCGTATATGGTGAATGGGGACGTCCCGATATGGCGTATTGGATATTTTCTGAAAAGTTGCTGCAAAACCAGACAGTGCAGATATTTAACAATGGCGAAATGAGCCGTGATTTCACATATATCGGCGATATAGTTGATGGAATTATTGCAGCAATTGATAAGCCGGCACGTCAACTTGGGTTTAAGGTACCGCATCGAATATACAATTTAGGTAACGATCAGCCTGAAAAGTTGATGGACCTTGTAATATCCATTGAAAAAGCATTTGGCAAAAAGCTGCTAAAAGATTTTCAACCGATGCAGTTGGGTGATGTTGAACGAACTTGGGCTGATATATCGCGAGCGAAGTCTGAACTTGGATACAACCCCAAGACTTCTCTTGAGGAGGGGATAGTTAATTTCGCCACCTGGTTTAAAGATTGGAAGAAGAGCTAGATATCTAGCTCTTCAACAAAGCTGGCATTATCTTGAATGAATTTGAAGCGGTGCTCTGCTTTTTTACCCATAAGTGTTTCAACAAGCTCTCCCGGGCTTTCTAACCCGTCGGGTAGTGCTATTCTCGCCATTGTACGCTTTTCTGGGTCCATAGTCGTCTCTTTAAGTTGTGCTGGCATCATTTCACCAAGACCTTTAAAGCGAGATACTTCTACGTTTTTGCCTTTAAACACTGTACGCATGAGTTCGTCTTTGTGCTCATCATCCCTTGCGTAAGCTGATTTATTGCCGGCCGCGAGTTTGTAGAGCGGTGGCATCGCCATATATAGGCGGCCAGAGGTAATCAATTCTGGCATTTGCTTGTAGAAAAAGGTGATTAAGAGAGCGGCGATGTGCGCTCCATCGACATCCGCGTCGGTCATAATTACAACGCGCTGATATCGAAGGTCGTCAAGAACGAACTTTCTACCGATACCCGTACCAAGTGCAGTGGATAGGTCGTTGAGTTCCACATTAGCGCGGAGTTTATCGGCACCTGCGGAAGCGACATTCAGAATTTTACCACGCAACGGCAATATTGCTTGCGTTTTTCGGTTACGCGCTTGCTTAGCTGATCCGCCCGCCGAATCACCCTCAACGATAAAGATTTCAGTATCTTCTTTTGAATTGCTGGAACAATCGGCTAATTTCCCAGGGAGACGGAGTTTGCGTGTAGCGGATTGACGAGAAACTTCTTTCTCTTTCCTGCGGCGCATTCTTAGGTCGGATTGCTCAATGGCCCATTCTAATAGTTTTGTGGCCTCTTTAGGTGATGTTGTAAGCCAATGGTCAAAGCGGTCCCGCAAAGCGCTTTCGGCGACACGCATACCCTCTGCTGAGGAAAGTTTGTCTTTGGTCTGACCAACAAATTCAGGTTCGCGGATGAAGACAGAAAGAAGCGCTCCAGCAGAGCTTAGTATATCTTCAGCGGTAATTTGTGCGGCCTTTTTTACGCCAGTTAATTCACCATAAGCGCGCAAACCTTTGGTGATAGCTGCGCGCATACCTGCTTCGTGGGTTCCACCATCTCTAGTCGGGATGGTGTTACAGTAGGAGCGTGTAATACCGTCTTCTTCGCCGAAACCATTTGCGGACCAGCAGATAGCCCATTCACAAGCAGCTCCGTTATCTGATTCTACACGGCCCGAGAAAATATCTGCGGTGACCATGATTTTACCCTCAGCCATTTCCTTCAGCATGTCTGCTAGACCGTTGGGGTAATGAAGTACTGCTTCGGCTGGTGTTTTATCGTTTTCGCTTAATAATTCTGGGTCGCACTTCCAGTGTATTTGAGCACCTTGGTGAAGGTAGGCTTTGGCTTTGGCCATTTGATATAGGCGCGCAGGTTTGAATTTCAGCTTTGTTCCGAATATTTCGAAATCTGGCTTGAAACTAACAACTGTACCGCGGCGATTGGGTGCATTTCCAACCTGTTCAATCGGGGCCATGGAGTGACCACGCTCAAACGCTTGAAAATATAGCTTTTTGTCCCGCGCGACTTCAACTTCAAGACGTTCAGAAAGTGCGTTTACAACAGAAATACCAACCCCGTGTAGACCACCTGCTGTTTGGTAGGCTTTATTGGAGAACTTGCCTCCTGAGTGGAGGGTGGTCATGATGACCTCAAGGGCTGATTTACCTGGAAACTTAGGGTGTGGGTCCACGGGAATACCGCGTCCATCATCACGTACACTAATATAACCATCCGCGCGAAGGTGTACATCGATACGTGAAGCGTGTCCTGCGACGGCTTCATCCATAGAGTTATCGAGAATTTCTGCAAACAGGTGGTGGTATGCACGCTCGTCTGTTCCGCCAATATACATGCCGGGACGTTTACGAACAGGTTCTAGACCTTCGAGGACTTCAATATCCTTTGCTGAATAGGCGTTGGATTCTTCGCTAAGTGCTTGTCCTTTGGCGGCCATTATTTGTCCTGTCTAGTCTGTTTCGTCGCAGCGGTTTTTGCTTATCTTGATTCGTAAACATGGCCGCATTTGATGAAATCGAAAAGTGGTTAACGCAAATTAGTGGTGTATAATCGGTTTTTTTGAATATGAATGATGGCAGGTCTAGAAGAACCAGCGTTTTTTTAACTTTTTCTTGCAGCCTTGAACTTGGTTTTCGTATTTTGTGGCGTCGTTATGCACCCTGTTGGCGACTTCAATCAGCCATTTTTTTGATTTGTAAGAACCACGCAAATAGCCACCTGCTCCTTCATGGTAGGCTAAATAATGGCCCCTATAATTATATTGACTGATTCCTGTGCGTTTGCCGGTGTTGCTTACATACCAACCGATAAAATCGGTTGCGTCATCAAAGTCATCACGGTCGGCACCTCTATTTCCTGTGCTTTGTTGATATTCGTTCCATGTTCCATCAAGAGCTTGAGCGTAGCCATAGGCGGATGAGGGGCGCTTGCCTGCTAAAATTCCAAGTAGACGACGTTTGCCGCGTGCTGGTTTAGCATTGTGATCAAATGAACTTTCTTGCTTTATGATTGCAAGTTGAAGCCCTATGGGTGCCCCCCATTTTTTAGAGCTGGAGCGTAGGGCGCGGTACCATGCCTTGTTTTCACCAAGAAATTTGCATGCATTATCTGTTTGAGCTGGGGCGCGGGTTGCGCAAGCGCTCATAAACATAGCCGCACAGATTGCTATGGTTGGGGCCAGTCGTTTCATAGGTGTCATCTTCTTGGTTAATTGGAGGACATTATGCATAGTATCAATCTTACAAGAAGGTGCATTTTTCAAGGCGAAGACAAAAAACAAAAAAACGCCGAAGCGATAAGCTTCGGCGTTTAAGATATTCAATAAGTTCTAACGAACTCTAAGCAATTAAGCTTTGTAGTACATGTCAAACTCAACCGGGTGAGGGTGAAGTTCTAGGTTCATGACTTCTTCCATTTTCAGTTCGATATATGCATCGATTTGATCATCATCGAACACACCGCCAGCTTTCAAGAAGTCACGGTCTTTATCCAAGGCTTCAAGAGCTTCGCGTAGTGAACCACACACTTGTGGAATAGCAGCAGCTTCAGCAGCAGGTAGGTCGTATAGGTCTTTATCCATAGCATCACCCGGGTGGATTTTGTTTTGGATACCGTCAAGACCAGCCATCAGAAGTGCAGCAAATGCAAGATATGGGTTTGCCAATGGGTCAGGGAAACGTGTTTCGATACGTTTAGCTTTAGGGCCGGCACCGTAAGGAATACGAATAGAAGCTGAGCGGTTACGTGCTGAATAAGCAAGCATAACAGGTGCTTCATAACCTGGTACAAGGCGTTTATAAGAGTTTGTTGTTGGGTTTGTAAGCGCGTTCAATGCTTTGGCGTGCTTAATGATACCACCGATGTAGTAGAGGCATGTTTCTGAAAGGTCAGCATATCCGTCACCAGCGAAAGTTGGCGCACCATCTTTCCAAATTGATTGGTGCACGTGCATTCCAGAACCATTGTCTTTGTACATTGGTTTTGGCATGAAAGTCGCTGTCTTACCGTAAGAAGCAGCAACGTTGTGAACGACGTATTTGTATTGTTGTACGCGATCAGCCATTTCGATCAATGTGCCGAAGACCATGCCTAGCTCGTGTTGAGCTGGAGCAACTTCGTGGTGTTGCTTTTCTGGCTTCATGCCGAGCTCAGCCATAACTGAGAGCATTTCAGAGCGCATGTCCTGACAAGAATCGATTGGCGGTACTGGGAAATAACCACCTTTAGGGCCTGGGCGGTGACCCATATTGCCTGTTTCGTACTCTTTGTTTGTGTTTTCAGGTAGTTCTGTTGAATCGTAAGAATAACCTGTGTTGTTTGGCGCTACAGACCATCTAACATCGTCAAAGATGAAAAATTCTGGTTCAGGTCCAAAGAAAGCTGTGTCACCAACTCCAGTAGACTTCAAATAAGCTTCCGCTTTCTTTGCTGTCATACGTGGGTCACGGTTATAGGCAGTCATTGTGCCTGGGTTAAGGATGTCACAGTTAATGACCATTGTTGTTTGCTGGTAGAATGGGTCAATGTGAGCAGTAGAGGCATCAGGTAACAAAACCATGTCTGATTCGTTGATGGCTTTCCAACCAGCAATAGATGAACCGTCAAACATTGTTCCGTCTTCAAACATTGCCGCGTCCACGGCATCAGCAGTAAAGGTTACATGCTGCCATTTACCTTTTACGTCTGTAAAACGTAGGTCGACGAACTGAACGTCTTTTTCTTTGATCAGTTTTAAAACACTCTCGGACACGGGGTCACTCCTCTATTAGTGTATATTTTGACATCCGTTTAATCGCGGACACCATATTCTAGGATTCTGTGTAAGAAACTTTGTTTTATTCGCTCGGTGCTAGGAGCGTTAGATTGCTTGCTCACCTGTTTCGCCTGTGCGAATGCGAACGACTTCGGAAATATCGGATACGAATATCTTTCCATCACCAATTTTTCCTGTTTGGGCAGCGCTAGAGACGGCCTCAAGTGCAGCATCAAGCTGGGAATCAGCAACAACAACTTCGATTTTAAGTTTTGGAAGAAAATCTACGACATATTCAGCGCCACGATACAACTCTGTATGGCCGCGCTGACGTCCAAAACCTTTTGCTTCAATCACGGTCATGCCTTGAAGCCCAACTTCATGCAGCGCTTCTTTTACTTCGTCGAGTTTGAATGGTTTGATGATCGCTTCGATTTTTTTCATTTTCAATCACACCTTGATAGGCCCTGTCAGAAATTTTAAGGCCCCTTTTTTACGTTGGGCGAGTTCTGCCGCCTTGTATGCGCGAACAAGATTGGCCTGAGTAGTGAAATTCACTTGAATCCAAGCCCTACGCTTAAGTTGCACAATAATTATGCATCGCAGCCTAATACTTAATCACTCGAATTGCCAGACATGAAACTTGGTGAAATTCAATTTATTATAAAGAAAGTTTAAGCGCGAGAGGCCTTGGTTTTAAAGGTGTTCTGGCGAAAGAGGTTGAAATGGACTTCTATATGTTTTCGTGTTGGCATCAAAATTGAGTAATTTAAACATACTATAACTACTCAAAACGTCAAAATGATTCCGGAGACAATGCAACCATGCGCATTATTAGCGTTAATCAGATGAATGAGGCTGATAGAAGAACATCAGAATTTGGGCTGTCTGGAGCTAGTCTAATGGATGCTGCTGGGCGTGCGTGTGCTGAAATGGTGCACAACACATGGCCTGACGGACGGGTAATTGTGTTGTGCGGTCAGGGCAATAATGGGGGAGATGGTTTCGTCGCCTACCGGTATTTAGAGCAGCTGGGACGCCAAGTTTCTCTCTTTTTGATCGGAGACGTTGGTGACTTATCAGGCGATGCTGAGGGGGCGGCTGAGCTGGTTCTGGATGATATTCAGGCAGCAAGCGTTTTGCTGGATAAAAGTGAAAACGACAGTTTTGAATTAAGTGAAGGTGACGTTGTCGTTGACGCAATGCTTGGCGCAGGCAATTCGCGGCCACTGGAGGGAGAATTCCTTCAACTCGTGCAATTGATAAATGCTACTAAGGCTCATGTTTTAAGTATAGATGTTCCGACTGGTGTGCGAGGTGATACAGGTGCGCTATCTTCGGAAGCTATTTGTGCAGACATAACGGTTACTTTTAATGCGCTTAAAACAGCGCATGTTATAGAATCAGCTGCCAGTTTGTGCGGTGCTATAAGTGTCGTGGATGTTGGTATTTCAGAAGAGACTCTCGCATATGTTGGTGATGAGATTTTTCTCAATCGGCCTGATGTATGGGCGGACAAATTGCCGTGGCCAACAAGAAGTACGCACAAACATCAACGCGGAAGTTTAGGGGTAGTTGCTGGTGAGGCCGGGAAAACAGGAGCAGCTAGATTAGCCGCAAGGGCGGGACTGCGTGTAGGCGCGGGTCTTGTGACATTGCTAGGGCATGCGAGCGCTATTCCTGAGATGGCGGCTAGTTCGCTAGCGGTGATGACGAAAGATTATGCAGACATAGATGAGCTTTACCTTCTGAGCGCCTCACAGTCTGGGCTCGTGTTTGGGCCTGCTGCTGGTGTAACTGAGGGGACGCGGTTTAAAGTTGCGTCACTTTTGCAAACTGGCGTGCCCATCGTTCTGGATGCAGATGCTTTGACTGTTTTTAAAGATGACCCTTCATTTTTGTTTGGGTTGCTGCACGAAAAATGTGTGTTGACCCCTCATGAGGGCGAGTTTGAAAGTTTGTTTCCCGGATTGCTTGCGGAAGTTGGAAATAAAATAAATGCAACGAGGACTGCTGCAAATATTGCAGGATGCGTTGTTGTATTGAAGGGCGCTGACAGTGTTATTGCCTCTCCAGATGGAGCAGCGCGCGTAAATGTGCATGGTTCTCCATTTCTAGCTACGGCGGGAAGCGGGGATGTGCTTGCAGGAATGATTGGAAGTTGGATGGCTCAAGGCGTGTCCGCATATGATTCTGCCTCTGCATCGGTGTGGATACACGGTGAAGCATCTTTATCTGGCGGTGCTGGATTAATTTCTGAGGACTTAATGGATTATTTCCCGCGTATTCTAACGCGCATTTATGAGGAAATTCGGCCTTCCAATGTGCTTTGGGAAAGAAAAATTGAATTTAGCACTTGAACTCTAGTGTAATCTTAGAGTAGAGACGCTGCTTCCGGCTCGTTTGCGGGTATGGCGGAATTGGTAGACGCACTGGTTTTAGGTACCAGCGCTTATGGCGTGGGGGTTCGAGTCCCTCTACCCGCACCAGCCGGAAAATGGTTCAAATTCATAGCAATTCCCCAATGGACACAGGGCGTCCTGTGTGACATACCACCCGCCAATCTTGCGCGGCGCTTGGTTCCTTACGGGGCTATGATTGCTGCCTTTCATTTCACCAAACCCTGAAGGCATTTACGCTTGGGGCAAATAGATTTTGAGGAATCTGTGATGAACGTCACTGAGACCAAGTCCGAAGGGCTGACTCGCGAATATACGGTTGTTATCTCAAAAGATAACCTAGCTGAAAAACTTGAAGCTAAGATGGCTCAACTGCGTCCGCAGATGAACCTAAAAGGTTTCCGCCCTGGTAAAGTACCTTTGGCGCACATTCGTAAAACTTACGGAAAGTCCATCTTGGGTGATATCATTCAAGAAGAAGTGACATCCTCTTCGCAAAAAGTCCTTGAAGATAAAGAAATTCGTCCGGCAGCGCAGCCAGCTATTGATCTTACATGTGATCAAGAGAAGTTGATTGAAGGACAAGCTGATCTAGAATACTCCATGAAAGTGGAAGTTATGCCAGATTTTGAGCCTGCTGATCTAACAGATTTAGAGCTTGAGCGTCTTGTTGTTGAGGCGACTGATGCTGAAGTAGATGAGGCTCTTGAAAAGCTTGCTGAATCTAACAAACAGTTTGAAGCACGTGGTAAAACTGCTAAAGCTCGCGAAGGCGACGCTGTAGTTATCGACTTCTCTGGCTCAATTGATGGTGAGTTGTTTGATGGCGGTACTGCTGAAGGGCAAACTATCGTTCTTGGAGAAGGGCGCTTTATCCCTGGGTTTGAAGACCAATTGGTTGGTGCGAAAACAGGTCAAGAAGTTGAAGTTAAGGTAACATTCCCTGAGGATTACCCTGCTGAAAACTTGGCTGGTAAAGAAGCTGTTTTTGCTACGAAGGTGAATGAAGTTCGTGCGCCGAAGAAAGCTGAAATAGACGAAGAGTTTGCAAAAGGTCTTGGAATTGAAGATCTTGCGACTCTCAAAGACCTAATCAAGAAAAATATTGAACAAGAGTTGGCTAGCGGATCACGTCAGCGTTTGAAGCGAGTTCTTCTTGATGCGCTTGATGAGCGTCACAGCTTTGAATTGCCTCCTGGGATGGTTGAAGCTGAATTTGAACAAATCTGGCGTCAGTTTGAAGAAGAGAAAAAAGCTGATCGTCTTGATGAAGATGATAAAGCAAAGAGCGAAGACGATCTTAAAGCAGAGTATAGAAAGATTTCGGAACGTCGCGTACGTTTAGGTCTTGTGCTTGCTGAGATTGGTCGCATCAACAAGGTAGAAATCAAACAAGAAGAAGTTTCTCGTGCTTTGAACATGGAAGCGCAACGCTACCCTGGACAAGAGAAACAAGTAATCGAGTTCTATCAAAAAACACCAGCTGCTATGGCTCAGCTTCGTGCGCCATTGTTTGAAGAAAAAGTAGTGGATTACATTATCGAGCGCGCAAAAGTGACAGATAAGACTGTGACACGTGAAGAGCTTGAAAAGGCGCTTGACGAAGAATAGAAATCTCTACAATAGAGAATTATATGAAAAGGCCGTTGAGTAATTCATCGGCCTTTTTTTGTTTTTTATGCGTTCGCATACTAAGAGTTAGTATTTCTCGGTTTATGTTGGGAGATATGTGTAATATTGAGGTTAAAGTGCCTCTGTGCACAGAGAAAATAGTATTTCGGGTCTTGCGCGATTGGGCATGAGACCAAATATTGATCGAAACATCACGAGTCGCGTCGGTCTTGACGCGGCGACAGCCAAAGACTGCGAATATAATGCACGACCCAATTGAAACAGCGATGAACCTAGTGCCCATGGTGGTGGAACAAAGTAGCCGGGGCGAGCGCGCCTACGATATTTTTTCCCGTTTGCTGAAAGAACGGATCATTTTTGTCACCGGCCCTATAGAAGACGGCATGGCAACGCTAATTACTGCGCAGCTTTTGTTCCTTGAATCAGAAAACCCTAAAAAAGAAATCTCGATGTATATCAACTCCCCAGGTGGAGTTGTGTCCTCTGGTTTAGCCATCTACGACACAATGCAGTACATTAGTTGTCCTGTATCTACAGCTTGTATCGGTATGGCTGCTAGCATGGGGTCGTTGCTCCTAGCTGCTGGTGAAAAAGATATGCGTTTCGCGACGCCTAATGCACGCATTATGGTGCACCAACCTTCAGGCGGCTATCGTGGAGTAGCTTCTGATATCGAACGCCACGCAGAGGAAATTATCGACATTAAACGTCGTTTGAATAATATTTATGTTAACCACACTGGCCAAGATTACGCTGCGATCGAGAAAAAACTTGACCGCGATAGCTTTATGACAGCTGAAGAAGCTGTGAAATTTGGCATTGTGGATCGCGTATTCGAGAAACGTTCTGTTTCTGCTGAATAGTTTTTTAAGGCGTTTGTGTTTTACTCGCGCCATAATTTAGCTTTGAATGTCGGTTTTATATTAATTGAATCGTCAAAGCTGTAGTCTATCCTTCCGGTTGATCGGGAGGCCTTTTGGAAACATTAGGAAGACTGAAAATTGCACATGGGTCGCTTTGGAGGCAGGGATTGTATCTGTCAGCGGCCCCACAAGTTGAGGTGTCTATGACCAAGAACGCATCAGGTGGAGATAGTAAGAGCACACTGTATTGCTCCTTCTGCGGTAAAAGCCAGCACGAAGTAAAAAAACTGATTGCGGGTCCAACCGTTTTCATTTGTGACGAGTGTGTTGAACTTTGCATGGATATTATCCGTGAAGAGAATAAGACAACCCTTGTTAAATCAACTGAAGGTGTGCCCACTCCGCAAGAAATTTGCGATGTACTAGATGATTACGTAATCGGCCAAGCTAAAGCTAAGCGTGTGCTGGCTGTTGCCGTTCATAATCACTACAAACGTTTGAGCCATGCTTCTAAGAGCCCTGAGGTTGAGCTAGCTAAATCAAACATCCTACTCGTCGGTCCGACAGGTTGTGGTAAAACACTTCTCGCTCAGACGTTGGCGCGTATTATCGATGTGCCGTTTACAATGGCAGATGCCACGACATTGACTGAAGCTGGTTATGTCGGGGAAGATGTTGAGAATATTATTCTTAAATTGCTCCAAGCATCAGATTACAACGTTGAACGTGCTCAGCGCGGTATCGTTTACATAGATGAGATTGATAAGATTTCTCGTAAATCTGATAATCCATCGATCACACGAGACGTGTCCGGAGAGGGTGTGCAACAAGCACTCTTGAAAATTATGGAGGGTACTGTCGCGTCGGTACCTCCGCAGGGTGGCCGCAAGCATCCACAACAAGAGTTCTTGCAAGTGGATACTACAAATATGTTGTTTATTTGTGGTGGAGCATTTGCTGGTCTCGACAAGGTTATTTCTGCGCGTGGGCAAGGTTCATCTATTGGTTTTGGTGCGGTCGTGTCAGACCCTGATGAGCGTCGTGTTGGTGCAGTTTTGCAAGATTGTGAACCAGAGGACCTCGTAAAGTTTGGGTTGATTCCAGAATTTATTGGGCGTCTTCCAGTGATTGCAACTCTTGAGGACCTTGATGAAGAGTCTTTGGTTGAGATCCTAACTCAACCTAAGAATGCTCTTATGAAGCAATATCAGCGCTTGTTTGATATGGAAGATGTGCAATTGACATTTTCTGAAGATGCTCTTCTGGCTGTTGCCCGTAAAGCGATATCACGGCGCACTGGTGCTCGTGGGTTGCGTTCAATTCTCGAGGCAATCTTGCTTGATACTATGTTTGAATTACCAAACCTTCGCGGCATAGAAGAGGTTGTTGTTAATTCTGAGGTCGTTGAGGGGCGTGCAAAGCCACTTTATGTTCATGGTGAAGCAAAAGTAGAAACTGGTGAAGCGTCCTAATTCGGGCGGTACTGGGATATTTTACAGCAATAACTGTGTTTATCTAAAATTATGCGTCCGTCATGGGTTGAAGCCTGTGGCGGACGCATCCACATTTAAGACAAGAAATGCTGATCCGTATAAGGACAGACATTTTAGTAAGAAGTAACAAAACCAAGATTAAAGGCATATCGCTTTTGCGAAATGACGGTCTTGTAGGAGAATTAAATGGCAGAACGTAAATCACTCCCTGTCCTACCACTGCGCGATATTGTTGTTTTTCCACACATGGTGGCTCCGTTATTTGTGGGGCGCGATAAATCAGTGAGAGCACTTGAAGAAGTGGGCAGTGAGGGTGGAGAGATTTTGTTAGTTGCGCAGCGTGATGCGGGAACAGATGATCCGGCTGCTGAAGATCTCTTTGAGACAGGAGCAATTGCTACAATTTTGCAGTTGTTAAAATTGCCAGATGGTACTGTGAAAGTACTCGTAGAGGGCAAGCAACGCGCTAAATTATGTGAGTTGGTCGATCAAGGCGACTATTATACCGCCAATGTAGAGATGATTGATGAGCCTGTCGAAGAAGAGGAAGGTGAAGCGTCTGCATTGATGCGCACCGTCATCGAGCAATTCGAAGGCTATGTGAAGCTCAACCGCAAAATTCCTCCTGACACTGTGGGTAATGTTTCTCAAATCACAGACCCAGGCAGGCTTGCTGATGCTGTGTCAGCTCAATTGTCAATCAAGATAGCTGAAAAACAGGAATTGCTTGAACTTTCGAGCGTGTCTGAGCGGCTAGAAAAAGTATACGCGCTGATGGAAGGTGAGATTGGAATGCTTCAAATGGAGCGGAAAATCCGCAACCGTGTGAAGCGCCAAATGGAAAAAACTCAACGAGAATATTACCTGAACGAGCAAATGAAAGCAATTCAACGCGAGTTGGGCGATCAGGGCGAAGAAAAAGATGAATTGGCTGAATTAGAAGACAAGCTAAACGCTCTTGAACTGTCGGATGAAGTGCGCGCAAAAACTGCTGCAGAATTGAAAAAACTTCGCCAGATGAGTCCGATGTCGGCTGAATCAACAGTTGTTAGAAATTATCTGGATTGGATTATTGCTCTACCATGGGGTGAGCGCAAAGAGGTCAATACAGACCAAACTGTTGCTGAAGATGTGCTTGAGGGCGACCACTACGGTTTGGAAAAAGTCAAAGAGCGCATTCTAGAATATTTAGCAGTTCAATCGCGAACTAAAAAGCTACGTGGACCCATATTGTGTTTGGTTGGGCCGCCAGGGGTTGGTAAGACATCACTTGGTAAATCCATAGCAAACGCTACTGGACGTGAGTTTGTGCGCGTGTCTCTTGGTGGTGTACGTGATGAATCTGAAATTCGTGGTCATCGCCGAACTTACATAGGCTCAATGCCTGGGCGTATTATCCAATCATTGAAGAAAGCAAAAACAGGTAACCCTTTGTTCTTGTTGGATGAGATTGACAAGTTGGGGCAGGATTACAGAGGAGACCCTTCGGCTGCTTTGCTTGAAGTATTAGACCCTGAGCAAAACTCAACATTCAATGATCACTATCTTGAAGTTGATTATGATCTATCAGACATCATGTTCGTCACGACAGCGAATTCATTGAATATGCCGCAACCTTTGTTAGACCGTATGGAGATAATCCGTATTGCCGGCTATACTGAAGATGAAAAGTTGGAAATAGCGAAGCGCCACTTAATTCCTAAGATTATAAAAGATCACGGTCTAAAAGAGGGTGAATGGAGCGTTACCGACGGTGCGATACGAGACTTGGTACGCTATTATACGCGTGAAGCTGGTGTGCGTAGTTTAGAGCGTGAGATTGCACGTTTGGCTCGTAAATCGGTTCGTGAAATTGTTCAAAATGTTTCTCTGTCCGTGACGGTTACACAAGAAAACTTGGCGAATTATTCAGGTGTACGTAAATATCGGTTTGGTTTGTCAGAGCTTGATGATCAAGTTGGTGCGGTAACAGGGCTTGCTTGGACTGAAGTAGGTGGTGAGTTGCTTTCTATTGAGGCTGTTCAAATGCCTGGACCGGGCAAAATGACTGTGACGGGAAACCTGAAAGATGTGATGAAGGAATCCATCTCGGCAGCCAATAGCTTGGTGAAATCGCGTGCAGCGTCATTGGGCATACGTCCTACTGTGTTCAACAATACAGATATTCACGTTCACGTGCCCGAGGGTGCAACGCCTAAAGATGGTCCATCGGCAGGTATAGCCATGACGACAGCAATTGTATCTTTGCTGACCAACAATCCTGTGTCCCGTGATGTTGCTATGACTGGTGAAGTTACATTACGAGGCCGTGTTCTTCCTATTGGGGGATTGAAGGAAAAGCTTTTAGCTGCTCTTCGAGGGGGCATAAAAACTGTCCTCATTCCGCAAGAAAATGAGAAAGACATTGCGGATATTCCTGATAATGTAAAGGAAGGGTTAGAGATTGTGCCTGTATCCACAATAGAGCAGGTTTTAGCACGAGCACTTACCTTGCCAATTACACCTGTGGATTGGACAGATGCGGATGATGCGCATTTTCGAGCAGGATTCGGTCGGAACGGCCCGGAGAGTGGGGCAAACCTACCTTCACCACACTAATCAACAAAAATCTAAGTTTAATGGCTTCCTAAAAAGGGGCTATTGAAGACAAAAACCTCCTTCGTTAAATCGGGGAGGTTTTTTTATGAAGTTTCTTCATTTTTTTTGAATTTAGGCGTTGCAGTTCTAGAGAAACATGTATATTTCATGGCTCTTCAAGTGGTTAGGGCGATTAGCTCAGCGGTAGAGCATCTCGTTTACACCGAGAGGGTCGGCGGTTCGACACCGTCATCGCCCACCACTTGAATATTCCTTTCCCAAAATTAACCGCTAATGCGGAGCCGCGCTGATGATGAGATATTTAATATTTCAATCGTTTATACGCGTTTGGCTTTAACATTCCGATAGATGCAAGTTTCCAGTTCACAGTGCTGGTTGTTTCCAATTTACCTGTTAAATTGGTTGATAAGATATTTTGGAGTTCTTTATGTTGAAGCAATTTTTGAGCGTCAGTGCCACGGTGATCGCTTGTTTAACTTTGCCCGCGTGTTCGCAAAAAATTGAAAAGGAAGAGGTCAGTGTTTCCGAGCCTGTTGTTTTAAAAGCTGCTGCTTTAGAGAATGGTGAGGGGCCGGCGCTTTGGAAAACTGGTGATGCCGATACAACTGTTTACTTGTTCGGTACTGTGCATGTCTTACCGCCAAGCCTCCAGTGGCGTACGGAGGCCTTTGAAACAGCATTTAGTCGATCTGATGTAGTCTATTTTGAGGCCGATGTCTCAGGTGAAGATGCATCATTAGCACGGGCTGTGGCAAAATTAGGTTTCATGCCAGTTGGCAAAGATTTGTTCTCATTGCTAAACGCTAATGATGCTGATGCGCTTAAAGTGGCTGCTGCGGAATTGAATTTTCCGACGGCAGCTGTAGCTAAAATGCAGCCTTGGTTTGCGGCGATGATGATCGTGATGCAAGCAATAGTGGCAGAAGGGCAAGACCCTGAGTCCGGTGTTGAGAATATCCTTGTCCCTGAAGCAAAAATTGCAAATAAAGAGCTAAGGTATTTTGAAACTGCCGAACAACAATTGTCGTTTATGGCGAATTTGGATGAAGATGTCCAAGTCAATTTATTGATGGAAACCGTGCGTCAAATAGAAAGTATTGGTAGTTCCATTATCGAAATGGATAATGCGTGGGTTGTTGGAGATATAGCGACGCTAGAAAAAATCGTGCTTTCTGATCCATCAATGGCATCTGAAGAACTAATGGATGTGATGCTTGTAAAGCGAAATGCAAATTGGACAGTGGAAATCAATAAACTTATTGAAAAAGAAGAGGGTGTTTTCTTTATTGCTGTAGGAGCAGCCCACCTTGTCGGTAAGGACTCTGTCGTTTCCATGCTTAAGGATGCGGGAATATCGGTGACACGCGTCCAATAAATACTTGTTTTGATAGATGTTAAAAAAGGCGCTTTCAAATTGGAAGCGCCTTTTTTGTAATTTGAATTTGAAAACTATTTAGTTGGATCTAAAGAGCTTCCTTTGCGAACAAAACGTCTGTCGCAATATTTGCATTCCACAACATCGTCTTCCACCATATCGTACCAAACAATTGGATGACCAAGTGCGCCGCCACCGCCATCGCAAGATGTTTTATGCCCATTAATTACAATGACTTCGTGATCTATTTCTGTGTCTGTGGTGTTTATCATAGTGATTCTGTTTCAAACAATATGGCCAAGGTGTTGCTACCTAAGTAGTGTGCGTTGTGTGCATACGTCAATGTGAAATTAATTAGCCGTTTTATGCTATGCTTTCTTTGACGGCAGTCACAACATCTTCTACGGCTTTGTTCATCAAGCTTTCTTCTTCGGCTTCGGCCATGACGCGTATGAGAGGTTCCGTACCGGATTTCCGAACGACAAGGCGACCTTTGTCTCCAAGTTCTTCTGAAACTTTCTTGATCACAGCTTTAACGTGTTTGGTATTTAGAGGGTCTGCGCCTGTGTAGCGTATATTGTCTAAACGTTGCGGTGCTCGGTCAAAGACATGTGCAATTTCCGAGACAGGTTTGTCTGTTTTACAAATTACAGCGAGAACTTGAAGTGCGGCGACTAAGCCGTCTCCGGTTGTTGCAAAATCACTCATAACAACGTGGCCAGATTGTTCACCGCCGAGATTTACACCTGCTTCTCTCATATCTTGTACGACATAACGGTCACCAACTTTAGTCCGTCTTAGTTTTATGCCTATGGATTTTAAGTATTTCTCTAGTCCAAGGTTTGACATGACTGTTGCTGAAATCGCGGGTTTCGATAGTTTGTTTTCTTCTTTCCAGCTTTTTGCGATGAGACCCAATACTTGGTCACCATCGATAATTTGGCCTTTTTCGTCGCATAACACGACCCTGTCGGCATCCCCATCGAGTGCGATCCCGATATCCGCCCGATACTTCAATACGGCTTCTGAAAGTGCTCTTGTGTCAGTTGAGCCGCATTCTTCGTTGATGTTGAAACCATTTGGCGAGACACCGAGAGAAATAACTTCAGCTCCAAGTTCGTATAGGACTTTAGGCGCAACTTTATAGGCGGCACCATTGGCGCAATCGACAACTATTCTAAGGTTGGAGAGACGTTGGCGGCGCGGGAAAGTTGCTTTCACTATTTCTACATAGCGCGATTGCGCGTCATCAATCCTGCTTGCTTTTCCAAGTTTTGCTGAAGCTGCAAGGTCAGCATCCATGGGGCGCTCCATAAGAGCTTCAATTTCTAATTCTGCATCGTCGGATAATTTGAACCCATCTGGTCCAAATAGCTTTATGCCATTGTCTTGATAGGCATTATGAGACGCGGAAATCATTACACCTAGATCAGCCCGAAGTGATCGTGTCAGCATAGCAACACCGGGTGTGGGGAGCGGACCGAATAACACAACATCCATACCTGCAGCTGTGAAACCTGCAGTTAAAGCCGGTTCAATCATATAGCCTGAAAGACGTGTGTCTTTTCCGATAACGACGGTGTGTCTACGTTCGGTATCTGATTTAAAGTATGTCGCTGCCGCCATTCCAAGACGCATAACTATTTCTGGAGTCATTGCGCCAGCATTCGCTTGGCCTCTAATTCCATCAGTTCCGAAATATTTGCGCGTCATAATTATCGTTCCATAAATCAAGCATCTAACTGTTGGATATTTGCATATCTTTTGCAGAACTGAGTATCAGGCGGAGAAGGGTATTAAAAGTGGAAATTTCCTACCGTTGAGCATTCGGCAATTTATTCCTGAGGTTTTATAACGTCTAATGTAAGAAGTTCACCGATTTTTGAGCCCCATAAAAACAGTCCTGCCTCATCGAATCCGCGCTCACTTATTTGAAGCATTTCGGATGTTAATCGTGCCTCGGATTCGATGCTAATGTGCATTTGGCGACGTTCTGAAAATAGTTTGCAAGTTTTTGGATCAACGTAGCCTGTCCATTCGTCTGAGTTTACCTTGCGCCATATTTGATCGCACCCATCTTCGAAATAGTCCTCAAAATCAGTCACTTTTAATTCGTTGAGAATATCTTGTTTAAGCCAACCATTTACATAGCTTTCTGGAGTCTTAAGGCGGTAGGTAATTAGCACAAAATTACTGCTGTGCTCGATCTGCTTTAAATGGTTTAGGCGTTGGCGATAGAGTGTCTGCGGATTACCTTTATCGAGTTGAGAGTAGTACCAAATACCTTTTAAGTGTGGAGAATGAACTTGGACACGTCTGTCTACTAAGCCGGGACTATCGGCATCATTTGCAATCTCGAAATGTCTTATCAAAAGTTCTGAGAGTTCATGGATATTGTTGGAGGCATTGTTTTTCTCCAAGGACCCAGCTGTAGAAGTACAAGCAGTCAAAGAGAGGGTAGCGATTGCACAATAAGTTAAAATCGGAAGTAGGCGTTTCATATCGAAGTATCCCCATGTATTTTTAAATGATATATTCTTTGTGGGTGCTGGCAATAGATGGCTTGAAAACTATGAAATAAAACAACTGGGCGGTCTAAATGCCGGTTAAGAAGGGCTATATTCGTTGTGAATGACACTTATCAACGAAACGCCCCTTTTAACGAACGTGTTTCACCCTTACCTCTAGTGCGACCACTAGGGGACATTTGAATGTAGACCTCTGATTCGTTGATATGTGGAGCCGGTTATGAACTCACCAGAAATTTTGCCAGATTACGCCATCCAGCTCAAAGGGTTGCAGAAAATATATGCTGCAAAAGGCAAGATGGAGGAAAAGCATGCGCTTAAAGGGGTGAATCTGAACATTCCACGTGGCTCAATTTTTGGCTTGTTGGGGCCCAATGGTGCAGGTAAGTCTACTTTGATTAACATCGTGTCTGGTTTGGTGAATAAAACTGCCGGTGAAGTAAATGTGTGGAATTATGATTTGGATAAAAACCCACGCGAGGTAGCTGCTGCACTGGGGGTTGTTCCTCAAGAAATCAATATGGACCCTTTCTTTACACCACGCGAAAGCATGGAATTAACCGCAGGGTTCTTTGGTGTACCTAAAGGAGAGCGTCGCTCGGATGAAATTTTAGAAGCACTTGGTTTAGGCGATAAGAAGGATGCTTATGTTCGACAGTTATCCGGAGGGATGAAGCGTCGACTAATGGTCGCCAAAGCTATGGTGCATGCGCCACCTATCCTTATTTTAGATGAACCTACAGCTGGAGTTGATGTTGAACTACGACGTCAGCTTTGGGAGTATGTTAAGGAGCTTCATGCGCGCGGAACCACAATTGTTTTGACAACACACTATTTGGAAGAAGCGCAGGAAATGTGTGATCAGATCGCTATTATCAATCATGGCGAAGTGATTGCGTGTGAGGGCACGGAAACGCTTCTATCGCGCATGGATCGCAAAAAACTAATTGTCCAGCCAGAAGAAGCGATCTCCAATATTCCTGAATCCATTAAAGGGTTGAATATTGAGCGCCGTATAGATGGGGCTTTGGTCGTGACGTATCGCGCCAATGAAACGCGCGTTATGGACCTGCTCAATCAGATACGCGAGTCAGGCGTTAGGATAAAGGACTTAGCAACCGAAGAAGCTGACCTAGAGGACGTGTTTGTGTCCATGACCACGGATGCTTGATCAATAAATTGGCAGTTTTACGTCTGTTTGGGTAAGTTTCTCTAATGAATCTTATAAGCGGTTGACCTCACTTTTTCGTTGTATCTATATCACGTCACGATTATCCGAAGCTATGTGCGCATTTAGAACGTATGTAAATTTAAATTTAAGCAGCCGGATAATCCTAAAAAGGATCATCATCTGAGCTGACCGAATAAAGATTGATGGGTTATGACGAACAGCGAATTACCAAATGATCGGCTTACACACCTTCAGCGATTAGAAGCTGAAAGCATTCATATCATGCGAGAAGTTGCAGCAGAGGCTCATAAACCAGTTATGCTGTATTCGGTAGGTAAAGATTCTGCGGTGATGCTGCACCTTGCCAAGAAAGCATTTTATCCTTCTCCACCACCATTTCCGTTGATGCATGTAGATACAACATGGAAATTTAGAGCCATGTATGAGCTGAGGGAAAAAGCAGCCCAAGATGCTGGTATGGAGTTGATCGTATATCAAAACCCTGAAGCTCTTGAAAAAGGAATTAATCCTTTCGATCATGGCTCACTTCATACAGACATGTGGAAGACTGAAGGGTTAAAGCAAGCACTTACTAAGCATGGGTTTGATGCGGCTTTTGGTGGCGCGCGTCGAGATGAAGAAAAGTCACGTGCAAAAGAGCGCATATTTTCATTCCGAACTGCTAGTCACCGTTGGGACCCCAAAAATCAACGTCCTGAACTTTGGAAACAGTATAATATGCGTAAATCTAAAGATGAGAGCATACGCGTATTTCCTATATCCAATTGGACTGAACTCGATATTTGGCAATATATCCATTTAGAGAATATCGACATTGTACCTCTATACAAAGCAGCGATGCGACCCACAGTAGAGCGGGATGGCATGTTGTTGATGGTGGATGATGATCGTTTCCCCTTAAAAGAAGGGGAAGTTCCTGTAGAGCGATCAATCCGGTTTAGAACATTAGGGTGCTATCCACTAACAGGTGCTGTTGAATCAACGGCGGCGACCTTGCCTGAGATTATTCAAGAAATGCTTCTGACCACAACGTCTGAGCGCCAAGGGCGTGCAATTGATCATGATCAATCCGCGTCAATGGAGAAGAAAAAGCAAGAGGGGTATTTTTAAAATGACAACCGATTTGAAAAGTACTCAGAATTCATCTCCTATTTATGAGACAGAAGCGCTTATTGCAGAGGATATCGATGCTTACCTTTTAAAGCATCAGCATAAATCCATGTTGCGTTTCATCACATGTGGATCCGTGGATGATGGGAAGTCTACGCTTATTGGGCGTCTGCTTTACGACTCCAAAATGATTTTTGAAGATCAGCTTGCAAGTCTTGAAAACGATTCCAAAGCTGTTGGGACACAAGGTCAAGAAATAGATTTTGCGCTTTTGGTTGATGGTCTCGCGGCGGAACGTGAGCAAGGCATTACAATAGATGTTGCCTATCGTTTTTTCGCGACAGAAAAGCGAAAGTTTATTGTCGCAGACACGCCTGGTCACGAGCAATACACCCGTAATATGGTGACGGGTGCATCTACGGCTGATTTGGCTGTGATTTTGATTGATGCTCGACAAGGCGTTCTCACACAGACGAAGAGACACTCATATCTAGTGAATTTGCTAGGCATCAAGAATGTTGTTCTTGCTGTAAATAAGATGGATCTTGTTGGTTACAGCCAAGAGCGTTTCAATGAAATCGTAGCTGATTATAAGGTTTTTGCTGACTCTATTGGTCTAACAGCGTTTGATGCAATACCAATTTCAGGGCTCAAAGGTGACAACATCGTTGAGAAAAGTGCTGATACACAATGGTATGAAGGTCCAACGCTGATTTCACATTTAGAGGACGCTCCATTAAACGATACATTGATGGCGCAACGTGAGTTCCGGATGTCCGTTCAGTGGGTAAACCGTCCAAATCTGGATTTTAGAGGGTTTTCCGGACTGGTAACATCGGGTTCAATCCGGCCTGGTGATGCCATCCGAGTCCTTCCATCTGGTAAAACATCCACAGTAAAATCTATCGTCACGATGGATGGCGATCTTGATGTTGCGACTGTTGGACAATCTATAACGCTTACATTTAACGATGAAATAGATTGCTCTCGTGGGGATGTTATTGCAACGGCTGACGCACCACCTGAAGTCGCGGATCAATTTGAAGCAACTTTGGTTTGGATGGCAGAAGAAGAAATGCTGTCTGGACGTCCATACCTATTGAAAATAGGTGCCAATACGGTATCGGCCACGATCACTGAACCTAAATACGAAGTGAATGTGAACACCGCCGGAAAGCTTCCCTCAAAAACACTAAAGCTAAACTCCATTGGTGTGTGCAATATAGCGACATCCAAACCGGTTACTTTTGAAAGTTATAAAGATAATCCGGACATGGGGGGCTTTATCCTCATTGACCGTATGACCAACGCGACAGTAGCTGCGGGTATGATTCACTTTGCGTTACGACGTTCTCAAAACATACACTGGCAAGCAGTTGATGTTGATCGTGATGCGCACGCGGCTCAGAAGAACCAGACTGCACGTCTTTTGTGGTTCACCGGTCTTTCTGGGTCGGGAAAATCCACAATTGCGAACCTCGTTGAGAAAAAACTCTTTGCCTTAGGAAAACACACCTTCCTTCTTGACGGCGATAATGTCCGTCATGGCTTGAATAAGGATCTAGGTTTTACGGATGTAGACCGAGTTGAGAATATTCGTCGTGTGGGGGAGGTTGCCAAATTGATGACAGATGCTGGTTTGATCGTGATGACGGCTTTCATCTCACCATTCCAAGCAGAGCGGCAAATGGTACGTGACCTTTTCAACAATGGTGAGTTTATAGAGGTGTTCGTCGATACGCCTTTAGAAGTGGCTGAGCAGCGAGATGTCAAAGGTCTCTATAAAAAAGCGCGTGCAGGTAATTTGAAAAACTTTACCGGTATTGATAGCCCTTACGAGCAGCCATTGGATGCTGAGATACGCGTAAACACTGTGGAAATGTCAGCTGATGAAGCTGCGGATCTAATCGTCGAAAAGTTGATGGCACTATGAGTAATTTAACAGACTCAGAGCTAGCAGCTCAGCTCGCTGAAACGGCTGGCCGTATTCTTTTGGAAGTTCGAGCTTCAGGCTTGGTTGAAGGTAGAGCATTAGGCAAAGCTGGCGATGAAACATCCAACGCATTTTTGATGGAAGCTTTAAAGGCGCAACGGCCTGAAGATGCCATTTTATCAGAAGAAAGTAAGGATGATAAATCTCGTCTGCAACAATCTCGTGTTTGGATAATCGACCCAGTAGATGGCACCAGAGAATATGGAGAAGGGCGCACAGATTGGGCTGTTCACGTAGCTTTATCTATTGATGGGAAAGCTGCGTTAGGTGCAGTAGCGTTGCCGGGGCTAGATTTAGTTTTACGCTCTGACCAGCCACCAGCGCTTAAAGCAATGAATACTCCTCCCAAAATGCTAGTGTCACGTTCTCGACCTGGGAAAGAAGCCACAGCTGTAGCTGAAATGATAGGCGCTGAACTTTTACCTATGGGATCTGCGGGAGCTAAAGCTATGGCGGTTGTACGTGGAGAGGCAGATGTTTATTTGCATTCTGGCGGGCAGTATGAGTGGGATAATTGTGCGCCTATCGCTATAGCCAATGCAGCAGGTCTTCACACCTGCCGCATGGATGGATCGGACTTTGTCTATAATTGCGACGATACATATCTTCCTGATCTTCTTATCTGTCGGCCCGAACTTGCGAAACAAGTCCGCGAGGCGATCGATTCTTTGGATCTGAGTGAAACTTAACGTTTCAACTTTGTTGATAAGATAACAGCTGTACTGGTGCGCTCTACGCCGTCTATTTCAATGAGCGCATCAATAGCTTTGTCGAGCATTTCGACTGTCGTTGAAGATACAATAACAATCAGATCATAGTCACCACTTACGGAGTGAACTTCTTCTACAGAGGAGTTGTCTTTGATTTTATTGATAACGCTATGTGTTTTCTTGGCATCTAACGTTACTGATATATGGGCACGAACGCGCGCTTTTTGATAAGCTTCTGATAGAATCACAGTGTAGGAAGAGATAACACCAGCTTCCTCTATTTTTTCTAATCTTTTCTGTGCTGTAGAGCGTGATACACCAAGTGTCGCTGCTATATCTGTAACACTCATTCGAGCATTTTCTCGCAATACATTGATAAGCTGATCGTCTTTTTCAGTAATAGACATTCGAATCCTCGTTTTTTCTCAATACGAATGTTAAAAGCATTAAATAGCACAAAAATCTACCCCAAATAGATCAAAACCATACTGTTATTTGAGATTGAAATTTGCTCTTCTTATAAAAAACGGGAGAGTTTCATGGATCGCCGCCACATATTTCCAACTTACGCACCACCAGCTATTCAATTCGAGCGAGGTGAAGGAGTTCGCTTATGGGATGATGCAGGGCAAGAATACCTAGACTTTATTTCAGGTATTTCTGTAAACACGCTAGGGCATGCTCATCCTGATTTGGTCAAGGCGCTTGAGGCACAATCACGTAAACTTTGGCACTTATCCAACATGTTTGATGTGCCAGGTCAATCGGAATTAGCACAACGTTACTGCCATTTGACTTTTGCAGATAGAATTTTCTTCGCAAATTCGGGTGCAGAGGCTGTAGAATGCGCATTAAAAACAGCGCGCAGATACCATTTTGAAAAGGGTGATGAATCCCGCATTGAAATCATAGGCTTTGACGGCGCCTTCCACGGACGCACATATGCAACAATTAATGCTGCTGGAAATCCAGCTTACTTAAAAGGGTTTGGCCCAGCCTTGCCCGGATATAAGAAGCTGCCTTTCTCAGATATGGATGCATTTCAATCTGCTCTGTCTGAGAAAACTGCAGCTGTCATAATTGAGCCTGTGCAAGGAGAAGGCGGGTTAAGACCAGTCTCACCCGAAAATCTAAATCTGATGCGTCAATTGTGTAATGATGCGGGCGCTCTGCTTATCTATGATGAAGTACAATGCGGCGCAGGCCGTACAGGGAAGCTTTTTGCACATGAATGGGCTGAAAATGCAGCTCCAGATTTAATGGCAACAGCAAAGGGTGTGGGGGGCGGCTTTCCTCTAGGGATGTGTTTTGCAACTGAAGAAGTTGCTCAGTACATGGTGCCCGGAACTCATGGGACGACGTATGGCGGAAACGCACTTGCTATGGCAGTAGGTCATGCTGTGTTGGATCATTTGGAAAAGCCAGAATTTCTATCTCACGTCCAAAAAATTGCAAAACAATTACGCGAAGGTTTTGAAACGATTCAGAGCGAATGCGCCGGCACAATAGAGGAAGTGCGCGGTAAAGGATTGCTGATCGGTGCCAAACTTTCAGTACCTAATATCGAAGTTAGAAATGCTGCGCGGGATGCCGGACTGCTAATTGGAGTGGCGGGTGATAATGTGGTGCGCCTTGCGCCTGCATTGAATGTGTCGTGTGAGGATGTTGCGGAAGCTTTGTCGCGCATTCGTTCTGCGCTTGAGCTGGTCAAATCCAAGCAATCTGCTTCGGAACAGGCTTAAAATGAACAGCGGTATAGGCGCATATGTCATTCGACCCATAGAACCATCTGATTTAGATGGTTTCTATGGGTTGGCTGAAATATCTGGACCCGGTTTTACCAGCCTGCAAACGGACCGAGACTATCTTGAAAAATACATTTTCGAGTCAGTGAGCAGTTTTGCTGAACCTAAATCTGATCAACCTCAAAAATTTCTTCTTGTAATGGAAGAGGTGAAAACTGGAGCAATCGTCGGATGTGCTGCGGTGAAAACTAAAATTGGTCAGACACGATTATTTATTGACCTTGCAATGAAGAATGCGCGGGGGCAGATCGTGCACGACCCCAATGATGCAGTTTACCTTGATCCATATTGCGCGTTCGATGGTGCAACTGAGGTCGGGTCTTTGTTTATGCACCCAGATCACAGAATGGGTGGATTGGGGCGCTTTCTAGCGAAGTCTCGTTATCTATTAATTTCAATAGCGCCAGACATATTCTCTAGCCCTATTATCGCTGAACTGCGTGGATGTCAGAATGATGAAGGCGTCTCAGATTTTTATGATTCTATACATAAACAACGGTTGGGAAAAACATTCCTAGAAGCTGATGCCTTCATAACTCATGCTGACAATACTGGAATTGAGAGCACAATTCCCAGTGGTCCTATATTGATAGATAATTTGCCAAAGCAGGCCAGAGGAGCAATTTCTAAACCTCATAGGAGCGGTGTTGGTGCATACCACCTCCTTTTGAGGGAAGGCTTTACGCATACAGGAATGGTCGACCTATTCGATGTTGGGCCAATAATGTCTGCAAGCGTTGAAAATATAAAAACAATACAGGAAACCATCACACGCAAGCTTTGCGTAAAAGGTACGCCGCAAAATGTTGATCTCGCTATTGTGAGCACGACATCTCTATCCGGCTTTAGAGCCATAATTGATAAGGTGGAACTTTCAGAAACTGGGGTAAACGTAAGTGTCGAAACCATGCAGGCATTAGGCCGGCCTGAAGGCGCTATGGTTCAGTTTTGGGCTGGATCAGACAAGCAAAACAAAGTGCAATCAACCTTGCAGCGATCTGATGGCCAGTCGTTAAAGGCGGTAACTCAATGACTATTAAATGTGTATCCCCTGATTATATTCGGACGCTTTTCACAGATGCAATGTCAGTTATGTATCGGGAAGAAGTGCCAGCCTATGCTGATCTTGTCACTTTAGTTGAGGAGGTGAACGCTAAAGTTCTTAAAGCTGATCCAGAATTGGAAGAAGAACTTGAAGCGGAAGGCGGTATTGATGCTTTAAACGCAGAACGCCACGGAGCTATTCGATTAGGTAAACCTGAAGAGTTAAATCTTCTTGGACGTGCATTTGCTCTAATGGGCATGTTTCCAGTCGGATATTATGATCTATCTGTTGCTGGCCTGCCTGTGCATTCGACAGCCTTCCGACCAATCACCCCATCATCTTTGGCGTCAAACCCGTTTCGTGTATTTACGTCGCTATTGCGTCTGGAACAAATCGAAGACGAATCTCTTCGTCAGATTGCTTCTGAGATATTGTCTAAGCGAGACATCGTAACGCAAAGAGCAAAAGAGTTAATTTGCTTAGCTGAACTCCAAAACGGACTAGATGAATCTCAAGCAATATCATTTGTGGAGGAAATCGTTGAGACGTTTCGGTGGCATTCAACCGCGCGTGTTGGGGCCGATACATACAAACAATTGAAAGCAGCTCATCCTTTGATTGCAGATATTGTCAGCTTTGCTGGACCTCATATCAACCATCTTACGCCTCGTGTACTCGATATTGATATGGCGCAAAAATTGATGCCAGACAAAGGCTTGAATGCGAAAGACCATATTGAAGGCCCCCCTTATAGGGAGTGTCCTATCCTATTGCGTCAAACAGCTTTTAAAGCATTGAGTGAAACGGTTGTTTTTTCGGATGGCGTGTCAAATATAGAAGGTGAACACACTGCTAGGTTTGGTGAAATTGAGCAACGAGGTATCGCACTGACACCTAAAGGGCGTGCTTTATACGATAAGCTTCTTTTTAAAGCTAAGTCCGAAAAACATCTCGACAGTTACCAAGCTTCACTTGAGCACACTTTTCTTGAATTTCCAGACGATTGGGAAAAATTGCGCCGTGAAGGTTTGGCCTATTTTCGGTATGTACTGACAGAAAAAGGCAATGATGAAGCTAATAGTGGTGGCTTAAAAGACTCTATCGAAAATCTCATTGAGGCGGGCTTGATGGATGCAAAGCCTATAACTTACCAAGATTTCTTGCCTGTCAGTGCAGCGGGAATATTTAGATCGAACTTATCTTCGAATGATTCTGATATTTATGAATCAAGCGCAAACCAAGAGCAGTTTGAAAAAGATTTAGGTTGCCCGGTCCATGACGCTTTCCAGTTGTACGCGCATGAAGAAAAAGAAAGTCTGAGTAACTGTCTTAGAATGCTCGATCAGACAGGCTGCATTGATTAGTAAATTCCCTCTCCAAGGATACACTTTAGGGCACTAACCACATCGGTCAGTGCCCTGTTTTTTTGTTTGAAAGAAATGCTTACCCTATTTGGCGCGCCTGTGGCCATGCACAATAATCAGCAGCGTAATAAGCGCTTGGCCTTGCATTACCAGATAATCCTGGGCCACCAAATGGCATCGCACCTGATGCGCCGGTTGTAGGGCGGTTACGGTTTAAAATCCCTACGCGCAGACGCGCCTGTGTATATTCCCAAACATCATCGTCCGAAGTGACCACACCAGCTGATAAGCCAAAGCGAGTGTCATTGGCGATAGCAATTGCTTTATCCAAATTGCTTTCGCGGTAAACTTGAAGGAAAGGTCCAAATAGCTCTTCATCAGGTGGTGTATCGGCGTCTGTCATATCAATAATGCCAGGACGAACTATACCTGTATTTTCCACCATATCGCGGAGAGGGGTTATGAGTTTGCCTCCAAGGGCCACACGTTCATTTTGAAAAGCCAAAGCTTGCGCGACGGCCTTAGCAGATACCAGTGGGCCAAGGTATACGTCTTCGCCATCCCAAGGACCAATTTTAACGGCATCAATTTTTTCAATTACAGCTGCAAGAATATCGTCGCCCTGTTGGCCAGTCGGAAGTATCAGGCGTCTCGCACACGTGCAGCGTTGCCCTGTTGTGATGAAAGCAGATTGAAAGATAACTTCAGCTGCGCCAGCCACGTCATCTGTTTTATGTACGATAAGCGGGTTGTTGCCGCCCATTTCTAAAGCAAGCATGACATCGGGACGTCCAGCAAAATGGCGGTGAAAGGCTGTCCCTGTGTGGTGCGATCCCGTGAACAATAATCCGTTGATGTCACCGTTCAGCAAAGCTTGCCCTGTGTCTCGTCCACCATGAACAACATTCACACACCCGTGGGGGAGGCCAGCTTCTTCAAAAGCTTCGACCATCAAGTTCGCTACACTAGGCGCCAACTCTGAAGGCTTGAAGACAATTGTGTTTCCGGCAAGTAAGGCAGGTACGATATGTCCATTCGGAAGATGACCTGGAAAGTTGAAAGGTCCGAAGACCGCCATGACGCCAAATGGGCGGTGAGTAAGAGAGATAGCTCCAAAATCTGTCTCTTTAGTCCAACTTCCAGCGCGATCTGATTGTGCTGTAATTGATCCAGCAATCTTGGCGACCATAGCACCAGCTTCAGTGATCGCTTCCCATTTTGGTTTGCCCATATCGAGGCTGATTGCATCTGCGATTGCTTGTTTGCGTTCTTCCAGCGCTGCTGCGTATTTTACGAGTACTGCTTCTCGCTCAGTTTGAGCTGTCAGTGACCACTTGTCGAACGCCTTGCGAGCAGACGCTATCGCATCTTCAACCTGCTTGGCATCAGCAGCATGGTAGCTACCAACCACAGTACCATCAGAGGGAGAGATACTATCGAATTTAGACCCTTTTCCAACGGACCATATGCCATTGATAAATGTATCTTGTGTCATGCTTAACTCTCCTCATTCATGAGTGATTTAATGTGTGCAGCATCTACCCGTCCATCTGCAAGACGGTTCAGGATTAGCGCTGTAAGTCCAGCGCGTTCTGCAAAACTTTCAATTACAACAAACTCGTCTGAGGAGTGTATGTTCCCACCACGCACGCCGAGCGTATCAATATTTGGCGTACCAGCTTGAAAGACATTATTTCCTTCGCATACGCCGCCTGTATCTTGAAACGTGAGCGATAGCCCCAAGGCACCAGCCGTTGCATCCACAACGTCAAACAAGCGCGATTGGGCAGCATTGCGAGGTTTGGGCGGACGGTAGAAGCTCCCAACCATTTTACCGCTAATGCCATCGCGTTTAAGGACTTTGGCAAGCAATGTTTCCAGTGACCGCACGGCTAAGTCTGCGCGTGTTTGATCGGGTGCACGTATACCTAAACGGACAACGGCATTGTCGGGCACTATGTTGACGGCGTTTCCACCATCAATCGCACCGACATTAAAAGTAACGCTATCCATTCCTGCATCCAGCTTCTCTATGCCTGTAACAAACTCGGCTGCCGCAAGAACAGCGGAACGGCCTGCTTCTGGTGCACGACCAGCGTGTGAGGCGAGGCCTTTGAATATGAAGTCGTAGATAGCTGAGCCTTTTCTAGCCCCTGACATTGCCCCAGATTCCATTGCTGGTTCGAATGTTAAACCTATATGGGCTGATTTTGCTGCCTCCATGATAAACGGAGCGCTTGCAAAATTACCTGTCTCTTCATCAGGGCTTAGTGTGATGGAATAGCCAAGTTTTTCTTTGTAAGGGCCAGCTTCAAACGCTTTTAGCGCTTCAAGCATAACAACTATTCCCCCCTTCATATCCGCAAGCCCAGGGCCGTTTAGTTTGCCGTCGCCGATATCGGAAATGTTTTCAAAGCTGCCTTCTGGAAACACAGTATCGTAATGACCTGTCATAACAACTTGCACAGGCGCGTGAGGGCGTGCCCTGATGGTCACTACTGGGCCAGTCTCAAATAGGGTCTGTTCACCTTGATTGTTGATTTTCTCGATAGGTGCGGTGGGGTGAGCCTCCACAACAGCATCTAAAACACTAAAAGCATCCACAAGCAGAGGTGCAAATTTAAGCAAGCCTTGTGCGTTCCAGCTCCCTGTATTGATTTTAGCCCATTCAACTGTCTGAGCGACCATTGCGTCCTGACGATCTCTTATCATCTGCAATGCGATATCATCTTCAGGTGTTTTACTTGCAAGGCGCAATATGTCTTTTTGGGTAAGGCTCATATGTCGCCTCCATTGCTCTGAAATTCATAAATTGAACCAAGTTCTAGAATTTGAGACAATTCATCCAAAGCTGTGCGGGTTTCCTCCAATAGCTGCGGATCCCCTAAATCAGACGGTGCAAGCGCATCGCGATAGTGGTTTTTTACCCAAGTTTCTAATCGTGAGATTTTATCCGAAGTCATTAATACGGGCTGGTGCATTTTGCCCAACTCATCATCGGTAAGTTGAACTCTTAAACGTAAACATGCTGGACCGCCGCCATTGCGCATACTCTGGCGCAAATCCATGTAAATCGCGTGCTCAATAGGGTTGTCTCCAGTGATGCAAGCATCAGCAAAGCGCTTTGAGGATGTATTCTCTTCGGCATCTGCCGGTAATATTAAAGCCATTTTTCCATCGGGAAGAGTGATGAGTTGGCTGTTAAAGAAGTATGATTGAATAGCATCACCAACTGGAAAATCACTGTTCATTGCAGCAATAAAAACGGGGTCAAATTCCAATGCTTCTGCCTTGCGACGTATGGTATCTTGTAGTGTATTGATATCGTCAAAGGCTGTTTCATGAAATAACAGCGCAGGTCCGTTTGCGACACACACTACATCGTTGTGAAAGGCACCTGCATCAATTGCTCGATTGCTTTGGCGAACGAAAAGCGATTGTGAATCCGGTATCCCATGTAAACGCGATACTGCTTGACTAGCCTCAAAGGACTGACGAGCAGGAAATTTGGCAGTATTATCCATACTGTTCAGCGCTTCTCGTCCATATACGAATACTTCTAACCCCTTGGCACCATGGTTTGCGCAAAGACGGTTATGGTTTGCAGCACCTTCGTCACCATATAGTGGATTTGAAGGAAGCGGTGCATGAACTTTAAAGGCGTTTTCATCCGAAAATAGTTTACGTAAAATCGTTTCTGCCTGTGGGCCTTCAATACTTCTGTGCGCCATAGCTGTGAGGTTAGCGGGTGTAAAATGCACCTTACCGTCAGCTGTATCTGCGCTTGGTGAGACAGTAGCAGCGTTAGCTGTCCACATGCATGAAGCAGATGCGTAATTGCTAACTAAAGCGGGTTTAGTTTTAAAAGCTTTCTGTAGAACATCTGAATCACTACCTTGAAAACCTATTTTCCGAAGACCTGAAATGAAAGGACGTTCTTGAGGGGGCATGACAGCTTGTGTCAGCCCAAGTTCAATCAATTTGCGCATCTTAGATAAACCCTGAAGCGCAGCGCCTTTAGGGGTGGAAATTTGTCCCTTATTTGATTTTGACGCGAGATTGCCAAAAGACATGCCACCATAATTGTGCGTAGGGCCGACAAGTCCATCAATGTTGATTTCTCTAGTCATATTCTATCCTTTCGCTTGAATTTTTGCGCGGCGGTCTGTGTGGCGTGTCGCAGCTATCCATAGTTTGGAGTGGTCAACCAATCCAAATTTTTCAGCAACGTTTGAAGGGGCTGTTTGATTGCGTAAATCAGCCTTAGCAATTGTGGCTCTAAATTCATTGCCTTGGCCCGTAAATAACATTGCATAATCGCCGTCAGTTGTTTCACTGAGTTTTTCTGTTTGAGTGGCCGTGCGTGCGATAGACGTATCCGCAATATCGCATTTAATAGCTGGGCCCCCATCAAACACATCACACAGGTCAGTTTTCTTAAATCCCGCATTCATTAATAGATCCATCGCCTTTCCCGAGAGACGGTGTGGGCGGCCTATATAATCTTTAGCCTCTGGTGGCAGAAGATTGAGTAAGATGGGCAGGCTCGGAATCAATTCAGCGATAAATCGGCTGTCGCTCGCACTAAGTTCATCTGCCTCCTTGAAGGGAAGGTCTATGAATTTTGCGGCTATGAAGTTCCAGAATGGAGCATTCCCATCTTCACCCATCCAGCCACGAATATCAGCCATAAGGGTGTTGGAGAAAAGATCTCGGTGCTGATCAATGAATGCAAGACGGCCCAATGAAAGCAATCTTCCTACGCCACCACCGCGAACATCTTTAGATAGGAACAAAGTCGCAAGTGCTGTATGCCCATCAAATTCGGTAGAAAATTGTAGGCTATCATGGTTTGTCGATAGGTCCGGTTCTGTAGAACGCCGACTATGATGACTTAATTTAAAGCTACAATAGGGGCGTTCTCGCCCAAGGCGAGGGAGAATTGCCGACATTCCCGCAACTTTCCCTTCAACTTCGACAACGAAGAAAAGGCGGTTTGCGTTTTTATCTCCTTTGAGGAAGCGATAGGTCTCATCAATATAGCTTGCGATTTTATCAGGTGTACGCGGAACTGTCGTAAGGCCAGCACCCAAAGAGCTGGTGAGTGCAGCCAGTCCATCAATATCATCGGGTTTTGCTAATCTTAAAATGTTCACTTACGATTCCTTTTAGTTTGTTTTCTTGCTACCAATGATAGGCATTTCAATAATCGTTTCTATGGCGTTTCTGATATCAATATGTGGGTTTCGCTTTCCATTTGGTGTGGGAATGCCTACATAGCGACTAGAATCGTTCTTAGTTGAGGAGTCTACCGTGAGCGTTAATGCCCTGAATTCAACAGTCGAGATTGCTTGCAAGCGAGGCACTATCAAAGTCGGGCCGGATGCTCCTTTGACATTTTTCCTAGGTCCGTGTGCTTTGGAAAGCAGAGAGCACGCATTGTTTATGTCGAATGCGATCTTAGAAATCGCTGAAAAACTTGCTGCGCAAGTTGTTTACAAAACATCATTTGATAAAGCCAACCGTACAAGCATAAAGGGATATCGTGGTATGGAGCTGGATGAAGCTCTTGATATCTTTGCGGAAGTAAAAGAAAAAACTGGTCTGCCAATGCTGACAGATGTTCACCTACCTGAGCAATGTGAAAAAGTTGCAAAGGTTGTTGATGTTTTGCAAATACCAGCTTTCCTGTGTCGTCAGACGGATATGCTTCAAGCAGCCGCTGAGACAGGGCGTGTTGTGAAGGTGAAAAAGGGCCAATTCCTCGCTCCGTGGGACATGAAGAATGTCGTCGATAAACTTGTCGCGATGGGCGCAAAAGACGTATTACTGACAGAGCGTGGTTCCTCTTTTGGATATAATGCACTCGTAACTGATATGCGCGGTTTGCCGGAGATGGCAGCAATGGCACCCGTCGTAATTGATGCGACACATTCCGTGCAACAGCCTGGTGGTAAAGGCGGCTCGACAGGTGGGCAACGTGAATACGTGCCAGTCATCGCAAAAGCGGCAGTTGCTGTGGGTGTTTCTGGTGTTTTCCTTGAGACACATCAAGACCCTGATACAGCACCATCAGACGGCCCAAATATGGTGATTTTATCTCAGTTGGAAAAACTGATGAGTGAATTGATCCAAATTAATGCGCTAGTAAAAAGCTTCTAATTTGCTTTGAAACAGTCTAACGAGAAAGCCGTATACGATAGAGTGTACGGCTTTTTTGTGCGCTGAATTTATGGGGTAGGGTGAGATATTGTCTAACAAAAAATTTGCTATAAATGGATCATTTCTCCATCGAGACCCCTATGCTGAAAGTCTTGTCGCGCAAGAGTATCTTAGAGCATTCTATACGCTAAGGTCTGACGATAAATATCGAGATTTACTAACTGACCTAGAATTATACTTGTGCGATGCTCCACACTCTAATGTCGTGGGTGCACCATTTCCAATTCGACAACGGGGCAATCTTCCACGCCCGCTTTGGCAGCAAATGATTTTGCCATCTATGGCGAGCGATAAATTCTTACTGAGTTTTTGTAATATCGGCCCAATGTTTAAATCGAATGCTGCTGTGTTCATTCATGACGCCAATGTTTATGAAAGCCCAATTTCATTTTCGGCGAACTTCGTTCGCTATACCAAATTTTTGAACAAGATGATGGGGCGCAATGCTCGTCGTATCTACACGGTGTCCAGCTATTCAGCAGAGGCGCTGCAGAGGCACAACATAGCACAAGCAGACCATATAAAGGTGATACACAATGGGGTAGATCACGTCCTACGTACACCTAGCAGTTTGGCAATTTTAGAAAAATATGGCTTAACAAAAAACGGGTATGTATTGGGGTTATCGAATTCTTATAAGCATAAGAATATGCGAGTTGTTATGGATGTGTTTGATCCACTAAAAATGACTCAAGATATTGAAATGCCTTTGGTATTGTTCGGCCCTGATGTCAAAGAGACCTTCCAAGACGAAGGCATAGAATCATCGAAAAATGTGATTTTTACGGGTTACATTCCTGAAGGGGAACGTCGCGCCTTATATGAGAATGCATTATGCTTTGTTTATCCCTCAAAACATGACGGTTTCGCCCTAACTCCAGCCGAAGCTTTGAGGTTGGGGTGTCCAGTTATAGCAACGCGCTCAGCATCAATCCCAGAAATATGCGGAGATTCAGTGCTTTACGTTAGTGCGGATAATTCAAATGAGTGGCATGAAGCCATCATTTCACTAAGAGACAATGCAGAAATGCGCGCAGAATATTGTGCTCGCGGGCCATTTCAAACCCAATTTTATACTTGGGATAAATCAGCGCGCAATTTACTAGATGATTTGCTAACCTTGTAAAAGTGAAACGAAGTAACACTTTGAATTACATGGTTTAAATCATTTTTTGTGCCAATTCCAAGCAGAGTTTACAATATTTTCGATATCTGAAAATTTAGGTTCCCAACCAAGAACCGTTTTCGCGTGGCTAGCATCTGCATATAATGCAGGCGGATCGCCCGCGCGACGAGGGCCTATGGCCAATTTAAGCGGCTTTCCTGATGCTTTTTCGACTGCGTTCGCAATTTCTCTTACCGTTGTACCATTTCCGGTACCTAAATTGAAAACATCACTTTTACCGCCTTTAAACAAGTAATCCAAGGCCCGTTTGTGCGCATCTGCCAAATCGTCAACATGAATATAGTCACGAACGCACGTTCCATCCCGCGTTTCGAAGTCATCACCCAATATAGTAAATGTGTAGTCATCTGACATTGCGCCTCGAATAGCGAGCGGAATGACATGTGTTTCTGGTTCGTGGCGCTCGCCTATACGTGCTTGAGCATCGGCACCTGCGGCATTAAAATATCGTAGTGCTACATATTCAAAATCATGGGCGTTTGAATAATCTGCTAATATACGTTCGACCATCAACTTTGAAGAACCATAGGGATTGATTGGTGCTTGTGGGTGACTTTCGTCAATAGGCATACGTTGGGGGACGCCATACGTTGCGCAAGTTGAAGAGAATATCATCTTGCTCACATTCGAAGCAGTCATGGCTTCCATAAGGTTGAGCGTGCCCATAACGTTGTTACGATAATATGTTTCTGGTGAAGTGACAGACACTCCTACTAAGCTAAGTGCCGCAAAGTGTGCCACTGCATCAGGCTTCACTTCGTCAATGGCTTTAGATATAGCGTCGCGATCAAGAAGGTCTCCTTCAATAAGGTCACCCCATTGCACGAACTCTTTCCACCCTGTGGAAAGATTATCGAAAACAGTGACATCCCAACCTGCATCCGCAAATAATTTGCAGCAATGGCTACCGACATATCCAGCGCCGCCAGTTACAAGTAGTTTTGTCATATTCGCGTCCCGATCTTGTAAAAAGTCATCTTGAATAATTCAGTTATGCCAAGATGCATATCCATTATCGAGTTTGCATAACATTATCGTTACGTAAATTGTGAAAATTTAGCAGTCTCTATGCAAAACAATCGGGATGCGTACTTTTTTCAAGCAATTAGTGATTAGTTGCCTCTAAATTTAGGCAACCGTTTCTGCATGAACGCCATGACTCCCTCTAGGAAGTCATTCGTGCGACCTGCTTTTGTTTGAAATTCAGCTTCTAAAGCTAATTGTTCATCTATTGTGGTGTTAATAGCTTTCCATGCGAGTTTGCGCGTCAAGCTAAGGGCAATTGGAGCGCCATTAGTCAGTTTTTGTGCGATGCCCATAACCGTGCTTTCAAGCGCATCATCTTCAACGACTTGATTTATCATGCCAATCTGCTTTGAAGTTTCAGCGTCATATTGTTCACCTAACAACATCATTTCACTGGCACGAGCACGTCCAACCGAGTGGGCAAGGAAAAATGCCGATGCACCGTCGGGAATTAGACCAATCTTACAGAATGCTTGCTGAAAATAAGCGCTTTTCCCTGCAATTATGAGGTCGCACGCTAAGGCCAGAGAGCAGCCAAACCCCACAGCAGGGCCGTTTACGGATGCAATGATAGGGACAGGCGAATCAATCAAAGCCTTAACAAGTGGCGTATAGTGGTCGGTTAGCATTTGGCCTAGATCTCTGTCTGGGCCGTTTGAAACGCCAGAGCCAGCAAGATTAGCTCCAGAGCAAAACGCGCGGCCTGCTCCAGTGATTACGATAACGCGTGCTTCTTTGCCTGCTTTTATGATAGAGCTAGTGAGCTCTGCATTCACCTGCGGTGTTAATGCATTCATTACATCAGGTTGGTTGAGTTTGATAACTGCGATATCGTTTTCGTAGGTGTAGCTTACAGTTTTTAAATCGGTCATCGCAACGCTTCCTCGTATTGCTGACTCAAGTCCATTATAGGCTTGGTTGGCGGAATAATATTTGCCTTAGAATGTACTATAAAGTCAGTTCTGCAAGTCGTGCCGTTGGGGCAATGTTTGATTTTCGTTTAGGAAGATGCGCTTATTGTGCTGACGATTGCTTGAAAGACATCTTCAAACATTTGGGTCGTGAGGCGACCAGTATTCGTGTTGTATCTAGAGCAATGGTAGCTATCAATCATCGTGATTGGACCAGCAGGGCTATTGAGATTGTGTTGGGCACCGTGACCAAACTTAAAGTCAGTCAATCTTCCACCCAGAGTTTTCACCGTTGAGTCGTGCGCTATTTTTCCAAGTGCTAATACAACTTTTAAATTGGACAAATTGCGCATACGCGAAATCAAGAATGGTCGACAATTGTTGATTTCTGGTCCTGTAGGTTTGTTTTGCGGTGGAACGCATCGCACAGCATTTGTAATCATGGCGTCTATTAGCTCTAAGCCATCATCTGGTCGCGAGTCATAAGTGCCTTTAGAAAATCCGAATTTTGAAAGTGTGGCGTAAAGTAGGTCTCCGGCATAATCGCCTGTAAATGGACGTGCAGTTCGGTTGGCTCCTGTAACTCCCGGCGCTAAACCTACAATAAGTAGTTTGGCATTTTCCGGCCCAAAAGAGGGGACTGGTGCGTTGAACCAATCAGGGTGTTTGGTGCGACATTCATCCAAATATTCCACCAATCGGGGGCATCTACGACAGTCGAGAGGGGCTTCAGGTGGAAAAAGCTCTATATCATCGGCCATGTTGATGTTCCCCATAATGACTTTACTAAATAATTCCTCACTGCGTCTGCTATAGTGGTTAGATTAAAAGAATTAGAAGTCTAGCCCTCAGGTTTAGGGCTGTTCGTCAGATGTGCTGTCGTCGCGACCTTCTCGTCCTATTATATTCACGAGGTCGTTCAAATCTATAAAATTATCTGCAGCGCGTCTTAAATCATCAGAAATCATTGGAGGTTGTGTTTTTACAGATGAGACGATGGATACGCGTAGGCCGCGATCTTGAAGCGCTTTAACAAGTACGGTTAAGTCACCATCACCTGAGAATAAGACGACATGATCCAAGCGGTCGGCTAAAGTGAGCATGTCCACGGCGATTTCTACATCCATGTCACCTTTTACACGGCGGCGGCCGGACGCGTCCGTAAATTCTTTGGCTGGTTTTGTGACGACATTATACCCATTATATTGAAGCCAATCTACAAGAGGGCGAATGGGAGAATATTCTTCATTTTCAATAAGAGCGGTGTAATAATAGGCGCGCAAGAGGCGGCCTTTTTTTCTAAATTCACTTAACAAGCGACGATAATCGAGTTCTATGTTTAATGTTTTCGCGGCGGAATATAGATTTGCGCCATCAATAAATAGGGCTATCCGCTCGTCTTTGTAAAAGGCCATTACGAATGTCACTCCCAGCAACACGGGTTAGTAAAAATGGCACAAGTGAAAGTACACGCGGACAGGGGCGAGTGTATGTCGCCCTTGGAAGCAATGCCGCATTTACCGATGATAATAAGTATCGGTTGGAAGGCGCGGGTCTGTTTCAGTCTGTCCTGCATGCTTTACAGCGTGCCGGCATAGTTACATTACAAAAATCAAGTCTTTGGTTGTCCCCCGCATGGCCAGACCCGACTCTTGGAGATTTTTATAACGCTGTAGTCGAGTTAGCCCTTTCTGATAACAATGCGCAAGCTTTAATGCTGCATCTTCTTGCATTAGAGGATGAATTTGGCCGAAAACGAAGTGTAAAGAATGCATCTAGGACACTAGACTTGGATTTGATTGATTATCGACAGATAATTTGTAATGCTCGATACGATGGGGACTTAATTTTACCTCACCCTAGGTTGCATGAACGTTCTTTTGTGTTGTCACCATTGTTAGAGATCGCGCCGAATTGGTATCATCCAGTTTTAAAATGTTCGGGTGCTGCACTAGAAAAAAATGCACAGAATGAGTGGCCAGCGACAAAAATTGGCTCTTTTTGAACATTCTTAGTGAAATAGCCACAAGTATGACACGAATATTCTCAATATTTAGCATTATACGGGTTGAGTCACAGGAAGAACTAGCATAGCTAATTCGTTTGGCAGGAGAACACATATATGGCACGCGTCACCGTCGAAGATTGCATCGAAAAAGTACCAAACCGCTTTCAGCTTGTTTTGTTGGCTGGGCATCGCGCACGCATGATCCGCGCAGGATCTGAATTAACTGTTGAGCGCGATGATGATAAAGACCCAGTTGTGTCTTTACGTGAGATTGCAGGCGATGGTGTTGACTTAGGCCTCGTAAAAGAAAGCTATGTTTCCGAGCTTCAAGAAGTGCGTCCGAACGAAGAGGCAGAAAAAGAAGAAGACCGCTTGGCGCTTCAAGCTGCTCCAACACGTTCTGAAGAAGACGTTATTCGCGCGTACCAAGCAGAGCTAGAGAACGCACGCGAAGACCGTTACTAGATAAATTAAGTGAGGTGAAATGGCTGACGACACGTCAGAATTCCATACCGCCTTGCGCGAACCAAGCCTGCCGACAGGTAAGGGGCGTCGGTTTTTGCGTCAGTATGAGCTTGTGGAGCGTGTGCTCTCATATCAGCCTGATGCAGATGAAGATGCTCTAAACCGGGCCTACGTGTACGCTATGGTCAAGCACGGGTCGCAAAAACGTCATTCTGGCGACCCATATTATGCTCATCCTGTGTCAGTTGCAGGTATTCTTACAGATCTAAAATTAGACTACTCCACTATTATTGCTGGTCTTCTGCATGATACTGTCGAAGATACTGATGCAACGCTTGAAGAAATTGAAGAAATTTTTAGCAAGGATGTCGCCGAACTTGTAGACGGTGTGACGAAGTTGACCCAATTGGAGTCTTCTAGTCGTGCCGCAAAGCAGGCGGAAAATTTTCAAAAATTTATATTGGCAACCACCAAAGACATTCGCGTATTGCTGGTGAAGCTGGCTGATCGTCTGCATAATATGCGTACTATTAAGTTTATGCCAAAGCCGGAAAGTCGCCTACGTATTGCTCAGGAAACGATAGATATATATGCGCCGCTTGCAAGAAGGACAGGCTTGTCAATTTTTGCAGGAGAGTTGGAAGATCTTGCATTTTCAGTATTAAACCCTGAAGCAAGAGAAACGATTGAAAAGCGTTTGGCTGAGATGGCGGCCGATGCTGTGGATGATATTGAGCGCATACAATCAGATATCGAAGTCCTAATGAGCGTAAACGGTATCACTGGTGATATTCGGGGGCGGCTGAAGCGTCCCTATAGCATATGGCGAAAGCTCGAAACAAAAGCCATCTCTTTCAAAGATTTAGGAGATATTTTTGCTTTTAGGTTGATTGTGCCTTCTGTTGCTGACTGTTATCGCGCGCTAGGAATTGCCCACCAGCATTGGGCGGCGCTTTCTGGTCGGTTTAAAGATTACATTTCGGTTCCCAAACCTAATGGCTATCAATCAATCCATACAACTTTCCAAGGGCCGGGAAACCGTCGTGTGGAGTTACAGATACGTACACCGCAAATGGATGAAATCGCAGCGCGCGGTATTGCGGCGCACTGGCGGTACAAGAATAAATCATACGGTTTCGATAAGGCGGGAGCAAAAGAGGCAGGACTAGACCCTGAAGACAGTCTACTAAGTTTTGCAGATATGCTTGAGCATGGCGCTGATCCGGAAGAGTTCCTAGAGCATGCCAAAATGGAGATGTATCGTGATACGGTGTTCGCGTTTACGCCTCGCGGTCGTCTTGTAAAACTACCTGTTGGTGCAATGCCCCTTGATTTTGCTTACGCTGTGCATACCGCAGTGGGAGATCAATGTGTTGGGGTAAGGATTAATGGTGTCGAACGTCCTTTGCGAACATTAATCCAAAACGGCGATACGATAGAAATTATAAGAAATGAACGGGTAGAGCCGCCGGCAAATTGGCGAAGTTTAGTTGTAACAGGTCGTGCACGTTCCGCTATTCGTCGGTTGACGAGAGATAAAGAGCAAGAAGAGTTCATGAAATTGGGGCGTCAAAAGCTGAATTTAGCTCTGCGCAGAATCGGCTTGGACCCAATTGATATCAAGTTCAGAGAAATAGCGGCACAAAACAGCATTGATTCTACAGAAGAGATGCTCGAAGAGCTGGGACGTGGCTTTATTGATTTAAAAGAGCTGTTGAGCAAAACATTCCCTGAACAAGTTGAAAGTGAAATGCTTGAAGGACGTCACGTTATTGATGATGACGAAACGCAGACCTTGCTTTCGGGTGAAAGGTTGCAACCGGGTATCGCTCTGCACCTTTCGGAGTGTTGTTCGCCATTGCCGGGTGACCGCATTGTTGGTGTGCAAAAGCCCGGAAAAGGGGTTGATGTTCATGTGATTGATTGTGAACAATTGGTTTTATATGAAGATGAACCAGAAGTGTGGGTAGATTTGAGTTGGGACCCTATAGCTTCAACAGACTTTTTTGCGGTCAGCAGAGTGTTGATAACGATTTCAAACCAGCGTGGCTCTTTAGCAGTTGTATGTAAAACCATCTCTGAAGCGAGTGGAAACATAATCAATGTTGCTATTCGCAATAGAGGTGAAGACTTTTTTGATTTCCAATTTGATATAGAAGTCGAAGACAAACGTCGTTTGACGCAAATTATCGCTGCACTTCGAGCATTAAGCGCGGTAGAGAATGTTGAGCGTATAAGAGGTGCTAAATTTGCCGCCTCAAAGCACGACGATTAAAATAAGGATCAGGGCAAGTGAAGACTGAAGACGTATTAAATGAGTTCCGCAAAGTGGATGCATTATTGGAGGGACATTTTATATTGTCTTCTGGGCGTCGTAGTCCGGTGTTTTTACAAAAGGCACTTGTGTTTTCTCACCCAGAGACTTCAGAAAAATTATGTGCTGCATTAGCTGAAAAATTAAAAGCACAGTTTGGTCAGATAGACGTCGTGTGTGGACCGGCCGTTGGTGGGTTGATTCCTGGGTACGAAACTGCGCGAGCACTTGGATGTCGTGCTATTTTTACAGAACGCCAAGATGGCAAAATGACTTTGCGCCGCGGGTTTGACATTAAAAAAGGTGAACGCGTAGTCGTTGTTGAAGATATCGTAACAACAGGCCTATCAATGCGTGAAACCTTTGACGCTCTCAACTTGTTTGATGGTGATGTTATTGGGGGAGCATGTGTAGTGGATCGCTCAAATGGAAAAACAGATGTGGGATTACCTCTTGTATCTCTAGCTGCTGTTGATTTTCCTGACTATGATGCCAACGACCTTCCTACTGAGCTTGAGGCCATCCCAGCTATTAAGCCAGGAAGTCGGGGATTGAAGTAATGCCTTTGCCACGCGCGCGCTTGGGCGTGAATATTGACCATGTTGCCACCATACGTAATGCAAGAGGTGGCACATGGCCTGATCCGGCACGTGCGGCAAAGTTAGCGCGTGATGCGGGAGCAGATGGTATTACTATTCACTTGCGCGAAGATCGCAGGCATATCCGTGATGGTGATTTAGAAGCTGTAAGCGGTGCAATGGAATTGCCTATCAATCTTGAAATGGCAACAACAGAAGAGATGCTTCAGATCGCGCTAAAGTTTAAGCCTCATGCAGTATGTCTCGTTCCAGAAAAACGTGAAGAACGCACGACAGAGGGTGGTCTTGATGTCGCGCGCCTTCACAATACAGTAGCTCCATTTGTTCGACGCCTTAATGCGAATGGCTCACGTGTTTCACTCTTTATTGAGCCAGATCTTGTGCAGGTTGCAGTAGCTGAAGCTATTGGAGCTCCAGTTGTTGAGCTGCATACGGGTAAATATGTCGAACATGTAAACGCAGGTGAGTTGGAAGAAGCAAGTGCAGAACTTGAACGCTTAAAATTAGCAGCCTCAGAGGGTAAAAGGCGTGGAATAGAGGTTCATGCTGGGCATGGGCTAACATATGAAACAATTAAACCTGTCGCTCAAATCCCAGAAATTGCAGAATTTAACATTGGGCATTTTTTAATTGGTGAAGCAATATTTGTAGGCCTAGAAGATGCTGTGCGAAAAATGCGTGAACTCATTGATGAGGCGCGTGCATAGGCATGATATTGGGCATTGGTCAGGACTTGACTGATATAAGGCGAATTGAAACCTCTCTATCGAGGTTTGGGGACCGCTTTACCAACAGGGTGTTCACGCAAGTTGAGAGAGATTTGGCTGACAGCCGTCAAAAACGCGCAGATACCTATGCAAAACGCTTTGCCGCCAAAGAGGCGTGTGCCAAAGCGCTAGGGTGCGGTATTTGGCGAAATGGTGTAGCATGGCAAGACATGGGGGTCATAAATCAGGAAAATGGGCGGCCTACTTTAGTTTTAAATGGCGGCGCAAAAGAATATCTTGAAAAGATGACCCCGAAGGGTATGAAAGCTAATATTCACCTGACAATCACAGATGATTATCCCTATGCTCAAGCAATGGTGATTATCGATGCTATACCTTTGCGAGAGCCATAATGCCTAGACCTAATTCCAGCCATACAGGTAAACGTCGCCGTAATCGTGATCGTATTCGTCGCTCCACTCCGCCGCGATTGACAGACACAGCGCGCAAAGAATTGCAAAATATAATCGGCGTGAAGTTTAAAGATATCAGTCTGTTGGACCGTGCTTTTACGCACACAAGTTCAGTTCCTGGCGAGGCTGCTGACTGGAGCAATGAGCGGTTAGAATTTTTAGGTGATCGTGTTCTAGGGCTTGTTGTTGCTAGCCAATTGATTGCACGATTTGAAAAAGAGCGTGAGGGCGGTTTGGCACCGCGTTTGAATGCTTTGGTTAGCCGTGATACATGTGCGAAAATTGCGTCAGATCTTGGATTTGGACAATATCTAATTTTAGACGCGTCTGAGGCTTCTCGCGGTGGTGCGGAGAAGACATCTCTGTTGGCTGACGTCGCAGAATCTGTAATTGGCGCAATATATTTGGATGCAGGCCTCAAAGCCTCGGAAATATTTATCGTCAAGTATTGGAAAGAATATTTCAAAACGCTAAAAAATGCTCCACGTGACCCTAAATCTGCGCTTCAAGAATGGGCGCAGAAAGATGGACGTCCAGCGCCGGTCTATGAAAGTATAAATCGTACAGGGCCCGATCATGCTCCTGTGTTTACAATTGAAGTGCGTGTTGAGGGTGTTAAGCCTGTTGCAGGCGATGGTGCATCTAAGCAAGAAGCTGAGAGAGCTGCTGCAAGCGCCATGTTAGATAATCTTGGAGAATCCGTTGAGTAACGCATCTGAAGACTTTGAATCAAACCCTATAGATGGCGTGCAATCGTCTGGGGAGGATAATTCAAAGGAAGACTCGCGTGAAACACGCGCAGGATTTACTGCAGTAATTGGCTCGCCCAATGCTGGTAAATCGACTTTGGTAAACCGCTTAGTGGGTGCCAAAGTGTCTATTGTTACACATAAAGTACAGACAACAAGATTTCAGGTACGCGGCGTTATGATGCGCGGCGATGCTCAAGTTGTACTGGTTGATACACCGGGAATATTTGCACCTAAACATCGTTTAGACAGGGCAATGGTGAAATCAGCTTGGGATGGGGCCGAGGGAGCTGATCAAATTATTCATCTTGTTGATGCTAGTTCTCGGTCGCATAAAATAGACGATAAAATTACCGGTGCGGATAAAAATACCTTGAAAGATGATGCTCGCATCATCGCAGACTTAAAGGCTTCTGGACGTAAAGCTATTCTTGCTTTGAATAAGATTGACCTTTTTGATAGAGATGACCTTCTGCCAATTTCTCAAGAGCTGTTTGCAGAAGGTGTGTACTCTGATGTCTTTATGATCTCAGGATTACGCGGTGCTGGCATTAAGCAACTTGCAGATTTTATTGCTGAAAAGATGCCGGCGGGCCCATTCTTATTCCCTGAAGATCAAGCCGCGGACATGCCCTCTAGATTGTTAGCAGCTGAGGTTACTCGTGAAAAACTAATGCTGCGCCTTCATCAGGAATTGCCCTACCAGATGACAGTTGAAACGGAAAACTGGGAACGGTTTAAAGATGGCTCTATCCGTGTAGATCAAATTATTTACGTCACACGTGAAGGGCATCGGAAGATTGTCTTAGGCAAATCAGGCCGCGCTATTAAAGATATCGGCCAACAAGCTAGAAAAGAGCTTCAGGAAATTTTTGAAGTTCCAATTCACCTGTTTACCCGTGTGAAAGTTTCAGAAAAATGGGCAGAAAGTCGTGAACGCTTCTCTGCAATTGGCTTAGATTTTGATGTTTAACGTCGCTCAGGAATTTTGCGACATTTCTTGAAAAGTATTTTTACGCGTATCTGCTACTCCTAAGCTGTTGAAGGAGAAATGTAGTGATAATGCTTGAGAGACAATTATTTAGAGCGTTGTGGTCAGGATCGATGTTATTCTTGCTCATCGTTGTTGGTTGCGCATTATCTGTCGCTTTAATGGCGTATTATCAACAATATGAATTGGGATTGATATTCCCTGCCATTGGCGTGGGGTGCATGCTCTTTGGTGAAAAATTACTAAGAGCAATGGAAAGCGCTGGCGGTCAAGACCCAGGGGGGGCGGGTTCAACATTTGTACGCTCTATTGTTGTTGCTGTTGTCGTAATTTTGGTGCCAACTTTGTGTTGGGGCATGGTGTTGAGCGTCGCTAAACTCATGCTTATCGGAATGGATACAGCCGAGATTCCAAGAGATATCAGCGGGTTTTCACGTACTCTAGGTCTCTAAAAAAATGCGCGGGCCTATTTGTCATTTTTCAAAGCATCCTGCTTTGCCCAAGCCTCTCTAGCTTTTGCGAGACGAATATAACGTGCGAATGCGTATATAACGCTTTCGGTAAACCCGTTGACTCCAAATAGGATGTAACGCCTCAACAGCATCGACTTTAAAAATGCGGTTACCGGTTCTGTTATCATCCGCAGAGTGGAGGGGCGGCGCCCTTTTGCAAGCATATCTTCAGCTTGCATACTGCTGTAGCGATTGATTTTCTCAATAGCATGATGGTGGGACCTGAAACATCTATGATTAATGTGATACTTTAACTTACCGCTGCTTTCACCCTGATTTAAAACAACTGAATCGTGAACCAGTTCTGATTTAAATCCGGCTTTTTCCTTATTGTAGAGGCGCACAGGATCATTCGAGGGTGCAAAAGGGCGTGGTCCTTTGTCGAATGGAAAGCAAATAAGGATTGGAATTTGATAGCCTGCAAGTTGGGGCTCTGAACCATTCTCAAAAAGCGCTTCAATTTCACTGCGCAATGCTTCACTTACTTCCTCATCAGCATCAATATTAAGAAGCCATTTTTGAGAGCATAGCGTTTCACCGAAAACCTTTTGCGGTCCATAGCCAGACCAAGCATTATACACAACCCGTGCGCCTTCTTGCTCTGCCACTTTGACAGTTTCGTCAGTGCTGCCACTGTCAATGACGATCACTTCATGTACCCAATCTCGCACAGAGCGAACAACAGGTGCGATTCTATCAGCTTCATCTCTAGCGATAATAAACACGGAAAGAGGCAGTTTCTTCATATTATAGTCCATTGCCAGCAAGGATGAGATCAAGCTTTGAAGTGCGTAACTCTAAGGTTAAAAACCTAAAGACCCTTTGGGCTATATTTAGGGGGTGTCGAGAATTTTTTCTATTTTTTGAATTGGTGCAATTTCTATAGTTTCTATTGGGGGTAATGGTGGAGCAGGTTTTGGTGCATTCTTATCAAGCCAAGCGCTCGCTATGCGTGCGCGTTTTGCAGCATCAAACACAACATCAGAATAAAACAAATTATAAGCAGGCGTCATAGACTTGGCTGCTTGGTTTTCTGGCATTCGAAGAGACTTCTCAGAGGGCTTGCTGACAACTAGAAAGCCACCCACACACTGGCTTGCTATTGCTGCCTCTATAATTGTGGGTGCTTGGCCATCTGCAAGATTTGATGTATTTGCTGACCCACGATGAAGCTTGGGTGCAACCAGCTCCGAACTCGAGCCACCCATGCTAGGGTTGAAACACAACAATTCCTTGCTGGGAGATGATACGATCGCATTGTCATCTGTCCACTCAAGGGTACGTGAAAGTATATTTTGAGTACGAGCGCCATCGTTTTCATAGATTGTGTTCCATGATGCGATACAATGGATCTGCTCATCTGTATGACAAGGCTCAAACCCTGACACATTTTCTGAGGCAAAATCTTTTGTTGTCGGTGTTTCAATCAGGTAGCCAGCAACAAAAAGGCGTTTCATGTCTTCAGTTTGAAAGTGATCTTTAATTAGGCGTTGCGCATGTAATCCACCTTGTCCAACGCCAGCGATTATTATGGCTCTGCCTTGGTTATGTTCGCTCATATAAGTTTTGAATGCAGCTTCCACATCGCCGTAAGCAAGTGTCAGTGCCTTTTCAGAATTGCTTGATGCATGAAGCTCGGCAAATAGTGTCGCCTGTCTATAGTAGGGAGCATATACGGGTGCGGACGCCGCGAAAGGCGCGGCATAATTTGGCAGTATGTCAGCTTTTAATTTTAAGCGTGCATCGACGCTATCTATTGGAATGTTCCAGCGCGCAGCAGAATTAGATGTAGTGGAATGTACAAAAAACACATCTACGCCCCATGGTGTTTCCCACGCGCCTTCAGGCTTTTGAGTAGGAATAATCGCCCAAGAAGAGGTATCCAGATAATCAGGAATGTCGCTTTTTGGAAGTGTATATGATGAAGTAGGCGTAATAGCGTCCATATACCTTTGCGGTGCACCTGAAAGATACCAAATCGTACTAAAAACTCCAACAATAGCGAGTATAAGAGCACCGACGGCTAGATATGGAAATCTCGGGTTGAGATGACGCGCATAGCTTGGTTGAGACGAATTTGGAGAACCAGACTTTTGCTCAGGTTGTTGTTCGTGAACCAAGGGAGAAATCCTCTTTTAATCGGTGTTAAACGCATAGCGCTATGCGGTTTCTATAAATACGTTTTGTCATTCGCACCAATATGCGATGCTAGATTATTGCGCAATTATGTAGCGCACTACAGTCTGTTGGATTAAAATTTAGAAAATGGGCGTCCAAAACAGCTTATCACCTGATTTTGCTTTAATTCCGCTGCATTTCTATTGTTCTAAAGCTTTATACAATTGCTTTGTATCGCACAGAAGTAATCCCTATATACAAAGAAGTGCGATTCCATACGTATCACAATTTCTTCAACGAGCAGGGTAAAGCGCGTAGACATGGCCAAAAAGTCGAAAACGAAACAAGAAGAACATCTGTTTCATGTAAAGCCTAAACATAAAGCTGGTCCTTTGGCTTGGCTACGGTCTCGTTTCTTTACTGGGATTGTTGTAACTGCGCCTATCGCAATTACCGTGGGGCTTATTTGGGGGGTAATCACCTTTATTGATGATAAGGTGAAACCTCTTATTCCAAATCAATGGAACCCTGAAACGTATACACAATTTGCATTGCCCGGACTTGGTGTAATCGTTGTTGTCGTTAGTGTGCTTTTAATCGGTATCGTCACGGCTAATTTGATTGGTCGCTCGTTGGTTGGGGCGGGTGAAGGATTGATTGGGCGTGTTCCGCTTGTTCGAAACATTTATACAGCCATCAAACAAATCTTTGAGACTCTCGCCGCGAGCCAAACTGATAATTTCAAAGAGGTTGTCATGCTTGAATATCCACGCGAAGGTGCTTGGGCAGTTGGTTTTATCACTGCATCTGTACGTGGGGATATGGCGACAAAAATGCCGGGAATGGTTGGGGTGTTTGTTCCTACGACTCCTAACCCCACTTCAGGGTTTCTAATATACGTGAAACGAGAAGATCTAGTCAGTTTGGATATGTCGGTTGAAGATGGTGCAAAATTGATTATTTCAGCAGGTCTTGTTGTACCTGAGGTTGGAAAGATTGGCCCTAACCAACCAACTGTATCATCCATTGCAGGGAATGAAAAATTGAAACTTCCTGAAACGGATGATGTTACATCAGTGGAAAATACTCCTGCACCAACACCGAAAACAGAAGAAAAAATAGACTAGGTTTCTGTTACGATATTCGTCTTAAATAGTTCCGTCAGTAAAAGCGTAGATTCTGCGCTTTGTTGAGAGCTTGGTGGAGCGTCTTTACTAAGTCGTGCGCGAGAATCTTCACGTGCAATTGCGAATAGGTCTGCATGTTGTGTCAGGTCCAGCACTCTAAAGCGCGGCAGACCTGATTGTTGAAGGCCTAATAAATCGCCAGGGCCGCGTAGTTTGAAATCTGCTTCCGCAATTGCAAAACCGTCGTCTGTTTCTCGCAGTACATTTAAGCGTGCTTGGCCACTTTGTGTTAGAGGTGGCTTATATAAAAGGAGACAGGATGAGGGTTTGTCGCCACGTCCTACACGGCCACGCAATTGATGAAGTTGGGCGAGACCAAACCCTTCAGCGCGTTCAATAACCATGATTGTTGCTTCGGGTACGTCCACTCCAACTTCCACCACTGTAGTAGCAACGAGCACACTTGCATCACCTTTGCGAAAAGCATCTAACGCCGCGTCTTTTTCAGCGGGTGGCATTTTACCATGTACCAATGCGACAGGACGTTTCACAACATCGTCTAAAATCGCTTTGCGAACTGTTGCAGCTGAGTCTTCTGCGCCTTCTGCATCTACCGCAGGACATACCCAAAATGCACGTTCTCCTCGCTCAGATGCGCGAGAAACAGCTGCCATCACTTCTTCTATACGTTCCTCAGAGGCCACTCGTGTCGTGACTGGTTTTCTGCCAGCAGGTTTTTCATCCAATATAGAGGTGTCTAAGTCCCCATTAATTGCGGACGCCAATGTTCTGGGTATGGGTGTAGCGCTCATCATTAAGAGGTGGGGTGCTATTCCCTTATTCGTAAGTTTTAAGCGGTCTGCAACTCCAAAACGGTGTTGTTCATCGATGATAACCAACCCGAGGTCAGGAAATTCAACACCGGTTTGGTAAAGAGATTGTGTCCCAGATAAGCAATGTATTTTGCCATTCGCGACGCCTTCCATAACCTCGTTGCGGCGCTTTTTACTGTCACGACCCGTTAAAGCCTCACATCTATACCCAATAGGTGCCAAAAACGCTTCAAGAGCTTCAGCTTGTTGTCGGGCTAAAACTTCAGTTGGAGACATGAATGCAGTGAATTTTCCAGCAGCAGCAGTTTGTGCGACCGCGAGTGCGGCAACAAGCGTTTTACCTGACCCTACATCACCTTGCAGCATTCGGCGCATTGGCATTTTGCGGCCAATATCTGCTTGAATGTCATTAAATGCCTTTAGCTGGGCGCGTGTCGGTGAAAATTTAAGCGCATCCAAGAGGTTGTTGGTAGCATGTGGTTGTTTGGGAATAGGCGAAGAGGGCACTTTTAAGCGCTCTATGCGCACGTGCATCATAGCTATTTCACGTGCAAGGGCTTCATCATACGCAAGGCGTTCTCGTGCTAGCGCAAAAGCTTCCTCGTCCAAGATATCTGGCTGATGAAGTTGCTTCAATGCTTCATTGAAGCTTGGCCACTTTCGTTTCAGTAATAGTTCTGAATTGATCCACTCTGGTAAGGTTTCAAGTTCAGAGAGTGCGCCTGCAATCGCTTTTTGAAGCATACGAGATGAAACACCAGCAGTTAAACCATATACGGGTTCCACTTTGGGAGGCTTTTCGCCTTTTGCGGGGTTACACACATGGTCTGGATGCACCATTTGGCGTTGATTGTTAAAGTCTTCGATAAGCCCCGAGACGATCATTTCCTGATTCAGCGGGAACTGTTTTTGCAACCATGAAGGTTGTGCACGGAAGAACACCAACGTCAAAAAACCCGTGTCATCAATTAATCGAACACGAGTCGGTCCATTTCCGTGTCCTGCAAAAACAGAATCAACTGTTCCGCGTACCGTCGCAATTTCACCAACTATAGTATCAAAGAAAGACGGACGGACGCTCCGGTCAATCCAGTGCGTTGGTAAATGTAGTAATAAATCCAATACTTTATCGCCGCCCACTAGCTTTTGCAGCAGCGGGGCAGTTTTAGGACCAATGCCAGATAGGCTTTTTAAGTCCTTGAAAAATGGGAAGAGGATATCAGGTCTCATAATTAATTCACGGTATTGAGCATTGCACGACCTGACAATTACCTCAAACAGTCCTATGTGTCTTCAATTGAAAATAGGAGACGATCATAATGGACGCGCGAAGACGCAAACTCTTTTTTCGGGCCACCCACAGAGGGTTCAAAGAAATGGACATGATGATGGGTGAGTTTGCTGAAGTTAATTTAGAGAAAATGGATGACGCTGGTTTAGAAGAGTTTGAACGGCTCTTAGATTCACCCGACCAAGATGTGTATGGTTGGATCATTGGAAGAGAAACTGAACCAGATGCATTTAAAGGTCCGGTAATGGAAATGCTCAAAGCCTTTGATCTGCCAGCCCACATGAAAGCAAAAGGACTGCTCTAAGCGGTTTCTGGAAAAGACGAAAAATACTATGAAAGTCTGGGATACTATTGCAGGGCTTAAAAAGCCTATCGACGCATATGAAGCACCTTTCGGTGCAGACGTGCGTGTATTTGTAGAGGCAATAAACAAACGCGGTGGTGTCGGTGTTTATGTTGCAAGAGATGAACGCCAAGCGCTTCAAGTGCTTTCGATTGCAAAATTTTTTCAGCCCCTCATTTCCCAGATCAATTTTCCAGCATGGGACTGTCTTCCCTATGATCGAGTAAGTCCTACAGCGCACATATCGGCCATGCGATGTTCAGCACTTGCGCGTTTGGCACACAGAGATCCAGCAGAGAAGATCCTCGTGGTAACCACGGCGCATGCACTCGTGCAGCGTATAGCACCCGTCACACAAATGGCGCAGGCAAGTTTCGCTGCAGGAGTAGGCGCAGATGTCGATCAGTCAGCCCTGCAAGATTACCTCACCATTAATGGCTATACACGCGCCGATATAGTACGTGAGCCAGGCGAATATGCCATACGAGGGGGTATTGTAGATATTTACCCTCCAGACCGCCCAGAGCCTGTACGTTTAGATTTTTTCGGAGATAATCTTGAGTCTCTACGTTCTTTCGATGCTGAAACACAGCGATCTACGGCCGATCTTAGGCAAATAGCCTTTGCTCCAGTGAGTGAGATTTTCTTCACAGATGAGGCGTTAGCGCGCTTTCGCGTGAAATATTTGGAATCCTTTGGTCCTCCCGGTGGTGACCCCAATTATGAAGCAGCACGCGCTAAAATTCGCCGTCAAGGTGTCGAGCAATGGTTGCCACTATTCCACGAAAAACTCGAAACGCTACTTGAGTATGCAGGTGCAGATGCATTGCTTGGCTTTGACAACCAAGCCGAAGCTGTTGGTTTGGACCGAATTGCACAAGCAAAAGACTATTATGACACGCGCGTGCATGCTGCTGGTGGAGATGAAATGGCAGCTAAAGTCTTGCCGCCGCAAGCTTTGTATCTAACGAAAGAAGATTTTGAACTAACGCGCGCAGCAGGGGCTGTCGTAAGGTTTCACCCCTCTCAAAGCCCGGACAAGAAAGATGTTGTTTTTGTCGGAGCGCAAGCAGGAAGAGATTTTTCTGTAGAGCGTTCGAACCCAGACACCAATGTATTTGATGCGGCGGTTGCTCTGGCAAAAGAGCATATTGAAGCCAAACGCAAAGTCGTATTCGCAGCTTGGTCTGCGGGGTCTGCTGATCGCTTAAAAACTGTTCTATCTGATCATGGCTTAACAAATGTAAGAACTGCTGAAGACTGGTCAGCTGCAAAGGCTGCAAATGTACCAATCATCACCGAAACCTCTATGGAAGCGGGATTTACCTTTAGTGACCTCGCAGTCATAGCAGAGCAGGACATGCTGGGAGACAAGCTAGCACGACCGCGTAAACGTAAGCGTAAAACTGCGAGTTACATAGCTGAAGCAGCATCTATGTCTCCTGGTGATATGATAGTCCACATTGATCACGGCGTAGGGCGGTATGAGGGTTTACGCACGGTTGATGTTGGAGAAGCGCCCCATGATTGCCTTGCGCTGGTATACGCTGGCGGAGACCGCATATTACTACCCGTTGAAAATATAGAGCTTATCAGCCGCTATGGTGCAGACTCTGGTGAAGGCGCGATGGATAAGCTTGGCGGTGCAGGGTGGCAAAGCCGTAAAGCAAAAGCCAAGAAAAACATTATGGAAATGGCGGGTGATCTTATCCGTATCGCTGCAGAAAGAGAAATGCGTAAAGCAGATAAACTAGCTGAAGCAGACGGGTTGTTTGATGAGTTCTGTGCTCGCTTTCCATATGAAGAAACTGACGATCAGCTTAATGCCATAGAAGATTGTATTTCAGACCTCTCGTCTGGAAAACCAATGGATCGACTAATTTGTGGTGATGTTGGGTTTGGTAAAACTGAGGTCGCACTACGAACAGCTTTTGTCGCTGCTATGAGCGGAATGCAAGTTGCTATTGTTGCGCCAACAACGCTTCTGGCGCGCCAACACTTTCGAACATTTAAAGAGCGGTTTGAAGGATGGCCTATTAAAGTGCGTCAATTGTCACGATTTGTATCCGTTAAAGAGCAGGCGACTACGCGAGAAATGCTTGCCAATGGAGACGCCGACGTTGTTGTCGGGACGCATGCCGTTTTATCAAAACAAGTACATTTCAAGCGGTTAGGCTTGTTGGTTGTAGATGAAGAGCAAAGGTTTGGAGTAAAACATAAAGAGCGGATGAAAGAGCTTAAATCGGACATTCACGTCCTAACTCTATCAGCAACGCCTATTCCACGCACACTTCAACTGGCACTTACTGGCATCCGTGACCTATCCATTATAGCCACACCGCCAATCGACCGTCTTTCTGTGCGTACCTACACTGTTGAGTTTGATCCGGTGACTGTTCGAGAAGCGTTACTGCGGGAACGCTATAGAGGAGGACAATCCTATTTCATTGCGCCTCGCGTATCGGATTTGCCTTTCTTAGAGCGTTTCCTTCGCGAGCAAGTTCCTGAAGTGTCTTTCCTTTCGGCACATGGTCAAATGGCTTCGGGGCAGTTGGAAGACATCATGAATGATTTTTATGATGGTAAAGCTGATGTATTGCTTGCGACGACGATTGTAGAATCAGGACTGGATATTCCGCGCGCTAATACAATGATCGTGCACCGAGCCGATCGCTTTGGACTTGCTCAACTTTATCAGCTACGTGGCCGTGTTGGGCGTTCCAAATTGCGTGCGTATGCATACATGACAACCAAAAAAGATATGGTGCTTTCTGAAACAGCTGAGAAACGCCTAAAAGTACTACAATCACTAGATAGTTTAGGGGCAGGGTTTCTTCTTGCCAGTCATGACCTTGATATGCGTGGTGGTGGTAATCTATTGGGTGATGCTCAGTCTGGGCACGTACGTGAAGTTGGTGTTGAGCTATACCAACAAATGCTAGAAGATGCTGTTAAAGCCCTAAAAACAGGCGAAGTAGAGCCAACAGATGACTGGTCGCCCGTCATTGATCTTGGGGCAGCAGTTTTGATTCCAGATTATTACGTTGGTGACCTTACGGAGCGATTAGCGCTATATAGGCGTCTATCAGACCTTCATACAGAAGAAGAGCGTGAAAGCTTTGCGGCAGAATTGATTGATCGGTTCGGCCCGCTTCCTGATGAGACAAAGCAATTGCTTGAAGTCACAGCCGTCAAAAATATGTGTAAGGATCTTGGTATTTCCAAGTTAACATCTGGCCCTAAAGGGGCTGTGTTTACATTCCGTGATAAACCGCCTCTTGATCCTGCTCAATTGATTGCTTGGGTCCACACACGCCCAAGTCAAATGAAATTGAGACCAGATATGAAACTTGTAATTACGGGCGGCTGGCCAACAGCTGATTACAGGCTGAAGGCTGTAAAAGGCGTCCTAAAAGAATTAGCAGCAGCAGCAAAAGATGATAGTTGATTGCGTTAAGCCGCTGCATATCCGCTTTTAGGTGTATTTTTCAGTGCTGAAGACAATAATTGCTCTGGCGATTGATCAGGATTTAGCTCTGAAATATGCCAGTTGATACGGATTTGCCTTGCTGGTTGGCCAAGTTCACCTTCGAAAGCTGTAGCGTCAAGTACGCCTTCTAGTCGTCTGGCTGCATTTTTTGCGCTTATTTCGTCGGCTCCAGGCATTGATACAGCGAGTGTAGACCAGTCTAAGCGAGTTGGAGCATCTTGAACGCGTAGTAAGTTTTTTACAACGCGAGCTGTTATGGACAAATCTCTTGGATCCACGTCTTTACCGGGGAAAGCTTCCACTTTTATAATCAATAATGTGAGCGCCTGATTATAATTTAGAGACCACTCTATTTGGTGCTCCAAATGATTTTCAAAAAATGCACGAGTGAATAAACCGGTCGCTGCGTCTGTAATTTCTTTGTTCGGAGCCGCAAAATCTTTAGTGGACGGTCCACGGTTTTGTATCAATTCAGTAAGTTGATCGGAAACATTGTCTAATGTTGAGTTAGTATCAATAAGATCAGTTACGCAATCGAGAATGTCCGGTCCAAACTCTTGTTTTTCGTCAGCTAAAGCTAGAATGGGTATGTCGACAAGGTTGGAGCTTCTGCGAACCATTGCGCAAAAATTATCGGGATTGATACGATCGGCTGAAGTATCAAGTAGAATAGCTGAAAAAGAGTGATCGTGAAGGAAATCAAAAGCAGTATGCGTACTGAATGCAGCACTGATGTTGAATTCCTGACTTTCTAAATGTCCTTTTAGTGCTAAGAAACGACCACACGCTTCTCCAACATATAGGATATTACTTTTGCATTGTGTATCGTTAGGTGAGTGTGTGAAACCAAACCTTTCATAGCTTTCCTTGCGTAATTTTACTTCTGCCCGTCGTGCTGCTGTACGACGTGCAAAATGAAAACGGGCATTTGCCAATGAAATTGCAGAATCCGAGCTGAGCCTCACATCAACATTTTGGATGGGCTCAATTAAAGAACCAACGGCACCCAGGGTAGCTATTAATGGCGGGGAGGCACTACATTCTTTTGCGTATCGACTAATCTCGGTTACAAGAGCAGGGCGGCAAGTTGATAAATCAAACAGGAAAACGTCACAAGGTTCCGTGAACTCACCGACGCGTGCATCAAGTTGAGCACGTTTTAGTGCATTGCAAATATACTGTGCGCGGCCATGATCGCCACAAACGACGGAAACTCTCAGTGGTGCCGAATATCTGGGTCGAGTCATGATTGGTTTTCCACACTTTGATATTAATCAAAAGAATGGGGTAGTAAGGTTTAAATTTACTTTGTGAAATTGAAGAAATTTCAATGAAATTAAATATAAAATCAGTATAGAATTAATATAAGTATCTGATTTTTATGTGTTTTCAAATGAGCATGCACAACATGAACTCAATCTGAACCCTTACGTCAACGTTAATTCAGCTAACCAAGAGTAATGTGTATTTATCTCCTCAAGGGGCTTTTAAGTCCCTCTAAAGATCCTTGGGAAGACTGTTCTTTGACTAAGCCGACGTTCTAATGCGTCGGCCTTTTTTTTAATTAAAGGCAAAATGAGCTATTCTTCAACCAGTATTCGCAGTGAATACTGCGGAATTAATATATTCAATGGTATTTTGTCGGGCGTGAAAGAGTTAGAGGCAGGGCTACGCTATCTTAAATTCTAAGCTAAGCTAGGATCGCTCTCTAAAGTGATTTTGTTTCTTCCAGTCTGTTTAGAATGGTAAAGGCAGCTATCGGATCGCTCTATTAGGTTGGAGACTGACTCACCAGAGCGATAGCAAGCTATACCAAAAGATACTGTAACTTGACCTAATGGTTCACCCGTAGATCTACGTATAAGTTTTTTAGATTCAATCGTCTTACGTACACTTTCGGCAAATTCTTGGGCGGTATCAAGATTTGTACGCGGCATAATAATCGCAAATTCTTCACCACCATACCTTGCGACAACGGCGTCATTCACAGCTTTTTGGGCTAAGGAGTTGGCAACAAAGCGGATAACTTGGTCGCCAGTTTGGTGTCCCCAAGTATCGTTGAATTTTTTGAAAAAATCGATGTCACAAATTATAAGGCAAAGCTCTGTGCCATCTTCTAAACACTCTTGCGTACGTCTTCTGAGGACTTCATCAAATTGCTTCCGATTTGCCACGCCAGTCAATCCATCCGTCAGTGCTTCAGCTCGTGCTGCTTGAAGGGATGAGCGTAATGTTTCAATTTCTTTGGTGGAGCTAACTAATTGATGGTTCAGGTTTTGATTTAAGTTAGACATTTCTTCTGTAGAAGAAGCTAGAACGGAGACGATTCTGCTTAATGCATCTCCAGTGATGTCAGAATTGCTAAGACTTTTGGCAGCATTATCCAGCGTGGCGCCGTATTGTTCCGTAGTAATACTTGCACTTTTGAGTGCCTCTACGGCATCCGCTATTTCTTTTGCAATCTTTGTCCCAGTTTCCATGACTTGGGAAGATAATTGAGTTGCTGCAAAGTATTTATTGTGAATCTTCTCTAAAGACGCGTCCGTTAAGGGGAGGCCCTTTGAAATGGCGATATCTAATTCGCGCGTCAGGTCAGGAGCCCAGCCTGCGATGTAATTAAGCCAAACTTCGTAATTCTGAGGCGTTGCGCAAAGCTTATGTTCGCTAATCTTATCAACAGCAGCATGACCAGTTTTTATGCCACTTGGGCCTTTAAGTTGCTCATACATTATTTCTCGCGCCCCATCTTTATTCTTCCATACGTCGACTCGGACATGATGAAATACAAATGTAAATATTGGTTAACCGGACACGAGAATAGTTGCAATGCTTGCTAATATTTGCTTCAGCAGAGCTAAATACCTTAGCTTGTTGGCGTTGTATCAACAGGACGCAGCAAGAAGGCGGGGACGTGTTCTCCCATACCTTTGAAAGAAGGCCCTAAATCATCGTTTCCACGTTTGTTAGAACGTTTCTTCTTTTCTTGCTTTGGTTTTTCAACTTGGTGTTCAGTTTTTTGAATAGTCGGAGCCTCGACGGCATCGTTATTTGCAATTTGTTCGTCGGATTGAGCTCTATCTTTGGTGCGACCGTGGCGGCCTTTTCGTTTTGAATTCCGATTTTCGTTTTTCTTATTGGGCTTTCGTTCAGGTCTTGCAGAGACATCTGCGATAGCCGCAACGATTGCTTCACTGGAAAATTGTTCAATATCTTTGCCGATGCGCTTTAGTACGGCATCCCACAACTTACTGTCTCTAGGGGAGACAATAGTGTAACTTTCCCCAGTACGACCAGCGCGACCAGTTCGGCCGATGCGGTGAACGTAGTCATCAGAATTTGGGGGGGGAGCGTAGTTAAAAACATGACTAACATCGGGAACATCAAGTCCGCGTGCTGCTACATCTGATGCCACTAGCAGTTTAAGGTCACCATTTCTGAATTTGTCGAGTGTTTCCATGCGATAGGATTGAGGTAAGTCACCATGTATAGGAGCTGCATCAAATCCGTGCTTGTTTAAAGACTTGGCTACAATATCGACTTCTGTTTTACGATTGCAGAATACGATGCCATTCTTAACATCACAGTTTCCAATAATGGCGCGAAGAATCCCGCGCTTAACTTCGTCCTTATCCGATGGGGATGAGGTCATATATTGTGTAATAAGTTCTGCGGTTTGAGCGGGACGAGCAACCTCTATTTGTTTCGGGTCATTTTGAAATTGTTTGGTTAACTTCGCAATTTCAGGGGGCATAGTTGCCGAGAACAATAAGGTCTGTCTGTTCGTTGGGAGTAATTTGCAGATCTTTTCGATGTCTGGAATGAACCCCATATCCAACATCCGGTCAGCTTCATCAATAACAAGCATTTGAACGCCGGTCATCAGCAAACGACCGCGCTCAAAATGATCCATTAGACGGCCTGGGGTTGCTATTAGAACGTCTGCACCGGCGGTAATCTTTTTATCTTGATCGGCAAATGAAACGCCACCAATAAGCAGCGCCATGTTGAGTTTGTGGTTGACGCCATATTTTTCAAAATTTTCTGCTACTTGTGCCGCCAGTTCACGCGTTGGTTCTAGGATTAGAGTGCGTGGCATTCTTGCTTTAGCACGACCTTGGCCTAGCTTATGGATCATTGGGAGGACGAATGCAGCAGTTTTGCCAGTACCTGTCTGCGCGATACCAGTAACATCGCGTCCTTGGATTACAGCAGGGATTGCTTGGGCTTGAATAGGAGTTGGTTCAGTGTAGCCAGCGTCTTTCACGGCGCTTAACAAGCGTGGGTCCAAGTCTAGATCATCGAATGTCATATATACGTTCTTGTTCGGTTGCATCTTTTCGATGCCCGACCTTTTACTAAGTTTGTTCTGTTACCTAGACCGGATTGTCGTATTGGGTCAGAATCCAAACTGGGTTGTTGAAGCGGCGCTTGAATGCCGCAAGCGCTGCGCGTCAGCAGCCTCTCTATCACGGCGCAACATATGCTTACTCGTGTAGGAGTCAATATAACAGTTGATTTCATGAAATGATTCAATTGAATGTAAGCGAGAAATCAGGTTTTATTTCAGCTATTTTCAAGTTCTTATAATTACTTAACTGAAACTGGCCTTACATCGACTGATTGGGTACTAAATTGGGACCCTTCAGACCTTAACACCCCTTTGATAGGTGAGATTTCAGAATAGTCTCTTCCATATCCTATGACTATATGATCTTCGCTAACGATAAGATTATTAGTCGGGTCAAATTCTAGCCACCCCATTCGCGATCCTAGCCATACTCTGACCCAAGCGTGCATTGCGTCTGCGCCCTCTAATCGATCTTGTCCCTCTGGTGGATTCGTGCGGAGATATCCACTGACATAGGCGGCAGGTATGTTTAAGCTGCGTAAACAGGCAATCATAATATGCGAAAAGTCTTGGCAGACACCGTGACGGTTTTTGAAAGCCAATTCATATGGAGTGTCGACGTTCGTCGCGGACGGGTCAAATTTTAGATCTTTATAAAGCGCATGATTAATTGTTTTCACTGCTTCAAATGTGCTTTGCGAATTGGCAGTAAGCTGACTGGCATAATCTTGAACCGCGTGTGTAGCCTTTATACGAGGTGACGGGCCTATAAAGTGGTGCGGAGAGTCCGCTCCTAACGTTCGAATATTTTTTATTTCTGCCTTCATATCAGTAAGTGGTGGACTGGTGTCGGTGGGGGGCTCAATAGGAAAACGTGTAATTTTTGAGACGACATTAAACGAAATTGTTTTATGTGGCTGATTAAATGCGATGTCTATTTGAGTGTTTTCAAAGAAGTCGGAATGTTTTTCCCATTCGTCTGGTTGGGGGGATACTTTCACAATAGATTGCTCGACTTCTTGAATTTGGTCGATTTGTCTTGGTGTGAGGTGGAGCACATGTCTTCCGCCAACAGCAGGGTGATCGTAATTATAAGTTATTGTCATTGCGATTTCATACTGCATAGCGATACCCTAATTGAAATATTGTCGCGCCAAGAGCATGGAGAACTCTCCAAGCTTCGATCTTAGATCCATAAGAGTTTTTGGACTTACAGTGCCATCAGGGTGGGATTTTAAATCATTGTACGCTTGCGATAGGATGCTAGAAGTTTTTTGGACTTCATCCTTTTGGTTGTGTTGAGGCAGAAAACTAACTTGCTGCTGAATATTTGAAAGATGATATAAGATTGATCGTGGGCTTAGTTCATCTAAAGCGACGAGTTCAATTACGGATGAAAGTTGTGTGTCCAAATTATAAAGACGTCTATGGCTCATCGCACTATCCGCAATTTCTAATGCAAACTCGAGTGATCCTAAAGGTGCATCTGGTACAGCAAACTTTGAAAGCAAAGATGATGTTTCATACGCGCGTTCTAATGAGCGTCCGATGCTTAAGAAACGCCATCCAGAATATCTGTACATATTCTCGTGGACCAACCCGGAGAATGAAGTGAGTTTTTGTAGCAGAAGATTCATTGAACGTGCAGTGTCGTCCCCGATGAATGGTGGGGATTTACTTAAATCATTCGTTTCATTCAGGAGGTTTTTTAATGCTAGCCAACCGTCATCTGAGAAGCGATCCCTCAGTTGAGATGCAGAATTAAGCGCACTCGTTACGACACTCACGATAGTCGTGAAAGGCGCTGATGCGGATGTGGCGCCAAATGTCTGAATATGCGCGTTTATCTGTTTTAATAACGGGCGCTCAAAGTTGGCATCTTCTGCGATACGTAAATGATACCCTCGTTGAAGCCGTATTATGATTTCAGCGCGTTCGGCATATCGCCCCAACCATAATAGGTTATCGGCAGCACGACTGGGGAGTGCAGCAGTTTGATATGGCTTAGTAATGTTAGATGGCCTTTTTATAAGGCTTTGAGTATCAACTTTGTCGTCACTAATCACCCAGACATCTGATACTGAACCGCCTTCTTGGAGGGCGATAGCTGATGCATTCTCGTGTTTACCAATCCGTGCATAACCTCCCGGCATAAACTTCCAACCATTTGCAGTTCGACATGCAAATACTCTCAGGGTGACGGGCCGGGGTGTCAGTAAACCATCTTTGAGGGTAGGTGTCGTCGAAAGAGTAACAGCCTCTTGACCGACGAGTTGGTCACCGTCGAAATTTAACAACGTTTCTAGTTCAGCCTGATTGCTATAATTATATCTATTATTTTGGTTCTGGCTTTGTTTTGAGGTGAAAGGAACACTCGGTGCCATTGCGGGGCTGATTATCATATTCTGCGCGTTTTTGAGAACATACTCACGCTCTTTGTGAGGCCCACACCACCACGTTGCCACATTAGGTATTTTTAAATCTTCTTTAAAAATTGTCTTACAGATCCGTGGCATAAACGCTAATAGAGCCCGCGTTTCAATTAAGCCCGATCCTAGAGCATTTACCAAGTTTATATTGCCGTTCTTTGCGCTACCCACTAGGCCGGCAGTGCCAAGCTTAGAGTTTTGTTCTAGCTCAAGCGGATCGGCGAACAACGCGTCCAATCTTCTCCATAGCACACCGACTGGCTTTAGCCCTTCAATAGTACGCACCATGACTTTCCCATTTTGGACGATCATGTCCTCTCCCTCAAGGAGAGCTAGACCAAGGTATCTTGCTATGTAAGCATGCTCAAAATAGGTATCTGTAAAACGCCCCGGAGTCATAATACCGATTATGTTTTCTGGTGTTTTATTTAAGGTTTTGAGAGCACGTTTGAACTCCCTGAAAAAGCTAGCTAGGCGTTGTATATTACCTGTTTCAAAAAAGTCTGAAAATACTCGAGAGGTGGCCACACGGTTCTCCAATGCGAACCCTGCACCAGATGGGGCTTGAGCTCTATCGCTTAATACCCACCAGTTTCCCGCAGGCCCGCGACCTATCTCGAAAGCTAAAAAATGTAAGTAGTTTCCATTGGTAGGAATTGAATCTACCAAAGGACGTAGCCACTCTGGATTAGAGGCTATTAGTTGGGCTGGAAGAATTCCTTCACTTACAAGAGAGTTATTGCCGTAAATGTCCTTTAAAACTTCTTCTAACAGATCCGCTCGTTGGTGTAGTCCATCACAGATTTTTTGCCATTCTTTTTCGCCAATAAGGACTGGAATGTGGCTTAAGGGCCAATCTCTTTCTTGATTGCCGTCATCACCATACTGCCGAAAAAAAACCCCTGCGTCATTGAGGTATTGATTGCCTCTCTTTGTACGACGGTCGAGTTCTTCGCTAGAAAGTTGACTGAGATGCGTTATGAAGTTTTTCCAAATAGGACGCACTTCTCCATTCAGCGTCATCATCTCATCTAATGCGCCGTTAATAAGCTTATAGTTTTTTAAAAGGTTGCGATGTCTTTCGTCATTGCTTGGAGTAGAGTTTGGCAAATGTTAAATTCCGACTGGTCTTCTTAAATCCAGAGTCATAGGGAATTCTGGATGAGGAGACTCGCCTACCACGTGATATTCATTTGGAGAATGTCCAAATGGTTGAAAACGAGCCAATCTTCTCGCTTCAGCTTCATTTCCGTTAATTGGGAAGGTGTCATAGCTGCGTCCACCTGGATGTGCGACGTGATAAACGCAGCCCCCCAAAGAACGTCCAGTCCATTTATCATAGATATCGAACGTTAAGGGCGCATCTATGGGGCGAACTGGATGAAGTGCAAGAGGAGGCTGCCAAGCTTTGAAACGAACTCCAGCAACGGCTGCCTCGCCATCAGGTGTTATTTTTAGTGGGACTTGGCGTTTATTACACGTCACTTGATAGCGTGATAGATCAGCACCAGTAAGTTTGACTTGTACGCGCTCAACGGAGCTATCTGTATATCTTACCGTACCGCCGATAGCGCCGGTTTCACCCATAACATGCCAAGGTTCTAGAGCTTGGCGAATTTCAAGTTTCATGCCTTCAACTTCGGTTTCACCGCAGAAAGGGAAACGGAATTCACTTTGAGCTTTGAACCATTCTGGATCCATATCAAACCCGTGCTGACGCAAATCATCTAAGACGTTCATGAAATCGGACCAGATGTACTCAGGGAGCATAAACTTGTCGTGTAATTTAGTGCCCCATCGGACTAAATTACCATCAATAGGGGTTTGCCAGAAGCGAGCTATCAAGGCACGAATAAGCAGTTGTTGAGCTAAACTCATTCGTGGTTCTGGTGGCATTTCGAAGCCACGAAATTCAACCAACCCTAAACGGCCAGTTGGGCCATCAGGAGAATAAAGCTTATCAATACAGATCTCTGCACGATGTGTGTTGCCAGTTACATCTATCAGAATGTTACGTAGCAAACGATCTACTAGCCAAGGCTGGGGCTGTTCTCCTTTACCCGGGTGAGGGATTTGAGAAAGAGCGATTTCAAGTTCATATAGGCTATCATGGCGTGCCTCATCTATCCGCGGTGCTTGGCTTGTCGGGCCGATAAATAGTCCTGAAAACAGGTAGGAGAGACTAGGGTGACGTTGCCAGTGCAAGATGAGGCTACGCAAAAGGTCTGGACGTCGGAGAAACGGGCTGTCGAGGGGAGTGGCTCCACCGACCACGACATGGTTTCCACCTCCAGTTCCGGTGTGCTTACCATCCGTCATAAACTTATCTGCACCTAAACGTGTCTGACGAGCTTCTTCATAAACGGCGGTAGTAATATCAACACATTCATCCCAATTTGAAGCGGGATGGATATTTACCTCAATAACCCCTGGGTCAGGCGCGACGCGAATGACATTAAGTCGCGAATCTGTAGGTGGTCCGTAGCCTTCAATATGTACCGGTATTCCAAGGTCCTGTGCAGCCTGTTCTGCTACTGAGATAAGCTCTAGGTAGTCGGCTGCTACCTCTGTGGGGGGCATAAAGATACATAGACGTCCATCGCGTGGTTCTACTGCGATGGCTGTCCGAACATTAGCTGTTTCAATAATTGATGCGTTTTGTGTTTTTTCCTGCTCAATTCGAGTATCTTCTCGATTCTGGGTGTAGGGTTGCTGTCTTGGGTTTACATCATTTGAAAAAGGCGCTTGACCTGAGAATTCTGGGAGTGGGCCACTGACGCCTGTTGGGTCAGCTTCAAAAGTGAATGGATAATCAATCTTTGAAAGGTGAGGCAAGCTGCTCAAAGGAAGACGATAGCCTACGGGGCTATCACCAGGCGTAAGATAGATTTTTCCGCGGCGCGTAGACCATTTTTCAGATCTCCAACGTTTTCCGCTATTTTGTGCTTGCCATCTTTGTACTGGTAATATGTAGCCTGCGGGCTGGGTTAATCCACGTTCAAATACACGCGCTATTCGACCGCGTTCTTCTGGATCTTTCAGCTTGGAGTTCTCAGGAGTGACATTTTCAGGAAGCGCGCTTTCTCGCAATATCCACTCAGCAGGATCTTCATAAGCAGGCGCGATCATATCTTGCTGAATATCAAGTTTGCTTGCGATGAGTTCTAAAAGGTCACCTGCTTCTTTTGATCCAACATTGGTGTGTGAATCTTCTAAAGCGATCAAATCGACATTTTTCCAAATAGGTTTGGCATCGCCGCGCCAATATAGGGAGTAGGTCCAACGCGGAAGCGTTTCGCCCGGATACCATTTTCCTTGCCCATAGTGTAGGAAACCACCTGGAGCAAACCGGTCTCGCAATCGACGTATTAGTCTGTCTGCGAGCACTTTTTTTGTGGGTCCTACAGCATCTGTATTCCATTCTGGAGATTCAAAATCATCTATGGATACAAAAGTGGGTTCTCCTCCCATGGTAAGACGCACGTCTTCTGCTTTCAGGACTTCATCAACACGCTGCCCTAAAGCATCAAGTTTATCCCATGACTCATCTGAAAATGGTTTTGTAATTCTTGGATGTTCCGCAGTGCGTTTTACTCTCATGTCAAATTCAAATTCAACTTTTGAATCGCTTGCCATGCCGACTATAGGAGCTGCGTTTGAATAGTGTGGTGTTGCAGCCAGTGGAATATGACTTTCCCCTGTTAAGAGGCCCGAAGTTGGGTCTAGCCCAACCCATCCTGCACCCGGTAGGTATACTTCACACCAAGCATGCAGATCAGTGAAGTCGTAATCTGTACCGGAGGGGCCATCAAGAGATTTGACGTCAGGCGTTAATTGTATGAGGTAACCCGAAACGAAACGAGCAGCAAATCCAAGATTTCTAAATGCGTGGACAAGTAACCATGATGAATCGCGGCATGAGCCTTTGGCTAACTCAAGCGTTTCCTCTGGCGTTTGAACACCCGGTTCCATCCGAATTATATAGCTGATTTCTTTGTTTACGGCAGAGTTTAGTGCCACGATGAAATCGATTGTTCGAAGGTTTTTCTTTGAGCCATCTTCAAGAAATTTATACAGAAAAGACTGTAAACGTTTTCCCGGTTTTTTGGTCTTTGTATAAATTTTTAGATCGTGTTTTACGTCTTTGGGATATTTAAAGGGCCAAGTGTCTGCACATTCATCTACAAAGAAGTCGAATGGATTGTAGACGCTCATATCTGCAACTAGATCAACTTCGATTTTAAACTCTCTAACAGGTTCGGGAAAAACGAAACGTGCCAACCAATTCCCGTACGGGTCTTGTTGATGATTTACGAAATGGCCGCCGGGGCTCACCTTCAGTGAGTGGGAAATGACAGGTGTACGAGAGTGTGGTGCTGGTCTTAACCGAATAACCTGCGGACTAAGCGTGACAGGGCGGTCGTATTTATAGTGCGTAAGGTGGTATAAGCTAGCTTGGATAGACATGAGATCTTTCAACAGCGCTGAATTGGCTAAGTAGATGTTCTATGCGAAAATTTGTCTTTAGAGAATGAAAAGCTATTAATTGGTAGTGTTGTGTTGGCTTTAGGCCGCAAATGGTAAAACATTCCCTTCACTAGCCGCATAATTGTGCATATTCAGCAAGTTAATTCTGTTAAAACGCGTATCCACACATCAAATAAGCGAATTCTAGTATGTGAATTTTCTCCAAGTGGTTTGTACTTTTTTAACATTCTTCTTGTGGCAACCACATGCTGGGCTATAGTCTAACCTCTAGAGGACTTTTCGATGTTCATCTGAGGGGACGGATTATGAATTGGATTCTCGCACTTTTTGCCTTTGCGGGCATTATGGCTGTGATGTCGACGATTGCGTCGGTGGTAGTGGAAGCTATTCATAAAGGCTTTGCTTTACGTGGTGGTGGGCTGCAGGAAATGTTGCGGGCGCTCCACGATGGTGTTGTTATGCCGCTTGACCCTGAATATCCTGATGTGCGGCAAGGGTTGGAAGGAGGCGCGAGTAAACGTGCCTCACAATTTGCGAAACAGATGACACGTAGCCCAGCCTATGGAGGGAAAGGGCGTTGGTGGTGGTTGGCCAATATCCCTGTTCTTAATGTGTTTCGTCGTCGGTTTGAGAACCTATCCAAGTTACAGTTTGTAGAACAACTAACGCAAACAGATTATGGTCAACGTTTGTCATCAATGAGCCGACCACAAGTAAAGCAATCGCTGAACAGGCTTGTATATGAATTTGATCGCTATGGAGCTGGGCAATCAGAATACTTTAGAGCACGAGCTAAGGTTTTAACGACAATTGTTGCTTTGCTCATCGTTTCACTTGGGAATGTGAACGCGCTGGCGATCTACTCTCATTTGGCAACCAACCAAAGCGCATTAAATGGTGTGCTGAATACATTTAGCACTGAAGAGGCTTTGGATGGGTTTATTGCCCAAAAGGTGCAAGAAGCTACATTCGCTCAAGGACAAAATGGTGCAGCCACTGGAATGGCTTCAACCATATCGTCTGACTTTCGGATTCTTTCAAATGCAGGCTTTCCAGTTGGTCGTGATTTCTTCCCATACTGTGATACGCCAGAGAGCCCCAATTGTGATGTCAAAACATTTACTGAATCAGTAAACTTGTTTGGCTTATACGAAAGCAAAGCTATTCCGCGTATTCTAACACCTGAAGGTTTTCAGTGGTTGTTGGGAATGATCGCAACCGCCGGATTGATAGGTTTAGGCGCGACGTTCTGGTTCAACTTATTTCGCGCAATGGCATCTTTTGCACTTCGCAATGCAGGGACTGGGAGTGCTGCTAGAGTTGCACCCAATGAGGCTAAGCCTTATACCGTTTCAGGTGAAGTGCGACGTCCACGGGATTTCAAAGGATCATTAGCAAACCCAAGTGCTGAGCCTGATTTAGATTTATTGACCGATGCGTTTTTAACAGTGTCCGGGCGTGATGTGAATGAGACTGTTACGGGTAGCAGCAAGAGTGAAACCGCGAACGAAAGCCCTAGCGTTGATTTTCTGAAATTTAAGTCTCCTTCAATTCCGGTGAAACAACCTAACGAAGGTGTGACTTTGGGAGAAATGCCTTCTCGTCCAGGTCCACCACCTAGACAGCAGGTTTTATCAGCGGATACTTTGCAATCACCATCTGGTACGCAAGGCAGTTTCAGAAAATATAGAGGTTAGAGGCACGTAACGATGATCTTGTCTCCAACGCTTTTCTTAACTGCAGTTTCCGGCGTAATTAAGCTTGGAAAAGCTGCAAGAAATGCGCGAAGAGACCAGTTGCTGCAGCAGGACTTTTCTGTACTTACAAATAACTTTCCCATCCATGACAATGACGAAATCGAATGGATGGCTGTTGACTTTGTCTACAGGCGCAAAGACTTGCATCATCATTGTGAACCAAGTGGTGAACTTGATACTTTGTTTACCAAGGACAGTTTGCTGTCTGGCGATGCTATGGAATTGCTTCCAGTGTGCGCGCGCCAAAGGAAACAGGTCGCGACGTGTGTGGATATTCTATATGATGCGGTTAGAAGCGAGATACCAGAATCTGTAGATAGCAGGATCATCCGAAATGCGTCTATGGACCCCCGTATCCAATATATTCACCGCGAGTGGTTATCCAACTCAAAACCAACAGGTTGGGCACGTTTCGGTTTGGAATTGGCGGATGTCGCACTGGATGTGATAGGCACGCAACCTGAAGTACTCGGGTTTGATAGAAAAGCTGAGAACATTCTCAATGCTTTGATTCCAAACCTTGATGGATTGGTAGACCGTATAAAACTAGATGGAGGCGGCGCTGAAGGCTTTGGTGAACGGCTTGTAAAAACATTCGTGCATTCGGCTTTAGTTTCGGTTTCTCAACATCCAGAATTGATAACTTCGGAAGAGCGATGGCGTCCAATGATTACTGGAGTCATAGAACCCTTGAAGTTGGAAGTAGAACAGAGTGAGGGATTAGAGTTTCTTGCTCATGAAAAACTGACGCGTGTTCTTACAGGTCCAATGGCGCATGGTGCTTTAACGGCTATAAACAATAATGCGGATGCGTTCTTCAAAGGAGATGCGCGTTCCGAAAAGCTTATGGGCGTCATTACTCGCACTGTGTTAGCTGATGCAGTGTCTATTCGCCCCAATGTCTTCAACGTGGTTGATGCTTTGTCTGAAGTTGGCGTGTTGAAGATATATGATGCAGCACTCAAAACAGCATCAGCGCGTCCAGAATTGTTTATGCGTGGGGCGTCTTTAGAAACTAACTCAGCGCGACAGTTTTTACAAAACATGGCAGGGGTGATGCAAAACATGGCACCACCTCCATTTGATATAGATTCTGGGTTTGGTGCAGAAGTCATTTCTGCAGCGTTTCAAGTCGCTGGAGAATACGGGACAGCTCGTATTCAAGCCAAAGCGGGCGATGCAAATTGGGATGGTGCATGGGCTGATATTTATAGTCATTTGTTTGCGGATTTAATGCAGGGATTAAAAATAGGAGTATCTGGTGGCGGTCGCGATGATGTTCTCGCTCAAATCTTTACACGTGATCAGGCGGTCGACCTATTAAAAGTAATGGCGGGGCATATTGCTTCTAATCCACATATGGCGACAGGACGGTCGGCTAATTCCGAAGTTAAAGAGATTGCGCGCGTTGCGGCGGCTGCAATATCCAGCGATGATCTAGGGTTGTTGAATGCACAAGATTGGCGCTCAGTTGTGTCTGTGATGACAATGACGGCGGCGCGTAACCCGGGAGTATTATTCTCAGTCGATGCAAGTGAAGGAGTGTCTCATGAGATTGGGCTAACGCTTGTGCAGCACGTACTTTCAAAAGCGGGTACGCTTTTGCAGGCAGAGGGACGTAGGGCCGGAAGCGTTTTGTTTGGTGAAACTTTGCGAGAGGCATTAATGGCAACTATTAAAGCTGCCAATGCAAATTTGGTTCGATCTTTAACTGTTCAAGATGAAAACGGACAGCGTGCGCATGTCCAAGAATTAGGAAAATTTATCGACAAGTTAAATGCAGTTTCTAGTTCAGAAGATACTCGAACAACGATGAATGCTGATGAATGGCTCTACGTGTATAAATATTTCGTAGCGCATATATTAGAATTTGGTCCTGGAGCTGTCGATCAAATAAGTGTGGAAGACATTGTCGAGGCTTTGCGTGGGGACGCGCTGAGTTATGTCAACTAAGAGGTGTAGCTGAAATTAGCCGTAGGTTGAATTTTGTAAATTCCCCCTGCGGCAAGGGGAGAAGACTATGAATGTCAAACTGTTGAATAAAGTAAGTGCTGTTTCACTTCTGATTTTTGCGACAGGTTGTGCTACAACTGATACGCCGTCTACATCGGACACAAGCTTTACAAATACGATTGAGCAAAGTGGGACGTGTAATTATGGGAATGATTTTAAAACATTAGAGGCCATCAAAGATAGCCTGGCTGCGGCCCCAGATAGAGATGTTGCAGCTCTCGAATTGAAACCCGAAATTGAGAGTTTTATTGGGAAAACAGACAGTATTGCTGGTTCCTCGCGACCTGAAGATGCTCTTGGGTGTCGTTTTTTAGAAATGGAGGCGAGAGTTCTTCTAGTCGACGTGATCACGGACGAAGGAGAGGGGAATACCTACACAGCAGCCAAAGATTCCATAGATGATGTAAAAACGCTCTGTACGACGACTAATGACGCACGAATGTGCTCAGTGGCACGTTTACATGATTCTACCATATTCTCACGTCGCGCTGCGGGAGTGTTGGATATGATTGCGAGGCAGGATAACTCAGTTCAAATAGATTGGGATACAACAAGAAGCCTAACACAATCTATGAAGTCTCACGTTGCCACGCAATGGCCTGTATATTTGGCAAAAGATGCTTCTGAGGGAGATATTACATCTTCGGCAATTGAACGGAGTCTTTTTGCATCAGCATGCGAGATTGATAAAGCTGTTACGCAGATTAATCGTCGCGTTGGTTTGAGTATCAATAGGGATGCAAATGGGAAATTGGTACCCTATGGGAAAGATTCGGGTGAACTCTTGGCTCAAATGGCAGTCGCCATGAACTTAAGCCCGAATGATTCTTGCTATAATACACCAGAAGAGCGTGTTTGCCGTGGGAGTTTAGCTTCCAAAATGCATCTTGCTTGCCTTAGAGCGGGTGGGAATACAAATAGCTAAATCGCTTTTATAGCGTGGAGTTTATCAAAGTGCAGTAAACTCCGCGACAGCTACTTGACTGAATCTGGCATAACATTAGACAGTAAGTTAAGGCTCCATGAGGGAGCTGGCTAGATCAACGCTCAAATGCCAGTTGGTTCGAGAGTGATGATTTGGTACTTGGTTTAGAGTGAAGGCTGCGGCCTGTAAGAGATAGAGACCGTATGACGACTGAAACAAAACAGCCGGCATGGCGGAAAATACTTTCAGCCTACCAAAAACCTGATCTAAAGAATTCAGTAGCAGAATTATTGCTTACCTTATTGCCTTTAATGGCAATGTGGAGCGCTGCCTTCTGGGCTTCTGTATCGGGAATGATTTGGCTTGCATTATTGCTATGTGTACCTGCGAGTATTTTCTTAGTTCGGATGTTTCTCATCCAACATGATTGTGGACATCACGCATTCTTTAAGTCACCAACCCTAAACAATTGGGTGGGTCGTGTCGTTGGTATTATAACATTGACACCGTATGATGTTTGGCGGCGCACGCACGCTATTCATCACGCTGCATCAGGGAATCTGGATCGTCGTGGTTTAGGGGCTATCGATACTTTGACTGTAGAAGAGTATCAGGCACTTAGCCCACTCAATAAATTCGGGTATAGAGCGTATCGTCACCCTATTACGCTCTTTATAATTGGCCCTATCTACATGTTCTTTCTAGAGCACCGTATTCCATCTGGAATAATGAAAGAGGGATGGAGACCGTGGGTAAGTGCTATTGGAACTAATCTTTCTATCTTAGGATTTGGGTGGCTTATTGTTGCAACACTTGGTTGGGCACCTTTATTAGCGGTGTTTATTCCATCAGTCTTTCTTGCGGCTGTTTGGGGCGTTTGGCTGTTTTACGTCCAGCATCAGTTTGAAGATGTTCTTTGGTTTAGAAACAAAAACTGGAACCATACTGACGGTGCGCTTCAAGGAAGTTCTTTTTACGATCTACCTCAGCCTTTCAGTTGGCTTACGGGGTATATTGGTATTCACCATGTTCATCATGCAGCGAGTAAAATCCCATTTTACCGTTTGCCTAAGGTCTTAAAAGATCATCCGCAACTTAAAGAGATGAACCGACTTACTTTTATTGAGAGTTTTAAGTGTGTTCCATTGACGCTGTGGGATGAAAAAAATGATCGAATGATATCATTTCGTCAATTCCGCAAGCAGATATCTGCAACTGCTTGAATTTAAAGTTTGAGCTCTAGTTAGAAAAGTCGCTATTGATATAGCGGCTTTTTTTATTGTGTTTCTGTTTGTGAATCGCCTTTGAACATTGGAATATGGGATGTGGAATATACTGATCGAGAATAGTAATTTACTCCTAGCCTTGCTGGCAGCAGGTGCAGGCGCAGGGATTGCTGCTGGTATGTTCGGTGTTGGAGGCGGTGTAATTATCGTGCCAGCACTGTATTTCACATTAAGCTCATTGGGCTATGGCGAGACAGCCATGCATGTATCTGTGGGTACGTCCTTAGCAACTATAATTGCTACTTCAGTACGGTCTGTTATGTCCCATCATTCAAAGGGGGCTGTAGATTGGAGAATACTAAAGGAATGGGCACCCTGTATTATGCTTGGTGCACTTGGTGGAAGCTTTCTGGCATCAATTATTTCGGGTCGGGCTTTGACAATTTTCTTCGGAAGTATTGCTCTTTTGCTTGCTGCTCAATTGATATTTGGTCGGCCTACATGGCGGCTATCCGATGATGTTCCACGTGGACCGGTCAGTTGGGCTATTTCGACGATTATAGGCATTTGCTCTTCTCTAATGGGGATAGGTGGCGGTGTCTTTGGTGTAACAACGCTTGTTTTGTTTGGCCGTCCTATTCATCAGGCTATAGGGACGAGTGCAGGTTTTGGTGCTGCTATTGGTCTGCCGGCTGCACTTGGTTATGCATATAGTGGGGGGTCAGTTGAAAACCTCCCACCGTATTCTATGGGATATTTAAGTCTGCCAGGTTTTGTTCTGATAGCTTTGATGACTACAACACTTGCACCTTTAGGTGCTCGGATCGCACACGGAATGAATGGTGGGTTGTTACGCCGTGTTTTTGGTGTGTTGTTGATACTGACCGCATTGAATATGCTAAGAAAGGTCATCTTTGGGTGATTAGCGGTTGAATAATCTGAAGGTTGCTTTTGCTGTGGCGCATGTTCGATTGCGTGAACTTAGAGAAGCTACGCCAGAGATCACGTTCTTTTCAATTTCGTTTAGTTCAATATCTGCTTGAACCCATCGGTGAATAGGGATGACATGCTTAAACTCTATGTTGAGTGTGAGGGTCACCAATTTTCGTTTGTAAGATTCTGCAATTGCTTGCGCCATAAAACCGTCAAGCAAAGTAGAAATCATACCGCCATGTACAAAGCCTAAACTATTCGCGTGTCGTTCTAAGGGGAGAAACCCAAAAACGGTTGCTGTGTCTCCAGCATTGGGCAATTTGCGATAAAATGGACCATTCAGGTCTGCAAATGGTCCACGACTTTGAAGAATATGAAACCCTTCAGGGATATTCGAAAAAGGAGAGCTGACCACTTATGTATTACTCTTTATTTTTGAACTGTATTGAATGTTTATAGGGCGGTCCAACCACCCTCCATTTTTATATCAGCACCGGTAATACTCGGAGCTGCGTCTGACATGAGAAAACACGTCATTCGAGCTATTTCTTCTATTGTAGTGAACTTTTTTGTTGGTTGACGTTCTAGCATGACGGTTTCGATGACTTGATCTATAGGGAGGTTAAGAGCTTTTGCAGTATCGTTGATTTGATTTTCAACAAGAGGGGTGCGCACATAGCCTGGGCAAATTGCGTTCACTCGAATGCCAAATTCCGCTCCCTCCAGCGCTGCTGTTTTTGTGAACCCCATTACTCCATGCTTAGCCGTGACATAAGCGGACTTAAAGGGGGAAGCCGTAAGGCCATGTGCCGATGATATATTGATAATTCGGCCCCATTTACGTTGCTTCATTTGTTTGAACGCAAGTCGACTCGTGTGGAATACCGAGTTGAGATTTAGAGCTATAATCCTATCCCACATATCGGTGGGAAATTCCTCTATCGGAGCGACGTGCTGAATGCCGGCATTGTTGACGATGCCATGTATTTCACCCAAAGATTTTTCAAAATGTGAAAACATTTTTTCAATCTCTGTTAGCTTCGTTAAGTCAGCATCGGAATATATTATTTTCCGGTTGGATGAAGCTTCTAGATTGGCACGGAACGCCTCAATTTTGGAAGGCGTTCCCATGCCGTTTATCATTACATTGCACCCAGCTAAGGCGAGACCAGTTGCGATACCTTGCCCGATACCACTAGTGGATCCCGTCACAAGAACATTAAGTCCTGTAAGATTTAGAAAATCACTCAATGGGTGCTGGTTCATAATTTAGTCTACCAATTTCGCTATGGTTTTAGTGCGAACTTCTTCCATTGATACATCAGGAGCTAGCTCAATAACCTTTAAGCCGCCTTCAACAACATCGAAAACGCCTAGGTCAGTGATGATCCTGTCTACGACACCTTTTCCTGTTAGCGGAAGCGTGCATTCTTTCAATAATTTTGACTCTCCACGCTTATTAGCATGGTCCATCACAACAATTATGCGCTGGACACCTGCAACGAGATCCATAGCGCCGCCCATGCCTTTAACGAGCTTGCCGGGAATCATCCAATTTGCGAGGTCGCCATTTTCAGCAACTTCCATTGCGCCTAGTATTGCTAGGTTGATGTGACCACCTCGGATCATTGCAAAAGAAGTAGAAGAAGAGAAAAAGCTAGTCCGGTCCAGCTCAGTTATAGTTTGCTTTCCGGCGTTTATTAAATCTGCATCTTCTTCGCCTTCAAACGGGAAGGGGCCCATTCCTAACATTCCATTCTCAGATTGAAGTGTGACGTCGACACCTTCAGGAATATAATTGGAGACTAAGGTAGGAATGCCTATTCCAAGATTTACATAGAAACCGTCTTGAAGTTCTCGAGCTGCGCGTGCAGCCATTTGGTTACGATCCCAAGCCATGATTAAGCCTCCTTTCCCGGACGAGTTGTTACTTTTTCAATGCGTTTTTCATGATCACCTTGAATGACGCGTTGAACGAAAACTCCCGGTGTATGGATATGTGCAGGGTCAAGAGATCCGACAGGTACGATCTCTTCAACTTCAGCAATCGTCATCTTGCTCGCCATAGCCATGTCAGGATTGAAATTCATAGCTGTTTTTCGATAGATAAGGTTGCCTTGTGCATCTCCTTTCCATGCTTTTACGATGGCGATGTCACCCGTTAGGCCAGTTTCAAGAATGTGTGTTTGACCGTTAAAGTCTCGATGTTCTTTGCCTTCAGCGATGACAGTTCCAACACCAGTTTTTGTGTAGAAGCCGGCTATACCAGCACCACCAGCTCGACATCTTTCGGCAAGTGTTCCTTGTGGATTGAATTCCAATTCAAGTTCGCCGTTCAGATATTGGCGTTCAAATTCTTTGTTCTCTCCCACATAGGATGAGATCATTTTTTTAACTTGCCGGTTCTGCAGTAGTAGACCCAATCCAAACCCATCCACGCCAGCGTTATTGGAGATGACTGTAAGGTCTTTTGAGCCGTTATCTCTAATGGCGGCGATTAGTAATTCAGGGATACCACATAATCCGAAACCTCCGGAAACAATGGTAAGCCCATCTTGCAGGAGGCCTTCCAGTGCAGTTTTCGCATCTGGATAAATTTTTGTCGTCATTTCATGTCCCCTATTTTTTAGCACGAACATCTTATGGTTCATTGCGGCATATTTACACCAATTGACAGGTCTTGCACCTATCTATACTTTCAACACTTGTTGAAATCAACATGCGTTGAATAATGTTGTGTAAATTGAAGTCTGCAAGACTCGTTTTGGGAGGAAATAAATGCACAGAACAGCGAAATCATTTGCAATAGCGATGTTACTGGGAGCAAGTACATCGACTATGGCAGGAGTTGCTATAGCTCAGGCTTCTAGCGAATCATTAGATGAATCTAAAAAATTCGATACAATCGTTGTGACGGCGCAGCGACGTGAACAGAATCTGCAAGACGTTCCTGTTTCTGTAACAGCTATCGGTGGAGAGTCATTGGCACAACTCGGCGTTGCGGATATGACCGAAGTATCTAAATTGTCACCCAATGTGACGTTGGAAGTTTCTCGCGGAACGAATTCAACTTTGACTGCTTTCATTCGTGGTGTGGGGCAGCAAGATCCTGTTTCTGGTTTTGAAAGCGGCGTTGGTGTTTACTTAGATGACGTCTATCTAAATCGCCCACAAGGTGCAGTTCTGGATGTGTTTGATGTAGAACGTATAGAAGTTTTGCGCGGCCCTCAGGGAACACTTTATGGGCGCAACACTATCGGTGGTGCGGTGAAATATGTGACCCGCGGCCTTTCAGATCAGCCAGAATTCGCGGCGAGTGCAGCTATCGGAACATACGATCAAGTCGAAGGGCTTATAAAAGGATCCGTCCCCATTACCGACTCCTTTCGCTTGGGTGCAGCCGTTACAAGTTTGCAGCGAGGCGGATTTGGAAAAAACGTAGTCACGGGTGAGGAGAATTATAACAAAGATGTCTTAGCGGGCCGTGTGTCGATGGAGCTCGATGCAACCAATTCGCTATCTTTCAAGCTTTCAGGTGATTACACAAAAGATGATTCTAAAGCTCGCCAAGGACACCGTTTGATACCAGGGCAACTTTCAGGCGCGCCGGTGTTGGGAGATGTATTTGATACGCGAGCAGGCTTAAATATTGTTCAACAAGAGGTGGAGGCCTATGGCGGCTCCTTTGTTACGACTTTCGATGTTAATGATGCCATATCTATTAAAAACATCTTAGCTTATCGGGAAGATGAAACAGTTTCACCGATAGATTTTGATAGTTTACAATCTGCTGACCTAGATGTTCCTGCAATTTATAAAAACGATCAACTGTCGAATGAATTGCAATTATCCTACACAGGTAACCGCCTCAATGGACTGGTTGGTATCTATTACCTTGATGCCAACTCATCGACGGTGTTTGATGTTTTGCTAGGAACTACAGGAACATTGCTGAACCTTCCGGGATTGAACGCGCAAACCTTTGGAGATGTAAGCACTAAGACCTGGGCAGCCTATGCAGACTTTAGCTATGACTTTACCGATCAGCTAACATTGACTGTTGGAGGGCGTTTTACCCATGACGAGCGAGCATCAACGGTTTTGCGTCGGACTTATTTGGGCGGTTTTTCTGAATCTTTTAATGGCAATGGGTTTGTTATTGCAACAACGTCAGACTTCAACGGCCAGAATGAATGGGATGAGTTCACGCCACGTATAGCTTTAAGTTATAAGCCAACACCTGATCACAATCTCTACGGATCTATATCAAAAGGTTTCAAAGGAGGAGGCTTCGATCCGCGAGGACAAACTTCAGCAGCACCTGATTTAAACCAAGATAGCATTGTTTCTGATGAAGAAATCTATGAGTTCATGTCCTTTGATCCTGAGTCTGTTAATAGCTTTGAAGTGGGACTTAAATCTACTTTTGGCGAAGGACGCGTAAACACCAACCTTGCTGCCTTTGTTATGGATTACACTGATGTGCAAATTCCAGGTTCAATAGGTGTGGATACTGACAATGATGGCGTCAATGACACTTTTACAGGCGTTACAACAAATGCCGGACAGGCAACAGTTTCAGGTATCGAATTTGAAGCTTTAGCAAATGTGGCCGAAGACATTTTCACGAGTGGTGATTTCTTCAATACGTCTGTGACAGTCGGTTACATAAACGCAGAATATGACGAGTACTTTGTCAATGAAATAGATGTCTCAAATGAGCGAGTGTTTCAGAATACTCCTGAGTGGAGCGCGAGCGGAGTATTTACATATAACACGCCTTTGGGAGGCGGTGACCTGAATGTAGCAAGTACCGTATCCTACAAAAGTGACTCCAGTCAGTTTGAATCGCCAAACCCATATTTGGACCAAGAAGCATTCACGCTTTATGATCTTAGCCTCGTTTGGACCGCGCCAGGAGATAAGTGGACGCTTGGATTGCACGGTAAAAATTTAACCGACGAACGATACAAAGTTGCCGGATACAATTTTGTGAATGTGAACGCTGACGGTACGTTTACACCGACATTGGGACTAGAAGGAACGCTAACAGCTTTCTATGGGAATCCAAGAACTGTAACTATGTCGTTAGGTTTCAAATATTAGTGAAACAAGAAGTCCTGAGGATAGCGGCCATTCTAAGTCGGACGCTATCCTTTTGACTTTATGATTTGGTTTTGTTTGTTGCAAGTTGCTTCAAAGCCAGCGACACAAAATTCCAAAATGGTTTCATACCCCAATTGGAGGTCTGTGGACTTAAGTTTGTTATGTGAGAGCGTATCTAAGCGGCCTGTCTGCGCAAAAGCGAGGGTTAGCGCACCGGATAAGCAGTGATAACTCCACAACATGTCCGCTTCTGAAGCATTTGGAAAAGTTGCTTTAATTTGTTCAAGGAAACGTTCAACCATCGGGTCGAAAAACTCTGACATTAATTTTCCTCCCCACTCGGAGGAGTTGTTCACATAAGCCACGAGCGCGTAGTATTCCCGCCAACCGGGTTTAGGAATATGCTTACCGGTGAGTACCGGTTTTAAGTAGGCTTCCATAATAGCCCGTACAGATGGAGGCGATGGTGACGCCGCTTCTACGGCTTTATCAAGGGCATCAAGTCTCCAATCGTTAAGGAGCTTTGCGCGGCGTTTGAAAACAGCTTCAAATACTTTTGGTTTGCGCCCAAAATAGTAATTGGGCAAGGCGAGGTCTACTTCTGCAAGCTTTGCTATTTCTCTTAAAGTGACGGCATCAAAGCCATTTTTAGAGAATAATATTTCAGCTGCATCAAGAATACGTTTGCGTCGATCGATCCGATCGCCACCTTTAGTTGAGTTTGATTGAGTCGCATTTACCATCAGGTGACAATAGGGATGAAGAAAGAAAAGTCTAGATTTATAGATGTTGCAAATGAGTATTGTGTCTAGGGCGTTTTCATGTTCAACATTTGTTGAAAAATATAAAGGTGAGGAAACAAAACATGAGTGGTGAAATTCGCTTTCAATCACGTGATGGTTTGAATCTATACGCGAAATCTTATGGTCCAGTAGACGCCGAACTTACCGTGCTCTGTTTGCATGGCTTAACGCGCAATCATAAAGATTTCGAGCCGTTGATTGAAAAACTATCTCCTAATCACCGTTATATTGGTTTGGATGTAAGGGGGCGTGGACAATCTGAGAGAGACCCAAATTCCAGCAATTATCGTCTCGACATTTATACCCAAGATATACAAGAACTTCTAAAAGTCCTGACTTACAAAAAGTTAGTTTTAATCGGCACCTCCATGGGGGGGCTTTTGTCGCTTATTCTTAGTCAAATATTGTCGGAAGAATTAGTCGGTGTAGTCTTGAATGATGTTGGACCCAAGTTGGAGAAAATAGGGCTAGATCGAATAGCCGGATATGTTGGAAGCTTTATAGAGCATGATAGTTGGGAGGATGCGGCATTAGCTGTACAAAAATCCCAGATATCGGCGTTTCCCGACTTCAAATTCGAGGACTGGTTAGCTTTCGCGAAACGAACTCATAGGAAATTGGAAAATGGCAAGATTGTTTTAGATTACGATCCTGCCATTGCTGAGAGTTTGAAAAATATTCAAATCGACGTGTCAGCTGAAATGCAGACATGGGCACTGTTCGCAGCAACCTATAAACGACCATTATTGGTAATTCGCGGTGAGATTTCTGACCTTTTCTCCAGTGATACCGCAGCCAAAATGGTGCACAGACATGGGAGAGCGACGATTGTTACAGTGCCTAATACTGGTCATGCGCCCATATTGGACGAGCCAATCTGTGTGAAATCAATAGAAAAATTTCTTAGAAAGCTGGAGGACTAATAATGAGCTCTCATGAAACTTCAGATGTCTCACAATCGTCCGGTGAAAAAATACAAGGACGTGCTTATATTTTGGGTTTGCTGACTTTGGTTTATACATTTAACCATGTAGATCGTCAGATTTTGGTAACTCTGCTTGAACCAATTAAGCAGGAACTCAATCTCAAAGACAGTCAGTTAGGCTTGCTAACGGGTCTAGCTTTTGCAGCATTTTATGCGACTTTAGGCATTCCAGTTGCTATGTGGGCTGACAGAGGAAATCGCCGTAACATTATTGCACTTGCGCTCGCAGTGTGGTCTGGGATGACTGCTGTTTCTGGGTTCGCACAGAATTTTTTGCATTTACTTGTTGCGCGCATGGGCGTGGGTATTGGTGAGGCGGGGGGAACTCCACCAGCGACGAGTATCATTGCTGATCTCTACCCGCCCAAACAGCGTGCTATGGCGTTGGGCATTTATACCTCTGGAATTGGTATCGGTATCATGATCGGATACGTGCTGGCTGCAATGGTATATGCTCAATATGGATGGCGGGTAGCCTTTTTTGTTGCGGGTGTACCCGGACTTTTGTTGGCGTTACTGGTGCGCTTTACAATTAAAGAGCCTAAGCGTGGCTTATCTGAAAAACGCGAAGAGCATGCAGAAGCGCCGAGTCTCTCTGAAACATTAAAGTTTATTGGGACACAGAAATCTCTTATGTGGTTGCTTGGCGGTTGTCTTATGATTTGTATATCCGCCAACGCCTATGTTGCGTTTATATCAAGCCACCTCCAACGCACTTATAATCTGTCAGTAATGGATGTAGCACTTCCATTGGGAGTAATGATTGGTGTTATAGGAAGCCTAGGCGCAATATTTTTAGGAAGTGTGTGTGATAAGCTCTCGACTAAAGACCTGCGCTGGCGGCCTTGGATGATCGGGATTTGTGCTGTTGTCGCTTTACCCTTTTCTTGGATGTTTTTAGGAGCGGAAAACGTTAATTTAGCTTATGCTTGGAATATCGTACCTAGCTTCATAGGTCTCATTTATGCGAGCATTGCATATACCTCATCGCAGGAGTTAGTACCGCTTCAAATGCGTTCATTCGCATCGGCATTTACATTGTTTTGTTTGACCTTGATTGGTATAGGTGGCGGGCCTTTAATCGCTGGCGGGCTTAGTGACTACTTTGCTTCTCAAGGCATTGCTGCACCACTTACTCAAGCATTGCGTTGTATTCTAATTTTCAATGCATTGAGTATTTTATGTTTTGTGTTTTCAGGACTTACTTATCGCGCAGACGTTGCGCGTGCGAGTATCAGTTAGGCATTGCACATAAGAACCCTCACTCTTGAATACCTTTGAAAGGGTGAGGGAATTTAATTTGTAGGTGCAAAGCGTGCGAGTAATTTTTGAGCTTGTATGAGGTGGGGTGCATCAACCATTTTCCCATTGATCTGTAATGCGCCAGCTTCAGGATCGTTTGAGAATGCGTCAACTATCATATTGGCATGCTGAATTTCTTCGGCAGTGGGCGTAAATGCTGCGTTGATAATGTCTGTTTGACTTGGATGTATTGCAAGCATTCCTGTAAATCCATCGCGGCGACTACGCGCAGCGTATGCGGCTAGGCCGTCTAGATTTTTAATGTCTACATATACAGTATCTATTGCTGCCGCGTCTGCTGCATGTGCAGCAAACAAAGACACGCTACGAAGCATCTCATAGGGAGGCGTGTAGCTGCCATCTTCATGCCTAGAAGTAGATGCTCCTATTGAGGCAGGCATGTCCTCAGCTCCCCATGTTAAGCCAATAAGGTGTTCAGCTACATCCCTATATGTGCCTAATTCAAACACAGATGCTGCTGTCTCTGTCGCTATAGGAATAGTAGGGATGACGTTCCCATTCAGAAGCTTTAACAGGCTGCGAATAGATTTTGCGCCCTCTGCTTTAGGAAGTATTATTCCATCTGGCGGTGAAATAATAAGTGCGGATACATCCTTTGCAGCCCACTGTGTCGTAAGTGGATTAATTCGAACAAAGATTGGTTTAGGGGAAGTTTTTTCTAAAAAAGAAGCTACTGCAATACGTGCTTCTTCCTTACGCGACGGGACAACGGAGTCTTCCATATCAAGTATAATGGCATCCGCAGAAGAATTGAGCGCCTTATCAAAACGATCTGGACGGTCTGCAGGAACAAACAGGAGTGATCTTAAAATCATGTGTTTGCTTTCTTTAGCAGCGCGGTACGCAAGCATTGGCAAACAAGCTGATCACGTTGGTTATACATTCGATGCGTGAACGTCACAATGCCGGCAGTAGGGCGTGATTTACTCTCTCGTAACTCAGTTACCTCAGTTTCACCGCGTAGTGTGTCCCCAATGAAAACAGGGTTTGGCATAATGACTTTATCATAGCCAAGATTTGCGATCAGGGTTCCTAAAGTCGTGTCACCTACAGAAATTCCGACCATTAACCCAAACGTAAAAATGCCATTTACAACGACTTGTCCAAACTCAGTGCCTTCAGCGTATTCTCTATCTAAATGTAAAGGCTGAGGATTATGTGTAAGCGTGGTTGTCATAATATTGTCAGTATCTGTCACAGTGCGACGAAGATCGTGTTTTATAATGTCGCCAATATTCCATTCGTCAAAATGTTTACCAGCCATGGTTAAGCCTCTTCACTTGAGTGAGCTTCTATTTCCAACAAAATCACGCCCTGCATAACATTTTGCCCAGCTTCAATGTTCACTGAAATTATCTTACCGTCAAAAGGTGCGTTCATTCCGTGCTCCATTTTCATGGCCTCAAGTGTGACAAGGGGTTGTCCTTTTGTCACCTCATCACCTTGTGCGACAGAAAGTGATAGAATTTTTCCCGGCATCGGGGATGTAATCTGACCATCTGATAAATCACCAGCACTCGATTTAGCTTTACCGCGCGGCAGAGACACAAGGTAGGGCCACCCTTGATCAATACAAAGAAGACCGCTTGAGACTTGCTCCCAATAAGGGCAGTCATCACAATTGGGGTCTACACTTATAGTGTGGGTCTCGCCATCAACGCTTATACGTATGGAGATGTCAGCTTGCGATCCATTCCTGAAACCGAATAGTCCATTCCATGGTCCGGCTTTATCTTCGTCACTTAGAAGAAGTGATATAGCCGTTAGTTTATCAACCTCTAAGGGAGGTTTTGTTGTAAGAGCTTCTAAATGTGAATCAATGAATCCGGTGGTATAGTCTCCCGCTTCAAATGCTTCATGGTTCAAAAGATTGCAAAGAAATCCAGCATTGTTAATCACAGGGTAGGTCGAAACGTTTTCACATGCTTCCGCAAGACTATGCATAGCTAATTCGCGGTTTTCTTCATGTACAATAAGCTTGGCGACCATTGGATCATAAAAAGGAGTGATTTCAGCTCCATCTTGAATCCCAGTATCGACACGCACACCATAAGGCATGTTTAACAGGTCAATTTTACCTATAGATGGTAAGAAACCGTTCGTGGGGTTCTCGGAATAAAGTCTAGCCTCCATAGCCCAACCGTTGATGCTTAACTCTTCTTGTTTAACAGGAATTGGCTCACCTGCAGCTACACGTATCTGCCATTCGACAAGATCAATGCCAGTGATCGCCTCTGTAACGGGATGTTCCACTTGCAAACGTGTGTTCATTTCCATGAACCAGATGCTATCGGCGTTTAAGTCACCAGAAGCGTCAGCAATAAATTCAATCGTTCCTGCGCCCTCATAGTCAACGGCTTTGGCCGCGAGTACTGCCGTTTCACAGATGCGAGCACGGGTGATTTCGTCCATGCCAAATGCGGGGGCTTCTTCAATAACCTTTTGATGGCGGCGTTGAAGTGTACAATCTCTTTCAAATAAATGGACAACATTTCCGTGTTTGTCTCCAAATATTTGCACTTCAATATGACGCGGAGCTGTAATCCATTTTTCCAATAATACGCGATCATCACCAAAGGAAGAAGAGGCTTCGCGTTGACATGATTTGAGAGATTCAGCGAAGTCCTTAGCATTGTCTACTTTGCGCATACCTTTACCGCCGCCGCCAGCTACAGCTTTGATAAGGACAGGGTATCCAATTGCTTTGGCTTCTTTTTCCAGACGCTTTACGGACTGATCCTCACCAAGATAACCAGGCGTGCAAGGAACGCCCGCTTTTTCCATAAGTGTTTTAGCAGCATCCTTTAAGCCCATCGCGCGAATGGATGAGGATTTAGGACCGATCCAAGTAATTCCTGCTGCTACAACTGCATCTGCGAACGCTGCGTTTTCAGATAAAAAACCATAACCCGGATGGATTGCGTCCGCGCCGGTTTGCTTAGCGGCAGCTATAATTTTTTCACCAATAAGATAGCTCTCCACAGCAGGAGAAGGCCCAATATGGACTGCTTCATCTGCTGATTGAGTATGAAGCGCATTGGCATCGGCATCGGAATATACAGCAACTGTAGCGATACCCATCTCTTGCGCAGTGCGAATGATGCGACATGCAATTTCGCCGCGATTGGCTATAAGTATTTTTTTTATCATGGCGCTACATCCTAAACATGCCAAATTGGGCATGATCTTTAATTGGAGCATTAAGTGTGGAGGCTAGAGCTAGGCCTACTGCATCACGTGTTTGGGCAGGGTCAATAATTCCATCATCCCACAATCGAGCAGAAGCAAAGTATGGACTTCCTTCAGCTTCATACTTGTCGCGAATAGGCTGCTTGAAAGCTTCTGCCTGTTCTGGCGTCCAGCTTGCGGCGTCACGGTTTACAGTTGCCATAACGCTTGCAGCTTGTTCTCCCGCCATGACGCTGATGCGGCTGTTTGGCCACGTAAATAGGTAGCGGGGTGAATAGGCGCGGCCACACATCCCGTAATTTCCTGCGCCAAAGCTACCGCCGATTAACACTGTAATTTTTGGCACTTGCGCGGTCGCAACGGCTGTTACCATTTTGGCACCGTGTTTCGCGATCCCTTCCGCTTCATACTTGCCTCCAACCATGAAGCCAGAAATGTTCTGCAAGAACAATAAAGGGATCTTCCGTTGGCAGGCTAACTCAATGAAGTGCGCGCCTTTTTGAGCGCTCTCTGAAAACAGCACGCCGTTATTGGCTAAAATTGCAACAGGCATTCCCCAAATGTGCGCAAAGCCACAAACGAGCGTTTCACCAAAGGTTGCTTTAAATTCGTGAAACTCGCTTCCATCGACAAGGCGGGCAATAATTTCACGCACATCATAGGGAGTTTTTAAATCTTCAGGGATGAGACCATAGATTTCATCCGCATCATATAATGGCGCTTTAACCTGCTTGATGTTCAATTCAGGTAATGTCTGAGGAGGAAGCGTTGAGATAATATCACGCACAATAGTTAGTGCGTGATCGTCATCATCTGCCACATGATCTACCAATCCTGACTTTCGACCGTGCGTATCCGCACCGCCCAGCTCTTCGGCGGTAATTTCTTCACCAGTAGCGGCTTTCACCAAAGGTGGACCTGCTAGAAAGATAGTGCCTTGGCCGCGCACGATGATAGATTCATCGCACATGGCAGGAACATAAGCACCGCCCGCAGTGCAACTCCCCATCACACAAGCAATTTGCGGAATACCCTTTGCCGACATATTTGCTTGATTAAAGAACACACGACCAAAATGGTCGCGGTCAGGGAAGACCTCACTTTGGTGCGGTAGGTTTGCACCACCTGAATCCACCAGATAAATACATGGTAAGTGATTTTCTTCTGCTATTTCTTGAGCACGCAGATGCTTTTTAGCGGTAAGCGGGAAGTAAGTTCCACCTTTCACAGTCGCATCATTTGCGACGATCATGACTTGGCGCCCACTTACACGACCAACACCGCATATGATACCGCCGCCAGGCACTTCATTGTCGTAAATATCATATGCTGCAAGTTGACTGAGTTCCAGAAAAGGAGAGCCAGCATCAAGAAGCTGTGTCACACGATTACGCGGCAGAAGTTTACCCCGTGCAACATGTTTATCGCGAGATTTTTGCGAGCCGCCAAGAGCTATTTTTGATATACGCTCTCTTAGTTCAGCGCTTAATTGTTTATTCGTCGCATGACGTTTTTTGAAAGCTTCAGAACCGAGATCTATTTTTGATTCTAGTGTTGGTGCGCTCATTGATTTAAAAGCTCCCGTGCGATGAGGAAACGGCGTATTTCGTTTGTACCCGCACCAATGTCATAGAGTTTTGCATCACGAAGTAGGCGCTCAACAGGCCATTCCTTCAAATAACCAGCGCCGCCTAATGTTTGAATGGCTTCGAGTGAGCATTTTACCGCGTTCTCACTCGCTAAAAGGATCGCACCTGCTGCATCAAAGCGCGTTGTTTGTCCGGCATCACAGGCACGTGCTACAGCATACACATAAGCGCGTGAGGAGTTGAGAGCGACATACATGTCTGCGATTTTCGCTTGGACAAGTTGGAAACTACCGATTGGTTTTCCAAATTGTTTGCGTTCTTTTACATAGGGAACACACACATCAAGACAGGCTTGGATTATTCCAATAGGTCCAGCGGCGAGAACGGCACGTTCATAGTCAAGCCCGCTCATAAGCACTTTAGCACCGCCATTAAGTTCGCCCATTATATTTTCTTCGGGAATAAAGCAGTCTTCAAAGACAAGCTCCGCAGTATCAGATCCGCGCATACCCATTTTGTCTAATTTCTTTGAAACAGAAAAACCCTTAAAGCCTTTTTCTACAATGAAAGTGGTTACACCATGGTTTTTGTTGTTGGGGTCTGTGCGGGCATAGACGACAAGTGTGTCAGCTTCGGGGGCGTTTGTTATCCAAAATTTAGTGCCGTTCAAAAGGAAACCGCCATCGACTTTTTCAGCTTTTGTGGTCATTCCCAAAACATCTGACCCCGCACCTGCTTCAGACATAGCGAGTGATCCGACATGTTCACCAGATATAAGCTTTGGGAGATATTTCTTTTTTTGATCAGGTGTCGCCCAGCGACGTAGTTGATTGATGCAAAGGTTTGAGTGCGCGCCGTAGGATAGACCAACTGATGCGGAGGCGCGAGAAATCTCTTCCATAGCGACGACGTGTTCAAGATATCCAAGTCCTAAACCACCATCTTCTTCAGAGACAGTAATTCCGTGAAGACCTAATTCTCCCATTTCAGTCCACAAGTGACGGGGGAATTTATTGTTCGCATCGACATCAGCCGCGATCGGCGCGATTCTATCATTTGAAAAACGACGACAAGTTTCGCGGATCATGTCTGCTGTTTCGCCTAATGCGAAATCTAGATTCATCATGGTGATTTTACTCCCGAGCATGGATAGGGCTTAATTTGCCTCTTTAGCCCAACGTTAGCATTTTTAGATGAATAGATAAAATTGAAATTAAACTATGCATGGTATAGATAGTATCTATGATTGATCGTTATCTCCTTCGTTATTTTCTTGCTGTTGTTGATCATGGAAATTTCTCCCGTGCGGCCGCTCACTTGAATGTCGCTCAACCAACTCTGTCGGTTGGGATTGGCAAATTGGAGAAGTCGTTAGAAGCCAAGTTATTTCATCGTGCTAATCGTCGTATTCATATTACTGATGCGGGTACGCAATTACTTGAATATGCGCGTCGGATCGAAAGTGATTTCAATCAAGCTGAACGCGCTGTTCGAGGATTGGAGCCCAAGCCCGTTTTCCGTTTTGGTGTGCTGACTAGTATTTCAGCAGCTATCATTTCTGACGCGATCGGGAATGCTAATAAAATAAAAGATGATGGGAATTCTAATGCTGATTATGGAAGCCGAGTTGAACTGATAGAGGGAAGTGAAAGGGAGCTTACCAATCAGCTCGCAAGAGGGCGCGTTGATGCAGCATTGACGCTGGTTGACCGAGGAGGTGAACGTTTTTTCGAAGAAAAGCTCTTTGAGGAAGGCTACTCCATCGCGATGTCAGAGCATCACGACCTTGTTGATCAAACCTCAATTCCTGGAGAAGCACTAGCCGATAACGTAATGATCGTAAGGCGCCATTGTGAGGCTCTATCTGAAACGAGCCGTCATTTTACCGAGAGAGGGGTGCGACCGTTTTTTGCATATCGCTCATCAAATGATGAGCGCGTTTTGGAAATGGTTAGAGCAGGATTGGGCGTTACAATAATGCCGGACAGTTATAGATGGTCTGGAGTTAAAATGCGTAAGCTAGCAGGATTTGAAATTGTTCGGTCTATCGGGTTGATATGGGCACCGCATGCAGAACATCTCTCCCAATCTTCTCCTTCTCTCGTATCGGTGCTCCGCAAGGCACTAAGCAAACAGTAAATTATAACTTACCGTTGTGGCCTTCAGGGCGCACGGGTGGTTCCCGCTCAATTTCTAGGCATTACTTTTTAAAGGTTGTGCATTTTTAGGGCGCAAAGCTCATATTCTAATGCGCTTATCATCACTCGTATTGAGAAAAATAAATTTTTCAAGCTAACGTTCAACCAAGCAATGATGACGTTGCCACATATGTCGCTGTCCGCCGAGGGACGCGATTCGTATCTCAAATTACAATCTAAGTAATTGTAATTATGTAGATTATCTCGAATTTCTGTTCAAATTTAAAAACTGCGTATTTGCCGCAAGTTTTATACCCCGGTTAGGAATACCCATGACAATTGTGTCTATAGAAACTGCTAGTTTAAATCCGTCTAAGCAATTTGGCATTCGTCGACTATGTGTAGGCATAGCATCATTCACAACACTGATATTAGCAGCTTGTAGTGGCGAAAAACCTGCCACAACAACTGAAGCATCACAAAATGCATTGGTCTCCACAGATTCAATGCTTCAGTTGGAAAAAACTGATCTTAAGCTTGGGTTTATCAAGCTCACCGATATGGCTCCGTTAGCTATTGCGTATGAAAAAGGCTTTTTTGAAGATGAGGGGCTGTACGTAACCATTGAGCCTCAAGCGAATTGGAAAGTTCTTCTTGATCGTGTGATTGATGGTGAATTGGACGGAGCTCACATGCTTGCCGGCCAGCCGATAGCGGCGACCATTGGTTATGGTACGAAAGCGGAGATCATTACACCTTTTTCAATGGACCTAAATGGTAATGGCATCACAGTGTCAAATGAAGTTTGGGCAGAAATGAAACCTCATATTCCGAAAATGGATGATGGCCGCCCCGTACACCCAATTAAAGCTGACTATCTAAAGCCAGTCGTTGAGAAGTTTAAGCAAGAGGGTAAGCCATTCAACATGGGGATGGTGTTTCCGGTATCGACCCATAATTACGAGCTAAGATATTGGTTAGCTTCCGGTGGGATACACCCAGGATATTATTCTCCAGACGATACATCTGGTAAAATTCAAGCGGACGCTTTCTTGTCAGTAACACCACCGCCCCAGATGCCTGCCACGTTAGATGCAGGGACTATTCACGGCTATTGCGTCGGGGAACCATGGAACCAGCAGGCGGTGTTCAAGGGCATAGGGGTTCCGGTAATTACTGACTATGAAATCTGGAAAGATAATCCCGAAAAAGTCTTTGGAATAACTAAAGAATTTGCCGAAGCTAACCCAAACACAACTCTTGCGCTGACAAAAGCACTCATCCGTGCAGCAATGTGGTTGGATGAAAATGAAAATGCCAATCGTGCAGAAGCTGTAGAGATTCTTTCTCGCTCCGAATACGTGGGTGCAGATGCAGATGTCATTGCAGCTTCTATGACAGGTACTTTCGAATACGAAAAAGGTGATAAACGGGAAGTCCCTGATTTTAATGTCTTCTTTCGCTACAATGCGACCTACCCATATTATTCAGATGCTGTTTGGTATTTGTCACAAATGCGTCGGTGGGGTCAAATTTCTGAAAGCAAGTCAGACGAGTGGTATGACGAGACTGCTAAAAGTGTCTACCGACCTGATATTTATTTAGAGGCTGCAAAGTTACTTGTTGAGAATGGACAAGCAAATGAAGCAGATTTTCCTTGGGAAACAGATGGTTACCGTCCTCCAGTCAATGAATTTATTGATGGGGTAACTTACGACGGTCGTACGCCGAATGCTTACCTTGAAAGTTTCGATATCGGCCTGAAAGGTACGCAACGCATCGAAGCCTCCAAGGTCATCGAATAGTGAATGCAGACTAAGATTTAACATGCGGGTAAGGCAAATTCAGTTTTGCCATACCCGCAAATTCCAAAATTCACCAGTTCTGCTGAACGGTAATACAACGGATTTGACACTATGAGTCTTGCTCAACCTATTGAAAAGAAATTAGATATTTCTAATGAAGGTGCGCCAAGCGCGGCTGAATTAAAAGAGGCCCGCAAAGAACGTATATTCACTGGCATCAATAAAGCTTCGAAATTTCTTGACGCGATCGGCTTATCTTGGATTACGCCAATCCTTATGATTGCGGCTGGTGATAATCCAAGGGAGCAGGGAAAAGCGCTCTGGATGCGTTTGGGTATTCCAATTCTAGCGTTGCTGATTTTTATGTTTGCTTGGGCGCAGTTGGCACCCACAGTTAAAACGTCTTTGGGGGCTATTCCTGGGCCGTCTCAAGTATGGGAACAGGCGCAAGTTCTTCATAAAGATCATGTGGCAGAAAAACTAAAGGCAGATGCTTTCTACGCTCGTCAGGATACGCGCAACGAGGCTTTAGTAGCAGCTGGTCGAGGTTCAGAGGTACGAGATCGAATTTATACGGGAAAGCAGACCTATTATCAGCAGATATGGACAAGCTTAAAAACAGTATTTTTCGGATTTATTCTCGCGACTATTATAGCTGCACCTCTTGGAATTATTATGGGTATGTCTCCTGCGATGAGTGCTGCATTTAACCCAATAATTCAAATATTTAAACCTGTTTCTCCATTGGCGTGGCTACCTATTGTAACAATGGTTGTATCTGCGACAGTGGCGACAGACGGCAATATGTCCAAGTCATTTTTGACTTCAGCTATTACGGTAACCTTGTGTTCGTTATGGCCAACTTTGATCAATACAGCTGTGGGTGTTGCATCTATCGACAAAGACCTTGTGAACGTAGGTAAGGTTTTGAAATTGGATGCATGGACCAAAGTAACAAAGCTTGTGCTTCCATCTGCATTGCCGCTGATCTTTACAGGTATGCGCTTGTCTCTTGGTGTAGGCTGGATGGTGTTGATCGCCGCAGAAATGCTGGCTCAGAACCCTGGTCTTGGAAAATTCGTCTGGGATGAATTCCAAAATGGGTCATCTCAATCCCTAGCGAAGATCATGGTTGCAGTGCTGACGATCGGTATTATCGGGTTCATTCTCGACCGCTTCATGGCCGCGCTTCAAACGATGTTCACTCACTCAACTAACCGCTAATATTGGAGGCTGTTATGGCGATACTTTCGCTTAAAAATGTATCCAAATGGTATGGTGATGTACCTGATCGTGCAGAGATACTTAAAGATGTGAATCTAGAAGTGGCCGACTCTGAATTTGTTGCCATTCTAGGGTTTTCAGGATCGGGAAAAACTACACTGATCAATTTGATCGCTGGGCTCGAATTTCCTGATGCCGGCGAGGTTTTTAGTAAAGGCGAGAAAGTGGAAGGGCCAGCCCCTGATCGCGGGCTTGTTTTTCAAAGCTATTCATTAATGCCGTGGATGACAGTCAAAGAAAATGTCGCCTTGGCTGTGGATACTGTTTTTAAATCAGAATCCAAAAAACAACGTGAAGAACGCACTTTACGTTATGTTGAAATGGTAGGGCTTGGGCACGCCACTGACCGCAAACCATCCGAGCTTTCTGGTGGTATGCGCCAACGTGTGTCTGTGGCGCGTGCATTAGCAATGAGTCCAGACATTTTGCTGCTTGATGAGCCTTTATCTGCTTTGGATGCGCTAACGCGTTCAAAACTTCAGGACGAGATCACAGAGATTTGGGATCAGGAAAAAAAGACTGTTGTTCTCATCACCAATGATGTGGATGAGGCAATATTGCTAGCAGATCGGATAATTCCGCTAAACCCAGGACCGAATGCATCACTTGGACCTGATTTCCTCGTTGATATTCCGCGTCCGCGTGACCGCACCAAAATGAATGAAAGCGCAGAGTTTAAAAAGCTTCGCAAAGATGTCACAGCCTATCTTATGGGCGTGGGCGCAGCTTCCAAAACAGAAGGTGAAGAACCGCCTTTACCAAATGTTGTGCCGATAACTCAGAAACCACCAAAGGTATATGAAGACGCTTCCAAAACGTCTGGATTACATGAAGATAGATACCTAGAGTTTTCTCAAGTCTGTAAGGTGTATCCTACCCCTAAAGGACCGCTAACAGTTGTTGATGGATTTGATACTCTGGTGAAGAAGGGTGAGTTTATTTCCATTATAGGCCACTCAGGGTGTGGAAAATCAACAGTACTGACAATGGCAGCTGGTCTAAATGATGTATCCAAAGGCGGTATCATTCTTGACCATAAAGAGGTTGCATCTGCCGGACCAGATAGGGCGGTTGTGTTTCAATCTCCATCTTTATTTCCATGGCTGACTGCCAAACAGAATGTCGCTATCGGAGTTGATAAAGTTTACCCAGATGCAAGTCAGGCTGAACGTGAGCAGGTTGTCGAATATTATCTCTATAGAGTCGGACTAAAAGACTCGATGAACAAGCTGGCTCAGGACTTGTCAAACGGTATGAAGCAGCGCGTGGGTATTGCGCGAGCATTCGCACTTAGTCCCAAACTGCTCTTACTTGATGAGCCGTTTGGCATGCTCGACAGTTTGACTCGCTGGGAGCTTCAAGAAGTTCTGATGGATGTCTGGCAGAAGACCAAAGTGACCGCCATGTGTGTTACGCATGATGTGGATGAAGCCATTCTGCTTGGTGATCGTGTGATCATGATGACGAATGGTCCCAATGCCCGTATCGGTCTGGATATGCGTGTGGATATTGAACGTCCTCGTACACGTAAGGCGTTGCTTGAACACCCAGATTATTACGACTATCGCCAGCGCGTTCTCCAGTTCCTCGAAGATTATGAAGGCGGCGCAAACCCGACGCCCCCAGCTGATGAATCAGAGCCGGATGTTAAAAAGGAGAAAGAGGATGCAGCGTAAAATCATGTTCTCATATCTCGATAAAAAACATTCAGTTAACTCGAATATTGAGACAGGAGCGTTTCAATGAAACCTAGACTTGTCGTTATAGGGAATGGCATGGCCCCAGGCCGTGCACTTGAAACCCTTTTTGAAGCTGCGCCGGACGCATACGAAGTTATTATCTTCAATGCAGAACCGCGCGTGAATTATAACCGCATTATGCTCTCTCCAGTCCTCTCCGGTGAGCAGAGTTTTGATGATATCATTATTCATGGTGATGGCTGGTATGAAGAGCATAATATAACGCTTCATCGCGGTGCCCGTGTGACGCAAATTGACCGTGAAGCTAAAACCGTCACCTCAGCAGCTGGCATAACCGAAAGCTATGACAAACTGATAATTGCGACCGGATCTAACCCGTTCATTATTCCATGTCCGGGACATAAGCTTCACGGCGTTTTGGCGTATCGCGACCTTGATGATGTTGAGAAAATGATTGAGTTTTCCAACAAAGAAAATTCAAGCGCTGTTGTCATCGGGGGCGGGTTGCTCGGGCTAGAAGCTGCGGCAGGCCTTAGAATGCAAGGCATGGACGTGACTGTGTTGCACCTCATGCCAACATTGATGGAACGTCAGCTTGATCCGTCCGCAGGATATCTTCTTGAGAAAGAATTATCTTCTCGCGGCATCAAAATCATGACGAAAGCCAACACAAAAGAGATTGTTGGAACAGATTGTGTTGAAGCGGTGCTACTCGAAGATGGCACGAAACTAAAAGCCGATATGGTCGTCATGGCTGTAGGTATTCGTCCAAGTGTTGATTTGGCCAAAGAGGCAGGGCTAGATACTGGGCGCGGAATTCTAGTTTCTTCAAATATGCAGACTTCTGATCCAGACATCTATTCAGTTGGCGAGTGCGTCGAATTCGAAGGCAATGTGTATGGACTTGTCGCGCCGCTATATGAGCAAGCGCGTGTTTTAGGCATGCATTTGGCCGGTGAGGCTGATCATGCATTTTCCCACTCTGAAACTTCGACAAAACTGAAGGTAACAGGTGTTGACCTTTTCTCTGCAGGTGATTTTGCCGAAGGCGAAAATCGCGAAGAAATTGTTTTCCGCGATGCTGCTCGCGGTATTTATAAACGTTTAGTTCTTGAAGAAGATCGCCTTATCGGGGCCGTGCTTTACGGTGAAACCTCAGATGGTGCATGGTTCTTCCAGAAGATTAAAGAAAGTGCGGTTATAGCACCTGAAGAACGTGAAAATCTTATCTTTGGTCAAAGCTTTTCGGGAGCAGCACCGCTGGACCCCATGGAGGCCGTTGCAGCCTTGCCGGATGATGCAGAAATCTGTGGCTGTAACGGCGTATCAAAGGGAAAAATTATTTCTGCTATAGATAAGGAAGAACTTACTGATATTGCAGGTGTGCGAGCTTGCACAAAGGCATCTTCGTCTTGTGGAACTTGTACGGGTCTTGTTGAAAAATTACTTGCATGGAAACTAGGGGATGCGTTCGAAGCGAATGCGGTGCCTACAGTATGTAGCTGTACTGACTTAAGTAACGACGATGTGCGTCGTTTGATAATTTCAAAAGAACTGAAATCAATACCAGCTGTTATGCAAGAGCTGGGTTGGAAAACTTCTTGCGGATGTGCAAAATGTCGCCCTGCGCTGAATTATTACCTCGTCTCATCTTGGCCGGGTGAATATGTTGATGATGCGCAATCACGTTTCATTAATGAACGTGTACATGCCAATATTCAGAAAGACGGAACATATTCTGTTATTCCACGAATGTGGGGCGGCATGACTACATCCAATGAGCTACGCGCTATCGCAGATGTAGTCGATAAATTCCAAATCCCAGCAGTGAAAGTCACTGGGGGACAACGCATAGATATGCTGGGTGTCAAAAAGGATGATCTACCAGCGGTTTGGGATGATCTGAACAAAGCGGGAATGGTGTCTGGGCATGCATATGCCAAAGGCCTTAGAACTGTCAAAACGTGCGTGGGTACAGACTGGTGTCGTGTGGGCACTCAGGATTCGACAGGCTTGGGAATCAAGCTTGAACGCATGATGTGGGGATCATGGACACCTCATAAAATCAAAGTAGGTGTATCGGGTTGTCCGAGAAATTGCGCTGAGGCAACGTGTAAAGATATTGGCGTTATTTGTGTGGATTCTGGTTATGAGCTTCATTATGCCGGTGCCGCCGGTATGCATATTCAAGGCACTGTAATACTTGCAAAGCTACAAACTGAAGAAGAAGTTTTGGAGTATTCCGCTGCTCTACTGCAACTTTATAGAGAGCAGGCATGGTATCTGGATCGCATTTACAAATGGGCTGAGCGGGTTGGTCTCGAAAAAGTAAAAGAACAAATCGTAGATGACGAGGAAAACCGAAAAGCCCTCTACGCACGTTTCTTATATTCTCAAAAATTCGCTCAAATTGATCCATGGAAGGAGCGCGCCAGCGAAGGCGTATCGTCTCATGAATTTAAAGCGTTGGAACCAGCGGAGTAATGAAGATGGACGGCGATATTATTGCGACAAAGTGGATTGATGTATGCGCTCTTGAAGAAATACCAGTAAGAGGAGCACGGCGCATGAAATGGAAAGGGCTTGAATTGGGTCTTTTTCGAACATCAGCGCACGAAGTTTATGCCATAGACAATGAATGTCCTCATAAAAAAGGGCCTCTTAGTGAGGGCATAGTGCACGACACGGGCGTAACTTGTCCTCTTCACAATTTTGTAATTGATCTTCCAACAGGCTTGGCAAGAGGTGCTGATGAGGGGTGCGTTAAAACATTTGCAGTTGAAGTTAAAGATGGGCGCGTGCTTGTTGAAGTAGGAGCATAGAGAAAGGTATGCCCTTAGAAGAAAGCCTTGCCTCAAAACTAACTGGAACGCGTACAACTTGTCCTTATTGTGGGGTCGGTTGCGGCGTAATTGCAAATCCGTCAGATGATGGTCAAGCCGCTGACATTCAAGGCGATCCAGAACACCCCTCTAACTTTGGTAAACTTTGTTCAAAGGGAAGCGCGTTGGGGGAAACACTTACACTTGAAGAGAGGCTTTTAGAACCAGAATTAGAAGGCTCTAAAACAGATTGGAACTCAGCACTAGATAGAGTGGCAGGTAAGTTTCTTCAGACCATTGCAGAACATGGGCCAGACAGCGTCGCGTTTTATGTGTCGGGGCAATTGCTTACTGAAGATTATTACGTAGCGAACAAGCTTATGAAAGGCTTTATAGGCTCTTCAAATATAGACACCAATTCTCGCTTGTGCATGGCGTCTTCGGTTGCTGGTCATAAAAGAGCTTTTGGAACGGATACTGTTCCAGGGTGTTATGAAGATTTGGAATTGGCTGACCTAGTTGTACTTATCGGTTCTAACTTCGCTTGGTGCCATCCAGTTTTGCATCAGCGCTTATTGGCTGCAAAAATTGAACGGGGAACCAAGATTGTTGTTGTTGATCCACGAGATACGGCGACCACAGATGCAGCAGATCTTCATTTGAAAATTAAAGTTGGAGGAGATGTTGCCCTTTTTAATGCGCTATTTGCTTATCTCGCCAATTCCAACGCTTACAATGATACGTTTGTAACGGACCATACAAATGGACTTGGGAGTGCATTGGAAGTTGCTTCCAGTTTTTCAATGGATGAAGTCGTGGAAGCTACTGGTCTTACCATTGAAAATATAGAGACTTTTTTTGAATGGTATGAAGAAACATCGAGAACTTTAAGTATATATTCTCAAGGTGTAAATCAGTCTAGTTCAGGTACAAATAAAGTAAACGCAATTATCAATTGCCATTTGATTACTGGCCGCATTGGTCGACCGGGTATGGGCCCATTTTCTATTACTGGACAACCTAATGCAATGGGAGGAAGGGAAGTCGGTGGACTAGCTAATCAGCTTGCCGTGCATATGGATTTTGAACCAGAGAGTTTGGATAGGGTAAAGCGTTTTTGGAAAGCTCCAAACCTTACTCGAGGTCCAGGTTTGAAAGCCGTAGATATGTTTGATGCTGTCCATGAAGGTAAAATAAAAGCGCTCTGGATAATGGCTACAAACCCAGCTGTTTCGATGCCAAACGCTGCCAAAGTTAGGGATGCTATAGAGAAATGTCCATTTGTAGTAGTCTCTGACATTGTGGAGAATAGCGATACTTTGACATTGGCCGACGTGAAATTACCTGCAACAGGTTGGGGAGAAAAATCGGGAACGGTTACAAACTCAGAACGGCGAATATCGAGACAACGTAGTTTTTTGAAACCACCTGGCAACACCAAGCACGATTGGGAGATCATTTGTGAAGTAGCACAGCGAATGGGGTTTAATGGATTTAGTTTTCAGAACCCATCAGAAATATTTCGTGAATACGCGCAGATGTCGACGTTTGAGAACAACCAATCCCGAGATTTTGATATTGGAAAGTTTAGCGAAGTTTCGTCTTCCGAATATGATCAAATAAAACCTTTTCAATGGCCGAAGACTGGGAATGCGGAACAGGACACATCTGCCAAAAGGTTTTTTGCAAATGGACAGTTCTTTACGATTGATAAGAGGGCGAATTTTGTTCCGACCCCAGTACGTTCGGCTATAAACCTAATTGATACAGAATTTGACCTCGTTCTGAACACTGGCCGTATCAGAGATCAATGGCATACCATGACTCGAACAGGAAAAACTCAACGCTTGTCGACCCATATTGGTGAGCCTTACGTTGAAATCAACCCAAAGGATGCTCTGAGACTAAATCTCAAAGATGCAGATGTCGCTGTTGTCAGCAGTAAATGGGGGAAGGCTTACCTAAGGGCGATTGTTACTGATCGTGTATCTCAAGGAAATGTTTTTTCTCCGATACATTGGACACGCAGGTATGCATCTAGGGCTTGTATAGATGAAGTAACCAGTCCAGCTCATGATCCGACCTCTGGTCAACCCGAGCTTAAATACACACCTGTAAACATTCGTAAAATGGAGTTGGAATGGTGGGCCTATATTGGGACTATGAAGGAAATAGAGCCTTCACAATTATCTGGCGCTGTTTACTGGGCGATATCGCGCCGTGGTGACGGTTGGGCCGTTGAGTTAGCGGGAGATACTAGCACTGGTGATTTATCCCATTATTTGAAGTCTTTAACATCAAAATTTCCTGACAGCGAAATTATATCATTTGAAAATTCAGTGAGCAAAGAGTTTCGGTATTCTGAGTTTAATTCAAACCAACTGCAAGCAGCTGTTTTTGCTTCGTTTAATGGTCCAGTAGAAGCTGACCGTACATGGATTGGTCAAAATATAGGTAAAACACTCTCACAGGAAGAAAGACTGAGAGTGTTGGCTGGTCGACCTCCATCTGGCCAAGTTAGTGGTAAAATTGTGTGTTCCTGTATGGGGGTAGGATCAGGTGAAATACTACGGTCGATTCAAGCCGGCGCTAATACAGTAGCTAAAGTTGGTGAACAGACGTGCGCTGGGACGAACTGCGGTTCCTGTAAGCCGGAGATAGCGGCGATGATTAAAGTCCAATCCGAAGTTTCAACTAAAATGAATTTGGAAGCTGCAGAATGATGAAATCAAAAGGAAAATTAACCCTGATTGGGTGCGGTCCGGGGGCTGCAGATCTCCTCACGATGCGCGCAGTATCTCGTATACGGTCATCCGATATTGTATTGTATGATCGCTTAGTGAGTCAGGAAGTTTTGGAGCTAATACCAGAGAATATCGAGCGTGCTTATGTCGGTAAAAAGCCGGGTGATGGGGGCGTTCAACAAGGAGAATTAAATCAATTAATTCAAAGAAGTGTGCTTAAGGGATTGAAGGTCTCGCGTCTGAAGTCAGGTGACCCCATGATTTTCGGACGTGCTGCTGAAGAGATAGCAGCGGCAAGTATTGTAGGTGCTGAAGTGGAAATAGTGCCGGGAGTTACAGCAGCATTAGCTGCAGCTTCAGAAAGTGTTATCACAGTTACAGAACGTGCTGAATTACAGAGCTTTATTGTTACAACAGGTCGGGCTGCAGATGCTGATACTTCACCTGATTGGGCTAAGATTGTAAGACCGGGAGTGTGTGTGGCTTTTTACATGGGGGTAGCACAAGCATGGAAAATTCAATCAAATCTGATGATTGCGGGTGTACCAGCGGATGCGCCTGCTGATTGGATCGAGAATGCCGGTACAGATAAAATGCGGAATGTCAAAACTGTTCTGGGTCGGTTAGCGCATGATACAACGGAACAGAAGGTTCAAAATCCAGCGATTTTATTGATCCGATACCCTTATAGCCTTCAAAATGAAGCACGCCAAAAAGCAAGTATGGTATCCTTATGATATCAAGCATATAGTCGCCTGCTTTCGGAAAGGTTGAGGCGTTTAACACTTGAGATGGCTTCAAGGTTTCGGGGTTTTGCTATATTGCTTGGTGCCACCTTATGTAGACCTGTTATTCTACCTGAGCTGGCATTTTGGAAGTTTTGAACTCATCATCTGTTTGAAAATTAAGAATGTATTCTTCTGGCTGTTGAGGATCAAAAATACGTCCATCTATAAAATTATCTGCTCCCATCGCAATGGCTTGAGAAGCGCTATTTAATATCCATGCGTGGTGGTTTGAACCTTCAATTTTTTCATCAATTAAAGGGGTGGCTACGTTTAATTCCAATGCAGCTTGGCGATAAACATTTGGACGGAAAGCTAGACGTGCGATTTTATCAAAATCAATATTTGATGAAATTTGGTTCCAACGTACCATTTGCGTAAGAATCCATTTTGCTTGAGAGACCCATGGGAAATTAGCTGCATATCTGTGAAAGATATTGAAATCGGGCATATCTCTTCTTAAATTTCCACCCGTTTGACGGTTCTTTCCAGTAAGGGAGGAGAGAATATCTTGGAGTGGGGCATCTACATATTTTGAAGAGGATATTAATTGGGCGGCTTCCACTCTATTGTCTTGGTGGTCCAACCAGATGGATGCTTCCAGCAATGCTTTGATAAGGGATTGATGAATATCTTCATTGGCGTCCGCCCATTGGGATCTAACAGCGAGTACTTTTTCGATATGACCAGCCCAAATCTCTGAAGATGTGATTAGCGTATGACCAAGTCCTGCAAGAGCGGCGGCAGTGTTCCATGGTTCTCCTACACAGTAGCCGTCTATTTCTTTCGCACGCAAACTGTCCACCATTTGCGCTGGGGGCACAACAACAAGTTCGACATCTTCGTCTGGGTCAATCCCAGCAGCGGAAAGCCAATAGCGTAATTCATATGCATGCATTGAAAAGTGGTATACGTGAGCAAAGACAAGCTTTGGTTGGCCTGTAGCTTTCCGTATTTCGACGACGTGTTTAAGCCCCTTTGCTGATAATGGGCACTGCAGCATGGATTCGGGAGATATGCTTTGCATATGGCGCAGGAGGCTGTTGGATACAGTAATGGCATTGCCGTTTAAATTAAATGCAAAGCCAGTTGTGAATTGTCCAGGATAGGGACCTAGTCCGGCTGCAGATGCGACGACCATGGGCGACAACATATGTGCTGCATCGATCATTTTATGCGCTAAGCCATCTCGCATAGCAGCCCATGATTTGTAACGGATAAGATTTACATCCAAGCCATGCTTTTCAAAAAGACCATGTTCTTTGGCAACAGCGATCATTGCGCAATCGGAAAGGCGTGCAAACCCAATATTGATAGCTGGGGTGTTCATAACTGTTTTCCTTATAGCTCAATCATCAAGCAGGCTTAAAATAGCGATGATATTCTCAGCTACGTCTTTAAGCGGTGTGCCGCGTTCTTGAGACATGGTTCGCATGGCGGCATAGGCCTGATCTTCGGTCATGTCTCGCTTATGCATGAGCATGCCTTTGGCTTTTTCTATGACCTTCCGAGCGGCTAGGTCATCCTTTGTCTTTTTGAGTTCACACCTCAAATCGTTCATAACTTTGAAGCGAGCTATCGCGACATCAATAACAGGCTTTACACGTTTAGGCGTTAGGCCATCGACAACATAAGCACTTACGCCCGCATCAATGGCTTGTTGAAAACCCTGAGGATCTTCTTCTTCTACAAACATAACGATGGGTTTGGGGTTGTTCTGAACAACAGTTCTTAAACTCTCAATAGAATCCCTATCGGGTGAATAACAGTCCATGATTATAACGTCAGGTTTTATAACTGCGATCAGGTCTAAAAGCGCACGTCCATGAACTTTGCTCGCGGTATGTACGAGCGCAGATTCCGTTAATCCTTGTTCTACCAAGGTTGCACGCTTTGGATTGTCGTCGATGAGCAGTACCCGCAAGAGCGCAGGTGGCTGTTTAGCCATCTGCGCCTTTGCATTTTGAATTGCTGTATCTTTAGAATGCGAAGTCAATTGAGACCCATAATTTTGAAGTGTCAGTGGCAAAGTCATCTGCACTATAATTGGAGTATTTGAGTGTAAATTTGCTTTTGTTTACGCTGGCTGAGGCTACAATGTTAAATTCTGATCCATAGTCAGCGGCACCTGTGTCCGCAGAATAATCGTGGTAAAAACCAAGAATGTTGACACCCTTAAAAATGGCTAAATCACCAAATTTGTAACCGACTTTGGCATACAAATCTTCAATACCATTTGTTGGTGTTACTAAGAATTTATCGCTCCATCCTTGAAACTTGTGAAGCGTAGCGAATGGTGTGTTAAAAGCGCGTTGATCATCGCCGCCTAATACCTCATAGCCGCCGCCAAATACAAATCCGTTGACAGCATAAGCAGCGTCCACAAGATAATAATCGGCGGAATAGTCGAGGTTAGATGAACCGTAATCTTCCTGCTGTGCGTAGGATAAAGCGTAATTCACCTTACCTTTGCCTAACTCCTTTGAACCTGCCAAGCGAGCACCGATTGTTTGAGAAGATGCTACCGCCGCTTCATCAGCATCTATAAAATATGCGAAGCCTGTGAGTTGACCAATTGGAGAGGGGTGGGACAAATTGAATGCGTAGCTATCGCCCGTCCACTTACCTGCAGCGCTTTCTTCACCAAAAATACGGTTCACGCCTGTAATATAAGCTGCGTCTATTTTCAATTTTCCGAGGCTGGAGTTAGTCACACGAAGAGCGTCAAAAGTTTGCTCATTCTGACGCCATCCAACATTTCCGATAAAACGTGAATCATCCATAATTATGCGCTGGCGACCCAATACGATTTTGGTATCGGGGAGGGATGTGTTTGTTAATTGAATTCTGTTGAGTTCAGTTGTGTTGGGATCAACTACAACTGGGTAACCCGACTTACCGTTCGTGGTGGAGTTAAAATCATCAACAACGTCTTGGATATGATCGAAGTCTATTAAAAAGCTAGTGTTTTTGTATTCACCAGTCTCTAACCCGGCACGGATTCTGTAGGTTAAAGCATTCGCAGAATTATCAATTCCATCTTGATCTACACCTTCATACCTGACACGGAAATCTAGGTTGGCTTTAGTTGCTTCCAATGCTTGTGCAAATGTATTGGTCTGGGATGTCTCCGCTTGGTTTTCTTGTGCATAAGCGTGAGTTGTTAAGGTAGAAACAAGAAGGGTTGTTATGAGGCAATTTATACGTCGCGTTGTCATGAGAATATCTCGGAAAAGATGTACCGCTGAGTGTCAGAAAGACTTAACGGTAGAAGGGAAAACTGATTTCAAAGCCGAGGGCTTGAAACAAATGAGAGTTTGTTCAGCTTCTTCGCTCCATCTAATCCCGACATCGGGCTGATGCTTATGCATCGTCGTCTGCGACTTGCGTGATATAAGGGAGCCATTCATTTTGACTATCCGTCAAAACTATCTCTGTTCTTGAACAAAGAAAGTGTTTCGGTGACGCGTGAACGCGCAACAAATTGAGACTAACGCCCAAATTTAAAGCGCTAATTTGATTGCAGACTAAACAAAACGACGGAAATGGGTGCGATCAAACGTTTGATGGATATATGATATAGAAATGCAATTCCTACGTTGATAGATTTGGGTTCAAAATTGCGCTTTTGTTTGGCACAAAACTCGCATAATGGCGTATGCGAAAAAGTGTTGGGAAGAACTCTATTATCGTCTATGGCGTTCGCTGAATAGGAAACAGGATAGTATTATGCGTTTTGACTGGCCTGAAGATACACCAGAAAAATTCTCACACGAAATTATCAGTGCTAAACATGATTGGCACAAAGATGAAAAATTCTCTGATGACGGAATTGCAGATCTTTTAGATCGCTACCCTCGTGAGAATTTGGGGTTATATTCCTTTCCCGATCATGCCGAGGGTCGCGTGAAAGCCATGCATGGACGAGCGTTGGATTTATCAGGAGCGGAACTGATACGAGCAGTAAAAAAGGGACGCATTTGGTTAAATCTTCGGGCTGTGAATAAATATCTGCCAGAATATGAAGAGATAAAACAACGTCTATTTTCAAATCTGGACTCGGCAGCACATATCAAGACGTTAAAGCAAGACGTTGGCGTGCTGATTTCATCCCCTCATATTCATGTTCACTATCATTTAGATATACCGTTGGTTTGTTTGGTGCAGTTGCGCGGTGAAAAGACGGTCTATCTCTATCCTGCGAAAGCACCATTTGCGACAGCAGAACAAATTGAAGCTGTTGTGTTGCGAGAGCAAGAAGAAGAAATGCTCTATCAACATGGATTTGAAGACTATGTGGCTAAAATTGACATGAAGCCGGGGGATGCGATCACTTGGCCGCAAAACGCGCCTCACCGTGTTCAAAACAGCGACATGATGAACGTTTCATTGTCGTGTGAATATATGACTCCAACAGCCTTATTAAGGGCGAATGCGCTTTATACAAATGGCGTGTTGCGTCGATCCATGGGGATGGATGCAACCTTACCTAAAGGTGGCGGCGTTGATTTGCTTTCAAAAGCTATTTTAGCGCGTGGTATAAAGTTGTTTCGAAAAACGCCTGATAAACAAATCACACCTATTACTTTTGAAATAGATAAAAACACACTGGAAGTGACACCGTTGCAAGAAATTGTAGCTGCAGAATGAGCTCCCAAATATCTAGTGATTTAACTTATGTCGTAAAACGCGTTCCCGAACTGAGTGACAAAGAAATTCAAGATTGGGAAAACTTACGTCTAGCAGATCCTGTGTACTCGACAGCGTTATTAACGTTTGAATTTGCTAAAGCGATAGCTAGCAAACGTGATGATGTTCGTGTGGTGCTTATCAAGTCAGGAGCCTTACCGGTTGGCTTTTTTTGCGGTCATGTGCGACCTGGTGGATTGGTAAGACCAGTCGGAGCTCCGTTTGATGACTATTCAGGACCTATTGTTGCAGCTGGGTATAATCTTGAGCTTGCAAAAGTTTTGGAAGCGCTGGGATGCCATAGTTATCGTGCGAGTGCGAGCGTTACACCAATAGAGACAGTTGTGGATACTAAGGTGTCAAATCCAGGGCTTTCATATGTTGTACAATTAGCAGACCAAACTGCAGCGGACTATTTAGCGTCGAGATTTAAAGAGAACCCAAAACGTCACAAGAACTTTCGTCGTTTAAGTCGGAAGATGGAGAAAGATTTTACGCAAGTTGAACTTCGTTTTGGTGCACCCAGCAAGGAAAGTCTCAAACAATTATTTGATTGGAAAAGCGCTCAATTTCAGCGCAGCGGCTTAGTTGATATTTTGTCGACATCATTTAGTCGCGAGGCGTTGGATGCTTTCGTGGAGTTACCGTTTTCTGAGGCATCTCAATTTGGTGGATACTCTACGGAAATATGGGTCGATGGAAAATTTATAGCTGGTCATTTTGGTGTAAGGGCAAAATGTGACTTTCATCCTTGGATATCAGCTTATGATCCAGGTTTTAGCGAGTCGGCACCGGGTATTGTGCTGCTGTATCGTGCAATTGAAAAAATGGATGAAATGGGTTTGAAAACCTATGACTTGTCAGGTGGACACGACCATTACAAAAAGTATTTTGCACAACCAAAGAGAAAAATTGCAGACTTTCAAGTTTCTCGAAAAACGCTTATGGGAAACCTTCAAGCGACGAGTTTCAATTTTTGGAATATGTTTGGCACAACGGATGAAACGTCTATCGCCTTAAGGATGAAACGTCGTTTCGATCATATTGCGACATGTGAACCAAATTCTGCCAGGCGATTAAAAGAAGTTGGAATTGCTTTCCGAAAGCGCGGGAAAACCCATGTAGAATAGGTGTAATTCGACTAAAGCGCTCTTGTCGCGTTTGCATCGAATATGGCATGCAGAGATATGTCCAAAATAATACTATTCAATAAACCCTTTGATGTTTTATCTCAGTTTACCGATGCTGGGTTGTCGCAAACAACTCGCAAAACTTTATCCGAGTTTATCAATGTGCCGCAGGTGTATGCCGCTGGTCGCTTAGATAGGGATAGCGAAGGGCTTCTCGTCTTAACGGATGATGGGAAGCTCCAGCAGCGCATAAGTCACCCCAAACATAAGATGGAAAAATGCTATTGGGCGCAAGTCGAGGGAGAACCGAGTGAAACGGATCTTAATTTGCTCCGGCAGGGTATTGTTCTGAAAGATGGTCTGACAGCTCCATGCAAGGTCCGAAGAATTGAAGAACCAGCCCATTTGTGGCCGAGAAACCCGCCGGTCCGATATCGCAAAAGTGTTCCAGATTGTTGGATTGAGTTGACCATATCCGAGGGTAGAAACAGGCAGGTACGAAGAATGACGGCTGCGATAGGCTTCCCAACTTTGCGGTTAATTCGATACAGGGTTGGAAGCTGGACGATTGATGGGATTGAAACTGGAAAATGGATAGAGAGCCCATAAAATTGAATTTATGATTTTCTCGCTGAAATACTTCCAACTGAGGGCGTGGGTTTTATGTCGCCAAGTCTAAATGGGAATTATCTAAAATGATCAACAAACAAGATTTTAAATATCAGCCATTGGCACTGCCAGATAGGTTCGATTTTGCAGATACTGAAATGTTGGCTAGAACCCAAGCTTTTTACGACAATATGAAGCGGCGGCACACTGTTCGCGAATATAAAACGACGCCGGTACCTGTGAGCGTTATTGAAAATGCTATTCGAACAGCAGGGACGGCACCATCTGGCGCTAACCATCAACCCTGGCATTTCGTTGCGATAAGCAATCAAAAAATCAAAAAGAAGATTAGGCTGGCTGCTGAAGAAGAAGAAAAAGCGTTTTATGCAGGAGGTGGCGGAGATGAATGGATTAAAGCTTTAGAGCCCATCGGTACTGACGAATCTAAACCACACCTAGAAGACGCGCCTTGGTTGATAATTGTTTTTGCTCAACGATTTGGTCATTATGAAAATGGTTCAAAGTATAAAAATTATTATGTACCTGAAAGTGTTGGAATCGCCACTGGGCTACTCATTGCGTCCCTACACCAAGCTGGGTTGTCTATGCTCACGCATACACCCAACCCTATGAAATTCCTCAATGAATTATGCGGACGACCGGAACATGAAAAGCCAACTATGATCTTAACAGTTGGTCACCCCAGCGATGACGCTGTTGTTCCAGCAACGGCTAAAATAAAAAAATCGTTCAAAGAGATCGCTACTTTTTTAAGTTAGATAATTGATAGCAGTGGCATATTGGAATTCAGACTTTATCCCGCATGATAAGTTAATAAATTTGGTGAGAATGGTTTGCTCATGTATGGTTAAACTAATTTACTAACTCTATCTAAGGTTAGCAAATTTAGCTGAAAAAGTAATAAATGAAACAATGTTTACTAGATATGAATGTTGTAGTGTTTAGATTGCATGTACTTTCAGGAATACAAGGCCCAATTGGATGGATGAGATCACTAACGAATTTGCGAGATTGCAGGCGCTTCTTTCATTAGACATTCTCGATTCACCGCAAGAAGAACAGTACGACAACATAACCCAATTGGCCTCAGATTTATTTGATGTTCCAATTGCCCTTGTGTCGTTAGTTGATGAAAAACGACAATGGTTTAAGTCAAATTGCGGCCTTGAAGGCGTTAGTGAAACTTCTCGAGAAGTTGCATTTTGTCACCATGCCATTCAAGCATCAGATGTTATGGTGGTAGAGGACGCGACTAAAGACGTTCGGTTCGCTCAAAATCCTCTTGTTACAGGTAAGCCTCATATTCGGTTTTATGCCGGTGCGCCTTTGATAACCAAAGAGGGACATGCGCTGGGAACTTTGTGCGTTATAGGACATGAGCCTAAAGTATTTCGCCTAAAAGAGCGAAAACGCTTAGCGCAGTTAGCCGCGACTATTATGGGTATGATTCAAAGTCATGACCTAACGCGAAAAGTTTTTCAGTTGGCTGAATCTGCTCGCAAAGAAAGTGAAATTTCGCGTTCCATTTATAATGCGAGTGAGGCTTTAATTTTAAGACTTGAGGCTGTCCGAGATTCTGCTGGAATGGTGACCGATTTTGATGTTTTAGGTGCGAATAATACATTGAAATTAATTGCTGGAATCGCACCGGTTGAGATTGTAAATAAAAGACTCCTTGAGGTCTTTCCAGGGTTAAAAGACTCTGAATTTTACAAGTTTTACGTTGATGCCGTAGACACAGGGCAATCTTTTACGGTTGAATCTCCATATTCTTCCGAAGGTATAGAAGGGTGGTTCCGAGTCGTGGGTGCCCCGTGTGGCGAGGATGGTTTAACTATTACGTCCACACCAATTACTGATCGGAAAAATTTTGAAACGACCGTCCGTGAATTAAAGACAATATCTCCACTAGCAGGCAGTGATCCTACAAAATACATGGAAGGCTTGTTAGAGCTTGGCCGGAAAAATTTCGGAGCAACTGATGGCTTTATCTCTGAAATCAGAGGCGATGTTTATAATATTAGATCATATATCGGTAATATGGAGGGAGTGCATGCCGGTGGGCAAATGAAATTGACAGACACTATCTGTTCAATCATTGCCCAAGAGCAGCGTCCCATCGCGTTTGATGACATCCAAAATGCAGGAGCGATAACGCACCCTTGCATGCCCCAAAACGATTTTGGAAGTTATATTGGTGCTCCTATTTTTGTTCATGGTAAATTTAATGGGACGATAAGTTTCGTAAGTGATCGGCCAAGAATCAATCCTTTTCCTAATTCAGAACTTGAGTTGCTTACAATTATTGCGTCCCGCATTGGCCATGCAATGGAGTTAGAATCTGCGCTTGAGATGCTTGGCGATCTAAACCATGAACTAAGAACAGTATTGGATAATGTCCCAGCTCGAATTTGGTACAAGGACGATAATAACAAAATTCTCCGTGCAAACGTCGCAGCTGTTAGGTCAGTAGGTTTGGAAGATCCCCGAGATGTGGAGGGTGTCCAAACAGAAGAATTGTTTCCAGAATTAGCCGCTAAATATCTAGCAGATGATAAAGCAGTTGTTGATTCAGGTGTTGCAATAAGAAACATCATAGAATCCTACGCACCCACGCATGGCGAAGAAGGATGGATATCTACAGATAAGATTCCTATGACCGATCATAAGGGCAACAGGACCATTCTAGCGGTTTCGACAGACATAACTGAGATAAAACGCAAAGAGCAGCAATTGTCTCGTTTAAATGAAAGTCTATCTGATTTTGCTTTTGTGGCATCACACGATCTGCAAGCGCCTTTGCGGCAATCAGCTATGTTTGCGGAACTATTTGCAGACGAACTTCAGACCTTCGACATAGAATTGCCTGGAGATTCAGCTGAATATCTCGAAGAAATTCAATCTGGTCTGGGACGAATGCGTGGAATTGTCCGTAGTTTGTATGACTTGTTCAAGCTGGATAGCGAAAACATTGACATGCAAAAAATTGATTTAGCTGATGTCGTTAGCCAAGCACGCAAGCAAGTAACTTTGGAAGCAAACGGTACCACTGTAGAGATTAATGTAGGTGACTTGTTCGAATATAATGTCAATTTCGAATTGATGGTTCAGGTCATACAGAATTTAATCGTAAATGCATGCAAATATGGCAATAAAGAAAATTTGCATATCAATATCTATAGCGAAATGAACGCTATCGAGCGTCGTAAAATGATTATTGTTGAAGATAACGGTGTTGGCGTTCCTCTCGCTTTTGAGAAGAAAATATTTGAACCTTTTAAGCGACTCCATCATTCCAATGATATAGAAGGTGCAGGGATAGGATTAGCTCTATGTAAGAAGATTATGGCTTTGCATGAGGGTGATTTGTATCTAGACTCTAAATACCAAGATGGCGCACGATTTGTGTTGTCTTTTAATTATTAATCGGCGGGAGAATAGCATTCATGTTAAGGCAGGTGGGGATACTACTCGTTGAAGACGATCTTAAAGATCGTAAATTCATAATGCGAGCGCTTAAACAGGTTGATCCGGATCTCGATGTTGAAATTGCTAAGGACGCGGAGAGCGCGTTGGCATCTTTAAATAATGGCAGTGCCCCTAAAATCATCGTGACTGATCTCAACATGCCTGGCATGGGTGGTCGTGGTCTACTCGAGACATTAAAAACTGATGAGAAACTGAAAAATATTCCAGCTATTGTTCTTTCAACGTCTGATGATGAGTCGGATATAGCTGAGTCTTATAGACGACATGCCAACGCATACATGGTAAAACCAGATTCTATAGATGGTTATAAAAGAATTGCATCATTCTTGCGCGACTTTTGGTTACAAGAAGTAAAGCTTCCTAATATTGATTAGGTGTACCACTCTAAAGGTATAATCCGTTGTGTAATTTGGAAATGAAATAACGAGTAGTAATGTCTCAAACGTCAAAAAATCTGGATGTAAAGAGCGCGAGTATTCTCGTTGTTGATGACCACGCCAATGTTTCAAAGTTGGTCGAGGCTTATGTTTCTAAGGCTGGGCTTGATCACATAGAGATAGACCATGCAGCGAATATTGAAATTGCTTTAATTCGAATAAGTCAGAAGCGTCCGAATATTGTCTTATTGGACAATCTTTTACCGCCGCATTTTGACTTTAGGTATTCAGTGCAGGAATTGCGCGCTGCTTACGAAGGTCCGCTCGTGCTGTTTTCGGGTGAGATCCCCAATAACATCGGGACACATGAAATAGATAATTCTCTATCAGCGACTATGTCAAAGGATGATATTTCAACAGAGCGTTTCACGGCGTTGATAAAGAAATATATTTAACGTTTGTGATAAAGAAGCGGGGCTCAATTTGAACCCCGCTATTTTAATTAAGCGCGTCGTGATCGCTGGTTTTCTGCATTGCCTGACTTCATGCTGAGTGCGATGCGTTTGCGAGGAATGTCTACGTCGGTCACAATAACTTTTACGACATCTCCAGCTTTTACAATCTCGTGTGGGTCTTTTACGAAAGTATCTGCGAGTTGAGATATGTGCACTAATCCATCTTGGTGAACGCCTACGTCAACGAATGCTCCAAAGGCCGTTACGTTCGTTACTGTACCCTCAAGCTTCATTCCTGTTTTTAAGTCTGATATTTCTTCGACGCCGTCTTGTAGGGTTGCAGTCTTAAACTCGGGGCGAGGGTCGCGACCGGGTTTTTCCAACTCCGCCAATACATCCTTAACCGTAGGGACACCGAACGTTTCGTTAGCGAAATCCTTCGGATTCAACTTCGAGAGAAACGCTTTATCACCGATTAGACTTTGAACGCTTCGGCCAGTTTTTTCGGCAATCTGTTTCACGAGGGGGTATGCTTCAGGGTGAACAGCAGAAGCGTCGAGAGGGTTACTTCCATTGACTATTTTCAGGAAGCCAGCAGCCTGTTCAAATGCTTTTGGACCCATGCGAGGTACCTTTTTTAGAGCTGTACGCGCTTTAAAGGGACCGTTTTCATCACGAAAGGCAACAATATTATTGGCGAGAGCTGGTGTAAGCCCAGAAACACGTGCCAACAGTGGCGCTGATGCCATGTTAACATCCACGCCCACAGCGTTCACGCAATCTTCCACGACAGCGTCTAGTGAGCGAGCGAGTGCATTTTGATCTACGTCGTGTTGATACTGACCAACGCCAATAGCTTTAGGGTCAATCTTTACAAGTTCAGCGAGAGGATCCTGCAATCGGCGGGCAATGGAAACCGCGCCGCGTATGCTGACATCAAGATTTGGAAACTCTTTGGATGCTAATTCCGACGCTGAATAGATGGATGCGCCAGCCTCTGAAACAATAACACGAGTAAGTTTAAGCTCTGGCATCTTGCTTGAAAGTTCGGCGACAAGCTTATCAGTCTCACGGCTAGCTGTACCGTTTCCTACACTGACGAGTTCGACGTTGTGCTTCTTGCTTAGTTTGGCAAGAGTTGCGAGTGCTCCTTGCCAATCTTTGCGAGGTTCGTGAGGGTATATGGTGTCAGTATCAAGTAGTTTTCCTGTACCATCTATAACCGCAATTTTACATCCAGTGCGAATGCCCGGGTCAATTCCCATTACAACGCGAGCACCGGCAGGTGCAGCTAACAGTAAGTCACGTGCATTGCGGGAGAAAATACGAATAGCTTCCGTGTCAGCTTTCTCTTTAAGCCGAGAAATTGAATCATTGGCACTTGAAGTCGAGAGTTTGCTTTTCCAAGCTTGCTCAGCAGTATCTGACATCCATGAATCTGCTGGACGCCCTTTGTTGGCTATTCCAAACTCACGCATAACCATACCAACTACTGGGTGAGGCCGGTTAGCTTGGTGGGGAACGTCTAGATTGATTTTCAAGACGCCTTCTTTTTGTCCACGCAATAGAGCCAAAGCGCGATGAGACGGCATTTCATGGATCGGTTCATCGAAATCAAAATAGTCGGAAAATTTTGCACCTTCTTTTTCTTTGCCTTTGACTATTTTGGAAGCCAATTTTCCAGATGACCATACTTTCTCTCGTACAGGACCGACGACAGATGGAGTTTCGACGATACGTTCAATCAAGATATTGCGAGCACCTTCTAACGCAGCATTCAGGTCTGTAATCCCATTGTCGTTGGACACAAACGCAAGAGCTTCCGTCGTTGGGACTAGGGAGGGGTTGGCAAGTAGTTTATCCGCTAGCGGTTCTAAACCAGCTTCTCTCGCTATAGCAGCTTTCGTGCGGCGCTTGGGTTTGAATGGAGCATACAAGTCTTCAAGCTCAACCTTCGTTTCTGTCGCATGGATCTGCTTTTCGAGTTCTGGCGTAAGCTTGTCTTGCTCTTTTATCGATTTTAAGATTGTTGTACGTCGATCACCTAACTCAGTAAGATAGTTAAGACGTTCTGACAGGTTGCGTAACTGTATGTCATCCAGTCCGCCCGTTGCTTCTTTTCTATAGCGCGCAATAAATGGAACTGTAGAACCTTCTTCCAGAAGATTGATTGTAGCGACAACTTGAGTATCAGCAACTTTAAGCTCGCGAGCGATAATCTTTGCTATTTGAAGCGTGTTGGAAGAATTTTTCGTCATTTGAACATCCTATCAGGGCGATATTTATCGCTGATCTTTACGAGTGAAACTAACACTAAAATCATTAGTTCTCTAAAGAGGATTTGCGTACCAACTCGTTTATAGAAGGTTTAAATCCCTTCTTTCTGAGGATAAATTTAATTATCGCAATAAAGGTTTTGTAAACAAAAAGCCCCAGCGAGGAGGCCGGGGCTTTAAGGGATGTAAATATAGTGTTGAGTCTAACTTGCTTTTACAGTTTCAACCCAATCTTTCACGCGACGTTCAAGAATGGTAAGCGGTAGAGAACCTCCACCTAAGACCGTGTCATGGAAAGCGCGAATATCAAATTTGTCACCAAGCTCAGCTTCTGCATCTGCGCGCAATTCTTGGATTTTTAGCATTCCAATTTTGTAACTAGTTGCTTGTCCAGGTAGCACCAGATAGCGGCGCACTTCAGATCGTGCTTGCTCGTTCGTAATCGCAGAATTTTCCTGAAAATACTTTATAGCTTGGTCTTCCGTCCAACCTTTTGAGTGCAATCCAGTATCAACAACAAGACGAATAGCTCTCCAAATCTCTGAACCAAGACGCCCAAATTCAGACAATGGATCTTCATAAGTACCAGGCATTTGTTTAGCCAACCACTCAGAATATAACCCCCAACCTTCAGCATAAGCTGTAAAGCCGGCTTGCGTACGGAATGTCGGAATACCTTCTAATTCTTGTGCGATCGAAATTTGCATGTGGTGACCAGGTAGGCCCTCATGATAAGCGATCACTTCAAGTTCACGCTTTGGCATCGCCGACATGTCAGACAAGTGCGCATAATAAATACCAGGACGAGACCCGTCTGGCGTTCCTGAGAAGTAGTGCTGTGCAGCGCCGTCTTGTTCGCGGAACGGCTCTACGCGGCGTACTTCTAGATCAGCTTTGGGAAGTATACCGAAATAGTTAGGTAGTTCAGTTTTGATTTTGTTGATGGCTGCTGTGGCATCATCAATATATCCTTGACGTCCCTCATCGGTGTTAGGGTAATACAGGCGCTCATCGTCTTTTGTATCTCTTAGGAATGTGAAAAACTCTTGTAACGAACCTTCAAAGCCAAATTCAGTTTTAATTGCTTCCATTTCACTACGTAGGCGAGCAACTTCTTTTAAGCCTATTTCATGAATTTCATCAGCCGTTAAGTCTGTTGTTGTTTGGTTGGCGAGGCGCTCATTATAATAGTCTATACCATTGGGTAATGCGCTTATGCCTTGGGCGGTCTTTGGTGCATTGACTTGATCTTCTTTTTGCCAAGCGATCAAATTCTCGTAAGCTGGTTTCCATTTTCCAAGAAGGGCTGTCTTGATATCGGCAGTAAGCTGATCAGCTTTTTCTTGGTCAATCTTTCCGTCCTCGAGCAGTTTAGCAATTTTGGACTTAGCGTCTGCCCACAAAGCGTTGTCGTTTTCTACGTCTTCAAAAGGTGCCCCAGAAATAAGGCTTGTTGCTTCAGTGATTACAGCTTCAAAAGCAAAATAGGGTGGTCGTACGCCTGTTGCAGCATTATCTTTGGAGCGAACAATAAGTTGCTCCAAAGCGCGACTACCTTCTTTGATGCGGTTAAGGTAATTGTCCATGTCTTCGCCGTCTTCAACGACATGAAATGCGATAAGGAGCTGCGGAAGAAAACTTTGAACAGCGCGCATTTGTTCAAACACATAACCGTTAGAGCGGTACTTTGCGGATGCTTCTGCTTGTTCAAGTTGGTAAACGGCAATGTCCCAAGATGTTTTAGCTTCCGGAGTTAGCTTATCATAATCAAAAGATGACTTCATCTCGGCATCTTTAGCGCGCTGCCAAGCTAGTTTTTCTTCTTCTGCTTCAACAGACATATCGTCAATTTTGTCTTGATCCGTGTCGCGACCAAGAAATGTTTGAGACACAGGACTAAAAACGAGCTCTTCTTCAAATTTAGCGTCGAACCATGTGTTTAGGCGCTCAGTTTCTGCTTGAATCTCTTCCGCTGTCACAACTGTTTCAGTTGGTGTTGGTTCACTCGTAGTAGAACTTGGTTGGCAAGCCGCAAGCATCATGATGGTTGCAAGCGCCGTAAGTGTTGTAGTGCGCATCAGGCAATCCTTGTCTCAAATTTATCGATAAACGATTGATGGCAGGTCTTTTGACTATGAGCAAGGAACGTTCTGATCAAAGAAGGCCGATTTTTTACGCATAAGGCGGTATCGAGCAATCTGATTTGTATGTGATGGTATATTGAGCATCAGACCAGCGGTACATTCTTATATGCCTAGTATAATATTGTGATGTCCGGCTCATTCTTCATGCATAAATTTATCCGATTTTTCGTAAATTGATTAATGCAGAAACTTTCTCGAATATCCCAGCTGTATCAGATGCGTAAGAGTATCCGACAAAAGGAAATTTAAAGTAGGCAATAGTGTTGGTGCAGATATTGGATTTGCGTGAGGCAATATTTTTCTCGCAAAATGACCAGCGTAGGTATATAGTCTGAGAAAATGATTATATTTAGTTTTGATTACTACAATAAATTACTAATGAAGAAAATTTACCCTCATGCAATGGAAAAGTGCAGAGCGTATAGTTCAAGTGGAGGACGGGACGATGAGAACTTTAGGGCATTTCATAAATGGTGAAAGTAGGTCAGGGGATTCGGCTCGACGCCATGATGTCTTCAACCCGACATCGGGACAGGTGCAATCGCAAACAGTTCTCGCGAATAAATCTGATGTTACTTTAGCGATTGATGCAGCTGCTAAAGCATTTCCTGAGTGGTCTTCCGTTAATCCCCAACGGCGTGCGCGTGTGATGTTTAATTTCAAATCCTTGGTTGAAAAGGATATGGAAAATCTTGCGAAAATGCTCTCGTCTGAACATGGTAAAACCCTGCCAGACGCGCGCGGAGATGTTCAACGCGGGTTAGATGTAATTGAGTTCGCCTGTGGTATTCCGCACTTGCAAAAAGGTGAATATACAGAAGGTGCAGGCCCAGGCATTGATTTATATTCTATGCGCCAACCATTGGGTGTGTGTGCTGGTATTACTCCATTTAATTTTCCTGCGATGATTCCAATGTGGATGTTCGGAGTGGCGATTGCGTGTGGAAATACTTTCGTAAACAAACCGTCTGAAAGAGACCCCTCTGTTCCTTTGCGTTTAGCAGAGTTGATGATGGAAGCAGGGGCACCGGCTGGCGTTCTCAATGTCGTGAACGGGGATAAAGAAGCCGTCGATACTTTGATTGAGGACCCCCGTGTAGAGGCTCTAAGCTTTGTTGGTTCATCAGATATTGCTCAATACATTTATTCAAATGGAGCGGCTCACAATAAGCGTGTTCAATGTTTTGGCGGCGCAAAAAACCATATGATCGTAATGCCTGATGCAGACATGGATAATGTCGTAAACCAATTAATTGGTTCAGCCTATGGATCAGCTGGAGAACGCTGCATGGCAACACCAGTTGTTGTTCCTGTAGGTACTGAAACTGCTGATAAACTTATTGAGATGCTTATCCCGCGTGTGAAGGCATTAAATATTGGACCTTCACTGAGCGAAACTGCGGACCTTGGGCCGATGGTTACCGCCGCACATAAAAAGCGCGTTGCAGATTACATTCAAATGGCCATCGATGAAGGGCAAGACCTGATTGTTGATGGACGCGATTTTGTACTTGAAGGGCATGAAGATGGCTTCTTCATGGGAGGAACGCTGCTTGATAATGCGAAGCCATCTCACACATCCTATAAAGAAGAGATTTTCGGACCTGTTCTACAAATAGTACGTGCTGACAATTTGGATGAAGCTATCGCTCTACCGTCAGACCACCAATATGGAAATGGTGTATGTATCTTTACGCGAAATGGTGCAGCTGCACGTGATTTCGCGAGCCGCGTTCAGGTAGGTATGGTTGGTATTAATGTCCCAATTCCTGTACCATTAGCCTATCACACATTTGGTGGATGGAAGCGTTCATCCTTTGGTGACACAAACCAGCATGGGCCTGAAGGCGTTAAGTTCTGGACAAAAGTGAAAACTGTAACGCAGCGCTGGCCAGACGATGTCCTCAGTTCCGAATTTGTTATTCCAACAATGAAGTAGAGCATTATGACAGCTTTCAACACACTCCTTTTGAATAAAAAGAACCGCGTCGCCTACATAACCTTAAATCGTCCAGATAGCTTAAACGCACTGAACGCTGAAGTTATGACGGAGCTTGCTAGTTTAATTGCCGATTTAGATCGTGACCCTGATATTGCTGTTAGTGTAATCACTGGTGCTGGTCGGGCTTTTGCTGCAGGTGCAGATATTAAAGAGATGGAAAAACATAGCTTTGTTTCCATGTATCTTGATGATTATTTTGCAAAATGGGATCGCTTTGCCGCTGCTCGCAAACCTGTCATTGCAGCGGTAAACGGTTTCGCGCTGGGCGGCGGGTGTGAACTTGCTATGATGTGCGATATCATTATTGCATCTGATAAAGCTAAGTTCGGGCAGCCGGAAATCAAACTTGGCGTGACGCCGGGCATGGGCGGGTCTCAACGCTTGACCAAAGCAGTTGGCAAAGCAAAAGCAATGGACCTCGTGCTTACGGGGCGTATGATTGGCGCTGAAGAGGCAGACAGAATAGGGCTTGTTAGTCGTGTCGTGCCGGCGGACCAATTGGAAGCGATTGTTGCAGAAGCTGCTGAAGCTATCGCTTCTTACTCAATACCTTCAATTCTTGCATGTAAGGAAATGGTTGCTGCCTCATTGGAGCTTTCAACAACCGAAGGTGTTCGTTTTGAACGTCGATTATTCCAAGCATTGTTTAGTACAGAAGACCAGAAAGAGGGCATGAACGCGTTTGTAGAAAAACGCGCTGCCGATTTCAAAGATAGATAAAATAATACGGGGAAGTGCGAAATGGATTTTTCATTGAACGAAGATCAGAAAATGATCCAAGATATGGCGCGTCGATTTGCTGAAGAGCAATTGGCACCTCATGCAGAAGAATGGGATGAAAAGAAACACTTTCCTATCGATGTTATAAAATCGACGGCGGATTTAGGTCTTCTAGGGATTTATACCCGTGACGATGTTGGTGGTTCCGGATTGGGACGTTTAGACGCTGCATTGATATTTGAAGCACTATCTTCAGGATGTACATCAACCGCCGCCTTTATCTCTATTCACAACATGTGTTCATGGATGATTGATAGTTTCGGCTCAGAAGACCTGCGCCAAAAATACTGTCCTCAACTCACGAGTGGAACGAAAATAGCCAGTTACTGTCTCACAGAGCCAGGATCCGGATCTGACGCTGCTGCTCTACGTACAAGTGCAGTTCGAGACGGTGATTCCTACATTTTAAACGGGTCTAAAGCGTTTATATCTGGTGCCGGAGTGTCAGACCTTTATGTCGTCATGGTGCGAACAGGTGAGGCCGGCCCCAAAGGCATTTCCGCTATCGTTGTTGAGAAAGGGACTGACGGTCTTTCATTTGGTGCTAACGAGCGCAAAATGGGATGGAATTCTCAACCTACTGCTGTTGTATCGTTTGATAATTGTCGTGTACCGGCGGCGAACCTCTTGGGCGAAGAAGGTCAGGGGTTCACTTTTGCTATGAAGGGGCTTGATGGTGGGCGTCTCAATATATCAGCTTGCTCGTTGGGTACGGCTAGTGCGGCGCATAAAGCGGCTATGGATTATACAGCTGAGCGTAAAGCTTTCGGCAAAGCCCTGAATCAGCAGCAGACAATACAATTTAAGTTAGCTGATATGGCTATCGAATTGGAAGCCGCCCGCGCCATGTTGTACCAAGCTGCATGGAAACTTGATCAGAAAACCCCAGATGCCACAAAATTCTGTGCAATGGCGAAAAGGTTTGTCACCGATGCTGGGTTTGCAGTCGTAAACGATGCGCTTCAATTGCATGGTGGATATGGCTATTTGAGAGACTATCCACTTGAGCGCATGTTGCGGGATGTCCGGGTCAATCAAATCCTAGAAGGCACTAACGAGATCATGCGCTTGATCGTAGCACGTGAGTTGATGCGAGAGAGCCAAAACTAAGTTTAGTTAAAAATAAAATATAAAAAAATCGGGAGATCAAACCATGGCTGAAATATTATTTATTGGGCTTGGCAATATGGGTGGCCCCATGGCCAACAATCTTGTTGGAGCTGGACATAAGGTCCATGTGTTTGATTTATCCGAGGCGGCGGTTGAGAAACTTGTCAATGCTGGAGCTTATAGTGTACCGGACCTTCGCTCCTTTGATGGAAGTGATGTGGACGCCATTATCACCATGCTACCTTCGGGCAAGCACGTGCGTAGCGTGTACACATCAGAGCAGGGGCTGCCAGACTCATTTAAAGCGGGCGTACTGAATATCGATTGCTCTACGATAGATGTAGATTCAGCAAGAGAGGTCGGCAAAACCCTAGAAGCCAGAGGGCAGCTATTTGTAGACGCACCAGTTTCTGGCGGAACAGCGGCAGCTCAAGCAGGAACACTTACTTTTATGGTTGGCGGAACCGCTATAGCATATGAAAAAGCTAAGGTATTTCTGGACGTTATGGGGAAGAATATTTTTCATGCGGGTGCTACTGGAAATGGTCAAGTCGCGAAAATCTGCAATAATATGCTTCTAGGTATTCATATGATAGGAACGTGTGAAGCGTTCAACCTAGCAGAAAAGTTAGGCTTAGATGCGCAAACCTTCTTTGATATCTCTTCTACTGCCTCAGGACAAAACTGGTCGATGACATCCTATTGTCCAGCCCCTGGACCTGTAGAATCTGCGCCCTCAAACAGAGAGTATAAACCCGGTTTCGCCGCAGCTATGATGTTGAAAGATTTGCGTTTAGCTCAAGAGGCTGCTCATGCCGCCAAAGCTTCAACGCCGTTAGGGGCGCAAGCAGAAGCTTTATATGCGCTCATGGAAGCTGCTAAAAAGGATGATATGGATTTTTCTGGGATCATGAAGCTAATCCAAGGGCAAATGTAATGCTCCCTCGATGGAGTAGTGATAAATAATGCCTCGTATGTCTTTTTGAGAGGCGGTTTATCCTAAATATATTTATATACGAGCAATAATAGATTAGCATTACCTTATAAAGTGGTGTATGATGCCTCTGCAAGCGGTGCTGTGTGGAATAGTTTCAAAAAAGAAACATCGATCACGGCTGTAGCGGAGGAACGGGCGTGATAAAACACATTCACAAATTTCGTTTCCTGCTAATAGAAGGAGGAAACGTGCTAAATGACTATTAAATTGAATTTTCCGCAGCCATCTGCGCGACCGGGCGAAGCGCCTGATTTTTCTCAATTAAAAATACCTGAGCCTGGTTTACTGCCCGTACCACCACTGGATATGAGCGCTGAAGACTCACGGCCATATGCAAACGGACTTATCCGTGTTCTGGATGATGAAGGCAATGCTGTTGGCCCATGGGCTGAGTACCTTGGAGAAGAAGGCATAGATGATGCTCTCCTTCAAGGGTTGCGGGATATGCTGAAAATGCGCGCAATAGATAAACGCATGCTAAACGCTCAACGTCAGGGTAAAACTACGTTCTATCTTCAATGTACTGGAGAGGAAGCCATAGGATGTGCTTTCCAGCGTCAGCTTGTTAAGGGAGATATGAACTTTCCTACATACCGTCAGCAATCTTTGCTAATCGCAGCTGATTATCCGCTCGAAATGCTCTTTGGTCAGTTTTACCAAAATGAAAATGATCCCTTGAGCGGTCGCCAATTACCTACGCTTCATTCTGCACGTGACTATGGTTTTTTCACAATCTCAGGGAACCTCGGCACGCAATACGTGCAAGCAGTCGGCTGGGCGATGGCGTCAGCATTAACAGGCCATGATAACATTGCAGCTGCATGGATTGGCGATGGCGCAACCGCCGCAAGTGATTACCATTCAGCTATGGTAACAGCCGCTGTTTACAAGCCTCCTGTTGTTCTAAATGTGGTCAACAACCAATGGGCCATCTCTAGTTTTTCAGGTACGGCAGGTGGGTCAGCCTCAACGTTTGCCAGTCGTGGAGTAGGTTACGGCATCACATCTATTCGTGTCGATGGAAACGACTTTTTAGCAGTTATGGCAGCGACAAAGTGGGCAACTGCACGTGCGCGCTCTGGACACGGTCCGGTTGCTATTGAGTGGCTTACATACCGTGTTGCTGCTCACTCCACATCTGATGATGCATCAGTGTACAGACCTAAAGATGAAGCAGAAGCTTGGCCATTGGGTGATCCGGTGGAAAGGTTAAAGAAGCATCTCATCTTACGCGGGAAATGGTCTGAAGACCGCCATAAGCAAGGTGAAGCCGAAATTATGGACGAAGTCATCGGATATCAAAAAGCCAGTGAAGCATTAGGAACATTCCTATCCCCACAAATGCTCTCTCCAACAGCTATTTTCCAAGGCGTTTACGAAGAAATGCCTGAGCATTTGCGTCGTCAACGTCAAGAAATGGGAGCTTAATATGTCGCGTATGACAATGATTGAAGCTGTTCGTTCAGCAATGGATGTAATGCTTGATAAAGACCCCAATGTAATAGTGATGGGCGAAGATGTAGGATATTTTGGTGGTGTTTTTCGTTGCACAGCCGGTCTGCAAAAGAAATACGGCAATGAACGTGTGTTTGATACGCCCATCAATGAGAGCGCGATTGTTGGCATGGGTGTCGGCATGGCCGCGCAAGGCATGCGTCCATGTGTAGAAGTGCAGTTTGCTGATTATGTGTTTCCCGCATTTGACCAAATTTCGCAAGAAGCTGCGCGTCTACGTCATCGTTCAGCGGGGCAGTTTACGTGTCCAATGGTTATACGTATGCCGACAGGCGGCGGGATATTTGGTGGGCAGACGCATAGCCAAAGCCCAGAGGCTATATTTACGCACGTTTCCGGGCTGAAGGTCGTGCAACCTTCATCGCCTGTAGATGCAAAGGGGTTGTTGATTGCTGCGATAGAAGATCCTGACCCTGTGATATTTCTGGAACCAAAACGTATTTATAACGGTCCTTTTGACGGACATCATGAAGCCCAATCAATAGGTTGGGCATCACACCCGTTGGGGGAAGTGCCAGACGGCTATTACAAAACCCCTCTAGGGAAAGCATCCATCTATCGTGAAGGTGCAGATGTCACCATTCTAGCTTATGGAACGATGGTTTATGTAGCCGAAGCTGCCGTAAATGAGTCTGGAATAGATGCGGAAATTATTGATCTTCGTACTCTGCTGCCGCTTGATTTAGATACTATCGTAAAGTCGGTGCAGAAAACACGTCGGTGTGTTGTTGTTCATGAAGGCACGCGAACATCCGGTTTTGGGGCTGAACTTATCTCTGAAGTGCAAGAGGCCTGCTTTTATCACCTAGAATCACCAGTAACTCGGGTCACTGGGTGGGATGCTCCATATCCACACGCGCAAGAGTGGGATTACTTCCCTGGGCCCAAGCGTATCAAACGTGCACTCGAAAAAGCGATGGAGGAATAATATGAAAACGATAGCAATTAAACTTCCAGATGTCGGTGAGGGTGTTACCGAGGTTGAGATCGTTGAATGGCACGTTAAAATCGGTGATGAAGTACGTGAAGATGATGTCATTGCAGCCGTACTCACAGATAAAGCAACTGTTGAAATACCTTCTTTATGCCATGGCACCATTAGTTGGCTGGCCACCGAAGTTGGTGAAACATTAGCAGTTGGCGCTGATCTTGTTCGAATTGAAACAAGTGATGACGTTCAGATTGATGAAGCTAAGGATGCGCCAGTAGCAACAGCACCCGCCAAACCGAAAAAAATTGAGCCTGCACCCGCAGCTCAACCTGTTGAGAGTAAAGCGCCTTCAAATAGGGCACCAGCACCTTCAGCAAGCATTGGTACGCCGCGCGCAAAAGGACAAGCACCACTGGCATCACCAGCCGTGCGTCACCGCGCAATAGAAGCCGGCATTGATTTGCGTCAGGTTATTGGTTCTGGTCCGTCTGGCCGTATCACGCATGCAGACCTAGATAATGTGTTTGAAAACCCCGTGGGGCAAAAATCTCATAGTATAGGGCGTGTATCCGGTATAGCTCGCTCGGGTGAAACGGATATAAAAATCAATGGTCTTCGCAAGAAGATCGCAGAGAAAATGTCACTCGCAAATGAACGCATTCCGCATATTACTATTGTTGAAGAAGTCGATGTCTCAGCAGTAGAGGACTTGCGCGCTAAGCTGAATGACAATCGAGGCGACAAGCCAAAGCTTACTGTTCTACCTTTCATACTCGCGGCGGTTGTTAAGGCTGTGGAAGACCACCCTGAAATGAACGCGCACTATTATGATGATGATGGTTTTGTACGTCGTTTCAATGGCGTTCACGCAGGTATTGCAACGATGACCGACAACGGTTTGATTGTTCCTGTACTTAGGAATGCAGAAGCAATGACTGTTTGGGACAGTGCCAATGAGTTAGCACGCCTTTCTGGCGCTGCGCGGGACGGTACAGCAAAGCGCGAAGAGTTGAGTGGATCAACCATAACGATTACATCGCTTGGTCCTCTAGGCGCGATCGCTACAACGCCTATTATTAATCATCCAGAAGTCGCCATTGTTGGTGTGAACAAAATGGTGGTCCGTCCGCATTGGGATGGTTCTGAATTTGTGCCTCGAAAAATGATGAACCTGTCATCGAGCTTTGATCACCGTATCATTGATGGCTGGGATGCAGCTGTGTTTGTTCAACGCGTAAAAAATCTACTGGAAACTCCAGCACTAATTTTCATGGGGAGCTAAGGCATGGCTAAGAAAAACTGTAAATTGCTCGTCATAGGTGCGGGGCCGGGTGGATATGTCTGCGCAATACGCGCCGGTCAATTGGGTGTCGATACTATAATTGTCGAGGAAAAAGCTCCCGGAGGCACGTGTTTGAATGTTGGATGTATCCCATCAAAAGCAATCATTCATGCTGCAAATGAATTTGAAAAAGCTACGCATTTTACCCGCGAGAATGTTCTGGGAATATCGGTTAGTGAGCCATCACTGGATTTTTCTAAAACGATAGATTGGAAGGATGGAATTGTAAGTCGATTAACTGGCGGTGTTGCCGGACTTCTGAAGAAGGCAGGAGTACAGCACATCCAAGGGCGCGCTAATTTCGTTGACGGTAAAACGGTCGATGTAACAACGCCAGACGGTGTAGTGAGAATTTATGCTGAGAATGTAGTCGTCGCAACCGGATCGTCAGCTGTAGAACTACCATTTTTACCATTTGGTGGAAAAGTGTGTGGATCAACAGAAGCATTAGAACTACGTAAAGTCCCAAAACGTTTAGCTGTTGTTGGAGGCGGTTATATTGGTTTGGAGCTAGGTATGGCATTTGCCAAATTGGGTTCCAAAGTCACAATAGTAGAAGCCGCTGATCACATCCTACCGCAATATGATCGTGACTTAAGTAAGCCTGTTGAAAAACGTCTGAACGAATTGAGAATGACATTGCACGTAGGCGCAAAGGCGCTAGGAATGTCTAAAGATGGTAAATCTTTGCTTGCAGATGTGAATGGTGAAGAGCTTAAAATACCAGCGGATAAGGTCCTTGTAACTGTAGGACGCAAAGCTTCGGTGTCCGGCTTCGGATTAGAGAGTCTTTCTCTGGATATGGCAGGCCCTTTCTTGAAAATTGATAAAAGATGTCAGACATCGATGAGAGACCTTTATGCTATTGGTGATGTGACAGGTGAGCCAATGCTTGCTCACCGCGCGATGGCACAAGGAGAAATGGTTGCAGAGATAGTGGCAGGACACAAACGTATCTGGGACAAGAAGAGTATTCCGGCTGTCTGCTTTACGGATCCAGAAATAGTTTCGGTTGGGATGAGTTTGTCTGAAGCAAAAAATGCAGGAATAGAGGTTGTAAAAGGCAAGTTTCCATTCGCAGCCTCTGGCAGAGCAATGTCTACTGAGCGTGAAGATGGTTTTGTGCTTGTGATTGCACGCAAAGATAACCACGAAGTTTTAGGTATACATGGTGTGGGAGCTGAAATTTCTGAAATGGCAGCTTCCTTTTCAATAGCCATAGAAATGGCATCAACTCTAGAAGATCTTGCAATGATAATTCAGGCCCATCCAACGCGTGGAGAAGCATTGCAGGAGGCTGCACTGGGGGCACTCGGTCATGCCTTGCATATCTAAAACTATCTAAAAGTATATGCCCACACCTTTGATTATAAACTCGGTGTAGGCAATTGATCTTTTGCAACAGCGTCTCCACAGTCGATAATATATAAAAGATGATTGAGGCGGGTGCATTATGAGTCCACAACCTATTGGCGGCGGTGCAAAGAAAGTACTTTATACGTTAAATACAGTGCGTCGCATTGGTATTGCAAAGGCCGCCAAAGCGCTAAAGTCGAAAAACACCTGTAAAGCCTGTGCCTTTGGTATGGGCGGGCAGTTGGGCGGAATGACAAACGAAGCGGGGGAATTTCCTTCGGTTTGCAATAAAAGCGTTCAGGCACAATCAACAGACATCCAGCCGGCAATCCCCGTTGAAGTCTTCAGACATCTTCTTTGCGAACTAAAAGAACTCCCTCCAAAGAATATCGAAAAATTAGGACGTTTAGGTTTCCCAATTCACAAACTAGCTGGCGCCGATAAATACACGCCAATTAGCTGGGATGAAGCCATGCAAATCGCTGTTGATAGATTGGCTGCCATAAAGCCAGAACGCAGCTTTTTCTATGCTTCTGGTCGCTCTTCCAACGAAGCTGGTTTTATTTTTCAATTATTTGCACGTTTATACGGCACGAATAACGTTACAAATTGCTCTTACTACTGTCATCAGGCCACGGGAGTGGCATTGGCGGAAACAATAGGAACGGGCACAGCAACGGTTGAATTCGATGACTTGAAACTAGCTGATACCATTTTTGTAATTGGTGCCAATCCATCTTCTAATCATCCAAGGTATATTCATCAGCTAAAGGCCTGTCGGGAACGTGGTGGCCAAGTCATAGTTATTAACCCCGCAAAAGAACCTGGATTGGTAAAGTTTGCAGTTCCTAAAAGTGCAAAATCACTTCTGAGCGGTGGAAGTGAAATCGCATCAATCTACATACAGCTGAATATTGGTGAGGACATTTCACTATTTAAGGCGATAGCAAAATGTATTATAGAAAAGAATGCTCAAGATGATGCGTTTATAGAGCAATACACCAATAATTTTGAAGCATTTTTATTAGACATCAACAATAGCTCTTGGGATGAGTTGATTAGCAGATGTGGTGTACCAAAACAGCAGATAGATGCGCTAGCAGAAATATACATCTCGTCCCAAAATGCTGTTTTCTCATGGGGGATGGGAATGACTCACCACCTTCATGGGACTGAAAATATAGAGTATATTTCAAACTTAGCCCTACTTATGGGAATGGTCGGTCGTCGAGGTGCGGGTCTACTTCCCTTACGTGGACATTCAAATGTCCAAGGAATTGGAACAATTGGTGTAAAGCCTGTACTAGCCAAAGAAATTATAAGCAAAATTGAATCGGTGTTCGGAATTGAACTTCCAAGCCGGCAGGGTTTAGATACCATGGCTTGCATGGAAGCTGCCTATAATGGGCAAATGGATGCAGCAATCCTTATGGGTGGGAATCTATATGCCGCTAATCCTAATTCTATTTGGGCAGAACAGGCTTTAAATTCCATTGGGTTCAAGTTGAGTTTAACGACAACACTTAATCAAAGTCATTTCTACGGAGCGGACGACACGGAGATGTTAGTGCTTCCAGTAACCGCACGCGATGAGGAATGGGAACCAACTTCCCAAGAATCAATGTTTAATTTTGTGCGTTTGAGTGATGGCGGCATACATAGGATGGAGAATACACGCCCTGAATCTGTTATTTTATCTGATATAGCTTCAGATCTGCTTCAAGACTGTCCCATTGATTTTCAAACGTTCAAAAAACACAAAAATGTTCGCCATGCAATCGCTGAAATTATTCCAGGCATGGAAAAACTGAGTAGCCTAGATACGGCAAAAATCGAATTTCATATATCTAACAGATTGCTTCACAAGCCTCATTTTAAAACTCCAAATGGGAGAGCTAACTTTAAGGTAAGGTCATTTGGTGAAGGTCAGAAGAAATTTGATGGTTTCGTTCTTTCTACAGTAAGAAGTGAAGGGCAGTTCAACTCCATAATATACGAAGAAAAGGATAGCTATCGAGGAACGGATAGTCGTTGGTCTGTTCTGATGAACAAGGACGATATGGAGGATTTAAACCTTATTAAAGGTAGCAAGGTCTGTTTAAAATCAACGCAAGGCAAGATGGAAGGGGTAAGTGTTTATCCTTTTGATCTGCCTCGCAAGAACGTTATGGCATATTATCCAGAATCAAATGTTCTCACGAATACAGAAGTTGACCCGCTTAGCAAAACACCAGCGTTCAAATCAGTGCGCATTGAGGTTGAGGTTGAAAACCCTTGACCTAAGGCAATGATTGCTGAAAAGATATATCATTAATATACGTATGCTAAAATGATGCTCAATCTAGAGGCTGGCTGATTATGCGATTTATTGCGACGAGACCCATACGAAATATAGCCATTCTATCCATCAGCTTATTGTTAGCAGCCTGTTGGATTGACCGAAATACCTCAGAAGGCTCTCTTGAGACATCTCTTAAACCTAATGCTATTTTGATTGACAATATAACTACTATCGATGGAATACATGGCGCGAGGGAGCAGCAATACGTTGTTATAGCAGGCGACAAAATATTGTATTCCGGCGACGATTTTTCTTTAGCGCAGACCTATGCCGAAGAAAAAGAAACGTCTCACATTGATGGTACCAATAAATACCTTATTCCAGGTTTGTGGGATGCCCATGTTCATTTGAGCTACACTGAAGGGTTAGATTACCGAACGTTTTTCCCGCTTTCCATTGCTCATGGCGTTACGTCTCTACGTGATACAGGTGGTCACCTCGAATTATTAGCAGAAGCGAGGGCCGATTCTAAAAACAATCCGCTTTCACCATCGCTATATGTGTCCGGTCCACTAATAGACGGACCGAACGCAGTTTATAATGGCGAGACACCGTCATTCCCGGATATTGCCTTCTCTGCAGCAAGTCCAGAGGAGGGTAAAGCTTTGGTCGACAAACTCGCTGCCGATGGAGTTGATTTCATCAAAGCATATGAGATGTTGCCCAGTGACGTGTTCAAAGCTGTTGTTAAACGCGCTAAGTATCATCAATTACCAGTAGCCGCTCATGTTCCACTCTCTATGACAGTTCAAGAAGCGGCGGAAGCAGGTGCGTCGGACTTTCAACATCTACGAAATTTGGAATTTAGTTGTTCTGCTATGTCGGATGAATTGTGGCATGAACGTATGAAAATGCTTGATGCCGTTGATGCACCTCATGGCGGTACTTTAAGGGCTGCCATACACAAATCTCAACGTGCGAAAAGTGTTGCATCAATTGATGGTTCGGCTTGTGACGAAGTGATTCAATCACTTGCAGATAATCGTGTATTTCAAACACCTACATTAGCTATCACGCGTTTTTTTACACGCGCTTTATTTAAAGACAAAGAATGGAGGGAAACTTTTTCTCTCATACCTGCAGCTGTAGGTGATGGGTGGAAAGAGCGTTCAAGTAAGCTCTTAGGCTACGCTCCAAGTGAAGAAGAATGGGCTTATGATAATTGGATGCAGTCTATGATTGTCGAATTACATAATAATGGGGTTGAAATTATAGCCGGTACTGATGCGCCTATTGGTTTTCTGACGCCAGGAGCTAGCCTTCATCAAGAATTATTTATGTTAGTTGAGGCAGGTCTTTCCCCATTGGAAACCCTTAAAGCCGCGACCTATACGCCAGCAGCTTTCTTCGGAAAGGAAGATGAAATTGGAACTATTCGTCAAGGAATGATTGCAGACTTAGTGATTCTGAATTCGGATCCGTTAGATAATATACATGCGATTGCCGATATCGAATTCGTTATTAAGAGTGGCAAAGTGATAGACCGACATCTAATGGATGAGCTAAAATTGATGCCTTCATCTATAGGTCAGTAATTACAGATCTGCAGAAAAACGATTATAAGCATTAATTAAAACTGTTGGTAAATCGGGTAATCTACCATCATATATTTCTGACTTTAGATATTCAAGTTCAGCTTCTTTATCTGTTTCAACTACGTCTATATACCAAGATTTAGGTTTACCAGTTTCACCGCTTTCCCATCTGTAGCCTCTATCTTTAAGGAGATCTTTCTTAGAGAAATTGGTATTAACAGCCCATATACGCCAGTGTTGCTCACGAGCGCTTTCTAATAAATGTGCCATCGCCCTATCACCTGAGCTTTTTAGTCGTCCCGCTAGTAATTTTATAGTTGCCCAACAGTCTATATCGGCGCGGTGAGCTTTATAATAAAAACCATGTTCCATAGCTAAAAATGAAAGTTTAGGGGATTCATAACCTTCATTTTTCCAGTCAATATCTGTGAGGCTACACGCCCATGGTTTGGATTTGAAAGCAGGTGTCAATCGTTCTGCAAACGGGCGGTCAAAGTTTGCGTTGTGGGCAATAATAAGATCTGACTCTTCAATCAGCTTTTCCACTTCTTCGACGTTAATTGACTGCCCAGCGACCATCTCATTGGTAATACCAGTGAGCTTTGTGATTTCTGCGGAGATCGGAGTTTGAGGTTGTTGGAATTGATCAAGTGCTTTGCCAAAAGTAACGAGTTTACCATCTACTGAATATTCAAATGGAACTAGCGCAATTTCTATCAATTCTGATTCCTGGAAATCTAATCCAGTTGTTTCAGTGTCAATCATTAGGCCTCTTTTGAAGGGGGGGCCTATAAAATTCATAGGCAGTGGAGGGACTAGACGCTTTAGTACTCGATAGTCACCAGATTGCTCAAGCTCGTGCGCCCATTGCCGCAAACTATTATTCCCTGCCATCTCCTTAATCCTTTTTACTTAATCCTTCTGGATCAAAAGCTAGGCTACTAGGATTCGTAAGCAAGGTAATGAACGTTTTTATAGTAAGGGATACACGTGCGTATTCTTTACGGTTCCGTAGACAAAGCTAGAATCTATAGATGCTATATCACCTATGGGATGAATTTGTTTTCGGATGAAGGATTCATACTCTTCTAGTCCAGAAACCATAACTTTGAGAAAATAGTCTGTCGCTCCGGTAAGAACGTGGCACTCTAATACTTCATCCATACGTTTTACGCGTTCTTCAAATTGCTTAACGGCGGTCTCAGTGTGCTTGCCCAGCTTGATACCTATAAATGCAGTCACCGGCAGTCCGTAAGCTTTTGAATCTATATCTGCACTGTAGCCTTTGATAATACCGTTTTCTTCCAATGCCCTCAAACGCCTTAAGCAAGGTGACGGTGATAGATTGACTGATGCTGCTAATTCCAAATTGGTCATTCGACCGTCCTTTTGGAGTGCACGTATTATCTGTCTGTCAATATTGTCCATAATCGCCATCAGTCAGCTATATAATGCCAATATAGTGTAGCTAGTTGGAATAAATAGCAACTTAATGCTCTTATATGTGTTGTATTATGCCTTCATCCAATTGCTGAAGGTAATATAATGACGGATGTAAAAGGTTTTTCTACTCGAGCTATCCATTATGCTTACGAACCGATGGATAATGAAGGGGCTTTAACCCCTCCGCTGCACCTTACATCGACTTTTTCATTTGAAACAGCTGAGGCTGGTTCTGAAATTTTTGCTGGCGACCGCAAGGGTCATTTCTACTCTAGAATATCAAATCCAACTTTAGATCTTTTAGAGAAACGAATTGCTAGCCTGGAAGGTGCAGAAGCCGGCCTGGCTCTAGCCTCTGGTATGAGTGCTATCACGTCGGTTCTTTGGACATTGTTGGCCCCCAACGATGAGATCATTGTCGATAAGACGTTATATGGGTGTACCTTTTCATTTCTACAACATGGCCTTGCTAAGTTTGGAGTTAAAGTCACCTATTTAGATTTAACCAATCCCAGCAATTTAGAGGAGTCGATTGGGCCACAAACACGGGTCGTTTATTTTGAAACTCCCGCCAACCCAAATATGCGCATTGTAGACATTGAAAAATGTGCCAAGTTAGCAAAAAAATATGGTGCTAAAGTTGTCGTCGATAATACGTATTCGACTCCATATTTAACCCGTCCAATAGAATTAGGCGCTGATATTGTCGTTCATTCAGCAACGAAATATCTAGGTGGGCATGGTGATGTTGTCGCCGGGCTTGCCGTTGGTGAAGCTGAAACAATGCAGCAGATTCGGCTGTACGGAATGAAAGACATGACGGGTGGTGTAATGTCTCCCTTTAATGCCATGCTTGTGTTGCGTGGCCTTAAAACACTCACTCTTAGAATGGACCGCCATTGTTTGAATGCAGCCTCAATAGCTCGTAAGCTAGAGGCTTGTGGAGGGGTTTCTAAAGTTTGGTATCCAGGTTTAGAGAGTTTCGAACAACGACCACTGGCCGAAAAACAAATGTCCGGCTTTGGAGGTATGATTGCTTTTGAATTGGAAGGTGGTTTAGAGTCTGGCCGGCGCATTATGAATAAGCTTAAAATGATCCGCCGTGCCGTTTCGCTCGGCGACACTGAAACCCTTATTCAGCATCCAGCGAGCATGACACACTGCACTTATTCGCCGGAAGAACGACTATCGCATGGTATTAGTGATGGCTTGATAAGAATTTCAGTGGGATTGGAAGACCAAGATGATATTTGGTCCGATCTCAATCAAGCGATCAATGATTAAACACCCAATGTCCTCATTTTAGATAGGTTAGACTTATTATGAAGGTTGATCGTTCAAAGCACTTAAAAACCATTGAGCAACGCCTTTTATGGCTTTCCCACTGGATGATACATAACGCAAATCATCTACGAGAAAAAACTGATGGTATAAAGGTTGGCGGACACCAAGCATCTTCTGCTTCCATAGTGTCTATCATGACAGCCCTATATTTTTCTGTCTTAAGACCTGAAGATCGTGTAGCAGTTAAACCCCACGCATCACCTGTATTCCATGCAATTCAATATTTAATGGGAAACCAAACTCTAGAAAAAATGGAAAATTTTAGAGGCTTTGGCGGTGTGCAATCCTATCCAAGCCGTACTAAGGACATTGATGACGTAGATTTCTCAACTGGTTCTGTTGGACTCGGTGTTGCAATCACATCTTTCGCATCACTTATTCAAGACTATATTCAAGCAAAATCTTGGGGCAATCACTTAGAATTGGGCCGCATGGTCGCTCTCGTCGGAGATGCTGAATTAGATGAGGGCAACATTTATGAGACATTGCAGGAGGGGTGGAAAAATGGGTTACGAAACTGTTGGTGGATAATTGACTACAATCGTCAGTCATTAGATGGCGTAGTTCGTGAAGGGCTATGGAAACGTGTAGAACAGATTTTTAGCGCATTCGGCTGGGATGTTGTTCGTATAAAGTATGGCGTTTTACAAGAGGCAGCTTTCAAAGAAAGTGGCGGAGACAAGCTTAAGGCTTGGATAGATAATTGCCCCAACCAACTTTATTCAGCTCTGACTTTTATGGGCGGCGCGGTATGGCGTAGGAGACTGTTGGATGAGCTAGGAGATCAGGGTGACGTCACGGCCCTAATTGAAGCGCGTTCTGATGAGCAGTTAGCTGAATTAATGGAAAACCTTGGTGGTAATTGCGTTGAAACAATGGCCAATGCATTTGACCAGATCGATCACGATAGGCCTGTTTGTTTTTTAGCTTACACAATCAAAGGGTGGGGTACCCCTATCGCAGGACATAAGGACAATCATGGCGGGCTAATGAACCCTACTCAAATGCGAAGCTGGCAAAAGCATATGGGGGTATCTGAAGGACAGGAGTGGGATAGGTTCGCAAATGTAACAGACGTCGATGGACTTAAAAGATTTCTAGCAAACGTATCGTTTTTTTCTACTGGACCGAGGCGCTACAACGATGGTCTCGTTGAGATACCAGATATAGATATAAAATCAGAATCTTATATATCTACTCAAATGGGTTTTGGGAAAATTTTGGATGAACTTTCAAAAGGTGATAGCCTACTAGCAGAGCGCATAGTTACAACATCACCAGATGTTACGGGTACGACCAATCTTGGACCATGGGTAAATAGACGCAAACTATTCGCAAGAGAGCACCAAGAAGACACTTTTAAAAATGAAAAAATTCCATCAACTGCCAAGTGGGAATTTCTACCAGAAGGTCAGCATATAGAACTAGGTATAGCTGAAATGAACCTATTTTTGCTCTTAGGTGCTGCTGGCTTATCACATTCTCTTTTTGGCAAACGTTTGATTCCGATCGGTACTGTTTACGATCCCTTCGTCGCACGTGGTTTGGATGCATTAAACTACGCATGTTACCAAGATGCGCGGTTTATGATTGTAGGAACACCATCAGGCGTAACGCTCGCACCAGAGGGGGGGGCACATCAATCAATCGGGTCTCCACTTATAGGGATCAGTCAAGATGGTTTAGCTGCCTTTGAGCCTGCATTTGTTGATGAACTCATTGTCATTATGAAATGGGCTTTTGACTATATGCAGCGAGGCGGAAATCATGATCCCGATGAACGAACTTGGCTTAGAGATGAGACCGGTGGATCTGTTTACCTCCGACTTACTACTAATCCTTTAGAACAACCAACAAAGAGAGTTGATGATGAGTTTCGTCAGGGTACTATTGATGGTGGGTATTGGATGCGAAAGCCCGGTAGCAATTGCGAAATAGTGATCGCTTATCAAGGGGCTGTCGCGCAGGAAGCAATCTACGCTGCAGCCATTGTAGGTGAAGGAAGAAGGGACGTTGGTGTCCTAGCAATAACTTCTGCAGACCGCCTGCTAGCAGGATGGACCGCAGCACAGCGCGTTAGATCACGAGGAAACAAGAAAGCTAGAAGTCATATTGAATCCTTATTGGAAGGTTTGCCATCTTATTGCAAAATAATCACAGTTATGGATGGGCATCCAGCAACACTTTCATGGTTAGGCTCTGTTAAAGGCCATCAGTGCATATCACTGGGCGTGGAGCACTTTGGACAAACCGGTACAATTGCAGATTTATATCGACACTATGGAATTGATACTGAGGCTATTGTGAATAGGGTGAATGGCTTAACAGCTGGGAAGCCAGTTTGATTGTTTGCTTAACGTCATAAAAATTATACAGAAGCACATTATGGGTGCGTTTCATGGATAGTTTACAACCTAAATACAAAAGCATTTTCATATCTGATATACATCTAGGATCTGAAGGGTGCCAAGCTGAAGCATTGTGCGATTTTTTGAAATCCAACACATGTGAAAAATTGTACTTAGTTGGCGATATTATTGATGGGTGGCGTTTACGGAAGAAATGGTTCTGGCCTCAAGCGCATACGAATGTTATTCGTCGAATATTGACCGCTTCCAAAAGGGATACCGAAGTTGTATATATCGTTGGAAATCACGACGAGTTCTTGCGAGCTTTTCTAGGTTTTGGGATGAGTTTCGGTTATATTGATGTAAAAAATAGAATAACTCATCAAGGTGTTGATGGTAAACGGTATTTGGTCGTTCACGGAGACATGTTCGATGGAATGATGCGCTCAGACCGAAAATGGATCATGTTTCTCGGCGACAATGCTTACAACTTTATGTTAATGGTCAATACTAAGCTAAATCAAGTACGTAGGCGATTAGGTTTACCGTATTGGTCTCTTTCAAACGAGTTAAAAAAGAGAACGAAAAAAGCTTTGAATTATATTCATAGCTTTGAGGGGCATGTTGCTGATTATTGTAAACGTAAAGGCTTTGACGGTGCCATTTGCGGTCATATCCATGTAGCTGAAATGCGTGAAATTGATGGCATAACTTATATGAATGACGGTGATTGGGTAGAAAGCTGCTCAGCCCTAGTAGAGCACCATGACGGTAAGTGGGAATTGGTCGAACACAAGCCGGAGTTTATGCGGAGTTCTGTCAAGTCTGAGGAGTTGGTGGCAGCCCCATTATAAAGCTAGGTCAGTTGCTACACTTGTGCATTCCAACCAATAGGCTGTGCTGATTCAAACAAAGTATCAATGTCCAAGGAACGCTCAAGCTCATCTGCAAGTTCTTCCAACGCCGCATCGACTGATTCTCTATAATTAAACCCAGTCTGAATTTGTAAGAGGTGGTTTTTTATCCAGCCAATTCGGTAGTCGTCAGAGGCAAATATGCCGTGGATGTAACTTCCTTGGACATTTCCTGTGATATTCTTAGCGCCTTCAAGTCGGCCATTGATGGAGAAAAGTGGACGTTCACAATCCTTCCCAGTAGTTTTTCCAGCGTGAATTTCGTATCCTTGGAAGTGGGCGTTTGATTGAATACAAACACCGTCAACTTGGCAAACTCGTTTAGACTCAGCCATGGAAGTTTCTATATCCAGCAGTCCCAAACCTCTTCGCTCACCTGTTGGACCGTCAGAACCATTTAGATCAGCTACTGAATGTCCTAACATCTGATATCCGCCGCATATGCCAATCACATGCCCCTTGTGCCGAGCATGAGAGAGAATATCGTTATCCCAGCCTTGATTGCGGATGAAATCTATTTCTGCGATTGTTGATTTGGTACCAAATAAGATGATTACATCAACGTCTCTGGGTATGGCTTTTCCTGGTGGAACCCATTGGAAATCGACATTTGGATCTAAGCGAAGGGGGTCCGCATCATCAAAGTTAGCGATCCTTGAAAGTATGGGGGCCGCTATACGTATACGTTGATTACCTTTTGGCAGCGCTTTGTGTTCAGAAACAGAGTCTTCAGCGGGAAGCTTGGAAAGAGCTTTAATCCATGGAATAACACCTAAACAGGGCCAGTTTGTTTTTTCTTTAATGAATTCAACACCATCATTAAAAAGCGCCGGATCTCCCCGGAATTTATTAATGATGAAACTCGTTATCATTTGAGAATCATCTGGTGAAATTACGTTTTGTGTCCCAATCAAACTTGCTATGACGCCACCCTTGTCTATGTCACCAATAAGACAAACGGGTACTCCACACTTACGCGCAAACCCCATATTTGCGATATCCCGAGATCTCAAATTAACTTCAGCTGGACTTCCTGCGCCCTCAACTAAAATGAGATCATAAACTGACTTCAATCTTTGAAAACTCTCCACGACTGCGCCCATTAAATTATCACGCGTGTTAATGTAATCCGCAGCCTCAGAAGTTTGAACCGCCTTTCCGTGAACGATAACTTGGGCGCGTGTATCTGATTGTGGCTTTAATAGAACCGGATTAAAATCTGTGTGTGGTTCCAATCCAGCAGCAAGAGCCTGCAAGGCTTGTGCGCGGCCTATTTCACCGCCATTGGGGCAGGCTGCAGCATTATTAGACATGTTTTGAGGTTTGAAGGGTGCTACTATTTTTCCGCGGCGCTTCGCTACCCTACATAGGCCTGCCACGATTACGGACTTTCCTACATCCGAACCAGTACCTTGAAACATAAGGGCTTTGGTCATCGGGGTATTCCTCCAAAAGCGCTCCAACACATGGAATTAAGTTGTAGACTATTTTGCAGGCGTAATATGCAAATATCTCGAGAAAAGAGATATTTGAAGAAGTTACCCATTATCTGTAAATCTTTGAGCGAGTTGTCAATGTAAGGTTCCGGAACTAATTTAATTTCAGCTCCGGAACTTATTGGTACCAAGATAGGCGTCCACGTCCCCCCCAACCCAGAGGTAACGTGTGTTTTTCACATAGTTTAGTTCAATACTCCCCACCCATTTGGAGGGGTATGGTAACATATTTTTTGCGCAGACGTCGATTTAATTGGTAAAACCTACTAAAATTCAAATGGTAAAATGATGGCTAGTTCAGTCAAACCGGATCAAAAGGTCTTGCATAAACACTAGGGGTAGATAGGGTTGGTTATCTTTAGTTTAAATTTGATGGTGGTAAGTTGAGGAAGTAATGCAGTCATACGGTCCAATTGCAGATACAATTGCTTCTATCTATTCAGCTTTTTTACATCGAGAATTTATGCCTCAGATGTTGCATCGGATTGCTGAATTTACAGGAGGGCAGAAAGCTTTTCTTGTGACAATTCAAAATAAAGATGAGGGATTGTGCTTGTTTTCTCATGGGCATGACAAACAAATTTTGGATTTATATAACGATAGGTATTTTCATCAGGACCCTCGTATTCCGTATATTGAGCATCAGCGTTATGGGAGCGTTTCGTTAGCTCAGGACATCTTGCCCAATGAAAGATTCTCTTCGACAGAATATTATGATTACATGGTTCATAAAGCAGACGTTACTGACTGCATGTATGGCGTATTCGACGAAAACCCTATTTTCGGACAATTTGGTATCGCTATCCATAGGGACAAAAAATCAGAGTTTTTTAATCAACAAAATTCTTCTTTGTTGCAAGGCCTCCTTCCACATATAAATAATGCTCAGTCTGTTGCAGCAGTAACGCATGCGACTTTACTGGGAGAGGCTTTAAAGAGCTCACCAACAGAACAATTGGTGCTTTTGGTTGGGAGAGATATGAAATTTATACCCATTGGAGATCAATGGTACCAAATGTTTGCCAATTTAGGGTTTCTCCAATGTCAAGCCAATAAACTGATGGCTAAAACGATAATGTTGCAGTCCAAAATTCAAAAATTAGTGGATGATGCAATCGGAATGGGAATAGGTGGGCGTTTCATTCAGTTAGGGCAGGGCGAGCAACGTTACATGGTTAAGTCTGGTCGAGTTCCAGAGGGTTTTTCGACCCCTTATTCTTTAGGCAATGAAGACCTAGCTGTGATCCAGATTAGTAAAATTCAAATGGGGCTTTTAGATAATATCAAGTTGTTTTCTTATACTTTTGGGCTTACTGAGAAAGAAGCGATAGTTCTCAATTGCCTGTCTGAAACCTTTGATCTCAAGAAAGTCGCTTTGCGATTGGGTTTGAGTTACCAGACTGTTCGTTGGCATTTAAGGCATATTTTTGAAAAAACGCAAACGAACTCACAAAGCGAATTGTTAGTTATGTTATCGAATTTTGACCGCTCTTAAGGTCACAGATTTATCCTTTTACCAACGCTCTCTATCTAGTACATCCCGTTCTGTCGTATCTATCCATCGACTACCAAACGAGCCTTCTTCTCGTTTCCAAAATACAGCATCCGTTTTTAATCTATCCATTAGGTAGTCTGCTGCTTCAAATGCCTCGCGTCGATGAGCAGATGCCACTGCGACAAACACAATAGTTTCATGTGGCTTGATTCTTCCATATCGATGAATGACACGAATTCCACTAACGTTGAAGCGGTTGGAAGCTGTAGTCGATATATCCTGCATTGATTGTAGTGTTAGGGTGGGGTGCCTTTCTAAAACAAGGTAATCAATAGACTCTCCTACTTTAGTCTGGCTTCGAGTATTTCCGGTGAAAGTTACAATGGCACCGCTGTCGAGATCTACTTCGTTGAAGTTTTTAACCTCGCAAGATGGATCAATTCTACAATCCACAAGATCTACTGAAACTAACAATTTCTCTACCCTCCTGAAAAAGGGCTTAAAAATGAGACAACATCTGAGGATTGAAGCATTTCGGTTTCTAAGACGAATTCATCGTTTTTAGTTACCCGAACAGTCAAATCTAAAATTTCATTGAATTGATAATTTGCGGAAAGAAAATTCCTTAACTCTCCAACGCTTAGAGAGTTTTGAGGAAGATTCACATCTAGAGTATCTCCAAATCTATCAGATATTTTTCCATAAAAAAGAATTGACGTCATAGGGTGCTATCCAGATTATTTCTTAGAAGAATGTATACTTATTTTTCATCATCGCAACACATTGAACTAACAGCTATTAAGCTTCGTTGAGGAAATAAAAGTTGAAGATTGTAATTTAATTCAATAAGAAACATCCATTGTTACATAGTAACACCAAGTTTGCTCAGAAAATTTTAATGTCATCTTCTTTTGCCTATCGTTATTGGTTGATTATAGCCGCAATGTTTGTGTGTACACAAACATATGCGATTACTCATACTGCGGCTTATGGGGACGAAGCGCACCATCACGAGGGCGTAGATTGTCCAGTATCTAGTACACCAATAGTTGTTGCGGATTTAAATGGTCTTTCAGTGTATGAGTTTGTGAACTCATTGGAAGATATTCGACATAAGAGTTCCTTAACTCACTTTGCGGCTTGGTCTTGTTTACCTGGTTGGCCACCTCCACCACGAGGCCCACCAATATTCAGTTAAATTAGGAGAGCGCTGCTATGCAGTAAACTAAGACTGAATAAAAAGTACATTGATATGAAAAAGATAAAACCAACATACCTAGGGGCTGTGGCCCTTGTGGTGGGTATTAGCCCTCTAGCTAATGCTCAAGATCGACAAGACACAATCATTGTCTCTTCACCAGGTCCCGTGCGAACGGCTGACGAGCTTGTCGGCAATGCAACCTCGATGGACCGAGAATCGATTATTGATCATTTGTCGGGAACTTTGGGAGATACTTTGGATCGGCAACCGGGAGTATCGTCTACTTTCTTTGGCGCTGGAGCTAGTCGCCCTGTTTTGCGTGGCTTAGGCGCTGAGCGCGTACTTGTCCTAACGAATGGGATTGGTACAATTGACGTTTCAGCTACATCACCAGACCATCAAGTTATGGCAGATGGACTAGATGCCCAACGCATAGAAATTCTTCGTGGACCAGCAGCGCTGGCCTATGGAGGGCAAGCTATCGGCGGAATCGTGAATGTAATTGATGGTCTCATCGTTGAGACGATTCCATCAGACCCAGCAACACTAGATCTGTATGGTGCTTACAACAGTCAAAATGATGGAGAAGAACTTAGCGCACGAACTCAGTTTACTGCAGGTAATTTTGTTTTCACTGGTATCGCAACGACGCGTGAGTTTGAAGATTATGACATACCTACGTTTGCCGAGTCCGATGCCTTTCGTCGTTTAGAAGAACAAGAGCATCACGAAGAAGATGAAGATGATCATGACGAAGAACACGATCATGAAGACGAGCACGACCTCCATTCAGAAGCGATAGGGACGGTTGAAAACTCATTTTTAGATACTTCACAACTTTCAGCTGGTGTGAGCTGGATTGGCAGCAATACTTTTTGGGGCGTGGGTATCCGTCACCAAGACTCTAAATATGGGATCCCTGGGCATTCCCATGAAGAACATGGTGAAGAAGATCACGATCATGAAGAGGAAGATCATGACGATGAGCTACATGAAGATGAGCTACATGAAGAAGAAATGCCTTTCATCGACATGGAGCAAACTCGGTATGATTTTCGAGGCGGTATAAAATTTGAGTCGAACTTCCTAACGGAACTAATAGCAACTGCCTCATATGCTGATTACGAACATGTGGAGTTTGAAGCCCCAGGAATAGCTGGCACGTCATTCTCTAGCGAGGGTTTTGAAAGTCGCGTTGAACTTGGGCATGAGTGGAAAGGCATCAACGGAGCTTGGGGCTTACAGGTAATAGACAAAGAACTCGCTTCAAAAGGTGAGGAAGCCTTCATTACCCCCACTCGCCAGAACGCCATTGGTGTTTTTCTCTACGAAACAAAAGACTGGGAAAACGGTTTCGGTCTAGAAGGTGGGCTTCGTGTAGACGACATTGAGTACGACAACGACATTATGGGTTCCGCTAAGTTTGATTTAGCTAGCGGTTCTCTAGGATTGCATCAACATTGGGAAAGTGGCTGGTTCATAGGAACACAATTGTCCTATACCCAACGCGCACCAAACGAGAGCGAACTGTTTGCTAGAGGACCACACCTTGCAACAAGCCAATATGAAGTAGGGGATGCATCACTAGAAAAAGAAACTGGTTTAAATTTTGAAGGTACGGTGCGTTGGCAAAACGACATCTTTGAAATTGGGGTAAGTGCTTTTCATACAGACTTCACAGATTTTATTTTCCTCTCACCATCGACTATCGTGGTAGAGGGAGAAACAGTTAGTGAAGTAGATGAACTCGCCGTAAACGGATTTATGCAAGAAGATGCGACATTTTCCGGAGGAGAAATCTATACCAGTCTTGAAGTAGAAGATGGAATATTGGGCGCAAATTGGTCATTGAACGCTAATGTAGATTACGTAGACGGCCAATTAGATGAAGGAGGGAATGTCCCATATCTCCCCCCTTTAACTTTCAATGCCGGAAGTCATGCGCGTTGGGGAGGGCTCAAGTTAGGTGCAGAGCTTACCATTGCGGCCGAACAAAATAATCAGGGAGCTGCTCAGTTGCCTACAGAGGGTTATACGCTGGTTAATTTGAGTAGCAGTTATGACCTTCCAGTGTTCAATTCTGATTCTAAAAAAGCTGAAATATTCCTTAAGGTAAATAATGTTGGAGACGAAGAAATTCGCTATTCTACATCCGTCTTGAAGGATGTTATTCCAGCTCCAGGACGTAACATACGGGTTGGGTTTAGACTCTCTATGTAATTGATTTTAATGGGCTTACGGGAAATTGTGCCCCGTAAGCCCATTACTTCAAATTACATTGCCAACAATGATGCATTACCGCCGGCGGCTGTGGTGTTGATGGTAACGGTACGTTCTATAACAAAACGGTGGATTTCGTCTTGACTGGATAAGCAGGGAAGAATTGGGCCTTGCTTAGTACATAGATGTGATGCGGCGGCGTCTCTCATTTGTCCATCAATGACTGCGCCAGCGATATTTAATGCCAATGCAGGTTGAAGTAACTCTTCTTCAAATATTTGAAAAAACGCTTCAGGTAATCCTGACTTAACAAGTTGGACTCTAAGCGATGCTATTGTTTCTTTTGCTCTGTTTGATGCCAAGGCTATAACGGAATTACCTGCATATAGAGCTTTAAAAACCTGCATTTTCAATTCTTGCACATTCTCTGAATAGCAAACTAAAGTGCCTCGGGCATGAAATGTTAGTGTATTTGTTTCTCCAGTTGGGCTTGGAAGCTGTAGCGGTTTAGTGAGAGGTAAACTATCAATTTGGCTAAAAATCTCTTCTAAAACCTCTGGATATTCTTTCCTGCAATCATTCAGCACTCGCTGTGCTTTGGTTATTGTCCAAGTGTGTTCATGTTCAGCTGCGAGGGTGGTGGCCTTTTGCAATCTTTCTAACATTGGGCTGCTATGGGAGAGGTTTAAAGCTTGTGTTTTTATGTTCGAAACCAACGCCCGTTTAGAATTTTTTCTGGTTGATAATCGCCTCAAATATAGCGGACCACCTGCTTTAGGACCTGTACCCGAAAGACCTTCACCGCCGAATGGCTGCACTCCAACAACTGCTCCTATTTGGTTTCTATTAATGTAGGTATTTCCAACATTGGAAATTTTTGCGGTGCGAGTAACGCGAGAATCTATCCGAGAGTGTTGCCCCATAGTTAAACCATATCCAAGGGCGTTAATAGCGCGTATGGTTTGATCTAATTCAGAGGATTTGAACCTGATAACATGGAGTACTGGACCAAATTTTTCTTCATTCAGTTCAGATATCGAATGAATTTCAAAAGCTATAGGTGTTACGAAATGGCCTTGGTTTAAGCAGAGGGGGTTAGGATCGGTCAGAGCCTCTCCAATAACTTTCCATTTTGAGCGACCTTCAGCGATATACTTTTTAAGCATGTCTTCTGCAGGATGATCGATAACTGGTCCAACATCGGTTGTTAAAAGTGCAGGATTTCCAACTTTTAATTCATGCATTGCCCCAGCTAGCATGGATATGAATTCATCTGCGATACTATCTTGAACGCATACAATTCTACATGCTGAACATCTTTGTCCAGCGCTTTGAAATGAAGATGCCAATACATCCGTTACTGCTTGCTCAATTAAGGCTGTTGAATCAACGATCATAGCATTCATACCGCCAGTTTCAGCAATAAAAGGCGTAAGGGGTCGTTTCGTGCTGGCAAGTGTTGAAGCAATTCTTTTCGCCGTGTTTGTAGATCCCGTAAAACAAATGCCGTCAACCTCAGAAGATGCAACGAGTGCCGAACCAATAGTAGCGCCTTCGCCGAGAATAAGATGCAATGCGTTATGGGGAATACCTGCCCGGTATAGTAGCTGGACAGCTTTATAAGCTATTACTGGAGTTTGTTCAGCAGGTTTTGCTAAAACATTGTTTCCTGCCGCTAGTGATGCAACTACTTGTCCCAGAAAGATGGCTAATGGGAAATTCCATGGCGAAATACAAGCCACGTTACCAAGCGGTTCTCGGTCTTGCATGTCGGGCGTCGTAATCTGGTGACCATAATAGCGTAAGAAGTCCACTGCTTCTCTTACTTCTGCGATGGCATCAGGTAGCGTTTTTCCAGCCTCATGTACACAAAGGCTGAAGAAAGAATGAGCCTCAGCCTCCAATAAATCAGCCGCACGATTGAAAACCACATTTTTTTGTTCGGGCGTTGCATGTTTCCATTTGGATTGAGCGCAAGCGTCCAACGCATACGCTATACATTCTTCGGTTGCTAAATGAGCAGTTGCAATAGGTTTGCTGGTGTCAAAGGGAGATACGATTCTTAATGGTTTTCCGGTGACATCTCTGCCATCTATAAACGAAGCGACAGTAAGGGGCGCATCAAATTCCGACGCGGTTTCCAGCATATTTGAGGTTGCACGCTGCGTATGGTCCCATCCTCTTGCGATGCGCCTGTTGCCATCCAATATATCACGTGGATGAGGGATTTTAGGGTGGGTGGAGCTTTTATTGCTGCGAACTTGGTCACTTGGATCTACTGCCAGACTTTCAATCGGAACTTCTGGATCAAGCAGCTTATTTACAAAGGAGCTGTTTGCACCATTTTCCAGTAATCGCCTGACGAGATACGGCAATAAATCTTTGTATTCACCGACTGGAGCGTAGATGCGGCTTTTCACACCGCTAACTTTAATAAGATTTTCGTGAAGCTGAGGCCCCATGCCATGCAGTCTTTGAAACTCATAGTTTCTATTGTCGCCGGCAAGTTCCATAACAGCAGCAGCGGTTTGCGCATTATGGGTCGCAAACTGAGGAAAAATAACATCGCTTTCTACAAAGAGAGCCTGTGCGCAAACAAGGTATGCAAGGTCTGTATTTTCTTTGCGCGTGTAAACTGGATACCCTTCGAGTCCAAGAGTTTGTGCCCGCTTGATCTCCATATCCCAGTAAGCACCTTTAACGAGGCGAACGGCAATCTTCCGATTGTATGAACGTGCGGTGTGCGCCAGCCAAGCAATCGTGCAGGGCGCGCGCTTCTGGTATGCTTGCACAACAATTGTGAGGCCATCCCAATTTTCAAACTCTGGATCTTTTAGAATAGCTTCTACAATTTCAAGGGAGACCTCTAATCTGTCTGCTTCTTCGGCATCTATTGTGAGTCCGAAATTTCCTGCTTTAGCTATACGCGCTATTTGGGCGAGGCTAGCGTGTAAGGCTGGAACACATAGATTGCGTTTCGAAAATTCATACCTTGGATGAAGTGCGGAAAGTTTTACAGATATGCCCGGCGCATCTTTAATTGATGGGTAGTCGCGGGATTTTCGAGCGATAGCATTTGCCGCAGTAAGATAAGCTTTTAGATAGCGGTCGGCATCTTTTTGCGTATGTGCTGCCTCACCAAGCATGTCATATGAAAATGTGGAGCCTCGATTTTCGTACGCGATAGAATTATCAATTGCGTGCTCGATAGAGCGCCCCAATACAAAATGACTACTCATTATTCCCATGGCGCGCTTGACCGCTGATAAAAGAACTTTGTCGCCAAGTCGTGCAAGTAAATTGTTGGCTAGCGTACCACCAGTCAAACGGATCCAAGTTGAAGACAGCGTCAACCCAAAGCTGGCACCATTGACCGTCAAAGAGGGGGATTTGTTGACGTGTTTTTTCCAATCACCGGCTAATAGTTTGTCTCTGACAAGCGCAATAGCTGTTTCAGAGTCAGGTGTACGTATGAGAGCTTCAACCAAACGCATTAGCGTCACACCCTCTGAAGTCGAAAGACCATATTCTTGTAGGAATTGATCAAACAATGCTCCTTGGCCTGATTCTTTTCGGCATTTGGAGACTAGTGATATAGTGCGTTCTTTGATTGATATTTTTTCTGCGTCAGATAAATCCAATGCATTTTGAAGTGCTTGCACCACGTCTTGTTCGGGTGCGACGTAGGCCTCAGAGAGCTTGGCAAGTAAATGTTCAGAAGACGTTGCTTGGCTATTGGTGGGCATATCAAATGGCATGTCAGATCTCATCATAAAAGACACGAAGGGTTAGTCTTTTATTTTCTCACATTTTGTGAGGAAAAGAGTCTGATTATTAGAGGTTTTGAGGTAATTTAGACTTATTATATAGATATATTTGGAATATTGGGCGTGTTCTCATGGGTAAGCTTGAAGCACTAGATCAAAAAGATCGTGATATTTTACGGGTAATACAGGCGAAAGGTCGTATTCCCATTGTTGATTTAGCGGAGGCTGTAAATCTAACAAAAAGTCCTTGCTTGCAACGCCTCAGGCGGTTGGAGCGGCTGGGCTATATTACTGGATATCGCGCAGTATTAGATCCACACAAAATTGACCAAGGCTATCTAGTTTATGTGCAAATTAAATTGGACAATACTGGTAGAAAAGCGCTGGAAAGCTTTAACAAAGCCGTACAGCGCGTTCCTGAAATTTTAGCCTGTCATATGCTGTCTGGAGGATATGATTATCTGCTGAAAATTAGATGTGCAAATATGAAAGCATTTCGTGAATTGCTAGGAGACGCGATAGCCGACTTACCTCATGTGAACCAAACTATCAGCTTTCCTGTCATGGAAGAAGTAAAAGAAACAACGCTTATGGTGATCCAAGACGCCGACGACTAATGTCAATTTACTTTTACTGATCAAAGCCTGGATTGGTGCGCTTCAAATTTCGAATAAGACCCGGCCAGACTAAATTGTCTCCCATACCCGGTACAAATGCAGCAGCGCCTTGTTCTCCTACCTTGTGTGCCATTTCTAGTGGCTCTTCATGGAGAGCCTCGTCTTGTCCAGCAGCTTGGGCCAAAATTTGGGTCTTGCAGGCGTTCTCAAGGAAATACATTCGCAAAAAAGCGATCGCGCAATTTGCACCTACGGTAAGCGTGCCGTGGTTTTTGAGCATAAGAAGGCTCTTCTTCCCAAGGTCGCGTACAATGCGATCACGCTCTTCCAGTTCTAGCGCAATACCTTCATAATCATGGTAGGCAAGATCATCATAAACTTGCATTGCAAATTGAGTATAGCGTCGTAGTCCTGCTTTTTGGACGGAAACAGCCACCCCATAAGGCGTGTGTAGATGTATAACACAGCCAGCATCTTCGCGCGCAGCGTGGACTGCGCTATGAATCGTGAATCCTGCGGGGTTCACAAAATAGGGTGTTTCCTGACAAACTTTACCGTTGAGATCGATCTTAACCAGACTTGAAGCGGTTATTTCATTGAACAAGACGCCATAAGGGTTGATCAAAAAGCGCTCTTCTAATTCTCCGTTGGCGTTTTCCTCATCCGGCAATCGAACTGAGATGTGCGTGAATACAAGATCTGTCCAGCCATACATTGCGCATAATCGATAGGTCGCCGCTAATTGGCATCTTAGCGCCCATTCTGTCTCTGACACTGCATCTTTAATCGTTGGCAGATCTATCGGGTCAGGAATATTAAAACCGCCCACCACATTGTTCATAGCATTTGTTTGAGACATGGCTGTTTTCTCCCTCATTATTATGGTTGCATCATCATAAGCATGTTGACCTATCGTGATGTCAATCCGAGTAGGGGTTTCTAAAAATCATCCCAATACGGCTTTTGACCACCGCAATGCTTCGCGATGTGGTCAACTATTGCGCGAATACGGGCCGAGAGATGACGGATAGGGGGATAGACAGCATATGCTCCCAATTCGTCCCATGAATACTCAGGCAAGATCTGCACCAATTTACCGGCACGGATATCATCATAGAGCAAAAAACTTGGCTCAAGTAATACACCCATACCTGCGATGGCTGCGTCTCTTAGAAACTCACCATTGGATGCAGACAATTTAGGTGGAATTTCTAATTCACCCGGGACCCCATCGGGAGAAACATAGCTCCATCGGTGGGTATTTCTAAGGCTGTATCGAAGTTCGAATAATCCTTTAAGATCGTCGGGAGTTTGGGGCATGCCATGATGAGATATATAGTCAGGGCTGGCGACTGCTATTGTTCTAATGTTTGCAATCTTTCGGGCAATCAGTCCTGAATCGGGTAAATGTCCTATCCGGATAGCGACATCAATGCCTTCTGATATTAGATCAACGCGGCGGTCTGTAAAATCAACATCCAAATGAATAGCGGGATGCAATTGTTGGAACTCTATTAGGGCGGGACCTAGATGTGATACTCCAAAAGATAGAGGTGCAGATATACGTATTATACCAGATATGGATTTTTGATTTTGCGATACAATTGCTTCGGTTTCTTCCCAATCGCAAAGCAAAACACGGGCACGTTCGAAAAATGCTCGCCCTTGATCTGTCAATGTGAGTTTGCGGGTCGTTCTAACGATTAGTTGGGTATCAAGACGTGCTTCAAGATCCTGTATGCGGCGGCTTACAGCCGATTTTGCCACGCCCAATTGCTTGGCAGCTGCAGTAAAAGATCCTGCCTCTACAGTTCTTGCAAATGCTTCTAGCTCTTCATATTTACTCATTTGTTGCTGATTCCAGAACAATGTTATTCAAATAATGGATCTAATCTTTATTGCTGGAACGGTCCATCTTCTCAATATCAAATATTGAGAGGAATTTCTTATGAGCGATCCAACACACATACTTCGTATAGATGCCAGTGCGCGTCACACGGGTTCAGTTTCCAGAAACCTAGTAGACGCAGTATTGGACCGATTAGCATCCAAAAATAATGTGCATATACAAAGACGGGATGTAGCAAACGGCTTACCTTTGATCGATGAAGAATGGGTTGGGGCCAATTTCACGCCAGTCGAGGCACGCACACAAAATCAAAGGAATGCGTTAGCCTTATCTGATACCCTCGTGAGGGAACTACAAGATGCTGACGTTATAGTATTTGGGCTCCCAATTTACAATTTTAGCGTTCCAGCTTCTCTAAAAGCTTGGATTGATTTGGTGGCACGTGCTGGCGTCACATTCAAATACACAAATAATGGGCCGGAAGGATTATTGGAAAATAAGCAGGCAATCGTCGTTCTCGTTTCAGGTGGAACAATTTCAGGCAGCGAGATTGATTTTGCGACACCTTATATTCGCCATGTCCTAGGGTTTATGGGCATTTTCGATGTTAAAATCATCACAGCTGACGCGCTAGGTATAAGTGCAGACGAAAAAATATCTCAAGCAAAAGTTACAATATCAAAGCTGTAAAAGCGGGAGTTTCCTATGGCAATTTCAACTCAAAACAGGATACCAAAAGAAGCATTTACACTGCGCCCATCCAATGAACGCGGAATGGTAGATTTGGGCTGGTTAAAGTCTGCTCACTCATTCAGTTTTGGACAGTATTTCGATCCTGAACATATTCAATTTGAATCTCTACGCGTGATAAATGACGATTTCATCCAAAGCGGAAAAGGGTTCCCGCAGCATCCACACAAAAATGCAGAAATATTCTCATACGTGCTGAAGGGGCAACTTGAGCACAAAGATAGTATGGGCAATGGTTCTGTCGTTAAAAGCGGTGGAATACAATATATGAGTGCAGGTTCTGGCGTTACACACTCTGAGTTTAACCCGTCCCAAAGTGAAGATGTGCGCCTCCTCCAAATCTGGCTCTTACCGAACGTTGAAAATGAATCACCTTTATATGACACACTGGACCTAACTCCTGAAGACAAAGACGGTAAGCTAAAACTATTCCTTTCGAGAGATGGGCGAGAGGGTTCTATGCGTATTAAATCAGATGCCGATATATATGCTGCCACTTTGCAGGGAAATCAGAATATCGAATATAATATTTTTGATGGACATAAAGCGTGGATCCAAGTCGCACGCGGATCTCTTAGAGTTAATGGTCAAACACTGACAGCAGGTGATGGACTCGCAATAAATAAAGGCGGGGGCATTGTTCTTTCAAATGGCCAGGACAGTGAGTTCATTCTGTTTGACTTGGAAAGCAGACATTAAAAGAAAGTCTGGCTCTCGGTGAAATAAAATTAGAGAGCCAGATTTCTCTGGCATTCAATACCAACAATCAGAAAGCAGCAACACTGCAGATTTCCGCAAACATTATTTTACATCCTATATAGCCATTGATCATATGTTTCAGTAAGAACAGTATGTTAAAAAGGATAGAGGAGAGAAATAGTGATGCGTTTAAGTCTTTTAAGTTTGGTCTTTGTACCAAGCCTTGCGATCGCAGGATGTAATGGTCCCGTTTCAGAAACAAAACCAATCTCTGAAGACGTAAAGCCTGCCGTCGAAAAAGTGCTGCAAGTTTCAGGTAGCGAAATATCTCCTGCATCAGATCCGACAAACGAGGGTGGTTGGGTATTAAACCCTGACATAAGCGATGAGTTTAACGGCTCAGAGATCGATCATGATAAATGGTTGGTGCAGGGTAAGGATAACGATTTCTATATCTGGAAGGGACGTGCACCTTCTCAATTTGCTCCTCACAACGTAATCCTTGAAGATGGTCTTTTAAAATTGCGTTCCCAGTGGGAGCCTGACTATGCATTTGCCCAAGAAACATATGCAGACGGTGCGCATAATGACCCTTACGGAATGCTTGAAGGAAAGCCTGTTCCGGTTACTACGGCTGCTATTGTCAGCAAGAAACGTTTCTTAAATGGTTATATGGAGGTTCGATCAAAAGCTAACCCTTCATCCATGACAAGCGCATTTTGGGCAATCGGGTTTGAGCAAGAATTAGATATCTTTGAGCAAATGGGAAAACCACAAACTCAAGGGAGTATCTCCGGCAACAAAACAAAGCTCACCGTACATGACTGGAGTCCGCCCGCTATTCGACCGACACGCGCATTTGGCTATTCACACAAGTTGGACCACAATGTATCTGAGCAATTTCATACATATGGTGCGGAATGGGGTGTCGATTATCTCAAATTCTACATTGATGGCGAACTGCAATTTCACCAAACGCGAGAAAGCTTAGGTCTCGATTGGGTCCTCAACAATCCTATGGAACTTTGGTTGGATTCTGAGATATTCAAGTGGTTAGGCGTGCCAACTGAAGATGAGTTACCTAACGACTTTGAAATCGATTATGTACGCGTATGGCAAAAGCCATCGACCAATCTTTTACAGAAACATGAGGCTTTCTTCGGCTTTGAGGGACCGATGTTGTTTGAAGATGTTGAAAAACCCTTAGATCTTCTTCCTGAAGATGCCACGGACAATGAATATCAGAAATTCTGGGTTATTGATGAGGCTGCAAAAAACAATTTTCGTATTACAAAGAACCGCTGGTATAATGGTGTAAACAGCCTGAAATATGTATCGCGTAGCGGTCAGCCTGATCTTGAAATCAAGACACCTGAAGGCGGTATCCAATTGGCACCAGGTGAATACGAATTATCATTCAAGATTCTTCTAAAAAATGGAATTCAACCGAAAAAACTACGTGTAAGTTTGACTTCACCGGAAGTGGTTATCGAGCCTTTCCAGCTCGAACCACAAACGCGCGGAAAATGGATCACGCTAAAGCAACGGTTTACAAAAGATTCTGCATCTCATGAAAATGACCAATTGAAGTTGGAAATATTGAGTGACGATGTTCTGAATGGTGGAACGGATTTCTTCTTGGATGACATCCGAATTGAAGCCGTCAAATCGTAATAACATCGATTAAAGAATGATACTGCTTTGAGCGAAACAAGTTTGAAGTCAGTAAAAGCGGTATCATTCCCTTTTTGTAATATAATTCAGCCAAAGACGATTGCGAAGTCTTTGGATATTTGCGACAAAGATTTGTAGACACTTCGCACACTGTAAATCAGAGAAAATACTGAGTCCCTTATCTATGAAAAGCTCTATTCTATTTCCTGCCGTGATGGTTACCTGCGCTATTTTTCTGACAGGTTGTTCTAGAGAAATAGAAGAAGTAAAATCTGAAAGTAATGAGTCTGCGCAAGCAAAAACGAAAAAGCCGCAAAGAGTTTGTCCTGCGCCTCCGGATGACACTACTGTCCTAATCCCTGGTGGTGAATTTCAAATGGGGGCCGGCGCGGTGTACCCAGAAGAGAAATTAACAGCTGGTACAAAAACAGTAGCTCCTTTTAGGATAGATATTCACGAAGTTACGAATAGACAATTTAAAGCCTTTGTGGATGAAACTGGGTACAAGACGATAGTGGAGCAAGTTCCAAGCGCTGAGTTGCACCCAGATTTGCCCCAAGAGGCTTTAATTGCTGGGTCGGCGGTTTTTCGTGCGACAGGAAATGTTGAAGCTGGACAAACTTGGTGGGAGTTTGTTGAAGGGGCATATTGGGAACACCCCAACGGGCCCAGATCTGATATCGTCGATAGGATGGATTACCCTGTCGTTCATATTTCATATCATGACGCAAAAGCTTATGCCGAATGGGCAGGAGGCAGCTTACCTACCGAAGAGCAATGGGAATTTGCCGCCCGAGGAGGTTTGGACGGTGAAGTTTTTGCATGGGGAAAAGGCAGACCGTCGCAGAAAACTGACCATGCAAATACGTGGCAAGGGATATTTCCGATCTCAAACACCCAAGCAGATGGGTTTGAGGGGGCTGCTCCAGTAGGTTGCTATGAGCCAAACGGTTACGGCTTGTACGATATGATCGGCAACGCATGGGAATGGGTTGAAAGTGAATACGAGGGGGACAACCAAGGCCGTATAAAAGGTGGATCGTTTCTTTGTGCAGATAATTTCTGCCAAAGGTTTCGGCCGGCGGCTAGAGAATCTCAGGAGAAGGACTTTTCTGCATCTCACATAGGATTCCGAATCGTTTATCCAGCGTTGTAATGCGTCAGGTGAAGGTTTTTGTAGATATTCTATTTTTTTGCCGTTGTGGCGCTATATTATACTAGTCTCAAAGTGTGAGCTAAAGTTTTCTGCAAGAGTGTTCAAACCAATTCAGTATTCGTTAGCCGAAATGCTGATAGTTTTATAATATTCCTCATAAAAACATACTATTAATTGCATTCCAATTCAGTTTTTCAAGTGGTTTCCGCATTCCTATATCGGAAATGCATACAAAACGAATTTAGTTCAGATGCAAAGAAGAACAATAGCGCACTAAGTAATTTTGGAATTATTCAACGTATAATAGAGTTTTAGGCTTGATGGCTGTACGATCACAGTACAATTTAGGGCTGAACGAAATGGTGACGGTTGAGAACGGAGATAATTAGAAAGAGGTTAAGTACTGTGGGGGGGATCATGAACAATTTAGGATCAGCAAGACTTTTTTTATTGACAGCAAAATTGTCCGGCTGGTTATCACTGCTGATCGGAATCTTCGTGTTGGGCGGATGGTTCTTAAAATATACTCCTATAATTCAATTACCTCCTTCATTTGCAATAATGCAGTTCAACACAGCTTTGTGCTTTGTTTTGTCTGGTGTTGGCCTTCTTAGCCTGCACTATGAACGATATAAGATTGTGTTTTTTGCGAGTCTCTTTGTCTGGTGCATAGCTGCCACTACGATTTACCAATATCTGTCCAACACTAACGTTGGCATAGATCTACTTTTTATGAAGTACTACCCAATTCCGAATGCCGCTTTTCCAGGTAGAATGTCTCCCAATACGAGTATTTGTTTTTTACTTGTTGGAGGAGCTCTAATCTCACAGGTGTTCTTCAATACCTATCGCCATATTCAAACAATTTCCAGAGTATTGGGGTCCCTAATTTTGGCCTTCGGTGTGGTAGCATTCATTGGATCTATAGCTGCTCTAGAAACGACATACGCCTGGATCAATTTTCCCAAAATGGCTTTACACACCTCTTTTGCGTTTGCTGCAGTGGGACTGAGCATTGTTACCTTTACATGGTGGAAAGACCCAGCAAAATGGGAAATGCGCGCCCATCTTTGGTTTTGCGGTTTTACTATCTTTGTAGCACTCCTCCTTTCAGCAGCCTTGTGGCAGAAACTTCGCGAGCAAGAGCAGGAGATCGTAAGAGAAAGCATAGAAGAAGAAGTCAATTTCGTAGCTAGGCGAATTTCAGACCAATTAGACCATATTGAAAAAGCTCTTACGCGAATGTCCAAGCGTCTGGAGGGCAACATTCTAACTTCGCAGAAAGACTGGCTTAAAGATACAAGTTATTATCTTGAGGATTTTGTCGGACTCCAAAGAATAGCATGGGTGGATATCTCTAAAAACTTACGCTGGGTAGACACAGTGGAGCGTAGCGAAGGGCCAATAGGTGTTTTAGATTCCTCCAAAAACGATGCTTTAATGTCGTTTCAAAAAGCTGTGAAGTTTAAAAAACCGACATTATCTCCACCGTTGAATTTAGAAGGTGGAGCAGTTGGTTTCAGAGTCTATATACCCATAGAGAGGAACAATCTTTCTTCTGGAGTGCTGATCTCAACCTTTGAAATCTCCAGTTTTATGAAATCTGTTATTTTACCAGACCAAATTGATGGTTTTAGTTTGGACGTAACAGAAGGCACAAATGTCCTGTTCCACAATGGATTAGGAAACGCGGAAGTTTCTAAACTTAAAAACTTTCAATCATTTAAAACTATCAACGCATTTGATAGGCAGTGGGCTGTCACCCTTACTGCGAATTCTAGATTTGTACGAGATCATCAGACTTCTCTGCCGCAAGTTGTCTTATTTGGTGGCGTTCTTTTTTCCTTGCTGACTGGCTTTCTTGTTTACTCTACTATTCTTTCCAAATGGAAAAATAAGCTCCTCAGATCAAAAACGGAAGCGCTACAAGATAGCGAAGAGCGTTACCGAGTGGTGGTAGAAAACGCTGTGAACGGACTAATAACAATAGATACCGATGGTTTAATCGAAACCTTTAACCCTGCCTGTGAGAAGATCTTTGGATATGCTCGGGATGAGGTCATCGGAAAAAACATTAAACTGCTCATGCCCGCAGCTTATCGAGCCGAGCATGATAAACATTTATCCAAATCACAACCATCCAATAAAGTGATCGAATTTGGAAGAGAAGTTCACGGTTTACGGCGCGACCAAACTGAGTTTCCTATGGAACTGTCTGTCAGCCAAATTTCTATTTCAAATCGCATTTTATATAGTGGTATTATAAAAGACATTAGCGAGCGCGTGCAGGTGGAACGTGCGCGTGACAAGTTGTTTGATAAATTAAATGATTCGAATGAAGAGTTAGAGAGGTTCGCTTATGTGTGCTCGCATGACATGCAAGAACCACTGAGAATGATCAGAAGTTTTTCAACTAAACTTCAAAACCATCTAGAACACAAACTTGAGGGAGACGATAAAGGTCAAAGGTATTTTAAATACGTCATAGACGGGGCAACAAGAGCGCAAGATCTTATTGCAGACATATTGGCCTATTCAAGTTTGGATCGAGATACACAAAAACCTGTTCTCGTAGATTTGGAGAAACTTCATTCTGACATTCAAAATATCATGCAAACTAACTTAGATGAATGCGGTGGTGAACTTACCTATTTCAATTTGCCAAAGGTTATCGGCAATGAAACTCAACTTTACCAACTTTTTCAAAACCTAATAATTAATGGCTTAAAATACCAACCACTTGAGAATTGTCCGCGTGTTGAAGTTAAATGCAAAGACGTCGGCAGTCATTGGCGGTTCTCTGTAAAGGACAACGGAATTGGTATTGAAGAACGGCATCTAAAGAAAATTTTTGATGTTTTTCAGAGGCTTCATAGACAGGATGAATATTCAGGGACCGGTGTCGGGCTAGCTATTTGCAAGAAAATTGTGGCCCGTCACGGAGGAGAAATATGGGTGGAATCAACTAAGGGCAAGGGCACTGTATTTTACTTTACTTTGGCCAAACATAACAATGGAAACTACCAATGAATAGAACCTCAAAGCTCGCCGATATTCTTCTCATAGAAGATAATGACGGCGACATCGAACTAACACGCGAAGCTTTTGAAGAAGCCAAATTTCGCAATACGTTGCACATAACTAAAGATGGTGACGCTGCTATGGACTTTCTATTTCGTAGAAATGGATATGAGGACGCACCACGACCGGATATTGTATTGTTAGATTTAAACTTACCAAAAACAGATGGGCGGGAAATCTTGGAAGCAATTAAAAATTCTTCTGACTTAAAGCGTATACCCGTCATTGTTTTAACTAGCTCACAAGCTGATAAAGACATTATTTCAAGCTATGACCTTCACGCAAATTGTTACATAGTTAAGCCTGTAGATGCCTTGAAGTTTATGGAAGTTGTACAACAGGTTGAAAATTTTTGGGTTGATATTGTTTGCTTACCCCTGAGTACAGAAAAAGATAATTAGAAGGCACTTTTACAATGTCTAGTGCAGAGGATGATCTTACTAAGCTTCGTCAAGAACTCGCTGATTTGAAGGCTGAGTACCAAGAATACGCATACCTCGTTTCGCATGATCTAAGCGCACCATTTAGACAAATCGAAGGGTTCGCGCGAATAATTGCAAAACATAATGACGCAAATTTTGATGAGAAAACCTTACGCTATTTAAATTTTGTTATCGACGGTGCCGATAACGGAAAAGCTCTTTTAGCTAGCCTGCTAAAGTTCTCGAGATTGAATACCGAAACTCAACCGTATTCTGAGGTGGAATGCAATCTGCTAATCGATGAAATAAGATCAGAATTCAGTGCATTAATAATTGATACGAAGGCCATTTTTGAAGTCGGGGAACTTCCCATTGTTTGGGCGGATAAAGCACACATAAAAATAGTGTTTGCAGAGTTGATTAGAAACGCTTTGATTTATCATAAACAGAGTATGCCACCACTTGTTTCTATACAGGCAGAAGAATTACCTCACTTTTGGCAGTTGCATTTTGTTGACAATGGGATAGGAATCCCAGCTAAATTGTATCAACACGTTTTCAAAATCCTACGTAGGGGAGTTACCAACGAAGAATTTCCAGGCTCAGGAATGGGTCTAGCTTTAGCTGACAAAGTTATAAAAGCACACGGTGGAGAAATTTCTCTGAAATCAGAGGTGGGTAACGGGACTAAAATAAGTTTTACAATCCCTAAACCTAGTTTTGAACCGTCAATAAAAACAACGTTTTGAGTGTGAATTAGCGTCGAGAAACTGGCTACTACACATTCGCTTATTAGCCAATCTTGGAGTTATCATGCAGAATAAACTAAAACTTCTCGTTACAGGGCTAAACGGCGTTGTGGGGCGTACTTTACGCCCAGCGCTCGAAGAACGATACGAAATTAGCGCTCTGTCTAGGAGTGGCGTGGACGGAATTCCTTCCGAACGTGTTTTTAAAGCTGATATTGGAGACATCGAGTCTCTATACCCAGCAATGAAGGGCATTGATGTGGTCTTAAACCTCGCGGCTGGCGGCGGTCAGAGCAGTAGCGAGGGAATGGATGCAGGCTGGGATATTATGCTTCGCGATAATATCGTGGGCGCATACAATGTGTTAGAGGCCGCTAAGCAATCTGGTGTAAAACGTGTAATTCTCGCTAGCTCCGGTGCTGTTGCGAACGGTTATGAGTTGGAAGAACCTTATAAATCCCTCGTATCAACTGACAACATTCCAGTCCCTGAAACGTGGGAAATGATAAACGAGTATTCTGAGCCAAAGCCCATATCACTTTACGGAGTGACTAAGTTGTTTGGTGAAGATTTAGGTCGATATTATGCGGCTACGTCGGATATGTCAGTGATCAATCTGAGGATAAGTTATTGTCTTCAAGACGACGTAGCAGGACCTGGTCGAGGGCAGGCTAACTGGTCAAGTCATCGTGATCTGCAGCAACTAACAACGCTTTGCATTGACGCTCCACCAGAAATCAAATTCGATATCTTTTGGGCGACATCTGACAATCGCAAACTATTTCGAGACAACTCACATGCCAAAAAAGTTCTTGGGTATAAACCACAAGACGGGGTGAATTAAAGGTCTCATCCAAATCCGATTGGAAATACTGTGCACGGAAATAATCTATCATAGCTCACAATAATACCTGCATTTTACATGACGCATAATCAGCATTATGTGAAATGTAAAACCAATAACCCTAAAGATCACCTTCCAATGTCATTCCATCATAAGCGGGCATGACACCTACAGGTAATTCACGACACAAGGTTTGATAGTCCATATCTATATGTAAATTGGTAAGTATTGCGCGCTTGGGCTTTACACTGTCTATCCAACTTAATGCCAAATCAAGGTGTGCATGAGATGGATGTTCAGTATATCTCAAAGCATCTACTATGAGTGTATCTACGCCTTGTAAGGCATCCAAGGTAGGATCTGGAAGTCCTACCGTATCATTGCAATATGCAATTGAACCCACCCGAAATCCTAGCGAACGAATACGCCCATGGTCTTGATCCAAAGGAAGTATCGAAATGTTACCTCCACGACCGTCAATATTCAAACTTGTGCCTACTTCGACATCCAATTGAGGATCTAAAATTGAAGGGTATCCACCTCCACCATAAAAACAATATGCAAATCGCTTCATAAGGGATGCACCCGTAACCGCATCCATATGAACTGGAAGTCGAATTTTGTTTGTATATGCGATTGCTCTTAAATCATCGATTCCATGAGTTTGGTCCGCGTGATCATGAGTGTAGATGACTGCATCAAGGTATTTAACGTTTGCTGCTAATAGCTGTTCGCGCATATCTGGCGACGTATCAATTAGAATTTGTGTAGGATCACCGGACGGATCATCCCACTTTCTCACAAGCACAGAGCACCGTGAGCGGCGATTCCTCTTTTCTTCGGGGTCACATACCCCCCAATCGCCATTAATGCGCGGAACGCCACCGGAAGATCCACACCCAAGTATTCTAAACTGAATTCTACCTTGATTTTGGCTCATTTAACGCGCCCAAACAAACGTAAGCAGTTCTCTGTGGTTAGATTGGCCATTTCTTCAACAGTCATGCCTCTAAGTTCTGCAAACGATCTACAAACTTCTAAAAGATAGGCTGGTTCGTTACGGCGACCACGGTAAGGCATGGGTGCCAAATATGGACAATCAGTTTCAAGAATTACCCGATTCAAGGGCATTTCTAAAGCAACTGCACGAACATCATCGGCCTTTTTGAAAGAGATAATACCGGAGATTGAAAAGTATGCATCAAGCTTCATGGCGCGCTCGGCTAACTGCATTCCAGAAGTATAACAATGCATAAGTGGTTGAAAACGACCTTTAGTCATTTCATCTTCTAAAATGTTCCCCATTAATTCATCAGCTTCACGACTATGAATTATAATAGGTAAGCTTGATTGTCGTGCTGCTGATATGTGCTTCCGAAAGCTTTTTTCCTGTAGGTCGATATCGCTGTAACCATAATGCAAATCGAGGCCGCTTTCTCCTACTGCACATACTTTGGGATCTTGAGCTATTTTGATAAGTTCATTCTCATCAAGTTCTGAATAATCTTTAGCATAATGAGGATGCACACCTACTGAGCACCACATATCGTCGTGCTTTTCAGTAAGATCACGTATAACAGTGAAGTTTTCTAGTTTATCGCATATAGATATAAACCGAGAGACGCCAAGCTCGCGCGCTCTAGTTAAAACCTCTTCTCTATCGCTGTCATATTGTTCGCCATGTAAATTGATATGACTGTCAAATAAAACTGGTTTCATCGGCCTACTATGCGTCCCGTTCGTTGCAGCTGCATAATGGCGTTAGCTACAGCTTGTGACTTATCTTGATTGAGGTTTTTAGTTTCAGCAGAAAGCTGAACCAGACTTTCATGTGTTTCAGCCCAAGCACCTGCTTTTATTGGATTATCAGCGTTTTTTGCTGCATTGTAAGCAACCAAACATAATGAATTAAAGGCAGCATCAAAAGACTCTGGTGTTTTTGATGCATTTGACAAAACTTCAGACAAATCGCGAAAATCTAATGATCTGGGATGCAATGCAGCTGATTTAGCTGCTCTCGCGGCACTACGCGCTTCAGTTGACCTCAATAGCATCGCTTTACCAGGACGCCCTGGAGCGAAAGAAAGAGCATCTCTAGCGTCAACTTCTTTAAGTCCTGCCTTCTGCAAAGCTAGCAATGCTTTTTCTTCTTCTAACGAACCAAAACGTAAAGTTCTGCAACGGCTCTTAATTGTTGGCAAAATTGGAGTTTCGCCGTGTACAACTAGAATTATGAGCGACATAGGTGGTGGCTCTTCTAGCGTTTTTAATAGTGCATTTTCACCATTTCGGTTCATTTCATCCAATGAATCAATGATTGCTATTCTCCATCCCCCCATAGCCGGCCGTAGTGAGAAGAACTTAATGAGGTCACGGATTGATGAAACAGGTATCTCTGATTTTTGCTTACCTTTATCATCAAATGGACGTTGCACTGTTCGAAGATCAGGATGTGAGCTATTGAGTATCAAGTGAGATGTATGGTCGTCAGTTTCTAGATCTAGTTTATCGGTGAGACCGGACAAAAGCGATGCAGCAAATTGCAAGGCTAATCTATACTTTCCGACGCCTCGTGGCCCAGTAAACATCCATCCATGATGCATACGACCTGACTTCAATGCATATATTAGCTCGTTTTGAACCTCTTCATGTCCGTAAACTGGCCCAAAACTTCGATTAATGTCATCATTCATGATAGTTTCAATCGATTGCTTACTATTTCTAGCGCTTTTTGTGTGACTGCAGTTGCCTCCAATGACGCATCAACTAAGTAACAACGCTCTGGATGGACTTGTGAGATTTGAATAAAAGCGTGCCGCACTTTCTCGTGAAAACTTTGGGGTAGGCTCTCAAAAGCATCAATAGGCCCATTTCTTAAAACGCGCCTTTTAGCTGCGTCTTCAAGTGCCATATCAAGTATTAATGTTAAATCCGGCTGATTTTCACCGACGACCATAGTGTCAAATTGAGTTATAGTGTCTTGATCTACACCACCAGCGACCGCCTGATAGGCACGCGTTGAATCGGTGAAACGATCACAAATTACCCAATCTCCACGAGTTAATGCGGGTATGATGACGTGTTCAAGGTGATCTCTTCGCGCAGCGAAAAAGAGTAAGGTTTGCGTTAAAGGAGACCAGCTACCATCACTATGTGGTGGATTTAAAACAAGGGTTCTTATTGTTTCTCCACCTATTGAGCCACCGGGTTCACGCGTCAGGACTACATTTTGGCCCTTTTTTTCTAACTCCAGCTTTAAGTTGGCTGCTAACGTTGATTTACCAACGCCTTCTCCGCCTTCGAGAGTAATGAATCGTCCCTTATAGGTATGCACGTTATCTTACCCAGTTAATCCCAAGCCAACTAACGCACGTTCGAAAAGGTTTTTGCGTTCGACTGACTCGGCAATCACGGCTGGGGTTACAATTTCATTCATGCCAGGGGCTGTGACAACTATCTGTCCAACTATATCACCTGCTTTCAGGGGTGCCTTTAAGGGACCAGAGTAGACAAGTTCGACCTCAATATCTCTTATTGCGTCTGAATGAAGAGCAGCTTTGACCAATTCATTGGCTTTCAACTCGACCGTCTTTTTCGTACCTAAAAATACCTCTGCTTCACCAACAATTTGGTCGGGTTGGATAACTTCCACTACTTTAAAATCATTAAACGCTGCTCGCATGACACGGCGGGCCTCTGAGGCTCTATCAGCGATACTTTCTAAGCCATTTAAAACAATAATGCGTCGTTTTCCGTCTCTAACTGCGGACCCAACCAACCCATATCCAGAAATCTCTAAGTGTCCCGTTTTTAAGCCATCAGCGCCGTCAACTTCACCCAAAAGTGGATTTCTATTTGGTTGACGAATGCCATTCCACGTAAATTCTTTTTCCGCATAAATATCATAATACTCAGGGAATTCAGTAATGGTAAGGTATGCAAGCTTTGCTAAGTCTGCTGCACTTACACGATGGTTATCAGAATAAAGACCAGTTGGGTTTTCAAAATGTGCGCTTTTAAGTCCTAGCTCTTGAGCGCGTCGTGTCATTTCTTCTGCAAAAGCCTCTTGTGAACCACTGATTGCTTCAGCGATTACGATACAGGCATCATTGCCTGATTGAATAATGATCCCACGGAGTAGATCCTGTACTGATACCTTTGAACCTAAGTCTAAAAACATTGTCGAGCCACCTGATGCAGCTCCACCTTCGCGCCAAGCTGTTTCGGAGACAACAAACTCATCATCAAGTGATAAACGACCATCACGGAGTCGTTCAAAGACAACATAAGCCGTCATGATTTTTGTCATTGAGGCGGGAATAAAGGCTTCATCGCCATTCTTCGAATAAAGACTTAAGCCTGTATCTCCATCAAGAATATATGCGTAGTCTGCCTTTGTATTTAAGGCATCCGCGAGGGCAGGTAGAGACGTACCACTCAGAAGAAGTGAGGTAGCAGTAAAAAATGCAGGTAGAAAACGCATGTGAAACCTCTTATCGCAATCAAACTTCACCATAAAACGGATCAGAGTGTGGAACTAGCCGACCTTAGCCTGCTTTTATAGGGTCACAAAATCAGTTCGGCTAGAAACGTCAATGTTTCTAGCCGAAAGATGCGTATGTTTTGACAAAAATTCGTTTAGTTCGTCACAATTAAAGAGTCAAAGCCGCTTGCTTTAAGATTAGTTTTAATTTGTTCAGCTTTTGAACGGCTATTTCCACCATCAACATAGACCTTGAATATGTCTCGACCATTGATTCGTGCTTCTTTTAACGAAACATCTCCATAGCCATGCAGTTTGGCGCGCATCTTGTGTGCATTGGCAAGCTCACCAAATGCACCAACTTGCAATGCGAAACTAGCATTGGTTGTAGACGTTGGAAAAGTACGCCGTGGTGCGGGAGGCAAGGCTGCGATATTTTGTGACTGTGGGCGTTGCTCCATAAAACTCACCTTTGTAAGTTTAGGCTGCTGGTTCTGTTCGACTGCAGCAGCTTTGGCTAAGGTGCGCCGCGCTTCTTCGACATAGATAGCGGGAATAGTGTTTTCAGCTTCAGGTGCAAATCCCATATATTGAACCCGAACTTTAGCCGTTCCACCTTCGTGATATCCCAAGACAGAAGCAGCCTGTTTTGACATATCTATAATTCGATCATCAACAAATGGACCACGATCATTGATCCGGACAACGACACTTCGACCATTTTCAATGTTGGTGACGCGAGCCAAACTCGGGATCGGCAATGTTGGGTGCGCTGCTGTTAGCGCAAACTGATCAAACGTTTCACCTGTAGCAGACGGTTTCCCATGAAATTGTGGACCATACCAAGACCCGATGCCCACTTCGTCATAGTTTGGTTCTGCAAATGGAACATACCACCGACCAGAGATCTCATAAGGTGCCCCTATTTTCTGTTTTGCATAACCAGGAGGCGGTTCTGATGGAATAGTTGGTGCTGAGTGCATTGAAGCATGTTGAGCTGCTGCTCGGGCATCAAAAGCGCCGGCAGTCAAAGCCGGATCACGCGCTATCTGACGCGGAGGTATGTACTTTGAACCTGAAAGTTGCTGTGCTTGCTGTTGGGTCACAGCACTTGTAGAAGACGCGAAAGCAATTGGTTGAGCGCCAGCACTTAAATGACGCGGACCATTGGCTCCATACGCCATATTTGGTTGGTCAGGATAACGATATTCAATCCGCTTTGCCCCCCCCTGCACGCTTGCTGATTGCACAGGCGCTGACGCATATTGGCGGTAGTTTGCTTGTTTGGGTGAATTAGCGTTTGCGAAAGAAATTGGCGCTGCCGATTGCTTCTCAGCTATCGCATTAGGCACTATCACGAGGCTCAACATGCTAGCCGTACAAATTACGGCACTTCTTATGGATCCAAGACGCACTGCGTCTTTGTGTAGAGTGGCTATTGCCATGGGTCTGGTCTTCCCTTTGTTTTAAAAGGCAACTCGAGAATTTTTCTCAAGTCATCCGCTCTTGATGGCGGCGTGTGATTGTAAATTACCAGACGAGTTTGTATTAAAGGTTAATTTCAAAGCTAATTATCTTAAGGTTTATGGTTACTACGGCGTTTACCTTAACGCTAAAGCAAAAAATATTATGTTTCAGGTTTAACATTTAAAATAGCGATCCACCGCTGTAACAAGGCTTTTCTGCTATCCCATAGTTAACGCTATGTAGGTCTTTGAAAAAATTTCTAAAAAAAGTACACGATTGCCCTTTGCAAATAAATTTAGTTTATGTATGAACAGCGCCTCGGAGAAGTGGCAGAGTGGTCGAATGCGGCGGTCTTGAAAACCGTTGAGCCTTTACGGGTTCCGGGGGTTCGAATCCCTCCTTCTCCGCCATCATGGCTTTAAATGTCTGATGGCGGATACGGAAACATCCTTACATTGATGTAGAATAGACCAGCGCCTGCCATCGCTGCTTAGGGTGTCTTCTGGTACAGCTGAGCAGGTCGCCTGCTTGCGCCGTGCTGTTAGTCTGGCAAGACAGTGGTCATAAGCAGCTGAAGTTCTGTTGTAAGCGCGCTAAGTGACACCTTTAGCCTTGCGTTCATTGATCTTTAAACAGGCAAGCAAAGCATCATTGGAAGCAACTTTTGCTAGACCTAAATGCATGGATATCTCTAAATCTATCCTCACCCCACAACATAGATGATAAATTTCAAACTGAATTAGGCGGAAAGGCGATTTGATCTGAGTGATACGTCACTCATCGCTAGACCGCTCCACAGGTGCATTAATAGGGTGTTAGATGCGTGAGTTAAAACGATTTAGAGATAGAGAGGCCCAAAAATGAAATTTTAGGGGCGATTGTTTACGTTAATGCCGAAAAGTATAAATGCTCACTTATGCTCCAAGCTTGATGGAGATAAGTGAGCATTGAATTGGATACCTAAAGCGCAAGTAAGAGCTCTTTAGTATCTAAGGGCTTTTGTAGAAACGCATTGCACCCCAACTTTCGGAATTGTTTCTCTATCTTAGGGTCTTCGCTTGCAGTCATAATTATGACCTTCGGGCGTTCCTTTCCTAGACGGGTATTGAGTTGCTGCAAAACTTCCAGCCCAGAAAGATCGGGCATTTGATAATCTAGTATGACGAGGTCAAACTTTTTCGTTTCTACTAGATTCAAAGCTTCGAGTCCGCAGCATGCATAATCAATATCCCGACCTGCACCGGCCAGCATTCCACTGACAATTAATGTATTGTGGTAGTTATCATCAACAATTAGAATTTTCATTATCGTGATTTCATTCAATGCTAGCCGATGCAGCCCCCAGCCCGCTGGCAATCGGTAATTATAGATTTATGCGGCCGTTCGCGATGGAATTCCTGATGAGTTCAGAAGATCCATTGCGCCATATAGGTTGGATAGCTTCACTCCCGGCCATGGTCGCGGCCAAACGGTAGGGAAATCTCGGGAATACAAACGATCACCATTGTTCAATTTGTCTATTGTGTAAGCGCGAGGCGCTGCGCCGGGTCTTTCAAAATAGCGCACATCATCCCCGCAATATTGGAATGAAATCGCACGGCGCTGACGTGATGTCATATTGCCGCCTGCCCCATGCACGCACAAAACATGATGTGCAATAATATCACCAGGCTTCACATCGAAGTGCATAAGATCGTATGCGCCCTCATCTGCTTCTATATCTGGAACCTTGGGAGCTTGCGCACCCGGCATGGTGGTTTGGGCAACAAACATATTAGGCGCGTAAACTTGCCCCCATTTATGAGAACCTCTCACATAGCGCATACCGCCATTTTGTTGATCAACATCATCTAGAGCGATCCAAAAAACAATGCTCTGCTCGCCTTCAAAATGGTTATAGCCAAGGTCTTGGTGAAACGCTGTTTTTTGACGTGTATTTGGAGTTTTCACAAAAGTTGTGTCTTCCCAGAAATTCACACACTCAGACCCAAGCAATTCACTCGCGAGTTGAGGAAGCACAGAGTCTAAAGCCAATTCACGTATCCCATCATCATGACGCCATCCTGATGCATCATACACAAATGAACCTGTCGATTTTGTTGCAGCTTGTGGCTCTTGCAAAGGACGCGCAGTCGGGTCCGCCAGTATCATTTGTGCTAGAGCATTCACTTCAAAACGTGCAGCTTCACCCGCTGAAATACCATTGCTCGCCGCCCAAAGTTGAGCAGCAATGTTTTCAAAGTCATATGCTGTTGGTGACGACGATACAGCTTGTGTTTGACGATCAATACTTGAACGCAGTCTTTCAATCTCTTCTGGAGAGATTTGATTTCGCAAACAGACAACCCCGTCTGCTTCAAATGCTTGTTTTTGCTCTAATGAGGTAAGTGAAAATGTCATGATCTCTACGCAGCCTCTTGTGGAATAGTCTGAGTTTTTGGAGAAATTTGGTAAATTGGAGCCAATGCGAAAGTGATGCGCTCGTGCGGATTTGAAAGACGCTCACGCATAGCGATCAACGAGGCTTCGTTCACAGTAGAAAGAGCTGGGATATATGTTTCCTGATCGCCTTCGTGAAATCTAGGACGCCCAAGGGGTTCAATATCCATAACGCGGTTGATCGTGTTATAAAATGAAGGACCAGTGTACCATGCAATTTGTTTAATCCCTGCTGAGAGACCATACTCATTCACACCTACGCCAATACGCCACATGACGTCATAATATTGCTGACGTGATCGTAAGTCTGCGGAAACCACAAATCGTGAGGCTTCCCAAATAGTGTTTGAGGATGGAACGCCTTGAAGGTCGCATGCATCAGCATATAATTCAGACAACATGTTCGGTCCTGTTGTCTTATTTAGACGGCAGCAACCAGTCACAATTGTACGGGTAGGGTCAAGGTGAAGGATGTAGACAGTGTCGTCAGTATCGAACTGATCTTTGTCGCGCCCGACAGTTGCGCCTTCTACTTTCCAGCCCCACTTTTTAACAACGACATCATACCGCATCCGGTACATGTCTTCGATGAGTGAATAATAGATATGGCGATTTTCTGAAGTAACAATCTCGATCATTATGGCCTCCTTATGGGATGGCCTATCCTTGCAAGAGATCACAAATGATTGTTACTATCCGATAGATAGCTTGACGCGTTTAAGGCAATATTAAATCGCGGGAAATCGCTCTGGAAACAGCTTGTGTCGTGTTTACACAATCTAACTTCTGACGCGCACGGCGCATGGAATCTTTTGCCGCCGCTTCACTTATACCCATAATCACACTCATTTCCCAGAATGTCTTACCAACCGCTGCATACTGAAGCACATCACGCTCACGTGGTGCGAGTCTAATTTCTGGTTCCGCTGGTGGTGCTGGATGAAGAGCCTCAAGCCTGTAATAGCAATGCATACAAGCTAGCTCTAATTCTGCGCGCTTATCTGGTGATAAATCTAAGCGCTTTGTCGCTAGAGATATTCCACCATCGACACTTCCCGGACGACGCATTGGAAACATATAGCCGTCATTCATTTCATATTCGACGGCGGCATCTTTCATGCCCGAGCCATAGCGTTTTTCATAATTGAACGCCGTTTCCCATGTGAAGGGTGTACGCGACCTTAATCCATATATAATGACGGGGTCATTGAGCATTTGGCCCTTGCCTACGCGCTCTTCAACTAGATCATCCGGCCAATCAGTGAACATCATGGCTTTGCGAGCCATAGGACTTAAAGGATTTACTAGTTGGCTGACAAAAAAGCGATCAAATCCAAGCTGTTTAATATAGGATTTGAATACATTTAGCACGGACTCCGAGGTTTCGGCGCGATCTATACTTTTAAGCGTTTGAAGTATATCGAAATTTTGCAAGGTCACTATAAGCCTCAAGCACTGGTTTAAGCTCAATTTTTGCAGTGTTTCATTTATTTGCGAATATTTAAAGAGCTAGGGACTCAATTCTATCTGCAGTAGTTTTGGACGTGTATTTCGTTTTTTTGGATACGATATACTTGAACAAGTCTTTACTGAGAAAGTTTTACACTAATATCTGCAACTTGATTCCAGATGCGGTGAGTGGGTAATAGTTTAACGTTCAACGATATTGTCTTCGAAGACATCAAACTGTTTTTCTAATTTTAGCTGCAACCTCGCCTTTGGGCTTTTTTCAACAAAAGCTATACAAGCTTCCGAATTGTCTTTTTGACAGGCTGGAACCAGCTTTCCGCCAACAATTTGGTCCTCCCATATGCTGTCACCTGCAATGAAAGCATATTCTAAACTGTTACGCGAAATGTGTTTTAGCGCTCTATAGTCCAATTTATGCTCATAGGCAGCGCGAACGTATTCTTCTGTCAAATCGATACGAAGAACGCCTTGATCATCAGTCGATAGCACCACTGGCACTTTCGATTTCAAGTATAGATTTATTGGATGATCGGCACCTTGCACACCTAAGATTTTTTCATTGCTGGTCAAACTGACCTCTACAGCAATGTTTTTACGCGCCATTGTTTCCAAAGTTTCTAGAGCATTCGTTTCAAATGCTATATCCGTCCCATGCCCAATTCTTTGTGAGCCAGCGATCAAAACAGCATCTTCAATATTACCTGCTAAAGCGCTTGATGGCGTATCACCTAAAACGAGTTCGCCTGCATGCAGAGATATGGAAACATCCGGAAATTGCTTGGACAGAAACGCGACCATTTCCATGTGCAATTTATAATCTTTTAGAGCATTGGGGGCGTCTTCGGGCGCAACAAGCGTCACACCTTGAAAACGCTCATCAGCATGTGCGAGCGCAAAATTGAGCGCAAGCTGCCGGAAGACTTTGTCTGGCGTCAAAACTCTTAGGCTGTATCCATTATAACGTACTTCGACACGACATGCTTTTTCTGCTTTGGATGTCTCACACCGCAATAGGGATTTTGCTTCTTCTTCAGCTATATTCGTTTGCTCTATGCCCTCACTAACGAGATTTGCAATGAATGGCTCAAAGCGTGAGAATGCCCCTGCCAAATCATCGCCGTTAAACTGTGGATCATTCGTTTGGAAGGTGAAGTCATCTATGGCTTTTGGATTGTATATTATTTCAAGGTATAAAGCATTATCACGCGATGCAGCGCGGCGCACAGACGCTATGCTTTTACCCGGCTCAACCGCCGCGATTGGGTCAAAAAGCGCAAATGAGTTGAAAAACTTGTCGTGACCAGACACACCTTCAATATTGCCGGCAATGAAACCTTTCATTGAAATTGATTTTACTATGGCTGCATATATTTCAGGATTGGTGCGAGACAAGTTTTTAGCGGGCATAACACCGTCAAGCTCACATGGGGGTGCTTTAATCGCGCCTTCTTTTGTATCTATGCAGTATTCACGATCTGAGGCCCACTCTAAGTATTCTTCAGCATATGGAGAACCCGTTAAGTGGTTATGTAGGTCCCCGCCCTTTGGCATTTCTCGTAGGAAAACTCTAAGTTCGACTGGATCATCCATTATACGATCAAAAATAATACCTGCAGTTTTGCCGGATCGCGTCACCTCAGCGAAGCTAAGATTAAAACTGCTACAGCCTATACTCAGCGCAAGAAAAGCAAGAGAGTGCTTAACGTTGTGTCGGGTTATCTTGCGCATGGATTCGGCCTCTGGACTGCTTTGCGAGCTTAGATTGTTTCAAAGAATTAGCTTTAATATAAACCGCAATAAATGTATTTTAATTTTTTGAAATACACTTTCAGAATTACTAAAAGGCGTTTCTATGTGCGATGAACGGTAGTGCATTATCTACCAACTTATTTGCAATTATACTGCGATTTGGCATTGTATTTTTTTCAACCACTTTAATATGAATAAAGGCGGTTATACCTTATGTGTGTCCAGCACATAAAATAAAGCTTGGAGGCCGTTTGGGAATGAAGATATTTCGACGCTTTGTTCTTTGCGTTTTCAGCTTATTAGGCATTACCTCCTATCCACTTGCAGCCGCAGAGACTGCGAACATTGCTGTAGCGACCAATTTTCACAATACGATGAAAGAATTACAGCACTCGTTCGAGTCCAGTTATGAGCATAAACTCGTTGTGATTTCTGGCGCATCTGGCCAATTATACGCCCAAGCCCTAAATGGCTCACCAATAGATATTTATTTGTCAGCAGACCAGTCTCGCGCAGAAGCGCTAGAACACTCACATATCGGCGTTAATGGGTCGCGCTTTACCTATGCGATTGGTCAACTGGTATTATGGGCTCCGAAAGGCGATACTATTCAGGACTGGCAAGGCATTTTAAAAAACGCAGTTCCAGACCAGAAAATAGCAATCGCGAACCCAAAACTTGCGCCTTACGGTGTAGCTGCGGAGCAAGTACTAAATTCAATGGAGATATTAGGAAACCGCCGCCACCAAATAGTTATGGGTCAAAATGTTGGTCAAGCTTACGCAATGGTAACAACTGGAAATGCTGATTTTGGACTAATTTCACAATCCTATATCAAAGACCTAACACCCAATGTCTGGAAAATTCCCGATGACTATTATTCACCAATCAAGCAAGACGCTGTGTTGTTAAAACGAGCACAATCGAATTTGGCTGCTCAGTCGTTTTTTGATTTCATGAAATCTGACACGGCGCTGAAGATCATTGAAGAAAATGGCTATCAACGTGCAAAGTAAATTTGAGCATATATGATTATTGATCTCAGCTCTCTTTGGCTCACTATTAAATTAGCATTGATAGTGACTGCTTTATTGCTTTTTCTTGCTACCCCTTTTGCTCTATGGCTAGCTCACACTAAGTCTCGGCTGAAACCTCTTTTAGAGGCCGTCATTGCCCTTCCACTTGTTTTGCCGCCTACAGTTTTAGGCTTTTACCTACTTATAGCATTCAACCCGAATGCGGCTTTCGGCAAAACATGGATGAAAATCACAGGGGATACGCTAGCTTTTTCTTTCGAGGGTCTAGTGATTGCTTCACTTATTTATTCTCTCCCCTTTATGGTACAGCCAATTCAATCTTCTTTTGAAAGCTTGGGGCGCAAACCTTATGAAACCGCGCTGTCACTAGGTGCAAAACCTTTAGATGCATTTCTCACAGTCATCTTTCCTCTCTCTTTTCGAGGCTTCCTAACTGCCTGCGTTTTAACATTTGCCCATACCATTGGTGAATTTGGGGTCGTCCTTATGGTTGGAGGCAATATTCCTCAAGAAACAAAAGTAATTTCCATTGCGATATATGAGCATGTAGAAACACTAGAATATGCTCAAGCTCATATACTCTCGGGAATTTTACTCCTGATGTCATTCCTTATCTTGCTCAGTGTGTACGCCTACAACAAACGGTATCGAATAAATGTCGGATAATTGTTTGTCGTTAAATATAAAAAAGCAATTGGGTGATCTCAAACTTGACGTAAATCAAGAATTGCCGATTGAGAATGTCGTTGCACTGTTTGGACCAAGTGGTTGCGGTAAAAGCAGCCTTCTTCGACTAATCACAGGATTGGACACGCCCGATTCTGGAAGGTTGGAATACAAAAGTGCGTCTGGTGAAAGTCTTATTTTTTTTGACAGTAGTTCAGGTGTAAATATACCCGTCCATCAACGCCGTATCGGTTATATGTTTCAAGAAGACAGATTGTTTCCCCACTTAAGTGTCCTAGGCAATCTAGAATATGCCCATAAAAGAAACCAGGTTTCAACCGAGGCCCTTACTTTCGACGATGTTGTTGACGCCCTACAATTATCATCTCTGCTTAACCGAAAAACGGTTCAATTGTCTGGCGGAGAAAAGCAGCGAGTAGCTTTGGCCAGAACCCTACTTACGCGCCCCAGACTATTATTGTTAGATGAGCCTCTATCGGGTTTAGATTACGATAGGAAACGCGAAGTCCTACCTTTCTTGGAACAGCTTCCCACACTCTTTAAAATTCCTATTGTCTATGTCACGCACGACCTTGATGAAGTGTCGCGTTTGACCAAACAAATTTTAGTATTATCCGAAGGAAAGCGCGTTGCATTTGGTGCAACAGCCTCAATAATAAGCTCACTTACCAGCGAACAATTAGGTATTGAGAAACAAGAGGAGTCATCTCTACTAGATGGTGTGATATCTAAGATTGATGAAGTTTTCATGCTGGCGCACATACTGGTTCAAAACAGAGAATTTATTTTACCAACGGCCAGCACAGCTAAACCAGGACAATCTATATCATTGCTGATAAAGGCAAGAGACGTGGGGATATCTCTTTCTAAGCCAACAGATTCTAGCATAAGAAATAGTGTTGAATGTGTTGTTACAGAAATCCTTGAAGAGGAATCTACGCCTTTCGCTCAACTCAATTTGGACATGAATGGGGCGAGCTTAAAGTCCCGTATCACGCGTGCATCTCTGAAAGAGTTGAAATTGGCGTTAGGCCAGAAAGTTTTCGCGCTTATAAAGAGTGCAAGCTTTGAACCCCGTTTTCTTTGATCCAAGTGTTGAACAAATAAATAGACACTTTAAGCAGGTGATGAAATCAGTTTATGGAAACCAAAATGTCTAATTCAACCGACCGTTCCTTTGTTGCCACTGATAATGCTATCGCTGATCTTGTAAGATTAATGCAGAGATTGCGTGACAAAGAAACCGGATGTCCTTGGGACGTGGAGCAGACGTTTGAATCAATACTCCCCTATACGCTAGAGGAAGCTTATGAAGTTGCCGAAGCGATTGAACGCAAGGATATGGAGGAATTAAAAAGCGAGTTGGGCGACCTTTTCTTGCAGGTTGTTTTCCATAGCCAAATTGCAGAAGATGCTGGCATATTTACCATTCATGATGTCGCTCGCGCGATAGTTGATAAAATGGTAAACCGGCATCCGCATGTGTTTGGTTCCATCGATATTGAATCCGCCGAAGCTCAAACAACACATTGGGAAGCTCTTAAGGCCAAAGAGCGCGAAGCTGCCCAAACTGACAATACGCCGGTTAGCGCACTTGATGGTGTCGCTTCAGCTTTGCCCGCTTTGACGCGCTCGGAAAAACTATTGAAAAGAGCGGCTAGAACAGGGTTTGACTGGCCAAGCACTGAAGATATCCTCGAGAAATTGCACGAGGAACTTTCAGAGCTAGAAGAAGCTTCCAAGAGCGGTGATAAAACCCATATCGAAGAAGAAATGGGAGATGTTCTTCTCGTGGTGGCTAATCTCGCCCGCAAACACGGAGTTGATCCCGAGGCGGCTTTGCGCGGCGCAAATTCCAAATTCAAAAAGAGATTCGTAGAAATGGAATTAGCCGCACGCAATGATGGCAATGTCTTCAAAGAACTAGACTTAGATGCCCAAAAGGCGCTCTGGCAACGCGCCAAACAGGCAGATTAAGTTAGCTCTCAAAGTCGATGTTTCTTGATGATAGAATGATCTCATCAACGTTAATGTCTTCATGCTCATGCGCAAAATGGCTCAATTCTCTCGCTGACATTTGTGCGACCAAAATTATATTGCCACTTTCATCAACATTCTCACTTACTATCTCGCAATGGGTATGAAGCCACGCTCTAGCCTTCCCCATTCGAGGTTCAAGCTTCATCTCAAACTCTCTGCTCGTGGAGAAAATCTTTTCTTGGATGACTGCTAAAAGCGTATCTACACCTTGCCCACTTGTTGCTGATGTCATCACGACATCATCACGATTTTGAGCAGTAGCCTCCATCACGCCCCGCACATCTTCACTCAACGCGTCAGCTTTATTCCAAACTTCCAGAACGGGTGGTCGTTCTGTTTCAGTTTCTTTTTCAAGTTGACGCAACACATCCTCTACATCCCATGCCTGACGGTCCGTTTCTGGATGGCTTATGTCTCTTACATGTAAGAGTAAATCTGCCTCAATAGCTTCTTCGATTGTTGCTCGGAAACTCTCAATCAAATGGGTTGGAAGGTCAGTGATAAATCCAACTGTATCAATAAGGGAAATCTTCTTCCCACTAGAAAGTTCAACATCTCTCGCCGTAGGGTCGAGCGTAGCAAAGGGCATATCTGCCGCAAATACAGTTGCATTTGTAAGACGATTGAACAGTGTTGATTTACCTGCGTTCGTATATCCCGCGAGCGCAACAATAGGTGCGCCACGACGCTTTCGTCCCGCTCGCTGCAATCTACGTGTTCGGCGCACAGCTTCTAAGTCCGACTTTAATTTTGCTATCCTTAGATCAAGCATTCTGCGGTCAGCCTCAAGCTGGCTTTCACCAGGACCAGCTAAGAATCCTGTACCACCACGTTGACGCTCCAAGTGTGTCCAAGTTCGCACAAGTCGAGAACGTTCATAAAGTTGACGCGCCATCTCAACCTGCAGACGTCCTTCAGCTGAACGCGCACGTACACCAAAGATTTCAAGAATGAGACCGGTGCGGTCCATCACTTTGACATTGAGGTGTTTTTCCAGATTTCGTTGTTGGATTGGTGACAACACAGAATCCACAATTAGAAGACTAGCTTCATTATCTTCCAATTTGTCAGCAATAATGTCTAACTGCCCCGCACCAAATAGCTTACTCGCATTGGGCTTTCGGACACGTATGGCATCTGAGAAGCCAAGCTTAACGCCAAGAGCCTCTACAAGACCTTCTGTCTCTTCTATCCGGGCGGGCCCAAATATTGGTCTTTCAAAGAGAGAAGGAATGACGACACCGGCTGTCTGAACTTCCGGTGTCATCTCTATCATATCTGTATTTTTCACGCTTCGTCTGCGGTTCCATCTTCACCTGTGAATAGACGCACAGGACTGTTAGGTGCGATTGTAGAGATCGCGTGCTTATAAACTAGTTGAGGCGGTCTACCGTCGCCTTTGAGTAAAACACAAAAATTATCAAACCAAGTGACGACACCCTGAAGCTTTACGCCATTCATCAGGAATATTGTGAGCTGCACTTTGTCTTTACGAACTGCGTTTAGGAATGTGTCTTGAAGGTTTTGTTTTTTATCGGATGACATTTTTTATGAGCCTCTTCTCGGGACTTTGTTATAGGTTTCCGGTTTCTTGGTCTTCTGTTTACGTCGTCATTAAAGCTAAAACATAAGTAGTATGATTCGTCTCAGCCATAGTCAGTTTCTATTTGCGCCAAAAATCACGAGAAAACAATGGTGCTAAAGCTAAGACTTCAATTCTTCCCAGAATACAGCCTAAGCTTAATAGGACCAGAGTGATCGAACTAGGAGATTGATCAAGTACAGCGCTGTCAACAAGTGGGCCAGTATTGGAAATCGCACCAATTGCACTTCTAAAGGAAGTCTCTGCATCAACGCCTGACAATGCTAACAGCATACCTATGATGATGGTCGCCCCGATATAAGCAATCAGATAGACCCAAACTCCAACAACAATATTATCTTTTCGACCGCGACCTTGATATTTTAAAGTTGCGGTTGAGTTTTCAAAAGATAGGCGCCGAAATTCCGTAAGTGCGCGACTCATGAGAACGATTACGCGCGTGATTTTTAAACCACCGGCAGTCGATAAAGCCGAAGCCCCTACAAAAACGAAAAGATCTGGGACGGGCTGAGGAAGTGTGTCCAGCACACTTATAGAGCCAGTAACGTTTAATCCAGATGTTGAGATAAAGGACAAAGCTTCTACTAGGTAGCGAAGGTCCAATCTATTGTTCATGATAGAAAGCAATGCAGCAAAGATAATTATACCTAAAATCAAAGCGTGAATTTCTATATCTTTGACATAAACCTTCCAACTTTTTTGCCGCAATATATCAGTGTGGAGTGCAATATTTGTTGCGCCCACAAAAAGAAGGAAAGTAATAATCCCAGCAGCAAAGGGAGAATAAGCATATGCTCCCGCCACCCCTCTTAACGTAGAGCTGGTAGATATAGCGGCAACACTTCGTGTTACTGCATCTATAAGTTCTGCCCCAGATGCAGCTATTGAGATCGTACCAAAGAGCGCCATCACGCCGTAAACTGCTGCAACAGTCATTGTTATTCGACCAATACGGCCAAACATGTCATCCTTAGCCAAGGTAAGTAGATGTGATTTATGTACACCAGGCCCTGTTAGGTTTAGCGCTGCCAAGACTACGACAGCCATTATAACGCCTGCGACACCTCCGATAAATTGTAGAATAGATCGCCAATACCGAATGGATTCTGGTTGGGTCGCATCACCTGCTGTTGCCCCTGTCGTTGTGAGGTTTGACACAGCCTCAAAGCTAGCTTGAATCCAATCACTTGAAACACCCGATGACCAAAAAGGCGGTGCTGCTATAATTGGCATCAATACCCAAAACCCAATGACAAACAACAACCCTTCTCTCGCGCTTGTCCTAGAGGGCACGTCCCAAAGTAGGATTAGTATAGAGCCGCCAATAAGCGCACCAATCACTCCTGATAATAGGAAACCGCGAGCAGATGCTTCATCTCCCGTATAGTGAGAGAATAAAGCACATAACAACGCTAATCCCCCGATTATCGTGGCCATTAGGCTAAGTTGTTTGAGGACGCTTGAAGTATTCAAAATATGTCTTCTTTATCTTAGTAATAATCAAGCTTAACTCGAAATAGCAGATCAACTTTCCTAGACATATCTTTCTCGGAAAACAGCACTACTGTATCTTGGACTTTCACCCTTTCAGAAAGGTCGATTGGGACACCGTCGCGTATAAGCGCACCCGCTTTTATTCCCTCGGGTAACTCACCATCTACGAGGCTCATGCCAACCAATTGGGCTGTCTCTTTAACGACACCTTCAACTACTTCAGCAGCACCGTTTTCAAGAGTTTTTAGATTGCTTAAGCGTCCTTGACGTAACTTCAGAAGAATTTTCGAGACCGTAATGGAGCGTGGGTCGATTAATACATCAATACCGACATTACTTCTTATGTTTGCTAGGTCAGGTTCGTTTACCAGAGAAATAACTTTTTTGGCACCAATATTCTTAGATAGCGCACCAAGAAGAAGGTTTGTTTTGTCATCGTTAGTCAGTCCGACTACAAGATCGGCCTCCGAAACCCCTGCTTCCTCGAGAAGATTCGGGTTTAGACCGTCGCCATGTAATACGATGGCTCTTTCCAAAGCTTCAGCAGCGCGTTCTGCTGTTTTGGTATCTTTTTCAATTAAGCGAACGCGGACACTGCTTTTGACCCTATCGCCACTCCTTTTAGAGCCCTTCTTTAAGGGAAGCTCCAATTGTTTTGCGACATTCAAGCCTATATGCCCACCGCCTACAATAACGACGTGTCGGCTAAGGTCTTCAGTTAAATTGAGTATCTCAAAGAGATGATGAACACGATCGGTGGGAATGACCCAGTATACACGATCTCCAACCATCATCTTTAAATCTTCTTTGGGCGCAAACAGACGTTTGTCTCGACCAATCCCAACTATGCGGGCACCACTTTCAGGCACCAAAGCATGAACTTCTTCCAAACGTTGATCTGCCATCGCTGATGAGCGGTCTGTAATTTCAACACCGAGCAAACGAACAAGGCCTTCTTTTTGCCCTTCCATCATTCCAAGTTCCGCACTCAGAAAAGCACCTGGAGTCAACAACCCCTGAAGTATAGATTCGCTAACCTCAGCTTCAGGAGAGATGTACATATCTACTGGCAGGTTGTCTCGCGTGAAGAGGTTAGAATAAACTGGACTGGTATAGGCTTGGCTTCTAATGCGAGCGATTTTTGTCGTAACTTTAAACAAAGCATGAGCTACCTGACAGGTAACCATATTCACTTCATCCATCTGAGTTACGGCAATAATCATTTCCGTATTCTCAGCACCTGCTTCTGCGAGAATGGACGGATGGGCTGCATGCCCCGTAACAACCCTTACATCTAATCTGGTGCTAACACGTTCGAGAAGAGCTGCGTCTTCATCAATCATTGTCACATCATGCTCAAGCGAAAGACGTTCAGCAATTCCTTGCCCGACTCGTCCAGCTCCACAAATGATCACTCGCATCTCTTAGACTCCAAACACTTTTGCTTATGTCTTATCAGAGGATGTATCTACACCCAAAGCTTTAAGCTTACGATGCAAAGCTGATCTTTCCATGCCGATAAAACTAGCTGTTCTGGAAATATTTCCACCAAATCTAGTGATTTGAAGTGTTAAATACTCTCTCTCAAATTTTTCTCTAGCGTCTCGAAGTGGAAGAGATATTGTATCCATTGAGGCAGTGTTGTTTCCTTCGGAATCTCGCTCTAAAGGAAGGTGGTCGGGTAAGATTTTTTGCGATACATCACCGCTCGCAAGTATCAAAACACGTTCGACAACGTTTCTAAGTTGGCGAACATTTCCTGGCCAATCTGATGATTGCAATACAGCGAGAGCTTCTTCTGAAAACACACGTATAGGGAGACCGGAAGATTCACCAATCAGACGAGTAAAATACTTTGTTAGAGCAGCTATATCCTCGCGTCGACTTTCCAAAGCTGGAACGACGATTGGCACGACACTTAAACGGTAATAGAGATCTTCCCTAAAACGGCCTGAAGCAATCTCTTCCTGAAGGTTTCTTGCCGTGGACGAAATAACTCGAACATCCACATGAACATCTGAATTTCCATTTACGCGTTTGAAGCGCTGGTCGATTAAGACGCGAAGAATTTTTGATTGCGTACCAGATGGCATGTCTGCCACTTCATCCAGTAGCAAAGTTCCATTGTGCGCTTGCTCGAATAGGCCGATTTTTCTTGGTCGCCCATCAAGATCCTCCTCTCCAAACAATTCGGATTCCATACGCTCGGGAGCAATCGTTGCCGCACTGACAACGACGAAGGGACCATCATTCCTCGCTGAATGACTGTGTATCAATCGAGCAACAAGCTCTTTTCCAACGCCAGGAGGTCCTGAAATCAACACTCGGCTATTTGCCGGTGAAACTTTAGCAATCGCAGCGCGAAGTTGTTGAGTTGCATGGCTATCACCTATCAATTCATCGCTCGATGCTACTTGCATTTTCAGTCGAGAGTTCTCCCGACGTAGCTCGGATGCTTCTAATGCACGCTGAACAAGCACCAACAATTTATCGGAATTAAAAGGTTTTTCTAAGTAATCATAAGCACCATTCCGAATAGCAGTTACTGCTGTCTCGACAGTACCATGACCAGACATAATAATGACTGGCATATTCGGATCTAACTCCTTCAACATGGATAAGATTTCTAATCCATCAAATTCAGAGCCTTTAAGCCAAACGTCCAGAATGACGAGGTTTGGCGCACGTTCTCTCACAACATTCATCGCTTGTTTAGCATCGGCGGCGGTTCGTACCTTATAGCCTTCGTCCTCTAAGATTCCGCCTACAAGTTCGCGAATATCTGTTTCGTCATCTACGACCAAGATTTCATAAGCCATTATACTAATCCTTCATCAAAGGAACTTTGTTCCTTCTGATCTGTGTCTATTGTAAGCGGCAGGCTGATATCGACTCTAGCGCCTTTTTCTGCCTGATCATTATCCCCCAACGTAATTTCCCCACCGTGATCTTCAACAATACGAGAGACGATAGCTAACCCAAGTCCGACACCTGTTTCTCGTGTCGTCACATACGGCTCCAGCAATCGCGACCGTTCTTCCACAGGAAACCCCTGCCCTGTATCTCTTATTATTAGGAGCGCTTTGTCGTCCAAAACTTCGATAGTCAAAGTGACACTACCACTCTTAATTTCGCCTGTATTCATATGACGCTCAACTGATTCACGTGCATTTTTCACTACATTCGTTAGCGCTTGACCAAGTAATCGTTCGTCACCCGTTAGTGATATTGGCGTAGAGGGGGTTTTAGCAGTAATCGTTACTGTTGGCGCGGCCAGCCTCTGGTCGAAGGCAATTTTCTGAACAAGGTCACAAAGGTCAAATGGAGCCAAGGTTGGTTTAGGCATTCTTGCAAACGACGAAAATTCCTCGACCATTCTTCCAATATCACTCACTTGCCGCAAAATAGTATCGGTACAACTATCGAATGTATCTTTATCAACTGTAATTTGTTTCCCAAACCGCCGTCGAATACGTTCTGCTGAAAGTTGAATAGGCGTCAGAGGGTTTCTAATTTCATGTGCAATGCGCCTTGCAACATCTCTCCATGCAGCTTGTCTTTGGCCTGCCACAAGTCTTGTTGTGTCGTGAAAAGTAATTACGAAACCATCGAGTTCAGCCTCTGGAGAAATACGTACATGTATCTCTTGGACACCTTCTTCTGATGGGCGCTGTATATTAGCCCCTACTGCGTGATGCATCTCAACGGCTTTGCGAAGCGGTGATAAAAATTCAGGTGCAATTTGCTCGAGTGATACTGAATTCATGTCCTCTGGAGACAAACCTAACATTCTACTAGCAGATGCGTTTGCCAGCGTGATATTGAAAGATGAATCGACACGAACAACCCCAGCTTCCACCCCACTCAACACCGTTTCAATGAATTCAGACCTAGTTTCCGCTTCTATTCTAGCTGAATCAAGGTCGCGTCTTTGGCGCGACAATCTCATTGTCATTTGGTTGAAGGCTTGGGATAGGTCATCTATCTCATCCCGCCCTTTAGGACGCTCTAACCGAACTGAAAGATCCCCATCCCTGACAGCCCGGGCAGCAGCGGCTAAGTCACCAATTGGTTTTGCAATTAGTCCAGCAGCATACATCCCTAACCATGCTGTACCCAGAAGAATAAGCAATGCAGACTCAATATATGAAAGCACGAATACCGTTCTCAGCTCATTTTTTCGAGCATCTGCGCCCCGATACTCCATAAAAGCGGCTTGCGCTGCGCGTAACTGCTCTGAGATTTCCTTACGACCTTGGCTAGCACCGTACAGATAGACACCATCATACGCTGGAAGGCGCATCATGGCACGCACCAACAAGCTGTCAGAAACCTCAACCGAAACTTGACCATTTTGAGCAGCTAGCCAATTCATTTCTGACATCTGCGCAAATGGAGGTGAGTTTTCGCTATTGACCGCATATTTTATATTTCTATCTGAATCAAACACGTAAAGCGTTGGTAAGCTCCTAAGTCCTGACTCTAATTCTAAAAATTCCTGATATCGTTGTGGGTCGTCAGTGTAGGCCTGTACTTCTGCGGTACCATTCAAATCGGATGCTGCTTCTCTGAGGTTTTTGATAACCTCCTGCACAACAGCACTTTCAGCGGCTTTTGCTGCTTCTGATGATATTTCAATTACTGCGGAAACGCGCCCAGAAAACCAATTCTCAACACTCCGGTTAATCAATGTTCCCAATAGGGCTGCGATAATCGTTGGCACCATCGCAGCAAGACCAAATAGTGCGATAATCCGCAAACGAAGACGTGCCCCGCCCTGTGTGCTCTGGTTCTCTTTAAAAAGACGGTAAATACGGGCTGTCAGCGCCGCAGCGAGCACTAAGATAATGAGCAAATTACCAACAAGTAGCCATGTCATCATGGGGCTGCCTGCTGTGGACGTGTTGCCGACATCAGCTACTGACAAATATGTAGCAAACGTTGCCACGATAGCAGCGACAGCAAATAGCCCCCGTAACACTGCTGTCCCTATAGGACCAAAGTTGGTGGGCGGTTTTAGCTTTATAGTTGGTGTTCGCATGAAGCGTTCAGTACTCTACCTGTAGCAAAAGAGGCACACTGATACATAAACGCAACACGCGGTTTCGTAAATAGAAAAATGTAACGACAATGAAAGTACAGGTAGAGTGTGGAAGTTTGAGTTACTATTCTTCGTCTGATAGTCCTAAACTATTAATTTTAGATCTTAGCGTGTTTCTATTTAGGCCTAATAAAGCCGCTGCGCGTACCTTATTTCCATTCGTTGCCGCCAAAGCTAGTTTCAATAAAGGCCGCTCAACCTGCTCAATGACATTGGGGTACACAGTTCCGTCCGCATCTCCTGCCAAACTGAGCCTTGCCATAAAGTGACGCGCCAATAACGCTTCAACTTCAGCCTCAAATGCATCCGTCTCTTTAGCCTGCTTCACGCCTGAGCGCATTTCGCGTTCAATTTCTCTGGCCGAAATGACTGGTTCTGGGCTCAACGCAGCAAGTCTGCGAATTAGGTTCTCTAGCTCACGAACATTTCCTGGCCAGTCATAGGCTGTAAGCAAATCAAAAGCTGATTTATCCAACTGCTTTTCCGGCAAACCTTCACGTTTAGCTCTTACGAGGAAAGCAGAAGCTAGCTCCAACACATCTTCTTTACGCTCTCTCAGCGGCGGTAAAGATAATGATACGACATTCAAACGATAGTACAGGTCTTCTCTAAATAAGCCCTGCTCAACTAATGTTCTTAAATCGTGCTTAGTAGAGGCGACTATTCTCACATCAGATTGGCGAACCGGTCCGCCGCCGTGGGAAGAATACTGACCATCTTGAAGGAAACGCAAAAGTCTTGTTTGCGCCTCTAGCGGCATATCTCCCACTTCATCAAGGTACAAAGTTCCCCCATTTGCTTCACCTACGCGCCCCGAGGTAGATGCGCCATTTTCATTCGCTACGCCAAACAAATCCGCCTCGACCTGCTCCTTTTGTAGCGCAGCAAGACTTACAGCAACAAAGGGCCCATTCTTTCTTTTCCCCAAATCATGGACAGCACTTGCGCATAGATCTTTTCCAGTCCCGCTCTCCCCCTCAATAAGAACCGTCAAGTCTGTATTCATAACTCGCGCAATAACGCGATACACATTCTGCATTGGCGTTGAGCGACCTATTAGTGGTAAAGCTTCGTCTTTTTCAGCTTTACGACTTGCCGGCTCAATACCCTTAATCGATCGTTTTTGCAGCGCTCGTTTTACAGATACCGCTAAAGCATCAATATCAAATGGCTTGGGCATATAGTCATACACGCCATGATCTGCGGCCATTGTAGCAGTAAGAACGGTGCTTTGCCCACTTATAACAATGATGGGAAGTTCTGGGCGGGCTTGACGTATTTTGGGCATTAGATCGAATATCGATTCATCCGGCATATACACATCAGTGATGAGAAGGTCACCTTCCCCCGCCTCAATCCACTTCCACAAAGTTGAGGCTGTGTTTGTAGACCGCACATGGTAGCCCTCTTGGGCTAAAGTTTGGCTAATCACCAAACGTACACTTGAATCGTCATCTGCAACTAATATTGTAGGGCCACTCACGGGATCAATGCCTCTATATCTTTGTTTTTGAGATTGGAAGAAGAAGTTTAAAACAGGCACCTGCAGGTGAATTGTCTAGTTCTACAAATCCCCCGTGTGCTGAAATGATCTCCGCAACGACAGTGAGACCAATACCTTCTCCGGCTTGTTTTGTTGTAAAAAATGGCGTGAATATTTTATCTGCAACAGCTTTTGGTACACCTGGCCCATTATCTTTAATAGACACTTCAATTGCGCCTGAGCGTGTTGGCTTCACACCTTTAATATGACGCATGCTAACACCTGCACGGTATCTTGTTTCTATATGAATGTGCCCATCAGTTCGGCTATCTCCTATAGCTTCGGCGGCATTCTTCACAAGATTCAAGCAGGCTTCGTGAATGTGATCTGGGTCCGCATAAACATCCGGGAGAGAAGGATCAAACCGGAAACTTATTTTGATGTCAGAAGCAAAACTTGCGGAGGACATTTCTATTATTCGATCTAACACTTCATGCACATTTGACATCACAGGGCGCGGTTTGAAAAATGTTTCAAAAGCAGCGAAACGATCTACTAGGCGCCCAATTCGCGCACCCTCTTCACGAATAAGCGTTAACATTGCCTGCTGATCATCTCTCGCCTGACGCGCAAGCAATTGTGCCGCCCCAACAATTCCAGCCAATGGATTTTTAACTTCATGCCCAAGAATACGAGCAACTTCCGCCATAGCTGCAGATTGGCTCTTGGTATCATGATCAGCTTGGTTGCCTGATGGCATAAGGCTCACCACGATTAAATCTTCACCATGCGTTATAGCAGCTGTCGCATCTACATTTACTGGGCTTATATATGGCCCAGACAGCACTATATTTCTCGCGAAAACAGACCCACCTACACGCTTAGATCTATCGAGTAGATCAATTATCGGAGAATCAGGTGCTGTAAGCTGACTTAGAGCTGCCCCCTTTAAAAGCGCTAGACTCTGGCATAATAGCGTTTCGGCCATTGGGTTAGCGTATTCAATCGTATTCTCTTCAGTTACACTAAAAACGGCAACAGGTAGAGTATCAAGTATTTGGTCCGAGAGAGTATGTTTTGTCATCTTCATTGGGCAGATTTCAGCAATTCTTTTGATATTGGTGTTGCTTGTAGGAAAGAAATGTCTCGCTTTAATTCGACACCATCACTTATCCGGCACAATCTTCCTCGTAAGTCCTTCCTATCCATCGATGACATTTTTAGTTCTGGGGTCATGTCGATAAAAGCTGCTAAGTGTTTTCTAAACACTCGCACCCCTAAACGTTCACCGTACAACTCAATGCTATCGCTAAGTTGTTGAGATAAAGAATCTAACTTTTCCTGCCACGATGGAGCCGTATAAGGCTTATTTGCAATTTGAGCCGCAATCTCACCCAACAACCAAGGACGTCCCATGGCAGCGCGACCTATCATTACGCCATCCGCACCCGACTCCAATTTGGCCAATTGCGCAGATCTAGCGTCAATAATATCACCATTGACTATGACGGGCAGATTGCATGCTTCCTTTACGAAACGCACTTTGCTCCAATTAGCAATACCTTCGTAAAACTGGCAGCGTGTTCGCCCATGAACGGTAAGAAGTTGCACTCCCTCTTCTTCGCATATTTGTGCCAACTCCGGAGAATTTAAGCTGTCATCATCCCAGCCTAAACGCATTTTTACGCTAACAGGCTTTTGACCTCCTTCTCGTGTAGCCACTATCAACTTTCGCGCGAGGTCCAGATCTCTCATTAACGCAGAACCAGACTGCCCTCCAGTCACTTGCCGAGATGGGCATCCCATATTTATGTCAATGACATCCGCACCAGAATCAGCTGATATTTTAGCAGCCTCGAACATCCAATCAGGATCTCGTCCGGCCAATTGAACGACAAATGGGTATGTATCTTCCGGTTTTGATATTCTCCACATCATATCTTGGCGACCTGTCGCAAGTTCTGATCCAGCGATCATTTCTGTAACAACGACCGGAGCGCCATATTTAGAAGCTTGGCGACGAAAAGGCGCATCAGTTGCACCTGACATGGGTGCCAAAAACACAGGAACCTCTATATGTACATCACCAAGAGAAATCATTCTACACACCACACTGAGATGTTCGCCCAATTTTTGAGCACTTTATACATGATATGTAATGAATCAAGCGCACAAACATTGCTCTAGTGATTAAGAAAGAGGCAGTAGCAAAGATGACACAATACGCAGCAATCATTGTCGCTGCTGGCATAGGGCAGCGGGCTGGACTTTCCAGCCCCAAACAATTCGCCGAACTTAATGGGCAAGCAGTTATAGACTGGAGCCTTAAATCATTTGCAAAATCAGGCATTTTTGAAAAAACGATCGTTGTTTTATCCCCAACTCGCATGGAATATGGAGATCTACTGCTTGAGCGTTTTCCAAATATAATTATCGTTGAAGGCGGATCTGAGCGTGCTGATAGCGTTAGAAACGCCCTTGACTATTTAAACAAATCCGATCCACCGGATTTTGTGTTCATTCATGATGCGGCTAGACCCGGCCTTTCTCAAACAGTTATAAACCGATTGCTAACCGCTTTAGAAGATTGTGACGGCGCAGCCCCTTTTCTGCCTATTATCGATGCAGTGAAGGTCGTTGAAAGAGACAACGAATTAAGGAATGTAGATCGATCTACGCTTCATCGCATTCAAACGCCTCAAGCTTTTAGATTTTCAGCGATTTTCGATGCGAACAACGGTAAAAACATTAGTTTTGTTGATGATCTTGAAGCTGTTCAATCTATAGGTATGAAAATCAAATTGGTTGAGGGTGAAACTCAACTTATGAAGATCACTCTCCCAGAGGATTTTAAGATCGTATCCAGCCTCCTACCAAACGAAGAGGACACCCCCATCGCTTTCCCAAGAATTGGTTCCGGCTTTGACGTTCATGCCTTTGAAAATGGAAATGGCGTTACCTTATGCGGTGTATTTTTACCCCATCATCAAAAACTTAAAGGCCACTCAGATGCAGACGTCGCCTGGCACGCAATAACAGATGCTATTTATGGTGCGCTTGCGGCAGGAGACATCGGCACCCATTTTCCACCAACTGATCCACAATGGAAAGGGACAAATTCCGCTGTTTTTCTTGCACACGCTTCCCAGTTGGTTGCCAGTAAAGGGTTTCAAATAGCAAATGTAGACTTAACAATTATATGTGAGTCACCCAAAATAAAGCCACACGCCGATGCTATGCAAAAAATAACCGCCGACATTCTAAAAATTGACGTAGACCAAGTAAGTATCAAAGCAACCACGACAGAACTATTAGGTTTCACAGGCCGCAAGGAAGGTATCGCCGCACAAGCCAGTGTTTTACTAATGCCATTGGTATAGTTGCCTATATTAAAATCAATTTGAGGACAGCCTAATGTTTGACGATCAACTAATGGAGATTGCGCGACAATTATTGAACACCGCGCAAACGAATAGGTTAAAACTCGTAACAGCTGAAAGCTGTACAGGTGGTCTTTTAGCTGGACTGATCACAGAAATACCAGGATCTTCACAAACCCTAGACAGAGGGTTTGTAGTGTACACAAATCGCGCAAAGCAGGACATGCTTGGTGTTTCAGGGGATATTCTCGCCGATTTCGGAGCTGTATCCGAACCTACCGCAATTGCAATGGCCGAAGGTGCGCTCGCCCACTCTCGCGCCGATCTTGCAGTGTCCATCACTGGTATTGCCGGCCCCGGCGGACAAACCCCAATGAAGCCCGTCGGTTTAGTACATATTGCCGCCATCCGTCGTGATAGAGAAATCCTTCAGGAAGCATACAATTTCGGAAATATTGGACGCTCAAACGTTAGACGAAAATCAATAATTCATGCCATAGGCATGTTAATGCAGTTGATGAAATAATGGAAAAACTACCTATCCATATCTTCTTCTTGCTTCTTGGAGAAACACATCCATAAGTTTGGATACCGCGCGATCAAAGTTAGCCTTCATCAACGCATGAAGTACAAAATTGGAAAATTCAAAATTGATACTGAACTTTATTTCACAACCATCAGGATGGTCGTAAAAACTCCACGCATTTTGAAGGTATTTGAACGGCCCCTTAACTAATTCAACGTTCACGCTTTTATTTAAGGGACGCGATATTATATCTGTCGTGAATTTTTCTGAGAACCCTTTAAAACCCACAGCAGCAGTCGCACGCGCGCTCCAACTATCAGTGCTTTCTTCTTCGCTTTCAATCCGAAGTGACCTCATCCAAGGAATGAAATCAGGATAAGAGCGCACATCGGAAACAAGTTCTAGCATCTGCTCGGGCCTAAACGGCACGACAATTGATTTGTTGACTAAAGACATGAAAGTTTATCTAGCGTTCTTTGCTTCTCGTGCCGCCTTCAACTTAGCGAAATCTTCTCCTGCATGGTAGGAAGAGCGCGTTAGAGGACTAGCAGAAACCATCAAAAACCCCTTAGAACGTGCAATGGTCTCGTACATCTGGAATTCTTCAGGTGTTACATATCGATCTATAGCTGCGTGCTTACGGGTTGGTTGCAAGTATTGCCCAATGGTTAGGAAATCTATGCCGGCAGAACGCATATCATCCATCACCTGCATCACTTCTTCTTTGCTTTCTCCAAGCCCGACCATAATCCCTGACTTTGTAAACTGGTTGGGATCACGTTGCTTTACCTGATCAAGTAACTTTAATGAGTGATAATAGCGAGAACCTGGGCGAATGGTGAGGTATAAGCGCGGGACTGTCTCTAAATTGTGATTGAACACATCAGGTTTAGCGTCGATAACGATATCTGCGGCTTCCCCTTTTCTTAAGAAATCAGGGGTCAGTATCTCGATTGTAGCATTTGGTGCCTGCTCTCGAATGGATCGAATCGTTTGCGCAAAATGTTCAGCACCGCCATCTTTTAGATCGTCACGATCCACAGAAGTGATAACCACATGCTCCAGCCCCATTTGAGCAACGGCTTCTCCTACGCGGCGAGGCTCATCTGAATCTAGAGGATTAGGCATACCTGTTCTAACGTTACAAAAAGCACAGGCGCGGGTACAGGTGTCCCCCATAATCATCATGGTTGCGTGTTTTTTTGTCCAACACTCACCGATGTTAGGACATCCGGCCTCCTGACATACTGTCGTCAATTTGCCTTCAGTCATTATTTTTTGAGTTGCAGCAAATTGGGCTCCCATTGGAGCTTTAACTCGAATCCAGTCTGGCTTAGCCAACACAGGCGTATCCGGACGTTTCTGCTTTTCTGGGTGGCGCACGTCAGGTTTAGAAGCGCGACGACCTTCAAGTGTGTTGAATAATTCTGTCATAGTCCGAAAATGCTCCTGAAAGATTCAGATATCAAGGTTAAAAGCTGTAAAGGGGTTGATTACAAGAGGAAGTTTTTCCAATTTGTTTCGTCACAGCGTCATTTAGCTTATTAAATAGCGACCAACCGGAGTAGATTATGTCTGAATTCGAGACTTATTTTGATGTCGCTAAAGCTCAAAAAAATGTGTTCGGGGCTTTATTAGAAGCAAGAAAGAAAAGTGGCGGTAAGACCATTGCGTTGGAAGATGCAGATGGCCGCAAGCTTAGCTATGACGATTTAGTGCGCGCAAGTTTTGCACTTGGCAGCGCATTGACAAAAAACACTGACACTGAAGAAGCTATTGGGGTCATGCTACCCACAAGTGCTGGCGCGCTCATCAGTTTTTTTGCCGTAAATGCATTTGGCCGCGTGCCTGCAATGTTAAATTTCACTGCTGGGCTAAGCAATATTCAATCGGCCTGCAAGGCTGCGGGCATTAAAAAAATTGTAACCGCTACTCAGTTCATCGAGAAAGCAAATCTGGGCGATTTGCGAGATTCTTTGAATAAAGATGTAGAATTCCTTTACCTTGAAGATGTACGCGAAAATTTGTCCCTAACCGATAAAATCTACGGCGGTGCCGGCCCAATTCTTCCATCACTGTTTCGTTTTAAAGCGCATTGGGATTCCACAGCTGTTATTTTATTCACTTCCGGTACAGAGGGTGCTCCTAAAGGGGTTGCGCTCTCCCATCTTAATTTAGTTTCGAACGTGCAACAGATTCTTCAGCATGTTTCTGGGATGCTCACGAAGAACGATGTTATCTACAATCCCCTTCCTACATTCCACTGCTTTGGACTGACTGCTGGTGCGCTTATTGGGTTACTTAGTGGCATCAAAGTCGTACTTCACCCGTCCCCGCTACAGATTAAAGAAATTCCGAAAAGAATCAGCGAGACTAATGCGACTATTCTTTTTGCGACTGATACTTTTCTTAGCCAATACGCTCGCGCTTCACACAATGATGAACTGTCAAAATTGCGTTACGTTGTCTGCGGAGCGGAAAGCGTAAAGGACGAAACCCGTCAACTGGTTAAGAAAAAATTCAACATCGAAATACTTGAAGGATATGGTGCAACTGAAGCCGCCCCTGTATTAGCTGTAAACCAGCCAAATTTGAACCGATCTGGAACGGTTGGCCGACCTCTTCCAGGTGTTAAACTTCATTTTGAAGAAGTAGAAGGAATATCCGGCGCCGGCAGAATGAAGGCCAGTGGTCCAAACGTGATGAAAGGATACATCTTTGTAGACGACCCCAAAGTTATTCAACCAGTAGAAGATATGTGGCATGATACTGGAGATGTTGTCAGCCAAGATGAAGATGGATCACTCACCATAAGAGGAAGGCTGAAACGTTTTGCTAAAATTGGTGGTGAGATGGTGTCACTAGCTGTCGTTGAAAATTGCGCCAAATCCATTTGGCCGGATTTTGAGCATGCGGCTGCGGTATTGCCAGATGATCGCAAAGGCGAGCAAATCATTTTACTGACAACCACACCACAAGCTGAACGTATGGATATGTTGCATTGGCTCCAAAACCATGGGGTCAGCGAGTTATCAATGCCACGTAAATTATATTATGTAGAAGAGATCCCCCTGCTTGGCTCAGGAAAAATGGATATAGGAAAAGTTCAGGCTATTGCTGAACAAAAAGTATCAGAAAAAGAAAACTAGAAACAAAACCTCAGATACACTCACCAACAACAGAGTGTACTCACCTCTTAGTAGTGTTGTAGACTGTTCGCGCCTTTCGTGGTGCCGAAGCGTACAATAATGAGCTTCCGATTGTGCCAATTAATAATACCGCTCCAGAGAAAAACATTACGCATCCCACGCAGTGAATCTCATTTGAAGACAGGAAAAAAGTGTTTGATATTTCGTTTCCTGACGAACGACACCAAGATGATTCGAATACACTTTTAACATTTCCCATGACACAATTTTGAACTACTCGTCCAATTGTTAATAGCAAACTGCCCAAAGCAATTCCTAATAAGTGCTTTTTATTCAACATACTATCATCCAAACCATTTCTAACAGATCGACTCCACCCTTTATTCCATAAAATAAATCTGGTTTTTTGTCGTTGCGACACATTGTGCCGTTGTAATAACCTTATTTTTAGTACAAGTACTTAATAGTCGGATTAATAATGTGGTTTTTCTGATCCTAAAGCTCACTCATTTTCAAGGGGCAAATCAGTGGCGAATAAACAAACAACAGCTACCAGTACGCCAGACTTTAGTGTCGTAAGTGTTGGTATATTTCTGGCCATTTTAGCCTTCATATCTTTGTTCGTAACATCAAGAGCAGTGGATTCTGGGATGGCCACCCATGCCAGCATATTTGCCTTTGCATTTATTCTTGGAGCGGTTGCACTCATCTTTTGGTATGCTGGACTAGAAAATAAAACAGCTTTTGATCCAGAAAGATATGAAGACGGCATCATTAAAGCTGGAGTAGCAGCTTCTATGTTTTGGGGCATTGCGGGCCTCTTAGTAGGCGTAATTATTGCCCTCCAACTCACATGGCCAAATCTATTTTACTTTGATGACTTTGGTTTTCTAAATTTCGGTCGACTGCGTCCCCTTCATACATCAGCGGTTATTTTTGCTTTCGGCGGAAATGTCCTTATTTCTAGTTCATTTTACGTCGTTCAACGCACTTGCCGCACGCGCCTTGCCGGCGGCGCGTGGCCTTGGTTTGTATTTTGGGGCTATCAACTTTTCATAGTTATTGCAGCAACTGGTTATCTAATGGGGATAACTCAGTCTAAGGAATACGCCGAACCTGAATGGTACGCAGACTTATGGCTAACAATCGTATGGGTTGGTTATCTATTTGTGTTTCTAGGAACGCTTTGGAAGCGCAAAGAACCGCACATCTATGTCGCCAATTGGTTTTATCTATCATTCATAGTCACAATTGCGATGCTCCATATCGTCAACAACTTGACTATACCTGTAAGCCTCTTCGGATCAAAAAGTCACATTGCGATGGCGGGAGTCCAAGATGCGTTAACCCAGTGGTGGTATGGGCACAATGCTGTTGGTTTCTTTCTGACCACAGGCTTCCTTGCCATAATGTACTACTTCATACCAAAGCGCGTAAATCGCCCTGTCTACTCTTATAGATTATCGATTGTACATTTTTGGTCATTGATATTCATCTATATCTGGGCTGGCCCACACCATTTACATTACACAGCATTACCACAATGGGCGCAGACATTAGGCATGACCTTTTCTCTAATGCTCTGGATGCCCTCCTGGGGAGGTATGATTAATGGGTTGATGACGCTTTCTGGTGCCTGGGACAAGCTAAGAACAGATCCAGTCGTTCGAATGATGGTGCTCTCATTGGCCTTTTACGGGATGTCCACATTTGAAGGTCCATTAATGTCTATTCGATCAGTGAACTCGCTATCTCACTATACAGAATGGGGAATTGGTCATGTTCATTCTGGCGCACTGGGTTGGGTCGGTTTCATATCTTTCGGTGCACTATATTGCATGACTCAATATCTATGGAAACGTGAGCGTTTATATTCCTTGGCTCTCGTGGAATGGCACTTCTGGGCCGCTACACTCGGCATAGTTTTATATATCACTTCAATGTGGGTCGCAGGCATTATGGAAGGCCTAATGTGGCGTTCATATAACGAGTTTGGATTCTTAGAGTATTCTTTCGTAGAAACCGTCGAAGCCAAACACATTGCCTACATAATACGTTCGATCGGCGGCATGCTTTATCTCGCTGGTGCAGTGATAATGTCTTATAATTTGTGGCGTACAGCCCGCGGCGATACACGAATGTCCGAGTTAGATGAATCAGAACTTGAACGTCTTCGCGCAAACCCATCCTCAACAGCCAACAGCGCTACTGCGCAACTCGCAGAATAGGAGCTGGCAATATGGCACTTTTCGACAAACACTCATTCATCGAAAAAAACTCAATTGTTTTAACTGTTGGAATCCTAGTTGTCGTCGCTATTGGCGGATTAATAGAGATTGCACCATTATTTTATCTTAAAAATACAATTGAAAAAGTTGAAGGCATGCGTCCCTACACTCCTTTGGAGTTAGCTGGCCGTAATATTTACATTAGAGAGGGATGCTATGTATGTCACTCCCAAATGATCCGACCCTTACGTGATGAAGTTGAACGTTATGGGCATTACTCATTGGCTGCGGAAAGCATGTACGACCACCCTCACCAATGGGGTTCTAAACGCACAGGCCCAGATTTAGCTAGATTAGGTGGGAAATATGCGGATTCTTGGCACATGGACCACATGAAAGACCCACGCTCCGTTGTTCCAGAATCAGTGATGCCGCCCTACGCCTTTATGATTGGTCGGCCGTTAGATTTCAAAAATATCGATGCGGATATGAAGGCACTAAAAGTCGTTGGAGTTCCCTACACGGAGGACATGATAGCCAACGCCAAAGAAGACCTGATCTCACAAACTGACCCAGACTCTGATTGGGAAGATATGGTTGCTCGCTACGAAGGGCTGGCTGGCCGGGAAGGATCTGTCACCATTCGCGCATTTGATGGTGATGTTAAAAACGTAACTGAAATGGATGCTCTCATAGCTTACATGCAAATGCTTGGTTCATTGGTAGATTTCGATACCTATGAAGCAGAAGATCTGCACAATCGGAGATAGGAACCATGAATTACAATACCCTATCCAGCTTCGCTCAAACATGGGGACTGCTTTACTTTGTTTTGATGTTTGTCATAGCGCTGGTTTATGCCCTTTGGCCCTCGAACAAGAAAACTTTCGAAGCTGCTTCACAAATCCCTCTTGAAGATCGGGAGATTTCCGATGACCGATAATAATAAGCAAAAAGACATAGACGCTCATTCAGGCGTTGAAACAACAGGACATGAGTGGGATGGGATCAAAGAGCTAAATAACCCCCTACCTCGTTGGTGGTTATATGTATGGTTTATGACGATTGCTTTCTCTCTTGTTTGGTGGGTTTTAATGCCTGCTTGGCCTGCTCCTCCTGGAGCTCAAGGTAATACTCAAGGTGTATGGAAACAATCAGATAGAACGCAAGTGAATGAAGCTGTTAACAAGCTAAAAGCTGCTCGCGTTGAAAGCGCTCAGGCCCTCTTAACAGCTTCACTTCAAGAAATCGAAAATACACCCGAGCTACAACAATTTGCTTTAGCGATGGGCGAAAGTGCATTTGGAGACAATTGTGCTACCTGCCACGGTTCGGGTGGACGGGGCGCAATCGGTTATCCAATTCTTGCTGATGATGTTTGGTTATGGGGCGGTACTCTGGATGATATCCAACATACTATCACTTACGGTATTCGGTCTTCACATGATGAAACGCGTTTTTCCCAAATGCCTGCATTCGGAAGAGATGGTTATATTAGTGAGCAAGAAATAAATGACCTCGTTCAGAAGGTTCTTTCACTAGCAGGAAAACCTTCAGACCAAGAAGCAGCATTTCGCGCTGGAGAGAACTTTGAAGTTCAATGTGCATCTTGTCACGGCTCTGACGGGACTGGAATTCGCGAGTTAGGTGCTCCCAATCTTACAGATTCAGAATGGCTGTATGGCGGCAGCGCAAATCAAATTCGTGAAACAATCTACAATGCCCGCAATAGCACCATGCCCCATTGGAACGAGCGGCTCGATGAAGCAACAATCAAAGCTTTAGCCGTATACGTTCACACCTTAGGTGGCGGTGAGTAATCAAAGAATAGCGGTAACAGCAAATGCATGAAAATGTAACGCCTCCTCCTCCAGGACAAAGTGCACTCTATAAAGCGAGAGAGCCAATCTATCCCAAAAGGGTCAAGGGAAAATTTCGGACAATTAAGTGGGGCGTTTTAGTTTTTGCGCTAGCAGTCTACTATATTCTGCCTTGGATACGTTGGGATAGAGGCCCAAACGCACCTGATCAAGCAGTACTAGCAGATTTTGCTGGAGGACGGTTCTATTTCTTTTTCCTAGAAATATGGCCACAAGAAATTTACTACATTACAGGCTTATTGATACTCGCTTCTTTAGCACTTTTTCTCGTGACTTCCTTGTTTGGTAGGGTGTGGTGTGGATATGCGTGCCCCCAAACTGTATGGACTGACCTTTTCATAGCTGTAGAGCGTTTGTTCGAAGGGGATAGGAATGCGCGCATCAAATTAGATCGTGCACCTTTATCGTTCAACAAAGCTTGGCGAAAAACCGGTAAGCACATTGTTTGGGTTTTAATAGCATTTGCCACCGGTGGCGCTCTCATACTTTATTACCATGACGCGCCTACTATTTTCGCAACATTTTTTACAGGCAGTGCACCGCCTAGTGCTTATATTTTTGCAAGCATTCTAACTTTTACAACTTATGCCCTCGCGGGTACAATGCGAGAACAGGTTTGCACCTATCTTTGCCCATGGCCAAGAATACAAGCAGCCTTAACTGATGAAGAGGCTCTAAACGTAACTTATCGCTGGGACCGAGGTGAACCAAGAGGAGCGCATAAAAAGAATGCAAGCTGGGATGGTCGAGGGGATTGCATCGATTGCAATGCTTGCGTCGTAGCATGTCCAGTTGGCGTTGATATTCGACATGGAGCTCAATTAGAGTGCATTCATTGCGCATTATGTATAGATGCGTGCGATACCATTATGGAGCGCGTCGGGCGGCCCACCGGGCTTATTGGCTACGATACCGATAAAAATGTGCAAGCACGAGCAAAAGGTCAGCCCACAGAATACAGGCTTCTGCGCCCTCGTGTTATTCTGTATTCAGTTTTAATAGTAGTTGTCAGTGCTTTGATGGTTGTTGGCCTTTCAACCCGCGCTACTTTCGAACTCAATGTAATTAAAGATCGCTCTCCTCCATTTGTTCAGCTGTCAAATGGCGATATCCGAAATGGTTACACAATTAAACTCGTCAATAAACGAGGTGTAGATCGAGAGGTAGAGCTTCGAATTTCAGGAATAAACAATGTTTCTTCCGAAATTATCGGAAATTCTGAAAACGACGACACCGTAATAATGTCAGCTGAACATGTTGATCGATTTAGAATATTACTAACCTCCCCAAAACCAGAAAAGTACGCGTCAACCCAGAAGTTACTCATAGAGGCAATAGATGTTGCAACGGGTGAGAGACAGTCCAACAGAATATTTTTTGCCATGCCAAAGGATAACGAAAATGACTAAAGAGTATTCAAAAACAAAACAGATTACTGGGTATCATGTACTTTTCATACTCTTGTCATTTTTCGCCATTGTTTTCGGTGTGAACGCATTGTTCATTACGAAAGCGATATCCAGCTTTCCTGGAGAGACAAGCAAGAAATCCTATTTACAGGGCATCAATTACAACGAAACGTTAGAAGAAAATCAAAAACAAAACCTGCTGGGATGGACAGCTCAAATTGGTGTCACCCAATCTAATTCACCCAAAACGACTAAACATTTAGTGTCTGCATTTTATGATCAGGAAAAACAGGCTCTGAGAGATTTAGATGTAACTGCACACCTTGTTCAATTTTCAAATGATCACCTTACGTTTGAAACCCAATTGTCGAAGGATTCAATTGGGAATTACAGTGCTGACCTGAAAATGATTCCTTCAGGCAGATGGAGAGTATCCCTAAAAGCAGTTTCTAATTCTGGCGAAACTTTTGTAGCGCACAAAGATATCGAAATAGTTCATTAATCTGGAGACTGCTTGAATGTCACAGACCAGCTCAAGACGAGAAGGATGCCCTTCCGGATTGGCACCTCCAGAGGTGGATGCCGATACTGTAAACGTTGATCCTTCAATATATGTGAAAGATAACAACGGCATATTTTCATTAGATATCTTAGTTTCCGGTGCAAAATGCGGCGGTTGCATTTCTAAAATCGAAGGAAGCCTTCATGAGATTCAAGGCATTTCCTCAGCTCGCATGAACTTAACAACAGGAAAATTAAAAGTTGTTTGGGACACTACAGATACAGACCCAAAGGCCATTTTATCAAAATTAGCAAGCTTGGGTTATGGAGCTACTCCATTCGACGTAGAAGAAGCCAACACTTTACATTCAACTCGCGAGAAACAACTTCTGCTTGCCATGGCTGTTGCTGGCTTTGCTACAGCAAACGTAATGTTGCTTTCTGTTTCGGTTTGGTCTGGTTTTGGAGAAATGAACCCCGAAACAAGAGAATTTTTAAATTGGATTTCTGCCTGTATAGCGATCCCCGTTGTAGCATTTTCTGGTAGGCCATTCTTCTCATCAGCTTATACCGCTATCACATCTGGCAACGTCAATATGGATGTCCCTATTTCCCTTGCAGTATTTTTAGCAATCGGAATGAGCGTGTTTGAAACCATAAATCATGGACAACACACCTACTTTGATGCCTCGGTAATGCTATTGTTCTTCTTATTGATTGGTCGCTTTCTTGATGCAAAGCTACAAAGGAAAGCTCATTCTGCTGCTCGAGACTTAGCCTTAATGCAGTCAGCTTCAGTCACGCGATTATCTAATTCTCAAAGCGTTGAATCTGTTAAAGCCTCAGACATAAACATTGGAGATATTTTACAAATAAGTCCCGGCGAACGATTTGCGGTAGACTGCGAGATCGTGTCTGGAACAAGTGATTTGGATACGAGAATGGTTTCGGGAGAAAGTCATCCTATACCATCAGAAAAACTCAGTAGGATATACGCTGGCACGATAAACCTGACAAAGTCACTTATTGTACGTGCATTGGCGAATGTTGACGATTCTATGTTGGCGGAAGTATCTGCCTTATTAGATACTGGCGAATTGAAAAAATCCCGCTACAGAAAGATAGCAGATAAAGCAGCTCAGCTTTATGTACCTTTAGTCCATACTGTCGCGGGAAGCTCTTTCATTGCTTGGGTACTATACAATGGCGACATTCAACACGCTATTTTTATTGCTATCGCTGTCCTTATAATAACTTGCCCTTGCGCTTTAGCGTTAGCAGCACCCGTTGTTCAGGTCGTTGCCATCGGCAAATTATTTAAAAAGAATGTATACCTCAAATCAGGTGACGCTTTAGAAAGAATAGCGGCGTGTGATTATGTCGTGTTCGATAAAACAGGCACTTTAACGAACCCTGAAGCTGAATTGCAAATTGCACCTGAAGACAATGAAGACCTATTGAATGCTGCTCAACTTGCTAGAGGAAGTCGACACCCTTTTTCACGTGCATTGGCGTTAAGGGCCGGTACTGGCCCTCTTGCCAAAGATATAGAGGAGGTTCCTGGATGTGGAATTACTGGAAAAATCAATGGGGTATATACTAAATTAGGATCCGCAAACTGGGTTTTAGGTAAAGGGTCACAACCATTCAATGAAAGCGCACTCTATTTCAAAAGGGAGAGCGCTGATGCAGTCCAGTTTCTTTTTTCAGAAACAATCGTTTCCGGCACCTTAGAGACCTTTGCTGAGCTGACGAGAAGAGGACTATCATATGAGGTTCTATCTGGTGATGCTCCAGAGAGGGTCCACGCCTTTGCAACCAAGACTGGAGCAGACAATTGGAAGGCGGGCATATCTCCGGTAGAAAAAGCCAACCGCATAGCCCAGCTCGAAGCAGCTGGACACAAGGTCTTGATGATCGGTGATGGTTTTAATGATGCAGGTGCCATCGCCAATGCTCACGCATCCCTAACGCCAGGTGGTGCAGTAGACATTAGTCGCGCAGCTAGTGATGGTGTTTTTTCGGGTGAAAATATATTTTCTGTGATAGAAATTTTAGATATAGCACGTCAATCCAAAGCAAGAATGCTAGAAAATTTTGCCTTTGCAGCAGTATACAATATTATCGCAATTTCATTTGCTGTTTTCGGGTTCATCACACCCATTGTCGCTGCCATCGCGATGTCAGGATCGTCGCTAATAGTGACTCTCAACGCCTTAAGATTAAATCTATCTCACTCCAGCAAAAGCAAGTCCTTATGAGTGCACTACTATACTTAATCCCTATAGCGCTTTTTCTAGGCCTGTTAGGTCTATTCGCATTCGCTTGGTCTCTCAAATCAGGCCAGTACGACGACCCTGATGGTGCGGCGGTAAGAATTCTCAATTCTGACGACAAACCATTATAGCGCCATACTCGTATTAATTGGCTCGAAAGTTACTTTTTATTCTGCCTATTCGCTATCAAATTATCCACCACCGCTGGGTCAGCCAGCGTGGACGTGTCACCAAGGTTTGAGAAATCATCTTCAGCAATTTTGCGAAGAATACGTCTCATAATTTTGCCAGACCGAGTTTTAGGCAAACCAGGAGCAAATTGAATCTTATCTGGTGCTGCGATAGGCCCTATTTCTGTTCGCACCCATTTTATAAGTTCTGTTGCCAATTCCGAACTAGGATCTACGCTTGCATTCAAAGAAACATAGGCATAAATACCCTGTCCTTTAATATCATGCGGATAGCCAACAACTGCCGCTTCCGACACTTCTGCATGCGCAACCAAAGCGCTCTCAACCTCGGCGGTTCCCATACGATGTCCAGAGACATTTATAACATCGTCTACGCGCCCTGTGATCCAATAATAACCGTCTTCATCACGACGACACCCATCACCCGTAAAATACTTTCCTTTATATGTTGAAAAATATGTATCAATAAACCTTTGATGGTCGCCATACACAGTTCTCATTTGACCCGGCCATGATTCAGCAATCACAAGATTGCCTTCAGCGGGTCCTTCTAAAACCTTTCCTTCGGCATCCACAATCTCAGGCTTGATCCCAAAGAATGGTAAGGTCGCTGAACCAGGCTTCAAATCTGTAGCTCCGGCTAAAGGTGTTATCATTATACCGCCAGTTTCAGTCTGCCACCATGTATCGACTATGGGGCACCTACGTTCACCTACAACTCTATGATACCACTCCCAAGCTTCTGGGTTTATCGGTTCACCCACAGATCCCAACAGTCTCAAAGATTTACGTGATGTTTGCTTAACAAACGCTTCTCCTTGTCCCATTAGAGCACGAATTGCTGTTGGCGCAGTATAGAATATATTCACATTGTGCTTATCAATAACTTGCCAAAACCGCGAAGCATCAGGATAAGTTGGCACGCCTTCAAACATCAATGTAGTAGCTGCATTCGCAAGCGGTCCGTACACAATGTAACTGTGCCCCGTTACCCAACCTACATCGGCTGAACACCAATAGATGTCACCCTGCTTATAGTCGAATACATATTCGTGTGTCATGGAAGCCCAAACAAGATAACCACCTGTGGTGTGCAATACGCCCTTGGGTTTTCCAGTTGATCCTGAAGTATAAAGAATAAAGAGAGGATCCTCAGCATTCATAGGCTCCACTTCACATTCCAAGGCCACATGCTCTTGTGCTTGATCAAGCCAAACATCACGATTTGGAACCATCTCCACATCATTACTGGTATGTCTTACAACTAGAACATTTTTAACATCTGACGCGTGTTTTAAAGCCTGATCAACGCTCGATTTTAGAGGAATGGTTTTACCACCACGGAGCCCCTCATCCGCTGTTATGACTAAACGGCTATCACAATCATTTATTCTTCCGGCCAATGCTTCGGGTGAAAATCCTGCAAACACTATGGAATGCACAGCACCTATTCGCGCGCAGGCGAGCATTGCAAACGCGGCCTCAGGGATCATTGGAAGATACAGCGTTACCCGGTCACCCTTTTTTACATCCAGAGACTTTAGCACGTTGGCAAATCGGCAAACTTGCGCATGAAGCTCTGCGTAAGTGATGTGCCGACAATCCTTAGGATCGTCGCCCTCCCAAATGATAGCCACCTCATTTGCTTTATCTTTTAGGTGTCTGTCTATACAATTATACGCAACATTTAGCTCTCCATCTTCATACCATTTTACGTGGAGATCATCTTTATCCCAGCTAGTATTTTTTACTCGGCTATAGGGCTTTGACCAACTTACACGCTTACCGTGTTCGGCCCAAAACGCTTCGTTATCTTCAATGGATTGGCGATACATATCATTATAGCTTGTCTCATCCACCAGAGCGTTCTTAGCGAAGCTTTCAGGAACTTTATATTTGGTTTGAGAAACTGACATAAGATGTACTTTCCTTTGGAGGGGCTTTTCAGGAATGCGATTTCTAAATGCTATCAAAGTCATTCACGATACGGAAGCGCACTGATCGTGATTTCTAGAGATCAAAAAAAAGGCCCCACATTTCTGCAGGGCCTCTAATCTTTGGATTTAAAACAATTTAGATATGGATCGCACGCCCATAGGCGTCCAATGTACTTTCATGCATCATTTCAGATAAAGTTGGATGCGGGAAAATTGTTTCCATAATCTCAGCTTCTGTTAGCTCTGCCTGACGCGCAATTACAAACCCTTGAATTAACTCCGTAACTTCAGCTCCCGCCATGTGGGCACCAAGTAGTTCACCAGTCTTTTCATCAAATACTGTTTTAATAATTCCGTCTGGTTCGCCTAATGCTACGGCTTTACCATTACCCAAGAATGGGAAACGACCTACCTTAACTTTATGGCCTTTTTCTTTTGCTACGGCCTCTGTCATACCAACAGATGCTACTTGTGGATGGCAATAGGTACAGCCGGCGATATTGTTTGTCTTAAATTCATGTGGGTTTTGACCCGCAATTTTCTCTACACAAACGATACCTTCATGAGTTGCCTTGTGTGCCAACCATGGTGGCCCCGTCAAATCACCAATCGCATACAGACCGGGAACACCCGTGCGCCCAAAACCATCAACTGTGACATGCGTTCTATCAATTTTTGCACCAACTTCTTCCAAGCCAGTGTTCTCAACATTTCCGACGATACCAACAGCGACGATAACAACATCAGCTGTTATCTTTTCAATCTTTCCGTCTTTTAATTTAACGGAAGCTGTTACGCTGTTCTTTCCCTTTTCAAGTCCTTGCACTTGCGCTGATTTGATAAGTTTCATGCCTTGTTTGGTGAGGCTCTTATCTACAAAGTTTGAAATGTCAGCGTCTTCGACAGGAAGTATACGGTCTAAGGCTTCAATAACAGTCGTTTCTGAACCCAGCGTATTATAAAAACTCGCAAATTCAATCCCAATTGCACCGGACCCAATAACAAGAAGCTTTTTCGGAACTTCCTTAGGTACTAAAGCCTCACGGTATGACCATATACGGTCTCCATCAGGAACAAGACCAGCCTGAGGAATTGACCGTGCACGCGCTCCAGTAGCCATAATCACATGTTTAGCTGTGTAGGTACCTTCTCCTTTGCCGTCTTTTACCACGACACTAGGGGCTGGCTTTCCAGCTTTAAGGCTTGCAGTTCCTTCAATAACAGTGATTTTGTTTTTCTTCATCAGAAAAGCAACACCATTTGCCATTTGCTTTGAAACACCACGGGAGCGTTCTACAATTTTCTCAATATGAGCAACAGGTTTAACCTTACCAAGCCCATATTTTTCAGCATTTTCCATCATGTGAAAAACTTCAGACGTCCGAAGTAATGCTTTTGTAGGTATACACCCCCAGTTGAGACAAATTCCGCCTAATTCAGCACGCTCTACAATAGCAGTCTTCATTCCTAGTTGAGAGGCACGAATTGCTGTTGCGTAACCACCAGGTCCTGAGCCAACAACAATAAGATCAAACTGGTTCTTTGCGTCCGCCATGGGTCGCTCCTTCATGTTAGTCCGTTACAGTAATCCAATTTGCATTAAAGCAGCATAGACTCTGGTCCCTCGACATAGCGTTTGAATGCTAGCAGCCACTTGGCTCCCTCAGCACCACCGACTACACGGTGGTCACAAGTAAGTGTGACGGTCATAACCGTAGCTGCTTTAAGTTGGCCATCCGGACCAACAACTGGTCTCTTTTCACCAGCACCTACCGACATAATCATACCTTCTGGCGGGTTTATGATGGATGAGAAAGATTTCACACCAAACATTCCCAAATTGGAAATTGAGAACGTACCACCCATGTATTCTTGTGGCGCAAGCTTACGTTCGCGAGCACGTTTGGCGAGATCTTTCATTTCAGATGAAATCTGCGCAAGACCTTTAGATTGAGCATCTTTAATCACTGGTGTGATCAGGCCGCCATCAATAGCCACCGCAACTGAAACATGCGCAGATTTGTGATACGCAATGCCGTTGTCAGTATAGCTTGTATTACAATCAGGCTCATCCATCAGCGCCATAGCTGCTGCTTTAATAAGCAGGTCATTTACTGATATTTTAATGCCCTCTGGAGCTGCCTCATTGATCGCTTTACGCGCCGCTAGAAGCTTATCCAATTGTAGGTCCACATTTAAGGGGAAGTGTGGAATCTGCATAAAGCTTTCTGTTAGGCGTCGCGCAACGACCTTTCGCATACCATCTAAAGGTTCAAGCCTGTAGCTGTCAGGTGCATAGACACGATCATCAAGTACTTGCGGCAGTATCAGACCATCAGGAGACGCAGAGCTAGCACCCACCTTCCCAGTAGCTGCACTACCAGGTTTAGCATTATCCACGTCAGCGCGCAGAATTCGACCACGCGGTCCCGACCCTTTAAGCGTTGAAAGGTCTATATTTTTTTCTGCAGCTATCCGTTTGGCAAGAGGCGACGCAAAAATACGCGTTCCCTTCTCCGCAGAAGGAGATGGTGCGGATTTACTTGCTGTTGCAACTTTGGGAGCTTCTGATTTTTCTACCTTTTTCTCGGCAGGAGTAGATTTTTCTTCTGTTTTGGGAGCCGGTTGTGCTTGAGCAGCAGGACCCTTTATAGAATCCAAATCTTCTCCATCTTCAGCAAGCACAGCAATTACAGAATTAACTTTGACGCCCTCAGCGCCTTCGTCAACCAGAATGGTAGCAATGCGCCCCTCATCAACAGCTTCAACTTCCATTGTCGCTTTATCTGTTTCGATTTCGGCGATCACATCGCCTGGCCCTACGGCGTCGCCTGGCTTAACCAGCCATTTGGCGAGTTTGCCCTCTTCCATGGTTGGAGATAGTGCGGGCATGGTAATGTTGATTGGCATCTAGGCAGTTCCCTTACGGCAGGCGGCGCAGACTTCATTCTGCGCCAACCTGTTCATTTCAGTTACCTTGCATGTTTAGTCGTCTAAACGTTGCAAACCTTCTTAGCTGCTTCCACGATGTCATTCGTGTTTGGCAATGATAGTTTTTCCAAGTTACCAGCATATGGCAAAGGAACATCTTTTTGGTGAACCCGAATTGGGGGTGCATCTAGGTAGTCAAATGCTTCATCGACACACACTGCCGCTATCTCAGCACCAACTCCGTAACATCCCCAACCTTCTTCACAACAAACTACACGGCTCGTCTTTTTGACACTTTCAATCACTGTGTGAGTGTCTAGCGGACGGATAGTGCGCAGGTCGACAACTTCCGCACTAATACCATCTGCCTCAAGAATTTTAGCAGCTTCAAGTGCATAACCCACCATTCTAGAGTGAGCTACAAGAGTTACATCGGATCCTTCACGACGCACCTTGGCTTTTCCAATTGGAAGTACAAAGTCTTCCATATCAGGAACCTCAAAGCTCTCTCCATAAAGTAATTCATGCTCTAAGAAGACAACAGGATTAGGGTCACGGATTGCTGCTTTCAATAAGCCCTTAGCGTCAGCTGCATCATATGGTGCCACCACCTTTAGACCCGGCACATTCCCATACCAAGTAGCATAATCATGTGAGTGCTGGGCCCCCACGCGAGATGCCGCACCATTTGGGCCACGGAAGACTATAGAACACCCCATTTGTCCACCAGACATGTAAAGTGTTTTAGCTGCCGAGTTGATAATGTGGTCTATAGCCTGCATCGCAAAGTTGAATGTCATAAATTCAACGATGGGCTTAAGGTCTGCATATGCAGCACCAACAGCCAAACCAGCAAAACCATGTTCTGTGATAGGTGTATCTACTACACGTCGCTCACCAAATTCCTGCAACAACTCACGTGTAACTTTATAGGCACCTTGGTACTGCGCAACCTCCTCCCCGATAACGAATACAGATTCATCACGGCGCATTTCTTCAGCCATTGCATCACGAAGAGCGTCACGTACCGTTGTCGTTTTAAAATCTGTACCTTCTGGAATATCAGGATCTGACAACACATCATCTGCAGGCGGCATATTATGCCCGACGTTCACCTCTTTAGGCTCAACATTTTCGGGAGTTGAACTTGATGCTTCTACAGAAGAAGGACCAGCAGATGCGACCGCGGATAAATCTTCTCCATCCTCAGCTAACATTGCTATAACGGCATTTACCTTGACACCCTCAGAACCTTCCGCAACGAGAATTTTGGCAATTGTGCCTTCATCGACTGCTTCAACTTCCATAGTTGCTTTGTCGGTTTCTATTTCAGCTAAAATATCACCCGGTGAAACTTTATCACCCTCAGCTTTTAGCCATTTTGAAAGCGTTCCCTCTTCCATTGTAGGGGAAAGAGCAGGCATAAGAATTTCTACTGACATTTACCTTAAACCTCCCGCAATACATCTGTCCAAAGCTCGGACGGATCCGGTTCTGGGCTTGTCTGAGCAAAATCAGCACTTTTGTTCACAATTACACGAACTTCTTTATCTACAGATTTAAGATCTTCTTCAGTGGCAATTTTATTTTCCACTAGGTATTTCTTTAGACCTTCGATTGGGTCGTGATGAGAACGAATATCATCGACTTCTTCGCGTTTTCGATATTTCGCAGGGTCAGACATAGAGTGCCCACGATATCTATACGTCTTCATTTCTAGAATATATGGACCTTTGCCTGAACGAATGTGTTCTACAGCTTTCAGCGCCGCTGCTCTAACTTTCAGAACGTCCATTCCATCAACAGCTTCACCTGGAATATCGAAAGAAATACCACGTTTATACAGCTCTTGTTCTGCGGAAGCACGAGAAACTGCTGTCCCCATAGCATACTGGTTGTTCTCTATGACATAAAGAGCTGGAAGCTTCCAAAGCGAGGCCATGTTGAATGACTCATACACTTGCCCTTGGTTGGCAGCCCCGTCACCAAAATAAGAAACAGAGATGTTGTCATTTTTCCTGTACTGATTTGCAAATGCCAACCCTGTTCCTAAGGAAACTTGAGCACCCACAATACCGTGACCACCATAAAAGTTTTTCTCTTTGGAGAACATGTGCATTGAGCCACCTTTACCGCGAGAATACCCCCCCTCGCGTCCAGTCAACTCAGCCATCACGCCGTCAGCTTCCATGTCACACGCTAGCATGTGACCGTGGTCTCTATATCCAGTGATGACTTGATCACCTTCCTTGAGTACGCTTTGAACACCAACAACAACAGCTTCCTGCCCGATGTACAAGTGACAGAAACCTGCGATGAGTCCCATACCGTAAAGTTGACCAGCCTTTTCTTCAAAGCGACGAATCAACAACATGTCCCGATAGTATTTCAATACGTCTTCGTTAGACGGATCTGACTTCGGGCTCGGTTTACCCTTTTTGGGTGATGTAGCGTTAGCGGCGACCAAGCGAACCTCCATGAAATTTTCGTTAGACTACTTAATGCTACAGCCCTTCGTCCAGTCAGAGCTGCTATGCAATTTTGGTGTTGCAACGCACCAAGAGAGACAAGTTAGACCAATTTTTTAATCTTCACGGCCATCGCTCACATTCAGTATAATCTCATCTGAGCGAGCATAAGCTAGCTTTTTTCTAGCCAGTTCTTCAAGATAATCCAAATCAAGCGTTTCTGAGCTCAATCTATCTATTCGCGTTTGAGTATCAAGCTTTTCTCTCTGAATCCCCTCTAATACAAGGGATAGTTCTTTTTCTTGTTTTTGAAGGTCAGTCCATTTTGCTAGTCCCTGATCACCAGCCAAAGCATTGTATGCGAAATATACAAGCACAAGACTCAAAACTATGCTGATGACAAACGAGCGCATCTCCGAACCATTCTTTCAATTAAATTATCGATACTTTTTATTGTCTCAAGCTTAATGTCACGTTTATCTTTTTTATTGCAGCGCAATACAAAAAACGCTCGAAACATCGAAGCTTCGAGCGTTCTTTTTTGTAACTAACGTAAATACCTAAGCACGAATCGAACGTCTACCAAGATATATAGCCTGTTCGTCGAGTTCTTCTTCGATACGAAGCAGCTGGTTGTATTTAGCCAATCTGTCCGACCGAGCAAGCGAACCGGTTTTGATTTGACCACAATTTGTAGCTACTGCCAGGTCTGCAATCGTGGCATCTTCTGTTTCACCTGAGCGATGAGACATGACTGCAGTATACCCACTGCTGATCGCCATATTTACCGCATCCAAAGTCTCCGTCAAAGTACCGATCTGGTTTACTTTTACCAAAATAGAGTTGGCCACACCCATTTCAATGCCTTGAGCAAGACGTTTGGAGTTCGTTACAAACAAATCATCACCAACCAATTGGCATTTATTTCCAACGAGATCAGTAAGAGTTTTCCAGCCATCCCAATCATCTTCAGCCATACCATCTTCAATTGAAATAATTGGATATTTATTGACCAAGTCCGCGAGATAATGAGCCATTTCATCGGACCCAAGCGTCTTACCTTCGCCGGAAAGAATGTATTTCCCATCCTTGTAGAATTCAGTTGAAGCCACATCTAAAGCTAACGCACAATCATCCCCCGGACGATATCCAGCCTTTTCGATTGACTTCATAATAAATGAAATGGCCTCTTCAGTAGATGCTATGTTGGGGGCAAAACCACCCTCGTCACCAACGGATGTACTCAACCCAGCTTCTGATAGGCTTTTCTTTAGGGCATGGAAAATCTCAGTTCCCATCCGCAGAGCTTCAGAAAAAGACTCAGCCCCAACGGGCACGATCATAAATTCTTGAACATCAATAGGGTTATCAGCGTGCTCACCACCGTTAATGATATTCATCATCGGTGTTGGCAGGATGTGCGCGTTTGCCCCCCCCACATAACGATACAATGGTAAACTAGCAGCTGTCGCAGCAGCTTTTGCAGTCGCCAAAGAAACACCAAGGATGGCGTTCGCTCCAAGGCGAGATTTTGTTTCAGTACCATCAAGATCTATCATGGTTTGGTCGATACGACGCTGATCTTCAGCTTCAAGACCGATCAATTCTTGATAAATCTCAGTGTTTACAGCCTCAACTGCTTTTAAAACACCCTTGCCACCATAACGTGATTTATCACCGTCACGAAGTTCGTGAGCCTCATACGCACCTGTGGAAGCACCTGATGGCACAGCAGCGCGACCCATAGAACCATCTTCTAGGGTCACATCTACTTCTATAGTTGGGTTTCCCCGACTATCTAAAATTTCACGTGCAAATATATCTACTATTTCAGTCATGGCAGTCCCTCTCGACTCTATTGAGAAAAAGCTGGGACCGCATGCCTAATAGTAACGGCGCTAACGGAGCGCTCAACAGCGGCCCCTAAACGGCGTTAGTCTTCTTTAGGCTCTAGTACTTGCTTACCACGGTACATTCCTGATTTCAGGTCAATGTGATGTGGACGACGAAGTTCACCAGAATCTTTGTCTTCGATATATGTAGCACCTTCTAGACGGTCGTGCGCACGGCGCATACCACGTTTAGAGGGCGAGGTTTTCCGCTTTGGAACAGCCATGTTTCTAGCCTCAAAAAAAAGGAAAAGGTGGCACACGGCCACCCAAATCAGCGGGCTTGATACGCTGATAAGACACGCATTGCAAGCCCTTGTTGACGGTTAAACGAGACGACTTTGAATTTTTGCCGCCCCAATGAATGATGAAAACAGTGGATGAGGCTCAAACGGGCGAGATTTAAGCTCTGGATGATACTGAACACCGATATACCAAGGGTGATCCTCTATCTCTACTATCTCAGGCAATAGACCATCTGGTGATAGACCAGAAAAAATCAATCCTGCTGCTTCTAATTGCTCTTTGTAAGCGATGTTTACTTCATATCTATGACGATGACGCTCTTCGATTCGGTCCGTACCATAAATTTCAGCTACTTTGGAACCAGATTTCAAAATCGCAGAGTAAGCTCCAAGACGAAGAGTTCCACCTAAATCCGTACTTTCGGAACGAACTTCTTTAGAATTCCCTTTTGTCCACTCCTCCATAAGGCCTACAATTTTAGCATTTGGCGACCCAAACTCAGTTGTTCCGGCCCCTTCAATCTGAGCCATATTTCGAGCAGCCTCCACTACAGCCATTTGCATTCCATAACAAATTCCAAAGCATGGTATTCGTTTTTCTCTAGCATATTGGGCCGCACGGATCTTACCCGTGGCTCCTCGCTCACCAAACCCACCAGGCAATAATATCGCATGAGAACCTGAAAGCTCGGATTCAAGATCAGAGTCGGAGTCATCAAACAGTTCAGATGATACCCACTTTATTTTTACCCTCACCTGATTGGCCAAACCACCATGATGAAGAGCTTCAATTATTGATTTGTAGGCGTCTGGAAGCGCTACATACTTTCCAACAACAGTGATATCCACTGTACCGTCTGGGGAACGTAAAGCTTTAGAAATGTTATTCCATCGTGTTAAGTCAGGCTCTGGCGCATCTTTGATTCCGAAGTGCCGCAATACTTCTCTGTCTAGACCACGACGATGGTAATCAAGAGGCACTTCGTAGATGTGTTCAGAATCCAGAGCTTCGATAACACTATCATGTTTAACATTACAAAACTGACCGATCTTTCTACGCTCACCATCAGGGATAGCTCGCTCTGATCGACACAATAACACGTGCGGCTGAATGCCAATCGAACGCAACTCTTTCACCGAGTGTTGCGTCGGCTTTGTTTTCATTTCGCCTGCCGAAGCAATAAAAGGCAAAAGTGTTAAATGCACGAAAACAGCTTGCTGAACGTCCAACTCCTGATTCAGCTGACGAATCGCCTCAAAAAAAGGCAAACCTTCAATATCACCGACAGTTCCACCAATTTCGCAAAGTACAAAATCAACATCGCCCGCGTCCGAAAGGACAAAATCTTTAATTGCATTAGTAACGTGGGGGATAACCTGAACAGTAGCCCCGAGATAATCACCTCGACGCTCTTTCTCAATAATATTCTGGTAAATACGTCCAGTTGTTACATTGTCGGTTTGCCGAGCAGAAACACCCGTGAAACGCTCATAATGTCCTAAATCAAGGTCTGTCTCCGCACCATCATCAGTAACATAAACCTCCCCATGCTGATATGGAGACATCGTACCAGGATCAACATTAAGGTAAGGGTCTAGTTTTCGGAGTCGAACTTTGTAGCCACGCGCTTGCAGCAACGCACCCAAAGCGGCCATAGCGATTCCCTTCCCTAAGGAAGAAACAACGCCGCCGGTAATGAAAATATATCTTGTCATGACGGGAAATAATAGACGCACCAAAACAAGGTACGCGTCAAGCTATGACTATTGGTTTTCAGATTTTGGCGCGGAATTTTCATCAGTTTCAGTGCCATCTGAAACTGGGGATTCTGCATTCTCCGAGGTAGCCACGCTTTCAGCAGCTAACTCTTCAGAAATCAAATCTGCAGGTTCTTCTTCCACACCTAGAACATTATCAGAAAGACCTAACTCGTCTGACAAAAGTGAACCACCCTCTTCTTTCAGAGTACGTGAAACTTCGGAATCACTTTTAGAATGTTCATAATTGATACGGGTGAGAGCCAAACTTGTGACAAAGAATATAGCAGCAAGCACCATAGTTACACGCACAAGCGTATCAGCTGCACCACGTCCAGACACCAGACCACCACCAGAACCACCGCCCCCCATACCAAGAGCACCACCTTCAGAACGTTGCAGTAGAACTGATACTATGAGGGCAATACAAGATAATAAACTTAGAGCGAGGAGTGCGTTTTCCATGATAGTCGGAGAACCTAAACTGTGAATCCAACTGTCTGAAAAGCACTTTACGAGGCTCGCGCCAAGCCCTTAGAATAAGAATTATGAAAAAAAGATGCGCATACCCCCAAATATTTGGAAATACACGCACCCTATTTAATATCTTCCAACGACTAACTGGCGCGAATTATAGACAAGAAATCTTCGGCTTTCAGACTCGCTCCGCCCACTAATCCGCCATCAACTCCATCAATGGCTAAAATTTCTGATGCATTAGAAGGCTTCATTGAGCCTCCGTAGATTATCGGAGTAACTTTCGATCTATCTCCGATTTCTTCCGTCAATACATGCCTTATTAAAGAGTGCGCTTCTGAAATATCATCAACACTGGGGGTCTTTCCACTGCCTATTGCCCAAACAGGTTCATAGCCAATCGCTATACTCCCTTTTTTTGCTTCTTCCGGCACACATTCTCGAACTTGTTTTGTCAGAACGGAAAGAGTTTCACCTGAATCTCGTTCACTAAGGCTCTCGCCTATACAGATTATAGGGATCAAACCCGCATCTAGAACAGCTTTTGCTTTTGATCTCACGGAAATATTATCTTCGCTATACGATTCTCGACGTTCAGAGTGCCCAACTATGACATACTTAGCGCCAATATCTTTCCATTTTTCTGCACTAATATCCCCAGTATAGGCACCAGCTTTTGCGGCGTGGCAATCCTGACCGCCTATTTTGACAGGCAAGTTGGTAACAGCATCTACGGCCAAAGCTGTTAATGTCGCCGGTGGACAGATAACAACTTCCCCATCTATTGGATTCTCCTTCAAACTAGCACCAATAGCTAATATTTGATCGATATCCTGCCGAAGTCCGTTCATCTTCCAATTCCCTACAATCAGGGATTTTGCATTTTTCATTCTTGTTGTCCCGTTATATGACAGTGCTCTTTTTGGCACTTAAACTACAGCCACTTCAATGGCTCATATCATTTCGTATCTTGCGTCAAACGCCTTGGTCGCCTAGCAAGCTGTCTAATGTACTGCAAGACTCGTGCACGTTAGAATTCGCGTGCTTACACTATTTTGGGAGATTATCCTTATGCTGTCTATTGTCCGCCGAATGGTTCGGTCCAAGTTTATGTTAGTTATTTTTGGACTTCTTGTCGTCGGACTAGCTGGCATGGGATTGCCAAATATGTTTTCTTCCGCAGAGCCTCGCGGTCTAATCAGCTCCGGTGATCGTTTTATAGTCAAACGCGATGCTGAACGCCGAGTGGATGCATACCTAAACGCTGTACGTGAAAATCAAGGTAGAACACTCACCCGGCAAGAAGCAGCTCAAAATGGTACTGTGCAACAAATTCTACAGGGCTTGATTAGTGAAACAGCACTACTGGGTTTTGCAGATCAACACAACATTCGCGCAAGCCGATTTGCTGTCACAGAAATGGTTGCCAACGCACCGCGCTTCAAAAATGCAGTTACAGGCGAGTTTGACGAAGACGCTTTTAGAGCCTTTGCCAACCAACAAGGAATGACGATAAAACAACTAGAAAAAGATCTTAAAGACAGTTTCACTAGAGAGTATGTCGTTAATGCTGTCAGAACTGGGGTTAATGTTCCTAACTCACTAGGAAAAGTGTGGATGACTTCCCAATCAGAGCAGCGGTCTTTTTCATATGTAAAAATAGCACCAGATCAAGTTCCAGTTGACCTAGAAGTAACCGATGAAGACCTCCAAGCCTTTTACGATGAGCATAACGCAGCTTTTAGACAACCAGAGCGTAAAGCGGTTAGCATCATCTCAATGTCGCCGTCAGATTTTTTATCCGCTGTAGAAATACCTGAAGCAGACCTACGTGACATGTATGAGTTACGCATCAAAGATTTTTCATCACCCGAGCAACGCACGATAACAGAGTTTACGTCTTCCAATCGCCGGGATGTTCAGCAAGCTATCGATGAAATAGGTGCCGGAAGGGACAAAGAAGAGGTATTGTCCTCCATCTCCAGCCTAACAACGACTTCCCGTTCAATAACTAGTTCTGACTTAACCAACGAAGAATTTTCAAGAGCCGTTTTCGCCGTTAGCAATGGTACTCATATAGGCCCATTCGAGTTGGAAGACGATCTATGGACGGGCGTCATTGTAGAAGAAATTACTCCTGGTTTAGCTAAACCCTTTGAAGCCGTATCCGATGAGATTTTTCAGAGTATGGCGCTGATTGAATCGGAAAAAATATTTGACCAAAAGCAAGAAGAATTTTTTGACCTGATCGGCGGAGGGTTCACCTTCGAAGAAGCTTCAGATGCACTTGAAATTCCCGTCATGTCTTATGAAAGTATCGACACCCAAGGTCGCAATGAAAGAGGACAAGTAATTGGAGGTATCGTCTACCGCCCAATGGCTGCTCAAATTATAAATCAAATGAGCTTTGATGGAGAGGTCAGCGAAATATTAGATGACGTAGCTAATGGTTTATACGTCATTCGTTTGGATGAAATCCAAAAAAGTTACGTACCTGAACTTGCGGATATTGAAGAATTGACGAAAGAAAGTTTACTCGCTTTTCGTAAGTCACAAGCTGTAGAGAGTCAGGCGCAAAAGGTTTTAGAAAAAGCAACTGAAATCAAAAACCTCCAAAATGTTGCAGAGGACTTTGATCTAAAATTTGTAAAACCATCGACCAACCTAACCCGAAGGGAAATTCCTGAAGGAATATCCAGAGCTATGGCCTTCCAAATTCTTGGCGCTGCTGAAGGCGATTATGTTTTAGCTCCAGAACAGGATGGTTCTATTTCAGTAATACACATTGAAAAGATCACCAATCTTGATCCCGAAATGTTAGATCTAATGTCTATATCTGGAAAGCGTGCAATTTCAGAAGGACTAGAAACTGATATAGAATCAGCATTCGTGGAAGCCATCATTCAAGAATCTGAAGTTGAATTTAACAATGATGCCATCGCTGAATTTGTAACTTCAATGTCTGGCACATAGTGAATTAACTGAGATACAGATGAGTAGCACCAAAGTACAATTAAAAATAAGACGGCGTTTAGACGATATAGAAACGCCCGTATCCGCTATGCTGAAACTAAATCCCAAGAATGGCGGAACATTTTTGTTTGAGTCAGTCTTGGGCGGTGAGCAACGCGGACGCTATTCTCTTATAGGTTTAAGACCAGATTTATGGTGGAAAGTTGAGGGTGGCAAAGCACAGACCTCTGATTCCAGAGATTTCAACACTGTCTTGCATGAATCCGAAACACCGATGGACGATCTTCGACGCTTTATTGACTCCTGCGATGTAGAAGCACCTCTCAACGAAGATCTTCCTCCAATGATAGCCGGCGCATTTGGGTATCTTGGCTACGATATGATTCGGTACGTTGAAAAACTTCCTGCGCCTCCAGCCGATAGCCTCGAAGTGCCTGAAGCTGTTCTGATGCGCCCCACTGTAATACTAATTTTTGACTCAGTGAAACAGGAAATCATATTAGCTACCCCCGTCCGAGATAGTGACGAGAAATCTAATATACTCCTAGATGAAATAGAATCCCTTTTGGATGCCCCCCTTCCAGCATGTAAACCGATCAATCGCGAAATTGAACCTTTAGAATTTACTTCTAATACATCTCCAACACGATACTCGGAGATGGTAAAAAAGGCTCAAGAATATATTAAAGCAGGAGATATCTTTCAGGTTGTACCTAGCCAAAGGTTTTCGACGAACTACACAATCCCTCCTTTCGCTCTTTATCGAGCCCTAAGGCGGTTAAACCCTTCACCATTCTTGTTTTATATAAACTTAGGCGATTTCCAAGTTATTGGTTCCAGTCCAGAGATTCTCGTTCGTTTACGTGATAAACGTGTTTCTGTTCGTCCGATAGCGGGTACTCTGCCGCGTGGGGGGACTGACGAAGAAGATGTCAGAAACGAGAAGACACTTCTCGCTGATCCGAAAGAACTTGCTGAACATCTAATGCTTTTGGACTTAGGTCGCAATGATGTTGGGCGCGTGGCCAAGTATGGAAGCGTTAAAGTGACTGAGAGTTTTATAATTGAGCGCTATTCACATGTCATGCATATCGTTTCCAATGTTGAAGGCGAGCTCCGCGAAGAGGAAGACGCAGTTTCAGCACTGATGGCAGGGTTTCCAGCCGGCACAGTCTCAGGTGCCCCTAAAATCCGCGCTATGGAAATTATCAATGAGTTAGAAACCAATAAACGCGGCGTTTACGGCGGCGGTGTCGGTTATTTTGGCTCTGATGGCGATATGGATATGTGTATCGCCTTGCGGACAGCAGTGATCAAAGATCAGAAACTTCATGTCCAAGCAGGCGGCGGCGTTGTACTTGATAGTGATCCAAAGAAAGAATTTCAGGAGACAGTTCATAAAGCAGGAGCACTGTGCCGCGCAGCTGAAGAAGCAATTAGGTATTCTGGAGGTAACCAATGACCAGCCGCACTCCAGAATCTAATCGTCCCAAAATCCTCGTAATAGATAATTATGATAGCTTCACGTGGAACCTCGTACATTATTTAGAAGAATTGGGAGCTGACACTGAAGTCGTAAGAAACGATGCTTATACAGTGGATGATTTACTTGCTAAATCTCCCAATGGTGTTGTTTTATCTCCTGGCCCTAAAACCCCCGACGATGCGGGAGTGTGTCTTGACCTCCTCATAGCTGCGCCAGAACAATTACCGATATTTGGCGTCTGTTTGGGTCACCAATCTATAGGACAAGCCTTCGGCGGAAAAGTGTCTTCGGCCAAAGATGTTCTACATGGTAAAACATCAACCGTTACTCATGTTGGCGGGAAAATGTTCGAAAATATTCCAAATAAATTCGAAGCTGTTCGTTACCACTCCCTCGCCGTAGAGCGCCTAGGTTTACCTAATTCTTTAAAAATCGAAGCAGAAACTGATGATGGTGAGATTATGGCTCTTTCTCATGTAAGTCGCCCTGTCTTCGGCGTGCAATTCCATCCGGAGTCAATTGGCTCAGAATTTGGGCACAGGTTACTACAAAATTTTGTAGATATAACACGTTAAGAGGATAGAATGAGCGATTGTGTAAAACAGGCCATTAGCCTTTTGGCGGATAGTAAAACACCTAAACAGCCACTAATTCGAGATTGCTTTGACGCAATCTTATCTGGGTCCGTTGATCCAATACTCATATCTGCTTTTTTAATGGGTTTGCGCATAAAAGGCGAAAGTGTTGACGATATTCAAGCAGCCTCCGAAACGATGCGTGCGCATTCAATTCAGGTCAGCGCACCGGAAGATGTAGTTGATACATGCGGTACTGGTGGACTCCCTTTTATTAGCCTTAACACATCAACGGCTTCAGCGTTGGTCATAGCAGGTGCCGGAGGCCGGGTGGCCAAACACGGAAACAGATCAGTTCCACCCAAAACTGGTTCGGCCGATGTTCTTGAGGCCCTGGGGGTCAAATTGGACATAACGAAGGACCAATTTCAAAATTGTTTAGAACACGCCGGAGTTGGTTTCATGTTTGCGCGGGCGCACCATTCTGCAATGCGCCATGTTGCTCCTGTGAGACAAACTTTGGGGTTGCGGACAATATTCAATCTCCTTGGCCCTCTCACAAACCCGGCAAACGCAAAATTCCAAATCATCGGCGTATTTGACAAAAAATGGTTAAATCCCCTCGCCGTAACTCTTCAGCGATTAGGGACTCAGAAAGCATGGATTGTTCACGGTGACGATGGATTAGACGAGATCAGTATATCTGGTGAGACACACGCTGTAGAGGTTACACCTAAATCCATAACTCCTTTTACAATTATACCTGAGAACCTTGGGATTTCTCGCTCCAGTTTAGAGGACCTCAAAGGCGGAAATGCGGAATTTAACGCAACAGCGATTACTGACCTTCTAAACGGCAAACACTCTGCTTTTAGAGATATTGTAGCCATCAATGCGGGCGCTGGCTTATATATGTCAAACAAAGCAAATTCACACCCAGAGGGTGTAAAACTAGCATTCGCAGCAATAGATGATGGACGTGCGAAAACCGCGTTGCAGACGCTTGTTAAATATTCAAACTTAGGGTCCTAGTATGAGTACCGCTTTAGATAAAATAATTGAATATAAAAAAGAAGAAGTTGCTACACTTAAAGCATCCAGAAGCTTTGAATCTTTACACTCAGAAGCACTTCACCAAACCCCTCCTCGTGGTTTTGCAAAACGGATGCAAACGATTGCTAATCAAGATCAAAATGCCTTAATTTGCGAGATTAAAAGAAAAAGCCCTTCAGCCGGAAAAATAAACTCGCTTTCTGACCCTACTGCTGCTGCAAAGGCATATGAACACGGCGGTGCTGCTTGTATTTCAGTTTTAACTGACATGCCCAGTTTTGGAGGATCGCTGGATGACATGGTTGCCGTACGAAACGCTGTAACACTCCCAGTGCTTCGCAAAGACTTCATGATAGATGTTATCCAGATATTGGAAGCTAGAGCACATGGTGCAGATGCAATATTATTGATAATGTCGGTTCTGGACGACAATCAGGCAGCAGAAATGCATTCGTTCGCTGATCAACTCGGTATGGCTGTTTTGCTTGAGTCCCATAATGAAGAAGAATTAGATCGAGCCTTAAGCCTTCCTTCCCCCCTCATTGGTGTGAATAATCGCGACCTAAAGCGAATGGTTACCGATCTTGAAACGACGGTACGCTTATCCAGTCGTATTCCTTCCGAGAAACTTTTAATTTCGGAAAGCGGTATTAAAGCCTCCGAAGATATCGCCATGCTTCGCAAAGTTGGTGCTAGAGGTTTCTTAATTGGCGAAAGTCTTATGAAATCTGGAAATATTGCAAACGATGTCCGCGAACTTCACACAACTTCTTAATCATTAATGTTCCACGATTGACCCAAACCAAGAACACATGTAGAACTTTACGTGACTCGTAATTTGGATTGGCAATTTATTATGCTCACTACGAAACAACGTGAACTATTACTGTTTATACACCAACGCATCAAGGAAACAGGAGTTTCTCCTTCTTTTGATGAAATGAAAGCAGCGCTAGATTTAGCTTCAAAATCTGGCATTCATAGACTAATTACAGCCCTTGAAGAACGAGGCTTTTTAAGGAGACTTCCTCATAGAGCTCGGGCCATTGAGGTTCTAAAACTTCCAGAAAGTGCAACTCCTTCAGCCCCACCCAACGGCCGCACTAGCTTTCGCCCGGCAATTGTTAGCAGAGAAGGCATTCCCGAGCCCTCAGCAAATTTAGGCACAATTCCCGTATTAGGCAGGATCGCAGCAGGTGTTCCCATTGCGGCAATCCAGAATGAAACTGACCGCGTAAATATGCCATCTGGTGATATGGACCCTGATCAACACTTTGCATTAGAGGTGCAAGGAGATTCTATGATTGAAGCAGGTATCTTGGATGGTGACGTTGTAATTCTGCGCAAAGGTGACACAGCAATATCTGGAGAAATTGTCGTCGCTCTTATTAATGAAGAAGAAGCCACCTTGAAACGAATACGCAAGCGCAATGGTTCCATTGCCTTAGAAGCTGCTAATCCAGCATACGAAACACGCATATTCGGACCAGATAAAGTAAGAGTACAGGGTAAACTTGTGGCTTTGGTGCGCCAATACCATTAAGAACCTAGAGAACGATTTTACATATACAGAAGCGTCCGTTTTAATCTGACCATGGGCGCTTCTGATGTCCCCCACCCCAATATCGAACACTCAAAGTATTGCCTCGTGATAAAACAGTAAAACGCGATGCTTGTTCCGTTCTGCCAACGGGTAAACAGATATTTGAATTACCTCTGCTCAATCTCAAATAACTAAAGTCATCAATATTTTCGTTCTCTAAGAAACGCGGTGTGCACAATTCTTGATTTACAGACACATTGTATTCAGGATTGTCGATCCATACCGGATTCAGATAACTTTCAATATTCCCCTCCTCTAGTTTATCCTTGATACTAAGGGGAGCTAATGGCTTTTTTCTCATTCCTTGAGGCAAAATTCGCACCCACCTATTTCCTTGGGCAAGATAAATAATGCCCTGCTCATCTACATGGGCGATAGGTGCTTTCTGAAAATATGCAAACCCTAGCGCAATGATAATCGGAATAATCGCTAAAGTCTTAAACCAACTGTCAAAAACAATACTCAGACCGATACCAAGAACCAAGCACCCAAATATTAAGGGTGTAACTAACGTAACACTTCCATCCACGGAAATTTGGCTTACAAATTGAGAAATTTCGAGAACTTTATTAAGAGAAGCACCGAACGCAACTAGGAACGGGTCTTGAATCCCTAAAGGCCATGCTAACAATGCTAATGATGCTACTGGTGCAGATAACAGGCTTATAATAGGCATTACCATTAAGTTTGCGGGAATACTCAACGGCGCGATACGTCCGAAGTGAAAGGCCGCGAAAGGAGCTGTAGCTAAAGATGCCGTCACGGAAGTGGCGACTAAAGAGCTTATCCAATTAGATAACTTTCCCCATTTACCGCTACTCTTATTTCTCGGCCAGTTTTCATACATGGCTATCAATGCTGCAGTCGCTGCAAACGACATTTGAAACCCAGGTGTAACTACAGTTTCAGGCTGTAAAATCAGCACTATAAACATTGCGACTAAAACACTTCTCAACGAGAATGCAGGTCTATCAAAAAGAATGGCCACCAAAGCAATCAATGCCATTATATAGGCTCTCTGAGTGGCTACCGAAGCTCCTGACATAACGAGATATGTTGTTGCCCCTAAGATAGCACCAAACGCCGCCACTTTTTGAACAGGTACGCGTAATGTTATCCATTCAAAATAAGGGATGCTGGTCCGTATTAAAAAGAAGAACACACCCGCAGCTAATCCCATGTGGAGACCTGATATCGCCAGCAAATGAGCTAAACCAACAGAGCGCAACAACTCTTGCTCTCGCGAGGTGAGAAGACTCCTCTCACCGGTAATCATCGCTGCTGCCATACCACCAGCTTGTGGGCCTATGACTTTGTATATATGAAGAGCTATTGCATGCCTCGACGCAGCTATTTTATCCTGCAGCTGTTCAAATGCGTTTGGTTGCTTGAGATTTACAACACCAATAGGCTTGCATTCACCAAGTACAAAACCCACTCCGCCTAATTGTTGGAAAAACGCTTGTCGTCTAAAGTTATAATCTGTGTCCAATATCTGCTTTGGAGGAGGAGAAAGAAATACTAAGCACCTCAATAATCTTCCCGGACTTAGCTGCGTGTTATTCCTTTGCGTAACTCTCACAAATTTAGGAGTATCGGCTAAAGGTAACCCTGAGACAGCACCCACTTGGATACGCAATCTATTTCCGTTGTTGCCACCTTCAATTTGGATCAATTTACCTTCTAAAGTAACCGGCCCCATACTGGAATGGATCATCGGTTTATCTACACAGAAAGTTCTAAGTTTTATAAGATTAAAACCCAGAGCAAAAAAGACCAAACAGATTGCTGTTAAGTTTAAAACGAAATTGCTTCTAAAAAAGTCTAGCCGAACAAATAAAACAGCTCCTGCCAAAGCCATAACAGATGTCCAGAACGGTGGTTCAAACCAAAAATTTAAATATAATGTGATCCCAGCAATAAGACTCAATGGGTAAAGAATGCTCCATCGAAATGCATGCCTATCTAGAAACTCAGTAAAAAAATTCGCATTTTGCAACATTCTTAAGAAAAACACGCAAAATGACGGAAAGGCCACTTGCCCAAATAGCCGTGGATGTGGTCTTCAGTCAGACAGTAAATCAGACGGAAGCGAGAATACGCTTCCCTCTCATTCTGAGGCTCATGTTTGAAAGACGATATGACGGTAATCACCCGCTTTGCCCCTTCGCCAACCGGATACCTACACATTGGTGGTGCGAGAACTGCTTTGTTCAATTGGCTTTATGCAAAAGCCAATGGTGGAAAATTTCTACTACGTATTGAAGACACCGATCGAGAACGGTCAACAGAAGACGCCGTTCAGGCGATTTTTAATGGGCTACAGTGGTTAGGCGTTGAATCTGATGATGAGCCCTATTTCCAGTTTTCTCGTGCGAATAGGCATCGTGAAGTCGCGGAAAAAATGATAGAAAGCGGTTCAGCTTTTAAGTGTTACACGAGTGCTGAAGAATTAGCCGAGCGAAAAGAATTAGGTGAGTCCAAGAGATCAGCTTCCAAAGAGGCAGCCAATCAAGGTGACGACATACTTGCGGCTAAGTTAAAAAAAGAAGCAGATGTTTTATTGAGTGCTTATCGGTCCCCTTACAGAGACGGATTAACGCCTAAAGACCCCAATGCTCCCTATGTCGTACGTCTCAGAGCTCCTGACAAAAGCAGAATTGATTTCATTGACGACGTTCAAGGAAATGTCGGTGTTAATGCAGAACAAATCGATGACCTTATTTTATTAAGGTCTGATAGCACGCCAACTTATATGCTTGCTGTTGTGGTCGATGATCACGATATGGGTATTACACAAATCATCCGCGGCGATGACCACCTGGCCAACACCTTCCGCCAAATACCCATCTATCAAGCAATGGGATGGACCCTACCTAAGTTCGCTCACGTACCACTTATACATGGTCCTGACGGGAAGAAGCTATCTAAAAGGCACGGTGCTCTCGGCGTCGAAGCTTATAGAGACATGGGGTTCTTACCTGAAGCCGTTAACAACTATCTACTTCGCTTGGGCTGGTCTCATGGTGATGATGAAATTATCTCTATTGAGCAAGCTATAAATTGGTTTGGTACCGAAGCGCTTGGAAAATCAGCTGCTAGATTAGATTTCGATAAATTGAAATTTGTAAATGCTCATTATATCGCCAAATCAGATAATATCCGGCTTTGCAATCTCTTATTTGCCCGCGACGGTTTCACTCAATTGGATGAAATCATAAAAACGCGTATACAGTCTGCCATGACGGAATTAAAGACCCGTGCAGCTACAATAGAAGAATTGGAAACTCTCACGCATTTTCTATTGAATATTAGGCCAATAGAAATAACTGGTAAATTAAAGAAGCGGTTCTCTTCGGAATCAATAGGACGATTGTCAAAATTGTCAGGCTACTTAAAGAACTTACCTGTTTGGAAAAATGCAGAACTGACCGCTGTGCTATCACAATTTTGCACAGAAGAAGGTATAGGCTTAGGAGCAATTGGACCAACATTGCGCGCTGCTTTGACTGGAAACTCTCCAGCGCCGGACCTTGGACTAGTACTTGAATGGCTAGGGCGTGAAGAGGCGCTAAGTCGAATCGACGACCAACTTAATAAATTCGGTGCATGACTCTCCCATCACCGATAAAACACTTAAATTATAAGGGGCTGATAAGATATGGAAAATAAAGTCAAACCAAACGGTAAAGCAACTTTAACAGTTGCAGGAAAAACTGCAGACTTACCAGTGTATTCAGGCACCGCCGGTCCTGATGTTATCGACATATCTTCGTTGAGCAAACAAACAGGACACTTCACTCTAGACCCTGGCTTCACTTCTACGGGCAGCTGTGAAAGTCAAATTACGTTTATTGATGGAGAAAAAGGCGTCCTACTTCACCGTGGATACCCTATTGATCAATTAGCGGAGAAATCTGACTTCTTAGAAGTGTGTTATCTTCTCCTGAATGGTGAATTGCCAACTGCGGCCGAGCTCTCTGAGTACAAACACACTATTACAAATCACACGATGATCCACACACAGTTTGATCGTTTCTTTGATGGGTTCCGCAGAGACGCCCATCCTATGGCAATCGTAACTGGTGCAATTGGTGCTCTATCCGCATTTTATCACGATTCATTGGACATCAATAATCCTCAGCACCGCTTGATATCAGCTCATCGCCTTATTGCAAAAATGCCAACTATCGCAGCGCGCGCACACAAATACTCCATTGGACAACCTTTCATATCTCCGAGAAATGACCTTGGATATGCTGCAAACTTCCTACGTATGTGTTTTGCGGTACCCGCTGAAGATTACCAAGTTCAAGAAGTAATGGCACGTGCTATGGATCGTATTTTCATCCTTCACGCCGACCATGAACAGAACGCATCTACTTCAACAGTTCGCTTAGCAGGTTCTTCAGGAGCAAACCCATTTGCATGTATGGCGGCTGGTATAGCTTGTCTTTGGGGACCATCGCATGGCGGAGCAAATGAAGCTGCCCTTACAATGCTTCAAGAAATCGGTACTGTTGACCGTATTCCTGAATACATTGCACGCGCAAAAGATAAATCTGATCCTTTCAGACTAATGGGTTTTGGACACAGAGTGTACAAGAACTACGATCCACGTGCTACAGTTATGCAGAAAACCTGTCATGAAGTATTGGATGCCGTAGGTGCTCACAACGACCCACTTTTACAGGTTGCTGTGGAGCTAGAGCGTATCGCTCTTGAAGACCCTTACTTTGTAGAAAAGAAACTTTACCCGAACATAGATTTCTATTCTGGCATAACATTGAAGGCTATGGGATTCCCAACTGAAATGTTTACAGTATTGTTTGCATTGGCACGTACCGTGGGTTGGGTGGCACAATGGCAGGAAATGATTGAGGATCCAACTCAACGAATTGGCCGCCCTCGCCAGATATACACTGGGGCCGCAAAGCGTGATTACCTACCAGTGAATAAACGTTAGTAAAATGTACGAGAAGAGGGCTAGCTTAAAAAAGCTAGCCCTTTTTTGTTGGAACTAATTCAACTATTTTGCGCGCAGCTATTTCTGACGAAGGTCGGCCGCCTCTTCCCATCTCCTCTAAAGCCAAGTTTTGATTCAATATTTGAGCTTCTTGTTTGTTAGGGTTGTGAAATAGCTCAAGGACAGCTTTTGCCAACTTTTTAGATGTAAACCGTGTCTGAATAAATTCAGGTATTATTTCTGCTCCCGCTGAAACATTGAGTAAAGTTATAAACTTTGACTTCATCAAGAATAGTCTTGCGATTACCCAGCTAATCCATCCGATTTTATAGCCAACGACTAAGGGTGTACCTTGCAGAGCAACTTCAGTTGTAACCGTTCCAGAACAGGCCAATGCAACATTTGCTGCAGCAAAAGCATCAGCTTTTTGATTTTCATCGGTTATTATTAAATGAGGAAAATTCCAGCCTTTACTACGCTCAACAATAGCTTGTTGAACTGGACCAGCAGCTACACAAATAACTTTCCCCTCAACAACATCCACTGAGAATAGTTCAGCCGCTTGTTCCAATATGGGAGCCACCGTCACTATTTCAGAAGAACGACTTCCCGGCAACAATAGAAGCAATGGCGTACTGTCCTTAAAGTTATGTTTTCTTCTAAACCCAATACCATCTCCAACGTCACACCGATCTAAAGCAGGATTTCCTATCACTGTCGTCTCAAGTCCAAATGGAGTGTAGAATGGAACCTCAAAATCGTGTATGCACAGCAGATGATCCACATGAGCAGCAAGAGTTTTAGCTCTGCCCGCGCGTGTGGCCCAAACTTGTGGTCCAATAAGTTTTATTCTTGGGCCATTATAACCCAACTCTTTAACCCTCTTAGCAACACGCCACATAAAACCCCAAGAATCTACTAACACTACGGCATCTGGTTTCTTATGGAGAATATCGTGTGCTGTTTCCTCAACACGTTTTTTTACTGTCTTGTAGGCTTTCACACCTTCTAACAATCCAAATACAGCTAAATCACGCGTATCAAACAAGGTTTCAACACCCTGTTTCAACATGTGTTCGCCTCCAACACCTAAAAATGTGGTTTTAGGGGCAATGCTCTTTATCTTTTCTATCACCTCTGACGCTAACTTATCTCCAGATGGTTCTGCCGCGACAAAGTAGATAATCATGATACAATCTCTTTCAGTATTTCCTTAGGCTCTCCTAAAAGCCGTATATCCAAATGTTATTCGTATCGGCATAGGCTATTAGTTGTTCCTTATCCAAAATGAGTGCAGCGTGTGCCTCTACAGCTATACCAGCAAGATTGGCATTCTTAATGCCCTCTAGAGTTTTTAAACCGATTGTAGGCAAATCTATACGCCGCTCCTGCCCCGGTTTTGGACGTTTAACTAAAACACCTTTGGGGTGCTTCACTGTTCCTAAAAGATTATCTGGAAGCTCTGCGCAGCGTTGCAACATAAGGTCTGTGCCTTCTTGTGCCTCAACAGCCAAAACCAATCCATCACAAACGACCGCTCCCTGACCTATATCCAGTTTGCCGATCTGTGCAGCTATATCTGCAGCTTTATCGATATCTTCTATATCTTTGCTACTAGGTGAAAACTTCCCAAGCGCCCCCTTAGGAGCCAACAAAGACCCTAGCACCTCATCAGCACCAACCACCTTGAAGCCCACCTTCTCCAGCGTTGAAACCAAGACCCTTAAAAGGGCATCGTCTCCTTGAGAAGCAGCTCGAATGACTTTAGGTAGCAGAAGGACGCCTTTTGAATCTAGTTTTAAAGATTTGAAATCAGGGCGTTTTACAATACCTGCGAAGCAAACTTCTTCCACACCGGCTTGTTTGAGTGAAGAAATTTGTCGGCCGACTTCACCTATAGAAATGACACTATGCTTAAATTTATCCAGAAGAGAGGTCTCAGCAAACCCCTCTATCCCTACAATAAAAACGTCCCGCCCCTCATTTGCAGCGTGTGTGGCTAGGGCCAGCGGCAAATTTCCGCTTCCTGCAATGATTCCTAATTTTGAAGGTATCATAAAGCCCAACCTTATTTGGGAAGACATAAATGACGGCTCGCGCCATCTCTAATGAAGCCAACCATTTCAAGGACTAATTCTTGATCATGGTATAGACGTGCTGCATCATCAATTCTTTCTTGAAATGTACCTTCTGTGGCGAAGAAAAGACGATAAGCCGTACGAAGATCATTGATCTGATCACGACCAAATCCACGTCTTTTCAACCCAACTAGATTCAGTCCAGCCAGTCTACCATGATTATCAACCATTCCATAAGGAATCACATCGCCTGTCACTGGAGCACCACCACCTACGAAAGCGTGTTTCCCGACGCGGCAGAACTGATGAACGGCAGAAAGCCCGCCCATAATTACATGGTCACCAACTGTAACCTGACCGCCCAAAGTGGCGTTATTGGCAAAAGTTACACTATTTCCGACAATGCAATCATGGCCCACATGAGACCCGACCATGAAATAACCATTGTCGCCTACACGAGTCTCCCCTCGGCCCACTACAGTACCCAAATGCATTGTCACATGCTCTCGAATGGTAACATTATTACCAATAAATAGTTTTGTGTCTTCGCCCTTGTACTTAAAGTCCTGCGGTGGGTGCCCCAACGCCGCAAAGGGGTATATTGTACTATTGCTTCCAATCTCGGTGTTACCTGCGACCACTACGTGGCTATGCAGCACACTTCCATCACCAATGGAGACTCGTGGTCCAATTACACACCCCGGTCCAATTGAGACGTTTTCGCCTAATTGTGCATTTGGATCGACAAAAGATTGAGGATGGATCGTGACAGTCATGAGTTATAACTTTCAAGGAAAAAACGTAAACCGAATACGGGGCCTACCAAACTAACGCTTACGTACTTGCTGGCTCAGCCAAACATTCTCTCTAAACCATGACTTCAATGGTTTAGCTGGGAACCCACCCCAAGTTTCGCCATCAGGAATATTAGACATTAAACCAGAGTTACCAGCTAATTTAACCTTATTCCCGATAACAACATGATCTGCAACGCTACAAGCCCCGCCAAATTGGCAACCTATTCCAATTGAAGTAGATCCTGCTATCCCACAAAGAGCAGCCATAACTGTATGCGCGCCGATAGTCACATTATGAGCAATATGACACTGATTATCCAATTTGCAGTTTTCACCTAGACTGGTATCGCCAAACAACCCTCTATCAATGCAGGTGTTGGCACCAATACTAACATTATCCTGAATGATAACCCGACCATAGTGAGGCGTATCTATTGCACCAGTTTTTCCAATAGAAAGCCCAAAACCATCTTCTCCGATAACTGCACCCGATTGAATGGTTACGTTATCTCCGATGTAAGTGCACTTAATAGTGACATTGCTACCAATAGAACAATTCCTACCTATTCGCACGCCTGGCCAAATCACCGTTCCAGCGCCGATGGTGGTACCCGCACCGACCTCAGCAGATTTTCCTAAAACTACATTAGGAGCAATTGAACACCGTCTCTCGATCTTAACTGAGGGATCAACTGGATTTGAATTGGACTCAAACCCTAAAGGCACCGCTATAAGTGATGAGCTGGTAGCAAAACTCCAACGTGGATGATCACATGTAAGCACCGAAGTTGATATAGGAAATCTATCTGCAAACTCTAAAGGAGAAAAACAAACAGAGGCCTTTATATCTTCAAACACAACATTCTTGGAATTCTCCAAAAAGGTGCAATCCCCTTCACCTGCTAAATCAAAAGCTGCAAGTGATTTAGCACTTGCAGCTTTATTATATACAGAAGCACCGCCTGCTACTGCTAGTTCTTCAATACTAGGTGCAGGCAGTAATTGGTAAAATTGAGTATCCAGCACGTCTACTTGCCTAAATTCTTAATTGTTCGACTTAGGTAGAGATTGCTTTGTCACAGCGATTGTTGGTGTAGATGCATCTAATTTGGAAATAATTAGCGCTGTTTTATCAACACCATCACCTGTGTGCACTGTCGAAGAACGATCTATAACGATATCCGCATTGGACTCATCAATAGCAGCCTGCAATGCTGGTTCGAGAGCTACAAAGAACTTACTCCAAGCGTCTCTTCTCGTTAACTCCAGTTCAGCCTGACGAATTTGTCCGGTCTTTTGTAATTCAGCTGAGCGTTTTTCGAAATTTTGAATACGAGTTACCAAAGCCTTATCTTGAGCAATGGCATTCTTATTCAAAGGTGCAAGCTTCTCTTGAAGTGATTTTTGTTCTGCTTGTAGTGAATCTGCTGTTGGTTTCAGCTCTTTGTTCAATTGTTCAGCTATGTTTTGGAGCTTCTTAGCAATATCTTTACCCGCTTTAGAATCGGTCATGATCTTTGCTTGATCAATCACCATAACATTTGTTTGTGCGACAGCTTGCATTGCAATCGGAGAAACAAAGAACAACGTAGAAAACGCGACGAATAGTTTTTTTAATGACATGTTCTGATTTTCCTAGAACTGGGTACGTGTACTAAACCGGAAACTTTCTGTCCGGTCATATTCTTCACTAGCAAGTATTTCTGAAAAGTCGAATCTAATAGGACCAAAAGGAGAATCCCAAAAGACACTTACCCCTACACTTGCCCGCAAACTTAGGTCGTCTTGAATAACTATTTGGTCAGAAAATCTAAGCGCTTCTAGCTGCTCCGCAGTTAAGTTAGCACGAGATGTTGTAATACGATTTCTATCGCTATCATCAAGCAGACCTACTGTTCCAAATTCAGAGAATAAGGCAGCGCCAATTCCCATTTCTTCCGGTGCGAATGGAATTGGAAAAGACATCTCTAACGATCCGATGGCAAATGCTTTCCCCCCCAGAGCATTACCCTTAGCTCTGATATCTCCAAGTATTAAATTGCCATTCTCGTCCGTAGCAGCAACTTGGTATAAAGTATTTGCATCGCCATCTGTCGCCGCTCTGATCCCATTTTCATCTTGCGTTGCCAACGGAGCTTGAAATGTCTCAGTTGTAACGGTTCCATCATCGGCAGTCGTAGACACAGTGTAGGTATCAGTAAATATCAGAGAATTAGTACTGTCATTGAAATAATATGGACGCACAAAATCGCCTTCTACACCCGTTTCAAGCAGTTGGTTCGAGACATTGGCTTCATACTGAACTTCTCGTGGACCTACACCTGCCGTATCGAACCCTCGGAATGAATTCCCGCCCTTGTAAAACCGGTTATTCACCCGAATATCATCGCCGTTCCAGCCTTCAATCAAACCAGCACTTAAAGAACTAGTCAGAGTAATTCCCGGCAACAATCCTTTATAGGTTGATGCTTGAATTTCTTGCTTAAAGTAATTTACGTCGCCACCTAAGCCTGCAATATCTTGCTGCCACGTGATGCGATATCCACCAGTAGGATCAATTGGATCATTACGATGGTCACGAATAAGCGAATAGCCTAGAGAAGAAGTTATGAAATCTCCTTCTTGGTCACATATGGACGAACCAATTTGGGTCGGATCATCACAACGATTTATCAACTCACCTTCAGAATTCCGGATCTGGCCCAATTCTAATGAATCTGATCGAAGGTTATACCTCAACCCCAATTGAGTACGATTTCCCAATGGAAACCCAAACCTTAAACCGGTTCCGATAACGCTATTTGAATACCCTGCAATATTCAAATAATCTGTCTCTGATGCAAAAAGATCAAACCCAGCCGCCATATTCCTGTCTTGAAACCTTGGCTCAGTGAACCTGAATTCATAGTTCTTCTGGCGCTGTGTTGATTGAATACTGGCCGTTAAAGATTGACCACGTCCACGGAAGTTTCGTTGTGTGGCTGAAATAGATACTAAAAATGCGTCTGCAGACGAGTAACCTACAGAGAAAGCCAACTCACCAGTTGGTTGCTCCTGAACAGCGACTTTTACAATAGTTTTGTCAGGTGCTGTACCAGGCTCTTCCGTAATCGTCACATCTTTAAAGAAGCCAAGCGAACGTATCCTATTGCGAGATTGGTCTAATAAGATTCTATTAAATGCGTCACCCTCAGCTAGCAGCAGCTCGCGTCTCACGACATGATCCAGCGTCTGAGTATTTCCAATAATATCCAATCGCTCAACGTAAACGCGTGGCCCTTCATCTACGACGAAAGTAATATCAACCGTATTATTTTCTCTGTTCCGCTCGATACGTGGTTTTACATCCACTGAAGCATAGCCAGCACTACCAGCTGCAAAGGTAATTGCTTCAACTGCTTTCTCTATCAAATCTGCTTCGTACAGATTACCGGACCGCGTTGGGACTATCGCTTTAAGGCGAGCAGTGGATAGCTTTTCGAGTGTCGTTTCAACTTCTATTTCACCAAAATTAAATTTGGGGCCTTCTTCGATAGTAAAAGTAACATAGAAATCCTCTTGGTCGGGAGTGAGCTCTGCTACGGAAGAAGTAACTCGGAAGTCAGCATAACCTTCATTCGTATAGAATTGACGTAATAGCTCTCTGTCATATTCCATCCGATTTGGATCATAGTTGTCATTGGACTCAAAAACTCTCCACCAACGAGATTGTCTGGTTACGATTTCAGAGCGCAGTTTTTTATCTTTAAAAACTTCATTACCGATGAAGTTAACAGACTTTACACCTGTTTTGGGTCCTTCAGAAATTTCAAAAATTAGGTCAACGCGGTTTTGAGCCAGTGGTTTGTATGTAGGAGTAACCGATGCAGCAAAGCGCCCAGCTTTGCGATAGGCTTCCAGAATTTTTTGGACGTCTTGCTGTACGCGTGCTTGCGTAAAAACTTCACGAGGAGCAGCCTCCGTCTCCTCTTCTAGCTTGTCCTGTCGAATAGATCGGTTACCCTCAAAGATAACCTGATTTATTATCGGATTTTCACTGACCCTTACTACAAGGTCGTTTCCGCGTTTTTCAAAAAGCACATCAGCAAACAATTGGGTCGCAAAAAGTGTTTTAAGAGAAAGATCCAAACGTTCTGTATCAAAAGAATCGCCCGGCTCGACAAGTAGGTATGACAATACAGTACGCGTTTCAATACGCTGATTGCCTTCCACCAAAACTCTGGAAATAGCTTCCGGGTTTGTAGCTTGAGCTTGTGCTGTGATTGATCCACTCATTTCTGCAATAGCAAAATAAGCACTCGCTGATGTAGTCAACGCCAAAGCACTTGCGAACAAAGACCGCATACTTTTTTCCTCTACACGCCTAAAGACGCCCTGCAATGCCCTATTCATATTACTATGACAACAGGCTGCTAAACACATCCAGCAGCCCAAGCCGCCTTAAATCATTCCAAGTAACAGCGATAAAGAAAAGTCCGACGACTGCAAGCCCCCCGCGCAACAGATAATCCTGAAAACGCAGAGAAACTTCAGATCCAACGACAGCTTCGTACAAACCTAGCAACGCTGAATAGCCATCTAGCATAGGAATAGGTAGCAAGTTGAAAAAACCGATACTCACTGAGAACATCGCTATCAACTCTAACATTTGCCAAAACGTGCTATTTAACTTTTCTTTTAAATCAATGTCCGTTCGCTTCATGTTACTATCGACAACCCGGTCGGCTATATCCCCAATTCCCAACGGGCCACGCATTTTCTCGAAGCTATCTTTGCCAAAAATAAGGCGTTTTAGAACTTTTATTGTTTTTCTAATTACTTCAGCGGTCTGGTCAGCTCCAATACCGATAGCCTCAATTACCGGAACTTTTTCAATTGAGACCAATTCAGCAGATACACCAACGCCTATACGCCCGATTTCGTCTTCTATTCCCAAACGTTCATTGATCACAACTTCTCGCTTAGGAGTGACCGTTAAAGAAAGAGGCTCACCACTTCGCATTATCGTCAAAACAACAGGCTCATCAGCACTGTAAGCAACTGCCTCGATCAACTCACTTGCGTTGCTTATTTTTTTATTATCAACGGCTAAGATCTTATCTTCAACCATCACACCAGCTATTTCCGCTGCGCTCCCACTTGCTATAGAGTGAACATTTACGTCACCAAAAACTGGCTTCCCAAACGAAACGAAGATCGATGCGTATAAGGCTATTGCCAAAATAAAATTCGCGATTGGCCCAGCCAATGAAACGATTACTCGCTGCCATGCAGCGAGTTCAGTATATTTCTTTCCTATCGGAGCACGATAATTTTCATTCTGGAGCTCTTCAGGTGAGGCCTCTCCAACAAATTTAACAAATCCACCCAATGGCAACCAATTAAGCCGCCAACGCGTTCCATTCTTATCCGTAACTTCCAATAGAGAACGCCCAAAACCGAACGCAAAAGATTCTACAGCTGCTCCAAAGATTCGGCCCGCGTAATAATGTCCAAGCTCATGAATAGTAACCACTATTCCAATCATAATGATAAATGGAACAACTGATGAGACGATTGAAAACAAACTCTCAAACTGCGTGACAAAAATGTCCATTTACAGGGGCGTCCTTTAATTACTCTACGTACAGATATCTTTAGTATGCAGACTCTATGCCTGTATTTCTTCTAATGCTTGTTTTCTTGCTAGTCTGTCCAACTCAAAAACATCTTCAAAATTTTTCGGGTCACTCATTGTACCGTACTCGCCGAGTTCAAATCGCTCAAGAACGGATTTAGTAACACTGGTTATATCCATAAATCCAATTTTGTTTTTCAAAAACAAATCTACTGCGATCTCATTTGCAGCATTAAAAACGTTCGGTGCCCAAGCTCCCAAAGCCAAACATTTTCTTGCCAATTCAATAGCCGGAAAACGAATCGGATCCGGTTTTTCGAAATTAAGTTCCCCAATTTGTGCTAAATCTAAACGATGCACGCCTGGAACATTCATTCTGTTTGGCCAAGACAAAGCATACGAAATTGGTGTTCGCATATCCGGCATACCGAGTTGCGCCAGGACGGAACCATCATCGTAAGCAACCAAACTATGAATAATAGACTGCGGATGTATCAACACATCGATCTGACTTTCAGGAATATCAAATAGATAGGAAGCCTCTATAAGCTCCAAAGATTTATTCATCATACTAGCGCTATCAACTGATATCTTCGCCCCCATTGACCAATTTGGATGAGAGATCGCCTGCGCCGATGTTGCAAGTTTCATTTCTTCTAAAGAAGCGGTTCTAAAAGGTCCGCCCGAAGCTGTCAGAACAAGCTTTTCTATACGCTTCCGTACATCAAGCACCTGAAAAATAGCATTATGTTCTGAATCAACAGGAAGAATTTGGCTGCCATGCTTTCGCGCTTCTTCCAGCAATAAAGTACCGGCACATACGATACTTTCTTTATTTGCTAGAGCAATATTACTTCCTTGCCTAATCGCTGCTAAAGTAGGCTTCAAAGCCGCAGCTCCACTTATCGCAGACACGAGTGTTTCACATGGTCGAGAAGCAGCTTCGATAACGCCCCCCTCTCCAGCACCGCACACTGTATTAGTACCTTTTAGCAAAGCCCTTAATTCTTCTAACAAAGAACCATCACCAATAGCTGCAAATTCAGCTCCAGTGGCTTTTGCTGCATCCGCCAATGCCCTAACATTTGATTGAGCACTTAGAGAGACAACTTGGAATTCAGGCATTCCGTTACATTGTTGTGTCAATAACGATAATGTAGATTTTCCGATCGAACCGGTAGCACCTAGCAAAGAAACTCTTTTAATTTTCGACACCTTTATTCCCCCATCAATCCAGCTACGAATTGAGGCAAGAACATATTAATCAAAGCAGCCACTGTAACGGCAGCCATAAGGCCATCAAGGCGATCCAATAACCCGCCATGGCCGGGAATAATATTAGACATATCTTTTATACCGAAGCGACGCTTGAAACTAGACTCTAGCAAGTCTCCTTGCTGAGAAGCTATCGAGAGAAAAATTGCCCATACAAGCCATAATATCAAAGAAGTTTGGGTTAGATTTGAAACAGCAGCCCCTGCCAGTGCTGCATATATTACGCCCCCAATAGCACCAGTCCATGTCTTTCCAGGGCTATTCTTGGGAGACAGTAAGGGACCTCCATAGGCCTTTCCAGCTAAGTAACCTGCTGAATCGGTCCCCCACACAATTACGAAAATCGCAATCATCATCATTTGTGCATTGTCGGAGAACTCTCGTAGATAGATGAATGCCCCAAAGGGTAAAGATACGTATATTGCGCCAAATAACAGTGAAGCAGGGTTATTCCTAAATACAACGCCTATTACCCAAGCTATCAGGCCAGCTGCAGCGGAAACTGCCAGCACTATGCTAAGTCCATGATAGCTTCCTACTAATACACCAGTTAAAGCTCCACTCGACAAGACAGCACAAATGCAAATGCGTTTCCATTTGGGAAGATTATGACTAACCATCAACGCCCATTCACAAGCACACACTATAGCAGCAACGCCAGTGATAAGTATCAACCCTATACCACCAGTCATCACTGCCCATATGCCGATTGGAGCCAACACAATCGCTGCCAAAATGCGCTTTGTAAAATTCCCAGTTTTAGATGAGGCTGACAAACTCATACTGCCTCCTCTTTCCCTATTAGGAACCAATCTATCCTGTATTGTGTAGGATTTTGCATTGTTAGAAGGTTACAACCCACCAAAGCGTCGATTTCGACTTTTGAAACCTTCAACTGCCCGCTCCAAATCATCTCGCCCGAAGTCAGGCCACAAAACATCTAGGAACATTAACTCTGAATAGGCTATTCCCCAAAGCAAAAAATTGCTAATTCGTAACTCACCACTGGTTCTAATTAACAAATCCACATCCGGAAGTTCGCTTGACCACATAAAAGAGTGCAATAGTGTCTCATCGACACTTTCAGGATCCAATTGTCCACTTTTTACAGACCTAGCGATATTTTGAGTTGCTTCTACAATTTCAGCACGACCACCATAGTTAAAAGCGATATTTACATTAAACGTTGTGTTGTTTTTTGTCAGCTCATGACATTCCTCAATCAACGCATGCATTCCATTAGGTAAGCCAGTTTGCGCTCCAAGAATTCTTATCCTAACGCCTTCTTGATGCAGTCTTTTCAAGTCCTTCTTAACAAAGAGCTTTAACAGCCCCATAAGAGCATCTACCTCTGCCTTAGGGCGGCGCCAATTTTCAGTAGAAAAAGAAAACACAGTTAAATGATTGATTTCTAGCGTTTTACACGCATCAACAGTCCGCCTTAACGCCTCCACACCTTCTTTGTGTCCTGCAATGCGAGGCAGCCCTTTAGCATTAGCCCACCTTCCATTCCCATCCATAATTATCGCTATATGGTTAGGAGCCTTCCCCTCAATTTCAGAGGAAGGCCGTTGTGCATTTAATGGCTTTTTCGGGCTGTTCAACAACTTATACCTGCATGATTTCGGCTTCTTTAGCTTTTACAGCCTCATCCACCAATGCAATAAATTTATCGGTTAGCTTTTGAACGGAATCTTCTTGAGCTTTTTGCTCATCTTTGGAGATTTCACCGTCTTTTTCCATTTTCTTCAACGCATCCATACCATCTCGTCTAATATTCCGCACAGCTACTCGAGCTGATTCAGCATATTTACCTGCAATTTTAGCGAGCTCGACGCGACGTTCTTCATTTAGCGGAGGGATTGGAATACGCAAATTCTGCCCATCCATAACAGGATTCAACCCAAGTCCAGCTTCACGAATCGCTTTGTCAGCAGCTCCGACAACGGTCTTGTCCCAGACGTTTACGGCTATCATTCTAGGCTCTGGTACCGAAATAGAAGCAACCTGTGCTAAGGGTGTTGGTGCACCATAAGCAGTTACCATGACAGAATCTAATAAGTTTACTGAAGCTCGGCCAGTACGCAATCCTGAAAACTCAGTCTTGAGCGAAGTAATCGCACCTTCCATACGGCGCTCTAAATCTTTCATATCGATTGGCATAAACTTTTCCTTTATTCATTGAAGATGCACTCAGTTAATTTTGAATAACTGTACACACCCCATTACCTGCAAGCACCTCTGCAAGTGACCCTTTGTTATGTATAGAAAACACAACAATAGGTATGTGATTCTCTTTCATTAAGCTTACAGCAGTCGCATCCATAACGCGAAGCTCTTTGTTCAAGACATCCATATAACCTAAATTCTCAAAACGCGTTGCATCAGGGTCTATTTTAGGATCAGCAGTATAAACTCCGTCAACTTGTGTTCCTTTCAACATCGCATCGCAACCCATCTCAGCGGCACGTAGTGCAGCACCAGTATCAGTTGTAAAGAAGGGATTACCTGTACCGGCCGCAAAAATCACTACTCTTCCCTTTTCCATGTGTCGAATAGCTCTACGACGAATAAATGGTTCACAAATCTTGGGCATTTCAACAGCAGATTGAACTCGAGCAGCTACCCCAATCTCTTCCAAAGCACCTTGCATAGCCAGAGCGTTCATAACTGTCGCAAGCATCCCCATTGAATCAGCTTGCGCACGCTCCATACCTTGCCCTACGCCCTTAAGGCCTCGAAAGATGTTCCCTCCACCGATTACAAGGCAAACTTCGGTCCCCGCAGAAATTGCTTCTTTTATTTCTTGGGCGATTGGAAAGCAGGCTTCCATATCAATACCAAATTTTTCTTTTCCCGCCTCTGCCTTACCAGCAAGAACTTCACCGGAAATTTTCAACAAGACTCTCTTGTACTTCGGAGATTGAATTTCGGATGCCATTTTGATTTACCTGCTCTATCTCAATATTTATCACATAAAAAAACGGGGGCAGGACATTTATCTCCTACCCCCGCTTCTATTCAAGCTCGAAACAAACTTTATTTACCTGTTGCAGCAGCAACCTCAGCAGCAAAGTCTTCTTCTTTCTTCTCAATACCATCACCTAAGCGCAGCATAGAGAAACCTTTTAGGGACACTGGTGCACCTGCTTCTTTAGCAGAATTCGCAATAAACTGCCCCACTGTAAGGTCAGGATCCATCACAAACGCTTGCTCTACCAGAACAACCTCTTGGTAGAACTTACGGATGCGGCCTTCAATCATTTTTTCAATGACTGCTTCAGGCTTACCAGACTCACGTGCTTGGTCAGTTAGCACCTGACGCTCACGCTCAACAGCTTCTGGATCCAACTCTTCTTTTGTTGCAGCTAAAGGATTAGTCGCAGCAATGTGCATCGCAACTTTACGACCCACATCCAATAACACTTCTGTGTTACCTTCAGACTCCAAGCCAACAATAACGCCGATCTTTCCCATACCGTCAGCTACAGCACCATGAATGTAAGAAGCTACAGCCCCTTTATCCACTGTAACACCTGTTGAACGGCGCAGGTTCATATTTTCACCGATGGTCGCTACCATCCGCTTTAGTTGATCAGTAATAGTACCTTCACCACCATCTACTGCTGGTGCATTTGTAAGGGCATCAAAATCGCCTTTTACTGAAACAGCAGATTTTGCAATTCCTGTAACTGCTTTTTGGAAACCTTCGTTTCTTGCTACGAAGTCGGTTTCCGCATTCACTTCAACTACTGCACCGGTATTTCCATCAGTAGCAACAGCCACAAGGCCATCTGCCGCAACGCGACCTTCTTTTTTGGCTGCTTGAGACAAGCCTTTTGCACGCAACCAGTCGATTGCTGCGTCTACATCACCATCTGTCTCAGATAGTGCTTTTTTACAGTCCATCATACCTGCGCCGGTTTTTTCACGCAGATCTTTAACGAGTGCAGCTGTAATAGTGGCCATGTCAGTTACCTCTCTCAGGATAAATGAGTGGTTAAATTATAAGGCGAAACTTACGCGTCTTGAGCTGGAGTTTCAGATGCCTGCTTCTCTTCAGTCTCAGAAGCTTCTTCACCGGCTTCCAAAGCTATTTCAGAGAAATCTTCAGCCTCACCAAGGTCTACACCTAGTTCCATCGAAGATTCAGCTAGACCATCAAGAACTGCGTCAGCTATCAAATTTGTATAAAGTTGGATGGCGCGAGTTGCATCATCATTTCCTGGGATCGGGAAGTCTACTTCCTCAGGGTCACAGTTTGTATCAACGATTGCCACAACGGGAATACCAAGCTTGCGAGCTTCCTTGACAGCGATAGACTCTTTATTTGTATCAATAACAAACATAAGAGCTGGCAATCCACCCATGTTGCGGATACCACCCAAAACACGCTGAAGCTTCTCTTGCTCACGTGTCAACTTCAAAAGCTCTTTTTTAGTAAGACCAGTACGGTCACCCTGACCAAGAAGATCATCAAGTTCACGAAGACGTTGAATAGATTTTGAAACAGTTGACCAGTTTGTCAAAGTTCCACCGAGCCAGCGGTCATTCATAAAATATTGAGCAGAACGTTCTGCTGCCTCAGCAACAGCTTCTGAAGCTTGACGTTTTGTTCCCACAAAAAGAACACGTCCACCTTTAGCAACAGTATCGCGCACTTGCACCAAAGCTTGGTGCAATAATGGGACTGTTTGAGAAAGGTCTAAAATGTGAATGCCTGACCGTGCTCCAAAAATGTAACGGTCCATCTTTGGATTCCAACGGTGTTTTTGGTGTCCAAAGTGCACACCAGCTTCTAGAAGCTGACGCATTGTAAATTCAGGTAGTGCCATATCAATTTTCCTATCCGGTTAGCCGCCGTAGGTTGGCCAAACAATTCAGCACCGGAAAATAACCTACGTGTCGGAATAAGGCGCGCTTATAATCATTTTTACCTCACTGGCAACCCATCAATTCAAATCTAATTAAATTAAGCAGCGACTGGCAGTACTCTCTCTACACCAACAACTGATTTTAGAGCTGACATGGCTGCGTAATCCATAGGGTAAACCCCGTCCAACTCAACCGTTATTAGCCTTCCATCCTCCAACAACAACTCAACTTGGATTATACCCAGAGTTTGCGATTCTATATTCGCCAATTCATTCGTAACTTTGGCCAAGTCCTCCATGTTGGTTAAATCACCAACTCGGACGCATAGGCGCGCGGGTGCCCCCAGCGCAGCCTTTTCCAGAGGCCTAGCTCCATCAACAGAAAACCTTAGTTCATCGTCTTTCCGCCGCACTTTTACATGAACATTAACGCGGTTTCCTACTTCAAAATAATCTCGGGTTTCCGCCAATACCTCTGGAGCAACAAACAATTCGTACTCACCTGAGGGGTCAGACAGTGTGATATACGCAAACTTCCCCCCTCCACTCATAGATGGTTTTTCGACACGTACTTTAACAACTCCAATCATTTCAAGAGCAGCTCTCTCTCGGCCTAACTCCATCATTTGAGAAGAAAGTACGATGCGGTCTCGGGCAGGACCTTCTAAGATATCGTCTAGGGGGTGACCAGAGAGGTAAAAACCCACACTTGCCAGTTCATTATCTAGCCTTTGTTCAGAACTCCAAGGAGCTGTTTTGGGCAATGGTGGATGAATAGGCGGCTCATTCCCAAACAAACTATCTTGATTTGAATTCCTATCCTTACTTGCAGTGTTTGAAAGAGCAGCAAGAATTTCTGACGACTGAAATGCTTTTGCCCTATTGCTTTCGAGAGCATCGAACCCACCACATTTTGATAAAGCTTGAAATACACGTCTATTGATTTGGCGAGGGTCTACGCGCTCTGCAAAGTCAAAAATATCTTCAAAGGCTTTCTCACTGCGTGCTCTCTCAACGTCGAGCATCGCCTCTTTGCCGACCCCCTTAACCGCCCCTAACGCATAGTATATCTTCTGATCACGCACATCGAAATCTGCGTTGCACTCGGTTACATCTGGTGTAACAACTTGTATTTTCAGGCGTTTTATCTCTTGGAAAAATGCGGCCAGTTTCTCAGTGTTTGTCAGATCCAAACTCATCGAGCCCGCAAGAAATTCTACCGGATGCTTAGCTTTTAAATAGGCCGTTTGATAAGCAATAACAGCATATGCTGCAGCGTGAGACTTGTTGAAACCATACCCGGCAAATTCGTTTACGAGCTCAAAAATGAATTCCGCCCGCTCTTTTGAAACATCTTTTTTTGCAGCGCCTTCTAAAAAACGGACTTTTTGTTTGAGCATTTCCTCAGGTTTTTTCTTACCCATTGCTCGCCGTAAAAGGTCAGCTTCCCCGAGTGAGTAGCCTGCCAATATCTGAGCGATGCGCATCACCTGTTCTTGATAAACAATTACTCCGTATGTCTCTTCTAAAACAGGTTTCAAATCATCATGAAGATAATCAATCTCTTCTCTGCCCTCTTTACGTGCAACATAGGTGTCTATGTTCTTCATAGGCCCTGGTCTATAGAGTGATATCAACGCGATGATATCCTCTATACAGTCTGGTTTCACCTTGCGCAGGGTGTCCCTCATACCTGTAGATTCCAGCTGAAAGACCCCTAATGTTTGCCCAGAGGATAACAGTTTGTACGCCTCTTCATCATCAAAGGTATACCATTTTTCAGTGAGAGACTTTCCCTCTTTCTCAACAAACTTTAGAGCGCGTTGAATGACAGTAAGAGTCTTCAAACCCAAAAAATCGAATTTGACCAACCCATTATGTTCTGCCCACTTCATATTGAACTGAGTGGCAGGAATATCTGACTTGGGATCTTTATAGAGCGGCGCTAACTCTACTAATGGACGATCACCAATAACCACACCAGCTGCGTGCGTACCGGCATTCCTATATAGCCCTTCAAGTTCTAATGCGGTTTCAACTAGATTTTTTACATCCTCATTCTCTCGCATTTCTTGACGAAATTTGGGTTCACCGTCGATTGCTTCTTGCAATGTAGGTGGATTAGCAGGATTAAACGGAATTAGCTTTGATAGACGGTCAACTTGGCCAAATGGTAATTGCAATACCCGTCCTACATCTCGAATGACCGCTTTCGCTTGAAGCGAACCATAGGTAATGATCATTGCAACGCGATCTGCGCCATATTTTCTTTTTGTGTATTCAATGACTTCTTGCCTACGTTCCTGACAAAAATCGACATCGAAGTCGGGCATTGATACACGTTCAGGATTCAAAAAACGTTCAAAAAGCAACCCGAACCTCAAAGGGTCCAGATCGGTAATAGTAAGAACCCAAGCAACGAGTGACCCCGCACCAGACCCACGCCCCGGCCCAACCGGAATATCATTGTCCTTGGCCCATTTAATAAAATCAGAGACGATAAGAAAATATCCAGGAAACCCCATTTGGCGGATAATGCCCAACTCAAAATCCAACCTCTCCCAATATACACTTTCTTCTTCATAGAGGATGCCTGAAGACAGGCGCATTTTGAGGCCTTCTCGGGCTTGGCGATCTAACTCTTCACCCTCATCGCCATCTTCTCCTGTAAAGTTAGGTAGAATTGGGTTGCGCCAAGCTGGTCTATACGAACATCTACGCGCTATTTCACATGTATTATCTATTGCCTCAGGAACATCCGAAAACAAAGAAATCATCTCTTCTTCTGTTTTTAGATATTGTTCTGGTGTTGCTTTGGGACGATCATCTTGTGAGACGTAAGTCGAGTTTGCTATACACAACAAAGCGTCATGCGCTTTATGCTGTTTGCGGAACATGAAGCGCGCTTCATTCGTGGCAACGAGCGGTAATTCTAATTCGTAGGCTAAATCGACTAGAAGAGCCTCCGCTAAATCTTCGTCTAGGCGTTGATGGCGTTGAAGTTCGACATATAGCCGATCAGGGAAAGCATCACTTAAACGTTTTAGATACTCCTTAGCCTCTTCTTTAGCGCCCGCTGCACACAAACGTGTTACTTCACCATTTCCTCCACCAGTCGTGCATATCAGCCCCTCTGAAAGTTGCAGCACATCTTCTATAAACACACCAATTCCGCCTTGGGGAGATTCAAGAAATCCCTTAGTCGTCAATAGCATCATGTTTTTATAGCCGATTTCATTTTGCGCGAACAAAGCGATCTCAGACGGAGGGGTTGAAGGGTCTTTCTCGTTAAAGATGTGAAGGGTGATTGCTATAATAGGTTGAACCCCCATTGGGGCTAGAGTTTCAGATAACTCCAATGCAGCAAACATATTATTATCGTCGGTGACCGCTAACGCAGCCAAACTATTATCCCCTGCCCACTTGCACAGGTCTTTAACTTTGATCATTGATCCAAGCAAAGACAGGGCCGACCTAACTCGCAAATGAACAAAACGACGATCTTTAAGAGATGCTATTGCAGAGTTGTCAGTCATTGATGACGACCTTCCAATTTAAAACGATTAGGTCATTTAAAGACTTGTATACGAGCCATCACAGCTCCCAAAATCACAAACTTAAATTGGCTGTTTCCAATTGACCATCTTTTAAGGTCAGCACGCGGTCCATGTAAGACGTTAATTGCAGGTTATGCGTAGCAACCAATACCGCGACTTGTTCTGTACGTGCAGTGTCAAACAAACTTTGGAAAACTGATGTTGTTGTTGATGGGTCTAAGTTTCCTGTAGGCTCGTCAGCAATCAACACTCTTGGTCGATTTGCTAAAGATCTCGCGATAGCAACCCGCTGCTGTTCTCCACCTGACAATTGACCAGGCTGGTGTTTTTCGCGCTCTGACAGACCCATAGAGCTTAAAAGCGTCCGTGCACGATCCCTCGCAATAGATTTTTTCACACCATCAATCATAAGAGGAGCCGCGACATTATCTATCGCGTTCAATTCTGGCAAAAGGTGGTGAAACTGGTACACAAATCCCAATTTTCTACGCCGTGTTAAAGTACGTTCACGTTCTCCCATGTTGGCTGCGTCTTGACCATCAATTTCAACGATTCCAGAGTCGGGAAACTCTAATAATCCAGCAGTATGCAGTAATGTAGATTTACCAGAACCAGATGGCCCCACGAGGCCAACCATTTCGCCTGGACGCAAATCTAAATTTGCTCCATTCAAAACCTGTAAAATCCCCTCACCCGTAATGTATTTTCGACTCACATTTATGAGTCTCATTATGGGTTTGCGTTCAGAAATAGGAAGCATGCTCATTGATTTCTTAAAGCCTCTACAGGGTCTAGGCGAGACGCCCACATAGAAGGAATAAGCGTGGTCAAAACTGTCATCAAGAAGGCCCATCCAGTAACAATCGCGACTTCCGACCATTGAAGTTTCGCTGGTATCGAATTTAGCTGGTACACGGACTTAGGGAAGACCTCACAGCCGCACACAAATTCTACGCCATGTTGTATAGGCGCTATATTCAGAACAAAAAGCACACCGAAAACGAGTCCAACACCGACACCAACGCCTCCCAGAATGGAACCTGACATCAGAAATATTCGAACGACACCACCTCGTGTTGCGCCTATTGTTCGTAGTATAGCTATGTCCCGCGCTTTATTTTTGACTAGCATCAATACACCGGTAATGATGTTGAGCGCTGTTATCATGACAACAATCATCATTATTAGTCGCATCACATTACGTTCTACAACCAATGCACCAACCAATTGAGCATTGAGTGACTTCCAATCTCGCGCATACCTATTTGTGACACCATCTTTACGAAGGTTCATTACAAAGTCAGCAGCTTTATCTGGATCTTCGAGACGAACACCAAGATATTGGTAACTATCCCCCATAGAGAAAAAAAGGCGCGCATGCTCAATTGGCATTATTACTGTGTAACGGTCATATTTCTCGTTACCGACATTATATATCGCGTTCACAGTATACACTTTTGAGCGGGGCACTTGCCCCATTACCGTTTGAGGACCATTTGGAGACAGTAGCTTTAAACGAGAACCTACAACGACACCCAATGTCCTTGCTAAGCCCTCACCTATTACGATCGTGTCTGACTTAGCACCCTCAATTCCAAATTGACTTAAATCCCCTTCGACGAGGTGATCTACCACTAGATCCAGCGCTTCTAGATCGTGCGGGCGTAAAGCTTTGACGGATACACCTTCTTTTCGACCACCGGCATCAGCTAAAACCATTTCTTCAATCACAGGCGCAACATTAACGACACCTTTTTGCAGCGATATTTTACGTGCAAGTTCATCCGCTTCAGCAGTCGGCATTTCAACTGCGTTGACATAAACATGGGGCTCAAACCCAACGACTTTGGACAGCAGCTCTAAACGAAATCCATTCATAATGGACATAATCGTAATCAGCGCAAATACAGCCAAAGTAACCCCTACAGTGGACACTATAGAAATTAATGCCAACCCGCCATGCTCTCGCTTTGCTCGTATATAACGAAACGCAAGCATTCGCTCAAAAGCACCAAATGGTTGTGTCCCTTTGGTAGAATTATCTACAATGACACTACGCTCGACGTCATTTTCAGCTGAATGAGAGATGTCTCTACCGCGCATATGCTTTATTTACCTGCAGTCAATTTGTTTAACGCAGCATCTAGACTCATCTCCTCAGTCGTTCCTATGAGACGGTTTTTAACTTCGACAACTCCGTTTTTTAATCCTCTAGGGCCAATCACAATCGCCGAAGGAATACCTATCAATTCCAGAGTAGAGAGTTTTGCACCGGGCCGCTCATCACGATCATCATATAACGGCTCAAAGCCCGCTGCTTCCAGTTTTGCATAAGCATTTTCACAAGCAGCGTCACATGCATCATCGCCTTGCCTCAAATTAATAACCGCAGACTTAAAAGGAGCTACTTCATCAGGCCAGATTACCCCCTTTTCATCGTGACAAGCTTCGATAATGCCACCCAAAAGGCGAGACACACCAATACCGTATGAGCCCATGTGAACAGGAGCTTCACGACCTTCACTGGTCATGACATTTGCTTTCATTGGCTCCGAATATTTCGTACCAAAATTAAAGATATGCCCCACCTCAATTCCTCTTGCCGATAGACGACGCTCCTCAGGAACTTCGGCTTCGAACTTTGATTGGTCGTGCATTTCTTCGGTAGCAGCGTAATATTTCGTCCGCTTCTCAACTTCAGGTAAGAGATCAGATTCAAAATCTAAATCCAGACCCGGTGGAGGCATATTAACTAACTCTGAATCGCAGAAAACAGCGCTCTCGCCAGTTTCTGCCAGAATAATGAATTCGTGCGATAAATCACCACCAATAGGGCCTGTATCCGCACGCATTGGGACTGCTTTTAAGCCCATCCGCGCAAATGTATTCAGATAGGCACAAAACATTTTATAGTAGCTACGACGCGCTTCTTCTTCTGAAACATCAAATGAATAAGCGTCTTTCATAAGAAATTCACGACCACGCATAACCCCAAAACGTGGACGAATTTCGTCACGAAACTTCCATTGTATATGATACAAATTAAGCGGCAACTGCTTGTAGGAGCGCACGTAAGACCGGAAAATGTCTGTCACAACCTCTTCATTGGTTGGTCCAAACAGCATTTCTCTATCGTGACGATCATTAATACGTAACATCTCTTTTCCGTATGCTTCGTATCGACCGCTTTCTTTCCAAAGCTCCGCAGGTTGAATGGTTGGCATCAACAGCTCAACAGCTCCCGCACGGTCTTGCTCTTCTCTTACGATATTCTCAATTTTCTTGAGAACTCGTAACCCTAGTGGAAGCCATGAATAAATACCCGAGCCTGTCTGTTTAATCATACCTGCACGCAACATAAGTTGGTGAGAAATAATTTTCGCTTCTGCAGGAGTCTCTTTAAGAACGGGCAGGAAAAATTTTGACAACCGCATACTCACGCGACTCCTTTTAGGGTAAATGATTTACACTAGTTAGACTTACCAGTTTCCATACGCAACAGATAATAAAACTAGATTTTTTTCACGCTTCATATGAGTCAGTATAATCTATGAGCTCTATTAAATGCGAGAATAAGCCGGACGTCATACCAACCCAGAACAGGAATGTGCAAAACGCTCCTCCAGCAACAGCCAACATTGCTTTCTTTGGGAGTTGATGGTCTATCGGTGCAGATGCTTCGGACCCTTCAACTACGTCGCCTACATCCGCTTGCGTTACGGTTCCTCGTGAAATTAACGGGAAAAACACTAACCAAGATGAAATAAACCAGACAATGCTAATCTCGACTATACCCATAAGAACTACCTCCCGATTTAGTGCTTAGCAGGTTCCATTAGCTCAATTAGTACGCCATTTGAGTGCTTAGGGTGAATAAAGATCATCAATGTCCCATGCGCACCTATGCGAGGTTCCCCTATAACTGATGCTCCCTCAGCCGCTGCATCATTAATTGCGTCAGCAACGCTATCAACCTCAAAACACACGTGATGCTGGCCGCCTTTAGGGTTTTTCTCTAAAAAGTTTCTAATCGGAGACTTTTCACCATAGGGCTCTATTAGTTCTATTTGAGAATTAGGCAGATTAACAAACGCTACGCGAACCCCCTGAGCTTCCATAACAAAAGGCTGAACAAATTCAGTTGCACCATAGAGCGTACGGTAATTTTCCATCGCCTCTTCAAGATTTGGTACTGCTATACCAACATGGTTCAGTGGTCCAATTTTCATATTGTAGCTCCCGCGCGATTATTATGTTTTACACTCGCAATATTGCAATATCGACAAGTGGGCGCTTTCCAAATAGCCCTTCAGCTGACTTTCGTACACTGCGCAAAAGCGCACGCTCGACCTTATCATCATCTTCCATATCTTTTGCAGCAAGCCGCTCCATAGCTTCCTCGGCAGCTTCATCTAGTTGATCCAAGCTTTCATCCGCCACGCGCCCATCAGTTTCCGAAAATCCTCGCGCACTTACAAAAGGCCCGTCCTTCAATCGTCCGCGATCATCTATAGCTACGCTTACACTTAAGTGACCAGACCAAGACATTCTTCGACGTTCTTGCATTCCACCCGAGTGTTCTGGCGTGAGACGATTTCCGTCTAAGAAAAGTCGCCCGGTTGGAACTTCATCAACAACTTGAACTGGACCAGGAAAAAGTCGAATTACATCACCATTGTTTGGCGAAATTGCTTCAGGCACCTGCATAGAGAGCGCATATCTAGCATGCTCTAGAATATGGCGTCGCTCACCATGAACCGGCACTGAAATCTGAGGCTTTGCCCACTGGTACATACGTCTAAGTTCATCTCGACAAGGGTGCCCTGATACATGAATATGCTCTTGCCGATCTGTAATAATTTTAACGCCATTTTCAGCTAGTGAATTTTGCAGATCAAATATCCCGCGTTCATTACCTGGGATGACCCGAGAGGAAAACAGTACCGTATCTCCCTCCCCCATTTTAACCTGTGGGTGGCTGCCATTTGCGATTTTGGATAAAGCTGCCCGTGGCTCACCTTGAGAGCCAGTACACAAATAAAGAATATTTTCTGGAGCGAGGTGCTGAGCTTCCTCAGCATCGACAAAGTGAATATCTTTTAGCAAACCAACTTCTTTGGCCGCATCTGTAATACGAAACATCGAACGACCGACCAAGCACACTGAACGCTCATTCTCGACAGCAGCAATGCAACAGCTCTCCAGCCGAGCTACATTGGACGCAAATGTCGTTATAGCTACTTTGCCTTTTTGCTCGGCAACTACTTTGATTAGGTTTTCACGAACCGTTTCTTCTGAGCCGGATTCACCATCCTCAAATACGTTTGTTGAATCACAAACAATCGCCAGAATACCTTCATCTCCAAGTTCTTTTATCCGCTTTTCATCGAACCCTTTGCCAAGCATTGGATTAGGATCAATTTTCCAATCACCAGTATGAAAAACTACTCCAGCTGGTGTCCGAATAACAACCCCGTTGGGTTCTGGAATAGAATGAGTGAGAGTTACATATTCAATATCAAAAGGCCCGATAGTTCTTTTATCACCTAACTCAACAATATTGAGCGGAACTTCTTTATCCAGCTGCTTTTCTTTGAGTTTTTCATTTATCAAATATGCTGTAAAAGGCGTGGCATAGAGTGGAGCTCTTAAACGAGGCCACAAGTGTGCAAGTGCACCGATATGGTCTTCGTGAGCATGCGTAAGCACTATGCCGTCAATCTGGTCTCTAATAGTTTCAAGAAATGCCGTATCAGGCATTATCAAATCAATACCAGGCGTATCAGGCCCACCAAAAGTCACACCGACGTCCACAATTAGCCAGCGACGATTTGCACCACTGCCATATGCGTAGGCATTTAAATTCATGCCGATTTCACGGCATCCGCCTACTGGCAGAAACAATAATTCGTCTTTTGTCATAATTATTACTTTGTTGGCGCGATTTTAGAATTGCGCTGATAAAGAACCAATAAACCACGAATGGTTAGGTCCGGATCAAAATGATCAATAGTTTTTGTCGCTCCTTCAAACAAAGAAGCAACTCCGCCTGTGGCAACTGTTGTCATGGGAGTACCATATTCAGACTTTATTCTGGTAACAAGACCATCAATAAGCTCCATGTACCCCCAAAATACACCCGATTGCATTGCTGATACAGTATCTGTACCAATCACCTTTCCACTTGCTGGCGGTTGAATAGCCACTCTAGGCAATTTAGCAGATGCATCATGTAAGGCCCGCATTGAGAGGTTTATTCCAGGCGCGATTATCCCCCCCTCGAAACTACCGTCTGCCCCAACTATGTCAAATGTGGTTGCTGTACCAGAATCTATAACAATCATAGGGCCTTTATAAACCTCTAAAGCCCCCATCGCGTTTACTAGTCTGTCCGCACCGACTTCTGAAGGCTTAGGAATTTTGACATCAACGTCTAGCTTAACATTTTCTCCTATTACCATAGGCTCCACATTAAGGTATCTGCGAGACAAATTCCTCATGTTAAACAATCCCTGAGGAACAACAGACGAAATAATACATGCATCAATATCTTTTAGTGTAAGACCATTGATAAACATCAATTGAGTTAGCCATACGGCATAATCGTCCGCTGTTTTTGTAGAATCTGTAGCACTACGCCATTGTGCTCTCCAATTTTCGCCATCATGAATAGCAAACAGTGTATTTGTATTTCCAGTATCTATGGCGAGAAGCATATCTTTAACGACCTTAATATATTAAATTTCGCTTGTATCTTATCTAACTGTCTCAACATCACCAGTGGAAATTTTAATCAACTCTCCTGATGATAGTTCTAATAGTAACAATCCTGCCTCATCAATGCCGCGCATCTTACCATGCCTCACCATTGTTCCATCTACTACTGAAATTTGGCTGTTTAGCCCTTCCGCATGCGCCATCCAATCTTTACGGATTGGATCAAATCCAAATTTCAAAAGAGAATACAAACGTTTTGAAAAAGTCATTTTCAAGCAATTTAGCAGTATATCTGCATTTACGTTGATGTCTGGAGCGACTTCTTTCAAGCAGATCGTAGCTTGGTTCGTAACTGGCGCTTCTAGGATATTAACTCCTAAGCCCACTACTACCCAATTTATTCCACCTTTTATTTGCCCGCTCTCAATCAGAATTCCAGAAAGTTTCCTTCCCGCTAAACGTAAGTCATTAGGCCATTTTAGTTGAATATCTTTTGTTGAAATACTCAGTTCCTCGATAGCGTCCAATACCGCTAACCCTGACAGAAAGCTAAGCTTTGAAATAAGTTCAAATGGCGCATCAAAAGGAAATAAAACCGATGCTGACAGGTTTCCCCGGGGTGCCTCCCAAACTCTGCCAAGCCGGCCTTTTCCATGAGTTTGTTGACGAGCGGCTAACCATACAGGCCCCATATCACCTGCTAAAGCTCTCCGCTTGCCCTCCATATTGGTGCTATCAATCTCATCAAACCATTGAATCGGCCAAGCATGAGCCAATGCCGCTTCAAGTAAATTCGACATTACCCAGCTGCCGCAGCTGTTCCAACGACATTGGAAAGCCAGCCGAACCAAATTACCAATACAGGCATAGCTAGGAAAGTCGCTCCATAAATAGTTACGGTGACCATACCATCCGCTGATTGCAATGCTTCATCATCAGATTGTTTAGCCCACATAGCCCAAATTATACGAAGATAATATCCAAGCGATGCAACTGAGGCGATAACCCCAACACCCACTAACCAATACAATTCAGACTTTAACGCGGCTTCAAATATTACCCATTTTCCAAGGAAACCCGCCATTGGTGGAATACCAGCAACCGAGAAGATAAGCACCGTCATAGCTACAGCTAATCCGGGACGAACTGTGGAAAGTCCGTTTAGATCAGAAATATCTTCAACCTGACCGTCACGTCGACGCATTGCGAGTACTATTCCAAATAGTCCCAATGTAGTGAGAACATAGACCGTCATGTATATCAGAACGGCGCTAGACCCATTCACTTCCCCTGAGGCCACCGCCATTAGAGCGTAGCCAACATTCCCAATGGAAGAATAGGCTAGAAGGCGTTTGATGTTATTTTGAGCTAGACCGCCCAAGGCACCTACAAGCATGGAAGCAGCAGAAACTATAGCTATGATGAGCATCCATGAATCTTCGTAAACACCAAAAACTGTAAACATGATGTTAGCGAGCACCGCTACAGCAGCAAGCTTGGGAGCGGTAGCAAAAAAAGTCACAACCGGAGTAGGAGCACCTTCATATACATCAGGCGTCCAAACGTGAAATGGTGCCGCGGATGCCTTGAATGCCAAAGCTATCAGAATTAGTACCAATCCAAATGTCAGACCAATGCTCTGTTCTGCACCAGCAATCTGTTCAAACCCTGTATGGCCGGTAAAGCCGTACACAAGAGAAGATCCAAATAACAGTAAACCAGAAGCTAAAGCACCCAATACAAAGTACTTCAGCCCGGCTTCAGCAGATCTACGACTATCACGGTTGAACGCCGCTAATACATATGAAGACAGAGATAACATCTCTATTCCCATGTATAGTGTCATTAAATTGTTCGCTGATAGCATAAAGCCCATACCAGCAGAACCAAACAGAACAAGCAGAGTATATTCAAACTTGTTCATATTCTCGCGATGTAGGTAACGACCAGCTACAAGCAACGCTATAGCAGCAACCCCATAAGAGACTGTCTTCGCAATAGCTAAAAACGGTGTGACTTTGTAAAGCTCATTAAACGCAGTCGCCGTGTCTGTTGTTGATTGAGATGCAGACAAAACAGCTGCACCAGCGAGCGCAAGCCCTCCCATCAATCTTGATAAACCGTTGAAACCTTGTTTGAACGCAGCTCCTAATAGTACGCCAACTAAAGCCACACCTATAAGCAACACCTCGGGTGCCGCGATGGAAATGTCGTTTAGAATATCCATGTTACACCCCTACCTATTTACTCATCAAACTCAGCACTTCAACAGCTGAAGTTTCTGAAATATCGAAAATTAGTGACGGGAAAACTCCCAAAATCAAAGTACCTAAAGCCAAAACAAGAAGTATAAATGCCTCTCTTAACGAGACATCCTTCATGGCTTGTACTTGCTCACTTTTAATCACACCAAACACTGTCTCTCGGAACAAAGTAAGCATGTAAACTGCTGAGAGGATCATACCTAAAGCCGCACCAGCTGCAGCCCATGGGTTGGCCATGAAACCACCAATCATAGACACGATTTCACCGATAAAACCTGAAGTTCCCGGCAAACCAACATTCGCCATTGTGAAGAACATGAAAATTGCAGCATAAATTGGCATTCTGTGTACCAGACCACCATATGCAGATATTTCACGCGTATGCATTCGGTCATAAACCACGCCGACACACAAGAACAATGCTCCAGAAATCAATCCGTGAGAAAACATCTGAAAGATAGCACCTTGGATACCTTCTTCGTTCATCGCGAATATACCCAAAGTCACCAACCCCATGTGCGCTACGGATGAATAGGCGATCAACTTTTTCATATCCGTCTGACGGAAAGCAACCAAAGAAGCATACACTACCGCAATAACCGATAACGCAAAAACAAGCGGCTGGAATAACTGGGAGGCATCAGGAAACATCGGTAGAGAGAAGCGAAGCATCCCATATCCACCCATCTTAAGCAGAACACCCGCAAGAATAACAGATCCTGCTGTTGGGGCCTCAACGTGAGCATCAGGAAGCCATGTGTGAACAGGCCACATAGGAAGCTTAACCGCGAAAGATGCAAAGAAGGCAAGCCACAGCCATGTCTGAACCTCAGGAGAGAAAACGTGCTGTTGAAGAGTTGGAATGTCCGTCGTTCCAACGGTAACGTAAATGTAGATAAGCGCAGCTAACAAAGCTAACGAACCTAGTAATGTATACAGAAAGAATTTGAAAGCAGCGTATAACCTATTTGCTCCACCCCAAATCCCAATAATAATAAACATCGGGATCAAGCCACCTTCAAAGAAGATGTAGAACAACACCAAGTCCATCGAACAAAAAACGCCCAACATTAAGGTTTCTAATATGAGAAACGCAATCATGTATTCGGCAAAGCGATGCTTGATATTATTCCAACTAGCCAACACACAAAGCGGCATCAAGAAAGTTGTCAGCAAAATCAGAAGCATGGACATTCCATCCACACCTAATTTATACGATATTTGTCCAAACCAAGGGTAGTTTTCAACTAACTGATACCCTGTCGCTGATGGATCAAATTCAGACATTGACCACAAAGACAATATAAACGTCGCTAAAGTGATTACCAAAGCTGCCAGTCTCACGGTTTCGCGTGACTGTTCACCAACTACCGAGCGAGTTAATAATATTATTAACGCACCGATACAGGGCAAAAAAGTAATCATTGAAAGAATAGGAAACGCCGCCATCAGTTTGCTCCTGATTGGCCAAATAAGGCCACCGCACCAAACACCACTGCTGCTATGAGTATGATAAATGCGTAGTGATATAGATAACCTGTATGCAATCTGGATAGACCACTTGCACCAGCTTTAGTTAGATAGGAAACCCCATTAGGTCCAAGTCCATCGATGAGTTTCTTATCACCAACTTTCCAGAATAGATCTCCTAGAGCTTTGGCCCCTTTCACAAAGACGAAATCGTAAATTTCATCAAAGAACCATTTGTTGAATAAGAAACCATGCATCGGCCCCGAACGTTCTCCCATGGAACGAGGGATATGCGGTAACATTCCGTAAAATATAATCGCGAGCACTAGACCAGTCATCCAAGACACAAATGGTGCCCAGAGCACCCAAGTCGGTGGATGAACGCCGTGATGACCACCATGATCTTCTCCATGTGCGGCTTCTGATCCATGAGCATCCACGACTTCATGCACCTCATCATGACCTTCAGAATCATGTGCTTTAGCAGCTACAATGTGTTCCGTTACTGCCGCGTGGCTATCCAAAGATGCTTCGTCATGGTGAGTTTCCACGACTTCTGCATTATAAATAGAACTGCCCCAAAATTTAGTATTTACTTTAGTCAACTCACCAATAAACGCACCATAGAACACAACACCTGCAAGTACTGCTCCACCACCTAGCAGGTATAAAGGCATACCCATCACTAATGGTGCATCATGCGCGTGATCATAGTCATGCTTGTTTGCACGTGTTTTGCCATGGAAAGTCATAATCATCAGACGCCATGAATAGAAACTCGTTAGCAATGCTGCGACTATACCAGCCCAGAACGCAAATTGAGAATATAGACCGCCCGATAGGAACGCTTCTTCTAGGATCGCATCTTTAGAAAAGAAGCCCGCAAAGCCGATATGTGTTCCTGGAATCCCCACACCTGTAATAGCGAGAGTTCCGATCAACATCATCAACCAAGCTATTGGCATTTTGGCACGAAGTCCCCCCATTTTACGCATGTCTTGTTCATCAGCTAATCCGTGAATTACTGCACCAGCAGTTAGGAATAGCATTGCTTTGAAAAAGGCATGAGTAAACAAGTGGAACATAGCAGCGTCATAGGCACCTACTCCCGCTGCAAAGAACATATAGCCCAATTGAGAACACGTGGAATAAGCAATAACTCGCTTAATATCGTTTTGTGTTAAAGCTACAGTAGCCGCAAATATTGCTGTTGCAGCACCCACAAACGTTATCATTGCTGAAGCGTAAGTCGTGTACTCATAGATCGGAGAACAAAGTACAACAAGTACAACTCCTGCAGTCACCATTGTTGCTGCGTGGATCAAAGCTGATACTGGCGTTGGACCTTCCATAGCATCTGGCAACCACACATGGAGAACCAATTGTGCTGATTTACCCATCGCACCGATGAACAAAAGCACACCAACAATTTCCATAGCAGGAGCAGTTACCCCAAGAACAGAAATAACAACGTCTTGAGCGTGAGCTGCCTCTCCAAAGGCAAAAGGCGTTACTGTTGCATTTGTTTTGATGGCTTCAAACACAGGAGCAAACTCGACGCTTCCAAACACTAAGAATACGGCCATGATTCCTAAAGCAAACCCAACATCACCTACACGGTTAGTTACGAAAGCTTTGATAGAAGCAGCGTTTGCAGAAGGTTTGTGATACCAGAACCCGATCAATAGATATGATGCTAGACCAACTCCTTCCCATCCAAAAAACAGCTGAAGAAAGTTGTCTGCCGTAATCAACATCAACATCATGAATGTAAACAAGGAAAGATAGGAGAAGAAACGCGCGCGTCCCAGATCGTGCGACATATATCCCCAAGAATAGATATGCACGAGAGAAGACACACTTGTAACTACGAACATCATCACAACAGACAATGTATCTATGCGAATTGCCCAGTCGGCCTGAAGCGCACCGATATCCAACCAGCGTGCTATAGTGACAATCTGTGTGTCACCTACGCCTTCACCCGCAGCGAAGAACTGGTTGAAAAACAACAATGAAGCACAAAAAGCGGCAGATACAACCAAGCCCGTAGTTGCGATCATCGCTATCTTGTCTAAACGCGCACGTCCAGCAGAGATATGAGCATGATGATCATGTCCATGTTCTGCGTCGTCTTTAGCGAGTTTGGTGAATTCGTCGTTGTGAGGCGTGAAAAGGTTCACGGCACCCCCAATAATTGCACCAAATAAAGGTGCAAATACAACAACTATTGCAGCAAATGATTGCCAGCCCATGCCCCGGTCTCCTTACCCGCTTAACCGCGCATCATGTTAACGTCATCCACGGCAATTTGGCCGCGGTTACGGAAGTAAACAACAAGAATAGCAAGCCCTACAGCTGCCTCTGCTGCCGCTACCGTCAAGACGAGCATGGCGAAAACCTGACCGGTGATGGAACCGTTGAAAGCAGAAAACGCTGCCAGGTTTATATTAACAGACAACAGGAGGAGCTCAATCGCCATCAAGATGACAATGATATTCTTCCGGTTTACGAAAATTCCAAAAACACCAATGGTGAATAAAACCGCCGATAAGGCGAGATAGTGTCCTAAGGTCAGGTCCATTTGCGCCTCCTAATTCCTTTGCTCAGGATGTACATCAATACCCTGACCTGAATTTACATTTAGAATTTCTACCGCGTCCTCGCGGCGACGAGCCGTTTGCTCATCCACTTTTTGACGTTTAACGTCTGGTCTATGCCGAAGTGTCAAAACGATAGCTCCAATCATGGCCACTAACAGAACAACACCTGCCATTTGAAAAAGTAAGAAATAGTCGGTGTACAGCACATTCGATAGCGCTTCAGCATTCGTTTCAGCACCAGGACTAGGATCAAACCCTCTGCCATCGTCAAACACTGCAGAGGTCGCAATAACAGCAATCTCTGCTAAAAGTGCAACTGCTATAATTCCACCCATCACCATGTAATCAGCGAACCCCTTTCGCATTTCTGCGAAATCAACGTCCAGCATCATGACAACAAATAGGAAGAGGACAGCGACTGCCCCCACATAAACTACTATCAAAAGCATTGCGAGGAATTCAGCCCCTATTAACACTAATAGACCAGCAGCAGTGAAAAATGACAAAATCAACCATAATACAGAATGAACTGGATTACGTGATGCAATCACTGATATGGCCGAAAGTACTACGACCGTTGAGAGTATATAAAAAGCGATCAGCTGCACGCGCCCGCCTCGTCTTTCTTCTTGCTTCAGCAATCCAAAGTGATTGCCCTTTTGCTAGTTTCCTAGCTGACTAAAATTCCAACCTTACCTAGCGGTAACGAGCATCAAGCTCTAGGTTTTTCGCAATCTGTCTCTCCCAACGGTCACCGTTGGAAAGCAAACGATCCTTATCGTAAAACAGTTCTTCTCTTGTTTCGGTCGAGAACTCAAAATTTGGACCTTCAACAATTGCATCCACAGGACACGCTTCCTGACAAAACCCACAGTAAATACACTTTGTCATATCGATATCATAGCGTGTCGTACGCCTTGAGCCATCCGAACGAGGCTCCGCTTCAATAGTGATTGCCTGCGCAGGACAAACTGCCTCACAGAGTTTACAAGCTATGCAACGTTCTTCACCGTTAGCATACCTACGCAAAGCATGCTCACCTCTAAATCGCGGACTAAGTGGTCCCTTTTCAAAGGGATAGTTAACCGTTGCTTTTCTTGAAAACATGTAGCGCATGGCCAATGCTAATGCAGATAGCAAATCAGAAAGCATTGCGCCTTTAATGGCTTGAGCGATACGGGACATAATAAATCCTTCCTAACTTACGCAACAGCGCCATTTTTAACAAACACGACATAAGCTGATACTGCGATTACTGCGAACAAAGATGTAGGTAGGAAGATTTTCCACCCGAGTCTCATCAACTGATCATACCTATAGCGAGGAACGATAGCTCGAACGATTGCAAAGAGGAAAAAGAAGAATACGACTTTTATCGAAAACGAGCCGAAATAAATAAGGCTGGAAAGTAAGCTACCATCTTTTATCCCGACATCCGCTGGGCTGAAGAAAGGTAGATACCACCCACCAAAAAACAGTATCGCCATCAAAGCGCACATCAATACGATAGCGACCTGTTCAGCCAAATATATTAGCAAAAACGGTGAAGATGAATATTCAACTTGGTAACCAGCAACGAGTTCAGATTCAGCTTCAGGGAGATCAAACGGTGCCCTGTTTGTTTCAGCCAAAGCTGAGATAAAAAACATAACAAACATTGGGATCATGATCAGAGCCAATAGGATATTTCCACCGCCCAATACGTTCCAATTCCAGAATCCACCCTTTTGAGCTTCCACCACATCAGTCAAGTTCATTGAACCTGCTAACATCAACACGGTAACGAGTATGAAACCAATAGACACTTCGTACGATACCATTTGAGCAGCGCTACGAAGACCACCTAAGAAGGGGTATTTAGAATTAGAAGCCCATCCGGCCATAATGATACCGTAGACACCTAACGACGACATCGCAAAAAGGTACAATATACCAACATTTAAGTCAGAGTTCACCCAACCTGGCGCAACAGGAATAACCGCCCATGCTAATAATGCCGTTACAGTGGAAATTATCGGTGCCAACATGAAGACAGTCTTATTCGCACCAGCAGGAATAATAATTTCTTTGAGTACAAATTTCCCAAAATCAGCAAACGACTGGAGCAATCCAAATGGGCCCACCACGTTTGGCCCTTTACGAAGCATTGCACCAGCAAGGACCTTTCGGTCCATCCATAAAAGCAGCGCAATTGAAAGCAGCAAAACAACTAAAAATCCGAGTACTTGTGCTGCTGACAACAATACAGCCAACCAAGGATTATTATTCGTCCATTGCAGAAAGAGTTCCATTGTCTTTTATCCTACTCTGCAGCTGTTGACAGCTTGTGAACTGCAAGTTCAGCACACTCAGCCATTGTTTTAGATGCTCTCGCAATTGGATTTGTTAAGTGAAAAGCTCCTACAGCTTCTGCAAAAGGCGCATCACTCATTTGTCCAATTTTACCGAATGGTAGGCTTAGAACCTCTCCTGTTGGGAAGGGAGCTACATCCAGACCTTTAAAAACAGGTTTATCCTGGTTCATTTTAGAACGAAGTTCTGTCAAACTATCGTAAGGTAGAGGCGCGCCCAATTTTGTCGATAAAGCTCTTAGAATAGACCAATCTTCTCTAGACTCACCTTTAAGCCCTACAGCACGTTGTGTTCGCTGTACCCTACCTTCTGTATTAACATAGGTAGCTGACTTTTCTGTATAAGTTGCAGACGGCAGGATAACATCTGCGCGATGCGCACCTTCATCACCATGGGTACCAATGTACACTACAAACGCTTCACCAAAAGCATCTCCAACTATCTCATCGGCTCCTAGAGAGATAATTGTCTCGATGCTACCGTTTTGCGCTCCATTCAAAATACCTTTGACATCTAAACCATCTTCGATGGGTAAAAAGCCAATGTCCAACCCACCTACACGACCAGCAGCATTGTGAAGTACGTTAAAACCGTTCCAAGCCTCTTCGTTTTCAGATGCAGAAGTGAAACACCCAACTTGCTCGGCCAACTGAGACACAGATGCTAGCACGGACGCACCATCTTCCCGAGAAACAGCACTTTGTCCTAATATTATCATAGGCCTACGTGCTTGTTTTAACATTTCAAACACTTCGTTTTCAGGCTTGAGGCTTTGTAGCGCTTCAATTCCATTGCCGAGGTGCGTGTAGCTATATGTTAAGTCTACGCTTTCCCCTATCAAGGCAACCGGCATATCCCGGTGCAGCCAATTCTTACGAATTCTCGCATTTAATACGGCAGCTTCTTTACGTGGGTTTGCACCTATTATGAGCACGTAGTCGGCGTCATCAATTCCCATAATCGAGGAATTAAAAATGTAACTTTCTCGCGGCAGTAAATTACCATCAATATCAAGCGCTAATTGGGCTCCGTCTTGGCGACAATCTATAGATTTCACACCTATTGATCGTAACAGATCTAAGGTTGCTTTCATCCCCTCAACGCAAGCTAAGTCACCGGCTATTGCTGCAATTTTTGAAGCGTCCCCTTTTAACTTCGATGAGACCAACTCAAGCGCTTCATCCCAAGATGCAGCCACCAATTTCCCGTTTTTACGGATAAAAGGCTTATCCAGACGCTGACGTCCTAAACCATCGATAGCAAAACGGGTTTTATCAGAGATCCACTCTTCGTTGATCTCTTCGTTTATTCTTGGCAGAACACGAAGTACTGCTGATCCACGTGCATCAACGCGAATAGACGCCCCCATAGCGTCCATAACATCTACGCTCTCAGTTTTTCTTAATTCCCAAGGTCGAGCATTGAAAGCATAAGGCTTAGACGTCAAAGCACCTACCGGACAAAGATCGATAACATTCCCTGAGAGTTCAGACTGGAGCGAAGCCTCAAGATATGTCGTGATTTGCGCGTCTTCACCGCGACTAATCAGACCAATTTCTTCAACGCCAGCTACTTCAGCAGCGAACCGAACACAACGCGTACACTGAATACAACGCGTCATTATAGTGTTTACCAAAGGCCCCATGTTTTTGTCGTCGACAGCGCGTTTTGGCTCTCTATAGCGACTAACAGAACGACCAAACCCCATAGCTTGATCTTGAAGGTCACATTCACCACCTTGGTCACAAATCGGACAATCTAGGGGGTGATTAATTAGAAGAAACTCCATCACACCATTGCGGGCCTTTATAGCCCGCTCAGACTTTGTCGAGATTTGTGGAGGTGATCCATCTTGGTTGGGCCGCATATCACCAACTGCTTGTGCACAAGATGCAATCGGCTTAGGCGCTCCGACCCAATCAACCAGACACATACGGCAGTTACCGGCAATAGAAAGACGTTCATGGTAACAAAAACGCGGAATCTCGGCTCCGGCTTCTTCACATGCCTGTAAAAGAGAATAATTGCGTGGAACTTCGACTTCCACTCCGTCGACAACAACTTTTGCAGTATCAGCCATTTAAACTACTCCGCCGCTGCTATGGTTGCGCCCGGCACATGCGGACGGCCAATACGATAACTTGTTATGCGCTCTTCAATTTCAGAACGGAAATGACGAATAAGCCCCTGAACAGGCCATGCAGCTGCATCGCCTAGAGCACAAATTGTGTGTCCTTCGATTTGGTAAGAGACGTCAAGCAACAGATCAATTTCAGAAGCTTCTGCTTCCCCTCGTACCATGCGCTCTAGTACACGCCACATCCACCCTGTGCCTTCACGACAAGGCGTACATTGTCCACAGCTCTCGTGCTTATAGAAATACGCTAACCGAGCGATGGCTCGCACAACATCTGTTGACTGATCCATTACGATCACAGCCGCAGTTCCCAAACCAGACTGTACGGCGCGCAAAGCATCAAAGTCCATCAGAACATCATCACAAATTTCTTTAGGAATCATCGGCACCGAAGAACCGCCAGGAATAACCGCTTTGAGATTCTCCCATCCTCCGCGAACGCCACCACAGTGCGTCTCCAACAATGTCTTCAAAGGAATAGACATTTCTTCTTCAACATTGCAGGGGCGATTCACGTGACCTGAAATAGCAAAAACCTTTGTACCTGCATTATTGTCACGCCCAAATTTCTTGAACCAACCTGCACCGCGACGCAATATTGTAGGAGCTACAGCAATCGACTCAACATTGTTCACTGTCGTAGGGCACCCATAAAGTCCGGCATTCGCTGGAAATGGTGGTTTCAAACGTGGTTGCCCTTTTTTACCTTCAAGACTTTCGAGTAACGCAGTCTCTTCACCACAAATATAAGCACCCGCACCATGATGTAAGTAGATATCGAAATCCCACCCAGAACCACATGCATTTTTGCCAACTAGGCCAGCTGCATATGCTTCATTTATGGCTTGCTGCATACGTTCACGTTCAAAAATATACTCGCCGCGCAGATAAATATAACAAGTGTTTGCACGCATTGCGTAAGAAGCAATCAAGCAACCTTCGATAAGTAAATGCGGATCATGCCGCATAATATCACGGTCTTTACAAGTTCCTGGTTCTGACTCATCAGCATTTACAACCAAGTAATGAGGACGTTCCTTTACCTCTTTTGGCATAAACGTCCATTTTAAGCCTGTAGGAAAGCCCGCTCCCCCGCGTCCGCGCAAACCTGAAGCCTTAACCTGCTCGCAGATCCACTCAGGACCGAACTGCATAAGTTCCTTTGTAGAATTCCAAGCACCGCGCATCTTGGCGGCCTCTAGTGACCAATCGTGGTGGCCATATAGATTTGTAAAAATGCGGTCTTTATCGAGCAGCATTACTTTTGCCCCTTGCTAGCACGAACGAAAGTAATAACAGCAGGAAGGGAGAATCCCACCCCTGCAACTACCCCGATAGCGAGCCAAATAATTTTATCGGTTGAAAGCCAAGCAATAACACCACCACCCAGACAAACGCTCTCCATCACTGCTGCTATAAGCAGTGCTTTCAACTCTGGTTTTAGCGGCTTATTACTCATAGCCTCTAGTCTTTCTTTGCTTCAGTTTTGGACTGGCGTTGCGAAAATTCAGTTTCTTCACCAGCAGCAAGTAACTTGGATTGTGAAATCCAATTCTCTCGCTCTACTCGCCCTTTGAAACTCAAAAAGGCATCTATCCAATCAACATTCTCTTCCGTCCATTCAGCAATTTGTGCAAAATGAAAAACACCCAAAGAGTTTAATGTTTCCTCTATCTTAGGTCCTATCCCCGAGATGCGCTTTAAATCATCTGAAGAACCATTTAACGGTTCAGCAAGAACTGACGGACGAGCCTCATCTTCTAGTGAAGGTTTATTGCCGACATCTTTTGATGCAAACGTTTTTGTATCACCAAAATTAGCAGAACTCTTATCTTCTTTTACTTTTTGAGGCGCTAGCTCTGTAGCTCCATTAGAGGAAGCAACGACCTCTTCTTTTTCAGATTCAGGTGCACCAGGTATCGTTTTTAATGGTGTAGCTAGGGAGCCATCATAGAGGGACTCATCTAGCAAGCTTGTTAATCCGCCTTCAGGCGCGCTCGTCTGACGGTCAACCCTTGTTCCTGGCTTTGGGTTCTTGCCTGCAACAAGTTCGTCAAGCAATTGCCCCATACTGTCAGCATCTAAGTCCTCATAGTAATAGTCATTAACTTGAGCCATAGGCGCATTTACACATGCTCCTAAACACTCAACTTCTTCCCATGACAATTTACCATTTGCGCCCACATGACCTTTGTCACCAATTTTGGACTTACATACCGAGATCAAATCATCTGAACCACGAAGCATACATGGCGTTGTACCACATACTTGGATATGGAATTCACCAACTGGCTGCATACGAAACATTGTGTAAAAAGTCGCCACTTCATACACGCGAATATATGCCATCCCTAAACGTTCGGCGACTTCTCTCATCGCAGGTTCAGATAGCCAACCTGCGTTGTCCTTCTGCGCGAGCCATAACATCGGAATAACTGCTGATCGTTGCCTTTCGACAGGATATTTCGAAAGCCAGAACTGAATTTTCTCTTCTGTTTCGGCTTTAAAGGTGAATTCGCTTCCACCAGCCTCAATGTCAAATCGACGAATACTACTCATTATCTAACCCGCTTTGACGTATTCAATGCGTGAGATACGCGCATTATTTATCGTATAAATACAACCAACCTGAAAATCTGGATCACCATTGCCTCGGTCAACCAGTTCATGATCAATGACTGTATTACCCAAAACCATACGAGACATTAGTTTTGCCCGATTTTTGGGGAAATCTCCAAAAATCCCAACATGCCGCTCACGAAAAGCACCGATGCCGCTGCAAATAGCTTCCCCTAGATAAGAAGTTACAAAAACTTCGTCAGAAAAACACCCGCAAAAAGCATCTAAATCTTGAGCATTATATGCATCTAATTGTGCCTGAACCAGCTGTTCAGCATTCAGAGGAGAATTCATCGATCTATCTCCCCAAAAACGATATCCAAAGACCCCAATATTGCTGAAGCATCAGCTAATTGATGGCCCTTACAAAGATAGTCCATCGCTTGCAAGTGAGCATATCCAGGAGCTTTAATCTTAGTGCGATACGGACGGTTTGTTCCATCAGACACCAGATACACACCAAACTCCCCTTTAGGAGCTTCTACACTTGTATATATTTCACCTGCAGGAACGTGAAACCCTTCAGTATACAATTTGAAGTGATGGATTAAGGCTTCCATTGACCCCTTCATCTCACCTCTACGAGGCGGCGCATATTTAGAGCGTTCAGGAAGAACCGGTCCTTGAGGTATCTGATCAATACACTGCTTTATGATCTTTACTGATTCACGCATCTCTTCCATGCGGCACAGGTAACGATCATAACAATCGCCGTTTTTACCTACAGGAATACCAAACTCAAGCTCAGAATAAATCTCGTAAGGTTGCGACCTACGCAAATCCCACGGCATGCCGGAACCACGGACCATCACACCTGAAAAGCCCCATTCCAGAGCATCAGCCGGAGTCACCTTACCAATATTCACGTTCCGCTGCTTGAATATGCGACTGTTTGTTAAAAGCCCTTCAATATCATCAAGGACTTTCAGGAATGGATCACAAAAATCATATATATCTTCCAATAATTCCGGTGGAAGATCTTGGTGCACACCACCCGGTCGAAAATAAGCGGCATGCATACGGCTACCAGACGCCCGCTCATAAAAAACAAGAAGCTTCTCGCGCTCTTCAAACCCCCAAGTGATAGGAGTCAAAGCACCGACATCCATCGCTTGTGTGGTTACATTCAAGAGATGCGACTGCAGGCGGCCAATTTCAGAAAAAAGCACGCGAATGAATTGAGCCCGACGCGGCACAACTACGCCAGTAAGGTTTTCAATCGCCAAACACCAAGCATGTTCTTGGTTCATCGGCGCACAATAATCCAATCGGTCAAAATACGGCAACGCTTGAAGATATGTTTTATACTCAATGAGTTTTTCAGTACCTCGGTGCAGAAGGCCAATATGAGAATCCACACGCTCAACAATCTCACCATCCAGTTCCAAAATCATACGCAATACACCGTGCGCAGCTGGATGCTGTGGACCAAAATTGATCGTAAACTTTCGGCTATCTAAATCGTTAGAGGATGAAGTTCCATCAGCCATAATACTTAAGCCTCTTCCTCGTCAGCTTTCTCATCACCAGGAATAACGCTTTGCATTCCTTCCCATGGTGATAGAAAATCAAAATTTCTATACTCTTGTACTAGCTTCACGGGTTGATAAACAACACGTTTTTCGACCTCATCATAACGAACTTCAACATGCCCAGTTAATGGGAAGTCCTTCCTCAACGGATGTCCTTCAAAACCATAATCTGTCAAAATTCTGCGTAGATCTGGGTGACCAGAAAACAAAATTCCGTACATATCGAAGGCTTCACGCTCATTCCAATTCGCGCACGGAAATAGCTCAACAAGGCTAGGCACAGAATTCTCTTCGTCCGTTACAACCTTTACCCGCAAGCGCTGATTCAAACTCATGGACAACATGTGATACACAACCTCAAAACGCTCTACGCGAGCGGGGTAATCTGCACCACAAATATCTACTAAAGTTTCAAATTTACACTGTGAATCATTTTTCAGAAAACGCATCAGCGGCAAGATCTGGTCACGGACACAAGTCACGACCAGCTCATCTCGAACCACTTCGCACGTTTTAACCGCGTGTGGCTGATTTGTTTCTATATGCAGCGCCAATTCCTGCAGAGAGGCAACATTGATATAAGATAAACTCATCTGTCTATCGTCCCCTCACGACGTATTTTCTTCTGCAATTGCAGCAATCCATACATTAAAGCCTCGGCCGTTGGAGGACACCCAGGCACATAAACATCAACAGGCACAATCCGGTCACACCCACGAACAACCGAATAAGAATAGTGGTAATATCCACCACCATTAGCACACGACCCCATGGAGATCACATAACGTGGCTCAGCCATTTGATCGTAAACCTTACGCATCGCCGGGGCCATTTTATTTGTTAGGGTTCCAGCTACAATCATTAGGTCAGATTGTCTTGGCGTCCCACGTGGAGCCATCCCAAAACGCTCCATATCGTAGCGAGGATTAGCTGCGTGCATCATTTCAACAGCACAACACGCCAAACCAAAACTCATAAACATCAAGGACCCAGTACGCGCCCAACTAATAGCATCGTCCAACTTTGCGACAACAAACCCTTTGTCAGCTAATTCATCAGAAACACCAGCAAAAAAGGGGTCATCGCCACCTATTTTTGAAACACTTTTATTTGCGGAACTATCAGACATTGAAGCCGAAGCGTTTTTCGTACTCATTTGATTACTCCCACTCCAGCGCACCGGAACTCCACTCGTATATAAAACCAATAGTCAACACGCCCAGAAACACCATCATTGACCAGAACGCAGCAACATTTCCGGCATCGACCTGAAAAATCCATGGAAAGAGAAAGGCGACCTCAAGGTCAAATATGATAAACAAAATAGCGACCAGATAAAATCTGATATCAAACTTCATCCGCGCGTCATCAAACGGATTGAACCCACATTCATAAGCTGAGTTTTTTTCAGGATCCGGATTATTTGGCGACAAAACCGTCGAAGCTAAGAGAAAGGCAAGACACAAGGCCACACCAAACACAAAGAATATGACGACTGGCAAATAATTTAGGACGAGTGATTGAACGTCTTGCATTATAAATTCCTAGCAGTTTGCGGATCGGCCTAAGATGCTTTGGCTTTACGTGCAAGGTGCCAGATGCCTAACATTTCCAATCTAGTCAAAAATGAAGCCAGCCTATGGCAAAATTACCTCACACACCCAAACACCAAAGAGGTCAATTAGCGTGCTTCGCTTTAGCAAAAGTTAACTAACAAGCAAAGGTAATGATTGCTTATTTATTCAAATAATTGAGGATTAAACCAAAAAGACCGCCGATTTCTGCGAACGATACAACACGATCTCTCGCTTTTAACGAACAGAGCCCTCACTGTGTGCCAAAAAATATATCATCTCCCGTCATTAAAGAAACTAAAGCAATCCACACCTTGCGCTCTGATTTTTAATTTTACTCAAACGCCCCTGTGCGACAAAATGCCCGCACCAAATCAACAGCCGTCCGCATACCAGAAGAATAATATTAGCCCTTAGCCCGCATCAAACGTGCCTTCTGCTTATCCCAATCTCGCTTTTTCTCTACATCGCGTTTATCGTGATTTTTGCGCCCCTTCGCCAATCCCAATAGAAGCTTTGCCAATCCACGATCATTGAAATAAAGCTTAAGCGGCACGATAGTCATTCCATCTCGCGAAATCCCTTGATTAAGCTTAGCCAATTCTTTTTTCTTCAACAGCAGCTTACGCATACGCAAAGGCTCGTGATTAAATTGTGCTGCTGGTGGGTAGATAGGGATAGTTGCATTTACCAAAACTAACTCACCATTCTCATCACGCGCATAACTCTCTGAGATATTAGCGCGCCCCATGCGAAGCGATTTAACCTCCGTCCCAAGCAGCATCACTCCTGCTTCCATAGTATCCACAACCTCATAGTTTCTACGAGACTGCCGATTCTCAGCGATGAGACTGTTTGAATCGTTCTTTTTCGGTTTAGCCATGACTTATCTACACCCTTTACAGGACGCCCGCCTCTTTCATAGCAGTTCTGATTTCAGCTTTAACCAAATCAGACTGAATAGGAAGAATCGGACGCCGCACATCTGGTTCACATAGCCCCAATTCTGCGAGCGCAAATTTAGTCGGCGCAGGACTTGGCTCCAGAAACAAAGAACGGTGCAACCTCTGTAGGGTTCCGTTTATTTTTCTGGCTGTGTCATAGTCTCCAGACGCCATAGCATTCTGCATATCAGCACACGCTTTAGGCGCAATATTTGCGGTAACTGAAATACAGCCACTCCCACCCATTGCATTAAAACCAACTGCACTCATATCATCGCCACTCAACAGCACAAAATCTTCAGGACATATGGACTGATGCCAAGACACACGCCCCAAATCTCCAGTCGCATCCTTTATAGCGATGACATTAGGGTGCTTTGCTAATTGCCCCATAGTCTCAGGCTCTAGATCAGAAACCGTTCTTCCGGGTACGTTGTATATGACCAATGGAAGTTGAACAGCATCTGCGATACCAGTAAAATGTGCGATCAAACCTAACTGAGAAGGACGGTTATAATATGGACACACTGTTAGCGCAGCGTGCGCTCCAATAGCTTTTGCATGTTCCACCAATCCTATCGCCTCACGAGTCGAATTTGAGCCCGCACCCGCAATGACCGGAATCCTTCCCGCCACTATCTCAACGCACAATTCAACAACACGGCGGTGCTCGTCATGTGACAAAGTTGCACTTTCGCCAGTCGTCCCACATGGCACAACGGCATGGGTTCCAGCCTCTATTTGCCGGATAACCATTCTTTCAAATGCTTGCTCGTCTACTTTTCCATCGCGAAAAGGTGTGACTAGAGCTGGGATAGACCCTTTAAACATCGCGTCCTCCGTTTCGAGTCGATATTTTGGAAATTTATTAAAACGCTCACAGCATGTTCACATTTTAAAGCTAATCAGTTCTTATTCGCGTCACACACAGGTTTTGCAAGTCATGAAAAGAATTCTTTGTCCAGCAATCTTTATTTTATTTGCTGCAAACTCCACAGCTCTCGCAATTCCGACTGCGCCTACACTCAAACCGAGCGCTAACATCTACTCAAAAATTGTAGAACCGCAAACATATAAATTATTATCTGATGCACTTGATGCCGCCGATTCAGGAAACTGGGACCTAGTCCGCAGTGTTTACAAATCATCACAGGACGAATCCGTCAAAGACCTATTGCTGTGGAAACTTACGACTAATGCGTCTGCTCAACCTACTTTTTCTGAGTTAAAATTTGCATTGTCCAGTTTGAATGACTGGCCCAAACGAATCGAAATGCAGAAACAAGCAGAAAACCTACTTAAGGGCCTCTCACTACGTGATTCAGAGCTATCTGCATGGTTTGATGAATACCCTGCGGTCACGGGGGGCGGAAAATTACAATATGCTCAATTGTTAGAAAGACAGAATAAAAGCCCAATTGCGTTAGCAACTATAAAGGATATTTGGTGGAATCACGCCCTATCCTCTACCGACCAGCGGGAATTATTACTGCAATTCGCAAAAGATTTGAATGCGATAGACCACGCCAAACGTGTCGACATGCTTTTGTGGAACAATCAGCGCAGTGACGCCAAATCTCTCTTCTCTCGTTTGAACTCAGCTGACCGTGAGCTTGCAGAGGCACGCGTTGGCTTGATGGAAGGTCGACGAGGCGTTGATTCTCTTATTGAGGATGTTCCAAGTAAAAAACAGTCAGACCCCGGCCTGCTATATGAGAGAGCACGCTGGAGGCGTAAAAGAGCAAACAATAGAGACGGCGCAATTGAAGTTTTATTAGATATCGACCCATTTAAAACGTCAGAAACAGGACGAAGAAGAATCTGGAGCGAACGCAGCTACCTCCTTCGCGACCTTATAAAAGAAAGAAGATGGGACGAAGCCTATAAGATGGCAGCAAATCACGGTTTAAGCGAAGGTGTGAGTTTTGCCGATGCTGAGTTTTATGCCGGTTGGGTGGCGCTACGCTATCTAAATAAACCCGCCATAGCATTTAAACACTTTGATACACTCACAAAGGGCGTAAGCTCCCCAATAAGTCACGCTAGAGGCTTATACTGGAGAGGAGAATCTTTAACGGCGATGAATTCGTCAGAAGATAGCACAGATGCAGCCTCCAAAATAGAAAGCTTGAAACCAGCAATAGACACAAACGAATCTGAACCAAAAACACCTATCACAATATCTGAAGCCGCCAGGGAAAGTTACGAACTAGCTGCGCACTACAACTTCACATTTTACGGCCAAATGGCCGCTGAACGCTTAAAGGCTATGGGATTAAGCGATGCTCAACTCGACTTCGCCCTACCCGACCTCGCAACAGAGGAAGAAACGCAGAGCTTTCACAGTAGAAATGTAGTTAAAGCCGCAATAATGCTCGCAGATTCAGGAAGACTAAACTCATTTGAACGTTTTTCCTATCATCTAGATGACTTACTAAAAACACCGCAAGAACACCAACTTCTATCTGATTTAGCAGTTCATTATTTGGAACCACGCGCAGGCGTGAGAGGCGGCAAAGCAGCACTTGCTAAGGATCTCGTTGCTCCCAATGCCGCGTTTCCAATAATTGAACTTCCAGAAAGTGCACGTTCTGGAATCGCAGAGCCCGCACTTGTAATGGCCCTCTCTCGCCAAGAAAGCGAACTTTCGCCTCAAGCCGTTAGCCATGCAAATGCACGTGGAATGATGCAATTGCTTCCCTCCACGGGCCGCTTAACGGCGAGGCAAGTTGGTCTACCTTACCGTGAAAGTTGGCTCACGGATGACCCTACCTACAATCTCAAAGTGGGAAGAAGCTTTCTCGACGACTTAATAGAGGATTTTGACGGCTCTTACATTCTAGCACTTGCAGCTTACAACGCAGGGCCAAGTCGCCCAAAACGCTGGATAGAAGAGTATGGTGATCCTCGTAAAGGTGAGATTGATCCCATTGATTTCATTGAGAGCATCCCATTTTCAGAGACGCGCAATTATGTGCAACGTATTCTTGAAAATGTTCAAGTTTACCGCCATCGCCTCAGTGGAGATCCTACCGATATTAAGCTGATTGAAGATTTATCGCGTGGTGGTGTGCCACAATAAATTTTCAGGTTATGGTGATGTCCAAACGATGTAGTGACGGAATGTCGCGCCCCTGACCGCTCAGGAGTAGGCTATGCTGTATCGCAACATAAGATATAACAAATAAATATCAGGACATTCGGGATGACCTCAAATAACATAATTCAATTCTCGTCAGAGTTTGACGGTGGAGACGAAGCTCAATGGTTAGACCTTCTTGATAAGGCCCTGAAAGGGAAGCCGGCAGCTTCGATCAACACAAAGACCTATGATGGTCTAACAGTCAAAGCATTGTATCGGGATACGGATTGGGAATCATCTACAGACAAGTCAGGCCTTCCTGGACAGGCCCCTTTTATGCGTGGCTCCGAAGCCAGTCGCGATAAATTTCTACCTTGGGACATCCGCCAGATAATATCCCATCCAGATCCTGCTGAAGCCAATAAATCTATATTAGAAGACCTCGAACATGGTGTAAGCTCAATTGAACTTAGGATTGATGAAAACGGTGATAGAGGCGTTTGCATCCGTACATTAGCTGACCTTCAGAAAACGCTGGAGGATGTTAAACTGGATTGGGCGCCTATCGGATTAGAAGTCACAGCATCTTCTGCGAATTCCGGTCTCGCAGCCGCTGCAATGTTAGCTTTTCATGCAGAGCAGACTTCAGAAACGCCTGAAAAATTAAATCTCGCATTCAACTATGATCCTATTGGTGTCCTTGCACGAACAGGTCATTTAAATGGTGAGATTGCACATGTTAAATCGAGCATAGTTGATCTCGTCACAACGCTTTCAGCAAAATTTGAGAAATCTACATTGCTTCGCGCTGATGCTCGTCCGATCCACGAGTCTGGAGGGTCGGAAGCTCAAGAACTTTCTGGTCTTATTGCAAGCGGAACATTCTACCTACGCACATTGGTTGAAGCTGGAATAGACGCTGCAACAGCACTTCGTTCCATTAATTTCACCATGTCTGTAGGTGCCGACTACATAATTGAAATCGCAAAATTGCGAGCAGCACGTCGAATGTGGGCTAAAGTCGCAAGTGAATTTGGAGTAGCTGATTCTGACTTCACCATGAAAATACAAGCTGTTTCATCCAGAAGAATGCTTACCGCGCGTGATCCATGGGTAAACATTTTACGTGTTACGGCTGCGTGTTTCGCAGCAGGCGTAGGCGGAGCTGAAATCGCGACAATGCGCCCTTTCACTGACGCTCTGGGACTACCGTCTCGGCAAGCAAGGCGCATTGCAAGAAATACTCATATTATAGCCCAAGAGGAATCTTTCCTTGGAAAAGTTTTAGACCCAGCGGGCGGGACTTGGAGTATCGCAGCTCTATCCAATGACCTCGCTCTAAAAGCTTGGTCACTCTTTCAAGATATTGAAAAAGGCGGTGGAATTATTTCCTCACTAACTCAAGGAAAAATTCAATCCGAAGTAAGCAAAATCAGAGCAGAGCGTCTAAGCGATGTCGCATTTAGAAAAGTGCAAATCACTGGCGTATCAGATTATCCTCTCTTAGACGAAACGCCCGCCGAATTTGTTATTCCCGATTTAGATAGTGTACTTGCCAAAGCAACACCACCTAAGTCCATTTCCCCCTCTTCATATGCATTAAGCTCTCTAATGGAGGGTGCTCAGAATGGCCTTACACTTCCTGACCTCACGCTAGAAGCTGAAGATACCTTAGAATGTGATCCTTTATGGCCGATCCGGATCGCAAAACCATTTGAACGTTTACGAGATTTTGCAGAAGCATTTGAAGCAAAAAACAAAATCAAACCTAAAATATTTATCGCTGCTATTGGCCCGCTCGCTGAACATACAGCTCGTACTTCCTTTGCTACGAACTTTTTTGGAGCAGGTGGACTGCACACTATCTACCAGGCTGGAACACCAGATCAGCTCGCAACTGCCTTCAAGCAATCAGGCTGCCTCCTCGCATGCATCTGCGGCTCAGATGAACGCTACCTACAAGAGGCCGCAGATACAGCACGTGCACTAGGCGCAGCCGGCGCAGGTCGACTTTATCTAGCAGGTCGCGCACCCGCTGAAATTGGCTCCGCGTGGCAAGAAGCTGGCATTGATGAATTTATTCATGTTGGAGTTGATGTTGTGTCGAGCTTGGAACTTGCGCACTCAGAATTAGGGTTAGCGCTTTAGCGCCTCTTCGCTTCATAATTTATCTAAGCACCGGCCCCATAAAAGCGAACCAACCGGCAGCTAGAAACACTCTCTCTTCGGAGTTTTAAAATGACGATTTCTACACCAGACTTTACAAAAATAGACTTGGATTTACCCGATAACGGCATCGTAACTGATAGCTCGTTTGAAAAATGGTCAAAAGCTGCAGCTGACGATTTGGACGGCAACTGGGAAACTCCTGAAGGTGTTGAGGTGAAGCCCCTTTACACAGCAAAAGACACTGCAAAACTAGACTTTTTAGACGATTGGCCGGGCATTGCCCCCTACGGACGCGGCCCATACCCTTCCATGTACCCTCAGCGTCCATGGACTATTCGTCAGTATGCTGGATTTTCTACAGCCGAAGAATCAAATGCATTTTACCGCCGCAACCTTGCTGCCGGTCAAAAAGGCCTTTCAGTCGCTTTCGATTTGGCTACTCACCGTGGATATGACAGTGACCATCCTCGCGTTTCTGGCGATGTTGGGATGGCTGGTGTTGCTATCGATTCTATATTGGATATGCGCACTCTTTTCGACGGCATTCCTTTGGATAAAATGTCCGTTTCCATGACAATGAATGGAGCTGTACTTCCCATTTTGTCACTTTTTATTGTGGCAGCAGAAGAACAAGGTGTGCCACCGGAAAAACTTTCAGGAACGATTCAAAACGATATCCTGAAAGAGTTCATGGTTCGCAATACTTATATTTATCCGCCCAAGCCTTCCATGCGGATTATTTCTGACATCTTTGCCTATACGTCTCAGAAAATGCCGAAGTATAACTCAATATCCATTTCCGGGTATCACATGCAGGAAGCAGGAGCGAGCGCTGACTTAGAGTTGGCTTATACTCTTGCCGATGGAGTTGAATACATAAAATCAGGGATTGAAGCTGGTTTGGATGTAGATGCATTTGCTCCCCGCTTGTCATTCTTCTGGGCGATCGGAATGAACTACTTCATGGAAGTAGCTAAAATGCGTGCCGGCCGATTACTATGGTCTCGTTTGGTCAACAAATTTTCCCCCAAAAACTCGAAATCTCTTTCCCTTCGCACTCACTCTCAGACATCTGGCTGGTCTCTCACCGCTCAAGACGTAAATAACAATGTGATACGCACTTGTTTGGAAGCTATGGCCGCTGCCAATGGTCAAACACAATCACTTCACACAAATGCTCTTGACGAGGCGCTCGCTCTACCCACGGACTTTTCCGCCCGTATTGCACGTAACACTCAGATATTCTTGCAACAAGAAGCAGGCACATGTCGCACAATAGATATGTGGGGTGGTTCTTACTATGTCGAACGCCTAACGCACGACTTAGCAGCCCGCGCATGGCAACATATTGAAGAAGTTGAAGAAATGGGCGGCATGGCTGCTGCTATAGAAAAAGGTCTTCCTAAACTTCGGATAGAAGAGTCAGCCGCAAAAACCCAAGCACGTATTGATTCTGGAGTTCAATCAGTCATTGGGGTAAACAAATACCAACTTACCGAACCAGAGGATGTACCTGTTCTTAAGGTCGACAATGCCAGCGTATACAAATTGCAGTTAGAAAAGCTTAAAAAGCTAAAAGCGGGTCGCGACGAGACTAAAGTAAAAGCCTCACTTGATGCAATCTCTGAATCCATGCGTACAGGAGAAGGCAACCTATTAGAGCTCGGCGTCAATGCTGCTCGCGCCCACGCAACTGTTGGCGAGATATCATTGGCTATTGAGAATGTAGTAGGACGCCACAAAGCAGTTATCAATTCAATTCAGGGCGTATATGCTGCGGGTATGAAAGCTAAATCAGATCGTGTTGAACTCGCGCTAAAAGGCGCTGATACTTTTGAAGAAAACGAAGGTCGTCGCCCTCGTATTTTGATTGCAAAAATGGGACAAGACGGCCACGATCGCGGCCAAAAAGTGGTAGCTTCAGGAATGGCCGACCTTGGTTGGGACGTTGATATCGGCCCCCTTTTCCAAACCCCAGAAGAAGTTGCGCGCCAAGCTGTAGAGAATGACGTGCATGTCGTCGCTGCCTCTTCCCTTGCCGCAGGTCACCTATCACTTGTGCCTTCCCTAAAAGCAGCCCTAAAAGCTGAAGGCCGTGACGACATTATGATCGTCGTTGGAGGCGTTGTACCTCCACAGGATTATGACGAACTTTACGCAGCGGGTGCAGCAGCTATTTTCGCTCCGGGGACAATAATTGCAGAGTCATGTATTGAATTAATCGACAAGCTGAGGTCACAATTGAAGCATAACTCCTAAATACTAGCTCATAGAATCGGAGACCGCATGCCTAAGCAAGACATAGAACTAGATCGTTGGCTCAAAGGCCTCTCTCAGATCGTCGGTGAAGTGCTGTGGAGGGACTGGGATCCGATGGATGTAAATGAAGACGTAACTCACGTAGGCATTTATGATGAGCATATTCCTGGAGTCTTGCGCCTATTGCTCAATGATGCAGAACCGTCAGAGGTCGCAGACTTGCTCTGGAAAATAGAGGAAGAAGACCTACAATTATCTATATCTCAAGCAGATACTGTTGATGCTGCAAATATGCTGGTAAACGAAGCGCATATTTTCATGATAGAGCACCCAAAACCATCAGCTTTTGGGCAATAGAGGCAAATCTGCTTTAAGAAAGCGAGTCCAAAATGTTACGAAAACTAGCACTATCACTGGCATGTGCATCTTTTTTGACAGCATGCGCGACCCCAGTAACGACTTACACCCCCGCCAATAAAGATGGGGTTGGGTTTGCTGACATGAAGATCGAATCCAATCGGTTCAATGTCGTTTTTACAGGTGACACTGACGCATCTCAGCTCGAAGTTGAGAATTTTGCATTACGCCGCGCTGCTGAAATAACACTTGACCAAAATGCAACATGGTTCCGTGTCGTAACAAAAACCTCTGATATTATAGGCGGTACACAAAACCGCGGAACGAGTGTTGGAGTTTCTGGTGGTAGTGGATCTCGCGGAGGGGGAGTCGGTGTAGGCATTGGTTTCGACTTAACGCCAGACCGGAAGGCCTATCAATCTCGATTAGAGATAATAACCGGGTCAGGCCCTAAACCAGACGGTGCCGAAGGCCGCATATATGATGCACAATCAGTAATAGATACATCATCTACGAATTCAACAGTTTCCAATTAAGCTTACCGTCTTATGCAAGATATCACCCCAGACGACTTAACTACGCGTGCAGGACTAGCTCGCGCTATCACTTGGGTTGAATCTAAGCGAGCGGACCATCAAGACAAAGCACAACATCTACTCGCGCAATGCATGCCCAAAACGGGACACGCGCGCCGGATTGGCATTACGGGCGTTCCGGGGGTTGGAAAGTCCACATTTATCGATAATTTTGGATCTATGCTATTAGAGCAAGGATTCAAGGTCGCCGTGTTGGCCGTTGATCCAACATCAAAACGCTCAGGCGGCTCCATCTTAGGGGATAAAACCCGTATGGAACACCTTTCGATGAACCCGAATGCATTTATACGTCCATCACCTGCTGGTGAAACACTTGGCGGTGTTGCGAAGAAAACGCGCGAAACACTACTATTGTGTGAGGCAGCTGGTTACGATGTAATCTTAGTCGAAACTGTAGGCGTAGGGCAATCAGAGACTGTCGTTGCCGATATGGTGGATCTGTTTCTCGTCCTTATGCTCCCCAATGCAGGCGACGAACTACAAGGAATTAAAAAAGGCGTCTTGGAAGTCGCAGATATGATTGCTGTAAACAAATCTGATCTAGATGAAAAAGCCGCAAAAAACGCTGCAAGGCATTATAGAAATGCTCTGCATATTCTGACACCTGTAGACCCGTCTTGGGATCCTACCGTTTCCACAATATCAGCAGGAAAGAATCGAGGACTGTTAGAACTATGGAGCGTGATGGAAGCGCACAAGAAAGCTACGATAGAAAGCGGGTCTCACAGTAAACGGCGCTCTGAACAACAATTACGTTGGATGGAATCGCTGATCGGTGAAAGCCTAATGCAAGCATTTCAACAGCACCCAAATGTACAAACCGCACTCCCGCCCCTTCGAAATGATGTCGCATCTGGAGATATTGCTGCGAGCTTGGCGGCGAAGAAATTGCTTTCCCTATTTATGGCACATCCTACCCATTAGGTTTTACAAACGTAGATTTTGCGAACCTGCTAAGATTCGACTCAAAAACTAGGTGTGTTTTCCATCTCTGTATTTACGCTGCCCATCGGTCTCTTCACCTCGCGCCAACTTTTTACACTGCTCAATCCAATTCTCACGATCTATGCGGCCTTTGAATGTAAGATAATTATCGACCCACTCAACTTCTTTGCGTGTCCAGGAAGCGATCTGGTAAAAGTGATAAATTCCTAGATCATGCAGAATGCGCTCAATCTTAGGACCAACACCCGCAATTTCTCTAAGTTCATCATGTTTCCCAAATAATGGCTGAGTAAGATAAGCTGGACGCCCAGTTTCTGAATCGCCAGAGACAAAATACTCCGACTTCAAAAACGTCTCCTGAAATTGATCCGATGAGTTCACCTCTCGCGAACGACTCTGTCTATCAACTTTTTTTGTGTTTTGTTTTTTACGAGATGTCGACGCGCCTTTACTTTTCTCACGTTCCTCTTGGGCTTTTAAACGTGCATTTTCGAATGCAACACTTGCTGAAGGAACAAAATCTGAATCCGGTGATTCATATTTTAGCTTCGATAGATCATCTAAATTATCAAGAGCATCCCCTACTTTACTCTCTTCATTGACGCTTTTTACAAAAGAACGTTTTCCTTCCGTCGACTCTTCTTCAAGGTATCCAATACGCCCGAGTAGATAGGAATTTCGCCATTTAAGTCTAGCTGTATCACTTTCGTCGCCATACAGAGACGCGTCCTCAACTAGCGCATCTGACGAGGTCTTTTCCGCAGCCTTCTCCAATGAAGCAATTCTATGTGCAGATGCTGAAACATTTTCCTCAAGATACTTCAATCGACCATGCAGATAGCGATTTCTCCACTCCAACCTTTTATACTCTACATCGCTAAACGAGGGCTCATTTTGTTTTTCAGTATTATTTTCGCTCTTTTCGATTTCTGTCTCAACTTCAGCATTCAATTCTGCAGCTTCCAGATTATCTCGCGCTCGCGCTGCAAGAGAAGCATAATAAGCCTCCCTCCACTTTAAGCGTGTAACTTCATTCTCTACCTCAGCAAGATATTCAGCTGCGAAAGTGTCCTCTTCACTTGGTTGGAGCAAAGATTCATCTTTTTCAACTTCATTTAGAGCTATACTCTCATTGAATTCAGGTAGACTTTCCCTGTCATCCAAATCAGTTACTTGCAGGGAGGTTTGGGCCGGTAGGGTTGGAGCCTCTTTCACCCCTAGCAATCTTTCTTCTAAATATTTAGATCTCCACTGCAATCGATCTATTTCAAGACTATCATTTCTTGGAGCACTAACTGATACTTTGTTACGCTCTATTTCTAATTGAATTTTGCCATAATTGATACGTTCAGCCAAATAGGCTTCACGCCATTCTGACCGCATGTTAGGTGTATCCGCCTCAACAACACTCAGCTCTGGTGGTGCGTTTTTTACTTTTACTGAAGAAGGTACATATTTCAAACGTTCTTCAAGATATGCGTTACGCCAATTAGCTCTCTCCGCATTTATTTGCGGAGATGCATCCAATGGGGTCGCAACAGGCAATTTTGGGTGAATAGATTCTTTTTCTATCTTAAGCGCAGTAACCGCAGCTTCTTCTTCAAGGAAACGAATACGTCCCTCTAAGTAGCGCGTGCGCCAACGTAGGCGATCAACTTCATCAGAGTTATCTTGCTGCTGAATCTGAAGGTCATGCGTTTCAGAACTATCTTTTGTACTTTCGTTTCCACCACTTTCAGTTACCAGCGTTTCTGAAGTGATTTCCAAATTTTCTACTTGCTCAGTATCAACTATTTCTGAGGTTAATCCTAAGTCAAATCGCTTTCTTTCTTCTTCAAGGTATCGCACACGCCCTTCAAGGTAACGGTTTCTCCAAGCTAAAGTTTGCTCGTCTAGCGTATGGGCTTCACCATTGTCATTTGAATCTAATTCAAATGAATCCTCAGCAGATTTTGAAAGACGTACCGCATCGCTTTCATTGCCCTTTGGCACAGCGATTGGTTCCAAATCTGTATTCTGTTGAGCGACAACGCTATCGGTTGCCGTTAAACGACTTTCTCCTAAACCATGAGATGCTGATAGTGTTACATTTTGATCGGTAGCAAATGATGTCGAACTTTGCTCCAACGCCTTTTCTTCTGAACTATAACCTCCGTGCGAAGCTTCAAATTTCACATCTACCAATGAACTGGCTACAGCTTGCTTTTTTGGAGTAAGTTCAAATTCTTCTATTTTTGTTTCCAGAAAACGTACACGGCTTTCCAGATACCTATTTCGCCATGTGAGCTGACCATCATCTGCATTCACTTCATGACTACCTGAAAACACTGACAGTCCCGCAAAACCTGCATCAGACGGCGCATTCCCCGTAGCACCATTAAGCGCTAGCTTTGCTTTAAGACCCGCTACTTCTTCCTTCTGAGCTGCCAATTGCCTCGAAAGCTCTATAGGATCATCCGCACCAAAACCAACTCCCCCAGAAACACGCCGATCATCTGGCTCTAGATAATTGTTAGAATATGCACGCTCCAAGCTGGCTTTTAATCCCGCAGTATCATGTTCGCATTTACGACAACGCAGCGCCCATCCAATGATACCACCCGCAAGAGCGCCCAGCAGAATCCAAAACCATATTTGCGAAACGAGCCAAAACATTAGCGTGTTTCCTCACTTGTCACTAAAAATTCAATTCGACGGTTTTGAGCCCGCCCTTCGGGTGTTGCATTCGATGCAGCAGGTCTGTCTGCTCCATACCCGATTGATGAAATACTATCTTGCGGCAGGCCTCTTTGAACAAGATAATCCGCTACCGCTTGAGCACGCTGATTACTTAAAGCAAGATTCAAGCCTCGCGAGCCTAAATTGTCAGTATGTCCTTCAATCTTTATAGAAAAATCTCTACACCTTTTAGCGACTGCTACAAGTTTGTCTAAAGTCGTACCGCTTCGACGAGAAATATCAGCGCGCCCAGTTTCAAAATACAATTGATTGAAGTCCATGATCAACGCAAACGCATCCTGACAAATTCCCACAAGGTTTTCGCCGTTTTCGTTTAGGTCGATGCCATCCAATTCCTCTAAATCTGGTGCTGCCACATCAATATCATATTGAACACCAAACCCACCGCTACGTGTACTCATATCATCACTTAAAAAGTTATACACACTATCAGGAGACTTCCCCGATATATAAAAAGTTTTGTCTGAATAGGAAAGTTGTCCGCTCTCAAAGTTCACAAAGTGAGGAAGGGCCACCAATGCAGTACGAGCCCATCCATATTCACCACCGATTCCCATTTCATCAATTATTTTGCCATTGAAGTTCTGTGTAACCGCGCGAAGGATTGCTCTTTTCGATTCTTCATCTGGTGCCAACCCAGATAATCTAATTTCATCCCCACGTTTTTCTGCAACCCAATTGTAAGGTCCCACAACCGTCGAATTTGCGGTAAACGGTGAAGATAACTTTGTAATGACGCTGCTGATTTCATCAACTTTAGCGTTGCTTTGAGCAGCACCATTAATACTCAAATGGCTATCAACTATAGATACTTCTCCAGGCTTCAAACCTTCGAGTTGAGCGAGCGCAAAAAGCGTAAAATCAGTCCATTGTGCCTCATTCTCCAGACCTATACCCAATTCCATTGTGTCGTTGATGTTGCCCCAACCAAAGGACTTTGCAGCAGTAACGATCTTGCTCCGAACTTCTTCTGAAGGAACATACCCAGACAAAGTCACATCATTTCGTTCTACAGAGGCCCCCCATATATAGGGCGACACTATGCGACCAACCTGCAAATCGCTTCTTACGCGCGTCACACCACCTGACACAACTCCGCCAGGCCCCAAAGCCGCACGCGCCAATTGTGATATCTGCTCTTTCTGCGTATCTGAAGGAACAATCCCAGTTAGATGAACTGATTGGCCTTTTGCTTTTGCGGTTATTTGGTCAAACCCTTTGCTGTTCAATTCTGATTGAACAGAGGTTTCAATTTTTCGCTCGATTCCGATCGCTGATCGGCCGCCCCAAAAGATCGAAGAGATCAAGACCAACCCCAGTAATCCAAGCCCCAACCAAAAGAGGGGTAAGCACCAATTGCGCTTTTCCATTTTTCTTCCCTCTGTTACGCAATCTTGAAAATTGGCAGAAAAAATGACCTTTGCGATTGAATCATAACTCGACATAGCTATTCAATTGCGCGACTAAACTACACTTTATCTTCTAACTAGCCGATATTTAGAAGGTTTTTCATCTTCGAGGAGAGTTTGATAGATGGCGCACGCGCCCTACGAGCATATTACGAGCACGTCCAACACTTCAATAAAGTTGTTGAGAGGATTAGATAGGAAAAAAAACCGCACTGAATCTGGTTTATTCCTTGCCGAGGGCGCACGTCTTATCTTGGATGCTCTTAAGTTTGGTTGGAAACCTAGATATATCCTAGTTGGAGAAGATTCCGTAGATCGCAAAGAAGTACAATCTATACTCGAACAAGCCGAGATGGCAGGAGCCCGCATCCTCACCACTGGTCCGCGAATTTTGACAGCCGTTTCTCGGAAAGAAAACTCTCAAACAATCATCGCTGCATTCCAACAGAAACTAGATCGTTTAGAAGATTTTTCTTCTTCAGGGAAAAGTAGATACATCGCACTCTACCAAGTAAGAGATCCTGGAAATCTTGGGACTATTCTCCGTACTGCAGATGCTGCAGGTGTAAAGGGTGTGGTTCTTGTCGGTCAGTGTTGTGACCCTTTCTCCGTAGAGTGTGTTCGAGCGACCATGGGTGCTCTTTTTAGCACAAAAATTGTGTCCGTCAGTTTTGAAGAATTCAATGAGTGGCGCAAAAAAGAACATATCCTGATGGCAGCAGCATCCGTTAACGGCACAATACGGCATGATCAAACTGATTATAGCGATAAATCCGTCATCTTGATGGGAAACGAACAATCTGGCATTCCAGATGACGTCGAAGCTTGCTGCGATACCCTCATCAAAATCCCTATGGCCGGTGCTGCCGATAGCTTAAATCTAGCCCAAGCAACTGCAATAATGACCTACGAAGTCTGGAAAGGATCTGGCTATGACGGTGCCAAATAACATTCCCAAAGGCCAGTTCAAATTTCTAGTTGCCGATGATTGGAAAGACTACAAACTGTTAGATTCTGGACAAGGTCGAAAGCTTGAGAAATTTGGCGAGTTTGTCTTCGACAGACCAGACTCTCAAGCACTATGGTCTCCTCAAACACCTGTAGAGGAATGGCAAGCTGATGGTATTTTTCGTGGCGGCGACCATGAAGATAAAGGCGCATGGTCGTTTAAACGCAAAGGGCCACCTGAAAATTGGCCGGTCATGTGGAATGGCATAAATATTCAAGCACGCTGTGCTGCTTTCCGCCATATGGGACTATTTCCAGAGCATTCTGTTCATTGGAATTGGGCTATGGAAAAAATACGCAAAGCCAATCGGCCAACCCGTGTTTTAAACCTATTTGGCTATACAGGCGTCATGTCTCTAGCTTGTGCGCAAGCTGGTGCAGAAGTCGTCCACTTGGATGCATCCCCAAAATCCATAGGTTATGGGCGTGAAAACCAAGAACTATCCGGCTTGGGAGACAAACCTATTCGCTGGATATGTGACGATGCACTCAAATTCTTGCAGCGTGAGGAACGCCGAGGAAGAACATATGATGGGATTATACTCGACCCACCTAAATATGGTCGAGGGCCTAAAAAAGAAGTCTGGCAACTAGATGAAGGGCTAAACGAACTGTTGCGCCTTACCCGCTCTATTCTATCACCAGACCCGCTATTTGTAATCCTTACAATCTACGCTGTTCGTCTATCCTATATCGCTGTTGGGCAAGCGCTCGCGGCTCAGCTAGACGATATTGGCGGTGGATTAGAATGGGGCGAAATGGCACTTCCTGAAGAAGGACGTAGCTTTAGCCTCCCAACAGCGGTTTACGCGCGTTGGAGTTCGGATCTCTAAAACGACAGCTATCTACTATCTGAGAAGGTAAGGACGGCTAACCGGCTGACAAGCTTTGTTAGATGCAGCTGTTCCTTCTGGAGGGTCTGCAATCCAGCGCCCTTCTGGACTACGACATGCGCTCATAGTTTCAACGCCCATATCTGTCTCATAGGACAATTCACGACACGTAACAGTCGCAGGAATTGGATCCCGTAGCGTAGGGCCTGTCACACGGTGGTACAATTCAGCTATATCTGTCTGACGCGCCGGACGTAGATCTGCAGGCTCCATGTAACCATAAGCGCGGCCATCTGCACCAACCATATACCAGTCATCGGACTGTATCCCACGTACACGCCCCATAATTTCCAATTTCACCCCAGCTGGCACTGTATCAATCCGGACATCACTTGAAGCTGTCGGCGAAGGACGTAAAGCAGCTGTTTTTGTTGTCACATATTTTCCTTGCTCAACACGGAAGCTATCAGGCGTTTTTCCGACTTCATCAGCACGTGGCACTGATACCAATCTGAATGAAGATTTAGTTTTCCCTGGACGCATAATAACCTTTTGTCCCGTTGAAGGCGCTTTCCAATTTAGGACACGACCATCACTTTCATCATCGAGAACGTTCTGAACTTTCTTCTCTAACGCTTCACGGTCTTCTAAAGCTATCAAAGGGGCCATACCCATCATCATCGAGCTAATCACATAGGAACCAGCCGTTAAGCCTTGAATAGGCGCAATACCACCAGCGGCCCCCCTGCCTTGAAGCATACCATTAGCTGACGCTTGACAGTACACATCCATCGGGCGCGTTTCTAAAGTCTCTGTAGTATTGGCTGCGACTTCGAATGATGCTTGAACAGGCTGTTCTACAGTCGTGCAAGCACTCACACCAATGACCACAAGTGTTAAATAGTAGTTGCGGGTTTTCATTGTGCGTATTCTTCCAGTTTCATTGTGCCAGTTACCAATCTCAAGACATTATTAGCAGGATTGATGCCAAAACAACAAGAAAAATCAGCGGTCCCAACTGCATCTCGTCACGAAGTAAAAAGTCTTATCCTAGAACTATATCTCTGAAAAATCAGAGAAATAGCCCTTCAGGAAGAAACCCAACTACCGCCCCAGACATACACGTCGCCAATGTTCCTGCAAGAAGAGTTTTCCACGCCAGACTAAGAAAAGTTTCTCTACGTTCAGGCTCTACAATGGAGAGTCCACCAATTAGAATACCAATTGAACCAAAATTAGCGAATCCACAAATTGCATGCGCAGTGATAATTCTAGATCTTTCACTCAACTCTGCATCAGGAACTTCAGCTAAATTCGCAAATGCTATAAACTCTGTGAGTACAGTTTTAACTCCCATCAACGAACCGGCTTTTTGAGCCTCATCCCACGGCACACCGATAAGCCACATCAACGGTGAAAAAATCCACCCAAGGATACGCTGAATAGATAACTCTTCACCGCCAGGGTTGAGAGGAAGAAACCCAAGAATACTGTTCCCAAGATGAAGGATTGCAAGCGCAGCTATCAACATGGTTGTAATATTCATCACAATAGCAAGGCCATCTGTGGCCCCTTTTGAAAAGGCGTCCATTGTAGAAGAGTATTTAAAATCAGGCTCGTGCGCACGATCTTTTGTAGCGACCGTTTCAGGCACGATGACAAGAGCTAATGCTACTGCTGCAGGCGCGGCCATGAAAGAAGCTGTAAGAAGTTGAGATAAAGGATTGGCTATAACATTCTCAAGAAAACTCACATATATCACGAGCACAGACCCTGCAATCGTTGCAAACCCTGTTGTCATCAGAATGAATATTTCAGCGCGGCTCATCCCTTTTAAGTAAGGCTTCACCAAGACAGGTGCTTCCGTCATTCCCATAAAAATATTCGCTGAAACTGCAAGGCTTGTAGCACCGCCAAGCCCCATTGTTTTAGCAAAAATATAAGCAAACCCGCGCGTGATCGCTCTTAGTATTCCCCAATGCCAAAGCATGGCCGAGAGCGACGCCACAACAATAAGAAGCGGCAAAATTTGAAATACAAATATCGGTGCAACGAATCCCGTATCGGCTACTGGAAAAGATGCATTATCTCCTAAATATCCGTAGACAAACGATGTACCTGCCCGTGTCGCATCTTGAAGCATTTGGATAACAACATTTGGCTCACCACTGTCACCAAAAGCACTACTTTTACCGAACACTTTTGGTAAACCGAAAAACAATAGAGCAAACACAAATTGCAAACCCACCGCGCCAATCACCGTCTTAAGTGGAAAAGCTGATCGCTTTTCTGAAATAGCCCACGCAATCGCAATAATCACCAAAATCCCAATAAGAGACCGCGCGTTATCCCATCCCCAATTCATCATACTTAAAACCACCACGCCAAAATTTAGTTTTCTATTGAGACTATTCGCTCGCCCGATGCTCAAAAGCTTAAAGAGAGTTGCGACTATATCCAGCTCTTATTTTACGGTTTGACTATCTATCTATACAAAATCACAGGAATCAAGCACTTACGAATAAGTTCAGTCGTCGTTGAACCAATTATAAGACTACGAATTTTTGAGTGTCCGTAAGTCCCCATGACGAGGAGATCGATCTCCTTTTCAGTGACCCTTTCCGAAATGATAGACGCAGGCTGGCCTTTTGTGATTTCAGTTGTCACTTTACCGCCAAGTATTTCTAGCTTTTCTGCTGCTACTTTCACTTTAGTGATTAGCGCTTCGTTGTCTGGCGAAGTCACACATAATAAATGACAATCCAGACCAGTATACAGCGGACTACTGCAGACAGATTCTACTGCTTTTTCAGCACTTGGTCCGCCATCGTAAGCGATCATAAAACTTTGAGGTACTTTAAATTTGCGGGAAGCTATCAAAATCGGTTTACGCGATGCGCGAACTATTCGTTCTAGGTTTGACCCCAAGTGCATTTTAGCAAAATCTGCCGCTTCACCTCGTTTACCCAGAATCAAACAATCTGCATCGCCTTCGGTACTCAAGACAGTCTCAACTAAATCACCATGCCGAAGCCGTGTCTCAACATCGGCAAAACCTGCTTCACCAATACGCTCCACAGCGTCATCAAGTATCGCACGCCCCATGAGTTGAGCCAGTTTGCTTCGTTGCGCGTCTATTTCAGCTAGCTCTTCCATCAGAGCTGTACGCGCACCTAGCCCAATATTTCCGGAAAGGTTCGATAACTTTGCAGAGTTGTTGCGATCATCAAGCACATGCAAAGTTTCTAGCTTCGCATTCAAACGTAAACTAGCCCACGCAGCATAGTCACAGACGCTATGTGAATATTCAGACCCATCCACCAATGCAATTAGCTTCATCGCCCAAGCCCTCCGATATTATAAAAGCTATTCATCAATCTGGAGCAATTCCGTCTAATGGTCCAGCAACCCATCTATGGCCCCAGGCTTGTCGTGTATGCCCAAGTTATCCACGATCGTTTCACTTGCTTTGTTTAAACCGCGCAATTCTACTTCCGCGCCCTCTCTTCGAAACTTCAAAACGACCGCATCAACAGCCGACACACTTGAAATATCCCAAATGTGCGCACGACTTACATCAATCACGACTTTTTCAAGTGCTTCTTTGAAATCAAAAGCCGCCATAAAGTCCTCTACGGAGGCGAAAAATAGCTGCCCCTCAACAACGTAGAAACGTTCTCGCCCATCTTCGCTTAGGCTTGATGTTACGCCAAAAATTTGAGCAATTTTCCAAGCGAAGAAAACGCCTGATAACAAGACCCCGACCAAAACCCCTATTGCTAGATTATGCGTTGTAATCACCATTAAAACTGTAGCTAACATCACAATACTAGAGCTTCTCGGGTGTGATTTTAGGTTTTTCACAGATGACCAAGAGAATGTGCCTATTGATACCATGATCATAATAGCCACTAATGCTGGCATAGGTATTTGCCCAACCCAATCGCCTAACGCAACGATCAATATTAGCAAAAACACCCCTGCGACGAATGTTGATAGCCGACCACGACCACCCGACTTTACGTTGATCATCGATTGACCAATCATCGCACACCCAGCCATCCCCCCTATGAAACCGGTAAAGAAGTTGGCAATTCCTTGTCCAATACATTCCTGTTTTCTGTCACTAGTCGTATCCGTTAGTTCATCAACGATATTCTGCGTCATCAACGACTCAAGCAAACCAACTGCAGCAACTGCCGCCGAATAGGGAAGAATTATTTGCAAGGTCTCTAAATTGATTGGGACATTAGGAATAAAAAAGGTTGGTAAACTAGAAGGAAGCTCACCCAAGTCAGCAACTGTCCGCACATCCAGTCCCAGAAGCATAGAAAGCGCCGTTAGGACAATAATACACACGAGAGGAGACGGTATTGCTTTAGTAATATACGGGAAAAGATAGATAATCGCCAATCCAAGAGCAACCAAACCATATGTTAAATACGGCATTTGCCCGCCAAAGGTATTGGGATCTAGCTCTGGAATCTGAGCCATAAAAATAAGAATAGCCAACGCATTAACAAACCCAGTCATAACCGACTTAGATACAAAACGCATAACGTAAGCGAGCCGTAGATAACCTGCCGCTACCTGTATAATACCTGCCAATATTGTTGCTGCGAGCAAATAATCCAATCCATATTCTCGAACAAGATTGATCATGAGCACAGCCGTTGCAGCTGTCGCAGCAGAAATCATACCTGGACGTCCACCTACAAAAGCAGTCAAAACAGCAATTGAGAAAGACGCATAAAGGCCCACTTTTGGGTCAACGCCCGCTATAAGAGAGAACGCAATTGCTTCGGGAATAAGGGCAAGGGCCACGACCAATCCAGAGAGAAGGTCACCTTTAATATTACCAAACCACTCGGACCGAAGCCGATATAATAGCTCTTGATTCACGAACATTCTCCAGACCGTCAATGCACAACACTGAGCGCGCATTCATTTATTTGTTCTTTTGCGATGGGTGTCTGACAGAGAATTACAGGCACGACTACCCCTATATCTAAAATGAGGAAGCCTGTGCTGAATTTGTTCTGATTTTACTTCAAATCAGGTGAATTTGCACTTTATACAGTCAGAACCTAAGAATCTTCATCTGGTTCTTGGCTAGGGTTTTCCATGATTCGACGCAAAAAGCCGGGCGTTACGGCAGACAGCGGGTTAATCGACACGCGCGCGCGTTCAAGCGCGCCGCGAACTGAATACGTCACAGCAAAAACACCTTCGCCTTGTCGAGACACAAACAAGTCACCAATAATGGGTATCCCGCCGAGCGCTGAGTTGACACCAAAAGAAGGAACCACAACACCATCAAGGCTCAAATTTCCAGTTTCCATTTCCAGCCACCCGCGCGTAGTTAGCCCCATCGCCGGACCAGATGCTCTTACTCCAGGTAACTCCAATCGCCCTTTCTTGAATCGAATTGGCGCTTGAATTTCTGTAAACATCACTCCATCCCCATTGAGAACATCCGTCAGTCCACGCAAACTCGCGAGTGCAAAAATTTCCGCTAAAACTGGTGCTCCTTTAAGGCGGACATTACGCATATTCATTTCTGCTGTCCCAAGGTCCTTCCCCATTAAGCCGCTCATGCTTAATGTTCCACCCGTGAGATAGTCCGTCTTCAACAGCGTCCTAAGAACATATCCTGCATCATCAGATCTCAGTTGAAAGGCAATATCTTCACCATCGCGTTCAAAAGTTGCTTCAATGCCTTTTCCACGTTCAATGGTACCAGAAACTAATCCGCGCTGCAGCCTTTTCGGGTTAAAATCCATAACAATTTTTGAGTTCAGCAATTCTGCATCTTCACGTAATTTCAGTTTATCAACCGCAATATTTGCGGACACATTCACGCCCGGCCCCACGCCTCCTCCGTCCAACTGAGTCAATCCGTCTATCCACGGACTTGCGTCAAAGAAGGGACCAGATACATTGATTTTCACATCCCCCTTAGAAGTTCGACTTAAATCACCTCTCATATCCATTCTATTCTCAGAATAAATACGTTCAATTGTTGCCCGCTGGAGCCCTTGCCCCTCCAGAAAATTCAATTCACCTGCTAATTTAAGTCCTTTGGCGACGATATCGCCCGTTAAAATGGACTCTCCATTCGCGGCTTTTCCGTATCGCAACTCACCAGTCGCGGGCACATATAAAGGCTTTAACCACCCAATTTCAGATAAATTGAGCGCTGCTCCTGTAAAATCGACATGCATATCAATGCTATCAAAATCGCGCCCGTCACCATAAGCTTCCAATTGCAGATCCGCCTCACCCTGCATTATTGAACGTGCAGCAATACCAAGGGAATTAAGCAAGTCTGGTGATACTATTGCATTAGCAATTAGGCTTGTGCCCTTTTCGGTTTCGAAAAGCTGCTGCCATGTAAAGTCAGCAGGAGCTCCACCAAATCGACCAGCACCTTTTATCTCTAGGTGTTCATTGTCTAATTCAACAGTAACATCTGTTTTTTCAAGGCCGAACCCCGACGCTAAATCCGGAGCATTCGCATCAACAAACCCACCTCGAACATCAAAAACAATATCTTCAGCTGTCGTCCCCTTTTTCATAGGACGCTTTATCGAAACATCTAAACTACCAAAACCGTTCATCTTATCGCAAGCTAAGCCATATTCAGAACAGGTATTCAGCCTTGAACCTTCTAGGATTTTCATTAGCCCTTTTAGGTCACCTTGGCCTGATGCTTTATAGGTTGAAATGGCACCTGCCGGATGAAATGCGGGCAAACGCACCTCTCCGTCTGACAATTTCCAACCTCCAAACTCTCCACTCGCCAAATCAATTTGCAAACTATTGCCACGCAAACGCCCTGTACCCGAAGCGTTTTCGATTGCGGGCAAATCTTCAAGAAATGTGACTTTTGCGCCCTCAACGGCAAAATCCAAAGTGAGGTGCTTATCAGGTACAATGCTTTTTGATGTCGTTCCTGGCGGAAAATCCATACGAAAATTCAAAGATGTTGCTCGACCTTCTAAAACGTTATTTTTCGCCCAAACTCGACCAACACTTCCTAGTTTTACAGGCCAAAACCTCAAAACATCTTGCGGAGATACACTACCTTCACCTGTCGCTTTTAGCTCGACACCCAATCTGCTTCCCAATGACTTTGGCGGAGTATCAGGGTCAACAACCATTTTGGGTTCCAAATACAGACGCCCACTTCCATTTCCCTTGAAGTTTTCAAGACCACCAGAAGCACTTTCAATTTCTACGGCCAAAGTGTCTGTATCAACCACTCCATTTACATCAAATGTCTTGATATCCCACGCACTTGAGAACATTGGTTGTATATCAACCCATATGTTCTTAGCTTGAAATTCAAACGGGATTTTCGGGTTCGACGTGCCGTTAAAATACTCAGTGACATCTGCCAAGCCGGAAAACTCACCCTTAAGCTTTTGAGATTTCAAATTAAGCTCCGTCAAATCGACGCGCCGCTTTTTAAAATCAAACAATGTCTCAAAACTTACGGAATCCAAAACGTATTCTGTTTCATCTAACAGAATATTCCCATTTTCGCCTGCTCCAGATATTTGCGCTGTCAACAAACCATCTAACTCGTTTGCCGTTGCCCCGATCTTCAAATCCACAACGCCATTATATTGAAGAGGGTAGCTCTCTTTAGTGATTAACGCCGCTAGTCTCTCCGGATCCGCTCCACTTATCCCGAGTTCAATAGAGAAATTCTCTATAACAGGATCAGACGAAAACCGCATCTGCACAGCATTTGGAGCATCCTCGCCTAGGAAATCTCCTGACAAGTCCATCATTAGACCATCAGAATCCGCGGTCCATATCCCGCTAACCTCTTTAATCTGCCAGTTTAAACCGGTCACGCCATCTGTCAGCTTTATATCGAAATTAGAGAATTCAACTTCTTGAAAGGACTGTGTTTCCACATGCTCACGTAATTGAGGTATCCAATCCCGCCATTGCAACATCATTGGAGTGTCGGTCTTTAACGGACTAGGTTCATCCTTATCATCAAACACATCGATGTTAGGCGATACAATTTTCCAATTGCCCTGTTTGTCGCGGTGTAATCCGGTATAACCATCTTCCAAACGGAATTTGATAATATTAAACTTACCACGCAGCAACGCAGCCGTCTCAAACCAAACAGCCCCACTTTTGGCTTTTGCATCAATATTATTTTCAGCGGTGTAAGTTGTGATTCCACCTACCGTCGCCTCTATCCGCTTTTTATCTGGCGACCATGCTAAAGCTAAAGAATCAATTTCAACAGCATTCCCGCCACGCGCTTCAGACAAAGCTGCTTCAACTTGCGGCCTCAAGACATCCATATCTAACGGACCTTTAGAGAGCCGCCACGCCAATAGACCTGCTGCCACAATCGTTGCTAGAACGATTAAGGCCAACAGCTCCAGTATGAGCATTCTGATAGAAAATTTCATTGTTTACGCAACATTCTTGGGCTTGCACTCTTTATAGTAATTCAAAATACGGCTTTCATTGGGCGCAAAGACTCAATACAATATATAATACAGGGATATACCCATGAATGAAGAAATAACTACAGGTGCCTCTGCTCCTTCTTTCAACATACCCACCAGCAAAGAACAAAACGTCTCTCTAGAAGACTATCAATGCAGTAACTTAGTTGTTTTCTTTTATCCAAAAGATAGCACACCGGGATGCACTACAGAGGCTGTAGAATTTTCTGCCAAGTTGGACGAGTTTAGTAAACTGAACACTAAGATACTTGGAATTTCCAAAGACTCGCTCAAACGCCATCATAACTTCATCCAGAAAAACTCCTTAACCATCGAATTGGGGTCTGACGAAGACGGAGCAGTATGCGAATCGTTTGGCGTATGGAAAGAAAAGAAAAATTATGGTAAAACATATATGGGCATCGAGCGATCCACTTTCCTCATTGATGAAAATGGTACCATTTTAAAGGCTTGGAGAAAAGTTAGAGTCGCTGGCCATGTCGACGAAGTTTTAGCTGAAGTTTCAGCACTAAATCGCGACAGTTAAAGAAAAATGACCCACTCGGCGTCAAACTTGCATGAAGTTTTATGCAGCAAATTATACCATTTGATACTAGTTTAGGACCAATTAACGGTCTTCTGATAAAAATACAGCTTAAATTTTCAAATTGGGCTTCGCTTGTTGCATTTTGTAAGCTATTCATAACTGTGTCGGAAACGACACGGTTTGGTGGGACCAAAAATCAGTAGCAGAGTACGATTACAAATGGGCGGATTTTAATGGCGGACGAAGTAAAAGCTCGAGCCAGAGCGCTTTTTGATCGCGTATTTCCAGAACGGCAAATTTACCACCGCAGTGGTGGCTCCGTTCGGTATGTGTCGGTCTCCCCCTTCCAGCAAGCATTGTTTGCGGGTGGAGCTACCTTGGTTGCAGGTTGGTGCGTCTTCGCGACCGTCAACACACTCCTTCAAGGACCGACAACCAAATTCCAGACGAATGCGGACGAACGCAAAATAGCTAAGATTGAACGCTGGCTACAGGCCTCACAGGCCCGTGAAGCTGCAGCTCTTTCATTGTTAGAAGAAAAAACTATCGCATTTACAAATGCAACGACTGAGTTTGAACGTCGCCACGCAACTCTAAAAACGCTTCTTGGCGCCCTAAAAGGCGACGAGGTAAATGAAGATCAGCTTGCCCTTAAAGGCACAGGCGGTGGTGTACTTCTAGACTCCACAATTGAAGAAGCAGATGCACGTACATCGCGCCCTTCAAAAGGCATTACGGCCAGTGTTGAAGTTGCAGGTTATCGCGCACAGATAGATCACCTACGTGCAGAACAAGCAGCTTTCCTTGACGGGGCTGAAGATAGCGCTGTTGAACGTGCTGAGCGTATGCGCGGTGTATTGAGACTTACGGGCGTAGGCGTTGCTCGCGTTGTAGATCAATCTAACACATTCGCGGGTGGTCCTCTAATCGAAGTTGAGCCAACAAGTTTTTCTTCCGTTGGTTTAAATGGTGATGGCGAAGATTTCTCCATGCGCGTGCGGGAAGTCAAAACACGCCTTGAAGAAGCTAAGTTTTTTGAAGACCTTATCAACGCAATGCCTCTTGGAGCCCCTGTTGGGGTAAAATACCGTGAAACTTCTGGCTATGGCTTAAGAACAGACCCGTTCAATGGTCGCGTGGCATGGCATGATGGTCTTGATATGGGTGCCTTCAGGAACGCACCCGTTACAGCAACTGCACCGGGTAAAGTCATATTTGCAGGACTAAAATCTGGTTACGGACGCGCTGTTGAAGTTGATCATGGATACGGCTTTATTACCCGCTATGGGCACTTAGCCAGTATCAATGTGAGAAAAGGTGATACTGTCACACTTGGGCAAAAAGTTGGTGGTATGGGTACAACAGGACGATCTACGGGTGTACACCTTCACTATGAAGTACACTTCCGGGGCAAATCATATGATCCAATTAACTTTCTAAGGGCCGGAAAACATGTTCACCAAGGGTAAAACACCAGACAACACCACGCCTGTGGGCTCGAAACAAAATGTTCAGCCCCCCACAACGCCTGAACCGCTAAAACGCCCTGTTTCCTCTTCTCCAAACAGAGCAGCACCTTCTATCATTAGTGCTGACGTTAAAATGAAGGGCTCAATAGTCTCTCAAGGGGAAGTTCAAATCGATGGCAACATTGAAGGCGACATTCGCGCCTCTTCTCTAACGATAGGCAACACTGGAGCAGTAGCCGGTGAAGTCGTCGCTGAAACAGTCATCGTGCGCGGTTCTGTAAAGGGACAAGTACGCGGAAAGAAAGTGCAATTGTGCACTGGCGCAAAAGTTGAAGGCGATATTACACACGCCTCACTTTCCATAGAGCCCAATGCAATTTTTGAAGGTCAGGTTAAACACTCGCAAGACCCTTTAAATGATGCACCGCGCGCGCCATCAGCGTCGCAAGCATCTGCTACCCCTACCGGCCAAAATCCAAACGCTTAGTCAAACTTAGCTATTGAAATTAAACCGTTTATGAGCGCCACAAGTTTTCTTGTGGCGCTTTTTCTTGCAACTATACGAGTGGGTTCGACTCATGCAAATCCATCGAGCACAGTTTTACCTATCGCATTCCCGCTAGCCTGTAATTCATGAGCAAACTGTAAGTTCTCGACATTCAAAACTCCGCCATGCTGATTGACAGTAGACACCAGAGTTCCATCCTCCAAAAGTTCAGCTAAACGATTTAAAAGTTTGTGTTGAACTTCAATATCCGCAGTCTGAAACATTGATCGTGTAAACATAAACTCCCAGCTCACAGACAGAGCTTTTTGTTTCAAATTGACAATATCCAAAGTCTTAGGATCATCAATTAGAGCAATATGCCCTCGAGGTTTAATAAGTTTCACTATGGCATCAAAGTGTGTTTCTGTTTGCGTCAATGCTGCAACATATCTTGGTGAAATACCAAGTGATGCAATTTCTTCATCTAAAGGCATGCGGTGATTAATAACACGGTCTGCACCCAACTGCTTTACCCACGCTATTGTATCAGGCCGTGAAGCTGTAGCTATTACGGTCAATCCAGTCAGTTTTTTTGCCAACTGAATGAGTATAGAGCCAACGCCGCCAGCACCGCCCACGATCAAAATTGCATCACCTTGGCCTTCTCTTTGACGAACTCCCAAACTATCAAACAACAATTCCCAAGCCGTAATTGCCGTCAGTGGCATGCCAGCTGCTTCGGCAAAACCTAAATTCTGCGGTTTACGGCCAACAATTTGCTCATCCACTGCCTGAAATTCTGCGTTAGAGCCTTGTCGGGTGATGTCCCCCGCATAAAAAACATCATCTCCAACTTTAAAATGACTTACTTCAGCACCAATCTTTTTCACAGTTCCTGCGGCATCAAACCCAAGTATACGCGTCCCATTCTCAGGTTGAGCCTTTGTGCGAACCTTTACATCTACTGGGTTCACCGACACCCCGCGTACTTCTACGAGCAAATCTCTTGGTCCCAAACTGGGTAGTTCAGCTTGAAACTCAACCAATGCGAACTTGTCCGATACTGGCCCTGCAGCTTTATACCCAATTGCTCTCATATTTCTCTCCTGACTTTGAATGCCCATATACCCGGTCAGCACTCCAACAACGTTATAATTTTACCGAACGCATGTAATTGTAAGTTAAGCGACCCTGATATATATTGGTGTATATGAGATTGTTTAGTCGTATCTTTTTGATGTTTGCAGCGGTACTGTTTACCGCTGGTCCGGTGATGGCATGTTGCCTGACCGAGCACGCGCACGTAACGACTTACGCTTCTGTCACTGACCAAAAGGACTGCCACAACACTATGGAACATAGTGATATGGCAACTCAAGGTACACAGCCAGACGCGTCGCACTCCACACCTGAATGTATGGGATGTAGTGATTGCGACATCGCATTTGCTCAGGAAAATGCCTTTCAAAGTGCGTCAGTTGATCTGACGTCGCAAATAATTAAGTCCACTCCGCTTTACGTTGAAAATACACACCTCAGCACTCCCAAGCGCACTATATTCACGACCGGACCACCAAGAGCGTCCCAGCTCCGCGCCACAATTTCCCCTATCGACTTAAAACAACGCCTCCTAATCTGATTGAAGACGCAAATTAGATGTCCATTCTCCGACGGGTCTGGACCGATTTCGTTTGTCTCTTTCACTTCAGGAGTCCTCTATGCGTCGCTCCCCTAAGCTTCTTTTAATATCTTGTTTATCGCTAGGTCTCATTCCTATTGCACATGCGCAAAGTTATGCTGAATTACAGCATACACTTGAGAAACACCCCTCAATACTTTCACTAGAATACCAGTCAAATGCCAGCCAAGAACGCGCAATTGCAGCTATGGCTTTACCTGACCCTATGGTCTCTATCGGTATTAATAATTTTCCTATTTTTGACCCATCCTTCACGGCATATCTACCAACGCATAAATCAGTCGGTATCCAACAAAAATTCACCCCTTATTCAGGTCGTGACGCCAGGTCAAAAAGTGCAAAAGCACAGTCTCACCAACTTCTCGCAATGAAAAGCCAGCTTTTGGCCGCGCTTACAGCTGAACTTCAAATCCTTCTCATTGAAAAGAAGCGCATCACGCTTCAGTCTTCGTTCGCAAAAAATCGGGACAGCAAATACACCGAACTCGTTGATGTCGTTGAATCCGAACTTGACGCAGGCCGCCCAGCTTTATTTAGGCTTGCGGAAATCGAAGCTGAACGCGCAGATGTCGCGCGTGAATTAATTGAGCTTCAAAACCAATCAGATCAAATTAACGCAAAGCTGATTGAATTATTGGGTTTTATTCCTGACACCCCACCTCAACTCCAAGAACTTCGTCCTTGGGATGGGGATATCTCTTCTTTTCACGCAGTGAAAATTGAAGAAGCCTCCCTAGAAATACGCAATCATAATATCGATGAAGCAAAATCAGAATGGAAACCAGAGTGGGGAGCTCAATTAACCTACCAACAACGCGAATCTGGCAGCAACTTTCAAGGTGATGATTGGGTCTCAGGAATGGTCACATTTAGCATACCCATTTGGGCTGCCAAAAAACAAGCTCCCAAATTGCGGGCGGCCAATGCAGATCACGCAGCTACCAAAGCTCGCTATATGGCAACAGCGCGTGCGGTATCCAACCAATACTCTACATTCTCGGCTAACCGCCGTGCAGCCACGCAACACATTGATATCTTGAAACAAAAAATCTCCGCCATTCAGGATAAAATAAGCGCCCAACTTACAATTTATGAATCTGGTTCAGGTGATTATGCACCAATAATCGATGGTGAAATTGCAATTTTGAAATTGCGCTCTGAAGTCGCCAACCAAACAGCTCGCATAGATATCTCAACGGCACAACTCAATGCCCTCACGGTGCAATCATGACCCATTTTCGCTTCCTTGCATTAGCTTCTTTTGTTCTCATTAGCAGCACGTCCCAATTTTCACTCACTCTTCCCATTTCAGGGGGGGCTCACGCCCAAACCTCTCAAGAAGATACCATTCAAAAATACACCTGCCCGATGCATCCGCATTATATTTCCACTGATGCAAACGGCGCATGTCCTATCTGCGGAATGGACTTGGTTCCTGCTGCAAAAAAAACAAGCTCTGAGACAGGTGATGGTTCTATCTCCGTTGCGCCGGAAATGATCCAAACAATGGGAATCCGCACTGCCCCCGTAACCATATCCAATTTCGGCAAAACTCTTCGGGCATTTGGCACGATAGAAACCAATGAACGTCTTGAAAACGCTGCCGTCTCTCGATTGGAAGGTTGGATTGAGGATTTGCGTGTGCGAGCTGAAGGTGACTCCGTTCGCACAGGCGCCTTATTATATCGCGTCTATAGCCCTGACCTAATCTCAGCTCAAAAAGACTACCTAAATTCACTCTCCATAGGCAATGACAACCGCATTGCTGCTGTACGCCAACGTTTGCGATCCTTAGGGATGCAGAACACAGCCATTGAGAGCTTAACACAAACCCAAAAAATACTTGAACGTGTACCTGTATACGCAGAATCCAGCGGAACCGTGTCCAAGCTCCAAGTACGAGAAGGTGACTACGTCAAACCAGGAACTAAAATTCTTAGTTTACAATCCTACGCAGAAGTGTGGATTATTGCACGTGTGCCTGAATCGGACCTTTCTCTCATAGATACAGGTTTTCCAGTGCACCTCAATTTTCCAAGCGCCCCAAATGCGCCAGCAGAAGGGCGTATCAACTATATCTACCCTACTATCGATCCCAAAACACGCACGGGCGAATTGCGTATTGAAGTAGACAATGGTTCAGGCTTTCTTCGTCCCGGTGCCTATGCCGACATTACAATGTATCTTGAAAAACAAGACCGCCTTTCTGTCCCAACAGAATCTATTCTAAGGGACAGTCATGGTGCGCACGTTATCATTGCTTTGGGCGAAGGCCGTTTCACAAGCCGAAAGGTTGAAATAGGCATAAATGCGCAAGGACAGACTGAAATTCTATCAGGTTTGAATCCTGATGAATTAGTCGTTTCAAGTGGCCAATTCATGTTGGATAGTGAAGCAAACCTTCAAGAAGGGTTCTCAAAACTCAATGCACCTATAGCGGCTTCAGCTGGCCCAACAACGCCGCTCTCCCAACTTCCCATAGACGCCGAAACACTATCCCAGCTGGACCATTTGATAGATATGGCTCTCTATTTCCATGAAGCGTTGACGGACAAATATAAAATCGACCCCTATTTCCTCGATCCAGCGCTCTTTACGACTGACACGCTAAAGATACGATTTGCCAACACAAAACTCGTGCCCATTCTTGAAGAGTCAGCCCTCGCACTCCGCGCCGCAAAAGCAAGTCGTGAAGGTCAAGGGCTCGCATCCAATCTGGCTCGCCTCACATCGTCTTTGAAACCTTGGTTATTGGATGGGTCGCCTATCCATTATAGAGATGCAGGTCTTTATCTATTTCAAGATAATGCATCCCAACGTCTATGGATACAGGAAGGATCCACACCTAATAATCCATATGGGCAGTCAGACTCCAGCCCTATAGCATGGCCAGACCCTATGGAAAGCATAGACACACCAGCACTTCAGCAGCGTGAGAGCACACCTCACGCAAATCATCATTAGGAGGCTGAAGTGTCTGATAACAACTTCACAGATTTAACTGGTCACGACCCCTCTAAGTCATTCATTGCAAAGATTATTTCTTGGTCGGTCACAAACCAAATTATTGTTTTAACCCTAAGCATAGCCTTAGGCATTGCCGGTTGGCTTTCACTAAGGTCCACGCCCCTAGATGCTGTACCTGATCTGACTGATACTCAAGTTATTATCCGTACAGATTTCCCCGGTCAAAGCCCACAAATCGTTGAAGATCTTGTAACATATCCACTATCTACGAATTTATTGGGCCTCCCTAAAACAAAAGATGTTCGCGGCTCATCCATGTTCGGAACGAGTTTTGTATATGTCATTTTCGAAGACGATGTAGATCTATATTGGGCGCGATCTCGCGTACTTGAAGCACTTTCAAGACTGGGGTCTCAACTGCCTAAGGGTGTCACACCTCAAATGGGTCCTGATGCGACCGGCGTAGGCTGGGTTTACCAATATGCACTCATAGATAAAACTGGAAACACAGACCTTGCAGAACTTCGCTCTCTTCAAGATTGGTTTCTAAAATTAGAATTAGCAGGTGTAGAAGGTGTCGCAGAAATTGCCTCAGTTGGCGGGTTTGTACGCGAATACCAAGTCCTGATCGATCCCAATCTATTGCAGTCTTACGACATACCCCTGGCGCGAGTATCCAATGCTATCCAACTTGCCTCAAGTGCAGTAGGCGGCCGAGTTCTAGAACAGGCAGAGAGTGAATACGTAATACGCTCTTCGGGATATGTTGAACGAAAAGAAGATATTGAGCAAATTGTCTTATATGCAGAAGATGGCACGCCTGTTTTACTGTCAGCAATTGCTAGAATTGTCGAAGGTCCCGCCCTTCGTAGAGGCATTGTGGAATTAAACGGAGAAGGCGAAACCGTTGCTGGAATTGTCATAATGCGTGATGGAGAAAATGCGCTAAGTGTCATTCAACGCGTAAAAGACAAACTGAAACAGTTAGAGGCTGGCCTTCCAGACAATGTTGAAATCGTCACTGTTTATGATCGGACACCGCTTATTGCGGGTTCAGTAAAATACCTTCAGAAAAAATTACTCGAAGAAGGTTTAGCAGTCACTTTTGTAATTCTAATTTTCTTATTGCACGTACGCTCTTCGTTCATCGCTATTGTTACATTGCCTTTAGGCGTTCTAGGGGCGTTTATCGTCATGTCTTTGCAGGGAGTGACAGCCAACATTATGAGCCTTGGTGGGATTGCAATAGCAATTGGTGCCATGGTGGATGCATCTATCGTTCTCGTCGAAAATGCCAGTCGGAAACTGTCCGAAATAGGTGACACCCCTACGAAGCAAGACCGGCAAAAGGTTCTGATTCAATCGGCTCAAGAAGTAGGGCCCGGAATATTCTTCTCACTTTTAATAATAACGGTTTCGTTTCTACCGGTCTTTGCCCTAACGGGCGAAAGCTACAGATTGTTCAGTCCATTAGCTTTTACAAAAACCTACGCCATGGCCTTTGCAGCCATATTATCCATCACTCTAATCCCCGTACTAATGCTACACCTTATGCGTGGAAAGTTTGCGAAAGAAGAAGCTAACCCTCTAAATGCGTTCTTCGTCTGGATTTATAAACCTATTTTGCACACTGCACTGCGCTTTAAATGGATTACCGTTTCTCTCGCGCTCATCGTCACCGCAAGTGTTATGTTTCCAATACAACGTTTAGGCTCTGAGTTTATGCCGGCTCTTTATGAGGGTGAACTTCTCTATATGCCTACAACACTCCCAGGTGTATCTTCTACGAAGGCAAGAGAGATCCTTGGTCAAACAAATCGGCTCATTAAAACTGTTCCAGAAGTGCAACGCGTATTTGGAAAAGCGGGTCGTGCTGACACAGCTACAGACCCCGCACCTCTCTCAATGATTGAAACATGGATACAACTAAAACCGACATCTCAATGGCGCGCAGGGTTAACCGTTGAAGATATTATTGCCGAACTCGATGGCAAGCTTCAAATGCCTGGTCTCGTAAACTCATGGGGATATCCCATCAAAATACGGATGGATATGGTGTCCACAGGGGTTCGCACTCCAATTGGAATAAAAGTCACAGGTGACAATCTACTGGAAATCGAACGCATCGGTAGAGAGATTGAAACAGCAGTCTCTAAAATATCCGGAACACGGTCCGCATTTGCAGATAGAGTGTTGGGTGGGAAGTATTTGGAAATCACCCCTGATCGCGCCGAACTCGCGCGAAGAAATATTGATATGGGCGTATTTCAATCTGTCATTCAAACAGCGCTCGGCGGAATGCAACTAGCTCAATCTGTAGAGGGTCGCGAGCGCTACAACATTATATTGCGTTATGATCGTCCATTTCGAGAAACGCCAAGCGATCTTACAAATATTCTAGTGCCTACTCCCAGCGGTGCGCATATTCCCATCGAAGAACTTGCAACCATTGCCTACACTGAAGGTCCACCCATGATCCGGTCAGAGAACGCACGTCTTACTGGATGGGTGTTCGTCGACATAGAAGATCGAGATATCGGTAGCTATGTGACCCAAGCACGAGAAACCATTAAAGATAGTATTGATCTTCCCGCTGGTTATGCTGTGTCCTTCTCAGGCCAGTATAAACAAATGCAAGAAGCGGCAGAACGATTAAAAATCGCTATTCCTTCAGCAATAGGCCTCATATTCCTATTGTTAATGCTACACTTTGGACGCTTAGATAGAACGGCAATGATTATGTTGTCTCTGCCCTTCGGTCTTATCGGCGGTTTATGGGCTGTTTGGCTTGCTGGTTATAACCTTTCTGTTGCGGTTGCCGTTGGCTTCATTGCACTTGGGGGTATCGCCGTTGAAACAGCGGTCGTGATGCTTTTGTATATTGATGCAGAAGTACGCCGCGTATCACCGAAAAATCTATCAAACTTGTATGACGCTATCTTTCATGGCGCAGTCATGCGCGTTCGACCAAAATTAATGACCGTTACTACGATCTTTGTCGGTCTCGCTCCTATATTCTTAACTGACGGGCTGGGGTCAGATGTTATGCGCCGAATAGCTCTACCGATGCTAGGGGGTATGACGACCACGCTTATCCTAACGCTAATTGTTATACCTGCCGTGTATTACATTTGGGTCGGCCGTAATTTTAAAAACCGCCCCCAATCCACCAACCCAAAATTCACATCACCAACTTCCGGAGAAAAAACGACATGAAACATCTTTATTCTAGTCTTGTATTATCCTTTACACTTGTTGTTTCAGCCTGTGGCGAAGCGGGCCAACAACACGACCAGACCAAAACGCCACCAGAGCAAGAGCAAAGCTCTCCCCAAGAGCATACACACTCTGAGCACACATCAAGCACAGGCCATGCAAACCTAGGGCACGCAACCGGAAAAGTTGAATCCATCGGCCCAAATGGAGACTTTATAGTTATCGACCACAGCCCAATTCCTGAAATTGGTATGGGCGCAATGACAATGGGTTTTGACATCCAAGGCGAAGTTGACTTGTCAAACTTCACATCAGGAAACAACGTGTCATTCATGGTAAAAAAAGGACGCGATAATAGTTATCGCATTACAGATATTTGCAACACTGAAACTCAAGGCGATGATTGCCTAACAGCATCTATGAAGCACTAATTTTTCTAATTTATTCAAAGCATTGAACAAGTGATCAATTCAGCACTATCTTTGTTAAAGTTACTCCACCAATTATAACTCAACTATCAGTCAACTTACCTTATGATAGAGACTGAATAGCTTCTAGTCTCCCCTGTCGGCAGCAATTATATTGTTGCCGGCAACTCTTCAAAATATCATGGTATATTGTTTTAACGATTGAATTTGTTGTCAAATTCGTTACCCGTTATAGACATGACCAATTCAAATCTTTCTTCCGCAGAGTTCAAATCTAATCTTATTGCCAAGATTAATGGCAAAACTAAACCTGTGGGTTCTTTAGGGAAAATAGAAAAGCTCGCAGAACAAATTGCTATAAGTCAGCACACATTATCTCCTGTGATGAACGCATGCAGACTGACAATTTTTGCTGGTGACCATGGGATGGCAAATGCAGGGGTTTCTGCTTTTCCTCAAATTGTTACCCAACAGATGGTCCTGAATTTCCTGTCAGGTGGTGCTGCGGCGAATGTTTTCGCCCGTTCAAATAATGTTAAAATTCAAGTTGTTGATGCAGGCGTAGCATGTGATCCAATTAATCACCCTCACCTCATTTCACATCGGATAGCCCCCGGTACAAAAAACGCAATCACTGAGTCTGCAATGACCAAAGAGCAGGCACAGCGTGCCATAGTGTTTGGAAAAAACATTGGAAACAATGAAAACTTCCAAGCTGAATGCTTTGGAGAAATGGGGATCGGAAACACCTCATCCGCTACACTAATTGCCCACAAAATTCTTGGTTTATCACTCGATACACTAACGGGCAGAGGCACAGGTCTTGATGATGCTGGGCTGGCGCGCAAACGCGACTTATTAAAACAAGCAGCAAACCGAACAAACGAACATTTATCACCAATGGTCGCAATGCAAGAATATGGTGGTTTTGAAATCGCTATGATGGCAGGGGCGATGATTGGCGCGGCCGAATCTGAAAAAATCGTTATAGTTGATGGGTTTATCGCAACATCTGCTGCCCTTATCGCGCAACAAATTTCTCCAGCCATAAAACAAAACCTTGTATTTGCCCACGTTTCTGAGGAACAAGGTCATCTCGCATTGCTAGACGCAATCGGCGCTAAGCCGTTGTTAAATCTAGACATGAGACTTGGTGAAGGCACAGGCGCGCTGCTCGCATGGCCGCTCGTGAAAGCCGCCGCTGCAATGCTAAATGAAATGGCAAGTTTTGAAAGTGCGAGCGTAAGCAATATTACATGATTAGCGCTATTCGCAATGAAATCAGCGTTTTTCTACTCGCTGTACAGTTCCTGACTAGATTGTGCTTGCCCTCTGCTATTGGCTTCACGCCCGCCAGACTAGCATCTGCTCCCGCCTACTTCCCTCTTGTTGGTCTATTGATAGGTGCCTGCATAGCTGGTGCTTATGGTCTACTTTCTACAGTCTTCTCAACGCCTATTTCTATCTTGATATCGACTGGAATTTCTCTCGCACTAACAGGTGCATTTCACGAAGATGGATTAGCAGATACATTCGACGGTATTGGCGGAGGTCATACCAAAGACAAATCATTGGAGATAATGAAGGATAGCCGTTTAGGTACCTATGGAAGTTGCGCACTTATTCTCGCGCTCCTTATAAAAATCGGTGCTCTAATTGAACTTGGATCATCTCTCATTATGCCAGTTATTATATTTGCTCACGGGCTTTCAAGGTTATCTAGCGTATTGGTCATCGCTTCCAGCCGATATGTTCGTAACGAAGGAACTGGTAAACCTACAGCGACGGGCATTTCAATTTTTAGACTAATATTTGCATTAGGTGTGGGTAGCGCCAGCATAGCGATATTCTCAATTTTCGTATCCCTATCCGTCACACTGTTCGCTTTGCTAGGATTGTTGATTGGACATGTCATTGCCCGAATGATGTTCGAAAAGAAACTCGGAGGCTACACTGGCGACACTCTTGGAGCAGTTCAGCAATTTAGTGAGATTGGTATATATTTGGGTATCCTCGCATGCCTATAACATTGATGCGCCACACAACCCCAAATGTGTCCACACAAATATGCTACGGAAAAACAGACATTGCCCTCGCTGCGTCGTTTGAATCAGAAGCAGCTGCTGCTTGCAAAGTTCTCCCTTCCATAGACGCTATTGTCACCAGCCCACTTTCTAGATGCCGAAAACTTGCTGACTACCTCTCGGCGCAAACCGGAGTGCAAATTTCCATTGATGATCGTTTCAAAGAAATGGATTTTGGAAATTGGGAAATGATGCCTTGGAGTGACATTCCTCGAGATGAATTGGATATTTGGGCAGACAATTTTCTCCACGGCAAACCACATGGGGGTGAAAGTGTTCACCAATTACGCCAACGCGTTCGACAAGGAATTTCCGAGCTACAACATGAAAACTCTCACACACTTATAATCACTCATTCTGGCGTTATAAGAGCCGCCTTCTCTACAGGCGACACTATAGCTGACTTTGACACACGCATTGGTTTTGGTATGTCCACGTCCCTAATTCAAACTTCAGCCGCTAACCGTTAAAATTGGAATTTTGTTATGAGCAATTCGGACGCACACAAAGACAAAATGAAGGCTCTTCAAACAGAGCAACGCAAGAAAACGTCCGAAGCGACAGATCCAGATCGGGGTCTAGTGCTCATTCATACAGGAAATGGAAAAGGGAAATCGAGTTCCGCATTTGGTGTGATTGCTCGCGCACTCGGCTGGAGTAAGAAAGTTGGAGTCGTTCAGTTCATCAAAGGAAAATGGATTACTGGTGAAAGACAATTCTTTGCCAAATTTGAAGATCAATTGCATTGGCACACAATGGGCGAAGGTTTTACGTGGGATACCCAAGATAAAGAACGAGATATTGCAGCGGCCCAAGCTGCATTCAATCGTGCTATTGAGATGATGAAAAGTGGCGATTATGATCTTGTCGTACTAGATGAAATTAATATCGCTATGCGTTACGAATATCTCAACGTGGAGCAAGTCCTTGAAGGTCTAAAATCTCGCTCCGACAAAACCAGCGTCATTCTAACTGGACGCGATGCTAAACAAGAGCTTTGCGACTATGCAGACCTTGTCACTGAAATGCGTGAAGTTAAACACCCTTTCCAGTCTGGCATTAAAGCTCAACGCGGAATCGATTTTTAAAGGCCCGCGATAAGCCTGTAATTGACACGTCTTCGCAATTGCAGCATACCCGCGCCTAGATGGTGCTTTCAAGAGAAAGCTAAGAGGGAAGTCGGTGTAAATCCGACACTATACCCGTAACTGTTAGCGAGAAGCTGACGGCCAGAATGTCACTGAGGTTATTCCTCGGGAAGACGGCCCGAAGTGTAGATCCGCAAGTCAGGAAACCTGCCATCGCGTCGTTCGTCCGTAGCCCGGGAATAGGCATATGGTACGGAAGAGCAAGCCTCTTCTTTGTAACGATAAAAATAGCTTGGTCGCCTGCATTCATTCGAATGGAGCCCATAATATCGTTATAGAAAATGCAGCATCAGGCGGCGGTGCATTTTGGAACAAAATTATGATCTATAAAACAGCCCTCCTCGGTGCCGTCGCATTAACGTGTTTACCAACTGCATTTGCAGATGACACGTCCAATGATGAAGTTGCAAAAACACTTGGCCCCATTATTATCGAAAGCTCTCGCTTAAACCAAACCCTTACAGAAATCGGTAGCAGTGTTGACGTCATTACATCAGCAGATATCGAAGAACTTGGGTTTGATTTTGCGATTGATGCTATCGCCAATGCTCCATCCGTGACTGTGAACCAAAATGGTGGTTTCGGTGGACAGGCAAGTGTACGCATTCGCGGTGCCAGCTCCGGTCAAACATTGGTAATGATTGATGGTGTTCCAGTTGGTGATGTCAGCACGACTGATGGTAGTTTTAATTTTGCGCGCCTTGGTACAGAATCAATCGAGCGTATTGAAATCCTAAAAGGCGCACAGTCCACCCTATGGGGAACTGACGCAATTGGAGGTGTGATTTCTATCACTACAAAAACACCGGATGAAGGATTTGGCGGCGACGCTTATGCTGAAATTGGTTCTTTTGAAACCGTCCGTGGTGGAGCTGCTGTCGAATATGGTAGCGATAAGGGAGACTTTAGAATTTCTTATAACGCTATCGATTCTGCTGGTATTTCTAAAGCTGATGCTGCAAACCGAAATGATGAAGAAGACGGTTTTGAAAGCCAAAGTTTAACTGCAAAAGGTGGCTTTAATTTCACGTCCACAACACGCCTAGAAGCTGGACTTATTTATCAAGATTCTACGACTGAAATTGACGGGTATCAATTTGGCGCGCAGGGCAATGTCGGCGATTCAAATGACCAAAGCGATGTAGAAGAAATTTCTGGACACGCAAAACTTAGTTTTTCACTTTTCTCGGACAAATTAGAGAACGATATTTTAGTCGGCTATTCAAATATTGATCGAGAAAACTCAAATGCAGGTGTAACAAGCTTCGCTGCTGAAGGTGAAAGATGGTTGGGTCGCTATCAAGGACTGTTCACGATCAATGATGCAAACAAACTTGCATTTGGTCTCGAGCACGAAGAAGGCACGTTCGACAGTGGATCTTCTTTTGGCTCGGATGATGGAGAGCAAACGACAGACAGTATTTTTGCAATGTATGAGTTGCAGCCAGTTGAAAGCCTAACGCTTACAGCCGGTGTGCGTGTTGATGATCATGATGCTTATGGCACACAAACAACAGGCCGTGTAGCTGCTGCTTATAATCCCAATGATATTGTAACGCTTCGTGCAAGCTGGGGTCAGGGTTTCAAAGCCCCGTCTCTATACCAGCTTTACAGTCAGTATGGCACACCCACACTCTCGCCTGAAGAATCGGAAGGTTTTGACGTTGGGCTAGACCTTCGTACGCCAGACAATAAGGGCACGTTTGGTGTGACCTATTTTGATCAGGAAGTGACTAACCAGATCGACTTCTCGTTTGCGACCTTTACTTATGACAATATCGCAAAGGTAAATTCCAGCGGAGTAGAAGTCTCTGGAAGCTACCAATTGCTTAATTGGTTAGGTGTGAACGCAAACTACGCATATATTGATGCGGAGGATGATGCTGGCGAAGAGCTAGTGCGCATTCCCGAACATTCTGGCGACTTTACAATGTCTTTCACACCTGAAGGTCCATTTAGTAGTGCAATATTGGTGCGCTATAACGGGTCTGAAGAAGACAGAAACGGCAAAGTAGATGCGTGGACGCGCGTCGACCTTTCCGCCAGCTATGATGTAACAAGCAATGTTGAAGTTTATACACGCATCGAGAACTTGTTTGACGAAGAATATCAACAAATCTTAGGCTATGGAACGCCCGGTATCTCCGGATCGTTTGGCCTTCGTTTGAGCTACTAATATGTTTCGGCTGACAATCTTCCTCGGTTTTATTTTACTCTCGTCCTGTAAAGGGCAAGAGCAAATAGTGTCTGATATTACAGACCGACCAATGAGAATTGTCAGCCTTGATTTTTGTTCCGATCAATATGTTTTAAAACTTGTTGATCGGGACCGTATTTTGGGAGTGTCTCCCGATGCAAAAAAGCAATTTTCCTATATGCGAGACACAGCCGACGGAATTGCGTCCATCAAGCCTATTGCTGAAGATGTTATTTTAAAAAAGCCAGACCTTGTTGTGAGGTCGTATGGTGGTGGCCCCAACGCTGCACACTTCTTTGAGCAAGCAGGCATTCCTGTTCTAAACGTGGGGTGGGCAAACGACCTTGATGGCGTAAAACGCGTTATTTCTGAGATGTCAGCTGGGCTTGGTGAATCTGAAAAGGGCAACCAGATCATTGCCCAAATGGATGACAGATTAAACGCTATCCAGTCATCCTCTGGCGATGTAACAGCGCTCTATATGACGCCTACAGGTGTCACATCTGGAGCCGGTTCCTTAGTGCACGAAATGCTTCTAGCTGCTGGCTTGACGAATTTTCAAGATCTTCCAGGCTGGCGCTCATTACCGCTAGAGCGTCTTGCTTATGAACAACCCGATATAATTGCTGCCGCTTTTTTTGAAAGCAAAACCAATCATAAAGATGCCTGGAGCGCGATGCGTCACCCAGTAGCCAAAGAACAGATGATTGAGCAACCCACTGTTATGTTACAAGGTGCATGGACAGCCTGTGGAAGCTGGTTTCTTTTGGATGCGATAGAAGCACTCGCAAGCGCCAAATACGAAAGCATAACTCCTGATGACAATTGAACGTATTCTAAATCCTGCGTTAATTGCCGGATGCATATTGGCGCTTGTCCTTGCGTGTTTCTTGGGCTCCACCCCTTTGGGGTTTGAACGTGTGTTTGCAGCCTTGATGGGGCAAGGAAGTGCCGGCGATACTTTGGTCATATGGCAAATTCGACTGCCGCGTGCATTGGCTGCTTTTAGCGTTGGAGCTGCTTTGGGTATAAGCGGGGCAGCCTTACAAGGACTATTACGGAACCCTTTGGCGGAACCGGGGGTGTTAGGCGTCTCTTCTTCAGCCTCCCTCGCCGCGACTTTTACAATCTATTATGGCCTAACAGCATTCAGCCCTTGGGCAATGCCAATATCAGCAATAATCGGTGCCCTTGCAGCCACCACAATTTTAGCACTTGCTGCGATTACAACTCAATCAGTCGTTACCCTCATTTTGATTGGCGTCGGAATTTCAAGCTTCACCGCCGCTATGATGAGTCTTTTGCTCAATCTTGCGCCAAATCCTTTTTCTATTTCTGACATGATAAATTGGATGCTTGGCTCGGTAGCCAATCGCAGCTTTGAAGACCTTCAGCTTTCTGTACCATTTATTGTAATAGGCATGGCCATCCTTTTTGGTACACGCCGCGGTTTGTCGGCGCTCACCTTGGGCGATGAAGCTGCAAACGGTATTGGGTTAAACCTAAAACATCAGCGCATTGCAGTTGTGCTTGGTGCCGGCCTTACAACTGGTGCGGCCGTTTCACTTGCTGGTGCTATTGGTTTTGTAGGGATTGTGGCTCCGCACATTATCCGCCCATTGGTGCGCCACGATCCTGCGCGCTCTCTTCTGCCGTCTGCTTTGCTTGCAGGTTTGTTTCTCACAATTGCTGATATTTTCGTGCGTATCATTCCTACACAAACAGAATTAAAGCTGGGTGTTGTCGCAGCCTTAATTGGTGCTCCCGCTTTCATATGGATCGCAATTCAGAGGCGTACAGGACATGAGTAAACTCCACGCTCAAAACCTTTCATATAATACCAAAACCGCAAGCTTGCTCGAAGATGCCTCATTTACACTGCAACAAGGTGAGCTTGTTGTGTTGCTTGGCCCCAATGGGGCTGGAAAGAGCACCCTTTTACGTGCAGCGCTAGGGTTGATAAAACCATCAGCTGGTTGCGCGACTTTGAATGATATCGACGTCCAGCAACTTTCTCCAATTGAGCGCGCACGGGGTGTGTCCTATCTGCCGCAAATTCGTCCCCTCGCGTGGCCAAATAATGTTAAGGATGTCATCGCATTGGGTCGTTTTTCCCATGGCGCGAATATGGGGAATCTCAGCGAAACAGATGAGCATGCAGTAAACCAAGCATTGGATGCATGCGACCTTGAACATCTTACCCACAGAAATGCAGATACACTTTCTGGCGGAGAGCTTGCTAGGGTCCATTGCGCCCGTATTTTTGCTGCCCAAGCCCCACTTGTTATTGCTGATGAACCAGTCGCGGCGTTAGACCCTCGCCACCAATTTCGAGTCATGGATCTCTTCTCCGAATATGTAAAACGCGGCAACGGAGCTCTGATTGTATTGCATGATATTAATCTTGCAGCGCGATATGCTGACCGATTCATTTGGATGAAAGATGGAAAAATATCAGCAGACGGACCACCTTTAGAAACGCTTTCAGAAGCCCGCCTTGAGGACATTTATGGTGTAAATTCAAAAGTGGATGGCTTGAATGTTACTATTGAAGGTGCGGCGGATTAAACGAAATTGAATAGCTTATCGCTCATTTGTCTCGCATGGTTCTTTGAAGCATGCTTTGGATGGCCGGACGGTGTGTTTAAGAGAATAAAACATCCGGTAGTCTGGCTTGGCTATATCATCCAATGGTTTGACACAGTGTTGAACAAAACAAAATTTTCTCATCAAACACGCTATATTTTGGGTGCGCTAACAACGATAAGTACGATCGCACTTTCAACAAGTATCGCTTCTGCTATAACCTATACTTTGCCACCCAACATTTGGGGCTTAATAGCCCAAGCCGTTATAGCCTCCAGCCTAATTGCATCCCGCAGTCTCTACATTCACATACTGAATGTTTTATTGCCTTTACTCCAAAATGATATTCATCAAGCCCGCAATGCCGTAAGCATGATTGTTGGTCGCGACCCTAATTCTTTGGATGAGTCTGCAATAGTCCGAGCCTCAATAGAAAGCTTGGCTGAGAACGCTTCAGACGGCATTATAGCGCCGATATTTTGGGGAGTGCTTCTAGGTCTACCAGGTATTGCCGCATACAAGGCTATCAACACCTTAGATTCAATGATTGGCCACCGCTCCGACACCTATAGTGCTTTTGGTGGATTCGCAGCGCGCCTTGATGATGTCGTAAATCTAATACCTGCTAGAATTACCGGATGCTTGTTTGTCATAGCGAGCCTTAAACCAATCAGTTTCAAAACCATGATAAGAGATGCTCCCAAGCATCGCTCACCAAATGCTGGATGGCCAGAAGCTTCCATGGCTGGCGCTCTAAATATTCGACTTTCTGGTCCACGTGTTTACGGGACAGAAACGCACAATGACCCTTGGTTAAACTTTGGAGCTAAAGATCCAACCCCGCACACATTGCAGGAAGCTTTAAAATTGTATTTGAAAGCAATGCTTGTTGGTGCCGCACTCCTCATGTTTCTAACTTTCGCGAGGATAATTTTTTGAGCATAGATCTCGTTCATGGCGGATCACTAGATTATATGGTTCAGCAATTCCCTTCAGCTCCAAAGCCATGGCTAGACCTATCCACAGGGATTAATCCACGGCCTTACCCTATAGCTAGTATTCAAGTCAGCGCCTTAAATCATCTTCCAACAACAACAGCTTACGATAATTGCCGCAAAGCGATGGCAACGGCATTTCTCTGTCCAAAAGAAACAATAATGCCAGCACCCGGTAGCGAAGTTCTCATCAGGTTACTTCCTACAATTATAAAACCTAAAAAAATCGCGGTATTATCACCCACTTATGGCGATCATTTAAAGGTGTGGCGCATGGAAGGTCTGGACGTAGTTGAATCTCCCGACCTACTCCTTGAGAACAAAAATGCTGATTGCGTTGTTCTCTGCAATCCCAACAATCCAGATGGTCAAACTTTCAACTATGAAACCCTCACCGCTCTCCACACATTGATGCGTGAGCGGAACGGGTGGCTTATACTTGATGAAGCTTATATCGACCTATATCCTCACTTGAGTTTTTGTTCTCAGGCTGGCGCTGATAACTTAATCATTCTCAAATCTATAGGTAAGTTTTACGGCCTTGCCGGCTTACGCTTAGGCGCACTTATCGCCCCCCCACCTATTCTAAATGCAATGGCGCAACGGTTAGGCGTGTGGAGCATATCTGACTTTGCCCTAGATATAGGTGCCAAAGTCTACAAAGACGCGGCTTGGAAAACGCAAACACGTACACACCTGCAAGGCGCATCGCAAAGGCTTAGAGCCATACTCCTGCAAGCAGGTTTAACTATCACTGGAAGTACTGATTTGTTTAGCTTCGTAGAAACGCAAAACGCGCATTCTCTTTGGGAACAACTTGCTAAATTAGGTATTTATACACGGCGCTTTTCATGGTCAGAAACACATTTGAGAATTGGTATGCCAGCTGACGAGGCTGGAGAAAGGCACCTAAAGCAGGCTCTTAACCTTTAAGACTGAGAGGCAAACCTGCCGCAATGAATTCAACTTTATCAGCCATAGCCGCAATTTTTTGATTCAATCGCCCCTGCTCATCTCTAAACGCCCGCCCAAGTGGAGTCTCTGGTACCAATCCAAGCCCTACTTCGTTTGAAACTAGAATAATATTGCCAGACGCCAGCGATAAAGCTTCTATCAGGTTCGCCGTTTCTAGAACGATATCTCGTTCACGATGCATCAAATTTGAAAGCCACAAGGTTAAACAGTCAATGAGGACGACATTGTCAGGCTCTGCATGTGTTTCAACTGCTTTCACAAGATCTAAAGGTGCCTCAACGGTGGTCCAACTCTCATCTCGGTCCTGTTGATGGCGCTTGATACGGTCTTCCATCTCGACATCAAAAGCTTGCCCAGTCGCGATATAAATGCGCTTTAGAGAAAGAGCTTCACACAGCGCTTGCGCACGTCTGCTTTTACCTGAACGCGCCCCGCCGAGAATAAAAATTACCGTCATAATTTATCCAGCTTCTTTCATGATTACTTGATAGCGCTATAGGTCAGAGTAAGGATTTCGGTCTGCATAACATAAGAACAGTCTACTGTTTCTCATTTCAGGTCAGCTAACACGGAAAAGTATTCACTCCAACAATACCTCCCAACGCGTTTCTGAGCTTTTTCTCTCCCGGATCGCCTATCAACACTCCCTCAAACTATTCAATACTCTCATATTTAATCCGCATATTGCTTGGAACATTAACTTTAAAAAATCTACACCTAGCTATCGCCAAATCGATCCTTAAGATAACAATTCGTGAATCATTTTATTTGCGAATATTGGGAATAGGTTATGGATGTAGGGATCGTCATTCTTGCTGTTTCTGCGTTATGTGCGGGTGCAATACTTGCCGGCGCAGCGGGACAGAAAATTGATGCTCCCCTTCTTCTCGTCTTCCTACTTGCAGGCATGTTGGCGGGACGTGAAGGTCCGGGCGGAATAGCCATTGATGCTGACCAAACAGTCCTAATCTGGACGTCAGCTGCACTTGCGGCCATCTTGTTTGAAGGTGGCTTACGCACCAAACCGAACATATTTAAAGATGGTCTCAAACCCGGCATCTCACTTGCCGTAGTTGGAACACTAACAACAGCTTTTCTAGTGGCCCCCTTTGCACATTGGGCTTTTGGGTTAGATTGGCGCGCCTCTTTATTGGTTGGTGCTATAGTAAGTTCTACAGATGCAGCCGCAGTATTTGCCCTTGCTGCTACGGGACTTAAGCTTCCAAAGAAGGTTGCCGCCGCTCTGGAAGTTGAATCAGGGTTTAATGATCCACTCGCTATTTTCTTGGTCTTAGGCTTATCACAATCTATCGCATTGGAGCCTCTCAGCACCAGCGATTGGGTTTTTAGTCTAATTACCAAGGTCGGTATTGGAACGCTTGTCGGTGCAGGGTTTGGCTATTTTGCCCCAATGCTTCTTTCAAAACTACACCTCCCTAGTGGGTTGATGTCAATTCTCATGGCCGCGCTTGGTTTCATGTCTTTTGGAATGTCCGAAACCTTTGGCGGAAGCGGTTTTCTGGCTATCTACTTGGCCGGTGTTACCATCGCAATGCGGGCTCCTATTCGTGCGCAACAGGCTGGTGCCGTTCTGGACGGTATCGCTTGGCTTTCACAAACAAGCCTCTTCCTTGTGCTAGGTCTTCTCATAACGCCTTCACATCTTAGCTCTGTAGCTCTGCCAGCGTTGGGAGTTTCTCTCGCCTTGATCTTCCTTGCGCGTCCTCTCGCAACCCTTCTGTCGCTTTCTTGGTTCAAATACCGCATACGCGATATGACCTTCGTCGCATGGACAGGGTTACGTGGTGCAACACCTGTTTTTCTAGGGTTGTTGCCAGCTGCTTTAGGGGTTCCCAATGGAAACCTCTACCTTTCTGCCGCCGCTGTTATTGTATTGCTATCATTGGTCATTCAAGGATGGACAGCACCAGTTGTCGGACGTGCACTCAAGTTGAACGAAGGGGACGACACCCCAATGGATCGCGGGGAAACTCTCGCACGCTTAGGTGCTGTCGGGGCCTCAATAGCAGTTGGGGCATGGTTTTCTTTCTCCCTTGCGCCAACTTCAACACTGCAATCTCCAGCGACCAATACCATTGCCTCGCTTCAGCAGGCACTAGAGAATGCTGAAACCATACCAACATCTTTTCCAGATGAGTTTTCAAACCTTCAACCAGCTGAAAAGAAGTCGCTCTTCACTCATACATTAAGAGATGTTCTAAACCGTATGAATACGGAAATAGAATTAGACCGCGCTCAACTTCAAACCTTAGAGGCGCGTTTAAAGGCACGCGGACGTTTAACTCTCTCTGAGGAAAGTAGCGTCAGCACCATTGCTAAGAAATATAATCTGGATTTTGGACTGCCCAACAAATTGCTTGATCAAATAGATATTGTTCCTGCTGACATTGCCGTTGCACAAGCCGCTCTAGCGACAGGTTGGGGTAATTCCGATAGCGCGGTATCTCGAAATGCTGTATTTGGTAGAGACACACAGTCTGGCTATGAATCACTTTTAGATGCCGCCTATGGCTTAGCTGCGCTTTATGCAAGCCACCCAGAGTTTGACGCTTTGCGTAAAGAACGTGCCAATCTTAGGAAGCAAGACAGTGTACCCAATGCCTCATCGCTGATTCCGTTGCTTGGCCCATTCGCATCTGATGGCCCAACATACATCGAGCAAGTTTCCGCTGTAGTGCAAAGCTTAGAGACGACGCCATAGTCTATAGAAACATGCTGACAAATCGTTTCTATTTTTGTATGACACGCGACTATTAGCCATTTCAACGCCACCTAGAATTGTTTTCAACGACTATAAAGCTTGAAATGTACGGCCCTTGCCGCAGGAAACCTCAATGTCTCAAACACAAACAGAATCTCCCAAACGCTCCAAATCTCCGTTCAGAAGTTTTAATATAGCGCTGAAATTGCTCTCTCGCGGCATTAATCATGAGAACGTCGTCGCAAGTGTACGTGATGGTGGTCAGCTATCAGGACGATATCTGTTTATGATCGTTATGTCGTGTGCAATTGCAACACTTGGCCTCCTTCTCTCATCACCTGCAGTCATAATCGGTGCCATGCTCATCTCACCCCTGATGGGACCAATAATGCTAATGGGTTTTTCCCTGAGCACATTGGACCTCATCGCTCTAAGGCGTTCCGTATTTTCCATGGCCTGCGGTGTTCTTAGTGCGCTTACAATTTCAATTATTATTGTCAAACTATCGCCGCTAACCGAGGCAACTCCTGAAATACTTGCCCGTACTCGCCCGAACTTTTTTGACCTACTTGTCGCAATTTTTTCGGGTCTAGCCGGTGGTTATGCAGTCATTCACAAAAAGGGAGAAACAATAGTTGGTGTTGCAATCGCAACCGCCCTAATGCCCCCCCTTGCGGTCGCTGGGTATGGGATTGCCGTTGGCGCAACGCAAGTAGCCGGTGGTGCATTCTTCCTCTTTATGACCAACCTACTCGCAATAGCACTTTCAGTTACCCTGTTGTCTCGATTGCATGGTTTTGGCCGTGAGCACGGACGTACAATGACAGTTTGGCAGACAGGACTTATCCTACTTGTTTTTGGTGCCCTTTCCGTTCCGCTTGTCGTTGCACTAAGAGATATTGCCTACGAAACAAACGTCACTCACACTGTCAAAGAATCTCTTACAGAGCCATTTCAGACCGGCCAAGCACGTGTTTCAGATATGTCGATTGGTTTCCCGAGGTCTGGGCCGATAGCAGTTGAGGCTACCGTTTTAACGCGCAACCGCGACCAGAGTGCAGAAAAGAAATTGGAGGACACCCTCTCTACTCGCCTAGGCCGCGCAGTTTCCATAGATCTAGACCAAATTCTAGTAAATGAAGATCAGGATGTGCAGCAGTTCAAATTCTTAAAATTAGCAGAATCGTCATTGGCAGCGCCTTTACGGGCAGAACTCAACAGTTTTAAAAATCTAGCTGAAGAAAGACGCACAGAAAACGAAATCCGTAACGCCGCATCTTTCCCAGTTAAAGCAGCTGACATCCAAGCAACAACACAAAGCGCTACTTTTTATGGTGCAGCATCTTCGGACTTTCCGATCTCTGCATGGCGCGCTTCGGAAACCGCCATGGCAACCAATTTTCCAGACTGGGGTGTGACAATAAATCCCCCCATAACAGAACTACCACTTATTGCTTTTAACGAAGGAAAGTCGGAGTTAACAGAAGCTGCGCTGAAAGTGATTGGCGATTGTGTCTGGGCTCTAAACAAGTGGGAAGTGGGAACCGTGGAAGTTGTAGGGTATGCATCTACGTCAGGCGATGTTCAGCGTTTCGATAATAATGCTCTAGCCTATCAACGTGCTGAAGCAGCTGCAGCCATACTTCGCGAAGCAGGTATCAATGCACGTCCTGTTGGCGAATATCGTGCATTCAACCAAAATTCCGACGAACGCGCTTTTGGTCGATTACGCTTCCAGTCTGTGTTGATACGCCCGGCAAGAGAAGACTAATTGATGGCTTTCTCTGCACTTCAGCGCATTTTTGTAAGCATAGCTTTTATAGCTATAATGCTGCGCGCTGTAGTGCCGGTAGGTTGGATGCTGACACCCGATGCTGCAACGGGCGATATTACAATTCAGCTTTGTTCTGGTCGAATGGTTTATTGGGATCCTGATAGTGGGAAACTACCAAGCTTAGATCATTCCGAATTGGAAGAAGTTCCGCTTCATGTGCCATCTGATGAAGATAGTGCCATTGCAAATTGTCCATTTGCCATGGCGACGCCTCTTTTTGTTGCAGCTAGCCCACTCGCATACAATCAAATAGTTTCCTACTCAAAGATTACACACATACGCCCACCTGTTCGTGGGCCTCCTAATCACAAAGTTGTTTCAGCGCCACTTCCGGCACGCGGCCCCCCTCTCTTTTCCTGATCCTCACTCATTTTAAAATCAGGTTGCACCGCATTTATTTCGGTGCATTAGAGAGAATATTATACAACATGTTGAATTTAAAAAACGGCTCAACCGTGAGCTTGTTCGCCCTTACCTGCGCCCTAACGTCTATGTCCGCAGCTTATGCCGACGAGGACAAACGCGTAGAAGATACTATTATTGTAACTTCACTAGCATCAACTCAAGCTGCAGAAGCGCTGGTCGCTAAAACACCTGGTGGAGCAGATATTGTATCCCACGAAGAATATGCAAACCGTTTTCTCGTTTCGCTTAGAGATACACTTGCTTTTTCACCCGGTGTTTATACTCAGCCGCGTTATGGCCAAGAAGTTCGAATTTCAATTCGTGGATCAGGAATTAGTCGAGGGTTTCACATGCGTGGTCTCACCCTCCTTCAGGACGGTGCTCCTATAAACCTTGCTGATGACAATGGTGATTTCCAAGAACTAGAACCCATTTTCTTTGATCACTTAGAAGTTTACCGTGGCTCGAATGCTTTGCGTTTTGGATCGGGGACTTTAGGTGGTGCGATCAATGGTGTCACCCCGACAGGAAAGACTGCTCAAGGCGTTTATCTGCGCGCTGATGTAGGAAGTTTTAACACCGCTCGAGGACTCATATCAGGAGGCACAAGCAGAGACAAACTAGACGCATGGGGAGCACTAAGCGCAGACACATCTGACGGAGACCGTGAGCATGCCAGCAGACAATCAGTCCGGTTCCACGGTAATATCGGATACGCAATATCGAACAATATCACATCGCGTTTCTATGCAAGTATAAATCAGATAGACCAAGAACTTCCCGGCGCTCTGACCGAGGAAATAGCACTTACCGAGCCTAAAACTGGTAATTTTTTCAATGACCAAGCTCGCGATATAGATTCGGTACGCATTCAAAACCAAACACTTTTTAACCTTGGGGAAAGTGAACTAAAAGTTGGTCTTTTCTACAATGACAAATCCTTATTTCATCCAATTTTTCAAGTAGTTAACTATGACTCGATAGACCAAGGCATCTTCACGCGTTGGAACTGGATAGGTAAAAAATGGGAAGTATCACTTGGAGGAGAAGCCCGTTTTGGTGACATCGAATCCAAACGCTTTGTAAACAATAACGGCACAAGTGGAGACCTTACATTTGATGCAGATCAAAATGCTTATACCGCCAACATCTATGGTGAAGTCCGATTCAAACCAACAAATCAACTAACCCTTATCGGTGGCGGGATATACGCTAATGGAGAGCGTGAACAGCATACTAAATTCAACAGCTTTATGGGCGGCCCAGTAGATGCTACCGGAAAAGCTGATTTTGATGCCTTTTCACCAAAACTCGGTGTCTTATACACTGTCGACAATACCATTCAGCTATATGCTAATTACAGTAAATCCGCTGAATTTCCAGGTTTTATAGAACTTGCTCAAATAGCTTCATTCGTCCCTATTGAAGAGCAAACCGCATGGACTTTGGAAACCGGCTCAAGAGGTAGTTTAGGTATTGCAGAATGGGACATTTCCCTCTACCGCTCTGAAATTGATAATGAAATTCTCCAATTCAATATTGATCCAGATACTCCGGCCTCAACTTTCAATGCTAATGATACCATTCACCAAGGCTTAGAGGCAGGCCTCTCTTTGCAATTGAGTGAATGGCTAAAATTACGCCAAATCTATCAATATTCTGATTTTAAATTTGAAGATGATAGCCAATATGGCGATAATACATTGCCAGTCATACCTGAGCACGTGTATCGGGCGGAACTACAGGTTGGGTCAAACAGATTCAATGTTGCGCCAAGTCTAGAATGGATCCCTGAAGGTCCATATGCGGACTACACAAACACCAAACAACTCGATGGATATGTACTCCTAGGCTTAACAGCGAGCATACGAGTGTCCGACAGTATTGATTTTGTAATCGACGCTCGAAATTTGACGGATGAAAGAGCTGTTGGAGATGTAAGCGCCACTATAAGCGCGGATGCCTCCTCTAGAATTTACACGCCAATAGAGCGACGCGCCGTATTTGGAAGCATACGCGCTCGTTTCTAATATTATTAATATGCCGGACTGTAATCTAATTTTCGACTTAGAGCACAGTTCGGCATTTTTGATTTTCTTAGAAAAGAATCATTAAAAGCGACGGATCTTCTTTGTCCTGACCGTATAACTCAAGATCGCACCTTACATGGCGACAATATTTACAGTTTGATCTTATTAGTCGAACTAAATTCTTGAGGTTTTTTGATGCAAAAACGCGTTCTGTATATTGGTGTTGGTATTAGTGCCATCATTGCAGCGTCGATCTTATTTTCACGTGGAACCGCGTCTATAGACCAATCTAAATATCAAATTGAAACTGCTAAGGTTGAAAGTGGTGATGTCGCACGATTGGTGGCCGCTTCCGGTGCTGTACGTGCCCTCACTACCGTGGAAGTTGGGTCTCAGGTTTCCGGGCTAATCATCGAACTTCTTGTAGATTTCAATAGTGAAGTAACTGAGAACCAAATCATTGCGAAGATAGATCCGCAAACGTTTGAATCCCGTGTCGCATCTGCACAAGCTGACGTAGATAGTGCACGAGCAAATTTACAAGTGCAACAAGCATCCATAGATCGGGCAGTCGCAAATTTACAAAAATATGAAAAAGACTTCGACCGACAGACAGAACTTTATAAAGAAAATGCAATCGCACTTTCGACGCTCGAAGATACTGAACGCCAACTAAATGTGGCAAAGGCTGACCTCGCCGTCGCAAAGGCACAGCTTACCTCTTCACGTGCAGCTTTATCACAACGTCTTGCAAGCTTACAGTCTGCAGAACTGGACCTTGAGCGCTGTATAATCAGATCTCCAATAAATGGTGTTGTTATCGAGAGAAGCGTAGATGTTGGACAAACGGTTGCTGCCTCTTTTTCCGCACCTGTCCTTTTCCAAATAGCAAATGATCTAAGTGACATACGAATAGATGCCGCCGTCGTTGAGGGTGATATCGGTGGAATTGATGCTGGTGACCCTGTAACCTTTAAGGTCGACGCCTATCCAGACCGCACTTTTGAAGGGGTTGTGGAACAAGTAAGGCTTGCGTCTGAAACGCTGCAAAACGTGGTCACTTATACTGTTGTGATTGCCGCTAAGAATCCAAAGAACATTCTTTTACCTGGAATGACTGCCAATGTTGAGATTACAGCGGAAAAACGCGAAAATGTTCTCCGCCTAGCAGAAACGACAACCCGTTTCCGTCCACCTACAAATGGCCCTGAGGTTCTTGATGCATCTGACTCCCGGCCTAGAAAAGAAGGCAATAACCCAGCAACGCAATTGATCAATAGCTTGGAGATTAGCTCTTCACGAAAGGACAAAATAGCCCAATTAATTGGTGCTGAGTTTGAACAGGCAAGACAATCTGCATCAAATCGAGGACCAGGGCCTGGCAATGACCGCAATGCTATGCGCCAGCAAATGCAAGCAAAGATAGATAATATATTAAAATCTGAACTCAGTGATGAAGAATATAAAAGCTTTAAAGATAACCAGAACGCACGGTCTGACCAGAAAATGGTCGAGCTATATCAGCTTGCAGATAATACCAGTCTTCAAAAGTCCAAAATCTTAATTGGGTTATCTGACGGCAAATATGTAGAAGTTCTACGCGGGGCCGATATTGGGGACGAATTTATCTCTAGATTAACCGTCCGCACGTCAGAAAAATAATTCATGACCAAAATTGAACCACTCATCCAGTGCAAGAAACTGACTAAAACCTATGTTATGGGCACACAAGAAGTTCATGCACTAAGGGGCGTGGATGTTGAATTCCGTGCTGGTGAAATGACCGCGATTATGGGCCCTTCTGGTTCTGGAAAATCCACTTTAATGAACTTAATCGGTGCACTCGATGTCCCAACATCAGGTAGTTTATTTATAAACGGTAGAGAGTTAGCTGCTTTAAAAGCTGACCAATTAGCCGATATACGTAATGAAACGATAGGCTTTGTATTCCAGCAATTTAATCTGTTAGGTCGCGCATCCGCCCTGACAAACGTTAAATTACCACTTCGGTATGCACGTACCCCCGTTGCAGATATTGATGCTCGCGCCAAAGAATGTCTTGAAATGGTTGGGTTGGATGATCGTTTAGATCACAGACCAATGCAACTTTCCGGTGGCCAGCAACAACGTGTTGCAATCGCACGGGCATTGGCTGGGTCGCCTAAGATTATTCTCGCCGATGAACCTACAGGCGCACTTGATACCAAAACCTCAGTTGAGATCATGCAATTGCTCGTAGGACTACGTACGCAAGGTATCACTGTCGTTCTTGTAACGCACGAACAAGACGTCGCGGACTATGCTGATCGACAGATTGATTTTCGGGACGGAGAAATCGAACGTGATACACGGAGGCAGGCATGAAACTTGGCGTCGCACTACAATCTGCTCTTGAAGCGTTAGCTGCAAACCCATTGCGTAGTTTCCTCACAATGTTTGGTATCATGATAGGAGTCGCATCTGTAATGGCCATGATGGCTATTAGTGAAGGCGCTGCAAACCAAGTTGATGCTCAAATCTCTTCACTAGGTGCAAATAACTTAACTATTAGACCAGGCTCTTCAATGCGCGGTGGTCGCTCTTCAGGTGCAGCCAGCCGTACTCCCCTTAGTGAAAACGAAATAGAAGAGCTTAAGAATGAACCCTATGCACTCGCGGTGTCTGCACGCAATAACGGTAGTGTAACTGTTGTCGCTGGTGAAATGAACTGGGTTACAAGCCTCGAAGGTGTAAATACTGATTACTTCGTTTCACAATCCCTTAAAGCTGTTGAAGGTCGCCTTTTCGATGAACGCGAGCAGACTGCTGGTGCAGCTTATGCTGTCATCGGAAAAACTATTGTAGAAAACCTATTTAATGGAACAAACCCGATCGGCCAACGAATACGAGTGAATAATGTGCCAATCGAAATTATAGGTGTTTTGGAAAGCAAGGGAACATCAAATTTTGGTAGAGACCGCGACGATGTCGTCATCATCCCTATTACAACTGCACGCAATAGAATTTTAGGTTCTCACCCCACCGTTGCTAAAGATGTCAGCTCTATCGAAGTTTCTGTCAGAGAAGGTTACGACATGACAGAAGTTCAAGAATTAATAGAAGAAAAATTAAGAGACTTAAGACATATCCGTCCCGGGGCGGAAGATGATTTCAGAGTATTTAATATTGCAGATTTTATACGGGCAAGATCTAGCACTCAAGCAACTTTTGGAGTCCTTCTCGCATTCACCGCCGCTGTGTCTCTTATAGTTGGCGGTGTTGGCGTTATGAATATCATGCTCGTCTCGGTGACCGAACGCACCAGAGAAATCGGACTAAGAATGGCGATTGGCGCACGAAAAGTTGATATACTTGGACAGTTCCTTATTGAAGCAATTGCGCTATGCCTAATCGGCGGATTAATCGGCTCTGCTCTTGGTGTGGGTGCGGCAGAGTTAGCTGCTAAATTGGGGGACTTTCCAGTGAATATCTCCGTTCCTATTGCAATAATAGCTATCGGAGCATCTGTTTTTATTGGATTGTTCTTTGGCTTTTTTCCTGCCCGACGCGCTGCACAACTAAACCCTATTGAGGCTCTACGGCATGACTAAATTTTCAACCAAAGCACTTCTCAGCGTCTCTATACTGGCCATCTCTGGATGCGCTACCAGCGCAAATACAGCAATTTCGACACAGCAAATTCAGAGCGAATTAAATTTATTAAACGCACCCGCAAACTGGGCTTTTGGACCGCAAATTAACGCGGAAATTGCAGACAACTGGGCGTCAATTATTGATGACTTAGAACTAAAAGAGCTTATTCAAGAAGCACTTGAAAACAATCACTCATTGAAAGTCAGCGCAGAGAATATAGCCCGGTCACAAGCTTTGCTAAAACAGTCTGGCGCATCAAGACTACCAACTCTTTCATCAACCCTTTCCTCGACCGGTCGTACGGCGTTGGATGATATTAATTTGGGAGAGACGTATTCTGCAGGTTTAAACGCAAGTTGGGAAATAGATTTATGGGGTCAAATTCGCGATAATATTACGAGTGCAGAATACGACCTTGAAGGTGTGAAGTCGGTATATAACAGCGCAAAGCAATCTCTTACAGCCAGCGTTATCCGCGCTTACACCAATTTAGTCGAAGCAAAAAACAGAAGAGATTTATCAAAAGCCACATTGGATGCACAGTTGGAAACGCTGAGGATTGTCAATGTACGTTTTGAATTTGGAAATGCTAATCATAGAGAACAAGTGTTAGCTCAGTCAGATGTTGCCAATGCCCAAGATAATCTTGCTGTAGCAGAAGCAGATGTACGTACAGCTGTTCGCGCACTGGAAGTATTGTTAGGTCGCTACCCCGATGCAACACTTCAAATCTCTGACAATTTCCCTAAAGTTTCAACCTCTATTGCTGCTGGGCAGCCAGCGGACCTCCTCCGTCGACGTCCAGATGTTTTGAGCGCCGAATATAATGTCCGAGCAGCATTCGCCAATGAATCTAGTACCGTTTCAAGTAAATGGCCTACACTCCGCATAAATAGTGATTTGGCGTCCTCCGTCGATAACTTAGGAGATATCCTCAATCCCGCAGATTTAGCATTATCAATTGGGGCACGCCTAGCCGATACATTATTTGATGGTGGCCTAACCAATGCGAGGATAGAAGCGGCACAAGCAACTAGTCGCCAGGCTGTCCGCTCATATGGACAAGTTGTTTTAGATGCATTTGCAGATGTGGAAAATGCACTAGATACAATCAAGCTCTTGGATGAACGCTATGAATACGTACTTAAAGCCTCTGAAGCGTCTCGCGAAACACTCCGCCTTGCTGAAATACAGTACAAAGCCGGAGATTTTGAACTTTTAGATGTTCTAACTTTCCGTCAGCGTAGTTTTCAATCGGACCAAGCTCTTTTGTCCGTAAAGCGTCAATTAATCGATGCTCGGATAGCGCTATATCTAGCATTGGGTGGAGGCAGCACATAGCTGCCCTTATTTTGAGACAGCTCTGTTAATTTTCTGAAAAAATTTCCGCTCAAATAATAACGGATAATTTCAAACAACGTGATGGTGCCGAGGGCGGACCAGTTTTGAGATTTTTCTTTCAAATAAAATCAGTGACTTAGGAAATAATTGGCTTCGATCACCAACAATAATGCCAACAATTCCCACCTAACACGTTGGTTCGATGACACTTTTTCGGAAAAAAATTTCAAATTCACTATAATTTATCACCGCATAGAAAGCAATTTGTCTAACTCCTAAGTTTTAAATCAGCTATCCCAATGGTTCAAATTTCGACCGTTTCTCAGTCTTCTAAAGTTTAATGCTGGACATGCAAACAATGTTTATTTCTATAGCCTAGATGCTAAGCTCACCCCGATTTATTTAACATATCTCCATACTAATTGCGGACGTCGATAGCATTTTCCTCCAAGAACATTACTGACCTCAACAGTGCATTCTTTAATGATTAAAGGGGGATCAGTTCATAGCCCGTAGGAATGTACTTAGGCATACTGACGAGACAAAAAGTGATAGACATCTGTTTGCTAGATAAGCGTGAAGAGGCTAAAGCTAACCTAAGTCATTTAGGCAATATTTTTATAGTTGTAAGGTGTAACTGTCTCTCTGTCCCAACTACGCTTAGAAGGCATGGCAAATATTCTATCAAGGTGTAAATAATGCCAATTACCCGCTGGTATTAGGGATAAAGGTCGTCGTGTTTTTTGTAGGAGCGCATTCTATACCATTATAGATAAAGTCTGTCCTTCAGGGACTAAACGACCGTAAGCTTTACTCTTATTAAGTTTAAATTGACCTAAACCGTAATTTCGCGACGTTACACAAAAAAGTCCCCTCGCCGGTCCCTGTGCAATTTCTCCAACGAATCTGCCTCGCCCTCCCTTTTGAGTTGAGAGAATGACGATAAACCTCAGTTCATGGAGGCGTTGTTACAGCTTTCCTAAATGTTGAGATTTACAGCCTGCCCCATGATCATCTACTGATTGGATTGCAGTAAAAAACGATTCTAAGTGGGGGCGCGTCTAATGCAAAGTTTTAGTCAAATCTTGAACGCTTATCGTGAAGCTTCTCCAGATGAACGTTCAAAAGGCACCCAGTTTGAGCAGCTCGTTCTTGTCTATTTCAAGCATGATGCAATGCAAAAATCTCTTTACGATGACGTGTGGACGTTTTCTGATTGGGCTGAATCGCAAGGTTTAAACAAGAAAGACCTTGGCATTGATCTTGTCGCTAAAATTTCAGGAAGCGATAAATTTTGTGCAATACAGTGTAAATTTTATAGTGAAGACCGCCGCATTGAACGTAAAGACCTAGATTCATTTTTCGCTGCATCCGGTACGTCGCATTTCGGGCGTCGAATTGTCGTTGATACAACAGGTGGGAATTGGGGGCAAAACGCAGAATCCCTTCTTAATGGACAAGCAATTGAAACACTAAGAATAGGCCTTACCGATCTAGAGGAAAGCAACATCAACTGGTCAAGCTTTGTGCGTGACCAACGTGTACAGCTTTTAGACAAGAAAACGCTCCGCCCTCACCAAGAACAAGCGCTTGAGGCTGTGCGCGCTGGATTAGAAGAAGCTGATCGCGGCAAACTGATTATGGCGTGTGGAACGGGTAAAACCTTTACGGGGCTGAAAATAGCTGAAGATCTTGCTGGAATAGGCAAGAAGGTACTCTTCATGGTACCTTCTCTATCTCTCATGTCTCAAACTGTTCGCGAATGGACAAATGATGCGGGCATTCCTCTAAAATCCTTTGCAGTCTGTTCAGATAGCCAAGTTGGAAAGCGCCAAGGCAGTGATGACGGGGCAGATATAGGCGCTTTTGACCTCGCCTATCCTTCGACGACAAATCCTGAAAAACTCGCTCATGGCGTGAGAGAATACGCCAACAAAGATTGCATGACGGTTGTATTTGCAACCTACCATTCGATTGATGTAATTACACGCGCTCAATCTCTTCACGATATGGATGATTTTGACCTCATCATTTGCGATGAGGCACATAGAACAACTGGTGCACTTTTCCCAGATCAAGATGAATCTAACTTTATTAAAGTACACTCTCAATCCAATGTTCGTGGACATAAGCGCCTATATATGACAGCGACACCGCGCGTTTATGGTGAAGGTGTAAAAGAAAAAGCTAGCGACGCATCCGTTGAACTTTGTGACATGGATGACGAAAACCTCTATGGCAAAACGCTCTTCACGCGCGGTTTCTCATGGGCAGTCGAAAATGACCTTCTGACAGACTACAAAGTCATCGTACTCGCAGTTGATGAAGGCACTATTTCTGAAGGCCTCCAAAAGTCATGGCAAGAAGGTAGTGAACTGAATCTAGACGATGCAACCAAAGTTATTGGCTGTTATAAAGCTTTAAACAAAACTGGCTTATCTGAAGACCTAATGACAGATACTGGCCCTATGCGACGCGCGATTGCCTTTTGTAAAGATATCAAAACATCCAAGCTTGTAAGAAGCAATTTGCCTCTGTCGCCAACGACTACCTTGATAGTCAAATCGGCACGATGGATGACAAGGAAGAACCCCGCTTACGTTGCGAATTAGAGCACGTAGACGGTACCTACAACGCAAAATCACGTGAAAAGCTTCTAAGCTGGCTTAAGGAAGATACTGAAGACTCATGTCGCATTCTATCAAATGCTAAATGTCTATCCGAAGGTGTAGACGTCCCAGCACTTGATGCAATTTTATTTCTACACCCTCGCAAATCTCAAATTGATGTTGTTCAGTCAGTTGGACGCGTTATGCGGAGGGCTGAAGGTAAAAAAATGGGTTATGTTATCCTCCCCATAGCCATACCTCCAAACACGTCCCCTGAAGACGCCTTAAAGGACAATCAACGCTATCAAGTCGTCTGGCAAATACTCAATGCGCTTCGTTCTCACGATGAACGCATGGATTCTACAATCAACCGTATTGGGCTTGGAGAAACTGTAAACGATAAGATCGAAGTTATTGCCGTATCCAATCATTTACCCAATCAAACCAAACCTAAAGCGGAAAAGACCGGAATAGGTGGTGGTAGTGAGAATGATGGCGAAGGTGAACCTACGCTCACAACAGAAACGGAAGAACCCGAACAATACAATTTATGGGTCGACGAATTTGCCGCAGGTATTATGGCAAAGATCGTCAAAAAATGCGGTCGTAGAGACTATTGGGAAGATTGGGCAAAAGACATTGCTGACATTGCCCGCAAACACATTTTACGTATCAATACCATAATCAAATCAGGCGAAACCAGCATAAAAATGGCATTTGATGCATTTGTCGCTGAATTGCGTGATGATCTAAATCCAGAAATTTCAAATGATGACGCGATTGAAATGCTTGCCCAGCATATCATCACAAAACCTGTTTTTGATGCCCTATTTGAAGGCAATGAGTTCACAGCTAAAAACCCAGTTTCACGAGCGATGACGCAAGTGGTCGATGTTCTTAATGAACATAGCTTGGAAAACGAAAGTGAATCCCTTCAAAAATTCTATGAAAGCGTCCGCCGCCGCTCACAAGGGCTAAAAACCGCAGAAGCGCGCCAAAAACTGGTTGTCGAGCTATACGACAAATTCTTCCGTACAGCCTTCCCCGCGATGACGCAAAAGCTGGGAATTGTTTATACCCCCGTTGAGGTAGTGGATTTCATCATCCATTCCGTCAACGACGTGCTGCAATCCGAGTTCGGGCAAACGCTGGGCAGCAAGGGCGTGCATATCCTTGACCCCTTCACCGGTACCGGCACGTTCATCACCCGCCTGCTGCAATCGGGGCTGATCAAACCTGAAGAGCTGGAGCATAAATACAAACACGAAATCCATGCGAACGAGATTGTTTTGCTGGCCTACTACATCGCCGCGATCAATATCGAAGCAGTCTATCACGACCAAATAAAGCAAAATGCAAATGGTGAAGACGTCCCCTATTCCCCATTTGAAGGCATATGTCTAACAGACACTTTCCAGCTTTATGAGCAGGAAAAAGACATGATAGCAGACCTCATGCCGGACAACTCAGAGCGTCGCACGGTCCAGAAAGAGCGCGATATTCGGGTGATTATGGGAAACCCGCCATATTCGGCAGGGCAACGATCCGCTAACGATGATGCTGCAAATATTGAGTACAAAAATTTAGATGCGGCCATTCGTGAAAGTTACGCGGCCTACTCTACAGCAACCAACAAGAACGCCTTATACGACAGCTATATTCGATCGATCCGTTGGGCGACTGATCGTATCAAGGACACAGGAACTGCCGCGGGCGTCGTTGCATATGTTTCGAATGCAGGATGGGTGGATGGCAGTGCAACAGATGGTTTGCGGAAGTGTTTAGCCGAAGAATTTTCGAGTTTGTATGTTTTTTATTTGCGGGGCAATCAACGTACGTCTGGTGAGCTTTCCAGAAAAGAAGGCGGTAAGATATTTGGTTCCGGGAGCCGCTCACCAATTGCAATCACGGTCTTGGTTCGGAGTCCAGAAGCGGCTGAATTTGGAAAAATTCATTATTATGACATCGGAGATTATCTCGATCAGAAAGAAAAATTGGGAATTGTTCGAACTTTGAAATCTATTGATGGTCTTGCCTCAACGAAAGGCTGGACGATGATTGAACCTGATGAAAATTTTGATTGGGTCGGACAAGGTGAGAAGGCTTTTGGTGGTTTCCTTGAGATTGGCAACAAGAAAGACAAGTCTGCGAAAGTAGTTTTCGAGACCTACTCAAGAGGCGTTGCAACAGGGCGAGATTCTTGGTGTTACAATGCCTCAAGTCAAATTCTGGCAACAAATTTGAAAGGCCTGCTTAACGAATATCATTCCCAAATGGACCGAATTGAACCGACAAGCGATGCGGATTTCGAAGAAAAGATTGCCTATGATCAGAAGAAAATAAGTTGGAATCGCAGCCTCAAGCAGCAATTTGGAAAAGGTAAGCGGTTAAGGTTTGAAGGTAGTAGCCTTACAATCGCTTCGTATCGCCCATTTGAGAAGTCACCGATGTACTTCAGCCGCTCACTGAACGATATGATTTACCTAATGCCGCGTTTCTTTCCAATTGGTATGGATTTCCGGAACAGACTGCTTTGCGTCACGGGTATTGGATCAACTGCTGGTGCGTCTGTCTTAATGGTGGATCAGGTTCCTGATCTAAATATGCTCGCAGCGGGCGCTCAGTGCTTTCCACTCAAAATATATGAACCAGCTAACACCGATGATGACCTCTTTACTACTGGAGAAACGGGCTACATCGAACGCGACGGGATCTCTGACGCGGGGCTAAAGCACTTCCAAACCGCATATGCGGGCGAGCAGATCAGCAAGGAAGACCTGTTCTATTACATCTATGGCCTGCTGCATTCCCCTGACTATCGCGAACGGTTCAAGAACAATTTGTCCAAAGAACTCCCCCGAATCCCCGCCGTCAAAACCGCCGCAGATTTTTGGGCCTTTTCAAAAGCGGGCCGTTTATTGGGTGATTTACACGTCAATTATGAAAGCGTTGAACCCTACCCCATTCAAATCGCTCAAGGTGATTTACGCCTCGCAAACATTGACGATCCGAAAACCTTCTTCCGCGTCGAAAAGATGAAGTTCGGCGGCAAGGGCAAAGCTAAAGACAAAACCACCGTCATCTATAACGCTCGCATCACCATGACGTGCATCCCCCTTGAAGCCTACGACTACGTCGTCAACGGCAAACCCGCTCTAGATTGGGTGATGGAACGCCAATGCGTGAAGAAAGACAAAGCCAGCGGCATCATCAACGACGCCAACGACTATGCAAATGAAACAGTCGGAAACCCAGCCTACCCGTTGGAGCTATTCCAACGCGTCATCACAGTTTCTTTGGAAACGATGAAAATCGTGAACGCATTACCTAAACTGGAATTACCCGATAGCTAGTTATAAAAAATAGCTCCAGTCAATATATAGTATTTTTCTGCCATTTTTTTGACCATATGTTGTAGCATCCATATACATTCATGTTTGTTCATACTGCATATTATGAGACAATGTTATGTCAAAAGAAATTGGCACATTCTTGCGTAATGCGAACCAGGATCTGGTAGCTAACTTTATTAAAAAGATCGGCGCGCCCCCATTAGTGTTGCCATCCTCCCAAAAAGCCAAGACGGGCGCGGTTGCTAGCTATCTGGGTAAACTGTTGCAAACAAATGATGGCAAGGTCGCAAGTCTCAAATATGAAATTTCACGTGTGAATGCATTAAAGAATGCTGCTAATGATCGGTATTTTGCACTAAAGAATCGCAATCATCCGGAACTAGACTCCCGAGATCGAGCTATATGGTTTTACGTCAATCATATCGAAGATTTCGAAAATATTGAGCGGCGCGTCTCCTACGATATTTTGATGGGCTCCAAGAACCAAGCAACCCTTTTCGTAACAGAGAAACAGAAAATACCCGACTATTCATCGCAAAAAATCGCTGTTCTAGAAAAAATTATCCAACAGATTTACCTCATTCATGACGGTTCAGGAAAATTTGTGATCTCTCATATTCCATTGGAAAACTTCAACGAAGAAACTTTATCAGTACAGATCTCGCAAAGTCCGGTCGTGTTACCAAATTTCAACGAGACTGGAGAAGCTCAAGAAGACGCATTTCGAAAAATCGGAGACATACATTTTAGATATAATGCAGAAAATGGTGGCCTCCAGATCTCTTCGACCCGTGGCGGATACAAGGTAAGGCAGGAATTAGCAAATGAGTTTGCAAAGCTGATTCTTGATGTAAAAACTTCACCTTCAGTTGATGAAACCGAACGCTTGAACCTTAAAAAGGTTCTCGCGCTTGAGGAAACACCTTTTCTATCTGATCATCCAGATGCTGCAATTCGACTTGTTTCAGCTACGATTGAAATAGATGACTTCCCTGGACATTTATTTCTTATTCAAAACAATGCCGGTCTACAACAAGACGCCTTGAATCGTTTGGCTGGCAAGAAAAAATCACAACTAAAAGTTAGGTGTGCCGGATTTTATATTACAGACTACCTACCGCAGGGGGCTTCAAAAAAATGTAATTTACGAGTGGAATTATTTCAAGACGGCAGCGTAAAATGTAAAAGTCTGAAATCAGAACAAGAACGCCTTCTGAAAGCTCTAATCACATCATACAGTTTGAATGGGTGAATTTGACTATGCGAAATGGGTTTTGGGGAAGAATGCTAAACGCAAAGTCATTCAAGCTCACAAACAACACTTTATCAGAAGAAGAAATCCAGGCGCTTCAGACTTTAGGTATTCTTATTGAGCTAAAACCATTGGTATTCGCGAATTGCCCACATTGCATACAGGAAATACCTATCGAATACACTTCTGATCGGAAACCATATATTTCATGCCAAGATGGACTTATTGAATTAGATGCAAGCACCATACAAAGATGGCGAATAGATAAGCAACGGCTATTCACATTTTTACGCTTAGAATTAGAACTAACCGAACAATCTAACAAGCTAGAAGATTATATCCAATACCTAGGACGAATGCCTTCTTCAAACGGAGGCACCCCTATCTGGGGGCTTGTTACAAATGATAGCTATGAATCTCTTCTTTATGCGAAACATCACTTGGAAACTCGGTCTCCAAATGATCAGGGTCTAATCTTAGTTGATTATCCTTTAGGACTAGCCACAATCTGGCCAAGGGGGCACTCGTCTCTTCTTCTTGATGATATTCTAAATTTCAAGAATGGAAACCTTACAATCAACATTAACTTATTAAAGCAATCGTTTCCAGAAACCAAGAAGTCAAAAGGTAAATCCGGTGCGCCCCAAAAGAATGACAGTTGTCCTGTTGCAGTGTTTCAAAAGCGAATTCAAAGCGGAAAAGCTTTAAACACCAGCTGTAAAGATGAGGCCATGGACATCGCAAATATTGAAACCGTAAAATTCGGTTCGAACAATGCCCGAAGCTGGAGTTCAGTACGAAACGCCATCAGCAAACCGTATAAGCAATGGAAAGAACTAGGCTTCCCAACAGACTATCAAATCTCACATATCACCTAGTTATGTGATAATTTTATGTGACTTCCTAATATGACAATCTTCATCCGTGTTCAATGAAATACGGAAGATACACATGCAGTTTCTAGAGAAATACCACAAACCTATTGCTGTTGCCCCAGCTGATGCCGCAAAAATAGCTGGAATTGGGCGCACAAAACTATATGCTGCCCTTTCATCTGGTGAACTGCCAAGCTTCAAAATCGGTACGCGCCGCTTGATCCGCGTGTCAGCCATTGAAGCCTGGCTCGCCTCACACGAAACAGCCTCTGCATCAAAATAAAAACCGCCGCCTGCGAGCGTCGCAAGGCAGCGGCATGTTTGGCTTGGACACCCGACACATACCCCACTCTTTGTGATAGCTCAAGGCTGGCTCCAGCGGAGTTAATCCAATGAAAATTCATCAAACTTGCCGTCGCTGCACCTGCAGCGCCGTACAAGACCGGCATGCCTTTAAACAGAGTGTTCTAAGGTTTGATCGCTATTGGCGGCGGCCACATATTCTATACGCCTGGACAGATCTTCCCCTGCTAAAAGGTGTTGGTCCGATATCACGACATCAAATAGAACCACCAAGTTTGGCCGAACGTTATGTACAGCGTCATACGGGGCTACCCTCCTCAACATCTCGCTTGATAGCAGAATTAGCAGGGTTTCAAGTGGAGAGGCAGTCATGACCACACCACGACAAATGGATGCCTTTCTCATAGGCTGGGAACGCGCGTTGAGAGGTGTGCAAATGTGTCTTGCTGCGAGCTTTGATACACTTGAAATACGCTATGCCATCGAACAATCCTTAGGCTATTTATGTGATGCTTTGGAACTTGCAGAAGCGCAGTGTTTTTCGAATCTGGAGGAACACAATGTCTATGACCTTACATTGCCAGAGACCTTTACCACCCTGTCACCTTTGCTTCGCGAAGCCTTGGCAAGACGGATCGAACACGTCGCCAGTTCTGCAACACGAGACACATTAAAAGAGCGAATAAAGAATGCTGCGACTAGCTCCTGCGACTTGATAGAAGAAGGCGCAATCAGTTCACGCTTTCTTGCTCATATTCTGGCGCTTGCGGCAGGTAATTGCATTCTCGAAGGTGAACCTACAAAAATCCGCGAACGACGGAAAGTCCATCCTCTGACTGCAAAACTCATTGTGCTGAATGCGCTGGAGCACGCTCTGGAAAATGATTTTGTATCTGAGGAGTGCACATTGTGAACCAACCCCTTAAAATCAGCCCTGCTGACGAGATACTCAATCATGCTCTTCGCGTTCAAGCAGGTGACAAAGCAGCAATTCAACAAACACAATGGAGCCATGGTGAATTCCCGCCCTCTCCGCTGCTACGAGAAAAGCCACCCGCCGCCCCATTTCCATTAGATGCACTTGGGCCACTGAGTGATGCGGCACGCGCCATTCAGGATATGACACAAGCGCCCTCTGCGCTGGCTGCACAATCAGTTTTAGGCGTCGCATCCCTCGCCATTCAAGGATTTGCAGATGTGCAGCTTCATCATGGTGCCGCAGCACGAGCGCCCTTGAATCTATTTTTGCTAACCATTTGCGAAAGCGGTGAACGAAAATCTGGATGTGACAAGCTCGCGATGAGCCCCATACGTGCGTTTGAAGCCAAGCTGCAAAGTGACCGGCAATCAGAAATGCAAAGCTTCCAAAACCAGCAAGCTATCTACCAGGAAAGACGCAAGCATATTCTCAGGAATCTGAAATCACCTGAAGTCGCACTACAAGCCAAACGCGATCTGGATGCACTTGGCCCCGAACCGGAACCGCCCCTATCTCCTTCGATCGTGGCATCTGATCCGACAATTGAAGGTGTGATCAAGAACCTGCATAATATGCGACCTTCTCTGGGTTTATTCTCGGACGAAGCAGGCGCATTTATCGGCGGATATGCGATGAATAAGGACAATGCGCTTAAAACCGCTGCTAAACTCTCCAAATTCTGGGATGGTGCAGCGATCGACCGATGGAGGGCCGAAGATGGTAGTTCACTCTTTCTGGGCCGCCGCCTATGTTGTCATCTAATGGCGCAGGAAGTGGCATCCGCTAGCTTTCTTGCCGACCCAATCATGAATGGACAAGGCCTGCTGGCTAGATTCCTCATTGTTCAGCCCACCAGTACAATTGGTTACAGGTTGCGAGACGGTTTCTGCGCATCAAGTGAAACAGATTTGAGCCGCTTTCACTTAAGAATTAGCGATATTATACATGCTGACCTGCCATTGGCAGAGAATACACGTAACCAGCTCGAGCCCCGCCTTCTAGAGTTATCTGATAGTGCAAGAAATCACCTAAAGTCATTTGCTCAGGATATAGAAAAAGCGCAGCAACCTGATGGAACGTTGGAAGGATTGAGAGCTTTTGCAAGCAAAGCGGCGGAGCACGCGGCACGACTGGCGGGTGTGATGACGCTTTATAAAGATCTTAGAGCGACTTCAGTTGAAGGCCCCACAATGGATAACGCAATCACTCTGCTTCGCTACTATATCAGCGAAGCAGAACGTTTAACTGGCGGAGCAGGTCTATCCAGAGATATCATCAATGCAGAAAAACTACGGCTCTGGCTAATCAACAAGTGGCCCCACCCGCATATTTCTGCAGTGTTTGCCATTCAGAACGGCCCACTCAAACAGGGTTTCACGACGCAGGCCATCCGTTCACTATTGGAAATACTGGAACAGCATGACTGGCTCGTGAAGGATCAAAACGGTGCTGTCATCAAAAATCAACGGTGTCGAGAAGCCTGGAAGATCAGGCGACCATTGGGGTAGCTTTATTCAAAATTCTGGGGACCGCCGTCCTATAGTTCCAAATTGTCCTATTCTTCCACGCACATGTAGGAGAAATAGGAACTCTAGGACGGAGACGCCCGTGAGAATGAAATTTCGTGGCGTTAGTTGAATGTCTGCAATACGAACGTAAGCAGTAGGTAGGAGGTATAACGATTAGTGTCCGTATTGGGCCCTATGGTGACAATTGCTCACTAGGGTTAACACTTATTGTTCCAATTTTACAACACAATAATACAAACGTTTGTATTTAGTATTGCAAACGTTTGTATTTGTGGGTATGTAAAGTCACAAGAATTAGAGAAGTAACATTTGTTGCTCGAATATAATCATGACGGGGAGTCAAAATTATGAGAACCAGACACTATTTATTTGCGTCAGTTGCAACACTAGCATTTGCTACTCCGATGGCTGCATACGCCCAAGATAGCGCAGAGGCCCCAGCTGAAGATATAGCACGCCTAGATACGGTCGTTGTAACGGGTACTTTTAGTTCAGCAGGTCAAAACAAAATCGACTCAAGTATTTCTGTTAGCTCTTTAAACCTTGATGAAGTGCAAGGCGCTGTTCCTCGCAACACAGCAGAAGTTCTAAGACAACTCCCTGGTATTCGTACTGAAAGTTCCTCAGGTGGTGGTAACTCAAACATCAATGTTCGCGGTATCCCTATTTCAACAGGTGGCGCAAAATACCTTTCTTTCCAAGAAGATGGGCTTCCTGTTCTTTTGTTTGGTGACAGCAACTTCGCACCTGCTGATGGTTTCTTCAAAGTGGATGGCACACTGGCGCGCGTTGAATCCGTACGTGGTGGTACAGCTTCCACACTCACAACCAATGGTGCGGGTGGTATTGTAAACTTCATCGGTAAAACAGGTGATATTGCAGGCGGAAGCATCGCTTTAAACTACGGCCTAGACCATGATGATTTCCGTATTGATGCAGAATATGGCGGCGACATCTCTGAAGACATGTATTACCACATTGGCGGACATTTCCAGCAAGGAGGCGACTTCCGCGATTCAGGTTATGACGCAATTTCCGGTGGTCAGCTTCGCACGTCACTGACAAAACTATTCGACAACGGTAAGGTTACTGTAACTGGTAAATGGTTGAAGAAGTCAGATGCAGCCTACTTCCCTCAACTTGTATCTCGTACAGACGATGGCAACGGCAATGGAACGGTTGGCACAAGCCTAGGCAGCTTCGATGCAGCTGATCATTCAATTTATTCAAACTACACACGCTTTGGACAAGGTGTTGATGGTCAAGGCAATTTAGACAATTATGATCTTGCCGATGGTTTGAACCACGAAGTAAAATCGATTGCAGCACACGCAAACTTTGATCTGGGCGACGGTTTCACATTCGACAACAAAGCCAGATACCAAATTATCTCTGGTGAATTCCTTGGTGGCTTCTCAAACGGCGTCACACTTGCCGAAGATATTCCAGGGTCAACATACTATAATGGACCAAACGCTGGCGAAGCTGTGACAGCGGCCAACCTGCCAAATGGTGTCGTATCAAATGTTGCAATCTTCAATGTAGACCTAGAAGACCTAAACAATTTTGCAAACGACATGCGTTTGTCAAAAACAATAGACTTCAATGGCGGCACTTTAGATGTTGTTCTTGGTCACTTCTTCATGAGCCAATCTTTCAAACAAGACTGGCATTGGAGCGAAATCCGCACGACAACAGAAAACGACGCCGTACTGATTTCAACACCAGGTTCCGTCAATGGTATCCACGGTGTGAACCAAGCATTTGGTTGGGATGGATCTAACAGAAATTACGACCTTGAAGCAGAAGTTAGCTCACCATTCATTGGTATCAATTATGCAACTGGCCCACTGACATTTGATGCAAGTGTGCGCATGGATAACATGAAACAAAATGGTATCCGTACAGAGGCAGCCGGTGGAGATTTTGACGTCAACAATGACGGTGTCATCACAGGCTCAGAAGCATCTGTTTCACTTAACAATGGCACAATAGGCGCAATTGCAAACCTTGAAGTGGATCACACAGCTTGGTCTGTGGGTGCAAACTACCTCATCACTGATAATGTATCCGTATTTGGTCGTGCTTCTAGCGGTGCATCATTCAACTTTGACCGCGCACTCGACTTTGGTGTGCGTAATGCAGGCGGCGCGCTAAACGATGGCGGCGATGATGCGTATGTCGATGTGGTTGACCAATATGAAATTGGTACCAAATGGCAAGATCTAGGCATCGCATCAGGTAGCGCAGACCTTTATGCAACTGTATTCTTCTCAGAGACTGAAGAGTCCAACCTCACAATCACACCTCCATCAGGCCGTGTGCGTGAATATGAAGCTATGGGTCTTGAACTTGAGGGTCGCTACAATGTTGGAAACTTCGACCTATTTGCAACGATGACTTACACTGATGCAGAGATTACATCAGCCTCTAACATCGCAACTGACGGCTCTCTCGTGGCCGACACAGCCCTAACAGGCAACAAGCCTCAACGTCAGGCAGATGTGATCTGGGCGATTAGTCCAAGCTACTCATTCGACCGTTTCCGCATTGGCGCAAGCTGGGTTGGAACAACAGACAGTTATGCAAATGACTCAAACTCACTCACTCAAGATGGCTACTCCGTATTCAACTTGAACGCAGCATTCAGCCTAACTGACTCTCTAGAGCTTGGTGTCAACATCAACAACCTCACTGATGAAGCAGGTATCACTGAATCAGCAAATGATGGCCGTGATGGTTGGGATACCAATGGTGATGGATTGCTTGATACAACGATCGGACGTTCAATTCAGGGCAGAACAGCATCAGCAACCCTGCGTTATACTTTCTAAGGCTTTTCCCTCCCGGGTCCGCTTCAATTGTCCCCAGGGTCCGGAATATACTCAACCCCAATCACGCTTGTGATTGGGGTGTTTTTTCGCAATATGAATTGAAAAAAGTTTGGAAGAAGAGGCTTCTAGTAGAAATCTATGTTAGCCTGCGTGTCCCTTAAAACAAATTGGCGCAAGCGCTCTCGTCGCACAGCTAGAGCATCCAGCATTTGTTGGATGTCATTATTTAATGGCTGAGCGCGATCATGCCCTGCCCAGCCCATTCCATACAAAACATATTGGTAATTGGTTTCTGAAAAACACTGAATCCGGCGGTCAAAATCATACACACTAGGTACACTGTTTTGCCATTGGTGCAGTTTCTGTTTGAGTGTCTCAGGGATTGTTTGCGGTTCCCTATTTTCTGTCCAAAAATCACCGTCATCACGCTTGGATAAGCAATAGTGAAGCTTTAAAAAATCAACGATATTTTCATAGTGAAGTCTCATGGCTTCATTATATCTTTCTTGCGGTTGCGCCCCTGAGAAGAAACGCGGCAGCATATCAAGAAGCGCCCAATTGGCCATTTCAATCAGATAAATTCCTGTGGATTCAAGTGGCTCTAAAAAACCGCTTGATAAGCCCACAGCAACACAATTTTTTCGCCATTGGTGTGCGTGATACCCAGTCTTCATATCAAGAAACCGCACGTCTAGGTCTTCAATAGGCTTCCCCGAATAGTTTGCTAAACATTGGACTGCATCATCATCATTCATATGTCGCGTGCTAAAGACGTGACCTATTCCGCGCCGAGTTTGCAAAGCGATATCCCATATCCAACCTGCTGTTTGCGCAGTGCATTTTGTATAACCAATAATGTCGCGTCTATCCTCGACCGGAATACGTGTTGTCACAGCGCGATTGACGAACAAAGTTGATGATTTATCGATAAACTCATTCTCTTGATCGGCATTTATAAGACGCGCTGCAAATCCTGTGCAATCAATAAAGAAATCACCCTCGATACTACGTTCATCATCAAGTTGTATCGACGTGAAATTGCCGTTTTCAGATGTTAAGGCACCCACAACTTTCCCAATTATTTGTGCGACGCTCACATCTCTAAATTTTGCTTTTAAAAACTCGACCAACTTTCCTGCATCAAGATGGTATGCATAAGCCAACGCCCCATCGTAAGGGCGGTCGTTGGTATGTTTGGGTGCCCTGCCTAATTTAGCAATTTCCGGCTGAACCGAAAACAGATCAGCGAAGTCCTCTCTCTGATCCTTTCCAAGTTTAGACCATTGATGAGCAGGGTTGTGGCCTTCAACGGATACAAGATCACCGAAGGGATGAAAATAGCTTTCCGCAAGCGCTATGGCCGGCGTTTCGCGCCATTGGATAAACTCAATTCCATGCTTAAAAGTAGCATCACATGCTTTTAAAAATTCGCGCTCGTCTAAGCCGCAAGCATTCAGGGTTTGCCTCAGTGAAGGAATAGTCGCCTCACCCACGCCTATTGTGGCAATATCGGAAGCTTCAACCAATGTAATATTTACATTTTTTTGAAATCGATTCTTTAACTGGCTCGATAGAAACGCAGCCGAAAGCCAACCCGCTGTGCCCCCACCCACGATGACAATATGATGAGAATTATTGTCTTTTTTCATATCTTCATCCAATCGTTTGCATTGATAAAAAGGTATGGTATTTGTCAAACCTCGGCAACAGTCATTGGGCGTTATTATGCTTTTAATAATGTGAGCCACTGGAGTTTAATCTAAAGAAATGACTGGATTTTACCTTATTTAAAATTTAGTCAAAACGGGCCGTATTGGAGTCTACAAGAATGCCAAAATCTGGAAAACGCGCCACTATGGTAGATCTTGCTAAGATGGCCGAGGTTGATATTTCAACCGTGTCTCGCGCGCTAAATGGTAGCTCGGTCGTTAAAGAAAACACAAGAGAACGTATCTTAAAAATAGCGGATGAAATTGGCTATGTTGTCAATGCATCAGCGCGCAACCTCAGAAAACAATCTAGTCGCGCGATCGGGATAGTCATCCCGCTTTCTCCTGAATCCGGGCAAACCATTTCCGATCCGTTTTTCCTTGAAATGGTTGGTGCGGTATCTCATGCCGCATCTAAGCGCGGCTTTGATCTTATCGTTAGCGTTCCCCGAGAAGAAACCAAAGTCTCTGAAAAGCGACTACTGCAAACAGGTCGAGCCGATGGATTGATCATCATTGGTCAAGCGGGACGCGATGACCGCCTTAAAGACCTTGGCAATGAAGCCAAAAATATAGTCGTCTGGGGTGGATCAACCGAAAACCAAACATACACATTGGTTGGTAGTGACAATATTGAAGGCGGCCGCACAGCAGCTGAACACCTTCTAAATCTTGGCCGCAAACGCATCCTATTTCTAGGAGACCGTAGTTTGCCAGAGGTGGAATTAAGGTATCAAGGGCTTGTCAAAGCCCATTCGCAAAAAGGTATGGAACATGCTCCTGAGTTAATCTTAGAATTGGGTTTTTCTGGGCTTACAGCATTTGAAAAACTTATTAGTTTTCATAAAGGCGGAGCCAATTTTGATGCTGTTTTTGCAGCATCAGATGTGCTGGCAATCGCCGCCATTCATGCTTTGAGAGCTTGTAATTTGTCCGTACCAGATGACGTGTCAGTCGTTGGCTATGATGATATTGGACAAGCTAAAATCTTGACACCATCTCTTACCACCATCAATCAGAACATTAGTTTAGGCGGCGAGCTGCTTGTGGATCTATTACTGAAGAAGGTCGCAGGAGAAAAAGTTGAATCCGCTGTGACGCCCACAAAACTCATTGTCAGAGAATCATGTGGTGGACTGAAATAGTCCACCATTCCGATTATTTCAGTGGTATTTCGATGATCGGTCCAAAAGAGAGCTGAATGTCATCATTGGCCATTTCCGTGTATGGCGCAATGAAGTTTACTGAATGCCTATCAGCATTGTATTGCGTAACACTACCACCAAACAAAAACTCACACCCCGTAGCCAGACTGCCATCATCAGAATATGATCTCCACGGGCCGTTTAAATCCTCTGATATATAGAAGCGTTGCACCTTTGTTATTTCATCTGCCGGCTGGCCTTCATATCGGCTGTCACATGCTGAAATAACCAAAAGATAGCTACCGGTATCACCCAATGGATACACTTTAGGCACTTCAGCCTGCGTGACCAATTCAGAATCTGGCAGGCACACAGGTGGGAATAATGTTTTAACCTGAAAACCCTTGTCGCGCTCTTCTATAGTCGCGCGCGCAATCGCTGGGCGGTCAGGGCCAACTTTTGCAGACCAATATAGATGTATAACGCCCTCACCATCTTGAATGGCGAATGGGTCGCGCCATGCCAAAATTGGTCCACCCTCTTCTCCTAGTCCATCACCCAAATTTTGCTTAGGACCTAAATAATATCCGGCAGCGATAATCTCATCATATTGAAAAAGCGATGAGGATATTGATGTGCTCTGAATCTTGATCTCATCATCAATTGAATCAGCACTTCCAACACATATAGACTGAATGAAAGGACGATTATCCTCACATTCCATTATACCCGTGAAGCCATATAAGACACGGCCATCACGCAGCAGCGTCACAGAACCACTCCAAACATTCCTTGAATCGCTTCTATCTTCAAGCTGAGTTGGTGTTTGCACCGCGCCAAAGTCTGTCCAAGTAGCGCCATTGTCTTCACTTGCAAAGCGGCGCACATGAAAACGATGATTATTGCGGTGCTCTGGCAAAATCGCTTCGCCGCGAGCATCTATTCGTGGCATAGCAAGGCAATAAAGGTTCAACCGCTTGCCAATTTGGCAAGTCCATGAGTCCCACAGCCACAAATCCGGATGTTTAATCCCATTTTCAAAAATCATCGAAACAGGTGGCGTCGTAATATCTTTCAATTGTGCATTCATGTCGCCACTCCTTCTGCGCCATACTCAGTTTCATTTGCTTCTGAGAGAGCACGTTCGGCTGGCTGATACTTCCAATTGTACAGAGCAAGCAGGAATAAAACGCCTGTAAAACCAGTCGCAAGCAGGAACCCGATTCTCATGTCTCCCCCACCGAATTGATCACTAACGAAAGCCATCAAGATTGGTCCAATGGCGGCAGAAGCAGCGGTGAAGAACAATATCAAACCGGCAACGGCACCATGGTCTGTTTTGGGAAAGCAGCTAATACCTTTGGAATTCAAAGTTGGGTAAATCATCGACATGAACAAACCCGACAATGGCAGGAGATAAACAGCCGCATTCTTACCGATTATTGCACTACCTAGAAAGCAACAGAAAATTATGGCTGAAAAACAAAGTATTACCGGCTTCCAGTCAAAATGTTGCAGAATCCACGCGCCCAAAAAACGACCCACGGCGCGAAGCACAAAGAAAATCATGACTGCATAGGCCGCAAACCACATAGCCGGCTTACTACCTTCAAACCCAACCAGGAAAGTCGGCAACCACACAAATATCGCAACTTCCGCAGCCACATACATTGCAATTCCAAAAGAGAACCCAAGCGCGTATTTGTTTTTCAATAAAGAGAGCGTGTGCCCCAAAGTAGCTTTGTTTTTATCAGCGATTTTGTAGTCTGGATATTTGGTAAACAATGCAGCAAGCATCATGACAACACACAATCCCGCAGCGATTAGATATAGCCATGTCCACGACAACCCTGCTGATGCGAGTGCCACAACCAACATAGGCCCAATAATCGCACCGATCCCAAAAAAACCCTCAACAGCGTTCATCTTTGCGGTGTGATGCTCGGTAGATGTGGAGATATCACCAATCAATGCAAGAGCAGCTGTTTTAAACAGACCGATTGCTAGACCAGACACAAATAGCAGAACAAAATAGAGATAAAATGACTCGCCCATCATAAACATAGCGCTAGCAAACGCATATGCTCCCAACCCAATTAGGATTGCGTTTTTTCTACCAATCCGATCCGCAACAAAACCGAGTCCGACGCCGCTTAGAGCGATCGCTATCATTGTCGACCAATGGAATGCACTGGCCTGAGTGTTTGTGAGTCCCATGTCGCTTTTGGCGATTTTTATGATTTCACCTACAGCGTCTGTCGTCATTGCAAACATAAAGAACATAGCATAGGTTAAAGCCGATATAAGCGTGTGGGATGCCGATTTCTCTTGTGTATTGTTATTTAACATTTTTATCTCCCGTTGGCATTACGCTACAACAAAATACAAACGATTGCAATGCATCTTTACAAACGTTTGCATTTTACGGTATAGTGACTAAAGACAAACATATAAAGGGCGCTCAATATGTCGAATTCAAACAATAAAATATACGCTGGAATTGATGCGGGCGGCACAACTTTCAAATGTGTTATTGCGACAGCTGATGCTCAAATCCTTTATTCGCAGCGCTTCCCGACAACACAGCCAGCAGAAACCATCACTTCATGTGTTACCTACTTTAAAGACATGCAGCAAAAGCACGACCTTAAATTTGAAGGTCTGGGCATAGCTGCTTTTGGCCCTCTGGATATTGATGAAGCGAGCGACACTTATGGCTCTATCCTGAACACGCCCAAACCTTATTGGAGCAATGTTAATCTAAAAAAAGAGTTTGAAGAAAAACTCGGATTGAAAACTGCCGTCAACACAGACGTAAATTCTGCAATTGCTGCTGAGCTATGGTGGGGAGCCGCGCAAAATTGTCGCCGCGCTGCCTATGTAACGATCGGCACAGGTATTGGTGTCGGATTAGTCCAAGATGGTATATTCATGGGTGCCCCCCTTCACCCCGAAATGGGACATATTCGTGTTCAACGTCACAGCGATGATCAAGATTACAAAGGTTATTGCCGTTTCCATAATGACTGCCTCGAAGGCCTTGCATGCGCGCCAGCTTTTGAAGAACGCTATGGCCCAGCAAAAGAGCTTCCAACAGATCATAAAGGTTGGGAAATAGAAGCTTATTATCTTGCTCAGATATGTCTCAATCTAACACTTACTTTCCGCCCAGAGCGCATAGTCCTTGGGGGCGGTTTAATGTTGGCTGCTCAATTCTTGCCAAAAATTCAAAAACAATATGAGGCACTACTCGGCGATTATTTACGCGGTAATGTTCCTCAAGCTTCTCACCTCATTCGCACACCACTATTGGGTGATAATGCAGGCATGCTAGGTGCTGTAGCCATTCAGTTGGAATAAATTGACTATCAATCCAATCAAGACGCGAATTATCCCCCTCGAAAATATCAAGATCGACCGCTCATAACGTCACCCCCAATGTCGCCTTTGGGCAATTTGGTGCTTCTAATAACTCACGGCCTGAACGGCGCTACACCATTCGTTTTCTGTTATTCATCTGGACAGCCCTGAACTCCAACGGAATGACACTTGATTTAATCCCCGATTTGCCAACTGATTTGGGCAAAAGCAGGAGATTTCAAACATGGGCGGTTTCGGGTCTGGTGGGCACAATCTGCGCAAGAGATATCTGGAGCAGTTCCGGAGTTTAAATGCAGCCTATTTTCAAAAGCACCGCATTTTGACCGATGGCTGGCGTGGCATGATCCATTGGAAAAACAATGATGAAGACAAGCCCAGCATATCGGTAGAAGGTGGACGAAACCAAGTGACGCTCGCCTATCGCGCAAGGAAGGACAACACTGGAGACTGGACAAACGTTCGAGACACGTTTCCCGTCGTCTGGTCACCACGACACTTAGGCGGCGCGCAGGCCTATTTTCGCTGCCTACGATGCAATGCAAGGGCGAAGCTACTCTATCTCGCCAACTTACATTTTCGCTGTCGCAAATGTCACAACCTTGTCCACGCTTCCAGCCAGGAACAGCCTGGCAATCGTGCGACCAGAAAGAATCAGAAACTGCGCGCAAAGCTGGGTGCTCCACAAGGGCTCGGTGATTATGTTCCACGACCTAAGGGCATGCACGAAACCACTTTCCAACGATACATTGAACAAATTGAAGAAGCCGAATCCGAAATCAATGATGACATGATACGCATTTTACAACGTATTCAGAAAACGGACATCCGACTAAGCCAGAAACATAGGAACTTCTGGAAATGACTAAGCAACTCATGAAGAACACGCCGTCCGGCCACTTAACCAATGCCCTTCTTCCTTGGGAAAGTGAAACTGAGTTCATTGAATTACGTGACAAGTGGCGCTCCACCTATATGCCGCAAGGCCCTGCAGAAGATAGCCTCGTTGACCAGCTTGTCTGGATTGACTGGAGACGCAGACGGCTCATCTCAGGCGAACGCGCACTCCACATCAACCAGCTTCACAGTCGCACAGGAACAGGCGAATCTTACTCATCCACCGATCCCCTCACCCGACGCGCTCTCGTTTACCACTCAGAACGCAAGCGAACGTTTAACTCACGCTCTGCGATATCAACCACTGAAGGAGATGACAAAGAACTGGATATTTTTGTAAGAGAAAACCTCTCTCGTTTAAAGGAGGCGCAGCTCATTCTAAAAGATGCAAACAAGAACGCTTACACCAACGCATTAGGTTATTTAGACGAAGGAAGTCTTGAATGGTGGGAAGAAGAGATCCAGGAAACTGAAAATGGTTTTGAAGCCAGCTCAGAAGGTTTAACAAAATTCATTGAAGAAAAACTCCTGCCCTGGTTCAAAAATGTAAAACACGAAACAGAAGAACGTCCAATTGTTCGAATGCAGGCCTATGGGGAAAGTCTAGATCCGCATCGAATGAACACATTAATGGCACTGGATGAGCGCCTTGGCAGACAATTTGAAAAAGCGATGAGCATGCTGATCCGATTACAAGAGCTACGGGGAAAGATGCCCTAATGTAATCTTCCCCCGATTATGGTTCCAACGCATTTGACTTAACCACACACAAATAAAGCCCACGCCTCCATTAAAGCGCGACGGCGTTCTATGGCTTGGCCGCGCCTGTAAGCAGCTTCGACTTTGCCAAGACTATGAGCTAGACTTTCTTCTATAAGTTCACGCGGAAAGTCTGTTTCATTGCGCGCTCAATCTGAAAAGGTTGAGCGGAAGCCATGCGCGGTGACAGCGTCCCCCTGTTCATTTGTAAGTTTTATATCACGTAATGCCTTAGTCATGGTCATGTCACGAGGGCACCATCCTAGCTCAATGAACACTCCCATGGGAATGTGACGCGGGTGCCTTGTGCAACGCCATCATAATTAGGAGTGCCATTGCGACCACAAGCGCCGAAAACCATGGCAAAGCGTTCAAACCGTAATCGGAAGTAATCATGCCACCCATGGCCGTCCCCGCCGCAATGCCGAGCTGCATAGCTGACTGGTTCAACCCGACTAGAACGCCGCTCGCGTTTGGATCAAGTGAAGCCACGCGTACTTGTTGGGACGGACCACTTGCCCAAGCCGCCACAGACCATAAGACCAAGATGACAGCCACCACGATTGTCGCGCCTTGATGGACAACGGACGCTACCAAGGCCAACATGAGAAGTAGCAAAACCTGCAACATTTTCGACGCCACTAGTGTTTTATGGTAACCAAAACGATCAGTGTTCGCACCACCGACGCGAGAACCGATCAGACTGGCAATCCCGAAGAGCAGTAAAATGATGCTAATCGCGCTGCCGGACACGCTTTGAACATCGGCTAAATAAGGCGTCAGATAACTGTATGTGACGACGTAGCCAGCCATCCAGAGCATTGTGACCAGCAACCCACCAATGATCGCAGGCCGTTTCAGCATTGCGACTTGCTGCGACAAGGGTACCGACGCCGCAGGGGGAAGTGCAGGCAGCGCAAACTGTTGCACCACAGCGGCAATGACACCGAGAACACCGATCACGAGGAACACGGCATGCCACCCCAGATAAAGCGATATTTCACGACCTGCAGGCACGGCGACGATCAAAGAAGCGGTAAAGCCCATAATGACCGTGGCAATCGCCCGCCCCTGGCTTGCCGGTCCTGCCACGGTTGCCGCCGTCGACAGCGCCGAGACAACAGCGACACCACCACTCAGCGCCTGCAAGACGCGAAATCCCCAAAAGACCCAGTAGTCATTAACGAAAAAACAGAGGCCACTCGCGATCGCGTAAATGCTCATGGCAGCAACAAGCACCTTGCGTCGTCCGATCTGACTAGTCATCGCCACCACGATTGGTACGCAAATTCCATAAACCAGTGCATAGATTGTGATCAGTTGTCCGGTTGCCTCAACCGATACATTTAACCCTTTAGAAACAAGATCAAGCGTGCCCGCGAGAACGTACTCATTCGCCCCCGCGACGAAGGTTGCCAATGTGAGGGCCAAAATTTGGCCGTGTTCAGAAATGCGCATTTATCTCTCCTATATATTGCAAATATTAGATGCATTTAAATACAAATAAAGCCGCATACCACCACAACGCGACTTCAAAGCTGGTTTGTGATGGCTGCTGCGACAGCCGAGATTGTTTTTTCGTTGCGTTTGTAGCGGGTGTACCGACCGACCCGCTCGGTCGACACGAGATCCGCGTCATACAACAACCTCATATAGGTTGAGGCCGTTGATTGATTGACTCCTAGAAACTCTGAAATCTGAGCAACACAAACGCCGTGCTCCTGAGGGTCCACCCCATCAATGGGTGGGAAATTCTTGCGCGGATCGCGCATAGCCGTCAGCACCGCACGGCGATGTGCATTGTCGAGCGCTCGGAGGGGAAGATCTAGGTTCATGACGCATGAAATAAATGACATATTGCAAATTGTCAATGTATAATGCAGGCATTTTGTGGACCACAAGAGTGCTTTCCGCGTCGCCTTTGCCGTGATCAAAAAACACAAAATGTCTTGGCTATGCAGCAATGCTTTCTTTAAAATATACACCGCCCAATACGATGTGGATTTTTTCTTCCCGCCTTACTGCTTGCCTATCAAAATTTTACACCTTCAACTATATAGTCAGCACGCATTCTTCTTCCGTCACATCATTCTACCCACGATATATAAGATGAACGGAAAGTCTCTCTACCCCGATCTAAATCCGTGCCATGGATGCTGAAGTTAAACGCTAATAAACACAAGATTAGTTCAACATACCAATCACCTCATCCGTCCAACTATTCGCCATTTTAACACGCTCATCCCAATATTGCGCACGATGGTAGGCACTCCGAACTTTATTAGTGTCGGCATGTGCTAGTTCAGCTTCAATTGCATCAGGATTCCATAATCCACTTTCGTTTAATATACTTGATGCACTCGATCTGAAGCCATGCGCCGTCATTTCATCTTTCGAATACCCCATACGCCTCAAAGCTTGGTTCATCGTGTTTTCACTAATGGGCCGCCCCCGCGCATACAGCGATTGAAGAACATGACCATCCCCGCCCGTAAATTCTTTAATTTCCTGCAATATCGATAAAACCGGCTTAGATAATGGTTTCACATGGGGGCGGCGCATTTTCATTCGATCTGCAGGAATGCTCCATATAGCCTTCTCAAAATCAAATTCTGTCCAATGAGATAAACGCAATTCGCCCGGTCTAGGATAGAGCAACACCATTAATTTAAGACCGGCTTGAACAATAGGACCACCGCCTTCATACTGCCAAACAGAATTCACTAGCCCTGCAAATTCCTGTTTATCAATTATGGCTGCTCTGTGGATCACCTTAGCCGTTATGAGCGCTCCTTTTAGGCCATAAGTAGGATCCATTTCTAAGCGTGCTGTTGCGATCGCATAACAACACACCTCTCCAACCACCATGCGTAAGCGTTTAGCTGTTTCGTAATGCTCCTTCGCCTCGCTTTTTCGAAGTGTCGTTAGAATCTGTATGGGCTTTAACTGGGTAATAGGAACATCGCCAAAATCTTTGTTCAGCATATCAATCAACCACTTCTTCTTTTTTATGGTTGCTTCTGATTTTCCTTCTTTGATGTTTTTGTTCAGTAATTCAGCTGCAATATTTCGGAATGTATGTTCGTGTAATGCCGCTTGCTCAGCTTTTTCCTGTTTTGACTTTTCTTGAGGATCAACACCGTTTGCAATTAAAGTTTTAGCTTCATCACGCTTACTTCGTGCTATTGCTAAACTCGTATAGGGATATGCTCCAAAAGAAAGTGTTCTTTGTTTTCCATGGAAGCGATAAGCCATTTTCCAAAGCTTAGAACCGCTAGGTTTTACCTCAATATATAGTCCTCCGCCGTCACTGTGACGAAAAACGCGTTGTTCAGGTTTAAAACTACGAATTTTGAAATCAGATAAAGACATTGTTGGCATCGCTCTACTGTTGGCATCGATGCTTCTATTTTGCCAACAAAAATGCCAAATTTCAAATCGGATGCCAACAAACACACCCGAACACCACCGAACAGACCCCCCCTTAAAACAGGCATAAATCGTTGTTTTTGTAACAATATTTGAACTGTAACGGATGATTTCAAACAACGTGATGGTGCCCGAGGGCGGAATCGAACCACCGACACGAGGATTTTCAATCCTCTGCTCTACCCCTGAGCTACTCGGGCACGAGCACCAACTACGTTGTTGAAGCGCGATGTATAATCAAGTGATTTCAGTATGTCTACGGTAAATTTCAATTATCTTTCATCATCCTGTGGAGATCTATAGGAAGGAGCGTCTTCAGCCTCATATAGATCCGGCCCGGGAATGACATAACTGCCTTTCATCCAGCGGTTCAAATCCACATCCGCACACCGTTTAGAGCAAAAAGGATCAAACTTATTAGATGCTAACTTATCATTGCAATTAGGGCATTTTTTCAAAGTCACTAATTTTTTCCTATCTTATATTCGGCCGTTTGGATTGAAGTCTCTTCCTCAAACTCAAACCTATGTCCGATTCTATTCGCTAAAGGAATTTTCCATTCTATGCACTTGCCTTCAAGCCATCGGTAAGCTTCAGGTGACACTGACACTTTGAATTTGGCACCCCTATCGTTAAATGCCTCTCGCTCTAACGCTTTTATAGCTATAAGGGCTGCGTATTCGGCGGTTGTCTGCATAGAATGCAAGTATGACACTGGCGAACAACGATGCGCAATACTCAACTCTAAAACACCGAAAGGAGACATTTTGGCAAACTGAGTTTTGCGTCTCAAAAGTGTGGCCAAATTTTTCTCAAGCTCTTTTGTAATACATTCATTCTGCTGCGTTGATTTCATCTTCAAAAAGTCGATGGCGACTATACCACCAAGGGACGATAGAGATAGCTGATAAGCTATTTCTTCAGCCGCCAACTTATTGGTATCTAAGGCAAACCTTGAGCGATCCCCCTTGTTTTCCCTCCCCCCTGCATCAATATCCACAGCAATTAACGCACGAGTAGGCTCAACAGATATACTTCCCCCTCCCTGCAGGGGCAAATGGCGCTCTACGGCACGCTCAAGCGCTGCTTCTGTAACGTCCCAAGCATTTATGTCATTTACTGTCTCTATAACCGTAACACCGTCGTAGAACGAAGAATCATCAGCTTTTTGCAACAGACCTATATGCTGGGCTTGATTTTCGTTAAATGTGCTATTTTCCAGAACTGCTACAGCAGATTTTTCATGCCATGCTTCACTTTTGATACGGATATCAACCTTTGATCCATCTGAAGGTATGGCTTTTTTAGTCTGTAAAAACACATGATTATTCAGGCCTATATCGACAATACAGCCACCTAATCCAGGGTCTTTAGTAATTACACGTCCACGCCAAATCTCACCCAATAGTGGACGCTTTCCACGGAGGCTCCAAGGATCATACTGCAAACGAAAGGCACGCCCTTTTGAATCCACCAAGACGCGACAACACACCCCAATGCGATCACTTACATATTCGGTTGCCAAAATAGGTGGAATAGACATTTTCTACATCTTTTCAGATTATTGGAGTGAAATATCCAAGCCCTTGCAACACATTGCGCACTTCGTAGAGCGGCAAACCAACAATTGAAGTGTATGAACCAGAGATATGCGTAACATACGCCCCAGCGAGCCCCTGAATAGCATACCCGCCAGCAATACCACGCCACTCACCACTTCGGATATAAGCATCGCATTCTAACTGCGTTAGACGTTTAAATGTCACGCGTGTTTCTATTGTACTTGTTGACTGCTTACCGTCTGGTGCTATGGCGCTTATACCCGTGTACACACGGTGCGACCTGCCTGACAGTAATCTGAGGCACTCACGCGCCTCTTCTGCTGTTTCTGTTTTAGGAAGAATGCGTCTCCCTACGCCGACAACCGTGTCTGCTGCCAAAATATATGCTTTGTTGGGAAACTTCGATGCAACAGCGAGACATTTTTGTGCCGCTAACCTTGATGCTAACGGACGCGGTAATTCTCTTGGAAAAGGGGTTTCATCTAAATCTGCCGGTTCGATAGCATCCGGCGTTATGCCAATTTGAGCTAACAAATCCAGCCGCCGCGGGCTTGCACTTGCTAGCACAAGCCTTTGCGGCAGTTTCTTCGCTTCAATATCTGACGTCTGTTTCGTCACTGTTTTTTATTTGAAGCGATAAGTAATACGACCTTTAGTCAGGTCATAAGGTGTCATTTCAACAAGCACTTTATCGCCTGTTAAAACACGAATACGGTTTTTACGCATCTTACCCGCTGTGTGGGCAATGATTTCATGGTCATTTTCTAGTTTTACGCGGAAAGTCGCATTAGGTAACAATTCCACAATCGTACCAGAAAATTCTAATAGTTCTTCTTTCGCCATTAAGTCCTCGTTTGGCTTACGAATTTCCATTCGCAATGATTTATTTAAAGGGTCTTATAATCAGATTTGAACCCATTTAGCGAATCTATCTTTGATTTTCGCATCGAGCTGGTCTCTAACTTCACGATATGCACCCATTTTAGTGTCTCGCGAACCCATAGTTGATGTAGCGTCGTATGTCGGCCAGAACTCAATGTCCACTGATTCCGTACGATATTGTTCAGTTACGTACTTAAACGCTTCATCTGTTAAAGCTACAACTAGGTCAAAACTTCCGTCGTTTAAATCCCGCAATGAGCACGGAATATGGGGCTCAAGGTCTAATCCCTTCTCCTGCATAACGGCAATTGCAAACACATCAGATTCACCACCTTCATACACACCCGCTGAACGAATGAATAGTTTCGATCGACTTTTGCTCTTCAATAAGAGCTCCGCCATTGGTGACCTTACAACATTATAACTACATACAAATAATACAGATTGAATGTCTGCATCTTCCGACATTAAACGGGCCCACCCTTTTGATGAAGCGCACATATTAATGTGAACAACCGACGAGACGTATCGAAATCCAGGGTCACTTTACCTTCCAACCTTTGAGACAACAAATCCGACCCTTCATTGTGAAGGCTACGTCGCCCCATATCTATCGCTTCAATTCTAAGAGGAGAAGATGAGCGGATAGCATCATGGTAACTTTGGCAAATCTGGAAATAATCTTTGATGATCCGCTTAAACGGCATCAATGACATTATAAACTTCATCTCTTCTGCACTTGGATTACGAATCGCAAATACCAGCTTTTGATCCATTAAAGATAACGTCACATCATAAGGGCCAGAAGGCTCAACGCCCTCAACTTTGAAATAATTATTCTCTATTAAATCAAAGATAGCCACGCGTCGCTCATGCTCTGCATCTGGGCCTGCTGCTGATAAAGTTTCATCATCTAGATGAATCGAAGCTATTTTGTTTTTCTCATCCATGATCCCGCTCGCTAATTATTATTGCGAATGGACACTGATTTTGCGTGTGCCGGCAATCCTTCAGCAATTGCTAAAGTTTCTGCAGCTTCTGCTAAAGCGTTAAAAGCATCAACACTTATCCGCTGAATAGATGTTCTTTTCATGAAATCTAATGCAGAAAGGCCTGAGGAAAAGCGAGCAGCCCCTGATGTGGGCAATACGTGATTAGATCCAGTTACATAATCACCCAATGCTTCGGGCGCATAACGGCCTACAAATATTGCGCCTGCATGTCTTACTGATTCGACTAATACTTCAGGTTCTTCTACAGCAAATTCGACATGCTCGGGTGCAATTAAATCGACTAGGCTAGCTGCTTGTTCCATTTTCGCAATAACAATGCCGCCGTGATTATTCCATGAAACTGTCGCTGTTTCTTGAGTCTCCAGTTTCATTAACTGGTCTTTCACCGCCGTTTCAACCTTAGACGCGAATCCTTCATCGTCGGTGATAAGAATAGATTGAGCGGCTGGATCGTGCTCACATTGAGATAGTAAATCTGCCGCTATCCAAGATGGATCATTCAACTTATCAGCTACGACCGTAATCTCAGACGGACCAGCAATGGTATCAATTCCTACATCACCAAATACAATACGTTTTGCTGCAGCAACAAAAGCATTTCCTGGCCCAACAATTTTATCAACGGGAAGCAGAGGTCCAGCGCCATATGCTAAAGCAGCAACCGCTTGCGCCCCACCGATCGGGTAATACTCACTAATTCCTACCGTCAACGCGGCATAGGCAACAGCGGGGTTTAATACGCCGTCAGGTGCAGGTGCCACCATTACCATTCGTTTTACACCCGCAACTTTGGCTGGAATGGCATTCATTAAAACAGAGCTAGGATAGCTTGCGCGCCCGCCAGGTACATATAGTCCAACCGCATCAATTGCCCCCCATCGCCAGGCCATATCTGCACCCGCGTCATCCACAAAACGGTGGTCTGAAGGGATTTGTTTTGCGTGATAGGTTTCGATACGTTTCGCCGCAAATTCAATTGCACGCTTCACATTCTCTGGGCACAATTTCGCAAGTTCAGATAAATCAACTTCCTGAGAGGTTAAAGTTTCTTCTTCAAGCTTTAGGCGGTCAAACTTCGCTGTATATTCTACTAGAGCTTTTGCTCCACGCATTTTCACATCGTCAACAATACCCTGCGCAACGGAAACATCCATAGCACCACCGCCGCGCGGTTCTTTCATGAAAGACTTAAAGGATTCAAAATCTTCCGGTGATTGAATTAAATTAAATCGGCGGGCCATTATCGAAATACTTTCTTCAAATCAATCTTGTGTCTTGGTTTCTTCGTTGTAGGCCAAGATGTATCCGTATCAATCATAGATAAGTCGATGCATTCAACATCTAACTCAATCTCTCCATCATTAGAAAATTGGAGCCTTACTTTTCCTTCAGGTTCAATTTCAGCAGGCTCAAACACGATGGCTAACAGCGATACAATTTCTTCTGAGGTTGTTGCAGGCAATTTACGGCCGCGTACATTCAAAACACTGTCTATCGCAAGAAGAGAATGCGTGCGAAAATAAGGTTTCTTTTTAACGCCCTTCTCCCAATTGAAACGGTTCATTTCAACAGTAAACCGACGATGCTTCTTATCAAAGATCAACTTATTCATCTTCGCCAGACCATCTTGGGTCATTGAAGATATAATCTGTAGACCTTCAGCATCCTCAGCAAACAACCGCAAAGGCGATGGTTTTTCCATTTTCATTTTCCGTTTCGAGTCAGGCATTAAAAACGCATTCGTTTTTAAGTATGGTGCTTAGACCATATAAACAACTATTCAGACGCGCGATGAATAGTTGCACCGCATGCACTTAGCTTCTCTTCAAGGCGCTCAAACCCTCTATCTAAGTGATAAACACGACTGACCGTTGTTTCTCCATCAGCTACAAGCCCTGCAATAACTAACGACACCGATGCCCGAAGATCTGTCGCCATAACTTGCGCTGCTTTTAGTTTCTCAACGCCTGTTACTGTCGCCTCATTTCCACGGATTTGGATCTTTGCACCCAATCGAGCTAATTCTGGAACATGCATGAAACGGTTCTCAAAAATATTCTCACGAATCGTTGAGACACCATCCGCTGTCGACATCAAGGCCATAAACTGTGCTTGTAGGTCTGTTGGAAAACCTGGGTGTGGCTTTGTATCCACATCGACAGGCTGCAACCGCCCTTCACCACGTTGAATACGTAGGCCACCATCTTCGATTTTCGCAGAAACTCCCGCTTTTTCCAGATGCTCAATCATTGCGGTCAGCCCCTCAACAGGCGCATCCTTTAGCAAGACATTTCCGCCTGTAGCAGCAACAGCCATGGCATATGTGCCCGCCTCAATACGATCAGCCATAACAGTGTGTTTGTGACCGTGCAGTTTTTCAACGCCTTCAATCGTTATTGTGCTTATACCAGCGCCGGAGACGTTCGCCCCCATAGCATTCAAACAATCTGCTAAATCTTGAATCTCAGGTTCACAGGCCGCATTCTTTATGCGTGTTGTACCTTTAGCCAGTGTTGCTGCCAACATAGTGTGCTCAGTGGCACCAACAGACGGGAAAGGAAACTCGATATCCGCGCCTTTAAGTCCACGAATCGCAGCTGCTTTCACATAGCCTTCTTCAATTACAATATCTGCGCCCATAGCTTCAAAAGCTTGCAAATGTAGGTCAACTGGACGCGCACCAATCGCACAGCCCCCAGGCAATGAAACCGTCGCGTGGCCTTCACGCGCAAGAAGAGGCCCTAGCACATTGAAACTTGCCCGCATCTTACGAACCTGTTCGTAAGGGGCTATTGTTGTCTTCAACGACGCCGCATTCAAATGGCAGGTGCTTTCACCTTTTGGCCAATATACTTCCACCCCCAAAGATGCCAGCAACTCAGATAAGAAGCGGGTATCAGCAAGATTTGGCATACGTGATAAAACTAATGGCTCATCTGTCAGAAGACACGCGACCATAAGCTTTAATGCTGAGTTCTTGGCACCTGAGATGACTATCTCACCTTCAAGGGGGCCGTTTCCAGTAATTACAAGTTTGTCCATAGTGGGGGACGTAAGCCTAAGTTCAAGGCGCAAACAAGGCGCAGTTATGGTTATTTATTCGACTTTATCGCCAGAAGTATCTGACGATTCTTGCTGAATACGACTCGAATTCTTTTTTGCAGCTTTGCGCCGCCTTAAATTGGCACGCAATGCAGCCGAAAGACGCGCTTCACGATCGTCTTTGGACTCTTTTTTTGGATTTTTTTCTATTTTATCTGTCATGATTGAACGTTCATAGCGATCTTAGCCCTTTTCTTCAATGACTAGATCGGCTATGCGAGGTCCTCGCTTCAGCATATTTGCTGTTTTGCACATATTTAGCCGCGGTAGCTCAGTGGTAGAGCGCGTCATTGGTAATGACGAGGTCGAGAGTTCAATTCTCTCTCGTGGCACCATGTCCCCTTTTAAATCGCCAATTCTGTCGTGTATTTCACGCAGCGAAGCGCTATTTGCGATGATGATCCAGCGACGCTTGGGTGAGCGAGGATCTTATTCATATGCAAAGCTTCAAAACCAGCAACAGAATCGGTTTGAACAGTTAGAGTGTAATCATACGACCCAGTCATGGCATAACAGGACGTTATCTCTGGAATAGAGCTGACGAATTTCTCGAAATTCTTTCTCATTTCAGCTTCATAGCTGACCATATTAACCTGAACGATCACACAGACAGGCAATCCAACAATATCTGGGTCCAATAACGCAACACGCTTCCTAATCGCGCCTAAATTTTCCAAATCATTTATACGGCGCCATAAAGACGATTGAGACATACCCAATGTTTCAGCCAATGAGCGACTACTTGCTCCACTATCTTTTTGGATCGCTCGCAACACATTTCTATCTGCTTCATTGATCTTTTCTGTCATGAATAATTTACCCCAGATAAGCTTTGATATTGGTCAAATCACAACAAGATTCATCTCAACCAAGTGGAAATAGACCAAATTATTCCTATTTATATGGTATTCTACTCATACTAAATGAGGAAATGCAAACATGAACTTGGCACAAGAATCTAAAGATCAGGTCTCGTCATCAACTACTGCGAAAAACCGGTACGAAAACGCGCCTAAAAACGATGATTACACAATAGATCAAGCATGGGAAACATATACACCTGCTGAGCATGATCGTTGGGATCGCCTCTTTCGTCGCATGCAAGCTACCCTTCCGGGGCGCGCCTGCTCTGCCTTTGTTGAGGCCATGAATACCCTAGAGCTGTCGGCCAGCGGCATCCCTGATATGGCTGCGCTTAGTGACTTGTTAGAGCCTATTACTGGTTGGCGCGTCGTACCTGTTGCTGGGCTTGTACCCGACGATGTTTTTTTTGATCACCTCGCAAACAAACGTTTTCCGGCTGGTGCCTTCATTCGACCAGAAGAAGAATTTGATTACCTTCAAGAACCAGATATTTTTCACGATATATTTGGACACGTGCCGATGTTAGCTGACCCCGTGTTTTCTGACTTTATTCAAGCTTACGGCAAGGGCGGCCAAGCGGCACTCAAGCGTAATCAATTGCACAATCTTGCACGCATCTACTGGTACACTGTGGAATTTGGCCTCATTGAAGAAAATGGTGAACTAAGAATATTTGGTGCCGGCATACTCTCCTCTCCCAATGAGAGTAAATTCAGCCTGGAAAGCGAATCTCCAAACCGCATTCGTTTCAATCGCGAACGCGTAATGCGAACCAATTATATCATTGATGATTTCCAAAAGACTTACTTTGTAATTCCTGATTTCGAAACACTATTAAAGGAATGCTACGAAGACTTTACAGGCGTTTACGAAAGCCTTCGCGCACAAAGCGATTTATCTCCAGAAGATATTTTGCCGGAAGACACAATAATTCAGCGCGGAACTTTGGAATACTTCAAAGCCAAAAACAAATAACCAAACCTAATTCAGACAAAAGTGGAATGAACTTATGAGTGATCTATTTGAAAACCCTGCTGGCCTTGATGGTTTTGAATTTATTGAATTCTGCGCCCCTAAAAGAGGCACACTTGAAAAAGTGTTTGCGGCTATGGGCTTCACGCACATCGCCACTCACCGCACCAAAGACGTTGATCTATGGCGCCAAGGCGACATTAACATGATCGCCAATTACGAGCCCAAATCTCCGGCAGCATATTTCGCACGCGAACATGGTCCCTCTGCTTGCGGCATGGGATTTCGCGTTAAAGATGCGCGCAAAGCCTACGAACATTTATTAGAACAAGGTGCCGAACCAGTTGAACTTGAAACTGGGCCTATGGAATTGCGCATTCCCGCAATTCGCGGCATTGGCGGCGCTATTGTCTACCTCATTGATCGCTACCAAGAAGGCCTAACCATCTATGATATCGATTTCGAATATCTTGATGGTGTTGACCGCCGCCCTAAAGGAGCTGGCTTCAATGTCATCGACCACCTTACACACAATGTATATGGCGGTCGGATGGCTTATTGGGCTGATTATTATGAGCGTCTCTTCAACTTTAAAGAAATCCGATATTTCGATATTAAAGGTGAATACACAGGCCTAACATCGAAGGCCTTAACTGCACCCGATGGAAAAATCCGCATTCCTCTAAATGAAGAAGCAGAAGGCGGCAAAGGGCAAATCGAAGAGTATTTGCGTGAATTTGGTGGCGAAGGCATTCAGCACATAGCCTTTAGTTGTGATGATCTGATCGGATGCTGGGATCGCCTAAAAGCTATGGGAATTCCTTTCATGACGGCACCGCCATCGACATATTACGATATGCTTGATGAGCGCTTGCCAGGACATGGCGAACCTGTTGATGAATTTCGTTCACGCGGCATTTTATTAGATGGCACGACAGAAGGTGGAAGCCCTCGCCTGTTACTTCAAATTTTCTCTGAAACGCAGCTTGGCCCTGTTTTCTTCGAGTTCATTCAACGCAAAGGTGATGATGGATTTGGAGAAGGTAATTTCAAAGCCTTGTTTGAATCAATCGAACGCGATCAAATCAATCGCGGTGTTTTAAAGGTTGGAGAGAAAGCGTAATGACAGCAACGCCAAATATTCAAGGCTTTCATCACGTCGCCTATAGATGCAAGGATGCCAAGGAAACAGTGGAGTTTTACCAAAAAGCGTTAGGCATGAAATTCCAGCTTGCTATCGCAGAAGACCACGTCCCCTCAACGGGGGCGTATGATCCTTACATGCACATTTTCTTGGAAGCCGGAAACGGCAATGTTTTGGCGTTTTTTGAACTTCCAGAACAACCTGATATGGATCGCGACCAAAACACGCCAATCTGGGTGCAGCATATAGCTATGCGCGTCGAGTCTCTTGATGCTTTAATGGAAGCAAAAGCACATCTTGAATCACTTGGTTTAGATGTAATTGGTCCAACGCATCACGGTATATTCAAATCAATCTACTTTTTTGACCCAAACGGTCATAGATTGGAGTTGGCTGCCGACATCGGTACGTCGGAACAAATGCAACAATTATATGATGTTGCCCCCGACATGCTTGAGGAATGGAGCAAAACAAAAAAAGCACCTCGCCATGCCGCATGGTTGCATGAGAAAATTGCCAAGGAACAAAGTTAGTGCGCCTTTACACCTATTTTCGCTCTTCAACATCGTTTCGCGTGCGTATAGCGCTGAACCTAAAAGGGTTCAGCTACGAATCTGTGTTTGTGAACCTAAAAAAAGGAGAGCAAAATTCAGAGGATTTTCGCGCGATTAATGGGATAGGAGGCGTTCCCGTTCTTGAACATAATGGCTCACGGATTACCCAATCTCTTGCTATTATTGAGTACTTAGACTCACTCAACTCAACTTCATCCTTCTATCTAAATGACCCCCTCAAAAACATTCAGATGAAGGAATACGCATACGCGGTCGCGACCGATATTCATGCGGTCAACAATCTTCGTGTCCTCAACTATTTGAGCGAAACGTTGAACATAGATAATGAAGCCAGAAACACATGGTATCGCCATTGGATAGACGTAAATTTTGCACCATTAGAAGCAAAACTCTCCATCGACCTAGCCGTCCCTCAATTACCCTTTGGCAAGCCAACGCTGTTTGAAATTGTATTGGTCCCTCAAGTTTACAATGCGCTTCGATTTGAAATTGATATGACGAAATACCCAAAAATCTTAGCAATTTATGAAACTTGCATGAAGCTCCCTGCTTTCCTCAATGCAGCTCCTGAAAACCAAGCAGACGCCACAGCATAATTTAAAAGAAAAGCGAGACACCCTATGAAACTTGCAACACTTAAAAACAACACACGTGATGGCGCGCTCATTGTCGTAAACAACGCACTTACATTCTATGCTGATGCATCACACATTGCTGCAACCTTACAAGCCGCTCTTGATGATTGGGCCAATATATCTCCCAAGCTCCAAAGCCTTGCAGAAGATGTAGAAGCAGGAACTGGAGCGCTAAAAGCGTTTGACCAGAAAGCGTGTGAAAGTCCCTTACCGCGCGCCTATCAATGGGCAGATGGCTCCGCTTACATAAACCATGTTGAACTTGTCAGGAAAGCACGCAATTCCGAAGTTCCCGAAAGCTTTTACCATGATCCACTTATGTATCAGGGAGGCTCAGACGCCTTTTTAGCTCCTTATGCACCAATCCCGTTGGGAGACCCCGCTTGGGGCTGCGATATGGAGGGGGAAATAGCAGTTATTACCGACGACGTCCCTATGGGCGTTAGTGCAGCAGATGCCGCCAACCACATCAAATTGATAATGCTCTGCAATGATGTCTCACTGCGCGGCTTGATACCCGCTGAGCTCGCGAAGGGGTTTGGCTTTTTTCAATCTAAACCACCTAGCGCATTTTCACCTATCGCTTTGACGCCAGATACGCTCGGCGAATACTGGAAGGACAGCTTAGTACATAGGCAGCTTGAGGTCGATTATAACGGCAAACCGTTCGGTCGCGCTTGGGCGCAAAAAGAGGCAACATTTTCTTTAGCTGATCTCGTCGCACACGCTGCAAAGACCCGCCCTTTAACCGCTGGCACCGTCATCGGCTCTGGTACAGTTTCTAACAAAGATGAAAATGGCGGGCCGGGACGTAAAATTGAAGATGGCGGCCTTGGATACTCCTGTATAGCTGAAATCCGCATGATCGAAACAATTGCGAACGGCGCACCTTCAACGGCATTTATGAAGCATGGCGATAACGTAAAAATTGATATGCGTGATGAGGCAGGAAATTCCATTTTTGGCGCTATCGAACAAAACATTGTTTCAAGCAGATAGTGATTGGAGACCGGTATGCAAAAATACGACTCAGAGCAAATAGCGGCTTTTACGTCGCGTTTCCCTCGCTGGAATTTAAGTGAAGATGGAAAATCAGTATCAACATCCTTTAAACTAAAGAATTTTGTCGATGCTTGGAGTTTCATGAGCGCAATCGCAATAACAGCCGAGACGCAGAATCATCACCCTGAATGGTTTAACGTGTATGGCAATGTTGATATTCGACTCACCACCCACGATGCTGACGGTTTAAGCGAGAGAGATGAAAAGCTCGCAGAATTTATTGAAGAGACCGCAAAAAGATTCGAAATTTAGACAATATCTCTACTTAAAGCGCAGTTGGTGACCATTCTTTTATCACTTACTGCGCTTTTTTGCCTTTTGCGGCTTTAAATATCCAATATCCTTCACATTCCGATAGTATTAACGACATAAAGAGTCGTCATGCTGAATCTATGAGCCTGTACAAACGCGATTTTTCATCTATAAGCACGAAATGATAGCGCGATCATTTTATGTTATGCTGCATAATTCGGTCTAAATAATTTTACGCGGTGCTTTTCATATCGTAATGACGACATAGGTTCCGAAGCTAGTTGGAGAGACACAAAATGGCAGAGTTTATTCCTGTAGACCCGTTTGATATTGTCATTTTTGGAGGTACAGGCGATCTTTCTAAACGAAAGCTTATACCTGCTCTCTTCCATCGCTATAAAGATGGTCAGATTTCCGAAGTATGTAACATAGTCGGAACCGCCCGTAGTGAATGGTCTCGCGAGGAATTTATTGCTTTCGCAAAAGAAGCTTGCTTAGAAGCACAAAAGGGACAATTGGACGAAACCAAGTTCGAGAATTTCGCGAAACTTCTTCAATATGTTCAAATTGACGCGACTGATCCGAAGTCAAATTGGGCTGATTTAAAGAAAAGTGTCGCTAAAGATGATCGCCCGCGCGTCTTCTATCTTGCGATGGCACCTCGTTTATATACTCCGCTTTGTAAAAACCTTGGCGACAAGGGACTCGTCACAGAGACTTCTCGCGTTGTTTTAGAAAAACCAATTGGTCGCAATTTGGAAACCGCTAAAGAAATCAATGATGGTGTTGGACTCGTCTTTAAAGAAGATCAAATCTTCCGTATTGACCACTACCTTGGGAAAGAAACCGTCCAAAACCTTCTTGTTTTGCGTTTTGCCAATATGCTGTTTGAGCCTCTCTGGAACCGCAATACAATTGACCATGTTCAAATCACAGTTGCCGAATCTGTTGGGCTAGAAACCCGCGCAGATTATTACGACAACTCAGGCGCACTCAGAGATATGGTGCAAAACCACCTACTCCAATTGCTATGTCTTACTGCAATGGAGCCACCAAACTCTCTTGACGCCGACGATGTACGCACTGAGAAAATCAAAGTTCTTCGCGCTCTAAAAAAATTCGATGCCACATCAGCAAAAGACTGGACTGTTCGTGCACAGTACCGCAGTGGTTCAGTCAATGGCGTAGCTGTAAAAGGCTATAAAGAAGAGCTGCCCGAGGAAAAGAAAACTAGCCGCACAGAAACCTATGTTGCCTTAAAAACCGAGGTGCAAAACTGGCGCTGGCAAGGTGTTCCATTCTATTTACGTACCGGGAAGCGCCTACAATCACGTCAATCGGAAATTGTCATCCGTTTCAAGCCCGCACCGCACTCTATTTTTGGAACCCAGCAAGGTGCCTCACCTAACAAGCTAATCATCCGCTTGCAACCAGATGAAGGTGTGCACCTATTCCTACAAATCAAAGAACCAGGGCCAGGTGGTTTGCGAGTAAAATCCTTACCGCTAAACCTATCTTGGGCGGACACATTCATGATACGCTACCCAGACGCTTATGAGCGTCTATTAATGGATGTTGTGCGTGGTAACCTTGCACTCTTTATGCGCCGTGAAGAAGTAGAACAAGCATGGATGTGGGCCGACTCACTTCTTGCTGCATGGGCTGACGATGATCGCCCTATGGAAACCTACCCTGCGGGAAGTGATGGCCCATCATCGGCTGATGTACTTCTGGCTAAAGATAACCGCTATTGGAAGCGCCTAGACTCCACAGAATAAGCCCATAGCCCTATAAAATTTGACCCAAATCTGGAGCTAGTCTCATGACGGTTACGCCCACTCACAAAGTTATCGAAAACGTCACCGAACGCATCATTAAACGGTCACAAGTTTCGCGCAGCGCTTATCTAAAGCTCATGGAAGGTCAGCGCCCAACTGGCTCTGCCCGCGCAAGACTAACTGACGGAAACCTCGCGCACGCATCCGCCGCATGTCCTATCCATGACAAAAACGCCATGCTTGGCGCTGAATGGCCAAATATAGGTATCGTTACAGCCTATAATGATATGCTCTCTGCTCACCAACCGTATGAAAAATACCCTGACATTATTCGTGCTGCTGCACGAAAAGTAGGTGCGACTGCGCAGGTTGCCGGTGGTGTACCAGCGATGTGTGATGGAGTGACCCAAGGCCAAGACGGCATGGAATTGTCCCTCTTCTCGCGTGATACAATCGCTCTTGCCTCAGCTGTTGCGCTCAGCCACTCAACTTTCGATGCTGCGTTATATCTTGGTATTTGTGATAAAATCGTTCCAGGCCTTCTCATTGCAGCAGTACGCTTCGGCTGGTTACCTGGTATATTTGTTCCCGCAGGCCCTATGCCATCGGGTTTACCTAACCCAGAGAAGCAACGCATTAGACAGCAATATGCAGCTGGTGAAGTTGGTCGCGATGCACTGCTAAAGGCTGAGAGCGAAAGCTATCATGCAGCAGGGACTTGTACATTCTACGGTACGGCTAACTCTAATCAAATGATGATGGAAATGATGGGCTTGCACATGCCCGGCGCTGCCTTTGTACCGCCAAGTTCTGGATTGCGTACGGCCCTTACCGAAGCAGCAACCCAGCGCGCCGCAGCTATCAGTCATATGAAGGGCGACGCCGCCTACACACCGATTTACAAGGTGATAGATGAGCGCTCAATCGTAAACTCCATTGTAGGACTTATGGCAACTGGTGGCTCCACCAATAATGCCCTACATATTCCAGCCATTGCACGCGCTGCAGGTATACTTGTTGACTGGTCTGATTTTGAAGAAATTGCAGCCATTACACCTCTAATGTGTAAGATCTACCCTAATGGCCCATCTGACGTGAACCACTTCCACGCTGCCGGCGGTATGGGGTTCCTGATCCGTGAACTATTAAGCGCGGGACTTGTGCACAATGAAGTTACGACAGTCGCTGGAGATGGTGGACTTGAACGTTACGCTGAAGAACCTACCATGCAGCAAGAAACGTTAACGTGGAAAGCTGCTCCAGAAAAAAGCCATGACGAAGACATCTTACGTCCGTACACCAACCCAATTGCTGCTGATGGTGGACTAAAACTTATAGACTCACCTATTGGTCGCGGCGTAATCAAAATTTCTGCTGTGAAAGAAGAAAACCGAAAAGTTTCTGCGCCCGCAGCAGTGTTTTCTTCTCAAGAAGCCGTCAAAGAAGCCTTCAAGGCTGGCGAGCTAAATCGCGATGTGGTTATCGTTGTGCGTTTCCAAGGACCGCGCGCAAATGGTATGCCCGAACTTCACGGACTATCTCCTATTCTTGGCCTTCTTCAAGATAAAGGGTTTAAAGTCGCCCTTGTGACGGATGGTCGAATGTCAGGTGCATCGGGTAAATTCCCCGCAGTCATCCACGTCGGACCTGAAGCGTTGGCAGGTGGACCAATTGCAAATGTAATGGATGGCGACATCCTATCACTAGATGCGAACGCAGGAACATTAGAGGTTTCTCCCGCCGATTTCTTATCAAGAACACCCGCTAAGCGTGAACATGAAGGCGGTGTTGGTTTGGGCCGTGAAATGTTTGCTGTTTTCCGTCAGTCTGCCGAAGTGGCTGAAAAAGGCGGTGGCATATTTGGCCTTATGGATGGGCAAGACTAATGCAACAAGACGCTTTTGATTATGTCGTCGTAGGTGACGTTGGGGGCACGAATGTCCGGTTTGCGATTGCTAAAGATCCACGCATCCATTCTGGCCCAGTGGTAATTGAACATTTTTGGAAATCTCCAAACAAAGAGCATAAAACTTTCCTTGATGCGCTTAGTGCTTTTATGGAAACTATTAGTATCCGTCCTAAACGCGGTGTTTTCGCACTGGCAGGCCCAATCAAAAACAACACCGTAACGCTTACCAACCATTCTAGTTGGCATGTTATTGGGCAAGACATTCAAGAGCATTTCAATATGGAGCGTGTCGATCTGCTGAACGATTTTGCAGCAATGGCGCGCTCGGTTCCAGAGTTAAGTCCAACATTGGGTGGTGAAGGTTTCACAACGATATCGAAAGGTCTGTCACTACCAGACCGCCCTATCATCGTAGCCGGTCCCGGCACAGGATTCGGATTAGCCACACTGACCCCTCAGCCCAATAAAACATGGCAAGTCTTACGTGGCGAAGGTGGACATCAAGCTTATTCACCAACAACACCTTTAGAAGCAGATGTATTCAAACTGCTTCAAAGAAAAATTGGCTATGTTTCTATTGAAAGCATGTGTGCGGGCGTTGGGTTTGATCAACTTTTGGAAACAACTTTCGAAGTTTTCGGACAAAATGCAGTTAAACATTCTCCTGCTGAAGCACACGAACTTGCAAAGAATGGAAATAAAGTCTGCGATGCCGTTTGCAGAATAAGAGCAAACACCGTAATGACCGCTTATGGAGATGCTGTTTTAGCCTCAGGTGCAAAAGGAGGTGTAGTTGCTGCGGGTGGTGTTACAACTGCTCTCATTGACTATATCGGCGCACCAGAAGCTTTGTCACGCTTCTTCGATCGCGGGCCGATGTCATCATATATGGTTGACGTCCCGATTTATCTTATAACCAGTGCTGAGGCTCCCTTATTAGGTGCAGCAGCCTACTAACGGATTATGGAAATTTGCGATGACTTGTGACATGAAACCAGTTCTAGCCGCCCTATCGTCAGCACCTGTTGTACCTGTTCTGACGGTTGCAGATGTAAACCATGCTGCACCGTTGGCGCAGGCACTATACCGCGGCGGTATAAAATTTGTCGAAGTCACTCTCAGAACAGCTGCCGCTCTGGATGTCATCAAAGAAATGAAGGCCGCACAACCTGAATTGGTCGTAGGTGCAGGAACAATTTTGACACCTGCAGATTTAGAAGCAACACTCAAAGCTGGCTCCGAATTTTCAGTATCTCCCGGCGCAACACCTAAGCTTGCCGCAGCGATGCTAGAATCAGGTGTTCCTGCCTTTCCAGGTATTGCGACTGCAAGTGAAGCGCTTGAGCGTATGGAAGAAGGCTTTGAGGTTGTTAAATTCTTCCCAGCAGAATCTATTGGCGGCGCAAGCGCTCTAAAATCTCTAGTTGCTCCGCTTCAGAACTTAAAAGTCATGCCTACAGGCGGTGTCAGCCCAAAAAACATGACGACATATCTTTCAATTCCAAATGTTGTTGCTGTTGGTGGTGGTTGGCTGGTAAGCAGCGCGGCAATGGAATCAGGTGACTGGGACAGCATCACGGCCATCGCAAAAGAAGCACTAGAAATCGCAAACAAATAGCTAGCCTTTAGGATACCTCTATGAGCCGTTTTTCTTCTCCCACAAGTCGCCGCGCTAAAATTGTTGCAACTCTAGGCCCAGGTAGCTCTGCACCAGACACTATCCACCTGCTCGCTCAAACTGGTGTTGATATATTCAGACTGAACTTCTCCCACGGAGACCATGAAGGCCATAAACGCAATTATGAATCCGTTAGACTTGCGCAAGAAAAGGTGGGACGTCCACTCGGTGTTCTCGCAGACATGCAAGGTCCAAAAATCCGTGTTGGAAGTTTCCCCGAAGGCTACATTCGTCTGAGCATGAATGAGGAAGTTAAACTTGTTCCCGGTAAAACGTCAGATGAAGAACATGTGATTCCAGTACCTCACCCCGAAATCCTGAAAGTCATGGAAGTCGGTGATCAGGTTTTGGTAGACGATGGCAAGATCATTCTGACGGTTACTAAAACAGGTGACACACCGTGGGTGCGTTCAGACCTTCCCGCCAAAATTGGTGATAAAAAAGGCTTTACCCTTTTAGGCAAGGCTCTGCCTGTGCCAGCACTTACACCGAAAGACAAAGAAGATTTGGAATTTGCGTGTAGCCTCGGTGCTGATTTTATTGCCTTATCTTTTGTGCAAACACGGGCCGACCTTGAAGAAGCACGTGCGCTGATGAAGGGACGTGGTCGCTTGGTCGCGAAGGTTGAAAAGCCAGCAGCCATCAAAAATCTTGAAGACATCGTCGATGGTTCGGATGGGATCATGGTGGCACGTGGTGATCTTGGGGTTGAATACCCCCCTGAAATGGTACCAATCCTACAACGTCGCATCGTTCGAGCATCCCGCGCTGCAGGTAAGCCGGTGATCGTTGCAACACACATGTTGGAATCAATGGTTGAATCAGCTTCACCAACGCGTGCTGAAGCCTCTGACGTTGCAACAGCTATCTACCAAGGTACTGACGCAATTATGCTATCGTCTGAAACTGCCGTCGGACGGCACCCCGCAACAGCGGTATCCATTATGGATAGAATTGTTGTGACAGTCGAAAACGACAAAGAGTATGCGACATCCTCTGGAAGCTTCGCACCTCCTAAAAGTGAGAACTCTCTTGACGCAGATTCAATTGCAGACGCGATAAGTGAACTCGCCGAACAAAATGATTGTATCGCAGTTTTTGTTTCGACAGCGCATTTTTCAGTTATTTCTCGCTTTTCTAGAGCACGCTTCAAAACGCGCTTAATTGCTCACAACCAAGATAAAACTAAACTTGGCCACATGTCGCTATTCTGGGGGGTAGAACCCCTCTCGAGCGCGGGTACCATGAGCGATACAGACCTAGTAGCGGCCGTAAAACAGCAGCTTGGCAGCGAGGTATCAGGCAAGATAGCATGTGCTTTCCAGACCAAAGGTTTAGATGATAACTTAGCTTGGCGTCTTGAAGTTATTCGCGTCTAGCATTAACTTTTGTGCGTTTCGCCACATTGATCAATTCTGAAACATTTGCCTCAATACCCTAAGAGATATCAAAGGCGTCTGGAGGTAAACTGTTGAAAGTATTGGTTGTTGGTGGCGGAATCGCCGGTCTTACAACAGCCCTCTGCTGCATCCAGCAGGGGCTTTCTGTTCAAGTTTTTGAACAAGCTTCAGAATTAACTGAAGTCGGCGCTGGTCTTCAACTCAGCCCAAACGGATCGCGAATTCTATACAAATTAGGACTTAAAGAGCAGCTGGAAAAAGTTGCATTTAAACCCAGATCTCTCGATATGCGACTAGGAAGAAGCGGCAAAAAAATCTTCTCAATCTCTATGAAAAACGCTGAGGCAAAATACCATGCACCTTACCTGCATATACATAGAGCCGACTTAATAAATGTGTTAAAACAAGCGATTACCACGATCTCTTCGGACGTCATTCACTTAAATCACACGGTAGTAAACGCAAACTCCAATGCAGACGGCGCGGAACTTACATTTTTAAATGGTAACAAAGCACACGGTGACGTCATCATAGGTGCCGATGGAATACATTCCAAAATAAAAGAAATATTTTCACCTTCACTTCCCCCTAAATTCACTGGCAATGTCGCTTGGCGCGCACTGATACCAACCATTAAACTTCCTACAAACTTAATTCCGCCCTCAGCCACAGTCTGGACTGGCAATAAAAGGCATGCCGTTACTTATTATGTAAGTCAGGGCAGATTTGTGAATTTCGTTGGTGTCGTTGAAGAAGAAAACTGGACGAAGGAAAGTTGGAACGAAACTGGAGATTGTGAAGAGTTGCGTTCAATATTTTCTAATTTTCATCCTACAATTCAAACTCTTATAGGCTCAATTGAGGCCTGCTTTAAAACCGCGCTTTTTGACCGTGAACCACTCTCCAGCTGGTCCAATGATCGATCTGTCATCATCGGCGATGCCGCACACCCCATGCTGCCATTCATGGCACAAGGAGCAGTAATGGCCATAGAAGACGCTTCCGTCTTAGCCGCACTCCTTAGTAATCAAAGCAGCACGCTTGAAAAGCCTTTCAGTCAATTTGAAAGCATAAGAAAACCGCGCACAAGCCGTGTCCAAGCTGCCGCCAGTTCAAATATGGCGCTTTTCCATCATGGCACCCACTTTTCACAGCTCTTAAACTATGGCCCAATGTGGTTAGCAGCTCGCCTTGCCCCTTCTTTTGTCAACTCTAGACAAGATTGGTTGTACCTCCATGATGCAGAAAACCCCAATTAGGAGTATTCAACACCCTTAAATCTCGGCTATAACACGAAAGCGATTGTGATTACTGCTAAGCAGTTGTAGCGTGTTATCTGAATGGGAATTTTTCAGTTTAGTGTTTAAGTTAGTGGGACAACGCCATCATGGTCATGACAATTTTAGTCTTAATCGGTGCAGTGCTATTGGTAGCATTGCTTGGTGTGTTGATCTATCGCGCATCAAGAACATTCGACGCAAACCCTAATCACACTTATGTTGTCCAGTCTGAGGGTGAAATTGTAGGTGCCCTTCGTGAACCAGCAACATTGTGGGACCCTAAAATGTCTGTGCTTCGGGATAAGGATGCACCAGATATTACCTACCCAGCCCGAAAAGCACAAACTGGCGAATTTTATACTCGCTCTCTGGTCAATCGAAGAACAGGTAGGATCTCCCTCACTGTTAACACGTGTACGCCTAAACCATTCCGCAGTATCACCTTAGACCGCCATCAACTAGAAATTACTGCTAACGTCGTATTTCGCCTTGATATTGAACGCATCCATATTTGCAGTCAGTTAGATAATTTTGGAGCAACTTTATCTAATCGTATTGAAAACCTCTTTGATAATGAGATCACTAGCTGTCGCGATGAAGATATTCGCGCCCAACAAACTCGTATAGAGCAATCAGTTACTCAAGCGCTGAGATCTATCGAAGAAGATGCCAAAGGTGACAATATGCTGAACGGCATGCCACTTGGTATCAAGATATATGAAGCTAATTTCTCGTTTTCAGAGATTGATACTATGGCTGAAGCGCAAGCAGCACATGCAGGTCCTGAGGGGCGTCCTATCGGACCAATCTGGATCGACCAACAGCACATCGACAAGCTAGCGGACACATTATCAGACCGCACGCCCGAAGTCCGCGACGCAGTTATGCGTATGATAGAACTTCAGACCCGCCAAAACATCGTTGAAATACTATCCAAGTCGGGTGGTCTAGTCGCTTTCACAGCTAAAGAACTTGGCTTAAACGATATCCTTTCGGATACCAAAGAAGAGCGAGGCGGAGCTAACAGAATGGCAGCTCCAAAAGCTGGCTTAAATGGCAACTCGAACAAGGAAAGCTCTTCATCAGAGTTAGACGATGAAGCTCAAGACACACTCGATACAAGCGGTCCTATTCAACGAGACTATTATGGCCGTCCGTTGCCTAAGCAACAATCAAAGCAATAACACCACCCTTGATCACAGAGATAAAAACGCAGTCCACAAGCTGTTGATTTAATAGTATATTATTAAAAATATTTGATCCCACCATCATATATTTTAAATTGAATCTCTCGCATTAAGAAATCGAAAACTACCTTCGGTCCATTCTATGTTGGATGATGTTCGTGCGAATGTCGCAATCTATGGGGGATTGAAATGAAGTCTTACGAAGTTTTAGCTCGACGATATTGCGCTTTTCTAGGCGAAGACCCAGATGAAGAAATTGAAGGGCTACCTATATGGAAGATAGCCCTAGCTGACTTGGAAGCTGCTATAAATGCACTAGAAACATTCGGTGTATCCGCACGCGCGCCAATGACGGATGAGAATATACCTTTATTGGAAGAACAATCGAAACCTGAACGTTCGCCTCCAAACCTTCGGTGCGTTGCTTAGATAGATTTAATCCCCCACCTCAGTTTTAATCTGTCTGTACTAAATTCGCTATCTGACGAACCATAGCGCGATCTTGTTCCTTTACACTGTCGTCCAACTGACCATAATCAACCAGGTGATTGTGCAAGCGCATATTGTTGTCGCGCAATCGTCCCAAGCGCCATCCATTTAACAGCCGATCTAACATCCACCTTTCGTGCTGCAGTCTGGCGAGCCGTTCCAGTTCTTCGACATCATCCATATCGAACACTTGAATACTTCTGGGTAAATCGACGCAACTATGCGGCTGACCATCGGAAGTCCCTTCCTCTAACCATGTTTCTAAATTAAACCCTGCAGAATCAAGGGTTGCGCGCATATGAGCCGCGACACGTCGATTGGACACTCGGTACTCTTCTTCAAGATAATCCCAATTGTGCTCTATGGCAGATATGTTTGCCGTATTTGTCTGTGTTTTGAGATATGTTTCATGAAATGTGCGGGCCAAAGTATCATAGTCTGGAGACAGCAGCGCAGTTCCATCCATCCCCCTTCTCCAAGATCCAAATGGTACAAGTTTCAACTCAGATACATATTTTGCATGCTCTTTCACCTGAATTTCATTATAATTTTCAATGCCATACAAACCACTTCCTTGAAGGACGCTCCTCAATCCTGAACCGTTCCGGCTGTTTACAAAAATTGGTGCATCAAACCACGCCTCTCGTTCAGCGCGGTCTTTCATAGCAACTGCCGTAACAAGTGGCTGCGCATCTTCGCTTAATGCGATATAAACTGCGCAGGGTGGTATTTCGCTACACCTTTGTTTTATAAAGGATTCAACTGTTGGCGAATGCAGGGTCAAATTTCCGGCAACAAAAGATAAGTCTATCGCATTTTTAATTCCTGGATGACGCGCATGAAACTCGGCAGCTAACGCTTTAGCTTGAGGGTCTATAATCGTCACGGCCATCTTCAATGGGTTGGAAGATACTGATGTTATTAAAAATTCTCGAACAAGCGCTTGCCCAAGCTCACCAAACCCAATGATTATAATATGCTGCACAGCATGTTTTTTTCTACGCGCCAACAAGTAAGGAGGATGAGCTAACATGACCTCCCGCGCTACGCCTGCTACCAGAGAGAAGGGCTTCAGCTTAGTGGCTGGGTCCGCCTTGCTTACCCTCTCCAATAGCCATGAATCCATGAAGTGTGCGAGGATCTCCATGTTAGGATAAAGGCTGGCTATCTCCTGAGCTTGAGACCAAGTTTCGACGTCTAAATTATGCGCAACAATTATCCGTCTTGCTCGCTTTGCGCCACAACGCTTCAAATCATCAGCTATAAATTTTGAAGGTTTGAAACAGTTTTCATTGTTAGGAGTTTGACAAAGAAGCGTGACCTTCCGTTTTTGAAGTTTGGCATATTCAAAGGCAAGCGGATGATCTCCCACCACAATATCATGATCACATCGCGCCCATAAAAAAACACGAGAAGCTCTGCCTCCCAACGCAAATAGAAAAAAACGGCCCACCATGAGTATGAAAGCAACAGCACCTGCCAAACGTGCTATTTGTAAAGAAAGAGGCATCTGAGCGAGAGAAGTTGCAACATAAATGTCTGAAGCAAAAATAGCCTTGATACTTAATTGGATCGTTTCAACGAAAACTTGCCAATTTTGGCTCCCTACTTCTCGCAATTGGTAAATGGCGTCTGCAGCATCAAATTCCCAGCGCCACCAGCCATACACCCCCGCCCCAAAAGCCAATAATGATAACCCAATAAAGGACAACCAATATAAAGCGGCTGCTTTTCTAAATGCCAATTTTTCAAGACGGCGTAGAAATATTCTGAGCAGAACAAGCATAACTGGCACCCGTGTATGCGTAAAATGAGCGTCTTGTGAGCTTACTCCATGTGGACGCGCTTACAAGTCGTATCAATTTGAGTGCAAGTTAACTGTCTTTTGAAACCTTACCATTAGTATAGAAAAATACTTTGGAGAGTTTAAGCCGTGGCAAATCCAATTTCGGAAGACCAAATACAAATCATTGCACGCGTCATGCATGAAGCTATTCGCGCATTTCAAGCGGCACATGGTGAGCTTCCAGCACCTCATTGGAATCAAGCACCCAAATGGATGAAAAAAGCATCTGTGGAAGGTGTATTATTTAAAATCAATAACCCCAACGCTTCCGTCTCTGCTCAACATGATCAATGGATGGAGACCAAACTAAAAGATGGTTGGGTGTTCGGACATGAAAAAGATGGGAAGAAGAAAACCCACCCGCTCCTTGTTCCCTACGAAAAACTGCCTTTTCCAGAACGGCAAAAAGACGCACTCGTTGCGGCAATAATCACATCCCTGACGCAAGAATTGTAAGCTGCCGAAACTATCTTTTTAAGATAAAGAGACGAGACCGAATAAGGTTGAACCCAGCCCAACTCACAAGCCCTGCAGCAACAGGGAATGCATATGTCAAAAACGTTTCACCTAATTTGTGATCTAATGTCAGCCCAATTACAGCCCCCAACGGCGTGCTGATTCCTGCGGCAAGTACCGCTACGATTATAGCCAGAGCAGATCGAGAAAACACAGCAAAACACAATACAAGCGTTATTAAACCTTCAGGTATTTCGTGAAGTATCAATCCAATAGCGGTAAGCGTTCCGCCGCCATGATCATGATCGAGTGAAGCTACATAAACCATTCCATCGAGAAAAGAGTGCAAACCTATAGCAACGATTGGAGTAATCAAATGTGCATTGACCTTACCAACATTTGCGTGACCAACTTTATCAAGAATCGCTCCAACACTACAGCCAATGAGAACTAGGATGATGGATACGATATTTGCTGAAAGCGCTTCGGGTAATAAATGCGTAATAGCGATAATTGAAAGAAGTATACCACCAGCAAATGCTGCATAGTCTCCGAATTTTTCAGCCAATTTTCTATTTGATGCCGCAAGCCCAATTCCGAGGCAGGAAAAAAACATCGCTAATAAAGCGAAACCAAATGCAATAGGAATTCCGATCGCGTCTTCTAATAGGTGTATAAACGCGGTCAAAGCGGTCTCCAGAAATCATGCCTCCACACTTTTAACAATAAAGGTGTGGTATAACGCGTCACCCTCATAAACTAGGCTTTGCGAAAGAGGATGTTATATAATAACGTTGTTATGATAGAGCAATATAAATTGCACCCCTAACCCAAATATATAATTCGCCCCAGTTTAGGTTAAAAAGACATGACAGATACATCTTTTGCAATAGAGGTGAAAAACCTTCGTTTTCAATGGAAGTCAGACCAACCTATATTAGACATTCCCAGCCTAGTTCTAACACGGGGGTCACACACCTTTTTAAAAGGTTCTAGCGGCTCGGGTAAATCAACACTTTTAAGTATTCTCGCTGGCATTATCAAACCAGATCAAGGCGAAGTCTTTATCCAAGGGGCTGACTTTCTCTCGTTATCTCCATCCAAGAAAGACCAGTTTCGCTCTGAACACATGGGCATCATTTTTCAAATGTTTAATTTGCTGCCTTTTTTGAGTGTATCTGACAACATTTGCCTTCCATGCAGGTTCTCATCTGCTCGCAAACAAAAGGCCATCCAGAAATTTGGAAGTCTTGAAGAGGAAGGAAAACACCTTCTAAGCGCTTTGGGAATGGCACCTTCAAACGTCTGGGATCGTGCGGTAGGTGAACTATCTGTTGGTCAACAACAGCGTGTTGCAGCAGCAAGAGCCCTAATTGGCGCGCCCGACCTTATTATAGCGGATGAACCAACTTCTGCGCTTGATACAGACAATAGAGATAGCTTTATCAACCTTCTCTCACAACAAGCTAAAGAGCATGACACAACACTCCTTTTTGTAAGTCATGACGAAAATCTAGCAGGTCATTTCGATAAAATAATACACCTAGAAGAGATAAACCAAATTCAAAAACTGGGCGTGGAAGCATGATAACGACAATATTCAATCTCGCATGGAAAAGCATATCCGCTCGAAAGACCACAGCAATGCTGACCATTTTGGCAGTCGCTTTAAGTGTGGCCCTTTTCCTTGGTGTGGAAAAAACGAGGCACGCTGCTCGCACTAGCTTTGAAAGCACTATTTCTGGCGTTGATGCTATTGTGGGTGGGCGAACAGGGCCGATAAATTTGCTTCTATTTTCTGTATTTCGTATAGGCGATGCAACAAGCCCCATGTCATGGGAATCATATGAAGCTATCTCACGTCGTCCTGATGTTGCTTGGGCCATACCAATATCTCTTGGCGACAGCCACAAAGGGTTTCGAGTTCTTGGCACGTCACCTGCTTATTTTGAACATTATCAATATGGCAGCAAACAAAACTTAACTGTCAAAAAAGGACACACTTTCGACCCTCACGCGCTGGAAGTCGTACTTGGATCAAAGGTGGCTCAGAAACTAGGATATGATCTAGGAACAGAACTCACTTTATCTCATGGTGTCGGGGATGTGTCTTTCCATGAACATGACAAACAAAAATTCAAAGTCGTAGGTATTCTCGCGCCAACAGGCACGCCTGTGGACCAAACCGTTCATGTGAGTTTGGAAGCCATTGAGAGAATACACGACACCTCACCCGTCAAACTTGGTGAACACGCTCATGAAGATGAGCATGAAGAACACCATGAGAAAGCAGATGATCATCACCACGAACACGAGCATGAGCATGAGCATGAGCATGAGCATGAACACGAGCACCTTGAACCAACTTCTATCAATGCTGCCTTTGTAGGACTAAAATCTCGTGGAGCCGTTTTACGTTTCAACCGAGAGGTCAACACCTACCCTAGAGAAGCACTGCTTTCTATTATGCCAGGAATGACTCTTTCGTCTTTATGGTCAGTCATTGGGTCTGCTGAAAACGCTCTTAAAGCTATCTCTGTATTTGTCATTTTTGTTGGATTGGCGACCATTCTCATCTCCATATTTACGACACTGAATGAACGTCGCCGAGAGATGGCCATTCTGCGGTCTGTTGGCGCAAGACCACTTCACATTTTCAGCCTCATTATTGCAGAATCAGCACTCTTAGCTTTCGCTGGTGCCGTCATAGGAGTTGTAGTCACTCATATATTGCTCGCTGTTCTCGCGCCTTGGGTAAGCAATCAATATGGATTAGAATTAAAAGACTTAGGGTTTAGCAGTTTTGAGATCGTTACTATTTTAACCGTGACGCTATTCTCTGCACTAATGTCTCTCTGGCCGGCAGCGCGCGCCTTGAAATCAGCACTTTCTGATGGCTTATCTATACGTGTCTAAAACTTACCTCCCCAAAAGGTCTCAAATATGTCCTTGAAACATACTCTTATCCTCTCCGCTTTGCTTTGCTGTGCACCTTCTATTTCAGTTGCACAAACAACGTCGGAAAAAACATATGTCGTCCCGTCTCAAACGGACATTGATCCTTTAGCTTATGTGTTGCCTGAAGATAAGAATGAAACTTTTGAAATTGGCTGGTCTGACCTGCTACCACCCGGAGAAGAGGAAAGAATTGCAGCCCAAATGCAATCGCAAATGCAATCTTTGTTTGATGTGTCAGAAGGAGGCGAAGGAGACGTCGCTATTCAATTTGGAACACACAATACAGTAAAGGTTCTAGATGGACATAAAATCCGAATCCCTGGCTACACAGTCCCTTTTGAGTTCGCCAAAAATGCAGAGATTAAAGAATTTTTGCTCGTGCCATATTACGGAGCATGTTTGCATGCGCCGCCGCCACCTCCCAATCAGACACTCTACGTAACCACAGATAAGCCAATCAAACTCAAAGACCTGCAGCAAGCTGTATGGATTGAGGGGTATGTCGAAATAGTGAGCACAACAACGGATTTAGCCGAAGCAGCATACACTATCAAATTAACGGATATTGAAGTTTACGATAACTGATTTTGTACGAAGGCGAAAAAAATTCTCTAAACCAGTGAATTAATTGAATTTCAGACTTGCAGTCTCCTAGCAAAACCCGCTAGGAGAGTATCCTTGACTAAGGAGAGGTGGCCGAGTGGTCGAAGGCGCTCCCCTGCTAAGGGAGTATACCAGCGATGGTATCGAGGGTTCGAATCCCTTCCTCTCCTCCAGGTCAATGTAAGATAGACATCTCCCTTAAAAACAAGATGGTACAGAAGCACTAAGGGTCAATGCAGGACGCTTTTGATCCAAAATGTAGGACACGTCCTACATTTAGAACTCATCTAATGTTTTTGAGTGACCAGTGAGCGCATCCAATATTCGCTATTTCAGTCAAAATTACTTCTTTATCTATTCTCTATGAAGCGTACATATTCTTGAGCAGCTTTATATCCGGCGAATACACAAGAACGCTGTTAGTCCGGCCCCTGACGCTAATGAAGCTATTAGATCTAGCTGTCCCTCCAGCAGCAAAGCTGCCACAAGGCCGCTAAGACTAATGATAAATAGAATTACTGGAAACAGAAAAACCCTTAATAGGCTTATGCGCACACTTGTACGCCTTGATGCTTTACTCATGTTTTGATTTCAGCCCAACTATCATCACTGCCTGCCTCAGTTAACTTTCGTGAGGCAGAAGAGTTTCGTTTCTTTAACCAAAGAAACAGGCCCGAAATTAGAACAAAGATAGTTATAAGATCCAATACAAACCAAATCATCTTTAGGAGTAATCCCCCATAATCACCAAAGTGCAACGGGCGCGATAAAGACAAGGCTTTCATATACCAAGGCATCTGACGCAACCCGACAACCTCGCCCGAGCCTGCATCAATGAGGACCGGAGTTATAATGTTTTCCGTCAGCGGAGAATTACCATGCAAGAAGACAGTGTAATGAGCAGCAGTAGAATAGTCGCCGCCTGGAAAAGCAACAAATTGCAGGACCATATCAGGAGCTAACTTTACTGTTTCAGCAACAGCTGCATCTAGAGAAGCCCGTTCGCTGATAGGGGGCACCTCAGAATTCTCAGAAATTAAATCTGATAGCTCACTTGTACGCCATGCATCTATTATGGGTTGCTCTAACGTATTTATCACCCCCGTTAGTCCCACAACCAAAACCCAAGCAACAGTCACCACACCAAATAGATTATGATAATCGAGCCACTTTAAACGTGTGGACTGACCTGTTCGTACTGATGCAAAATCCAATTTACGCATAAAGGGAGCATATAGAACCACACCTGAAATTACAGCGACACAAAAAAGAAATCCCATTAATCCAAGGGACAGCATACCAGGTAAGCCCAGAAACATGTCTGTGTGCAGCTGGAGGATGAACTCCATAACATTATCCCCCTTTGCGGCAGGAGGAACGATATTTCCGCTTGTTAAGTCAAAGGACTCAAAGTGCATCGCACTCCCAGCAGCATCGACTGTTGGACCCGTGGTTACGTTAACGACAGGACGTTCTATGTCGAAGCTTACATATATTGGCGTTTCATTTGGTCGATTGGCCAAAGCAATGCTTATTACATCATCTAAACTAATGTACTCGGCTTCTGGATTGGCGGGTTGCCAGCTTTCAGGATTGAGTAAGTCATCAATTTCATCATGAAAGATCAGGGGTAATCCCGTTATGCACAGCATTAACAAAAATAATGTGCATACTAGGCTGGTCCATTTGTGAACCGCACTCCATGCCTTGATTGTCCCTGATCTCATTGTCCCACCCTAAAGCCCTAAAAGTCCAATGATGCCGATAGACTATAGGTCCGTGGATTGGCCAATATTAGATAATTTGCACCTGGAAACCCACCTGTTGAGGCCCAATAGCTTTCATCCATTACATTCTCAACGCGTGCTCGCAGAGTGATCTGCTTACTCGCCCAATCCAATGTATATCTTGTGCCTAAATCCAATCGAGTCCAGCTATCCAATTCCATCGTATTTGCAGCATTCGTATACTGACTTCCAGTATAAACCACACGCCCATCAATAGTTAGGCCTGTAACCCCAGCAACATCCCATTCGGCATTAAGGTTGGTTTGGAATTCAGGAATACCTATCGGTGTATTTCCTTCGTTCACTTCACCTTGGGTGCGCGCTAATTCGGAGTTGAGGTAAGTAGCGCCTCCTAAAAGCCGCATCCCGTCAATCGGCTCACCAAACAGACTGAGCTCTATACCCGTATTTTCTTGCTCGCCGGATGCTGAAAAGACCTGATCAATCACAACGGAATTGGGACGAGAAAGTTGAAACAATGATGCAGTCGCACCAAATTGACCACCATCATATTTAGCACCAATCTCCATTTGCTTTCCGGTGAACGGTTCCAACACCTCGCCTACATTCAAGATGGGTAAGTTACCGCTAGTTGCTGGGGCAATCTCGCCCGGCTGCAAACTTTCAGCGTAATTCCCATACATGGAGAGTTGCGAATTCAGTTTGTAAACGATCCCGATTGCTGGAGATGTTTTGTCATCTTTATAGTTTGATTGACGAACACCAGTATTGTAATTGAAAGTTGATGTTTCAATACGCTGATGGCGCAGCCCAATCGTTATCAATAACTGGTCATCTATAAATCCCAACGTGTCAGCCACAGCAAACGACAAATTGGATGTCTCTTCTGTTTTCAGAGGTGCATTTAATTCACCGCCTGTGAAAAAATCTGCGAGCGGAGCATCTACATCGACAGGATTGTACAAGTTCGTCGAAAACGGCGTCGAAAAGCTAGAAAAAGCATAGGCATTTTTCGACTCCAAAGAAACGTGTGAAGCGGACATGACGACACGGTGACTGACTGCCCCTGTATCAAATCGACCAGATATACCGGTGTCGAACGAAGCAACATCATCTTCACGAGAATTGTCAAACCGGTATGCCGTAAGAGAGCCATCAGCTGCTGCACTAGGGTTTGCTAGAACATTGCTCTCCTCTCCAGTTCTTACTCCTCCGCCTAACCATACAGTGACCGCATTATTTAGATCATACTCACCACGCGCTGTAAGAAATGTTTGTTGTTCTTCTGAGTAAGTCCAAGGTTGAGCAAAATTCACATTTGCATCAGGCTCTTCTGGGATCGCTGCAAGCGGTCGTACTTGTGGGCGTGGCGCATCTAAACGATTGTCCTGATATCCAAGATCGACAGAAAAACGAAATTTATCACCAGCATAATCAGTGCCAAGTGAGAATGCTTGAAGCGAACGATCTTGGTTTTCGATGGCAGTTTCACCATCGCGTACAACGCCATTGAAACGAACGCCCCAATCACCACTTTCGCCAAAGCGTTCACCGATATCTAACGCTCCATATAGCTGACTCGCATTTTCTATACCTGCTGAGATACGCTTTATTCCGCCTGCTGGGGCGCGTTTTGGGACTAGGTTAATCGCACCTCCGACACCACTTCCTCCCGGTGCTGCACCATTTACAAATGCATTCGCACCGCGCAGAACTTCCACGCGTTCTATAAACTCCGCAGCAACAAACTGGCGAGGTAAGACACCAAAAACGCCGTTAAGTGTTATGTCATCGGAATAAACTGGAAAACCGCGCAGCATATAAACCTCTTGGAAATTCCCAAAGCCTTTGGCTACCCGAACATTCGGGTCATTCTGCAGGACATCACCAATACTTTCTGACTGCTGGTTCAACGACAATTCGGATGTGTAAGCTGTTCCAGAAAATGGCGAGTCTAGAAAATCCAAATTACCTAGCAAACCCGTTCTACCACCACGCGCCACCTGACCGCCTGCAAACTTGCTGGTCAATTCTACTTGCGAACCGATCACTACGACTGTGTCGAGCTGACGCTCTCCATCTGAAGCAGCAACCTCCTCTTGCCCCAAAGCTAAGGGGCTTACAGTACAAAAAAGCACGCAAGCAGTAACAGCAGCCGGACGAAGGGATAACATAAAAACACCTTTATGAGAATGATTATCAATATTATCTGGAGGCTTTACAGCTATCTCTGCACTCTGTCAAACGAAGACGAAATTGCTCTACTGAGGGCTTCCTAAAAGCACCAATTTCACTAGTTACTGTTTTCACGCATTGATGTTGTAAGAGCTAGTCTGCCGTTGGTCATAACGAACTTTATGTGCAGCAAACTGTCTGCAATTGCTCAGTTTCACCCCTTTGATCAGCGGAGACGAAATTAAGCTAGACACTGCTGAAAGCTTGTAGAGTTTTCCAGACAAAAAGTTCCATTCAATATAGAAACTAAAAAGTGAGACAACTTTCTCAACTTTCCACGCGCCGACGCTTCTTTTATCTATTTAGGCGGAAACAATTTTGTACAGAAAAGCGCTAGTTTACACAACTTAGCTGCATTTTACGATGACATTTTTCAATGGGAACTTTATCTTCATGCGCGGACGCCATTCCCGAAAAGGAATGGCGCGAGTGACGGGGTTCGAACCCGCGACCTCCGCCGTGACAGGGCGGCACTCTAACCAGCTGAGCTACACCCGCGCATCGCCAAACTTTGATTAATCATTGTTTGGAGCGCTGTGTGTAGTCTAGTGTACATACGATCGTCAAGCACTAATCTTACGGAAAATGCAACTTTTCGAATTTTTATTTCAGCTATTACGGCAAGAGGTCGCGCCGCCCACTGGAATCACCATTTTCCACCCCTCAGGAGAGCTCATACGAATAGATGCTTTAGATATTTGTGAACCACCTTCAACGGATTCAGCTTCGTTTATCGTCACCCTCAGCTCAACACCTTCAATCGGGGCAGTATAAACCTGTTCAGTGTAATGAAGATCCAATACATCTCCAGATACATCCGACCTGATTAACGTGGTCTCCGATCCATTCAGCACAATTTTAGCTGTACCTTTTCCCGCTTCACCAAAAAATACAAACCGTGGCTCAGGTCGAGAAGCAAACAAAAACAACCCGCAATCACCGAGCTCCAATTTCTGCGCATTCAATTCACCTAACTCATAGGGCAAACCTGTTTCATCCGTCACAGCGACGACTTTAGGCTCTTCTACAGGTGCTGACTCTATTGGCGTTGATGCACACCCAGCTACGCATGTAAGCGCCACCAAGGAAATAAATTTCAATAAATTTACAAACAAAATACATGCCCTTCATACGTGGAACAAAATTCTTTTTAAGATGCTGGAGCTGAGGCCTGCGCAATTGCAGTCTTGGAATAAAGATAAGCGCCCTGCTCTGGCTGAGCTACAAATCCAAAACTTATCAATGCATTAGACAGTCGAACATCTTGCGTTTTGACATGAGATTCTACGTCATAACTCAAATCGCTACGAAATAGACCTCGAGCTTGAAGCTGATCAATTCCGCTTTTATTCTTCATATCAACAAGAAAATGCTCACCCTCACACAAGATAGAACCATCCATCTCTGGACCATCCCACCCCCAAGACCGCCCTACAGCAGACAGTATATCTGAAGTCAGATGACCAGAAGCATCTAAGCATTGTCCTTCAGCATTCGTCTTTAAATGACGAATTGATAGATTTAACTTTGACGGGGAACGCCGTAACTGCATGTCCAAATGCTTCACAGCGTTTAATTGTATATTCCCCAAAACATCTCTCACAGTAATGGATTTATCTAACCCAAACGCCATGAGGCCTTTGCCTGATCCAACAGCACCTGCAAACTCAAATGCTAACTCAGGTTTTAGCTTCAGAATACTCAACGGTTTTAAGGATATGTTGAGTTGACCAATGGCTTCTCCGGCAATGTGCACATCACTTAAACCACCATCCCAAACAGTGCCCACGACACGATCATAATAAACCCCTTTAGATTTCAGAGCGCTAAGATCAACGACAAACTTCAGAGGCAAATATGCAATAATTGCCCCTATAAACAATGCGATAAACAGTAACCCTACAGATATGAACCGCATTTAATTGCCTCCTCGACTGACGAAGACATTTGCATTTACCGTCACCGTATCTTTATTGGCACGAATGGATGCTTTGCTTACCGCAATTCCGTGATTAACTTCTAAATCTGTCAACCAAGCATATAATGCTCTTGGGTCTATTTGCTCTATCCAGAGCGTTAAGTCTCCGTTCTCAGTGGGTTCGATCCGGTTTATTTCAATACCAAATACTGCAGAACTATCCGTCACGACGCCCTGTATAGGACCGTTGGATTTGGCATTTGTTTGACGCGGGGAATTTTCAAACGCCCGCAAAGTTTGAACGACTTCTGTATGCGTAGCAGCTTGCGCATTATAGCGTCGAGACGCTTGATCTCTAAACTTTGAGGACGGCATATAGACAAACTGAAATAAAATCACTGCCAGAGTTAACATGCCGCATAGGCATATTAATAATTGCTCTCGTGGGTCGCGCGTATTCCACCAATTCTTCAAATTCATAATGTCACCGTGATTTCACCAGCGCGCGAATTACCCACTTGCCTTGAACCACCTTCACGTACAGATCCGCCAAGTGCTTCAATTGTTTCCTTAAATTGCGTCAACTCTTCGTAATTTGCATACATTATGCTTGCTTGAATTTCTTTGCGTCGCGCGTCATAGCGTAATGAATCCAAAGATATGCCCTCAACCTCCTGCACCCCTACTGATAACAGGCCGGATAGCTGGAGGAAGTCGGATGCTTGCCCTGTGCCAGCAGTCAGAGTCTTAAGTTGTGCCCGCGCGTTCACAATGCGCTTCACGCCTGGAAACACCCGTCGCACCTCATTTGTTACAGAAGTACTCAAGACTCGAGTCTCAGATTTAAACGTAAGACCTTCGGCAATATTATAGCCCGTAGCAATCAACACACTCACCATTGCCAAAACAAGTGGCATTTTCCATTGCTTAAATGTATTAGAGCTACTTGAAGATTTAACGACATATCTCCCCTGCATTAATGTGAATTTTTCATTCACCACTTGGGCAGCCAATATGTCTAAACTATCGCTCGTGTCGTGTGCGATTTCACTAAGTTCTATTGTATTTGATTGTCCAGCATAATCCCACTTTTCGGCCGCTGATTGAACAATCTTTTCAATCAATCCACCATCTACATCAGGATCAAAACTCGCCCCCCAATCTTGATATCGATAGAGGCTTCTATTGTTTAGTAACAGGCAGGTGACGTGTTCGCTATTTTTGGGAAGACAAAAATAATCAGGCAATATTTTAAATGGAACCAAACCAACTTCTTGCAAGGCATTTTGCCAAATGGTCATGTAATCGTGTGATACAACGGCCAATGTATAATGACGCGTCTCATATGCATGATACCCAATTGAAACATGCTGACCGTCAATATCCGCCGCAATATCATCTTCAATTACGAAGGGCGCAATTGCACGTAATTGGGCGTCATTTTTGGCATTCAATACTGCCCTAAAGGCGGAAACATTCTGTCCGGGTAAGACAAGAACAAACCGGTCGTGTTTTATGTCTGCCAAGTCTTGCAATGATGCAAACCCACGGGTGAGAATATCCCCCTTGTCAGACAGTAAGCGCCAATCGCACCCGTCTGCTGGACTTTCTATTGCGATTGCGACAAGCCAATTTGCCATCAGAAATTCCCATATCTGCGAGAGATGTTCGTGATGTCTCCGCTATTTGTAATTTGTAAAGTCGAATGCAGACTAATCACAGTCTGGTAATAGCTTATCTGTGCGATCACATCAAAATACTCAGACTTGAGACCAAATAAGTGCTTATCTTCATCTTCTATTTTATCATTCTCAAATACTGACAAGGCCCACATATCATCTACATTCTGAAACCCTGTCACAGGACGTTCGCCTAAAATAGCGTTGACTGTCGTATCGCTAAAACTAGGTCCTAAATAAGTGAGAAACAGCGGCAAATCTTCCAGCGTCAGCGTATTTATGTTTAAAGGTGACAACTTCATATTCGGACGTGCACAAAGCCAAGGTGCCATTTTGTCAACCATCTCGGGAGTGAACCCTTTTATAACTTTCAACTCGCTGACATCGGCTAATAGAGTGGCGCTCGTTCGATAAGGTGGTTGTTGAATTGAATAATCTGGATCTTCTGCACCGCCATATTCAGGTGTATTATTTGTATCAATCCAATCAGCTATACTATTGGCCAAACCCACAGACTCACCAAGAGAGACGCCCGTATACTCAAATAATCGTGCAAGACGTTTTATATTCTCACCATCCGCAACGATTACCCTCTCACCTTCTCCCAACCTAACCACAGCGTTTAAGTTAAAGCAGTTGGAACCATCTTCGACTTTTCCTTTGATTGACCCACCATCAATGGGAAACAAAAGAGGAGTACGTGTCCATTCATCTAACGCAGGATAGCGTTTTTCTTCGCCTTGTGGAGACAATTTTCGCGCTGCATTAATGGTTGCAATTGCAAGCTGCTCCGCCCCCAACGCATACAATCTTGCTTGCTCTCGCTGTGCCATATTCCCCGACAATTTCATGGAGAAACGCAAACTTTCAATCACGCTTAGCGCGGTGACAGACATAACAGAAACTATCAATAAGGCGGTAATCAATGCTGCGCCATGCTCTGCATCTTTGCTTTTTCTTGATGCTTTATTTCTGTCAAAGATTTTATGGATTATCGCTTGGAACATCATCAATGCCCCGCAGGAGTTGCAAAAAGCAATTGAACTGGACCATAGCGTTTTGAGTCCAGAGTCAAAGAAACTGCGGGCGGCGCTGCAATACCTTGCAAGTCAGATGAATTAAAACCCTGCCAACTATTGCCCCAGCCTGTTCCGTCAAAAAATGCGACCTTTACGGATGAAAGATCTGACATAAGGACACGATCATGGATTGGAGTCTCACTCACAGCGTCAACCCGCGCACGTGTTCGACGGATAAAATTACCTTGCTCAAACCTATATTGAACGTGCTGAAGCGTTGAAGCAGCATTGCTCAAACCAGGCATTTCATTTCCATTACGGACGAAAGTAAGCAACTCAACATTGTCCAGATCAACGCCTCCCTCAAATACTGCTTCAGAAGAAAAGCCAAATTCATCACGTGCAAGCCGTGTTGTGACTTGAGCTAGATCACTCTTCAATATGGAGCGCGTTTGTTCTAAGGCTTGGACTTCACCCAGCACATTCTCCAACGTATTTTTAGTGGAAAGAGTATTGTCCAACATGATGAGCCCCATCACAGACAAAATGCCCATAATGAAAGTTGCGACCATTACCTCAACCAATGTGAACCCAGCTTCGCTACGCATTACGAGGTCTTCCCCTTGAATGCGGTGAGTGACACATTTACAGATTGCTCACCTTCAAAGCCTTCATCATAGACCCACGCTTCTATTTTCACTTGCTGAATAAGTGGATTAGGGGTGGTAGAAATTGTCTTTCGCCATTCCCAATCACGTCCACCCACGACTGTGCGTCCCGTCGAAACACCAACTTCTAATGGGGTGCGTTGCACCAATGTGAGCGTCATTTCATTGTCAGCTACAATTGTCGCGAGCATCCGCTCTTCAATGGCGCGAGCACCATGAGTATTTTCAGATGATACGTGAATTAAGCCGAGTGCGGCGATCGCAAAAACACTTAGAGCTGCCAACACTTCTATTAGTGTAAAACCGGCCTCATCGCATGGATTAAATTCTACACCCCTCATCGGTTTACACCACCATTAACGGAGGTGGTTATAAGCTTCCCGCTGGTATTGAGTGCGTAAGAAATATCATAGGCAATGGATGACATACGCACAATTGCCGGCGTCGCCTCTCCCGTCGGAAAAAAAATGATAGGCGGTTCGGGTTTAATCTTTTTATCTTCAAGGTTTTTACGTTGTGTCTCTATGCCCAACAAAGACACGCTTACCTTGATTTCTTGCGTTGTGAGGCTTTTCTCTACAAAACGCGATGATGCATTCAGCGCAATCCATTCGCCTTTATGAAAACGTTCAAATAAATTCTGCCCATCAATATGCGTCCAACTCACAGCCTCACCTGAAGCAATTGCTTCACGCGAGAGTGAATTTATTGCTTTGGCGAGATTAGCTGCCTGTTCTTGTCCATCATCCATGCCTTTGGGCATGGACATGACGACCACACTGGACATCAGACCAATAATAAAAACCACAACGAGCAATTCAATTAGCGTGAAACCATTCTCATGCGCATGGGTTGGAGATGGATTTAGTTTGTCCAATTTCCAATATCCGCATCCAGCTCTTCACCACCTAATTGTCCATCCGCACCGAAGGAATAAATATCCACGACGCCATGCTCACCTGGATAGACGTATTGATAATCATTACCCCATGGGTCCAATGGAAGACGTTTAATAAACCCACCAGCAGGATAAAGCTCGGGACGCGACAAATCTTCTGGCGCAGTTACAAGAGCTTCTAACCCCTGCTCAGTTGTCGGGTAGTCAATTAACTGCAAGCGATAACGGTCAAGACTGCTTTCCAATGTTGCAATATCTACACTCGCCTTTTTAACGCGAGACGTATCCACATTTCCCATCACATTTACTAGCACCACAGTTGCGAGCAATCCCATGATGAAAACTACAACCATCAGCTCAACGAGCGTGAAACCTGCCTCTTCTGAGGTGGCGTTCTCTATCGAATTATTCATTTTACCGTTCGTGTGTGCGTCATGTGTCATCTTATCACCATTTCTTTTTCTCTACGCCGACTAGATTAAAGCACCGGAATTTAATTGTAATATCGGGAGCATAATCGCCAAAATAATCAGCATAACCAGCCCCCCCATAATCACCGTTATTATCGGTTCGAGCAGACCCAATGCGACGCTGGAAGTTTTCTCAAATTCACGTTCAAGATATTCCGCCCCTTTATCGAACATCACCCCTAATTGACCACTTGCTTCTCCGCCTGCAGCCATGTGAGTCACTAAAGGAGGAAACGCCCCCGTTCGCGCCATAGATGCACTCAATGAGCCACCTTCGCGTACATCTTCTATTACTTTTTCCACTGCATCACGCAAAACCAAATTAGGGGTGGTTTCGCGTGCAGCTCGTAGACAATCCAGCACCGGTGCTCCTGAAGAAGCCAGCGTAGCAAAAGTGCGTGCAAACCTAGCTGCTGTAACGCTACGAACAACTTCACCAATGATAGGTAGATTTAAACTAATTTTATCCAGCCGACGCTTCACACGCTCGACTTTGGACACATTGCTCAAAACGATAAAGCCAACAGCCAGCCCCCCGATGATAAACACTCCATAGCTTTGCAAAAAGCCAGAGATATTGACCATAATTTGAGTAAGCAGTGGTAAGGTTTGGCCCATCGTATCAAATTGTTCGACCACACGCGGAACAACAAAAACCAACAAAGCGACGACAACCATCAAAGCGACAACTGCAAGGACAGCAGGATAGATCATCGCGGCGACCACCTTCCCGCGCATATCTTCGCTTTTCTCTTGGTAGTCTGCCAAACGCGACATCACGGAGTCCAATGCGCCGGCACCTTCACCCGCTGCAATAATGGATGTGTATAGAGAGTTAAAAGCGAGACGTTGCCCAGACATTGCGTCTGAAAGAGTTTGTCCTTCAACCACATTTGCGCGAACATCCGCTAAAACTGTACGCACATTGTTTTTCTTTGATGTCTCACCCACAGCCGCCAATGCTTCTTCCACAGGTGTACCTGACGTTATCAGCATAGCTAATTGGCGTGTCAGAAGAACATTATCCTTAGAGGACAATTTTAGCTGGCGAGTTTTCTTGTCGATCTTTCCTTTAGATGCATCCACCTTTAGCGGCGTCAGTCCTTGCTTGCGCAATTCACGACGTGCAGACTTCAGGGAGTCTGCCGAGACAACCCCTTTGGATTTTTTACCTTGCGCATCTAGCGCTTGATATTCAAACGCTGCCATCAGAATCTCTCGATTGTCTTACAACGCGGAGCACTTCTTCAGAAGTCGTCAATCCATGACGCACATGCTGCGCACCGCACCCTTGCAAGGTGTCGGAGTTTGAAAACGCATATGCTTCTATATCTTGCTCACGCGCATTATCATGCACCATGCTACGCAAAGTCGGGTCCATAACGATGATCTCATAGATCCCCAAACGCCCTTCATAACCAAGTTGATTACAGTGTTCACAGCCTTTCGCATGGTAGAATGGACCCGTTTCTGTTGCTGGTAAGTTGAGTAGTTTCAACTCATTCGCATCGGGTGTGTAAGCGACTTTACAATGGCTACATAAGCGCCGCACGAGTCGTTGCGCGACGACTGCCGTCAAAGTAGATGACAGCAAAAAGGGTTCAACTCCCATGTCACGTAGACGGGTGACGGCAGCAGCCGCTGAGTTCGTGTGAACGGTAGAGAGCACCAAATGCCCTGTTAAACTCGCTTGAACGGCAATTTGAGCAGTTTCACCATCACGGATCTCACCGATCATAACAATGTCCGGGTCTTGACGCAAAATAGCACGCAACCCTGCCGCGAACGTCATACCAACTTTCGTGTTCACTTGAGTCTGCCCGACGCCATCAAGGCCATATTCTATCGGGTCTTCTACGGTAAGGATGTTGCGAGACTGGTCATTTAATAGCGTCAATGCAGCATATAGAGATGTTGTTTTACCCGATCCCGTTGGCCCTGTGACAAGCACAATACCATTGGGCTCCTTAAGGACATTTTTCAATGTACTCAGCACCTTAGGTGGCATTCCAAGTTCATCAAGATCTAGTCTTGCCGACTCTTTATCTAGCAAACGCATAACAACACGCTCACCATAACGCGCTGGTAAGGTCGAGACACGCACATCAATCGGACGCCCACCCAAACTCAATGATACACGACCATCTTGGGGCACACGTTTTTCAGCGATGTCCAACCGAGCCATTACCTTGATGCGCGATACAAGCAGCGGTGCCACGCGGCGCGACGGTGTTAGAACCTCACGCATAACGCCATCTACACGCAAACGCACTGATAAACGGTCCTCAAAAGGCTCTATATGTATATCCGAGGCCTTGGTGCGAACCGCTTCTGCTATCAACCCGTTTATGAGACGTATGACGGGTGCATCGTCAGAGGTGTCCAATAGGTCGGCGTTCTCATTCAAGCCGGCTGCAAGACTATCTAAGTCTCCGCGCTCATCCAACGCATCATCAATATCTGATGAATCGAACCCATCACCAGAATAGACTTCTGATAAATGTCTATCAAATTTAACACGGTCGAGCAGCACAGTTACTAAATGGCAATTAGCAATTCTACGCGCTTCCACTGCCGCCATAGGGTCAGCTCCCACAAGCATCCCCAAGCACATAGATTCGCCTTCTGGAAAAAGAACAACACCTTTTTCTTTTGCAAAACTATAGCTTAAACGTTGCTGTGAAACTTTACTCACTCAAACCCTCTACTCTCTCAATCTCAACTTATTCTTCAACGCCGAGAACTTCTTTCATAAACACATCTAAATTGGCGCGTTCATCTCTTGAAGCAGCAATCTGTTCTTGGCGGATGTATTGATACTTTTGCTGTGTCGCTCGACGCATTGTATCAGCATCGCGAATAATCGTTGGTTTTAGAAAGACCATTAGATTAGTTCGCTTCTTGGTCGTACCTTCTGAGGAAAACAGGCGCCCAACGCCGGGAATGTCTCCCAAAAGCGGCACTTTGGAAACATTCAAAGTTTCCTCTTCTTTGATCAAACCACCCAACACGATTATTTCGCCATCATCTGCCAAGATAGTCGTATTTATTTCGCGATTATTCGTAATGAAGTCAGTACCAGACACGGAGTCAAATATAGAAGAAACTTCCTGACGAAGTTGAAGCTTAATACTGTCGCCTTCACCTATTTGCGGCGTGACTTCGAGTGTTACCCCCAGCGGTTTACGCTCGACAGTACGAAATGGATTTGAATTGTTATCGCCCAGTGCTTCACCAGTCGTAATAGGGACTTCTTGACCGACAGTAATGGAAGCTTCTTCATTATCCAAAGTTAGCAAGTGCGGCGTCGATAAAACATTTGATGAAACGTCAGTATCTACTGCATTTAAAATCGCACCAAAAATTGTTCCGTCCGATGTTTCGCCACCAATCCCCAGCAAACCACCTGCGCTACCAAGTAAGGAGTTGATAGCAACAGTTTGCAAAGAGCTTGATGTGGACGTGGTATCACTATCGCCATTCCCATCATCACCCAAAATCAAAGCACCAGCCAAAGCCAACACATTTGGCGTTGACCGTGTAAAATTCGTAGCAGCAAATGGTGTAGTTGAGCTTCCAGTACCAGATAATACGAATTCTAAACCTAACTCTCGGGCCGCATCATCTGATAATTCCACAATAATGGCTTCCACAAGCACTTGCGAACGACGTCGATCTAACTCCTCGACGACACGCTCAAGCTGGCGAACAACCATTGGAGATGCACTCACAACAAGCGAATTTGTAGGCTCATATACAGCTATTGTGGGCACACTTACGTTTGATTTATCTGGACTTGTTTGTTCTGCTAAACGTTTACCCATTGATTCCAAAATGGGCGCTAACTCAGCCGCTTCTGAATGCTTGAGCGATAAAACTTTAAGAGATTCATCATCTTTACGATTTGACACATCAAGGCCGCGCACAATTTCATGCACAGCCGCAACATCTCTTGCATCACCTTTGATGATGATTGAGTTATTACTTTCTATCGCGAGTGCTGATACATCATAACCGCCACTTCCACGATTAGCGGCCTTCATGCCATTGACTGTCTTGGCCATTTCAGTGGCAGACATATTCACCAACGCCATTGTCAGCGTTTCATTTCGATCTTGGTCTATCTCGGCAACAATTTTCCGCACACGCGAAATGTTTGCAGCATAGTCCACTACGATTAGCGTATTTGACGCTGAGCTAGCAGTAAGTTGGCCTTGCGGGTTTGTGATGGGTTTAATCATCTTAGCAGCTTCAGCCGCGTCAAAATTACGAAGTCTCAGCACCGCAGTTTCAAATTGATCGCCGCCAACTGAAGGGCGCGCCAAAGCAGCTTCTGCTGAAGCTGATTGCTCTGGCACAATCTTATACACACCACCTTGGGACGGAATGGCTGTAAACCCATTTACCCGCAGAGTTGAAAGGAAAACCTGAAAAACTTCTCGATCCGTCAGTGGTGTCTGGGAGGATACACTTATACGTCCGCGAACACTTGGATGCACAACAAATGTATGCCCAGTAATAGCAGAGACATCATCAATCAGCACAGATATATCGACGTCCTTTAGGTTCATCACATGCGTTTGTGTACCATCCGCACGCACACGCGTTTCACCCAAATCATCGGCAACAGCATATTGGCCCAACGGCGCAATAAAACCACCTAGCATGGCCAGAGCCGCGCCGTGTAGAACCTTATTTCTTCTCGAAACCATTATCTCTACCCACTCTCTACGGCGCTATTCCAACACATTAACTGTCAGCTTCATGGCACGGCCATTTCTAACAAGAATTATATCTGCACGCGTCGTTTTCTCCAGCGAACTGATCATAGCTTCATAATCAGTATCAGGACTTAATTCTATTCCATTTATGGACTGAACTGTATCGCGTGCTTTTAGACCAGATTTGACGAATACAGCACTATTTAGCGGGAACACGGTCACGCCAGGCATATTATCAACGGTGTTTGCATCAAAACGCGCCCAATTGAGAATATCTTCAATTTCTGCTCTCGCCATATCAGATGTTGCGATGATCAATGCTTGGCTTGATGTCTTGGACGGAGCTGGCTTAACTGACTTCGCTGGCACTTCTCTATGCTCGACAACAGCGCTCATTTGCTTTGATTTAGTCGACTCGTTTGCTGATTTAATCCCAATATCATCATCATGAAAATTAGAAAGCCGCTCTAGTCTTCCCTCTCTCGTCAACAATACGCCATCGGCAAAGATGCTATCGACGGATACATTTCTGAGACCCTCTAGAGGATCACCTTGTTTATACCGTTTTTGGACACCACCACCAACGGTAATGAAAGCAATCCCACCACCATCTCCATCAGCGCGCACGCCATTTAACGTAATATCAAGTTCTGTTTCGGGAGCATCGGGCTGCTGAACTGTGACAGCTAGAACAGGCTCATTCTGCAAGGTCCGAAACGGCGTAATGCGCGACAGCATGCTTACATCAACTGAGCTAACCTGAAGGGAATTTACCCTTCCCGATTTTATGGCAGGCGGTGCTTCATTGAAATTAGGACCAACCGCGAAAAACCATACAAATCGTGCACAGAACAATGCTAAAACGATCAGGGAAACCAAAATTATGGTTAATCTCGATATGCGAGGAAGAAGCGTTATAAATGCTTCAACGTTAAAACGACTTCCTTGCATAGATTTACCACCACAACGCATTGTAATTTTTTGATTGGATATAGACAAACCTCATTGCGTCATATGAGGCAAGTCCCAATACAAAATACGCGCACACCATATTAGATGGAGTGCGCGTACCCTAACTAATTTAGAAACTACGTTTCAATGAGAATGAAATAGTACGCCCAAGCTCATAATTGTTAACGATAGCTACTTGATCGCCCGCTTGTTGATACCAGTCATACTCTTCGCCAAGTATGTTTTTCAATTTGAAACCAAAGCTATAGTCTCCGCCAAGAAGATCAAAGTCACGGTTATATACGAAATCCACTGACATTGGCGGCTGTTCAATCACCTCTGGACGACGAGCACCCACATTGTTGGCACCGAAACGAATACGTTCACTTGCAAAGTTGAACAGAAGGTTAGCTTCTGACTCAGCTTCTAGATCAGTGTATCCGATCTGGAAATTCAGCAAGTGATCAGACTGACCCGACATTGCACGTCCGCTATCAATGTAGAAACGCGCTTGGTCTGTAATAGCCGCTGCCTCAGGTGTACGTGAAGTAAAGGTAAATTCATGCCCTTCTTCATAGCTAAGTTCACTTTGAGACCATGTGTAGTTTGCTTTCAGCGAGATATCTTTAGATGCTAACCATGACCACTCTAACCAGTCAGATACTGGAAGGAGTTGCTCATATTCCAACTCTACACCGTAAAGTTCGGCCTTAGGCACGTTCACGAATGTTGTTGTCAGGTTTTCATCCGAAGTCAGTACTTCTTCGATAACATTTTCAAGTTCTTTGTAGAATGCACCTACAGTGATGAACTGATCACGGCTGAAGTAATACTCCAAACGTCCATCATAGTTTTTCAACTCTGCATCCAACAAATAACGGTTACCAAAATATCCGACATCTGTTTCTTGGTTTTCGAAGAATGTTGGTGACATCTCTCTAAATTGAGGACGGGTTACCGTTTCTGAATACCCGACACGCAATTGTAAATCGTCAGCAAAGTTCCAAGTTACTGTTGCAGCTGGAAGGAAACGTGTTTCTTCGATCGGCGTTGAAATATTACCCGGACCTGATTGGAAAGGACGTGTTTCAACAACTTGGATTGAATCCTCATAACGTCCACCCAGCGCAACACGCAAGAAGTTCGTTACCTGAGCATCTATCCCAAAATAACCGGCATCCACCTCAAGCGTTGCCACAGAATAATCTGGGCTTTCCGTAGAAGATGAAACAAAGAGTGGTACATCATCGCCATTCACACGCTCATTTAGAGCGTAATCAATGCGCAATCCACGTAGATCTGTTGGGAAAGTTGATTGGAAAGTGAAATCAGTTGATTGCGATTCACGGTCCTTCTCAACATATGCGTAACCAGCCTTAATGTTGAACTCTAAATCACCAAAATATAGTGGGAGAAGGAAATCAAAACCTAGGTCAGTCGTGTCATCCATAATTTTGGAGAAACGGAAACGTGTGTCTCCACCACTTGCAGCAAGTTGAAGAGCATCATCAGTTTCGTTTTCCTGACGTTGATACATGTAAGCAACATCATAAGGCGCATCACGTTCAGCTTCTGAATAAGAAGCGCGCCATGTCATTTCCAAATCAGCAAGGAAAGGAAAAACACTCTTACCTTGAGCTTGCGTTGTCCAAAGTTGACGCTCAACCCAAGTCAAAGAGCCCTGGTGTTCAAAGTTCCCTGAGTCGTTATCAACGCGCTCTGTAATCTGGCTCTCTTTATCCGTAGATCGAGTTAAAAAGCCAAGAAATGACGCTTCGTGGTTGTCAAAAAGGTCAAACCCAACAGAAGCCAAGCTGCTGATCTCAATATTATTTTCAGTACTGCGACGATCACCAACACCTGAGTCATTCAATGTATCAGCAGAGGCAAGGAAACTAACACCGCTCTTACCTTCTTTAGTCGTCCATCCATTTGAATAGGATGCTGCTCCCAATATTCCCATGGAAATAGCATTCGAGAAATCAAAGCGATGACCACCAGAAAAATTCATTCCGATATCAGGACCAACATAACCTTCTTGCATAACCAGCAACGAAGAATTGTCTATGATTTCAGAGGAATAACCTACCAATTGATCATTTGTTTGGTTGGCAAGGTTAAATTCACCATCGCCCAATAACGCACCAACACTATCCGGCAAATCACGTGTTCCGTCATCATAACCAAGATAATCAGAATCGCTACCATCATACATCAGTCCATCTTGGAAAGATGTTTCAGTGTTTCCAGAGGTTGATAAACCAATATTGAAGAATGGCGCATCCGGCACGGATTTTGTTCTGATATCAACGTTACCACCACCAAATTCTGCGGAATATTCAGGTGAGTAGGTTTTTTGAACGACCAAGCTTTCCAAAACAGACGTTGGAAACAAATCCAACGGAGCTACACGACGAAGTGGCTCAGGGCTTGGCAAAGGAGAACCGTTCAAAGTTGAGCTAGAATACCGCTCATTCAAACCACGTACATATACAAATTTACTATCAGCAACAGATACACCTGTTACACGGCGCAACGCACCAGCAACATCACTGTCCCCTTGCACTGCAAAATCTTCTGCAGACAAAAGGCTAGAAATCTCAGACGTTTCACGTTTTTCATCGGGAATGAAAGCCCCACGAATAACGATTGTATCTTGTACCAGATCATCAGCGGGCTGCGCTGCTTCTACTTCTGCACTTTGCTGCTCTTGAGCAAACGCGACTGACGGACTTGTCAGAGCTGTGGCTGCGAGCAGTGCCACTACACCTGAATAAAAACGAACATACATAAGGTAATCCCCGATACGAGCCTTGTCACACGAGCGTTTGCTCGAATATCCCAAAAAAAACAAAACAAGAGAGAGCCACATCCCCTGATGCGGCTCTCCCTAGATCAACAAGTGTTTAGTTAGCTGATGTTACATTGCGTGATGAATCGATGGTCCATCCAAGGTACCATTTGTCATCAGCATCTTTAACAGCACCAATGTAGTCAGTAGCTTCAAACCAAGCATCTACAGTGCTCATGTCCTTAGCTGTAACTGCTGCTTCGGCAGTGCTTGGCACAACACCAGTTGCATTTCCAAAGAATGAGAAACCACCCAATGTTGTTGTCGATATTGTGTCGATGTTGTTGTCCGCATCGAAGTGATCAGCAATGAAGGTTGCTGGAATATCACCATCATCACGCAGCTCGTCACCAGTGTTGTCTAGCAACATTGAACTGAAGTCTGAAACTGGTGTTGTTCCATCGAACAATTCGTAAGTTGATGCATCATCAATGTCCCAACCAAATGGTGCACCAGTGATAACTGTGTTTGCTACAGTTGCACCAGAACCACGGCGGATACGTGCACCAGCAACCCATTCTGAGTTACCAATGATCGTCAAGTTAGACAATTGCGGTGCAGAACGTGGAAGCAAGTCGTTTGGACGTTGGTTATCACCTTCAATACCATATGCATCATCACGAAGCGTCTCACCTGGCTCAACGATCGCATACTGAACGCGTCCAACCCAACCATCAGTCCAGTCAATCGCATCATCTGACTGACCAGTTACAACGATGTGTTTCGCATCTACAGTTCCACCAAAGAACTCGATACCATCGTCAAGGTTGTTGTGAATTTGGACATACTCAATCTCAGTACCTGAACCCACACCTTGTGCGGCGATACCGTTAGCTTCGTTGTCATCGTTTACGATCACACCGGCATACTCAACACGCACATAGCGAAGAGCACCAGAGTCATCATTTGACACTTCACCACCGTATGAACCAGAAGCGAACTCACCAGTTTTCTCACATCCACCATCAGCAACAGTGTCGCCTGTTGTGTCACATACGTTGACCGGAGCTTTACCGTTCAACATGATACCACCCCAGTAACCACGAGTGTGCTGAAGTGTTTCACCTGACTTAATGTTGTTTGTAAGAACTTCTTCTGCTGTGAAAACAACTGGAGCAGCTGCAGTACCAACCGCTTCCAACTTGGAACCACGAGATGCAACAAGATAAGCTTCCGCACCAGATTGAGCGAACACAGTAACGCCAGCATCAACACTCAAAGTTGCTTGAACAGAACTTGGAACGTTTGCAGCTTCTTTACCACCGTCAGTACCAATGAATGTAGCACCAGTTAGGCGATAGATAAGGTCATCACCATTGCTCAAACGCACGTCAGAAGTAATGTTTAATGGAATATCACAAACTGTTTTACCATCTACAGGATCACTTGATGAAGTCGTTGTACCTGTTGGACATGTCGCTGCTTCTTCTTCAAAAACAGTACCTTCTTTTGTCCAGCCCGCAGCCCAGTTAGATGCAACTGTTTCTGTAGGAGAGAATGCACCGATGTAATCAACAGCTTCTAAGCCTTCACCCGTTACGTCGAATGCAGTCACAGCTTGCTCTTGTCCACCTGGGAAATATTTGTTGAGCAATGAAGATGTATCTACGACAACATTTGGGTAGTTTGTCAAAGCGAAGTCTGCAGGAATATCATCATCGTTACGGAGCGCGTCACCTGTCGCGTCTACCATAACTGATTCAATTTTGCTTGTTCCGTCGATAATCAAATCATAAGTCGCAGCGTCATCGATATCCATGCCGAATGGCGCAGTACCAGCAACAATAGAGTTTACAAACTTAACAGCAGAACCACGACGGAAGCGAACACCGGCAACCCATTCGTCATTCCCAAGGATTGTCGCGTTTGAAATCACTGGCGCAGAGCGTGGAAGCAAGTCGTTTGGACGTTGGTTATCGCCCTCGATACCATAAGCATCATCACGAAGGTTTGTGCCCGGAGTCACAAGTGCGTATTGCACGCTTCCTGTCCAACCATCTGTCCAGTCAATCGCGTCATCAGATTGTCCAGTAACAACGAGGTGATCAACTGAAACAGTACCACCAAAGAATTCAACACCATCATCTAGGTTGTTGTGAATGTGAATGTGGTTCACTGTTGTGCCTGAACCAACACCTTGGAATGCGATACCGTTTGCTTCGTTTGAGTCGTTTAGAACAACACCACCGTGCTCCACACGTACATAAGTCAGCACACCAGAGTTATCAGCAGCGTTATCACCACCGTAAACACCTGAGTTAGCTTCACCTTCTTTAGTACATCCACCATCAGCAACGTTGTCACCTGTTGTGTCACACACGTTGATTGGTGCGAAACCATTGATCATGATTCCACCCCACTCACCGCGGGTTGTCTCTGTACCTACGTTAGTGATGCCGTTTTGACGCTGGAACTCAGCGTAAGATGTGAAAACGATCGGGCTAGAAGCAGTACCTTCAGCCATGATTTTTCCGCCGCGTGGAATAATCAAAGAAGCGGCTGAACCATCACCAACAACTGTAGTACCAGCCGGGATAGTTAGAACAACTTCTTTTCCGTCAGCAGTAGCAGTTGTTGAAGCAGCACCTGAATCAGCACCGATAGAAAGTGTTTCGTTCAAGTAATAAACAACACCTGTTTCAAGTGTTAGGTCAGTCGCTACTGTACCTGAAATCTGAACGATGTCTGTTGTACCACCATCAGCAGTCGCAACTGTAACACGTGTAAGGTTAGGGTGGCTAACATCAGCAGTACCAGCACCTGTTGCACTTGCAGGAATTGATGTGCCTGTTGGAGGTGTTGGTGTTGTTGGGCCTGTTGGCTCACCAACTGGTGGCGTCGTAGTACCAGGCGAAGAAATGTTTGTATCTGAACAAGCAAAAATTGCTAAACTAGCTGAACTAATTAGCAATGCGCGGCGAAAATTCTTTACCGAAGTCATTCTGGGTAAACCCCCTACAGAGTGGCGTGAAGCAAAACTTTTGTTTTCCAGCAATTACCGCCCCAACGGCTCAATATTGCTAGAAAGACATCCGCGCTATCGCACACCTATGTGACAGTCGTGTAACAGGAGGGCGTTTCTATACAGATGTTGTTGCAATCAAAACGCTTCAAGCTGCGCGCAAAACAAACAAATCTATCGATTAAAAAACCAAGTATATTCGCAACATCACTGCGCTAAACTTTCGTCAGTGCACTGTCTTCATTGATTTTATTGAATTTGTTTTTGATGGAAAAATTTGATCACGCCTAAAGCGACATTTGGCCAAATGGGCCACAAAGCCACACCCACCAGAAACCGAGGGCTATATGGGGACCAAACGCGATTCGAATATCGCGCCGCACACGCCCTTCTCTTAAACTCTTAAACCCCACAAACAAAAGGCCGGACACAGCCCCCACTAATAACGTGGTTGGAATCGCAACCCACCCCAACCACATACCTGCAGCCCCCAAGAGTTTCGCATCTCCCATCCCCATTCCGTGTTGGCCTGTACGTTTGACATGCACGACGTCCACTATTCGTAGGATTGCATATCCCGCAACCAAGCCAATTAAATGATGATGCAAATTTTCAAAGCGAAATACACTTACCCAAGCAGCCCCCATCCCGATAAGTGCATATGTCAAAACATTTGGAAGTATATGGTGTTCGATATCAATCAATGATGCCCATATCAGCAAAATTGAAATGCAAATACTAGGCACGAGCAAATCAAGCGGCAGCACAACAAATGCGCTAAATATAGCTATGAGTGCTAAGCCAACTGCCAACACAGAATGTAGGGGGGATTTAAGCTTCAAGCGCGCCAGCATTTCAAACCTTTAGCTCTCAAAGCTTATCTAATTCCAGAGATAACTACTCGTCAGCATCCACAAATGGCGCAATCGTTACACTCTCACCGCAGCCACATGCATCGGTTTGGTTTGGATTCTTAAACACAAATTTTGAGTGAAGAGGCGAAACCTCGTAATCAATTTGCGAACCCAAAAGAAATAACACGGCTTTGGCGTCGACTATAATTTCAACACCATTATCTTCCACGCGTTCATCAAGCGCATCAGGTGCTTCGGCATAATCCATCACATATTCCATGCCCGCGCAGCCGCCATTCTTCACGCCTACCCGCAAATAGCCTGCATCACGCTCTGACATAATCTCTTTAACGCGTGCCGCAGCCGCATCTGAAAGTGTCACTATTTTAGGTCTGGGTCTTCTAGCCATGATATATATGTGTGCTTTGCTAGCTTGAATTACAACATATTCAATTGAAGGCGTGCCTCATCAGACATGCGCGAAGCATCCCAAGGCGGATCAAATACAAGGCTCACCTTGCAAGTATGTACGCCTTCAACCTTCATCACAGCTTCCTCAACCCAACCAGGCATTTCGCCCGCAACAGGGCACCCGGGTGCTGTCAAAGTCATCTCTACATCAGCATGACGCTCATCATTCAAATCAACTTTATATATGAGGCCAAGCTCATACACATCGACAGGGATTTCCGGGTCATACACTTCTTTAATGCGTGCAATTATATCATCAGTGATGCGATTTAACTCATCCTGTGGAATAGGCCCAGTTGATGCCGGAGCTTCAACAGCAGCGGGTTCAATTACATCGCGTTTTATATCGTCAGCCATTATTTTCTCTTCTAAGCTAAAAGCATGGCGCGCGCTTTTTCCAGCGCCTGCACAAACATATCAGCTTCTTCCAATGTATTATAGATCCCAACGCTAGCACGCGCTGTTGCACTTACCTTTAAATGGGACATTAAAGGCTGAGCGCAATGGTTTCCCGCACGAATAGCCACCCCATATCGGTCTAATATCTGCGCAAGGTCATGTGGATGCGTACCTTCGATAGAAAAAGTCAGCACCGGCCCCTTGCCTTCAGCTGTCCCGTGAATGGTCAACCCATTTATACCACGCACACCCTCTGCTAGGCGCTCATACACAGCCTTTTTGTACGCACGCGCGTCAGGAGTTACATATTTTTGCATCCACTCCACAGCAGCACCAAACCCAACAGCCTCTAGAATAGCAGGCGTACCTGCCTCAAAACGGTGCGGCGGCGCATTATATGTCACGCCATTACGGGTGACAGTATCAATCATTTCACCGCCCCCTTGATATGGACGCATGGCAGATAGGATATCTAACTTTCCATAAAGCGCGCCAATACCCGTCGGGCCATACATTTTATGAGCCGAACATACATAAAAATCAGCATCTAACGCTTGAACATCAATTTCCAAATGCACAGCGGCCTGACATCCATCAAGCAATACAAGTGCACCAGCATCATGCGCTTCTTTAATTATAGTCGCGACATCGGGAACCGTGCCCAGCACATTCGACATATGCGTCACAGCTACAATGCGTGTCTTTTGCGATAGTTGCGTCCTGAAGCTCTCCATATCAAGGGAGCCATCTTCAGACACTTCAATCCACTTGATGACTGCACCGAAACGTTCGCGCAAGAAATGCCAAGGCACGATGTTAGAGTGATGCTCCATGACGGAGACCATAATCTCGTCACCAGCTTTAATCGTTTCCGCTAAGCCTGATGCAACTAGATTGATCGCTTCTGTTGCCCCCTTGGTAAAGATCACCTCATCGACAGATTTTGCGTTCAGATGAGAGCGCACAAGTTCTCGTGCTTTTTCAAATGCATCTGTTGTTTCGTTTGCAAGCGTATGCAAACCACGATGAACATTTGAATAGGCTGTGCGCGCCTGATTAGACATCGCATCCAACACAAAATCAGATTTTTGTGACGAAGCTGCACTATCTAAATATACAAGTGGCTTTCCACCAATCTGCCGATCCAGAATTGGAAATTGTTGACGTATTGTTTGAATATCAAATTCTGATTCTAAAGAGAGTTCATCAGCCATCGGCGTGCCTCCTCTTCGAATATATCTCGTAAGCCATCATCTGTAATCTGCGCAAAAGCTTCAGCGATAAAACTCTGTGTCAGCATCGCCTTTGCTGTAATCAAAGGTATCCCGCGTTGACGCATATAGAAAAGAGCATCCGCATCCAGCGCGCCTGCAGTGTTTCCGTGCGCACACTGCACATCATCTGCATAAATTTCCAATTCCGGTTTTGCGTTTACTTCCGCACCATCTTCCAGCAACAAAGTGTTATGTGCCATCGCCGCATCAGTTTTTTGTGCATTGCGTGCAACATAAAACTTGCCTTGGAACGCGCCTTTGCCACCCTTTTTAACAGCACCCTTTGTAACTTGTGCAGTTTGACAATGCCCTGCCGAATGACGCACGAAACTGGTAAAATCGACGTGGCGTTTATCTCCTAAAAGATAAGCAGCATTCAAGGTTGCATTCGCACCCTCTTCACGATGCACGACTCGCGTCTCGACGCGGCAAAGCTTGCTACCTGTTGCAAACGCTGTTTGTGAAAAATTCGCGTTCTCATACAGGTGCACATTTGTCGTCACAATCTGCACTGCGTTCAAATCGGCCGCTTGATAAACCAAACGTTCTGCTTTTGCATTTTTCTCTAAAGTGTATTCAAGCGCTATGGACGAAAAGCCGCCTTGGTTCAAATGGCTTTCAACAATCGTTGCCGATGCACCTTCACGAAACACAATCTCAACATGCGCAAAATTATCAGCCGCATCCGCATCAAATTCAATTTTCAAAGGCTGAGTTTGTTCACCAGCGATTTCAATTGTAACAATACTCGGACTGTTTGCCAAAGCTGATGCAAGAGCGGCCATTGGCAATTCTTCAGCAGCTGCGAATGCTGGTGCATCCACTTGCTGGGTCCAGCGCACACCAGGCGGACGGTTAGCAGGCGCAGAGAACCCCTCCTTGCTGAAGCGTAGCACGGGCATAGCACCCGCAGAGAAGGCATCGCCCACAGGCGTAGCAGAATCTGTTTTAGAAGGCTTCAGCGCAGCTCTCACGTCAGACCAACGCCATCCTTCAACACGGCGGTGAGGCAGCCCCTTAGCCGCAAAAGCTTCAAAAGCACGTGTACGACGCGCATCCGTTTTTAGTCCGTTATAAGCCTCAATCAGACGAGTTTCAGCGGGACTAGGGTCATGGATAAGTGTTTGATTGCTCACGCATTCGCCTCCGCCAATACGCCGTCATAACCCTCATCTTCAAGGCGCAACGCTAGTTCAGGTCCACCCGTTTTGATGATCTTACCTGCTGCAAGCACATGCACTTTGTCTGGCTTAATGTGATCAAGCAAACGCTGATAGTGTGTAATCACCAACATACCACGATCGGGCGCACGCAACGCGTTCACCCCATCCGACACAACACGCAAAGCATCAATGTCCAAACCTGAGTCTGTTTCATCTAGAATCAAGAACTTAGGTTCAAGCATCATCGCTTGAAAAATCTCAAGTCGTTTTTTCTCTCCACCAGAAAACCCAACATTTAGCGGACGTTTAAGCATGTCGGCATCAATTTTTAAAACCTTTGCAACCGCACGTGCTTTTTTCAAAAACTCGGGTGCAGAAATCTCTTCTTCACCGCGACGTTTGCGTTGGGAATTCATCGCTGTACGAACAAATGTCATTACAGGAACACCAGGAATTTCCAGAGGATATTGAAAGGATAAGTATAACCCCTTCGCAGCACGCTCTTCTGGGTCCATTTCTAAAAGGTTTTCGCCGTTCAACTCAGCACTACCAGATGTTGCCTCATACCCATCGCGGCCCGTTAAGACATATGAAAGCGTAGATTTACCCGCTCCATTCGGCCCCATAATCGCGTGCACTTCGCCAGCCGGCACATTTAAGCTCAAACCTTTGATAATCTCTTTGCCTTCGCCATCTTCTTTTTCAACACGAGCGACGAGTTCATTTAGGGCTAGCACGAGATGTTACTCCAACATTCTTTATATGTTCCATTCACATAGGAACTGATTTCTAATTCACAATACCCGACAGGGTTAGTATGTTATTTTAAAACGGCGTCAACATTGAACGCGATAGAAATTCGCGTTCCGCTACCTCTATAAGCGTTTACACCATGACGAAGCCAAGCTGGAAACAGAACCAGGTCACCCGGTTTGAACCTAAATTGCGGCATTAACGCTATCGGGTTACCTTCTGCATCTGCAAAGCGAAACTTCGTGTTATGCATCACTGATAAAGGGAACCGAGGATCCTCGAAGTAAAACTCTCCACCAAGACCGGGTTGCGAGTCTGCCCCTCCCATATCAACATAAAATGCTCCAGACCAAAGATTTCCAGGGTGCATATGCAAGTGATTGGAAGCGCCGTCTTCTGATACATTTGCCCACATCTGACAAAGCCAGTGATAGTCATCGTGCGCCCCAGCTGCGAAAGCCGACATTCTTTTCGCCAACCCAATCGCGGTATCTTTAATCTTTTCCGCACCGCCGCCACCCCAAGCCAACATATCTACGTCAGAATGCCAGCCTCCGACATTGGAACGATTGATACCTGCATCATTCTTTTTCTTTTCAAGAACAACCCGTTTAATTTCAGAGATCATCCCTTCAGATTCCACTAAATTGCATTGAGCAATCGGCGTTTCAAACAGAGGCATGCGTGACGCTTGGGCGCGTATATGAGAATAGTCCGCCATGATTATGTGTTCCGATTTAAATACCCTAAACAGGAAATTTCAATCTGCGCACCCAGTGGCAATGCGGCGACTTCTACAGTTGTTCTGGTCGGAGGTTTAGAACCAAAAAACGAACCATAGACTTCATTCATTTGCGTATAATTATTCATATCCGCCAGATAAACTGTACAACTGATCAAGTGGCTCAGGTCAGCATCGGCCAGTTTGAGAGTTTTCTCTATCGCAGCAAAAACATTGCGCGTCTGCTCTTCGACACTATCAGGCAGCTCTGTTGTTCCAGGCTTTAGCCCAATCATACCAGATAGATACAAAGTTTCACCGTGGCGTATCATTGGTGAAAACAAAAGCTTTTGATCTTCTGCAGCATTCTCTGGTCTAAAGTGTTCTATCTGGCTAGTTGCCGAGCAAGCCGACAAGAATAGAACTGCTCCTAGAGTTGCAACAATTCTCGAACGAAATTTCATGACTATCCCACACTTCCTTCAAGGCTGACTTCCAGAAGTTTCTGAGCCTCGACAGCAAATTCCATCGGTAATTTCTGGATCACATCCCGCACGAAACCATTTACCAATAACGCTACGGCTTCTTCTTCATCCAAGCCGCGTTGACGACAATAAAATAATTGGTCTTCAGAAAGGCGGGTCGTAGTGGCTTCATGCTCTAGTTGAGCATCAGCGCGCTTATTCTCAATATAGGGTACTGTGTGAGCACCACATGTTTGGCCTATCAATAAGCTATCACATTGCGTAAAGTTACGGGATCCTTTGGCCTTACCACCGACTGACACCAAACCACGATAAGTCGAGTTTGATTTCCCAGCAGAAACCCCTTTTGATATAATCCGAGACTTGGTGCGCTCACCTAGATGAATCATTTTCGTACCAGTGTCAGCCTGCTGATGACCATTCGTCACCGCAATTGAATAAAACTCACCAACACTGTCATCACCACGCAATATGCAACTTGGGTATTTCCAAGTCACGGCAGACCCAGTTTCAACCTGAGTCCACGACACTTTCGAGCGTTTGCCGCGACAATCGGCACGTTTCGTCACAAAATTATATACGCCGCCTTTACCATCCGCATCACCCGGCCACCAGTTTTGCACAGTCGAATATTTAATTTCAGCATCATCTAGTGCAACTAACTCTACAACAGCAGCATGAAGCTGGTTTTCGTCGCGCATAGGAGCCGTACAGCCCTCAAGATAGGACACATAAGCCCCTTCATCAGCGACAATAAGCGTGCGCTCAAATTGACCAGTACCTTGTGCGTTCATTCGGAAATATGTCGACAATTCCATCGGACATCTAACGCCTTTGGGAATGTACACAAATGTCCCATCTGAAAAGACTGCACAATTAAGTGTTGCAAAAAAATTGTCGGACTGAGGAACAACGGTTCCTAGATATTTTTTGACCAAATCCGGGTATTCGTGAACCGCTTCAGAAATGGACATAAATATAACGCCAGCTTTCTTCAACTCAGCCTGAAACGTAGTCGCAACGGACACTGAATCAAACACAGCATCGACCGCTACCCGCGGCTTCTCCCGGGCTTCAGCAGCTGATTCAGACGCGCCTTCAACCCCTAAAAGAACTTCTGCTTCTCGCAAAGGAATACCCAATTTTTTGTAGGTTTCCAAAATCTCTTCCGGCACATCATCAATTGAGTCGTACTTAGCCTTGCCCTTAGGCGCTGCATAATAATACGCGTCTTGGTAATCAATGGGAGGATAGTTCACCATCGCCCAATCAGGCTCATCCATTGTTAGCCAACGCTCATATGCTTGCAATCGCCAATCTAGCAACCATTGCGGCTCGTTCTTTTTTTCCGAAATAAATCGGATAACGTCTTCATTCAGCCCTTTTGGCGCGAACTCTTGTTCGATATCCGTGGTAAAACCAGCATTATATTTATCAGACTCAAGCGCACGCGCTGCATCTACTGTAGCCTGATCAACGCCGTCTTTTACGATATCTTCAGGGCGTGTGTCGTCGGCCATCAGGCATTCTCCTTATTCAGGGTGTTTGAAATCACCCCTTTTCGCTGCGCCGCACGAATCCATGCATCGCTCGCTCTTTCAAAATCTTCATCTATTGTGGCCCAGCCGAAACTAAACCTAATCGCACCTAATGCGAGCTCATCGGGAACGCCCATCGACGCCAACACATGAGACTGCTTAACCTTACCCGAGGAACAGGCCGATCCAGATGACACAGCCACCCCTTCAAGGTCCATAGCCATTACTTGGGTTTCAGCTCGCAAACCTTCAACGCTCACGCAAGAAGTATTCGGCAAACGCGGTACGTTTTCTCCAAACACGGTCACATTTGCCACACTTTTCAGTCGTGCTTCCATATTATCACGTTTCGATGCCAAGGTCACAAGCTTAGCCTCTTCATTCAAGGCCGCATCTACTGCTGCGCCAAACCCAGCTGCACCAATCAAATTTTGTGTTCCAGAACGAAGTCCCATTTCTTGCCCACCGCCAAGCAAGGTAGCTTTGAAGGGTGCGCCTGCACGGATATAGAAAGCACCAATTCCCGCTGGCCCACCGACTTTATGCCCTGACAAAGTGACATAATCCAGCTCTCCATCCAACACTGAAACCGGCATTTTACCCAGTCCTTGCACAGCATCACAATGGATTAATCCATCTGCCGCATGGATTAAATTCGCGGCAGCTTCCACGGGTTGAATCACACCTGTTTCGTTATTGGCGAGCATTAATGACAAAAAAGGAGAACGTCCTTCATGAGGCCAATTTTTAAGTAAATCTTCTAACCATACCAGATCAATTTGCCCATCTGATGTGACTTGGGCGCTGATTGCATCAGGCAATTGAGCCAAAACAGCATCATGCTCGAAACCGCAAACAATCGGCATAAGCAAGGGCTCTTGCAAACGCACACCGTTTAAAATGGCTGCATTCGCCTCAGTTCCGCCGCTCGTAAACGTTAAATCCTCACGGCATGCACCTATAGCTGATGCAACAATCTCTCGTGCTTCCTCTAAACATGAGCGCGCAGACCGTCCAAGGCGGTGCACGGAGGAAGGATTAGCTCCAATCTCCATAGCCATAACCATTGCGTCTTTTGACTGCGGTCTCAAAGGAGCAGTTGCGTTATAATCGCAATATATCGGATCAATTTTAGCCAAAGCCACTATCCTAAATCTGCTCTAATACGCCGGACATGCCCTTAACATCCCCTGACATGACATCCTTGATAGAAACACCAGAAAGGAATTTGATGATATGTAACCTTAATTCCCGCCACAAATCATGTGTCGCACACCGTTCTAGTCGGCCTGTGCAAGGCTTACCCCCCATTTCACCACATCGGGTTGTTTGGATAGGCTCATCAACGGCAACAATAATTTGACTTACCATGGTTTGGTCAGGTCGATTTAACAGCAAATATCCTCCACCCGGACCGCGCACACTTTTCACAAGGTCAGCACGACGCAGCTTGGCAAATAATTGCTCCAAATAGGACAATGAAATCTTCTGACGGTCAGCTATATCTGACAATGAGACAGGACCATCATGTTCATGTGATGCAAGGTCCACTAGCGCCATAACTGCGTACCGACCTCTGGATCCCAACTTCATTATATATTCTCCTGCAAACAATTCTCAGCTTGGATTTATATACCCGATGAATTTAGTCAAGTAATAAGCTAAAGTTAAGTTCCTAACAGAAAAACTTGTAATTTACCCCTAGATTGAGGTATCGCCTGTTTTTTACTTCCATTGGTTTTAGAAGGATTCCGTTTATGCCAGAAGTCATTATCCCTGGTCCTGCTGGTCGTATCGAGGCCCGGTACGAAGAATCCGAAACACCCGGCGCACCAATAGCTCTTATCTTGCATCCTCACCCAAAAGCTGGTGGAAGCATGCAAGACCCTGTAGTTATTACACTTTATGAAATGTTTGCCAAACGCGGCTTCTCAACTCTTCGGTTCAATTTTCGTGGAGTCGGGCGCTCACAAGGCACATTTGATGCAGGCCCCGCCGAACTTTCAGATGCAGCTTACATTCTCGACTATCTAGAATCGATCAATGACAGCGCACGCGCTTGTTGGGTATCAGGATATTCTTTTGGCGCGTATATTTGTCTTCAACTTTTGATGCGCAGACCTGAAATCGACGGTTTTATAGCAGTTGCACCACCCGCAAACCACTATGACCTCGCATTTCTTGCACCCTGCCCAGCCTCTGGAATCATTATTTCTGGTGAAAAGGATGGCGTTGCTGCGCCGTCTGATATTGAGCGCTCGCTTACTAAAGTACGTGTTCAAAAAGGTGAAGTCATTGAGAGAGAGACTGTACCAGGTGCCAACCACTTCTTCCAAGGTAAGCTTGAAGAATTGGAAGCAACAGCTGCAGCCTATTTGGATCGTCGCCTAGAACTTACAAACGCAACGTCACTTCCTTCCATTGAAGAATTGGAAGATGAAATTGATGATGATGAAGATGAGGATGATGACGAATAGAATTCGCCATCTTCCATAATTAGAATTTTTTATCGGGCGGGCATAACTAATTGTCCACCCGATATTGGTTTTTCTACCCCTGTCGTCTCGGGAAAACTAATTGGCAGATCAAGAACTGATCGCGCTGCAAGATAGGCAAATGCTTCGGCTTCCACTGCGTCTCCACGCCACCCCAACACGGAAGCATCCACGAGAGCATCTCCAAATTCTTCACTTAAATATTGCATAATCATGGGGTTGTGCCTGCCGCCCCCTGTGGCAACAACGAGATTTGGCCGAGACGGCATTTGAGCAATGGAATGAAGAATTGTACGGGCTGAAAATGCCGTTAGAGTCGCCGCTCCGTCCTCTAAGGACATATCTGACACTAGTTTCTCCGATGAGAAATCGTATCTATCCAATGATTTAGGTGGCTTAGCATGAAAATAGGGGTGTTTGATCCATTCTTCTATCTTGTCTTCATGTACTCTACCCGCCAAGGCAAATTTGGCGTTTTCATCGAATGCACCTTTGCCGTGTTTCTCAATCCATTCATCAATTGGCCCATTACCCGGCCCAGTATCAAATGCAATCGGCGCATATCCTTCTGCTTGCCAAGTAAAATTCGCGACACCACCCAAATTTAGAACGACACCCCCAATCTCACCATCTCCGCGCTCTCTCGCAGCACGTTCAAGAAGCGCAGTATGATAAACTGGTGCCAAAGGCGCTCCTTGTCCTCCAGCTTCCATGTCTGCAGTACGCAGGTCAAAAACTACGGGCATGCCAAGCTCATTTGCAAGCAATTGCCCATCTCCCAACTGCAACGTCTTCCCCTTCTGCCCCTCAATCGGCGGACTATGCAAAACAGTCTGCCCATGAAAGCCAGCCAGTACTGGTTTCTCACCATCCCAGTATTCAAGGAGTTTCTTCGCTGCATCAGCATGCGCTATGGTCATCACCTTTTCCGCATTTGCAAAACTCTTAGGTCGAGGCCCACTCCAATTCCAATTCAGCGCGTCTTTGGTTGCAGTTGACAGCGTTTGCCTTTGCGCACTGGTATAACTAATCGTAATCCACTTACCGAAAGCATGGATACGTTCGCCATCCGTCTGGATAAGCGCAACATCAACGCCATCAAGAGACGTTCCGCTCATAAATCCTAGTACCCATTGTGGTCCGCGCTTAAACAATTGTACCAAATGATTGGACATAACGCCTCTTCCCTCTTCCAAAGCTCGTAAGTCTTGTGTTAATCGCCCCACTTAATCAAAGGAGACGAATCTAATGGCCGATACTGCCTTCATGCCTGAATCTGCACTTCTACGCACTCTTTTTGAGCGTGGATATGTCTATCAGATTACAGATGAGGCTGCATTAGATGAATATGCCAAAACGGAAATGCCGATTGCATATGCTGGATATGATGCGACGGCTTCCAGCCTACACGTTGGACACCTCGTTTCAATAATGATGCTTCGTCGCCTTCAACAAGCAGGTGGTAAACCTGTTGTGCTCATGGGCGGCGGCACCACAAAAATTGGGGATCCCACAGACAAGGAAAAATCTCGCCCTATCCTTACGGAAGAAGAAATTCAATCAAATATTGAGAGCATTAAATCAGTGTTTGAAAAATTTCTGAAATTCGGTGACGGCCCGACCGATGCGGTCATGGTGAACAATGATGATTGGTTGTCAGAAATCAAATACATCGAGTTTCTGCGTGACTACGGAAAACTGTTCACAATCAATAAGATGATTATGCAGGACACAGTGAAACGTCGTTTAGAAAACGAACAACCCTACACATTTCTAGAGTTTAACTACGCTCTACTCCAAGCATATGATTTTGTTGAATTAAACCGCCGGCTCAAAGTACGCCTTCAATTGGGCGGATCTGACCAATGGGGTAATATAACAAACGGAACTGAGCTATGTCGCCGCGTTGAAAACACCCAAGCATTTGGCTTCACAACACCATTGCTAACAACCGCATCAGGTGCCAAAATGGGGAAGACAGTGGGTGGTGCTGTATGGTTAAATGCCGACCTTAAGAGCCCATATGATTACTGGCAATTCTGGCGCAATACTGAAGACGGCGATGTCATCAAATTCCTAAAGCTTTTCACAGACTTATCAATGGAAGCTATTGCAGAACTTGAAGCTTTTAAAGGCCCCAAGATCAATGATGCGAAGATCGCTTTAGCTGATGCAGCGACAACAATGCTTCACGGTGCTGAAGCAGCAAAAGAAGCTAAACTAGCTGCCGAAAAAGTCTTCAACCAAGGTGCAACCGCCGAAGGCATGCCATCATTTGATGTCCCTTTCGCCGACGTTGAAGCAGGTTATAGCGTAGTAGATGCTTTCGTGCTGTCGGGGTTGTCTGCGTCTAAAGGTGAGGTGAGACGCCACATCAAAGCAGGCGCTGCTAAGCTGAATGGTGTCTCCATTGCGGATGATAGCGCCCTGATCAATGTCAGCGACCTAGAAGAAGATAAGTCGGCGCGCTTATCCATAGGAAAGAAACGCCACGCACGGCTAAACGCGGTGTAACACCTTTAAAATGCCAAAAGAAAAAGGCTGCTGATGTTTCAGCAGCCTTTTTTAACGGCTATATTATTTAACGCAGTTCAGCGGGCAGGCACTGAGATTTACCATAATCTAAATACCGATTATATTGACCTTCAGCATCTTCAGAGATGCTTTTTAGCTGGTCATTTCCCGCATAATTTTCACTTCCCCAGTCTCCCCAATCAATCCGCATTGCAACAGACATTTGAGGAGCAAAGACGGTCGTCTCTGGCGTATCAAAACTACTACGCACTTTAAAAATTGGCTGAAGACCAAACTCTTCTGAGTCGAACTCTCCAACTGACACAATTTTCACTTCGGTCGGCACATTAGTCTCGGTTAGACTTGTACCTTCAACAATTGTGCTATCATTTTCAGATATCGGCCACATTTGCTGCAAAGCACGTCGTTCAGCGCTACTTGGAGCCATATCTCCACACACGTGCCAATACAGACCAGAATATTCAATGAAGTAATCTTCTTGCTGAGGAGGATCACCATATTCTGAAATATTTGCATACAGTGTATAGTCAGCCCCTGTCGCAACTACCAGCTGTTTAACCTCCATATCAGCTTCCCCATCAGCATATGCCATATAGGTGAGCAAGCTTCCCTCTTTGGGAGGCACGTAAGCAGAATAGATACCTGATTGACCGCCAACGCCTGATGCACAAGAAGCTAAAAGCGTGGTCCCTAAAAGAGTTGACCAAATTACGCGCATACCGAACTCCCAACTATAAAATCATCATTCCCGCATATGACTATGTATCGTCGGCAGGTTTTTTCCAAGTACCACTGATCGCAGGTAGAATGTATCAGCTTTTATATCTAATCGTATTATGCGAATGAAGCAAAACTCAAACCGCTTGATTAATCATCGCCGATATCAGCATGCTCATTCGCTGCACACGCAGCTTTCAACAAGCCAATAGTCGCAGATGCACCAGCACCTTCAGAACAGCGCAAACCAAGATCCAATAGGGGTTTTTGACTTAGTCTATCCAAAATAGCTCTGTGAGCCGGTTCCGAGGAAAGGTGCCCAGCCAAACAATGATCAGCACCACCTGATTTTAGAGCATGTACGACAGACGCCGCAACACATGTTGAAAACACATCTAAAATAACTGGTATGCCTTGCATTCGCGCGGCAATAATTGCCCCAACTAGCGCTGCCAATTCGCGTCCACCCACGCGACGAAGAATCTCAAGTGGATCACTCAACTGCCCACGATGGGTTTCCATCGCCTTGCGCACAACTTCAACACGCGCCTCAACAACTTCCGGCGGCACCCACGCACCAGCACGCACCCAGTATGTCGCATTGCCGCCAAACATGGCACACGCAACAGCAGCGGCTGCAGTTCCACCGCCTATGCCTGTTTCACCGAGCACAAGCAGGTCTGGTTTTTCTGCAATTGCTTCCATTCCAAATGCAATTGTCGCTGCACATTCTTTTTCTGACATGGCAGGACCTTCAGAAAAATCTGCAGTTGGTTTTTCGATTGCCATTTCAAATACGCGCAATCCAGCACCACCAGCTGCCGCAATGTGATTTGTTGCAGCACCACCGGTTCGCAACATTTCTACCATGCGTTTTGTGTTTGCACCGGGTTGAGACGCAACGCCATGCTTCGTAATGCCGTGGGATGATGCATAAATAGCAACCATCGGCCTTTCAATCTTAGGAATGGGCGTTCCCTGCCATTGCGCCATCCAAGCGACAATCTCGCTCAATCGACCCAAACCACCCGGCGCTTGACGCAAGTGATTTTGACGTTCAATAGCCGATTGTTTAGCCGCCAGATCACCGTCTGGCGCGCTCTCAACAAGCGCACGAATATCATCTAGAGGTGACATGGTTCCGTCCAGTTCTAGATCCAAATTATAAGCGAGACTCATATATGCCCCTTTCACCCCATTCAATCAACACTAATTTCGTGACGATTATTTGATTTTAGGGCTCGACTTAGGCATTGTTTTTGTTAACCAATTGAACAACACAAATTCTAATTGAAAGATATGAAGTTGCTCCAGTCTCCCTGTAAAAATTCGTGCGAACTGGATGCTGCACTTCAAAACTGTCTTGGCTGTGGACGTTCTCTTTCTGAAATAGAGAAATGGTCTCACTATTCTCCTGAACAACGTGCGTCTATCATGAAAGAACTGCCCGATAGACTAAAGAAAAACACCTCTAGCCACCAAACAATAGCAACCAAAGCCTAGATATGACCCGCATCCTTACACTCGCCATTATCATACTTGCGACACTTATTCTGGTTGCATTCCTCACAGGTGGCAGCTTTGAAAGCCGAACAGGTGAAAGCATTTCAATTACCAGAATTTCTTTGCTTTGTGGTTACCTCATTCTGGTATCAGGTGGTATGTATGCGGCATTTAAATCCAATGCAGGACAAATGCTGAAATACGCGGCTGTATGGATTGCCATTGGCGGTTTAATCGCTCTTCTTTATCAGGTGACACATTGAACAGTAAAATTGGACCATATTTTATCGTTTTCGCGGCCGCTTTTGTTATTGCAACTGTTCTCCACAAAAGTATGGATACATTACAGCCTAAAGAGAGTGACGCACAGATTCAAACAGCTGTGACGAACGTAAAGAAGCCTATGACGCAGTTTGATATTGCTGCACCTGGTCAACTCGCGGCGTCATTGCGTAAACGCCCTGACGGACACTATTGGGCGCAAGCGCGCGTCGACAACCTCTACCAAATCAATTTCATGGTCGATACCGGTGCAAGTATCTGTGTGCTAACGCCAGAAGATGCTAGACGCTTAGGTTATGACTTTGCGACAATGGAAAAAGATATAAAAATAAAAACAGCCTCCGGTTCAACATATGGCGCATCTATTACAATTAAACGCTTAGAAATAGGCCGTGTACTTCTAAAGGATGTGGATGCTGTCGTCCTCGATGACAATCTGGAACAATCACTCTTAGGCATGTCCTTCCTTGAACGCTTGACGTCATGGGAAGTGTCAAAGGCTGCTATCATTATTCATCAATAGGGTCGCACTGTTGAAAGACTAAGCAGTCTGGAGCTGAACCGCCGCAGCGGCTTCGTCCAAAATCTCAATCGCCTCAACGCCCATAGCTTTTGGCCCGCGCTCGGACAATATACGCCGCCATTTGCGTGCACCAGGTAAGCCGTTAAATAACCCCATCATGTGTCGCGTCATACAATGTAGGTTAGACCCTGCTTGCAATTGGGCCAACATATATGGGCGATACACTTCAAGCGCTTCGTGTTCTGATACGTCCGCCACATCCAAACCGAAGACACGGCGATCAACCTGCCCCAAAATACCGGGGGTGTGATAGGCTGCACGTCCAAGCATAATACCATCAAACCTTGGAAGCTCTGAAAGCCCAACTTCTAAATCTGGCAAACCACCATTGAGCGCAATAATCAAATCTGGACGCGCTTCTTTCAAGCGCGCTACGAGATCATAATCCAATGGCGGCACATCTCGGTTCTCTTTTGGACTTAACCCTTTAAGCCAAGCCTTGCGAGCATGCACGATAAACACGTCACACCCCGCTTTAGAGACTGTCTCAACAAAGCTAAACAATCTCTCTTCAGGCTCGTCATCATCCACACCAATGCGGCACTTTACTGTCACAGGAATATTTACCGCCGCCTGCATCGCAGACACACACTCACCTACCCGCTCAGCCTCCCGCATCAAACATGCGCCAAATGCACCGGACTGCACGCGATCAGAAGGACAACCACAATTTAGGTTGATTTCGCTATACCCAAAATCCGCACCTATTTTGGCCGCTTTCGCGAGTTTCGCAGGGTCCGAGCCGCCAAGCTGGAGCGCCAAAGGTTGCTCGTCTGGATTAAAGCCCAACAATCGCTCTAAATCGCCATGCAATATAGCATCGGCTGTCACCATTTCAGAGTACAGCAACGCTTTCTTCGTAAAAGCACGATGAAACATACGGCAATGCCGATCCGTCCAATCCATCATTGGCGCAACGGAAAATTTAAAGCGCTCATTCGGCATATGAAACAATTACTCTCAATAGTTTAGGGAGTGTCGCTTGAGCTATGTCAGCTCGGCCCAAACCACTCAAAACTCAATGCAAACTCAAACACCCAATATTGGGCTGTCCAACTTGATGAGCATATAAACGACCTGCCCCAACTAGGCAAATACCGGCAGATTTCAATTTGGAATTAGTGCATGCGCATGCGGGCTAATAAACCTCGACAAACTTTAACTTGGTTGCCCTACAGATAACCACTTTGTCTTATTGAATTGTCTTTTCTTCTGCACGTAAGCCATACCGATCGAGAAAGGCATAACCGGCTGCGAGTGCGTCTTGTCTCGAAACAGACATTTTCGACATAACATTCACACCTAATAAGAATGCCAACACGCCGTGCGCAACTGCAGGCACATCAAGATCAGGAGACAGCTCTCCCTGCTCAATTCCATCTGACAATACAGTTTGTAACTTCTCAGCCAAACCACACAGTGCGCCATTTAGCACCTGCCCCAAGGTTTCAGTTTTGCCGATAAGTTCAACAGCGCAGTTTACGAGTAAACAACCGGGCCGAATATCGTTTCCAAACCGAATTTCTACCAGCGACACCATAAGGCGTGTGATTACATGCTTTGCACCATCAGCTTCATTGCACTTTTCTAAATGCAGCTCCGGCAATTGCGTTAGATACAGATCAAACACTTCAAGAAAAAGTTCTTCACGAGATCCAAAGGCATTGTAAAAACTTGAACGCGTAATCCCCAGCATTTCAGACAATGACTTAACTGAGCAAGCTTCGTAGCCCTCAGCCCATATTCTATTCATCGCTTTTTCAATCGCTGCTTCGCGATCAAAATTTGAAGGCCTACCCATGAAATGCCCTATTTTGCATTCGTTTGCGAGGATGCACACAACTTACTCAACACTTGTAGAGCATACAGAGAGAACAATCAATTTACTCCGTTCGCACCTCATATTGTAGGATAAATAAGAGACTAAGCCTAAGCATCGACGCGCTAAAATTCATCCACCAGTCACAGACATTGTCCGTGGCGAAGAAGGTGTATCTATATGTGCGGCGTCAAAATCATGACGTTCAGGTTTTTTAGCCAAAGCACGATCCAATAAGGCATTCATCGTGTCATCGCTTGGGTCATCCCTCAAAGCAGACCGCAAGTCTTCACCTTCTTCGTGTCCCAGACAAGTGTATAACCGCCCCGTGCACGTCATACGGATACGATTACAGGTCGCACAGAAATTATGTGAAAGCGGCGAAATAAACCCTACACGCCCACCCGTTTCAGCAACATGCATATACCGTGCAGGACCGCCCGTTGAATCATCTAAATGCGTTAGTGTCCACTGAGACTCCAACCGCTTTTTAACGTCCTGTAGAGATAAAAAAGAAGAAGAGCGATGCGTCATCTCTTCGCCAAGCGGCATAACTTCAATCAAGCTCAGATCAAACCCGTTGCCATGGGCCCACGCAATCATACTGGGTATCTCGTCCGCATTCGCATCCGCCAGCGCCACGGTATTTATCTTTACCTTCAACCCAGCTTTCGCTGCAGCCTCAATCCCTTCAAGCACTTGAGGCAAAACATCCCGCCGCGAAAGGCGCGCAAATACATTCCTATCAAGGCTGTCTAATGAAACATTGATCCGCTTCATACCCATATCAGCAAGCGCTTGGGCATGTTGAGCTAACTGTGTGCCATTCGTCGTGAGCGTCAACTCTTTAAGGCCGCCACCACCTAACCGAGATGCAAACCGCGACAGCAGCGCAATGGCGTCCTTGCGCACAAGCGGTTCCCCACCCGTAATACGCAATTTGGTGATTCCACGTGCAATGAATGCATCCACCAACCGCGTCAGTTCTTCAAAAGACAAAACGTCTGACTTAGGTAAGAAAGTCATGCGCTCAGGCATGCAATAGGTGCAACGCAAATCGCACCTATCTGTTATAGACAGTCGCAAATAACTAATCGTCCGTGCAAACCCATCTTGCAAGACAGGTAAGCCAGTCGGCAAGGGCACAACGGGATGTTCCTCCACACTTTGCGCATGATTTACGCCATGTGCAGACACACCCAGTTGATCAATTAGCCGATAGACCATTCAATTTATCTTTTCCGTCTCGTGAAACTACAAGCTTGTCGCAGCTTGCTTTATCGCCCGACGGATACTCATGTAAGTCGCACAGCGACACAAGTTACCACTCATCGCATCATCAATATCTTGATCACTCGGCGTTGGATTTGCCTCAAGAAGCGCCACAGCGGACATTATTTGACCAGATTGGCAATAGCCACACTGAGGCACATTCAAATCAACCCACGCATCGCGGATAGCTTTTGCAGCTTTCCCCTCTTTTCCTTCAATCGTCGTCACTTTCGCGCCATCCAGCGCATCGTGCGGAATTGAGCAAGAGCGCGTTGGTTGACCATCCAAGTGAACAGTGCACGCACCACATTGCGCCACACCACATCCAAATTTTGTGCCTGTCATTTTCAAATGATCACGCAACACCCACAATAAAGGTGTACCCGGAGCGGCATCTACAGTTTCGTCTTTACCATTAATGTTAATCGTAACAGCCATGTTTACAGCCTCCCCTATGCGTCTTCTGAAGTGTTAAGCGGTAGAGTGTAGTCATCCGCACCAATGATCGGCAGTGTTCTAAATCGCTGCCCAGTCGCCGCAAATATCGCATTCGCCAAAGCTGGTGCGGCAGGCGGTGTGCCTGGCTCACCAACACCCGCTGGCGGTGCATTCGACTCGATAATATCAACCTCAAACTCACGTGGCGCTTCATCCATCCGCAACACACGCCAGTCTGGGAAGTTAGCTTGCTCTACTGCGCCATCCTTCATAGAAATTCTGCCGTAAAGTGCGTTTGATAAACCGAATATGGTTCCACCTTCCATTTGCGCTTTTACGTGTATCGGATTGATAATCGTCCCCGCATCCACAGCAACCCAAACACCAGGAATTGAAAGGTTACCCTTTTCATCCACAGCCACCTCAACAACTGTCGCAACATATGTCAGGAAGGAGCGGTGCACAGCGATACCAAGGCCATGTCCCTTTGGAAGGTCACGTCCCCATTTCGCCATTTCTGCCGCACGTTTAGCAACATGTGTAAGACGGCCCGTTTCAAATGGATATTCAGCGGCATCCGCACCATAGTTTGGATAATTTGTATTTTCATCCGCGTTTGGGTCATCAATACGTGATGCCCCGATCAGCTCGATCAAAAAGTCTTTTTGGTCACGCCCTGCAGCGGCAGCCATTTCAGCCACAAAGCTCTGGTTCGCAAATACTTGGTGAATATTGGCAACGGAACGCAACCACCCAATCCTAGCATTTGCTTCTGCTTTTATGCCTTCAATCTGAAGATTTGGCACGTCGAACGCCACGTCTGTAGCACCCATTCCAACTTCAAAATTAGTCGGCGCATTTGAACCGGGATTGAAAATTGATGTAATCGTTGGGAAAGCAGCACGGTGCAAGTAAGATGTACACTTGCCATCTGCATTCAAACCACCTTCGAAACGATGCACACTTGTTGCGTGATAATATCCGTGTCGAATTTCATCTTCACGCGTCCACACCACTTTTACAGGTTTCCCAACTTCGCGTGCAATGATTGCTGCTTCAACCGCGAAGTCACATTTAGATTTGCGTCCAAATGCGCCACCCAACCAAGTCGCATGAACTTTGATTTTTTCAATATCCACACCCAATACATCAGAGATAGTTTTGCGTGTTGTCTGTGCATCTTGAACACATGCCCACACTTCAAGTGCATCCCCTGTCCATTCCGCGGTCGCACTTGGAGGCTCAATCGGCGAGTGAACCAGAAATGCAGTCTTATATTCAGCCGTTACTTTTGTATCAGCTTCTGCGTAGGCCTTATAAACATCGCCGCGTTTGCGATGGATATCACCTGCTGATTTCGTGCGCTCACTCAAAACATCTAGGAAGGCATCAGAGTCAAACCCTGCATTTGGTCCTGTATCCCACTCAACACTCAAAGCTTCACGGCCTTGGATTGCTGACCAAGTATCTTTGGCGATTACTGCAACACCACCTAAAGCCTTAAAGGCAACCGGCGCAGTCACTTCAGGCATCTGCACTGTCTGCAAAACACCCGGCACTTGAAGACTTTCGGCGTTATCAAAGGACTTCACCTTTCCCAAAACTTGGGGAGGGTGCGCAATTACAGCGTAGACCATGTCAGGGCGCTGCACATCCATACCAAATGTGCCTTCACCGTGAACAATTTTCTCAACTGTCAGGGAAGAAATCGCCTTACCGATCAAACGCCAGTTTTCACGATTTTTAAGTGTGATCTCTTCTTCTTTTGGCACTTGCAGGTTCGAAGCTGCTTCAGCCAGTTGACCATATGTAAGTGTTTTATTGCTTGGCTTGTGCGTCACTACACCTTGTTCAGCATGACAGTCGCCTACAGCAACCCCCCAATGGTTTGCAGCAGCTTGGGTCAACATTGCGCGCATCGCACCACCCGCAACTCTCAAGCGGTGGAAATTGTACCGAACAGAACGCGATCCATCCGTATTTTGGTCACCGTATTTAGGGTTTCCTAAAGCTTGAACAACTTCAACCTTATCCCATTCCGCTTCTAACTCTTCGACCACGATCTGGCTCATAGATGTCCAAGATTGTTGGCCCATCTCCGCACGGTGACAGGTCACTTTGACCGTGCCGTCTTTTTCAATTGAAATCCATAAGGATGGCGTTGCATCGCCGCCTTTTATATTTGTCAGTGGGCTGGGACCGGCTGGCGTTGGCGGCGTAGGGTCAATAACAACCTCTTCCTCTCCAGCTTTTGCACATCCTGCAAGAGAAACACCAATGACGAACACACTCGACGCAGCCACAAAGCTTCGACGACTTAAATTTACCGGACTCGCATCTTGGGCAGGTGAAGTCGTATTCACATCCGTTTTTTGAGCGGAATGACGCGCCCCTTTTATTAGATCAGATATGCTAGAATACATATTTTCTTCCCCTAAATTGCAAAATGCCCACTATCATTGAGCCTCAAAAATTCGGAACCGGTAATCTACAAACTCTATTGTTGAATCCATATATGCATTCATCATATCATAACAACACATGAACAGGCATAGTTCTCAAGTTTTTATAAGAAATTGTTATACAAGACGAATTTTGCTTAACTAAAACTAATGCAGATATATCTTTCTAACTCGACGAAAACTAGATACCGATACACACCTCCTGATATGTCTGGGGGGCGCTGCTAAAATCCCCAAAAGCACATGGAATGTTACATTTGTCACAAAATCCTTCACCATCGTCAACCGAGCATCCGTTGGATGTCATCACATCCGCGTTATCATTTATTTCAAAAGGCTCAAAAACAGCGCTTGTTTTTGTAACGGATATTCTAGGCGGTGCTGTGCGTGCACGCGGTGCAGTTATGGCAGTATCTGAAGATGGAGAGATTGCAGGCTACTTATCAGGTGGTTGCATTGATGCAGATGTAAAAATGCAAGCAATCTCTGCGATCAGAGAAGCGAAATTTAAAACACTGCGCTATGGTGAAGGTTCCCCTTTTTACGACCTAAAACTCCCTTGCGGCGGTGCAATTGAAGTTTCGATTTGCCCAAACCTTTCTCCTGCAGTGCTCTCATCTATCTCTCAGCAGTTACACAAGCGCAAACCTATTTCCATCAAGGTCAGCCCCCAAGGTCAAGTACTAATTGATACACCTCGTTTTTCAGATCCACCCCCAATACCCGAATGGAAAAACGGCTCTTTTCACGTCACTTATCTGCCCAAACTTCAGCTAAGAATTGCCGGACGCGGCACTGACCCAATAGCACTGGCACGCATAGCCAATGCGAGTGGCATCCCTGTCTCCTTATGGTCACCCGACACTGACACATTGGAAATAGCCAACTTAGAAAACATCCCGCAAAGCCTGCACTTAAAAACATCGGATACAACACCACAACACAATGATGATATTTGGACAGCTTTCGTCCTCATGTTCCACGACTCCCAATGGGAAACATCCCTCCTCAAAAATGCTTTGGCGGGAGATGCGTTTTATGTCGGTGCTGTTGGCAGCGCCAAGACGCACGCCAAACGTTGCATTTTATTGCAAGAGGCCGGAATCGAAAAAGATGAGATTGACCGCATACATGCCCCGATAGGATTGGTGCCCTCCCTACGCGATGCATCCATGTTAGCGATCTCCACTCTGGCTGAAATTATTGATGCTTTTCAAAAACGCCACACACCGTCATGACATTGGATGATGTGGATTTCGTTTTGCTCGCTAGCGGCCTATCTTCAAGATATGAAGATGGTGACAAACTTCTTGCGAAATTGTCTGGCAAACCAATTCTTGAATATTCTGCCCGTTTAGTTTCCCAAAATACGAAGTCTGCAAAGCTCGCAATACTAGGACCAGACCAGGCCGAACGCAGACATATAGCAGATGCACATCACTGGACCATCATAACCAACCCATCCCCACAACAGGGTCAAGGCAGCTCCCTTGCTGTGGCATGTCAGACACTAAGCGCGCGGCAAAACTTGCGCCCTTTTATAGTGTTACTAGCAGATATGCCATTCATCCCTAATCACCACCTTGAGGCACTCATCCTTGCTTTTAAAGATGACGTTGATGCTGTTTTTACTGAAGTTGAAGGCAAATTAATGCCGCCCGCATTATTCTCCCACCAACTCACCCACACATTCACCTCACTCACTGGAGATAAAGGTGCGAAATCAGCCCTAGGGAACGACCTAAACCTCAAAAAAGTCCAACTTGATGCCGCATTAGCATTTGATATTGATAGCGCCGCAGACTTAGAACACGCTCATCGCATTGTTTCTGGAATAAAATCTCAGCCCTAAACCATTTCCTGAAAACACAGACAATAAAAAAGCCGCCTCCCCGAAGGGAAGCGGCTCTTTCAGCTTACAATAAGCAAACCTTATGCAGGTTTGATGTTGTCTACAGCCATTTTTCCGCTGCGTTGGTCTTTTGCAGTGTCAAAAGAAACTTTTTGACCTTCTGAAAGACCGTTCATGCCAGCGCGCTCAAGAGCTGTTGCGTGTACGAAAACATCGTTTCCGCCATCGTCAGGTGCGATAAAGCCGAAGCCTTTAGTGTCGTTGTAGAATTTTACTGTTCCAGTGTTCATGAAACACTCCTGTATTTTTGTCTGTGGGCTCAAAACGTATGAACCCGGTAGTTCGAGTTTTTTTGGAGGTTTCTAAACTTACGACCAACTAACGCCGTTTATGCCTGATTGTCCGGCCAAAATTCGAGCCTAATTAATGAAGCTTGTGGAGAAAATAGCAAGAGCAATAACTAAAAAGATACGTATTAATTCAATTTAGTTGTCGTTTTACCTGCTAAAACCTCCATTTTACTATCAAGCACACCAAAAGGCATACCAAAAGTGCTACTGACTTTCGGGCAAACCTTGAACGAGCAGCACATCAAAATCAGCCCAACCGCCATCGATTCTTGCACGTTTCAGCTCTTCATATTCAGGACTATCCCAAAATTCCTTCGCAACTTCTATAGAGGGCCACTTACCAATTACGTAACTTTGTGGCGCATATTCACCTTCTAACACCTCAACACCGCCCCCCACTGCTATATAGCTCGCACCATATTTCTCGTATAAAGGTGGAAGCTTAGACACATAACCTGCTCCAAATGCGTCTCGGTCCGTTACATCTCCAAGAACGATCATATATGCAGGCGCGCTAGCTTCAGTTACCACTTGAGTGTCTACTGCCTGCTGTGACACCTCGACTGGTACGACTTCAGCATTCGGAGCAGTCTTGTTTTCAGTACCGCCAAGCACGCTCATTGCGCCCGCACCAATTAGAACACCTATAATTGTGGTTGCGACATATTTGATCATAGCTCAATCTTTCTTGAAATTATTTGCAGAATGCTCTTTCCAATTGATATATCATTTGAGAAAGTAGCAAAAAGCAAGAGACCAAATCAAATCGGAGATTATTTTGACCCACGACCTTTCCAAACCGACAATGGTCACTTCCAACAAGACCGCACGTGAAATATTTGAGGAAACCCGCTCAAACCCTGCACGCGCACGTTTTGGTTTTGGCTCAAAACTCGCCATTGTGAATGTAGACCCACAAAAATCCTACACACGCCCAGACCTCTACCCAAAAACAGCATATATCACTGATCCTAATCAGATGACCTACATCAATGATATTTCCAAAGCTGCACGTAACAAAGGTCTCCCTGTGATTTGGACACATGTTGCTTATATGGAAAACGCGGCAGACGCTGGCGTTTGGGGCACCCGTACAGATACCCCCGACAGTCTCCAAAACATCAAATACGGTTCTGAACGCCATTCATTTGATGACCGTGTAGAAATAGATGAAAAAGTAGATGCGGTTTACACAAAACGTATGCCGAGCGCCTTCTTTGAAACGCCGCTCCAAAGCTTTTTGACGTGGCACAAAGTTGATACTGTTGTTATCACAGGCGGTTCGACATCCGGTTGCATCCGCGCAACCGCAGTTGATGCCCTCAGTCATGGCTACCGTACAATTGTTCCAATCGAAACTACAGCTGATAAACACGAAAGCTTCCACTTCGCGAACCTCACTGACCTTCTCATAAAATATGCAGATGTCGTGAACGTATCCGAAGTATTCGATGCGATTGAAGGATATAAAGGCTAATGCACTCAGATCCCAATCTCTATGATTATTGGCCCTATCAAGGACGCCCCAAAATCAAATGGCCCGATGGTAAAAAGCTCGCCTTCTGGATAGCTCCAAACATTGAGTATTACGAATATATGCCGCCGACAAACCCTTTGCGTCAGCCTTGGCCGCGCAAAAATCCTGATGTCGTTGGGTATTCTCAACGCACATGGGGAAACACCGTTGGCCATTGGCGGTTAATGGATTTATTCGATAAATATAATTTGCGTGGCTCAATATCTCTTTCGATTGGTCTCATAGACCATCACCCTGAAATTATTGAAGCTGTCGCTGCGCGTAAGTGGGAATTTTTTTCACACGGGATATACAATACGCGCTTTAGTTACGAAATGAACGAAGCTCAAGAACGTGCAGTTCTTGAGGACTCTATTCGCACTGTTGAACAAGCCACAGGTGAGCGTATTCGTGGGTATTTAGCACCTGCATTAACGCACACAGAAAAAACGCTCGACCTCATAGCCGAATATGATTTCTGGTATACATGCGACCTATTCCAAGACGATCAGCCCCAGCCTTTAAAAACGAAAACAGGCAAACTGGTATCCATGCCATATTCACTCGAAGTGAATGATGTCATCACCTATTCTGTTCAAGGCTGGAGTCCAGAGCGCTACACAGAATTGCTGATAAATCACTTCAACCAGCTTTTAAAAGAAGGTGAAAAATCTGGAACGGTTATGTGTATTCCATTGCACGCATACCTTGTCAGCCAGCCACATCGCCTCGCGTGTTTTGAAGAGGCTCTAAAACACATCTGCTCTCACAAAGACGACGTCTGGTTCACAACAGGCGCTGAAATCGCAGAATATTTTCGTGAAAATTATTGGGACCAATCGCTCGAGGACATTAAATCTCGCGGCGTAATGACAGGAGGGACAGGCTTTGCCCCTACCAGATAGTTACCTAGAATATCCGCATCGCTCACATGGAATGGATCAGGACCGTTACGGTTGGGACCCAGCAGATCGTCGTGCTCCGATAACACTTAAATCGGGCATAAAAACACATGCGAACATACTTATTCCGCTAGAGTTTTTCCCGTTAGATCCTGCTGCCAAACCATTCAAACACCCAGGCGCAATGCAAACCCCTTATCCGGATTTGCGTCATTTCACGACACGTGATTACGGAAATCGTGTTGGTGTTTATCGTCTTTTAGAAGCACTTGCGGAAGCGAATGTAAAAGCCACTTTTGCCATCAACGCAGAGATCGCCAAACGCTATCCTCCATTGTTAACGGCAATAAAAGAAGCCGGACACGAAATAGCAGCACATGGTGTATCAACCTCTCACATTCACTATGAAGACCTCAGTGAAGATGAAGAACGCGCTTATATCAACACCGTGCGCGAGACTTTTCCCGATGCTGTTACTTGGATGTCTCCAGCTCGCAATGAAAGTACACGTACGTTGGACCTCATTAAAGAAGCAGGCTTTGACATTTGTTTGGATTGGGAAGCAGATACACGCCCGCTCATGATGCACACTCAACACGGCGATATTTGTGCACTACCAAATTACAATGAACTATCTGATTTCAAATTGCTTTTGGATAGAAGCCAATCAGAACGTGAATGGATCAAGCAAATCAAAGACGCTGCTGAATACCAAGTCTCTTTGTTTGAAAAAGAAGGTGCAAGTTCTTTTGCCTTCACTTTAACACCCTACATCCTTGGCCAACCGTTTCGCATTCACGCTGTATGTGAAATGCTAAAATCCCTTCAGAACATAGATGGCTTAGCATTCTCAACAGCCTCAGAAACCGCACTAGATTTTAGTGAAGGAACATCATAATGCGATATTCCGCTCTAGCACTTCAAACAGTGTGTGACGCCGTCAACCAAGATAAGTCTACTGAAGATGCGCATGCGCGTATGGACCGCGCAATTGTCCGTATCACGCAGCAAATCGGTGCAGGAAAAGGCTTTCTAAAAGGCTTTAACGGCTATGACCTCAAACTTGTTGTATTACCAGAATATTGGATGACGGGTTTTCCTTTGGGTGAAACACGGGAAGAATGGCAAGCTAAAGCTGCCATAGATATGGATGGTGAGTTTGCTGATAAACTTGCGGCAGTCGCTCAAAAATTGGGTATCTTTCTATGCTCGAACCACTACGAGACTGACCCCAACTTTCCTAATCTGTATTTTCAATCCAATATCGTTTACGGACCAAACGGGAACACACTTTTGCGCTATCGCCGCATGATTTCCCTCTACACGCCAAGCCCATATGATGTGTGGGATAAGTATCTGGATGTGTATGGCGAGGACGCAGTTTTCCCAGTCGCTGATACTGAAATTGGTGTTTTGGGAACAGTTGCAAGTGAAGAAATTCTCTACCCTGAAATTGCGCGCATGCACGCCTTTAAAGGTGCTGAGATTATTCTTCACTCAACATCTGAAGTTGGCGCACCAACGCTTACGCCTAAGCACATTTGCAAAAAAGCACGTGCAATTGAGAACATCTCCTATGTCGTCTCCGCAAACTCCGCCAGCATTATTGGGACACCAGTCCCCCCAGCATCCACCGACGCAATGTCTACAGTGCTAGATTGGTATGGCCGCACATTAGCAGAAACGGGAACTGGCGAAACACTAAACGCAAACGCTGTTTTGGATATAAATGCTTTACGCGAAACACGTCGCAAAACTGGTATGACCAACACACTCTCACGCCTACCAAACACAGCATTCGCCACCCAGTATGCACAGGCAAATCATGCGCCCGCCAACCGCACACCAGACGGGCAGATGATTGGGCGCATGGAGGCACTAGCCCAACAGCAGGCAGCCATCGACAGCCTCGCATCTCGCAATATATTGAAATAGAAAGAGACCCCATGACGACTTTTCCAGAAAGACCACCCTTCGTACCGAAGATGACACAAACCTGTTATTTAGTGACATGTACTGATGGTCCAAACAGTGCTGAACCTCGCGCCGAGCATTTAGCCGGCCACCTTCAACACGTGGAAGACAATTGGACACGTTATATCACAGCAGGCCCTGTCCGCGAGCCCGGTGGAGAAGCACTTGTTGGGTCTATATTCTTGGTGCTTGCTGATTCTCTTGAAGATGCCCAAACATTAATGAATGGAGACCCATACCTGACATGCGGAATGTATGAAACGGTAAAATACCAAGAGTTTTCCAATTCTATTGGCCAATATATTGGTGGAAAAATCTGGAAAGACCTTGATTCTATTAAACATCGTGCCGCTGGTGGCCCCACAGATGACATCACGAAAGGTGTCAGCAAGTAACCTTGCACGTAAGAATTGAACAATAATAGATTGCGCAATTTGTCGCATTCTGTTTGGACATGTTGGATTTTCAGATTACAAGAGTCAAAAGCCACGACTCTTCAGGAAATCCAACCATGCCCGATCAAGTACCGCTAGTTATATCTCCTTCTGAAATTGACGAGAAATCTAGCACGCCACTATATCAGCAACTTTATGATATTCTTCGCGCCAAAATCATGGATGGCACGCTCGGGCTGAATACAAAACTTCCTGCAGAACAAGATATTACGAAAATGCTGGGCATTTCTCGTATAACTGTAAAACGCTCTATGAACGAACTCGCCGTCGCCGGCCTCGTACGCCGCCAGCGCGGAAATGGCACAGTCGTTATCTATGATGCATCTGCACCAACCATCCGTGGTAGTTTTGAAACCATGATTGATGGTTTGACCCGTATGGGCCTTGAAACTACCGTACAACTTCTTGATTGCACAATGAGCAGTGCAAGTCCTGCCATCGCTGAATCCCTAGAGCTGGAAAAAGGGGCAAGTGTTCAACGGATTGTCCGTCTACGTAAGTTAAATGACGAGCCCTTCTCCTACCTTGTCACATACATTCCTGACGACGTTGCTGACGCCTACGATGATAGCGAACTGACCAATCAATCATTGATCCGCCTACTTGAGCGCGCGGGGCATGCACCGATCAGTGCAGAACAAACCATATCCGCGTCAGCTGCGGAGCCAGCCGTTGCTGCAGTCTTAGGTGTTGCTGCAGGATCGCCACTATTGCGTATCCACCGCGTTATGCGTGATGCAAAAGGTCGCCCCGTGCAAAACATTACCGCGAGCTACCGCGCAGATAAGTTTGAATATCACATGCGCTTAAACCGCAGCGATGCGCACCAAGTTGAGTGGCAAACAGAAAAATAGCAACTAGGTCTCGCCATTCCATTCTTCAAATGATATACCTTTTAAAGAATGGAGATTCCAAATTGCCTATTGAAGCCCTTTTTACTCTGTTACACGTCTTGGTATTCGTCTACTGGTTAGGTGGAGATCTCGGCGCGTTTTACACGAGTCGCTTTTTAATAAAGCCAGACATAAGCCGTGAACAACGTCTTCTCGCCCTAAAGGTCGTGAATGATGTGGACATGGCACCGCGCTCTGCAATTATCCTAGCGCTGCCTACAGGCCTAATCGTCGCGCAAGCAAAAGGGTGGTTAGCAATTTCACCTCTCCTGCTTACTGCGGTTATCTTGGTAAGCTTGGCATGGCTAATTCTTGCGTGGAAACTTCACCTAGACCACGGTAAATCCCCCAAACTGTTTAAAAACCTCGATATGGTCCTCAGACATGGTGCCCTGCTTGGTTTAATCGTTTTTGCAATTGCCGGTTTTATGGCGAAGCTCGATATTCCCATGTTCTTGAGCATCAAAATGCTCATTCTAGCTGGATGTATCAGTCTAGGCCTCTTCATTCGTAAAGTTCTCATCCCCCTCGGCCCCGCCATTGGAAAACTTATACAATCCAACTCTGAAAATGCTCAGAATCAAATTGCAGATACCCTTAATCGCGCTCGCCCTCTTGTTGTCGGAATTTGGACTCTACTCCTAGCCGCAGCATTGATGGGTCTTTGGATGCCGACGTCTTTTTAGGAAACAAACTATGACAAATGAAACCTCCCAAACCACTGAGATGTCCGCAGCACTGCGTGAAGTATTTTCCAAAGCTGGCTGTGTAGATAACGCAAACACCATCGCTCTCATGAGCCAAGATATATGGTCAAAAGGTGAAAATGCAGCCTTTATCGCCACTCCAGAGAATGTCGAACAACTCACGCAAATTGTGAAACTCGCCCATGAGAACGGTGTTGCTCTAAACCCGCGCGGCGGTGGAATGTCCTACACAAATGGGTATACGCCAGACCGAAAAAATGTTGGATTGCTTGATCTATCCCGCCTCAACAAAATCATCGAGATCAACGCCAACGATATGTATATCAGCGTTCAAGCTGGTGTCACTTGGGTCCAAATAGACGAAGCACTAAAACCTCTAGGTCTTAGAACACCTTTCTGGGGACCATTATCAGGTCTATCATCTACTATTGGTGGTGGACTGTCACAAAACAACGCGTTCTTTGGGGCTGGAACATATGGCCCATCAACAGAAAGTGTTACCTCCGTTACTGTTGTATTAGCGGATGGGACAGTTGTAAAAACAGGTAGTGCCGGCACAAATGGCGGCTCCCCTTTCTGGCGTCATTACGGGCCAGACCTCACAGGTTTATTCCTTGGTGACGCGGGTGCTTTAGGATTTAAGGCTGAAGCCACATTCCGTCTAATCCCTCGCCCAGAGTTTGAGGATTGGGCAAGTTTTGAATTTAAAACACAACAAGATAGCGCACGCGCAACAGCGGAAGTTGCCCGCCAAAACATTGCAAGTGAAGTTTTTGGTTTCGATCCAAACCTCACAAAGATTCGCCTAAAACGTGCCTCTCTTCTTGCCGATGTAAAAACACTTGGAAATGTAATCAAGGGCCAAGGGTCTCTGCTTAAAGGATTGAAGGAAGGTGCAAAAATCGCACTTGCCGGACGTGACTTCGTAGAAGCTAACACATGGTCACTTCACTTTGTTGTAGAAGGCAGATCACAAGCTGGCGTAAAAGAAGATATGAAACGCCTTCGTGACATTGTGGCAAAACACAATGCTGAAGAAACAGAAAATTCTATTCCTAAAATCATCCGCTCCAACCCATTCGCACCCCTAAACACTATTCTGGGGCCAGAGGGTGAAAGATGGGTCCCTGTACACGGCATAGTTCCAATGTCAAAGGCCGAGACAGTATGGGATGAGATTCAAGCGATGTTCGCTTCCAGAAAAGACGTTTTCGAGAAACACAAAATCGAAACAGGATATCTCACAACGACTTTGTCAACGAATGGCTTTTTGATCGAGCCCGTTTTCATTTGGCCTGAAGAAATATTTGCAATCCATGAAGCAACAATCGAACAAAGTGTCTTGAAAAAAACCAAACGTCACGCTCCTAATCCAGAAGTAACAGCGCTTGTGGCCGATGCCCGTAAGGAAGTCGTCGCAATCTTCCAGAAACATGGTGCCGCGCACTTCCAGATTGGGCGCACATACCCCTACAGTCAAAACCGTATCGCGGACTCTCAAGCAATGCTTGAAAAAATCAAAGCTGCCATTGATCCAAATGGCACTGTGAACCCAGGCTCTCTTGGATTAGGCTAAATCATGTCCCGTACACTCAATGTTAGAAACCCACGCAATGGCGAACTCGATTACACAATCGAGGCCGCTAATGAAGCTGCAATTCAATCAAAAGCTATCAAACTTCGTGATGCACAAAAAACATGGAGACAATTTAGCTTAGAGGATCGCGCCAGTAAGCTAAAAGACTTTGCTCGCCTAGTCGGACAACACAAAGACGAAATTTCTGCGGCGTTAGAAATAGATACTGGGCGCCGCAAAATCGCTGCCTTGGAAGTCGATACTCTGGTGGGCACCATTATGGGGTGGACAGCTCAGACAGACGGCCTCATCCCAACAGGGTGGACACAAGGTCGCTCCAACCCTGCGATCCAACACGCACCACAATTAATTCCGTATGCACTCGTAGGCGTCATTTCTCCTTGGAATTTCCCGCTTGTACTGTCGATGATTGATACAGTTCCCGCACTTTTAGCTGGCTGCTCTGTGATGATCAAACCATCAGAAGTCACGCCCCGCTTTGCAGATGTCATGAGTTCAGTTATCGCCCAAAGCCCTCTAGCTGACATTTTATGTTTTGTTCAAGGTGATGGCCAAACAGGTGCTGCGCTCATCGAAAATGTCGATGCTATTTGTTTTACAGGTTCTGTAGCCACTGGACGTAAAGTTGCGATTGCAGCAGCCACGAACATGATCCCAGCATTCCTAGAATTGGGAGGCAAGGACCCTCTCATCGTGCTCGAAGATTCAAATCTCGAGCACGCAACAGATGCAGCTTTACGTGGTTCAACATTAGCGACGGGCCAAGCATGCCAGTCAATTGAACGCGTATATGTTCAAAATAGTATTCTTGAAGAGTTCACAACGCTTCTGGCAACGAAAGCGAACGCAGCAAAACTAAACTGGCCTGAGATTTCTTCTGGTCATATTGGGCCAATTATTTTCGACAAACAAGCAGCCATACTTACATCTCACATTGAAGATGCCGTTGCGAAAGGTGCTAAAGTTCTTTCTGGCGGTAAGGTCGAAAATCATGGCGGCGGCTTATGGCTGAATCCAACTGTTTTGACCAATGTAAACCACTCAATGAAAGTCATGGTAGATGAAACCTTTGGCCCGATTATTCCAGTCATGGGATTTGATACCAAAGAAGAAGCCGTCAGCATGGCAAATGATAGCGAGTATGGACTTTCGGCAGCTGTGTTTGCTGGAAACCTTAAAGATGCAACCGCACTAGGAATGCAAATTGAGGCAGGCGCTATCAGCATCAATGATGCTGCTTTAACATCACTCTTCCACGAAGCCGAAAAGCATAGCTTTAAGCTCTCTGGGATGGGTGGGTCCCGCATGGGCCCTGTAGGCTTTCAACGTTTCTTGAGACGCAAGGCACTTATAGCTAACACTGGTGCACCGGCACCACTCAGCGTATTTTCTGAGGACTAATTTTGACACAAGATATCCGATTAGACCTTGTTGGCTCCTATGCCGAAATCGTCTTGAACAAACCCGAAAAACGCAATGCCCTGTCTGTTAAAATGTGGCAGGCTATCCCTGATCTCATTGCTCAAGCTGAAGCCAATGAAGATGTAAAAGTCATTATTATTCATGGCGGTGACGCTGGTACTTTTGCGGCAGGTGCTGACATTTCTGAATTTGAAGAAATCTATAGCACCGCTAAAACAGCTAAAGCAGCCGCCGAGGGAATTGATGCCGCTCTAACTGCAATTGAAAACTGCTCTAAACCCACAATCGCCTCTATTGATGGAGCATGTATAGGCGGCGGTGTGAGTGTCGCAATGTCGACAGATATTCGCGTTGCATCTTCAAAATCAAAATTTGGAGTAACACCGGGTAAACTTGGCATGGTTTATCCTGTAGGTGATACGCGCCGCCTATTACAAGCCATTGGCGCAGGCGCTACCAAAGATATCCTATTCACGGGTCGCATTTTTCTAGCGCCAGAAGCTAAATCAATGGGATTGATTGATCACCTCACAACCGAAACGCCTGCAATTGAAAAGGCACGAGAACTCGCGGCTCAGATCGGTCAAATCTCTCAATGGTCCACGCGCGCAACTAAGAAAATGATCTCCGGCATTCTGGATAAAGGTTGGACGCCTACTTCACCAGAAGCAAAGGAATTATTCCTGCAAGGCTTCGCAAATGAAGACTTTGAAGACGGCTTCAAAGCATTCCTTGAAAAGCGTCCCCCAAACTTCACGTTCAAATAGTCAAAACAAAAAGGCTCCCAATTGGGAGCCTTTTTTCTAAGTATTTACTTTAAATAGATGGCGCTGGTGGCTGGCCAAACAATCGCTCTAATGCAGATGCAGCACTTAAAGTACGAGCATCAGCCCCTTCTGGCCCCATCACCTGACAAGATAATGGCAATCCATTTTCAGATACGCCCGTATAGACAGCACTTGCAGGCAAAGCAGCAAAGTCAGCCCATGCTGTAAAGTCAGCCTGATTAGCAGGCACGTCAGCATCAAATGAGAAAGCATTTTGCGGCGCTGTCGGTGCGATCACAAAATCAAACCGCTCAAACACCGCTTTAGCTGCGTCACGAACTGCCTTCACATGCGCATAAGCGTCTTTCAACTCTTGTGCAGGGCGTGCAACGCCCCATGCCATGAGCTTTCTGAATAGAGGTGAAAACCCATCTGGATTTTCAGCCAATTTTTCCGCATGCACTTCAGCGGCTTCACATTCAGAAATCAACAAGCCTGCACGACGAGATTTACCATACAAATACTCGGGAGGTGTCACGCTTTCTAATGATGCGCCCGCAGACTTTAACTTTGCAACAACATTTGCAAAACCCGCTTCAACATCCCCATCTAGTGCAACATCGCCTGCGCCATCCCAAATGCCGATACGCAGATCCGACAGATCAACCTTCTGGGTCACCACAGCCTGATCACTTAATACTGCTAAAACCGCAGCTAGTTCATCTACGCTGCGCGCATGTGGCCCCACATGATCAAGCGTATAAGACAATGCAATCACACCATCATCAGGCACTAAGTGCGTGGTAGGCTTATGCCCCTGCACACCACAATAAGCAGACGGAATACGCACACTTCCCATTGTGTCAGATCCAAGCGCCACATCACACAATGTCGCAGAAACTGCACTTCCAGATCCCCCGGATGATCCACCAGGCGTATAACCATGTTTCCAAGGGTTTTGCGTGCGCCCAAAAGCTTCATTATCCGTCGTTGCGCCCAAAGCCCCCTCATGCATATTCACAATGCCGAGTATCACCGCACCTGCCGCCCTTAAACGCGCAACAGCCACAGCATCTTCTGGTGCAATCACATCTTTGTACGCAGCAATTCCAGCGTGGTGAGGCATCCCCTTTACAGCAATATTCGCCTTCACACCGATACACCAACCGTCGATTGGTGATAATGCACGTCCATTGTCATGGCGCTGTTGAGATGCTTCAGCGTCCGCCTCTGCTTCTTCAAATCGCAAACTCACAAATGCGTTCAATTGCGGGTTAAGCGACTGGATACGATCGCGATAATATTGAAAGCGCTCAATGGGGGTCATTAAAAACGCTCGTCAATCAAACGGATAGGCTTTTGACGCACTTCAGTTTGCGTCAATGCAGCAAGATCACCCGGCCCAGAAAGCTCAATACCACAATCAATACCAATTTTCTGTTTCAAGAAGGCTTTATACTTCGCCACTTCTGTTTCACCGCGTGGACCATTCACTTCAGCACACACAATAAACTCATCACGGCCAGAACTGTCACGTTCAGCTTTACAGATGAACTCACCGGCGAAATTGTCCATTTCTTCGAGTAATGGACCCATCGCTTGTGGGAAGATATTGATACCGCGAATTTTCACCATATTGTCTGAACGTCCAAGGAAACCTTCAATACGCTTGAAGTTAATTCCCAATGCAGATGAATCTGTACGCACGCGTGTCACATCATGCGTGTTGAAACGAATGATTGGATAAATGTCATCCTTGTAGAGACAAGTACAAACCATGTCTCCATCCTGACCATCCGCCACTGGCTTACCATCATCAATACCACAAACTTCTAAGTATTGAGCATCTTCCATAACGTAGAGACCATTGCGGTCTGGGCCTTCACCAGCAATACATCCAGTATCGCCCACACCATACCAGTCAAAACACTCAACACCGCCCCAAGAATCAGACAAACCTTGTTTATCTTCACGGCCAAGATGTCCAGACACCATGCGGATGTTCAAATCTTTTACAGGATCAATGCCCTGCTCGACCGCAACACGTGCAAGCTTTTTGATATAATCAGCAAAACCAACAATCACAGTCGCACCAAAATCGCGCATCAACTCAACTTGCTTGATAGAGCGGGTCTCAACACCCGTACCCGCAGACATAAAAATAGCGCTTGTCCAGTGAATCACAGACTCACGCACATAGTGGCCACCATTAATCATGCCGTGCCCATAAACAGAATGTACCACATCATCAGGGCGCAGGCCTTGGAAACGATATAAACGTCCAAGTAGCAAGTTTTGCGCTTCACGGCTTTTCGCACCAAATAGCAATACTTGGGGTGTACCTGTTGTTCCCGACGTCGTGTGCATAATGACAGGCGGACGTCCGTCAGGATAAGTATTGAACCCAGAAAAATCACCCAATGGCGGTGCAAGCGCGATAGAGTCCATAATGTCTTTTTTATCAAACATTGGCAGAGAAGATAAAGTATCGAGTCCCTTTATATCTCCCGTTTCAATACCTGCATTTCCCCAAAGTCTTTGGTAAAATGGAATTTGCCATGCACGCGCGACACAACGCGCAAACAGTTTTTCCTGATGCGCGCGAATTTCATCCTTACTTTTCTTTGCGAAAGTGATGAAATCATCCCCAATCGGGTGCTCCTTCTGCATCTGGTTCCAGTCAGCAGAATCAAAGTAATTTTTATGTGTATCAGCCATTTAGGTCTCCTGTCCGGTTGCTAGACGGGAAAGGTGGGCGCAATCGTCCAGCGTTTCCAAATTGTCAGTAAGTTTAATAAGAGTATCTTCAGTTTGCGTGTTGTTTTGTCCCCAGCCAAAAGCGCAGCAGGAACGAAATTTTGCGATATGTTCTTCACGAGACATCGGTGATGCGGGGGAACCAAATAGCGCATCAATTGAAGCTTCTACGGTTTTGCCATCTTTCAAAACGGCAATTGCCGTTTGTGGGGCAAAAGCCGACGGACTAGGATGCCCGTCATTCTCCACAACAATCCGCTGCCCTAATGCATGTATTTTTTCATCTTGAAGCGATGTATCGGTAAAATCTTCTAACGTCACATTTCCTGTCATCAGTGCGACAGCTCCAGAATATTGGAAACACAATCGCGCATAATTGCTGGTCATGTCTTCAACTAAGGGACGCCCCACAAGACGTTCAATAATAGGCGGGGCGCGCAATGTCAGAGTCTCAAGATTGTCGATCGTAACGCCTTGAACTTTTAGCATTTGAACCAATACTATGCCGCCTTGCGCCGCACGTCCGGTCGGGAATGGCTTATGGCTAACTTCTGCGATCCGCCACACTTTACCAAGTGATTGAATAACTGGCTCTAAATCATATTCATCTTCAAACAGCGCAAAATATCCATATGGACCTTCAAGACTATCGTGTGGGCCTTCCATACCAAGCTCAGCAAGATCACACGCCATCACAGCGCCCCGTGCTCCATTACCAATTTGCACTGGTAAAGCCGGCTTACCTTCAACATGAGACTGCATCGTGCCTGAACAGAATGCGAGTGCATACCCAAGTGCGTTCTTGGTCTTCTCAGCATCAAACCCACGCAAACGCGAAATGCCTAAAGTCGCACCAAATATACCAGCATTTGCTGGCCTAAAGAATTTCAAAGGCGAGGAAACAGACACACCAATTCCCGCTGCAAAGTCCACAGCAACGGCCATTGCAACGGCTAGTTCTTTCCCATCAACCGATTTGAATTGACTATCTATCTCAGCCATTAGAGCGGATAATATTGTAGCTAAAGGATGGACTACCGCTGGCTCATGTACACAGTCATACTCCTGACAGTGAATTTGAAAGCCATTGATAAAAGCTGCATTGGCTGCGCTGGTCTTAACGCTATGACGTCCCCAGACATTCGAACGTCCGCCATCTGCCCACCGCGATGCAGAGTCTCTGATCGTTTTCGCGAGAGGTGCATTGGCACCCGCAATACCCACACCAATTGTGTCTAACAAAAAAGTTTTCACAGCAAGGACCGCTTGAGGTGGCATATCCTCAAACCGAACTGTCAAACCATGTTCGACTATCGCATCTATAAATTTCGTCATGCCAATGCTTCCTGCGACAGTTTTTCTGTCAGTTTAAATAAGAAAGAGGTATATTTAATTTGTCCGGACATATTATAGTGTTAGCATAATCAATATGGTTGCGTGAACCCAAAAAGAGCAAATTAGGCAAATTAAATGATATACCATTCAATTTCAGATGCACTAACTATTTTAAAAAAGGCACTTCCAGCAGCTTCAAGACTATATGTTGCAGGCTGTAGCGGAGAACCAATCGCTCTTTCCAACCATCTAAAAGAAAATGACACTTTTGCAGAAAACACCACATTTCTTGGAATTTGGATTCCAGGTGTAAATAAAACCGATTGGGCAAGCCTTCACCCGACAGCAAAAGCAGAAACCATTTTTCTAAGTGCCGATCTGCGATCCAGCTTTGAAACTGGTGACACTCAATTTTTACCACTTTCCTACACTCAAAGTTGGCGCTGGTTATCCTCAACACCTCTTGATGGCGGCGTTGTCATGGTTAGTCCCCCCGATAAAGACGGGAATGTAAGCTTAGGCGTTTCATCAGATTTTTCTCAAGCTATTTTAGCGCGAAATGATGTGCCCGTTCTTGCTTTAATTAACCACGCAATGCCATCGCCTCCCAATGCACCTAAATACCCTCTCAGTCGCTTTTTATGTGCCGCCCAAACCGACACGCCCCTCATTCAAATTGCACCAAATGATTTACCAGACACGTTCGCTAAAATCGGCCAGCATATAGCCAGCCTCATTGACGACGGAGACACACTTCAATTTGGCTTAGGCAACGTGCAACAAGCCGTATTGGGCAGTCTAAAAGAGCACAAAAACCTGAAAATTCACGCCGGAATGATATCTGACCCCCTACTCGACCTTATTGATTCTGACAGTCTTGATCGCTCAAAAGGAAGTGTCACGACCGGTGTGGCAATCGGAACAGACCGACTATATCAACACCTAAAAACAGATGAATCGGTCTGTTTTGAGCCTGTATTTCATACACATGATATTTCAACTCTCAGCGCCATTCCAAACCTAAAAGCCATCAACTCTGCGATTGAAGTTGATCTCTTTGGCCAAGCCAATGCAGAATTCATAAATGGCAAACAAGTTTCAGGAACCGGTGGCCTTGTCGACTTCTTGCGCGGCAGCGCCATAGCACCCAATGGGCAAGGCATTATCGCACTTGCATCAACAGCAAAGCGCGGCACTCTCACACGCATAACACCCCGCCTACAGCCCAATGCCACGTCTATAGCACGTGCCGATATGGATACGGTTGTCACTGAGCATGGAATTGCAGTACTTAAAGGAAAATCTATTGAAGAACGGGCCCAAGCACTCATTGCTATTGCTGACCCTGCTTTCCATTCAGAATTACAAGCTGCGTGGGCAAACATCAGGAGTTCACTCTAATCGATGACCAAAGATACGCAGCCACGATACAAGCAATTAGCTGATATATTTAGAGAAAAAATAATATCTGGCGAACTTAAACCCGGTGACGCATTCCCCACCGAAATGGAAATTTGCGACACTTATACTGTGTCTCGCCACACTGCTCGTGACGCTTTACGTATCTTATCTGAAGAACGTCTTATCCTGCGCCGACGTCGCGCGGGTACAGTTGTCGCTGATTATGGCGCACCAAGTTTTGCTCAACCCATCGGCGATTTTGACTCCATCCTACAATATGCCCGAGAGGCACGTTTTACGATTACAACCGAAGGCATTTGCGACACCGAAATGCTGGAGCGCTTTGACCTCACTGGAAGTTTTAAATGGTTTAGAGGATGTCGAGCCGTGGGTGATCAACCACCTCAAGCAATCACGACAGTCTATATACGCTCTGACTTAGCACCCGAAAACGCGCACATAATCAATACATTAACGGGCCCAATCTCAGAATGGATCGAAGCCCAAAAACAAGTCAGTGTGAAAGATGTTACTCAACGTATGGAAGCAATCGCCCTTACACATGAGCAAGCCAAAATGCTTCACGTTGAGCCTAAAAGTCCAGCACTCCATACGCTTCGTCGATACTTGAATGCGGCGGAGGAAACCTTCCTTCTATCGGAAAGTTTCCATCCTGCCGGCCGCTTTGCCTATGAAATCAACCTAACACGTACTAACGGCTAGTTGAGTCTCTCAAATATCTCCAATCGTGCGCCATCTGGAGCAGACATAGATACAATTTTAACTGGACCAATTCCTGAAAGCTCTAATTCCACAACTTCAGAGACAAACTCACCACCTCGCGCAGAAATAGCTTCCATTGTCGCATCTAAATTTTCGACAGGAAAACGCGTAACGGACACTCCAAAGTTATACGGCAACGCACGTTCTGAGATATCTCGTCCGCTCGCCCCCTCAAACTTCACAAGCTCAATGGACCCTTCGTTAACACCTTGAGGATGAAGGATATATACATCGCGGGGTACTTGAGTTGCTGTTTCAAATGGCAGTCCTAAAACATTGGGACCTGCAACTTCACTAGCTCCATTATGCTCAAGATAAGCCTTCATACCTAACACACCTTGAAAAAAGGAACGCGCTGCATCCATGTCGCGCACCATTTGAGTGGCGTTAAATGTACGGCTCATAGCTTTAAGGTCAGGCCAGCCCTCAAGTGTTGGCTTCAATCGCTCAATAAAAGCTACCCTTACCCCATCTGGACCTCGGGCAATCCATTCAATCACCTCAAAAGGACCAAACGTGTATTGAATAGGTTCTGAATCACCTTGCCATCCACGTGCAATCATTTTCTCACGCAGATCCCGCAAACCAAGAACCCGCACATTAAAATCAAAATATCCACCCACATCCCAAGGACGATCATCAACACGGATCATTTCCTGATCCGTGCCTTCAAGCTCTACAAAGCGAATAAATCCACTCTTCGAACCAATATTAGCAAATACTGTTTCTTGGCCTGAAACATCACCCGGAATGTTCCAAAGCTTTGCTAGCGCTGGGTCAATTTCTCCAGAATCTCGTTCTTCCCATCCTGCATCTTCGGTCAGGAATGATCGCCATTGTGATAAATTACGTGTTGTGATTACAATTTCTGTCCATCCAGAAAGTCCCGTTTCTGGGCCGTCAGGAATAGAAAAATCTTTACTGGCACTCGTTTCATGCGTGTCATGTACCGGTGTAACAGCTTCACTGGATGCGGGCTTATCATCCGCACCACAGCCCGCCAGCAGCAAAATTCCTGCTGCCCCCAAAATGAAATTTCTCATTAGCTTTCAACCTTCTCAAAGGCCTCTACAAGGAATTCGTTCGGTGCCAAGAAAGTCGCTACTCGAATTTTACCGTGAATAGGATCATCGATAAGAGCAGGCTCATGGACAATATTTGTTCCAGCAGTCTTAGCATTTGCCATAACAGTATCTAAGCTTTTCACAGGAAAGCTCCACATGCCTATGCCGCGATTTGGAACGCGTGGCGGCGCGTTTCCTTCAATACCATCAACATTTTTGAAATCGACAAAAAGCATATGCCCACCCGGTCCATATCCTTTTGCAGCTAAAATAGCGAACCGAAATTCAGATCCATTTGGCAGGCTCATTGCGCCATCTTGCCCAGCACTCTTGAAGATGCTGTCACGACGGATCTCTAAACCAAGTACGTCTGTGTAAAACGCCAATACAGGCACAGAATCATCGACAACCTGCGCAGAGTATCCCGGCCCGCCTAGCCCCGTCTCGGCATCAATTGCTCCAAGCGCATCCATATCCACACGTGTAATTCCGACACCATGCACATAATCAGGCGCATCAAAGATTGTTTCTTGAATCTCATACATAGACCCATCAAGGCGCGGCACTTCGTAGATTTCATGCTCATTGCGCGCTGTGAATCCTAACGCACGGATCTTCGCATCCAGCTTCACATTATCCATATTAGGAAAGCCCATTGAGAACCCGCCATATGAGCGAGAATCCCATGACGCATGAACATGTGGCGTTTCCTTATTCAACACCAACACGCGGATGCTCATCGCTCCGCGATCTTGCACCTTTCCACTTGGGCGGGTCAGACTGTATTCCGTCCAATCTACGTCATCTGGAACAGCCCATAATGCCCGTTGAAGTGCTTTTGTTTCAGCAGACACTTCAAACGGGCCATTCAATGTCATCCCCATTCCATCCACATAAAACCTTTTCGTCCCCTCAAAGTCGGTCGTAGAAAGCGTGACAGTCTGCAAAGGTAAAGCGAGTGCATCTTCTCTTTGGCTTTTGGGGGACATTGAATCCAACGGATTAAATTGGAGACTATTGGAAACCTCCACCTGCTCAACAACTGCTTCTGGTGTTTCAACATCAACAGTCTCAACTGGCTCATTGCTACAAGCGACAAGCGTTATAGCAGCTGTGGTCGCTAATATTACTTTTACAAATTCAGATGTTTTGGTCATTGGTTTGCCCCTCCATGGACATTAAGTTCGCTTAATTAGCGACCTGCTCAAGCTTAAATTCAGTTGAAACCACATTCTTCAATTCTGGCTGCTCAAGGATTTGCCAACTTGAACCATCAGGCCCAATGAAGAAGAAACTATCTTCGCCAAACTCATTGCGAATACGTTTGGTAGGTTCAAGGCCACGCTCTTTTGCCAATTTATGAACCATGCCGATTTTTGGCGTAAACACGGTATGCATTGTAATGCCAAGTTCGCCCAACCTTTGCTGGTCAGACCTATCGCGGACAAATTCAGAATCTCGTGCAGTAAAGAATTTTAGCTTTCCGCAAATATTATTAGGGGACACGAACCCACGATACCAATGCGCTGTTCCATCATCCATTTGAAACACTTTGCGCGGGCCATTTTGCCAGTCACCATCCAACACTGGTTCATTTTCTGACACGAACCCCAAAACGTCTTCATAATATTGGGTAACTTCTGCGATATCGCCTTTGATCACAAAGTCATGATGCGTAAATTCGCTCGTTTGCAGTTCGGCATCTTCAATCGTGCCATACCCTGGAATGACATACCCATATCTTTGGAAAAAAATATGATTGAACAACTCGCCATATACAGCCATCTCACGCACACCAACCCGACGCGTGGTGATAGAGTAAGCGCCCTGATCCATATCATATAGATCGTCATATACAGGTTCCGTTGGCGACACAGGAACAACACTTTGCTCTCTCATGTCTTTGAAGACATCAAAAATCCGGAACACATCTTTCGTGCGCATTACAGCCATACGCTGTCCGATAGTTTCAGCTGGTGCATATCCGACACCATCGCCCAGTGGTGTCTCCCATTCGATAATTCGCAGAAGGCCGTGTGAATCGATTTCACCATTCTGCAAACGGTAAATTTTTGCCGCGCTAGGCACGCCGTAAATCTTCTCAGCCTGTTCTATTGTAAGCGCTGTAGATTTTACGACTTCGAAACCAAACTCACCAAAATATTCAATTGAAGGTTCCACATCGCTCACCCCCATTACTACCTCATATACCCCAGAAACCCCTGTATCAGGCCGGCTCTCAGCGTATGCATTCATGCCAAAAGCAACATGCGTTGCCATAGCAAGCATCGTAAAAATGCGTAACATAGATCTCTCCTCCAAAAGACAAATAAATGGTATATCTTTTGAGGAGGTTGAAAAGGTCCAAACTTAAAATAAAGAAAGGTTTTGAGAATTTAGGCCTTAAATCACACCACGTTGCTTTAAATCTGTGACGCTTTTTTCGGGAATGCCTGCTTCTCTTGCAATCTCTTCACTATGTTCGCCATAGGAAGGAATGCTGGCGCTAAGGCGAGGAGGCTCATTTTTAAATTTAATAGCTGGACCGATATGTTTATATCCATCCGCATCCGTGAACACCATTTCTCGCTCTTGCGTAAAAGGGTCGTTCATCGCTTCAGTTAAGCTGCGTACCCAACTCCAACAGCAATCAACATCCGCAAGGAAGTCTTGCCATTCTTTCAAAGTCTTTTCAGAGAAACGCGCCTTAAAGAAATCACGCAAAGGTGCCTGTTCCGGTCCGGGTTCAACTTTAGCATAGGGCAACAAGTCACTACGCCCCATAGCTTCTAGTAAATTGGCAGCGAATTTGACTTCCGACCCACCAAGTATGACAAACTCACCGTCTGAAGTTTCATACAAATTATACATCGCGCTGCCGCCAAAACTGCGCATATCTTTAGCAACAGGCTCTTTATTTTCGCCCCATGTTGGACCCAGCACATTGGGTGTCCAAGCAATACATGCATCAAACATGGCGATATCCACATAATCACCTTTACCCGTTTGCTGCATACGATAAAGGGCCATCAGGATACCTGAAAAAGCCATCAAAGAAGCAGTTGTGTCAGCCACAGGCATATTCGGCATTGCTGGCTTACCATCTTCTAAACCGCGATTAAAATCGACAATCCCCGCCATGCCTTGAATTGTAAGATCATGCGCTGGCTTTAATGCAAGAGAACTATCCTGTCCGAAAGCCGAGATTGAACAATAAACAAGCTTCTCGTTCATTTCCTTCAGCGTCTCATAATCAACGCCTAAACGCTTCACAACACCGGGACGAAAAGCTTCAATGACAACATCGGCTTCTTTGGCCAATGCATAAAATAAAGCGCGACCTTCTTCGTCCTTCAGATTCAGTTTTAAACTGCGCTTTCCTCTCGCTATATTGCGAAACCACACAGAAATACCGTCATCCGTTTTTTGTCCGATCTCCCTAGTAGGCTCTCCCATACCATTGGCAGGCTCGATCATTATCACATCGGCACCATGATCAGCCATCATCATCGTCATGTGCGGACCAGGAAGGAATGCCGAAAGGTCGAGTACTTTGAGACCGGATAGTTTCATTATTTTATCAACTCTTCTGAATGCTCACCCATTTTAGGAGCACGCGTCAGCTTTGGACGCTCTCCGTTTACACGGAATGGCGAAGAAAGCGCACGTAATCCTTTGGGTGCATCGGGATGGTCAACTTGTGACGTCATTTCAACATGCTGAACATAAGGGCTGTCTAAAGCTTCAGCGATATCCATCACCGGTGCAAATGGTACATGCCCGCCTAAAATATCCATCCACTCGGCAGTGGAACGCTGCATCATCACAGCGTCCACTTCCGTAGTGAGAGCCTCCAGATTCTCGCGCCGCGCAGGGATAGTGGCGAAACGATCGTCTGTTGCGAGCGCCTCAGCACCCGTAAGTTTGCACCATAACGACCAAAATTTTGGCGTCTGGCACATGAGAAGGCCCCATCCATCGGACGTCTTTACAGACTGGCTGGGAGCGATGGATGGGTGAGCGCCACGAGGTAACCGTCCCGTTTTATGTTTTTGATTTAGATACCAAGTGGCGGGGTAAGAAAGCTGATGAAGGGCAGTATCGAAAAGACAAACATCGACATCACACCCTTCACCAGTGCGGGAGGAACTTAAAATTCCGGCAAGCAGAGACGTTGCAAGATGACTTCCTGTGTGAAAGTCCACCATAGACAATCCAAAGCGCACAGGTGGGCCATCTGGCTCACCTGTCATAGACATAAAGCCCGCTTCTGCCTGCATTAAATAGTCATAACCGGGCCATGCTGCGCGCTCAGACTTACGTCCATAGGCCGACAAGTGAGCACATACGATTTTAGGATTAATCGCTTTTAAGTAATCATAAGTAATCTTCAGTTTTTCAGGCTGATCACCACGAAGGTTATTCGCCACAGCATCTGCCGTTTTTACCAATTCCTCAAAGGCTTTGCGGCCATCTTCGGACTTAAGATCAAGTGTCACAGACTTTTTCCCATAGGAGAAAGTCTGAAAGAACTCACTGTCTTGTTCACCCAGCATATATGGGCCAACTGATCGCGAAACATCACCGCCGCGACCAGCATCTTCCACTTTAATTACTTCAGCGCCCAGGTCAGCAAGAAGCATAGTTCCATAAGGTCCGGCACCATACTGCTCAACAGAGAGTATTCTAACGCCTTCAAGTAATTTAGCGGTCATAAGATGAACTCCGTTTAAACTGGGTTACGCTTCACAAGCTGTTTGGAAATGATGATACGTTGCATCTCATTTGTTCCCTCACCGATACACATAAGCGGTGCATCACGGTAAAGGCGTTCAATCGGATACTCTTTTGAGTACCCATAACCACCATGAATACGCATCGCTTCTGTCGCACAGTAAACAGCTGTTTCAGAAGCAAAATACTTCGCCATACCAGCTTCCATGTCCACGCGCTCACCTGCATCATACAAGCGCGCAGCATCTTCAACGAGGAGTTCAGATGCACGTGTCTTTGCGGCCATTTCACCTAATTTCAGTTGGATAGCTTGGTGCTCACAAATTGGCTTGCCCATAGTTTTGCGAGATTGCGCATAAGCCACAGATTCGGCCAACGCACGTTTAGCAATACCAACAGAGCGAGCTGCAACGTTAATGCGACCGATTTCAAGGCCGCCGGTTGCCATGTAGAAGCCTTTACCCTCTTCGCCGCCAACGAGGCAAAGCTCGGCATCACATTCATAATCTTTGTAAATCAACTCACCAGAGTCGATGCCTTTATAGCCAAGCTTTTCAAGCTTTTTACCATTCGTCACACCCGGAAGAGGTTCACCCGTTTCTGGGTTTTTCGTCTGGGTAATCAGGATAGACATACCTTTGTAGCGCGGATCTGCATTAGGGTCTGTTTTCACAAACAAAGCCACACACGAACCTTCAATACAGTTGGTAATCCAAGTCTTCGCGCCTTCAACAACGTATTTGTCACCAACGCGAGTTGCTTTCGTTTTAATCGCTTGCAGGTCCGTCCCCGCATCTGGCTCAGTGAGACCAAGCGCGCCACGAATTTCACCTGTCGCAAACTTTGGAAGCCAATGCTCTTTTTGTTTTTGCGTACCAAATTTTTGAACAATCATGGCCATCATCAAGTGTGAGTTAAACACACCCGACAAGCTCATCCATTCAGACGAAATCAGCGTCACAATCTTTGAATACAAAGATGCAGACATTCCAAGACCGCCAAATTCAGGCTCAATTAGCGCACCAAAGAGACCAAGCTCTTTCATGTCTTCCACAAGCTCGTGTGGGTATTCATCGTCATGCTCAAGCTGCATCACGACAGGTTTAACTTTTTGAGTTAGCCATTTCTCGATGGAGTCGAGGATCATGACTTCTTCTTCTGGTGTCATCACTTCGCTAGTCATGGCCGTCTCCTAGTAATTACCGACTTTATCTTCCACAGCGTTTCCGCGTGAAGGGATCAACATGTTACGCACAAATGTACACACCATCGTGCCGTCTTGGTTGTAACCACGTGTCACAATCGTCACGATACCTTGGCCCGGGCGGGACTTACTCTCACGCTTTCTTAGAACTTCACTTTCACCAACAATCGTATCACCAGCGAACACAGGAGCAGTGAACTTCACTTCGTCCATTCCAAGGTTTGCAATCGCTTTTTGCGAACAATCCGTCACGCTCATACCAATCAGCAAAGCCAATGTGTATGGAGACACAACAAGGTTTTTCTTAAACTCAGATGCTTTGGCAAACTCTGCATCAAAGTGCATTGGGTGCGTGTTCATCGTCATCAAAGTGAACATGTGATTGTCATATTCAGTGACAGTTTTACCCGGACGGTGCTCGTAAATGTCACCTTCATGGAAATCTTCGTAATAGCGACCAAATGTTTCGCGATAGCGGTTTGGTCCAACTTCTTTCCAGTTCTGTACCATAGTTATTTCCTTTTATTCTTGGGAGGCTTTCGCCAAAACACGTTGCGCAGCGAGGATAACTGGTCGGTCCACCAATTTCCCCTTATGTAAAACAGCTCCACCTTGAGCCGCTTCTAAAGATTCGATAATTGCTTTTGCATCCTCAATTTCAGAGGGACTCGGGGTAAACACCCCGTTCACACCTTCAACCTGTTTCGGGTGGATACATGTACGACCAGCATAGCCAAACGCTTTGACTTTCGTCGTCATTTCGATGAGGCCATCATTATCTTGGACATCAAGATATGGCACGTCATACGCTGGCACACCCGCCTCACCGCATGCAGCAGCAATCTGTCCACGCGCAACCAACATTGCGTCCCAGTTTGAAAGGTCAGCACCTAAGCTCGCGCTATAATCAGCACCGCCAAACAGCATGCCTCCATCGGACACCGCAGCAATATCAAAGACATTTTTTAATCCGCGACCACTCTCAACAACAGAGATGATCGGTACATTTCCACCGAGTGCCTCTTTAACAATCTCAATATCAATACTGGTTTCAGCTTTGGGAACCATGACAAAGTCTGGTTTGGCATCAGATTGAACAAGCGCCGCTATATCTGCACATCCAGTTGCTGAACGCGGGCTATTTATACGCACCCCAGCCACAACATTGCTTGCGCGTTTGCTCAACCAATCCAATGTCGCTGCCCGCGCGCTATCCTTATCGTCAGGCAACACCGCATCTTCAAGGTCAATAATAATCGTATCAGCATTGGTTGCTGCCGCTTTATCAAACCGATCAGCGCGCGCGCCGGGAACAAATAATAAAGATCTAAATGTGTAGGTCATGATTCAATCCATTTAATTGTCCGGACAAATTAAACTGAACATCCAGAAAATGTCAATCAAGAACTGAAAAGATATATCATAATTCAAGAAAAAAGCCGCAGAGCGATAACGCAGCTGCGGCTTAAAACTATATTGGCCTCCGTTGGAAGCATTCACATATAAAATGCTCTACTTCGCATCCCGTGGATCATGAAGCTTTTGATTTAGTTCAATTGTGTGACCATTCATATCGACAAGCATGGACACCATAACAACAATGTCTCCCGCCGGCGAAGGATAACGTCGCTCATGAGGCTCACCCAAAACTTTTACGCCAGCAACTTTTGAAGCCTTCGCGAAAGTTTCTTTCAAGTTTTCAGCATGAAACAGCAACACAATCTCACCAGGAGTAAAGTCAGCCGGATCAGGTTCGGCAAGATCTTTTTCAGTTTGATCTAAAAACTGCCAAAGCCCTACCATTCCCATTTGCCCAGAATTTGTCTGCATCAAAACAAGTCGCGAACGGTTTTTACCGTCAGCTTTGTGTCGCGTCGACAAACCTTCTGAAGATAACTCCTGATCATACACAACCTGCATACCTAGAGCGTCACGATATAGAGCAAGTGCCGCTTCCATATCTTTCACAACCATAGTGGTTCGACGCAGATTTACCGGGTTCACAGGATAAGGGTTTTTGTCACGATATTGAACGATTTCTTCACCCGTCATGTTACCATGAGCACGAGAAGTATCAGTCGTTGTCGCACAAGCTGAAAGACCAAGTGCAGCTGCGATACCTACAATAAACTTCAATTTCATCTTACTTACTTTCTCGCTGGAACATTTGCCGCAAAGTGCTCAGCAATTTGCTCACGCGTAGCAACCCACACATCAGAGTGATTGCGTACATGTTCTAAAAATTGTTGGAAAACTTCGATACGCCCGGGACGCCCGATAATGCGCAAATGCAGCCCCAAGCTCATCATCCGCGCGCCCTCTTCTTGCGCTTCATTATAGAGCCAGTTGAATGTACGCTTTGCATAATCCAACCACATGTCCGGCATGAATGAAGGATCAATCCAAAACTTCATATCATTGCTATCAATGGCGTAGGGAAGAATTACAATCGGCTCTTTAGATCCATTCGTCATCTCAACCTCATCCCAATACGGAAAATCATCGGAATAATCATCCATGTGATAAAGGTATCCAGCATCTTTCAATAAACCACGTGTATTTGCTGAATATAGATACCGAGACAACCACCCCGCCGGACGGCGGCCACAGGTCTTTTCAATGCTGCTCGCACTTTTTTCAATAAACGCAGCTTCTGCATCTTTTTCCATAAATGCCGTGAAAGCCCATTTATGACCGTGATCAGCTGGCTCATCACCGCGCTTCATAATTGCATCTGCAAGCCATGGTGCTTTTTCAAGGGCTTGCCCACACACTGTCCAAGTTGCGTTCACGCCTGCTTTATCAAGGATTTTAAGCACACGTGGCGCACCGCGATTAATTCCGTATTCGTAATTGCTCTCATTGCTGTAGACACGAATTGGCTTTCTAGGCACCGCTTTTAGTTCGTCCACAGGCTCAGGACCGCGATCGCCCTCATCAACGCGTTTCTCAGCACCTTCTTCAACATTCACAACGATGGACAGCGCTAGTTTTCCACCATTTGGCCAACGAAAATCTGCTGGAGCAGGTTCATTATTCTTCATCATTAGTGTGGCTCCTCTCCACCAGACACATTCATGCTTTCAGCGGTAATATATTGAGCCTCGTCTGAGCATAGCCACGCCACAGCGTTCGCTGTATCTTCAGGCAAACCAGGGCGCCCCATTGGAATACGTGCAGCCATTGCCTTCATATAAGCCTCAACGGACTCAGCGCCTGTTACTTTTGCAAAATACTCATTCTGCCAAGCGCCAAGACCTGTCGTTACATGGTTTGGACACACATTGTTGACGGTGATCTTGTCACCACCCAACTCAACAGCCGCAGATCGCACGAGACCCACGAGACCATGCTTTGAGCTTGTGTATGCCTGAGCATGTGGGAAACCAGATTTGGCCGCCTGACTAGCGATATTGACAATACGCCCGCCCTTGCCCTGCTTCGTCATCACTTCCGCAGCAGCCTTAACACCAAAGAATGCACCCGTTAAATTAACATCAATAACGGCGCGCCATTCTGCCTCGGTTACATCCAGTAATGGCTTCATAATATAGCCAATACCTGCATTATTCACCCAGATATCTAAGCTGCCATGCGTATCCACGGCGTGCTGGGCTAACTCACGAACACTCTCTAGCGAGCGCACATCACAAACCTTTGTAGATACTTCAACACCCATAGCTCGAAGATCAGCAGCAATTGCCTCCATCTCATCAGTCGAACCTATGTGCTCAGCACCTGTAGCGTCGTCTTTAGGGGCACCAATATCAGAGATTACGATATTCACCCCTTCTTTTGCCAATCGGATGGCAATCGCCTCACCCAATCCAGCACGACGGCCCGATCCAGTGATTACAGCTGTTTTACCCTTCATGCTCGCCATTGCTTTTTACCCCAATTTTTCAGTTAGAATGAAAAACAGATCACTCGTCATGCCTTGGAATTCTGCAGCAATCGCTTGCATTGCTTCAGTCGAAACATCTGCACCGAATCCATCCATGTCGTTGACATCAATGATTTCTACGTAAGAATAAGGTGGCTTTTCATCCGTGCCTAAAAGTGCAACTGACTTGAACACAGAAAAATCATCAATCGACTTTAAGCCATTAACAGTTGGAATGTCTGTGCTTTTTGCCCAGTTCTCATAGTCTTCCACGCTTACATCAGGCTTCAAATTAAACAGTGCGACAATTTTAGTACTCATTTTTTTATTCCCCTTATGGCAATTATGGATATAAATGATATATCTTTTATTGGACTTTCATACCCCTCATCCCTAAATGAGTCACGTAGAAAGCCGACATCGGCATCAAAAAAACGGGAGATGCGACATGGTAGACAAAAAAAATAGCGGTAATAACAGCCCAGCTTTCCAATATGACGGGCCTCCGGACTATCGCGTCGTAGGCAAACACGCCGTCTACCCAGAGACAACCCATGATGAAACTGCACGCTTCAATTTTCTAGCGCAGATGAATCGCCACCTTTCCACACGCATTATGGGCGGTGTCGCTGAAGCATATCAAACGCGCGTTGAGCCAGAGTTCAAAGAAGAAAACGGACGAGGTTTTAAAGATCGTCATGAAGTGCGAAAAGCACTCACGAAAGACCCAATGTTTCAATGGTGGTCAGCGCTACGCCGCTCCACAATGGAATCCCGCCAACAAGCAGGCCGCTGGGTGACGCTTCGCCAAGCTGATGCGTTGAATGAAAAAGCCCGCCTCCTTACAGAAGGTGATGACCGCCTCAAACTTGATCCAGACTTCAAACAGCCACGCTCCACAGAGGCAATAGACCATCACTGCATGCCAGGCAGCTACTACACAGAGCTAGTACAGGGCGATATCACAGGGGCAGCAAATTACGATTCTGGTATCTTTGCGACCACTGGCGGCATGCTAGGACGCTTCAATGATGGCGGCGGAGTTGCAGTCTCTCAATGGGTTGCTAAAAACCTACCAGACTTCAAACCCAAGCGTATTCTCGATATTGGTGCAGGTCTTGGACACAATGTCTTGCCTATCGCCCAAGCCTTCCCTGACGCACATGTTGTTGCGGTGGATGCTGGTGCCCCAATGCTACGTTACGGCCTCGCACGTGCAAAATCACTCGGTGTTGAAAATGTTGAGTTTGTTCAAGCTGATGTATCAGACTTGAGCCGTTTTGAAGATGGTAGTTTTGACTGGATTCAATCGACCATGTTCCTGCATGAAACGAGCTACAAATCCATGCCTAAAATCTTCGCAGAGACATACCGCCTCCTAAGCCCTGGCGGCATTGTGCTCCACGTTGAACAGCCGCAATACGCTGACTCCATGCCTCTTTTCGAGCAAGCCATGCGTGATTGGGATGCATTTTACAACAACGAACCCTTCTGGACTAAGGTTCACGAAATCGACCTTGATCAATGGATGGTAGATGCCGGATTCGACCGCGAAAGCCTTATTCATGGCGGCGTCGCAGCGGTTGTAGATGCGGACATTTTCCCAGAAGCAGCTGAAGATACAGAACAAGAAGATTATGGCCGCAAAGCCGCATGGCATGTTGTTGGCGCAAGAAAGGCAGTCTAATGAGCACTCAATCAATTGACCCCGTAAAACTGGCTGGCGCAAAATCTAAAGGCAAACGCCCTTGGTTCTTGGAAGACACTGATGTTGAGCGTCTCATGAACATCACTCACGCCCTTGTCCAAGAGGTCGCCGTCATACGTGAGCGCATGGATACAATTGAACGTCTTTTAGAGCGAGATGGCAAAGTCACTAAGGAATCAATCGAAGCCTACAAACCTGCACGTTTTGAAGCTGATGAGCGTGGCCTCCTTATGCAGGAATATATCGCACGTGTATTCCGAATCATGCAGCAAGATGTTGAAGCAGCCTCCATGCCAGATGAAGCCTCTAGCGCAGAAGTCGCAGAAGAGTTTGCCCAAACGGACTAACATTCTCTCCTGAAATTAAGTCTAAAAATAAGGCATTTGCATAAACATCATTGTGCAAATGCCTTATTTTTTCGAGCATTTCCAAAAAAATCAAACCTGCTTCAATTTCGCCCACTTGCACCATTTTCAAAAAGATATATCATTTACTCCCAAGATACCAATAAAGAATACCAACTCGGAGGGCTCCCATGGGAGAGTTTTTAGCAACGAATGAATTGCACATTCTAAGATGGCTACATATCGTCGCCATGGTGTACTGGCTAGGTGGCGAATGGGGTGTGTTCCAAACCTCTTATAAAGTGGTCAACCACAAGCTCCCCTTGGAAGAGCGTGCACGCCACATGTCGACAGCCTACCGCATCGATATCATGGCCCGCACAGGGATCATCTCCCTACTCCCGCTCGGCCTACACATGGGTTATTTATGGGGCGTCCAACCCCTAGGTGGCGGCTGGTTGGTCGCAATGTGGCTCCTATGGGTTGTATGGATGGTCATCACATGGGGCGCTTTTGCAAACCGCACAAATGAATTGGGCAACAAGCTTGCTTTGGTTGAGGATTGGACGCGCTACCCACTTATCCCAATCCTTATTATTAGTGCTCTTTCATCCCTAATGGGCAATGGTCCATTCGCGGCAGGCGAAGGCCAAATGTGGTTCTCCGCAAAAATCCTAACTTACGGTCTAGCACTCATTATCGGTGTTATTTTACGCATTATCATGCATGAATGGCGTAAGATTTTCCCTATTCTTGCGCAGGGACCAAATGCTGAGCTCGAAGCAAAGCTGGATAAATCAATTCAACTCGGTCGTAATGTTGCGTATCTATACTGGGTACTGATCCTTACAACCGCTTTCTTTGGTGCAGTGAAACCATTTTAATCTGAAACACCAACGTTTCAAACAAAAAGGCCAGCTCAAATCTGAGCTGGCCTTTTTCATATCTACTTTTATTTTATTCTTAAAATTCTGGCCGACTGGGCGTCTCTGTAATGACGAAATTCTCCTCATCAAACACAGTATTCACCTCAAAGTCAGTCCACACTGCTTCATTCGCTTTCTGTCCATTATAGAACAACCTCACCCGACCGGCCTGCTTCCAGCTCACATCAGGCTTTTCAAAGAAATGTGAATACCGCCGCTCATGCCATCCACGTGGCGTATCAAACCCCACATACACGATCGCAAAATCAGACTGTCGAATTCCAAATAAGGTTTGCTTTTCTGAGGGGTCAGTTAACTCAATCATATACGTCGGCTCGCCATCTATTTGACGATCCGCGACTCGCTTTTGAGACCATCCATCATCTAGCGCATGGCGAATTGCACCAAATCCAAAACTATTTGCCCACATCTCATTGGCAGATTGGTCTTCCATCAAACCGTTTTGGTTATAGGTCTGCTTTCCATCAAAAGAGAGCAACAATTGAAGCTTTCCATCCGTCCAGCCCTCAATTCTTACCTTGCCATTTGCTTCGTGCGCATCCGTTTTGTTTGACGCATACTCTCGCCACATAGCGTACTTATCCCAAAGCAATTCCTTATCTCCAGCACGGATTATATTATAACCCTTCAGCCAAAGCGTTTGAGGGCGCGTAAAACTATCCCCGCCCGCAGCCATATAAGCAGATTCTAAAATCGCCTTGGCGGACATCTCACTTTTCATCTGCACAGCGGCAGGCATGGATTCGCGCGAATCTGCCAATGGAGGTGGCTGCGCCATCGCAGCCCCAACACAAGCAGTCGACACCAACAAAACACCAATAAAACGTTTCATCATGCTGGCTCTTCTACAACCATCACATGAGCTTCACTATAAGGCGCACGCGCTTCTTTTAGTTTCTGATATTCAGCACTTTCCCAAAAAGCATTTATTGCTGCTTTATCTGGCCATTTGGAAATCACAACACTCTGACCATCAAACATACCGCCCTCTTTGGCCTCAACGCCTGGCGCACGCACAACATATTCACCGCCATATTGCGCAACAAGTTTGGCTGCCGGCACCGCATATTTCTCAATGAAAGGTTGGCGATCAGATATTTTTGCGAAAACAATCATATAAGCAGACATAATAACTTTCCTTTTGATTTGGAACTTTACACATCAAATGATATATCATTTAGTAAGTAAAGCACTTTCGCTCGATTTGAAAAGGACAATTGAATTATGAAATTGTTACGTTCAGCAACTCTCGCCGTTGCCGACATCAAACGCTCGACCTCTCTATATGCCGAGTATTTTGATTACACAGTCATAGAGGAAGGCCAAATCGACGCGAATCTAGCAGAAAGCTGGGGTACGCCAAATTCAACCAACTGCCCTTATGCGATTATGCAACCAAGCTCTGGTGCAGAAGTCTATATCCGTTTTGTCGAACAACCAAGCGTTAAAAGCTATAAAGCGCTGCGTACATATGGTTGGAATGCAATTGAAATTTGCGTTACCGATGTCCTTGCTGCAAATGAACGTGTCCTCAATAGCCCATTTGAAATTATCGGCCCTCCGCGTGAAATAGAGGGGCTTCCTGCAATTCATCCAATGCAAGTAAAAGGCCCTGATGAAGAGGTTGTTTATCTAACTCAGATCAAAGATGACCTTCCTGCATTTGACCTCCCAAGAGCTGAAACTCTATTCGATAAGCTATTTATCCTCGTTATGGGCGCAAGCGATATGGACGCAACGAATAAATGGATAGAAAAGCATGTCGGACTTCACATGGGACGCGACATGGAAATCGTCTATACAATGCTTGCAAACGCATATGGTACAGACATAAACGCACTACACCGCATCTCAACTATGGTTCACAATAGAGATGTATTTTTGGAAGTAGACCAATACCCAGATGCAGCTAGCCAACGCGAAAGACACTCTGGAATGCTTCCGCCCGGATGCGCCATTGGTACATTCTGGCATCCTGACTTTAATACGCTCACTGGACCATGGATCACCGAACCAGTCATACGTAACGGCCCTATATATAAAGGCAAACGCGTTGGCACCATGAAAGACCCTGACGGCACCCTCATTGAAATCGTAGAAGGCTAAACAATTATGAAACTGATCACTACAAAAACAACAATAGATCACAAACCAACCGCTGATGATTTCATCGCTATTGATGTGCCTACACCTAATTGTCCTGAAAATGGTGCGCTTGTGCGTGTCGTTCACCTATCGTTAGACCCATATGTTGGCTCCATCATTCGCAATCGTCATATGGGACATACAGCCCCAGTACCAATGAAAGAAGCTATCTCCGGAGCCATTGTTGGTCAGGTATTGGAAAGCAAGGTTTCTGGCATTAGTGCTGGCGATTGGGTGCATTCAATGGAAGGTGGGTGGCAAGAAATTATTGCTATTGATGCACAACACCTTCGTAAAATTGACCCGTCCATTGCGCCATTGTCAGCGCATGCTGGTGTATTAGGTATGCCAGGCCTAACGGGTTGGGCTGGGATTACCCAACTCGCGAAAGTAGGTGAAGGTGACACAGTTCTCGTGGATGCAGCTGCTGGTCCAGTAGGTGGAACCGTGGGACAAATTGCACGCATTAAAGGCGCAAAGCGTGTTGTAGGTATTGCTGGTGGTGCTGAAAAATGTGCCCTTGTTGAAAACACATACGGCTTTGACAAATGTGTTGACTATAAAGCCGACGGCTGGCGCGATGCATTGGGTGAAGCTCTCCCCGAAGGTTTATCAGTTTTCTTTGAAAACGTATCAGCAGATATGGCCATGATCGCACTTGGCCACGCAAACCTTTATGCGCGCGGTGTTCTTTGTGGCCTTGTAGATGCCTACCACACAACAACACAGAGTCAGCACGCTATGAATATCGGTTTTGTTATTGGTAAGCGCGCCCAGTTGAGCGGTTTAGTCGTATATGACTATTACGACCGCTGGAATAATTATGTCGCAGAAGCTGCACCATGGATCAGAGACGGAAAGCTAAAATTCGTTGAAGATCGCGTCGAAGGTTTGGACAATGCACCTGTGTTATTCGAGCGCCTCATGAATGGTAAAAACCTCGGAAAAGCAGTCGTCACAGTTTCAGCAGAGAATGTGTAATGAACGCGGTAAAACGCTTATATGTTGACGGTACATTTGGACAAATCCATGTACGTGTAGCATCACCTTTAGGGGCAGCCTCACGGCCGCCCCTTTATTGTTTGCATCAAAGCCCAAAGTCTTCCCTAGAGTTTGAAGACTTTATGAAACACGCAAGCTCAGACCGTATCGTTGTAAGCTTTGATTACCCCAAATACGGCATGTCTGACGGCCCTGAAACAGAATCTGAAGTTAGTATTCGCGTCTACGCCGAAGCAGCATTCCAAGTAGCTGATACGCTTGGGCACGATTATATAGATTTATTCGGCAATCATACGGGCGGGAAAGTGGCCGTTGAAATGGCCCTTATGCGGCCACAGGCTATTCATGCCATAACGATGATTTCAGCTGCCATCTTCACGCAAGAAGAACGAAAATCATTTGAAGATCTCTTCACACCAATTCCATTGGATGCTGAAGGCACACGTCACAAAGTAAATTGGCAACGCATTATCGAACGCCACACAGACAACGTATCGCTGGAAACGCTTGATCGGTCATTCTATATGACAATGATGGCAGGAGAAGCTTATGAGTGGGGGCATACAGCAGCCTTTGCATACGATATTCCCTTCAACGAAGGCCTTAAAACCTTAGACCAAAGAATTACAATCTTTAATCCGACCGATGATCTTACATTTTGCACACAACGGGCAACAAAGATTTTGAAGAATGGAGAAGTGATTGAGAAGCCAGAATGGTCACATAACCTGCTCGCGGCATTTCCTGAAGATATCGCCAAATGCGTACGGGAGAAGCTAGACGCCTCTCCCGTTTAAACCTTCGATCAGCATTTTTTAAAGACCAAGGGTGGCCGCTATTCAGCGGCCACTTCTGTTTCTGCTGTTTTCTTTTTCTTGTGGTCTTCGAAATCATATTGATACTTACCCAAAAACAAGAGCGGTATCGTAGACACAAACAACACAATCGCGGCCGAGACCAATGTGAAGTGCCAATCATGTCCGGGAAGTATTCCAAGGTTTGCACCCAAGAAGTGGATCCCTCGACCATCAGCAATATCCGTCATAATTGAGGGCCCAAGCCCCGCACCTAACGCGAAGAATCCGTAAATCGCACCATAGATCGCAGAATAGCTTTTCATGCCAAAGTATTTTGAGATCATGAACGCCATGAAGTCATACTCCACACCCGCACCGAAACCAATCATCAAAATAGCAATCGTCGCTGTTGTCGCATCCACACCCGGCTGAGCAAGCATCCACAAAGCAATGGCAGGAGAGGCAAGGAACGCGAATGCAACACCCGGTGCCCAAAAGCGGTCAATCAGATAACCACCTATAATACGGCCACTCAACACAGCCAGACCTGTAAGTGTCGCAAGCCCAACCGCTTCATCCATGCTAATACCATTGAATGTGAGTACGCGTTCAATGTTTGGAATAATCGCACCGACTGAATACGAAATCGGCACAAAGCTTATAGCCAAAACCCAAAAGCGCCATGTTTTGAACGCTTCCATCAGCGTCAAACCCGGCAAAACAACAACAGTCCCTTTTTCCACCTGCGGCGGCGCTTTTTTGATATCTAGAAGCAACATTAAGGAGACGGGAATTAGCACCATGGCACAAAATACATAGGCCATAAAATACTCTAATCGAAGGCCATGCGCCCCCACTAGCGGCGTCACCTGCTTGATCACAAGTGTGACCAAAATCAGCGTACCAATCATAGAAACGGCTAGGATAGGATATTTGAACTTTGTAATGTTGGCATCTTTAGCAGACACATCATCCACATCCCTTAGGCCCAACCAAGCCATAGGCAGTGCAATAGCCAGCGGCAAACAGCCCAGCATCACATATGCCGAACGCCACCCAGAATTACCAATTATATGAAACGCCTCGTTGGAAACGATAAATTGCGCGTAAAATTTAGCAAGTGCACCGAATACACCCGTCGCAATCAACGCTATACCTAACGCCATCCCTCGATTCTTCACAAACCAGTTAGCTACAGGGCGCGTAAACGTAACGGGCAACGTTCCGGCACCCGCAAACGCCAGCAGAAACCATAAGAAGATATAAAGTGGCTTAGAACCATTGTTCAAAGCCAATGACATCATGGACAGGCCAAATGTTATGATAGAAATCAGAGTAACTTTACGTGCTCCGAATTTCTCAGCAACCATACCAACTAGCGGCGCAGCCGCAAAAGCACCAAAAGTGTATATTGCAAGCGCATTAAGGATGTCACCTACACTCCACCCCATTGGCGCAAACTCTTGCATCAATGGCGGGATGAACACACCCACAGTGTAAAACGGTAATGGCGAGAGACCCAATCCAACCCCAACAGCCGCAGCTGTTAGGACTGGCCAGCCCTCACTAAATTCACTTTTATTCGCCAATTTCACCTCCCGAAATTTATTGATGCCCTTGGCAGACACAACTTTATAGGACTTAATGGTATATCATTTCAACAGTATGTCGAGAGAGATCAAGCCAGTGAATTGGACAAGACGTAAAATAATACTATCAAGCGCGGCACTTGCCTCAATTTCGTGCGCTCCTGCCGCAAAAAAGGCCCTTGACGCTGACGTTATCATACTTGGAGCCGGATTATCAGGCTTAAATGCCGCACGCCTTTTGGAAAGCGAGGGCGCAAACGTCATCGTTCTAGATGCCAGCAGCAAAATTGGGGGACGAATGTACACCCTCGACGATGTTCCAGGTCGTCCAGAAGCTGGCGGACAGCAAATAGGTCAAAGTTACGCTCGTATCCGATCGACTGCATCTGATCTTGGAGTCAACATAATCGATACGCCCACAAATGGTTCTAGGGGAAAAACCATGGCGTTAGATGGAAAGCTGTTTAACGCAAAAGAATGGGCAAATTCGACTCAAAACACCTTTCCCGAGTCATTCAAACACGCCACGCCTGATTCAGCTATTTTCCTCACTGCAATGAAAGAAAACCCTCTTGCGGATGAGTACGCCTGGAGGGAAATGACCGCTGACAAAGATATTTCAGCCAAAGATTTTTTAGCTAAGAACGGGTTTAACGAGGAAAGTATTCGATTGTGTGATATCGCACTGAATGCAAATTCTTTGGACAGCTACGCCATGCTAAACGTGTGGAGAAGCCTTAAAATTTTCACAGCTGATGCATTTGGCAGTGAAATAGAGGGCGGCGCGCAACGCCTTCCAGAAGCAATGGCGGCCAGTTTAAGAGATGTGCGCACCAATACACTGGTAAAAGGTATAGATGTTGATGCTTCTGGCGTGGATGTACATACCTCAAACGGCAGTTTACGTGCTTCCTATGTTATCAGTGCACTCCCTCTTCCGGCGACACGCAACCTTAAAATCAACGCGCCATTAAGCGTTGAAAACAAAGAAGCCATTGCAGCCATTCCTTACACGCAAATTCAGCAAGTTCACCTAACTGTAGAAAATGCTTTTTGGGAAAAGGACGGGCTGCCAATTCAAATGTGGACTGATACACCTATAGAACGAGTTTTTCCTGTCCAAAATTCACAAGGGGAAACGATATCTCTAACATGCTGGATCAATGGTACAGGTACTAAACCCGATATATCAGATCAGGAATGGGGTGAACTTGCGGTCAAAACCATGCATGACTTACGCGGTGCAAAAACGAAAGCGGCTAAAGTTGTACGATGGGATAAAAACCAACCTCTATCTGGCGGTGCATATATGCATTGGGCACCTAAGCAAGCAGCCCAAATTGCAAATACAATGTCTAAACCAGCAGGACGCCTGCACTTTGCTGGCGAACACATGTCTCACCTTCATACTGGTATGGAGGGTGCGATGGAATCTGGTGAACGCTCAGCATTTGAAATTCTGGACACGATCAATGCCTAATAAAAAACCACTCATCTTATATCAAAGATGAGTGGTAAAGTTCGGAATGCGTACACCCCGTTGAGAGACTATAAAAGCTAGATCATGCTGGACATTGCAAAGCTTCAAACCCGATAAGCTCAACTTCAGGAGCTATATATTCAGGTTTCACCGGCTCTTCACGTCCCAAGTCAGTTGAGAGATACTTTTTGTTGTCATCCGCAAATACGGTTGCAACAGTGGAATTTACACCCAGCCTATCTTGAACCATCAAAGCACCAATCAAGTTTGCACCGGAAGAAATCCCGACAGCAAGCCCCAATTGGGAAGCCAATTTTTGTGCCATGATAATACTATCGCCATCACTTACAGACACAACGCTATCAGTCTTTGAAAGATCAACAATAGCTGGAATAAATTCATCTGATATACCTTGGATACGGTGAGCACCCACTTTATAGCCAGTTGTAAGCGTCGGTGATTCAGATGGCTCCAATGGGTGAATTGCAACGTTTGAATTTGCAGCTCTTAGTGCACGGCCAACACCCATAATGGTGCCACCTGTCCCCACACCGGCAACGAAGCCATCAGGGACTTTGCCGATAGAGGCCAATTGTTTCAAAATCTCTTGGCCAGTTTGTAATTCGTGAGCGCCGCAATTGTCTCTATTACTAAATTGGCACGGCAGAAAAACATCACCGCGCTCAGCAGCAAGCTTTTCAGTCGCAGCGATAGATCCAAGAAAGCCACCTTCTTCTTTGCTCACAAGGTGTAATTCGGCACCAATTGAACGAAGAAGTGATTTACGCTCTGAACTCATCCAGTCCGGCATATAAATACAAACTTTATGACCAAGTGCACGCCCAAGTGCCGCAACTGCGATACCAGCATTACCACTTGTAGCCTCAACGATAAGATCGCCAGGTTTCAATGCGCCACTTTCGCTCGCACACCGAAGAATATTGTAAGCCATCCGATCTTTGATCGAACCGGTAAGACTGTAATGTTCGGCCTTTGCGTAAACAACACGGCGCTGTCCACGCCATCTTAGGTGCACCGCCAGTAAGGGTGTGCGACCAATAAGATTTGACAGACTATTGAAACGGTCTTGAACCGAAAAGTCTTCGTCCAGTGGTAGTGTATCAGCCATAATAAAATCTCCTGATTTCATTATCATTTAGGTCTGATCAAATTGCATTCTAAAAATACAAAGGGTATACTTTTATATTGGGGAGAATTTTCGATATTTAATGGAAAAATGATATGATTGATAACACAGATCGCCAAATATTGAGATTATTACAATCTGACGCGACTCATTCGCTAGAAACTATTGCAGCTAAGGTGAATGTGTCAGTCAATACATGCTGGCGACGTGTCAAACATCTTGAAGAAACGAAAGTTATTACAGGGCGTGTAGCGATCGTTGATCCCAATGCCGTGCAATTGGGTCAAACAGTGATGGTAGCAATTCGTACCAACAACCACTCCGCAGCATGGTTAGAAAAATTCACAGAGAAAACGCGCGCCATTCCCGAAGTGATGGAATTTTACCGCATGGCAGGCGATGTAGATTATCTTCTCAAGATAGTTGTAAACACGGTCGCTGATTATGACCGTGTTTACAAAATTATCATTTCAGACATGGAAATTTCGGACGTCAGCGCAACATTCGCAATGGAGTGCATCAAAAACACGACTGTTTTGCCGGTCTAATTCCACGCCTAAAATTATTTCGTTTCGTGAGTACAACTCACCTGAATCCAACGCAGGTTCATACCAATTCGGTCTGCGCCGCCTTCTGCCCAAGTGTAGGACACTGCACGATCATCATCCCCTTCCATGACATATAACGTCAAAGATGGGCGATTTGTCCCGTAAGTCCAATCGACATCACGGAGTTTAAGGCGCACCTTATGAGATGGTGTTTCGTCTGTCTCAAGAACGGCTTCACCGCCCTGGTCATGAATCTTGACGCCGCGCTTGAAGTACCAATCATTCATCCCCTTGCCGCTATCGCCATGCTTTGCACCACGCAGAACCGCCGCCCAACACTCAAACGGACGCGCTTTTCTGAAACGAGATTCAACAGGCACATCACCTCCATGGCTCGTGACCCAAAATTCGGAATCCGAAAGTGTCATTTCTACGTTTTGCGACGTCGCATCACCCTCATGTCGAAAGAACTCGCCACAAGTGCTTCCGCTGCCCACACCCACGAATTGATCACCTTGGCGCCTCCATTCAACCACGCATCCAGCAGGCGTAGAGCTGCCCCCATCCAGAACACTAGAAATAGTCTGTCTAATCGTCTTTTTATCCGCATTTATTGATAAAACATGACGCAGGCTAATCGGGTTTTCGTCTTGAAACAGTTCAGTAGATTGAAACTCAGACGGCATAGAATCTGAATCTTCTTCAGCAGAAATCGGTTGGAACTCAATGTGTTGGCGCGGTGCCAAAGAGTTCAAATCCACACCAGCATCTTCTGCAAAGAATATATGCCGCTCATTATCCCAGCGCCCCTCAAGCAAACCAGAAAACTCGGCAAAGTCTTTTTTCAACCACCCCGCAACAGCCACTTCTTCTGCTGCTGGCTCAGCTATAATTGGGGCTGTCGTACAAGCACTCACAAAGACTGCGAACGACAAAAAGTGTTTCAATTTCATAATCTTCTCCCAAAACAAAGAAGAGACGAACCGCTAAAGCTCGTCTCTTCAATTTGTTATCTAACTAAGCTTAGAATGACTTCTTCAATGTCACACCAACTTGGCGTCCTCTAGGCATGAACACAACGTGTGCACGACCAAAGAATCTGAAGTTACCTGGGTCAACATAACGGAATACGTTGCTTGCAGTATCATCGTCCAGAACGTTTTTACCCCAGAACACAAGCTGTGTACCACTGTCGTCATGGCCCAATGTGTAGCGCAAGTTCAACTTGAAGCGGTCACCCGTTTCTTGAAGGTTGTGCACTTGTGCATAGCGAGATGATGAGTAAATACCGTCCATACGGATAGTGTTTTCCCAGCCACCTACATCACCGAATGTGTAGCTAGCATTCACAGCTCCAGAGTTCTTAGAAACACGTGGAACTTTATAACCTGCAAGGCTACCTGTACCTGGCCCAACAATTCCATCATCGATATCATCGATAGTGGTTCTTTGAGCGTCGTCAGTACCTTCTTTGATTTCACTATCAGCTGTTGCCCAAGACGCCCCAATTGTTAGGTTGTCTGTTACAGCGAATGTTGTATCCAACTCGAAACCATTAATTTCAGTTTCACCTACATTCAACACAACTGTTTCTTGTGTCTGCTGTGGTGTACCTTCATTAAAGATTACAACTTGGCTCAACTGCTGGTCAGTAAGTTCAGTGCGGAAAATAGCAGCTGTGAAGTTACCACGACCGTCAGCATAATCAGTTTTGAAACCAATTTCATACTGAGTTGCAAGCTCTTCATCATACTCTAGGAATGGAGCTTCGTTAGGATCGTTTGGATCAACAGCGGAGTTGAAACCACCTGCTTTATTACCTGTAGACACACTTGCGTAGAGCAAACCACCGTTTGGCAAAGTGTAGTCACCCGTTACACGGTATGTGAAACCATCTTCGGTTTTTGAAAGTGTATCACCAACAGCATTTCCACCTGCAACAAGTGTCGTGTCACGTTCACTTTCGTATGCACGTCCCTCAAGACCGATAGACAGCGCATCAATTGGTTTAAACTCGATAGAACCAAAAATAGATTTTTCGTTCAGCTTGTTTAGTCCACCAAATCCAAGATCTGCTTCAAGGATTGAGCGGTCTGTGTTTTCGTCTTCTTCATCATAGTAGAAAACGCCACCCAACCATTCAATCTTATCACCGATAGATCCGTTGAAACGAACTTCGTGTGACATGTATTCTGTTTTGTTGCGGTCGTCAGTTACCCAATCAGAATAGAACGAACCAAATGAGTTACCAACCACAACTGGGGAGTAAGACTGGTTCAAAATTGTGTGGCTAGATTCTTTAGTGTAACCACCTTGGTAAAGCACTGTAATATCATCTGTAAGATCATAGCTTACATCACCCCAGATACGGGCCGTTTCACGCTCAGATCCGGCTCTAAAGTCCCAAGCTGCTACCGCTGGCCCAGCTGGACCAGTCACATTCAAGACATCGCCTTGATTCACTGCAGTCGCGATATCTAACTCATCTGGTGTAGAAACCGTGCCACAGAAATATGAACGGATAACATTTGGACACGCATTTCCACCAGCAGGAACTGAGTTGTTGAAAGGTGTTCCATACAAGTGACCAGCGAACTGACCATCTTCATCATTTGAATAATATCCGCGGATATTAGCTTCAAACTTTGGCATGCTTTCTGGCACGAAGTTCAATGCACCATAGTAAGCTGTTGTATTTTCTTCACCAACATCACGAGCACCGCGAGTGTTATCATTCACGTTGTCGTACTCACCGCCATAGGTGTAATAGCGACCACCGATAAGACCATTTACGCCTGGAAGTATCTGACCAGAAATGTTTCCGCCAAGCTCAACTTGGTCATGCTGTGCGTAAGTTGCTGAAAAATTGCCTTCAAATTCTTCTGATGGCTTCTTAGTAAGGTAGTTGATAACACCACCATATGTAGAACGTCCGTAAAGTGCACCTTGTGGCCCCTTAAGCACCTCAACACGCTCAACATTATCAAGCATGGAAGAAATAAGACCCGAGCGAACGAACACACCATCAATATACAAACCGACAGGTTGAGACACAGTTGCTTGAATGTTGGCAACACCACGAATAACTGGACGCTCAGACTCACGTCCCAAATCACCTTCAATTTGCAAACCTGGTGTTAGGTCAGCAATATCTTTTGCGCTGATTGCACCTGCTGCTTCAAGCATCTCAGCATTGAAAGCAGATACAGAAATTGGTGCCTCAAGAAGAGTCTCCGCTTTCTTACGACCCGTTACAACGATAGTTGATTGAATAGATTTCTTTTCAGTGGCTGTATTATCCCCATCAGCTGCTTGCGCAAAAACTGGTTGGGCATTTGCCATCACAGCGATTGCTGCAGTGGTCAATAAAACCTTCTTACTCATGGTATCTCCTCCTCCGAGACAGAGAAAGAACGGTCCCTGTTACCGGGTGTTTTACCGCACTTTCTTGATTGGTATATCATTTACTCTGACCAAATCATGGCGCTTTGCAAGCCCCTTTCAGAGTAGGGAATGTGCGTTTCCACGCCTATTGATACCCAAAAGTCACACTTAAAATGCGGACATACCCCCCTAAATCTGTGTAAATAATCATCAAAACTACCTAAAAAAGATATATATTTTAAAAAATATATCAAATACCTCCAGAATATCGAAAATACTCACCACACTTAGGATTATGATCATCATTCAATTGATATATCAAATGAACACAAAAAAAGCTGACCGGAAATTTTTTTCTCCGGCCAGCCTGTCAGTTTTAAAGCATTAGTGACTATCTTTTAGGCAATTCAATGCTGCCTTCCGTCACTTGTTTGTAATACTCCCAGCTCGTCATGTTTTTACGTGGGTCCCCTGCTGGTGGCGGCTCAGCATATTCTGGATAATGATTCGCGATTTCGCTCTTCATTGTATCGGACAACTCATCAAATTGACTAAGTTTACGCCCTGCAGTGTGCATATAGAGAACACCTTCGCGACCATTCATATTCATCCATGGAAGCCAATCAGATATACGAGACCAACCTACATTGATTTTAGCTGTAGTTGTTTTCGGGTCTAGCAGATCGTCTGTACGTCCAAAAAAGTTGAACATTTCTGTCGCGTGATATGTCGCACCAACTTCTTTTTGGTATTCACCTCCAAGTGGACTTGGATACCAAAGCGGGAATGTGTTGCGGTTCCACCATGTTCCGCCGCTTACAACTCCACTCCACACCGCTGGCTCACCATTACGGTTAGTTTCGTACATTTTGAAGTTTACTGGATCATTTGCTACATGCTGCACAGTGACAGTTTCACCAGTCCAAGGGTTATCCCAAGTTTTTAATACCTCGCCCGTGTCTTTATCCAAATATAGCAGGATCTCACGGGAAACGAGATGGAAACCTTTCTTTCCATCATCAGATTCAATCGCTGTACATTGACGGATATTCATGCCTTCCACATCAAACATGTGAAGGTCTTTTTCACCCTGACGACGCGCATACGCAACACCATCCCACGCATAAACTGCTGGCTCATTATCAATCGTGGAGCATTGCAGCTTCCGCATGATGTGAAGTGTGTTTTTAGAATCTGCTGGATCAAGCAGAGGCTCTTTAGCCATGCCGACGCTGGCACACGCCGACAAAGCAACAAACGACAGACCGATCGTTGCCATACGAGTTAGATTAAACATGCATTTCCTCCAAAATGATATACCATTACAGATATGCATGTTTATCGATAAATGCCAACCCTTTTCTCTACGCTTTTCCGTCTAGTTTGTTACGCTTTTCCGTAGTAAGGCGGGCATCACTTCCGAGACAATAAAGGGAAGAAACGCCCCGATCCAAGGTATACTCCTTGCCCAAACCGCACCTGGGCCAGCTTCTAAAACAAACTCAAATAAGAGTGACAAAGCAAACCCAATTAATATTGATGCTAAAACTGCCCATCCTTTTGGTACCCGGCCGACCGAACGCACAACGACTGTTGGCCCAAAAGACGCACCTAACGCCACCCATGCAAATAAGGTTCGTGCAAATATGGAAGATGGAAAATTGAGGGTAATCAACACAGCTGCAATACATACAACCAATATTCCACACCGCAACGCCAGCACATCACGCCCCTTAAAGATACGGGAAACGCCTAGATCATGACTAATTGATGCGCCAGCTACCAATAGCTGACTATCAACTGTCGACATAATTGCCGACAAAGTCGCTGCTGCTATGACGCCTGATAATATCATTGGTAGCAAATCACCCGCCAGTACGAAAAAGATCGATTCAGCTTCAGCCTCATTCCCCAGTATCGCTCGCGCAGATAGTCCCAAAACGGCCATACCTGCATACACAACAGCTCCCCAGCCTATCGCGACAAATGCGCCTGTGATGCGAGATTTGGTATCCTTTGTTGCCATAATCCAAGCTGTAAGGTGTGGCTGTCCTAAAGCGCCAAACCCTGTCGCCATAAGTCCAGTCACAAATCCACACGCTATCCAACCAGTGCGCCCACCAAAGACGTGTAAAAAATTCTGAGAGTTTGGATCTTCCGAAACAATGGAGATCGCCTCTTTCAAGCCAGAAAACCCGCCCGCTTCCAAAAAGGCTAAAACCGGAAGTATAACCGCGACAACACCGATTAGAATGCCTTGGATAGTATCAATAACTGAAACCGCTAAAAATCCACCAAAGAAAGTATAGGCCAAAATTATGGCGGCACCGATTAGCACACCTGTTGATAATCCGGTTCCAAATAGACCATCAAACGCGACGCCAGCTCCCTGAAACTGAGATGCAACGTAATATGAAAAACAGAATGCGATCATCAAAGATGCCGCTATTTTTATAAAAGCGGCGATACGTTTATCTGCCCCGTGGGTTAAAAAATCCGTCAGAGTAAGATTTCCGCCCTCAAGACTCGCTTTCTGCAAAACAGGGCCAGACCAGAGCCAGATCACAGCATATCCTGCAAGTATACCTGGTACCATCCAGACGGCCGACACCCCCACAGCATAAACAAAGCCGGAGAACCCCAGAAGGACCCAAGCACTAGAGCTGGAGGCTGCATATGCAAGACCAGCAACCCACGGCCCGAGGCTTCGGCCTCCCAAAAGAAACGAATCCTCAGACTGAGATTTACGAGCTGCCCAAACGCCTACACCCAACAGGACACACGCATATACAATAAGCGTAATCAGTGCAGATACATTCATCGGCACCCCCTAATAACTGATATTACTAAGCTTTTTTAAAACCTAGAGGTAAACCTGCCAATGGTGTAAACCCATACAATTCTTCATCTGGTAGGCCATTTTGTAAAGTTTCACGCGTTTTCATAAGCGCATCAAGATCAATACCCGTCTTCACGCCCATTGATTCAAACATGAAAACAAGATCTTCAGTAACAATATTACCGCTCGCCCCCGGCGCTGTTGGGCATCCACCCAGCCCACCAAGAGACGAATCAAAGGTCACTATACCCTCATCATACGCCGCCAACGCATTTGCCAAGCCCAGACCGCGTGTGTTGTGTAAATGAACACCTGTTAGTTTGTCAGCTCCAATAGTGGCGCGCACGGCACGAATAAGCCTTTTTACAGAATTTGGATCACCATACCCTGTTGTGTCCGACACACCGACTTCATCACAGCCAGCTGCCATCAATCGCTCTGCACATTTCAAAATTGTTGTTTCTGCGATTTGCCCCTCTAAGGTACATCCAAAAGCAGTTGATAATGATCCCTCAAAATGCGGACGCTCGTTCTCAGGAAGAGATTGTATCAATTCCGAGATAGCTTTTGCTTCATCTATCAACTGGTCATGTGTACGACGAATATTGCGAATTGAATGGGTCTCACTTACTGACATTGGAAGCGTAATTTTATCCGCTCCAGAATCAATTGCCAGTTGAGCTCCCTTCAGATTTGGCACCAAAACCGCGACTTCCAAGCCCTTAATTGTCTTTGAGTATCGCGTTATCTCACCTGTATCTGCCATTTGAGGCAAAAGTTTAGGTGATACAAATGAACCAACTTCGATTTCCCGAATACCACACGCGGCTAACTCAGAAATCCATTGCTTTTTCAATTCAGTAGGCATTATTGATTTACAGTTTTGCAACCCATCACGCGGACCAACTTCACTGATTAAAACCGTTGAGGCAGACATTTTATTCATCCTTATTTGCAGTCAGGGAGTGACCTTTTCTTAAAATGATATATCAATTAAACGCAAGTAAACAATCAAAACCTCCAATTTAGGTTTGATTAGGGAGAAAAAAATGACAAATTCCGCATCACTCCTGTCCGGTTTGAAAGTGGTTGAGTTCACCCACATGGTGATGGGGCCTGCTGCTGGTTTGATGTTGGCCGATTTAGGGGCTGAAGTAATCAAGGTCGAACCTGTTGGTGGCGACAAGACACGACGATTGCGCGGTTCAGGCGCAGGTTATTTCTCGATGTATAACCGAAACAAAAAAAGTTTATCGATAGATCTAAAGTCAGATGAAGGCAAAGCTCTTGCCCTAAAGCTGATCGCAGATGCAGACGTATTTATCGAGAACTTTAGACCTGGCGCATTGGATAAACTAGGATTTGGCTATGAAGACCTTTCCCGTTTAAACCCCAAACTTATCTACTGCTCCGAAAAAGGCTTTTTGAACGGTCCATATTCTCATCGCACGGCGCTAGATGAAATCGCGCAAATGATGGGTGGTCTTGCATATATGACAGGTCCACCCAATCGTCCCCTCCGTGCAGGTGCATCAGTAATTGACGTCACTGGCGGTATGTTCGGCGCAATTGCTGTATTGGCCGCCCTGAATGAACGTCACGCAACAGGCAAAGGGAAACACGTAAGCGCTTCCCTTTTTGAAACCACTGTTTTCCTTGTGGGACAACATATGGCTCAATTTGCAGTGACAGGCCAACCTGCCGCACCAATGCCAGCTCGCATATCCGCTTGGGCTGTTTATGATGTATTTGACGTTAAGGATGAAGAAAAGGTCTTTGTCGGCGTTGTATCAGACACGCAATGGAAGTCATTCTGTACTGCATTCAAACTAGATGATTGGGCTGCAGATGAACATTTGGCGCTGAACAACAACCGCGTCGCCAAACGGGATGAAATAATACCGCGCCTAAGAGAGTTGTTCCTCACCTTTACCAAAGAAGAGTTGATGGAGCTTCTCGAAAAAACGGGCCTTCCATTTGCACCAATTATGCGACCTGAAGATCTCTTTGATGATCCGCACCTTTTAGAAAGTGGCGGCCTTCTAAATATGACTATTCCTGATGGTGGAGATATTGCTCTGCCTGCGCTGCCAATTTCAGTAGATGGCTCTCGTCCAGAGCTTTATCAGAACCCGCCGGCAATTGGTGAGCACTCTGAATCTATCCTTGAATCGCTTGGTCTGAGCAAAGAGGAAATCTCCAACCTTAGAGAAAAAGGGCTTATCGACTTAGCTTAGCCCCCCATAGTTACAACAGAAAAGCCCAGTGAGTTACTCACTGGGCTTTTTTAATCTAACTCATAACGGATTGAATATTTCTAAACATATTCAGCACATTAAACCTTAGTACAACCATGGGCGATTATTGCTATCTTTAGCAATATACGCATCGATTTGATCGCTATTTTTCAACGTCATCTGGATTGGGCAAAGCCCCTCAAGCAGCATACGCTTAGGGTATGCACCTATTTCGAACCGAGCCGTCCAATCAGGCAAAGCATCTGCGCTAACTGTTTGAGCCTCCAGATCGATGTTGATTTCACTTTTCCCGGCAATTTTAGCCAGAGTATCCATATCCTCATCGGATAAGCTAAGTGCCAATATACCATTGCTAACGCAATTAGCTTGAAAAATCTCACCAAAAGACTTTGCAATAATGGCGCGGATACCAAACTCATCCAATGCCCATACCGCATGCTCGCGGGACGATCCGCATCCAAAATTTTTACCCGAAATCAGAATACTAACTTCAGCCATATTGGGTTGGTTGAGTATGAAACTCATATCTGGGTCACGCCCACCTGGCTTTGTGTAGCGCCAGCCAGCAAACAACCCTTCGCCCAAACCTTCTTTACTTACAGTTTTCATTTCTCGAGACGGAATAATCTGATCCGTATCAATATTATCTATCAATAAAGGTGCTGCAACACCGGAGTGTTTTCTAAACTTCATACCCATGATTTTAGCCCCTCCCGTCAAGATCAGACGGCGCACAAATAGCACCTGCAACGGCCGATGCAGCAACCACGGCCGGGCTTGTTAAATGAGTACGCACACCTGGTCCCTGACGCCCTTCAAAATTTCTATTTGTAGACGACACCACACGCGTTTTAGGCGCGAAGGTTTCTCCACCCGCGTAAAAACACATCGCACACCCAGGCTCCCCCCATTCAAATCCAGCAGCCTTAAAAATCTTATCGTAACCTAATTTTTCAGCTTCAGCCTTCACAGCTTTGGAACCTGGCACACAAACAGCGCGCACACCTTCCGCAACCTTACGCCCCTTGAGTACCTCTGCAGCAGCGCTTAAATCGCTCAACCGACCATTGGTGCACGACCCCACAAATGCGCCGCCTATTGGCTTCCCAACAATACCTTGTCCTGCTTTCAAACCCATATAATCCAACGCGCGTTGGTCTGCCGCTTCTGGAATTGTATCATTTAGTGCAAAGCTATGCTCAGGGCTGGTCCCCCAACTTATTTGAGGGAGGACAGATTCAGCCTTTATCTCGATTGCGAAGTCAAACTCAGCTTCAGAATCAGTAAACAATCCATCCCAGCGTTTTAGAGCATCGCTTAAATTCTTACCGTCAGGAGAAAATGACTTTCCTGCAACATAATCATACGTCTTCTGATCTGGAGCAATTACAGCAGTGAACGCCGCGAACTCAACAGCTAGATTACAAAGTGTAAGTCGTCCTTCTACAGACATATTTTCTATCGTTGAGCCACAAAATTCTATGGCACTACGTTGTCCGCCAGCCGCACCATATTTGGAAATCATATAGAGCGCTAAATCCTTGGCGCTTACTCCTACTGGCAAATCACCACTGACGCGCACACGCATTTGCTTTGGTTTTTTTGCACGAATAGCACCTGTAGCCATAACATGTTCAGCTTCACTTGAACCAATACCCCACGCGAGCGCACCTAAAGCGCCTAAGCTACAAGTGTGGCTGTCAGGACAAACCATTGATAATCCAGGCAGCGCAATTCCCATCTCAGGTGCAACAACGTGTACGATGCCTTGGTGCGAACTATCCGTATCTATTAAGTGAATACCAGCTTCCAGCGCCTTCTCACGCGTCTGCGTGATAAACACCTCACCCCCAGGGCTTCTTGCCTCATCACGATTACGTCCAGCTCGGAATGACACAATATGATCCATTATCGCAAACACACGATTTGGGTCTTTTAATTTCAAACCTCGGGCAGCCAATTCTTTCAGCGCCACTCCACCCGTTCTCTCGTGGAGCAATAAGCGATCAATTGCTAATAGATCATAGCCATCTCCTGCATCTGCGACGCGGTGATACTGCCAGAGTTTATCGAAAAGGGTCTCTTTCACATCATTCTCCAAAACATAATGATATATCTTTTAAAGCATGCAATGCAATGTGGAAACCAATTTTATGTGAAAACACAGAAAGAACACAAAATCCCATATAATCAGGATAATGAGCGACAGTTGATACTTAATGTATGGAGAAAAATTTCCCTTCTTAGTGTTACTAACTAACACTAGAAGAAAATGGTGTGCCCGACAGGAATCGAACCTGTGACCCATTGATTAAAAGTCAATTGCTCTACCGACTGAGCTACGGGCACCCAAGAAGAGGCCGGAACATACGTATGGATATCTGATACGTCAACATGAAAATGGAGCTTTCTTCAATTTTTTTTCTGTGCTCAATAAATGATTGGTTTAAATGGTCACTTCTTTCCTTTCTGCGAGTCAAAATTAATGCGCAACATATCGAAAAAGCTGTTAGTTTTTAATATCTTATTAACCCCCTTTCTTGTCTCATCCTGCTCCACTGCGACGGCAAAAAAAAACTCCTCCACTGTCGTTTCAGGCTCAATGGACACTGCAAAAACCCGCACTAAAGATGGAATCGGTGATGCCACCTTACAGCCACTAAGCGACCTAAATATACGCAGAGAACAAATACCTGACGCGTTAAAGAATATGCGCACACCCTATGGTGCTGTACCAATCGGATGTGATCCGATAGCAAACGAAGTGAATGCACTTACCGAAATTCTTGGTCCCGATAGCGATGCGCCATCTCAAAACGAAGAAGACCCCACACTTTCTGAAGAAGCAGGAGAAGAAATAGGCGAAGAAGTTGCTGACTACGCATTAGACACGGTTCGAGGACTGACCTCTGATGCTATCCCCTTTAGAAGTGTCGTGCGACGTGCAACAGGTGCTAAAAAGCACGATAAAAGGGTACGTCAAGCATATGAGAAAGGCCTGCAACGACGCTCATACTTAAAAGGAATCGGCATGGAGCGTGGCTGCATTCCTCCTGCCTCACCAGAGATACAAATATTTGAAGAAGCTGAAGAGGTGGAAATAGAATACCGTAAAACAACTCCGAACTAGGCGTCACAGAATAAAAAAAGGCCGCGCCAAAAACTAGCGCGGCCTTTTACTATTTTAGATAATCGTTCACAGATTAAACTTAAGCAGCAATTACCGCTTTGATAATCTTACCAGGAGCACGTGGCGGCTCACCTTTAGGCAGAGCATCAACATGCTCCATACCATCTGTCACTTCTCCCCAAACAGTATATTGGCCGTCCAAGTAAGAAACATCATCCAAACAGATGTAAAATTGACAATCACCTGAGTTAGGATCTTGCGCACGCGCCATTGAACAGGCACCTCGCACATGTTTACCAGAATTAAATTCAGCTTTTATTTTTTGGCCTGTTCCACCCATACCATTTCCATCTGGGCAACCACCTTGAGCTACGAAACCGTCGATGACGCGGTGAAACGTTAAACCATCATAAAAACCTTCACCCACAAGTTCCTTGATCCGTGCAACATGGTTTGGAGCAAGATCCGGGCGGAGGCTAATTTTCACATCTCCGCCATCAAGCGTAAAGATGAGCGTGTTTTGAGCGTCACTCATAAGAATTATCCTTCTTCATTTTCGGGAATTGATACGATTGACGGTGTTTGTGGCAAATCGCAAATTGATTTATTTCTTCCCGTTTCATCAAGAAACGTGGAGAATAAAGGGCTATCATGGCGCAAAACCCAGATTTTAGGTTGCTCGTTTGACGATAGATCAGAAGCCATAACAGCTGAAGTAAGGATATCAGGACGAACTGGCGGCTCACCAACCGCTAATGAACGCGCAACATCCAAACCTTTAAGCATCCGTCCCCAAGGCGTATACTTACGGTTCAAGAAATCAGACTCATCACGCATTAGAAAGAACTGGTCTTTCGCACTATTGGGGTCATTCGTTCTTGCCATAGATACAACACCAGGACAGTGTGGCATCCAACTTTCAACAAGGCCGTCTTCAGAATAATTTGCTAACTCATCTTGGCGGGTTTCAATAGGAAAACCGTTGTAAAAGCCAGTATACTGCTTTTTAACGCGGTCTGCATCGTTGATCGGCGTTAGCTCCATAGCGTTGGGATCACGCCGAAACACGAATTCGCCATTCACATTGTCAAATTCAGGCTCACGTCCCAATGTCGCAGCAATATCACCACCCTGCGCCATAAAACCAGATATAACGCGGTGAAACTGAGTACCACTATATAGTCCAGAACGTACAATTTTACGAATTTGTGCTGCGTGGTTTGGAGCTATTTCGGGAGCCAACTCAATATAGATATCGCCCTTTGTTGTTTTGAAAATCACAACATTCTCAAGATCAACACTTCTCCAGCTCGCTGGATCCGCCTGCGCCGTTTCTGCAGTCAAAGCTATTTGGGCTGTCGCCATTGGCGCACTTACTAAAGCTCCCATCGCGACAAGGGAAAAGGCTATATTTTTAATCACAGTAATTCCTGCTCTGCTCTACTTAGTCTTACCATATTTAGTATACAACTGACGGCTTACACCATCTGGAACGAAAGCATCTATGTTTCCATCCAATCTTGCAATCTCTTTTACCAGTCGAGATGACACAGCTTGGTGTTGCGGATCAGCCATAAGAAAGACAGTTTCAATCGTGTCATTCATCTTCTGATTCATCGCAACCATTTGAAATTCATATTCAAAGTCAGAAACGGCTCGAAGCCCGCGAACAATCGTATTTGCTCCACACGTTTCAGCGAAATGGATAAGTAAATTATCAAAAGGCTTAACTTCAATCACAGCATTCTTGGAAAAGGCAGCTGTCTCTTGTTCAACGAGAGCCACACGCTCATCTATGGAAAAAAGCGGACCTTTTGCATTATTAACAGCAACACCAATAACCAGTTTATCAACTAAAGTGACTGCACGACTGATAATATCTAAATGCCCAAATGTAATTGGATCAAAAGTACCGGGATATAAACCTATCCTCATCTGAAACTCACCCTTTCCACTTGGAAAATTGCTTCACCCAATACTGGGTAAAGCAATTTGACCTACATTTTTTTATTCTTCATCTTTTGATAGGTCATCATTATCGCTGTTTTGCTCACCCGATTGAGCGGCATCACTGGTTACTTCTTCAATTTCCGCACCTACGTCAACACCTTCATCGTCAACGTCTTCACTTTGCTCCGCAAGCCGCTCCACAGATACAACCCGCTCTTCACCACTCGTACGAAGCACACGCACGCCTTGAGTTGCACGCCCAGCGATACGAATTTGCTTCGCAGGTGTCCGTATTAACTGACCAGCATCCGTCACCAACATAATCTCATCACCATCTTCAATGGGGAATGAGGCAGCAAGACGGCGGCCAGCATTTAGTTTGTGCGCGATCAAGCCTTTACCGCCGCGACCAGTTACGCGGTAATCATAAGCAGATGCACGCTTACCCATACCATCCTCTGTAACGGTCAGGATAAACTCTTCAGCGGCCCCAAGTTCTGCAATACGCTCAGGCGATAAAGCAGCTTCATCTCCATCTTCTTCACCTTCTGGCTCAGATACAGCTTCTACATCACCCTCTTCTTCCCCCAACGCACGACGCATTGCAGATGCATGCTTAAGATAAGCGCGCGCCTCTGGAGAATTGATATCCATGTGATGCAATACGAGCATTGAGATGACTTCATCATCTTTTCCAAGACGTATTCCACGCACCCCCGTGGACGTACGACCTGTAAACACACGTACATCTTCGACCTTAAAGCGAATACATTGTCCTAGCGCAGTCGTCAGCATGACATCATCATTTGGCGAACATGTCTGCACACCAACAATACCGTCATCGCTGCCGGCAATTTGTGCTTCGTCCAATTTCATCGCGATTTTACCATTACGGTTCACTTGCGTGAAATCTGACAATTTGTTCCGGCGAACGCCCCCAGACCGTGTTGCAAACAAGATATTCATGTTTGCCCGTTCTTCTTCATCCTCAGGTAAAGGCAGAACAGAAGAAATGGTTTCGCCTTTATCTAGCGGCAGCAGGTTCACTAGCGCTTTACCGCGAGATTGTGGCGTCCCGAGCGGCATGCGCCAGACTTTAGTTTTATAAACCATTCCCGTAGATGAGAAAAAGAGCATTTCGGTATGGGTATTTGCAACAAAGAAGCGCGTTACCGCGTCCTCTTCTTTTGTTCCCATACCAGACCGTCCACGTCCACCACGGTGCTGTGTGCGATAGGCAGATAGAGCCGTACGTTTCGCATATCCGCCATGAGTAAACATAACGACCATGTCTTCCTTCTCAATGAAGGCTTCATCGTCCATATCCAACTCAGCTTCAATGAACTGCGAACGACGCGGGACTGCAAACTCTTCGCGTACAACAGTAAGCTCGTCTTTAATAATCTCCATTACGCGCGGACGCGAAGATAAGATATCAAGCAAGTCAGCAATTTTGTCTGCTAGACCACGCGCCTCGTCGCCGATTTCATCACGCCCAAGACCTGTCAAACGTTGCAATCTTAGATCTAGAATTGCGCGAGCTTGCTCTTCCGATAGACGGATTTCACCCGCTTCGTTTGCAACAGTACGTCGATCCGCGATCAAATTAATCAGCGAAAGCATGTCCATTGCAGGCCAAGCACGATCCATCAACTGGGCGCGCGCAGACGCAGGGTCTGGAGAGTGACGAATGATCTTGATCACTTCATCAATATTAGCAACAGCAAGCGCTAGACCCACCAATGTGTGCGCGCGAGAGCGTGCTTTGTTCAATTCAAATTTAGTACGGCGCGCAACAACTTCTTCACGGAAGGCAATAAACGCCTGCAACATCCCTTTAAGAGACAACAGTTCCGGACGCCCACGATTCAGCGCGAGCATATTCATACCGAAAGATGTTTGTAATTGCGTGTAACGGAATAGCTGGTTGAGCACGATTTCAGGAGAGGCATCGCGCTTCACCTCAACGACGACACGCACACCATCACGGTCACTCTCATCGCGCATGTCTGCGATGCCTTCGATACGTTTATCACGTACGAGTTCAGCAATTTTCTCAATCACTGATGCTTTATTCACCTGATATGGAATCTCAGTAAATACGAGAGCTTCACGGCCATTCTTCAGCTCTTCTATTGAGCTTTTAGACCGCATAATAACTGAACCACGCCCCGTCGTCAGACCGGATCTTGAACCTGAACGCCCGATAATCAATGCACCGGTTGGGAAGTCCGGTCCTGGTACGATTTCAAGCAACGCTTCATCATCAATGTCAGGTTCAGCAATCATGGCTAAAGTCGCGTCAACAACCTCTCCAAGATTGTGTGGTGGAATATTCGTCGCCATACCAACAGCGATACCACCACCACCATTGACCAAAATATTTGGGAATCGGGCTGGCAATACCATGGGCTCTTTTTCTGAGCCATCATAGTTGTCTTGGAAGTTAACTGTATCACGGTCTATGTCAGTGAGAATGTGGTTTGCCACTTTCTCCAACTTGACCTCGGTATAACGCATAGCAGCCGCAGGGTCGCCATCCATGGACCCAAAGTTACCTTGACCATCGAGCAAAGGCAGCCCCATGGAAAAGTCTTGCGCCATACGCACAAGCGCATCGTAAACTGATTGGTCACCGTGCGGGTGATATTTACCGATTACATCACCAACCACGCGTGCAGATTTTTTGTACGCTTTATCGAACGTATATCCCTGCTCATTCATGGAAAACAGAATACGTCTATGCACTGGCTTCAAACCATCACGTACATCTGGCAGCGCACGGCTTACGATCACGCTCATCGCGTAATCAAGATAAGACTTCTTCATCTCATCTGAGATATTAATCGGAGAAACGCCGTCCTCGCCTGGATCAAACCGAACAGGTAGTTGTGGTTCGTCTGGCCCACCAGCTTCCCCGTTCATTGTTTCAGGGTTTTCATTCTCTGGGTTTTCAGTTTCGTCAGACACGCGCAATTCCTACCTATTCAGACGAGTGCAAATAAACACTCCGATTCTATAGATTCGAGATTTAGTTTACGATGCTTTGCACCAGAACACCAAACGTAGAAATGCAGTTCAGCAGCAAAACAGCGGTGTTTTCACAATCAAATATCGGTTTTTCGGCTTCTAAAGCCCCATAGAGACATTTTCATCACATTCTGCAGCAACACAAAGCAATCAGTAAACACGCCTCTAACTTGACGAAATTTGATTTTCATCTGGTCTGACATACAAAAAAGCGCGATGGAACCACAAAGGTTTCACACCGCGCTTTCAATCATTTTTTCTTTAAACACCGCTTCAAGGTGAGAAGAAAAAAATTTTAATGTTAGCCTTAGAACGGAATCTCATCGTTCAAATCAGCAGAGAAATCCTCTCTTGGGCCATCAACCTGACGTGGAGCCCCGCCATAGCTGCCACCTTCTTCACTAACGCCGCGACCGCCGCTTGGTCCATCACGACCATCAAGCATTGTCAGCGTTGACCCAAAATTACGTAGCACAACTTCAGTTGTGTATTTCTCTTCACCTTTATTGTCAGTCCACTTACGAGTTTCCAACTGTCCTTCAATGTAGACCTTCGATCCCTTTTTAAGGTAGCGTTCGACAATCTTCACAAGACCTTCAGAGAATACCGCCACGCGGTGCCACTCTGTTTTTTCTTTACGTTCCCCAGAATTACGGTCTTTCCAACTTTCAGACGTTGCAACCGTAAAACTTGCCACTGACCCACCATTTGGAAATTGGCGGATTTCTGGGTCGCGCCCTAGATTGCCCACGAGGATAACTTTATTCACTGATCCGGCCATTTAATTCGTCTTTCCAATCGGCTGTTCGTATAATCGGCGAAACACTAGACGTGATAACCAAGACATTCTAGCACCCATTAACGTTTGAAACCATTTGTTAACAGTAAATTTGATTCATGTTCTATGTTTGTTCTTGAGTCTTGTCAAATTCAACGCAATATAGGACGACTGCTGACAGAAACATGTGATCGGAATAACCACTATGCTCGTATCTATGAAAAGTTAACGTTAGAGAGTTTTGCTTTTCACGCTCCTACACTATGTCTGTTTTCAGCTTCGACTTGCCTTAGAGTCGTTTCTTGCTAACCGCCACTCAAAATACCAGAGATGCTTTTATGTCTACAGAACTAAAGTCCATCCGCGTTCGCGGCGCTAAAGAACACAATCTAAAAAATGTAGACATTGATATTCCGCGTAATGAATTGGTTGTTATGACCGGGCTTTCTGGGTCAGGAAAATCATCATTAGCATTCGACACAATTTATGCTGAAGGGCAAAGGCGATATGTCGAGAGCCTATCTGCCTATGCGCGCCAATTCTTAGAGTTGATGCAAAAGCCTGATGTTGAGTCAATTGAAGGGCTATCCCCTGCAATTTCTATTGAACAAAAAACAACATCTCGTAATCCGCGTTCAACTGTTGCAACCGTAACCGAGATATATGACTACATGCGCTTGCTTTGGGCACGCGTAGGTATCCCTTACTCTCCCGCAACAGGACTTCCAATCCAAAGCCAAACCGTTACACAAATGGTAGATCGCACGCTCAATCTTGATGAAGGTACACGACTCTATTTGCTCGCGCCTATCGTGCGAGGGCGCAAAGGTGAATATCGTAAGGAATTCGCAGACCTCCTCAAACGCGGTTTTGCACGCGTTAAAGTTGATGGGGAATTTTACGATCTAGAATCTCCACCTACTTTGGATAAAAAATTCAAGCACGATATTGATGTTGTTGTAGATCGCATTGTTGTTCGCGATAACATGAAACAACGCCTTGCGGAGAGTTTTGAAACCGCGTTAGAATTAGCAGATGGATTGGCCGTAGCTGAATTTGCAACGCTTGCAGAAGGTGAAACTACGCCCCGCCGCATCATCTACTCTTCTAAATTTTCATGTCCTGAATCCGGTTTCACACTTCCTGAAATCGAACCGCGCCTTTTCTCATTCAATAACCCATTTGGCGCATGTCCTTCCTGTGACGGGCTGGGTGAAATGCTCAAAATGTCACCGGACCTGATCGTGCCAGATCACGATAAAACACTTGAAGGCGGCGCGATCGCACCTTGGGCAAAATCATCTTCCCCATACCAAATCCAAACGTTACGCGCCCTTTCACGCAAATATGATTTCAAACTTGAAACACCTTGGAAAAAGCTTCCCAAAAAGGTGCAGGACATCGTGCTCTACGGTACAGGCGAAGACGAGGTTGATTTTGTATATGATGACGGTGCACGCCGCTATGAAGTTACCAAAACCTATGAAGGCGTTATTCCAAACCTTGATCGACGTTGGCGCGAAACAGACTCAACTTGGGTACGCGAAGACATTGCCAAATATCAAGGCTCTGCCCCGTGTCGCGCTTGTGATGGTTACCGCCTCAAACCAGAAGCTCTTTGTGTGAAAATTGGCGATGAACACATCGGACATATCACACAGCTATCTATCAAAAATGCGAAAACATGGTTTGACGAGGTCGAAACAAAACTCAGCCAACAACAGACAGAAATTGCATCGCGTATACTAAAGGAAATCCGAGACCGTCTAAAATTTCTGAACGATGTTGGGCTTGATTATCTGGGGCTATCTCGTGCGTCGGGCACACTATCAGGTGGAGAAAGCCAACGTATTCGTCTTGCAAGTCAAATTGGATCAGGGTTGACCGGTGTTCTCTACGTACTCGACGAACCTTCTATTGGTCTTCACCAACGAGACAATGAGCGTCTCCTTGAGACACTGCGTCACCTACGTGACCTTGGAAATTCAGTTCTCGTTGTTGAGCATGATGAAGATGCCATCCTTACAGCTGACTTTGTAATCGACATGGGGCCAAGAGCCGGTGTGCATGGTGGAGAAGTCGTTGCGGCTGGAACACCAGCCGAGATTCAGGCCAACCCCAATAGCCTTACTGGAAAATACTTAAACGGGGTCGAAGAAATCGCAATTCCCAAGCGTCGTCGCTGGGGGACACGCACCAAATGCGTTACCCTTAAAGGTGCCCGCGGTAACAACCTTAAAAATGTCGATGTTGAAATTCCACTTGGTACATTCACGTGTGTGTCTGGAGTTTCAGGTGGAGGAAAATCCACTCTCATCATCGAAACACTCTACAAAGCATTGGCTCGAAAATTACAAAACACTTCAGCAGCGCCTGCTCCTTACGAGAGTTTAGAAGGACTCGAACATCTCGATAAGATCATCGACATTGACCAATCCCCTATCGGCCGTACACCACGCTCCAACCCAGCCACCTACACGGGAGCATTTGGCCCAATCCGTGACTGGTTCACAGGGTTACCAGAAGCCAAAGCGCGCGGGTATAAAGCAGGCCGCTTCTCTTTCAATGTAAAGGGCGGACGATGTGAGGCATGCCAAGGTGATGGTGTCATTAAAATCGAAATGCACTTCTTGCCTGATGTGTATGTCACTTGCGAGGAGTGTCACGGCAAACGCTACAATCGCGAAACTCTGGAAATACTCTATAAAGGCAAGTCTATAGCAGATGTCCTAGATATGACGGTCGAAGAAGCAAAAGACTTTTTTGCTGCTGTTCCTGCTATCCGTAACAAGATGGACACGCTGTTCCGTGTTGGGCTTGGTTATGTAAAAGTTGGCCAACAAGCCAACACTTTGTCGGGTGGTGAAGCTCAACGCGTCAAGCTCGCAAAAGAGTTATCCCGCCGCGCAACCGGTCGCACAATGTACATCTTGGACGAACCAACAACTGGGCTTCACTTTGATGACGTGCGCCAATTGTTGGAAGTGCTTCAAGAGCTCGTGGACAATGGAAACTCTATCATTGTTATCGAGCACAATCTTGACGTTATCAAAACCGCCGATTGGGTCATAGACCTTGGCCCCAATGGAGGTGATGGTGGTGGAGAAATCGTTGCAGTCGGTACACCTGAAGACATTATAAAGATCGAAGCAAGCCACACTGGTCGCTTCCTAAAAGAAACTCTTGAACGCCAAGCTGAACGTAGCGCGCGCCAAAAAGCAATTCTAAAAGCAGAGGCCCGCGCAGAGATAGCAGCGTCTCAAGAAACAGACGCGGCTACGGACGACAAGCCGATACGAAAACCACGAGCACCCGCTAAAACAAAAGCTCAACTTGCAGCAAAAGCTACTAATGCAGCTGCACGTAAGGCGAAAACGACACACAAGAAAAAAGCCCCAACAAAATAGTTGGGGCTTGGTATAACTCTTTAAATGCGAGCGATATCTTTATCAGGAGGTTTTAGAATTCAAAGCCTCTAATTCTTCATCTGATGGACGAAGTCCTTTATAAAGGTAAGCGATTAGCGCGATGCTCGCGATGGAGACAATTGCGTTTACAAACCCCTCTATCGCACTCACTACAAATAATTGCGGCAAGCTCGCCGCAATCATATTCTCAACCTCTGTACCGCCAACAATCACCAGCTGAAAAATGCTGACAATAATTCCGCCAACCAGTGCAAGTGGCAGAACCGTAAGCAAAATTGCCCCTACAATGCGCCAGAAATTGCCTTTGGCAAAACTCCAAGTCTGAAACACCATCATACGTCTTTCAGCAACAGTTGCCGCAGTCACAAAGGTCAGCCGGACCCCAGCAAAAAACATTCCTGCAAAAATCAAAATACCAAAAATTGCCAATATCGGACCATTGCCCGATCCCAAAGCAGCAAAGAATTGTTCCAAAAACAGCTCAGGATTCGTGCTCGCTAATTCAGCGTCTAAACCATTACTTGCAACGAGGATTGAAGCTGCAACAGCAAAAATCAGAACAATGAAAAAACCCAATATACCAAACAAAAGCGCTAAAGAGAACGTAACACCCAAGACGCGCATTTCATCTATGCCAAAGCTTAAACCTATGGGAGGCAAATACTCATCACGCAAAACGTGTCGATAAATCGCCACACCCACCACAATGTTCACAAGCATAAATATACAGAAAACCCCAAATGCGATCATATTAGAGTTCACACCATTTGCGGCATCCAAAGCCGTCCTGATAACCTGCATCTGATACCACCCAGAAGCCGCACCAAGCAGCAAGCATGCGGGGATCCATCTCTGCCAATTTGCGGCAAGGTATTTGTACGCCACGCCGACACTCTCAAGAATCGGCACTTTACCCGCTGATATTTCTGACATCCCAAAACCCCTTAAAAAATCACAATATTTCTATACACAAACGAGGTGATAACTCAACTTACGCTGTAATCGTGATCGTCGCCACCATCACAATCATCAAAAACGCGGCGACAACAAAACTCCCAATCCACATGATCGACGTTCTAACAAATGAGGATACACGTCCGCTATCAAAAACAACGCGAAACGAGCGATATAGATACACAAATGGGTAGAGCATTAAAATCCATACAAACCAACCAGAAACCGCCGACGGTAGCGCAAAACTAATCGTCCACAGCAGAAACAGCATAGTTAGAAAGTGGAGCGCCAGCACAATATGATCATATACATAAACACCTCGCTTGAAGAGGTATAACACCCCCAATCCTATGACCATGAACGGCAGTAACAGGAAGGCTATTCTCGGAGCCCAGCTTTGTACCAATAGCCAGAATCGTTGTGGTTCCTTGTACAAAGCATTGATGTTCTCAGATATCAAAGCCGAATACGCTCCCATATCATCCCCGACATCAATTGGACCCAAATCCCCTACTTCCTTTAACTCGTTTTCTCCAATCGCACAGAAAGCTTCGATTTGTTTTTCCGCTTCCAAATCTCCCGCAGCCGCGCGGCGGCCAGTCTCACATGCTTCAGCACGTGTCGGAGTTAAGTCAAATAGCTTCTCAACATCATCTCCGCTTGGACCCAACATAAAAAATGTTGTAAAAAACAACACACTCGCAACCAGATACATACGAAAGGGCGGAACTTGAGAAGCTCTTTTGCCATCAATATATTGCCGCGTGATGCGTCCAGGATTAAATAATAATCGCGGAACCGTCTTCCAGAGACGCCCATCTAAAGCAAACAAATCAGACGCTGCCTCTGCCATGAGCGACCAAAACGGACGTTGAAAATCATCCGCCAATTGTCCACACATATGGCAATACCGACCGGATAGAGGCGTCTCACAATTAGGACATTGGTCAAATTTGGGTTTTGCTTTTTTACTCCCACGCAGTGAACGCGCCATCCCCCAAAGGCCGCCTGCCTCCATCTCGCTACTCATATTGCCCCTCACAAGTCTATTACATACATCAGCTTTTACATGATGCACGATCAGGTCAACTCATATCGAAGCAAAAATTAGCGTCTTACACTTTCAACATTTTATTTGCTAAAAACACACCATAGCTAGACAAATTCTTAGCCACAGGACTACCGCATAACTTCAAGGTGTGATTTTAACTCCACCTTGCGAAAGACGCAGCACAGGAAAAAGACACCTCCCCATGACACAAACACCCCAAGCAATGTCCAGCGACTTAAAACCAATTCACATCATCGGCGGCGGAATGGCTGGGTGTGAGGCCGCATGGCAAGCCGCCAATTTGGGTGTTCCCGTCATTCTTCATGAAATGCGTCCTACACGCAAAACAGAAGCGCACCAGACAGATGGGTTAGCGGAGCTTGTTTGCTCAAACTCCTTCCGATCAGATGATCATGTAAACAATGCTGTTGGGCTGCTCCACGAAGAAATGCGCCGTGCCAATGGGGTGATCATCTCAACTGCATCTGAGCATCAAGTTCCTGCGGGATCCGCTCTTGCTGTTGATCGCGAAAATTTCTCCGCAGGCATAACAGCCAAACTCGAAGCGCACCCACTTATCACAATTTCCCGAGAAGAAGTCATCGGCATTCCACCGGCGGAATGGGACAATGTCATAATCGCCACAGGACCACTCACGTCCCCATCTATGGCTGAAGCTATAAAAGAGCTAACCGGCGAAGAAGAACTTTCCTTCTTCGACGCCATCGCACCCATTGTCTATTATGACAGCATCGACATGACCAAAGCATGGCGCCAATCTCGCTATGATAAACCTGGACCATCTGGAGAGACAGACGCTTACATCAACTGCCCATTGGATAAGGAACAATATCTTGCTTTCCTCCAAGCAATGATAGACGCCCCCAAAACCGAGTTTAAAGAATGGGAAAAAAACACGCCTTATTTTGAGGGCTGTCTTCCCGTTGAGATCATGGCAGGACGCGGACCAGAAACACTTCGCTATGGGCCGCTCAAACCTGTAGGTCTCACAAACCCGCACAATCCAACAGTAAAAGCGCACGCAATCGTGCAATTGCGTCAGGATAACAAATTAGGGACATTGTGGAACATTGTTGGCTTCCAAACAAAGATGAAATACGGGCCGCAAATGGACGTGCTCCGTATGGTACCCGGTTTGGAAAACGCTGAGTTTGCGCGTCTTGGTGGTATTCATAGAAATACATTCATTAACAGCCCTAAAGTCCTCAATAAAAAGCTTCAACTCAAAGCTCACCCGCGTATTCGGTTCGCAGGTCAGGTCTCTGGTGTGGAAGGCTATGTTGAAAGCGCAGCAATGGGTTTGCTCGCGGGCCGCTTTGCAGCCTATGAGCGCCTTGGACGCGATATTCCACCTCCACCAGAGACAACTGCACTTGGCTCCCTCATTGCCCACGTCACTGGTGGCCACCTTGAAGGAAAAGCCACATTCCAGCCTATGAATGTCAATTTTGGCCTCTTCCCAGATATTGAAGAATATGACAAAGAAGATCCAGAAACAGGTAAGAGATATCGCGGAAAAGATAAGAGCCGCGCAAAGAAACGCGCACAAAGCGCACGTGCCCTTAAAGACATTGAAAACTGGCTAGCTGCTCAAGCTTAGATAGATTGGTGTAAATTTAGGGGTCGCATTCATCCACGAATTAGAATAGCAGTCAGCTGTAAGGCCTCACGAAGTCTTGGCTGGTTGGCTGCTATATTTTTCTACACCTAACACTTAGACACGTAAGAGATTGCTATGAGCGACACACCCTTAAAGCTTGGCTGGGAAGAGTGGTTAAGCCTGCCTGACCTTGGCCTTCCTGCAATCCGTGCCAAAGTCGATACAGGCGCAAAAACATCAGCACTTCACGCGCATGCTGTAGAGCCATTTGGATCTATTTCCAAACCTCAAATTCGCTTTACCTTACGCCCAAATCCAGACGATCCAGACCTTGAAGTTGTGTGTGCGGCCCCCATCGTAGACCGCCGCGAAGTCACATCTTCAAACGGTGAAACCGAACTTCGCTATGTTATCTCGACGAATGTACAATTTGGCGACCAGAAATGGCCCATCCAAGTGACGCTGACAAACCGCGAAACAATGGCCTATCGAATGCTTTTTGGTCGGACGTCTATCACTGAAGATATGGCTGTTCTCCCAGCAGAGAGCTTTATCCAGCCTAAACTCTCTTACGACCTCTATAAGGGTTTTCCGCGTAAGAAAGCCGCCAAGCGCCCGCTGCGTATTGCACTGCTCACACGTGAACCCAATAACTATTCCTGTCAGCGCCTCAAAGAAGCAGCTGAACAGCGCGGCCATCATATAGAAATGATCGATACGCGCCGCTGCTATATGGCGATCAATGCCCAGCAGCCAGAAGTACACTATGACGGCAAACCACTACCGCAATACGATGCCGTTATTCCGCGCATTGGTGCGAGTATGACATTCTACGGCATGGCCGTTTTGCGACAGTTTGAAATGATGGGTGCCTATTGTTTAAACTCAGCACAATCTATTGGCGTCTCACGTGACAAACTATACGCACACCAATTGCTTGCACGCCACCGTATAGGCATGCCCGCAACAGCTTTCGCCTCAAGCCCTAAAGACACCAAAGACCTCATCTCTTTGGCAGGCAATGGCGCTGTTGTAGTAAAACTCCTTGAATCAACACAAGGCAAAGGCGTCGTATTGGCCGAAACAAAAAAAGCTGCTGAAAGCCTTATTGATGCCTTCCGTGGTCTGGAAGCAAACTTCCTAGTGCAGGAATTTGTCAAAGAAGCTGGCGGCGCAGATGTACGTTGTTTTGTGGTTGGCAATAAAGTTGTCGGTGCCATCAAACGTCAAGGTGCTGAAGGTGAGTTTCGTTCAAACCTGCATCGTGGCGGTTCAGCCAGTGTCATTAAGCTTTCAGTAGAGGAAAAAAAGGTCGCAATTAAAGCCTCCAAAGTTATGGGGCTTTCTGTTGCAGGCGTAGATATACTCCAATCCTCAACCGGACCGAAAATTTTAGAAGTGAACTCCTCTCCCGGCCTTGAGGGAATTGAGAATACGACCAAAAAAGATGTTGCCTCAATGATGATTGAACATATTGAGCTTCACGCACCGGTTGTAAACACAGCTATTCGTACACGCAGCGCAAAACCAAGCTAATGCTTTAGGAGAGTGACAGTTTAAATGTCACTCTTCAAACTTTGTGATGTCTCTCTATAGATCATTTGCTGCCGCAAAACCAAACCACATACTAAAATTACGATCCCGATCACGATCGTTGGCCAGCGTTGATTGTATTTAGCCTCCTCTCCAATTAGCAGCATCCCACCTGCGAAGAAGCATGCCATTTGCCCCATACGGCCATACAACCATAGGGCTAGCTGTTTCATTTTTTGTTTGTTGTCCGACTTCATGTCATCCCCTCACTTAATCTAAAGTCTCACCCTTGCAGAGATCGAGACTTATACAAGCATACCGTACCAATTATGACTTATCTCGCTCTCGATAAAGTGAACGTAAGTGTGCTGCGTGTGCAACCTCCTTGCATTGGCCAGGCTGGCTGCAGATGTTAAAAATCAGAATAATATAAACGTATAAAAAGAGCCTCCCATGAACTCCCTAAAACGTCTTGGCCAACTGGCTATTATTGCTGTCTCAATCAGCCTCACCCCCATTTTCTCCAAAGCTATCGCGGAGCCTGAAAACATGTCTCCCAAAGTTATCTTTTTCGATGTCAACGAAACTCTTCTTGACCTCGACGCGATGAAGTCTTCCGTCAGCCAAGCTCTTGGAGGGCGCGAAGATTTGATGGCGCTATGGTTCTCCACAATGCTTCATCATTCGCTCGTAGACACAAGCACAGGCCAATATCACGGTTTTGGAGAGATTGGCGTCGCCGCTCTCATGATGGTAGCCCAAAACAACAATATCGATATCACCCCAGAAGCTGCCAAGACCGCTATCGCGACACCTCTTACATCCTTGCCGCCGCACCCAGATGTCATAGACGGACTCAAACGCCTCAAAGCAGCCGGCTACACAATTGTCAGCCTCACAAACTCATCAAATGCGGGTGTTAAAGCTCAATTTGAATTTGCAGGTCTCACTTCCTATTTCGACCAACGCTTGAGCATTGAGGACATCAAAATCTACAAACCAAATCTGGCGGCCTATGAATGGGCATTGAAAAAAATGGAAATTGCACCTGAAGACGCCATGCTCGTCGCAGCGCATGGATGGGATATTGCCGGAGCCAAAGCAGCCAACATGCAAGCCGTATTCGTAGCCCGTCCAGGCAAAGCCCTCTACCCACTCGCACAGCAACCTGACTTCATCGTCAACGGTATCAACGAACTAGCAGATAAACTGGTGAAGTAATTTCAAAACATAAAAGGCCCGCACAACATCAAATCGTGCGGGCCTTATTTTAACCTAACCTACTGATTACAAATGCGATTGCATCACAATCGGAGCACCTACCCATTGATCCTCATCAACCGCACGCGCCAGTACAGCAGCGACATCACCGCGCGCAGCTTTCGCCTTGGGATCAACGGCCTGTCCGAACACCATATTTCGTACACCATCATCATCAGTTAGAGACACCGGGCGAAGTATCGCATGCTCCAGTCCCGATTGCATTAAATGCTCATCTGCCTCATGCTTGGCTTGTAGATAGCGAGCCATCTGACCTTCCTTCGGTGGAAACTCTGCTCCCACTGAACTCAACATAACAAACCGTTTCACGTCTGACTTGGCCGCAATATCGGTAAGCCTTTTAGCACCATCACGATCCACTTTATCTGTCATTTCAGCGCTCGTATTGCCACCAGAACCAGCGGCAAACACAACAGAATCACAGCCATCGCATACGTTATCGGAGAGATCCGTCAGGTCCCCTTGGCGCAGCTGAACGTTTGCAGGAAGACTTGATGTGTCAGAGCTTTCTCGAACCAAAGCGATTGGATTATGTCCACGTGACACCAATTCACGGACAAGACGTTGACCAGTATTTCCGGTCGCACCAGCGACAAGTACATTCATTGCATTCTCCTTTTCAGTTGAGTTGGGTGTACGAATTTAAGAAAGGTAGATCGCCTTCGCGTTGACGAACTCTTTGATTCCAAAGCCACCATGTTCACGGCCATACCCAGAATTTTTGACGCCCCCAAAAGGCATATTCACATCAGCAGCACCGAACGAATTTATTCTAACCATCCCAGTGTCAAAATGATTGCGTGCTAAGCGTAGTGCTTTGTCTTGGTCTTTACTGAATATTCCGCCACCAAGCCCATATCGGCTATCATTGGCAATGCGCATCGCGTCGTCATCATCCTTGGCACGTATCAATGATGCGACAGGGCCAAAAAGCTCATCATCATAAGCAGGCATTCCCGGTGCACAATTATCTAACACTGTAGCTGGATAGAAATACCCCGTTCGCTCTGGTGGATTGCCTCCGCACAATATCTTTGCACCAGCATCAACACTTTTACTCACTTGCTCCGATATTGTTTCAAATTGTTCTTTGCTTGAAAGCGGACCTAGTTGAGTGTGATCATCCATCGGATCACCCATTCTAATGGCCTGCATCTGCTCAACGAAAGCACTTCTAAAAGCATCGTAAACTTTGTCAGTAACCACAAACCTTTTTGCAGATACACATGTTTCGCCGTTATTAAATAATCGTCCCTGAACCGAGGTCTTTACAGCAAGTTCTATATCAGCATCTTCTAAGACCAGATAAGCGTCATTAGAACCTAGCTCCAAAACAGTTTTCTTAAGTTCTGCAGCCGCAGTCTGAGCAATATGGCGGCCAGCATCATCACTGCCCGTCATCGTAACGGCTCTAACAAGATCATGCTGAATAACCTTATCGGATGTATCGTGATCTATAACTAAGACTTGGAAAAGACTTGCCGGCAGACCGGCATCTCGGCAGACTTCCTCCAGAAGAAGCCCACTCCCCGTACAAATGCTTGCATGCTTTAGCACGACACCATTACCAGCCATCAAGTTTGCAGCTAACACACGGACGGGTTGATAGATCGGAAAATTCCAAGGCTGAATGCTATAAATCACTCCGATTGGCGAATATGTAACCCAGCCTTTCTTCTTTCCGCCTGAGTGAGTGCGCGCCTCATCAGCCAACATTGAAGGCCCATGCTCTGCTGTATACTCAAAAATCCGAGCACACAGCTCCACTTCCATTGCGCCATCCCGCAATAACTTCCCAGTCTCCTCCGTCATTAACTTGGCCAGATCCTCAGAGCGATCTCGTAAACCTTTAGCTATTTTAAAGAGATATTGAGCACGCTCTTCGTGCATGGTTTGACGCCATTTTAAGAAGGCTTCATGACAGGCTTCTACTTTGCTGAAAGCGGCTGTCGACTGCATCAATGCGTAAGTTTTAAGCGTGGATTCGGTATAAGGGTTTATGGTCGAAATCTGTGACATTCTGAACTTCCAAAATTTGATCCGCAGCTTTATTGCCTCAAACCAACTCCTCAGAAGTCACGATGTTCCTTAATTAACGCACCCGAATCGATACGGCGCATTTATCCAGCTTTAAAGTTTACTGATTTTCCCGCTCGCCATCGCTTTGAATATGCTCCAACGGCGTCCCAATGCGGAAATACCTTTTCCAGTCATATAGGCAGGCATTGTCGCGACATACAAAACCGCGCTACCGAATGCTGGCGGTATTGTTGGGAAAGCTTGCTGAACTGCCTCTAGTCGCGGGGCAGCGCATGGACTACCAATACGCGCGGAAATATAACCTCGACCACAAGCAGCTATAGCATCCTCATATGGACCAGCCTCTTGGTCTAAAACCTTTGCTGCACACAATGCAATCCAAGCGCCCGTCTCCATGCGCGGCGGTTTGTCGGCGTTTTCAACACCATCTAATACATCATCATATGCATTGAGCAGCTCATCCAGCATGGGCTTCATGTTTGACATGTCGCCAAACTCATCTTTCAACGCAAAAGCTAAATCATGCGAACGTACGACTCCGCCAGAAAAAATTTGCTCTAAAACCTCGCGCCACCACTGAACTCGGATTCGCCCAAGCATCGGTTCAGAAACTCCAAGCGCGCGCTCAAGTTCGTGAACGAGCGAATAAAGGGCAACAATCTTGTCGCGTTTGGCTTTTGGTGCACATCTACTGGCTAACCAACGATCTTCATCAGAAGATTTTAGTTTAATTTCCAGCTCTTTGGCGGATGCGCGGATTTGGGGGCTAGTCGTATTGGTCATGAAACCATATATGGACAGTAGCGTTATATATCTAGCTGTTCATTAAAAAAAAGAGGACATTCCAATGGCTTTCGAACTTCCTGCACTTCCATACCCTACTGATGCTCTAGAACCTCACATGTCAGCGAACACTTTTAGCTTTCACCACGCAAAGCACCACAACGCATATGTGACAAACTTGAACAAAATGATTGAAGGCACAGACTTCGCTGGTAAATCGCTTGAAGACATCATTAAATCTTCTGATGGCGGCGTATTCAACAATGCTGCTCAAGTCTGGAACCACACATTTTTCTGGCACTCTATGAAGCCACAAGGCGGCGGTGAGCCAACTGGTGCAATCGCTGACAAAATCAAAGCAGACTTTGGTTCTTACGAAGCATTCAAAGATGCATTCTCAACAGCCGGTGCTACTCAATTTGGTTCAGGCTGGGCATGGCTTGTACTTGCAAACGGCAAGCTCGAAGTCCGCAAAACAGCAAACGCTGAGACACCTCTAACAGAAGATGGTGTAACACCACTTCTTACTATGGATGTCTGGGAGCACGCTTATTACCTCGATTACCAAAACGCACGTCCAAAATACATTGAAGTGTTTTTGAACGAATTGGTGAACTGGGACTTTGTGAACCAAAACCTTGCTGACGCAAGCTAAGCAAAATATGGCTTGGCTTTTTAAAAGCTTGGCTTGAATTGTTAAAAAATAAGGTCGCATCCGTCATGGGTGCGGCCTTTTTTGTGCAATCAGCCAGCTGTTGAAAGCCTTACACATAACAGCTTGGCTCCAGCCCAGCACCTCATCGAGACCAGAAAACTTCCAGACGCCAACCAGACAGCCAGCAGACCACTGGCAATCCCTCACCACCAGTCACGTATTACCAAAGCACAAAAAAGCCTGTCGACTTAAAATCAACAGGCTATTTTGATAAAAAACGTTTTAAAATTAAGCAGTTCTAACTTTGTGAAGGAAGTCCACAACAGATGATTGAAGTTCATCGGCTTCAATCGCCAATCCTGAGGATGCGCTTTCTACTTGTTGGGCACATTGACCAGTTTCTGACGTTGTTGCACTCAATGATTGTACTGAATCATTCACACTCTGCGCACCACTTGCAGCTTCCTGTGCAGAACGAGAAATCTCCATAATCGCCGCACGTTGCTGATCCATCGCTGAAGCAATAGAAGAAGAAATCGTGTCTATGTCACTGATTAACGTAGAGATTTTATTCATTACAGACACAGCAGATCCTGAAGCATTCTGAATGCTCGCAATCTGACTTGCAATCTGCTCAGTCGCCTTACTTGTCTGGCTAGAAAGCTGCTTTACTTCGTTCGCAACAACCGCAAATCCTTTACCTGCCTCACCAGCACGTGCTGCTTCGATCGTTGCATTCAATGCTAGAAGGTTTGTTTGACCCGCAATATTGTTAATCAAATCAACAACTTCACCGATAGCTTCCGCTTCACGATCTAACCCACGAACACTTTCACTAGAGACATGCATCTCATCAACTGCTTCTTTCGCAATCTTCGTTGAGTGCACAATTTGGTTCGCGATTTCAGCAATCGACGCTGACATTTCTTCAGCTGCTGACGCCACAGTATTCACATTGTGAGAAGCCTGATCCGCAGCACTCGCAGCAGACCCAGTTTCGTGAGTCGCATTTTCAGCAGACCCGCGCATAACAGATGCTGTATTTTGAAGCTCAGAAGTCGCGCGTGACATAACTTCAAATGTATCGCGCATCTTACCGTCAAACGCTTCGATAAACCCGTCAATTTGTTTTGTTCGTACTTCACGCTCTTTAGCTTCAAGTCTCGTTTGCTCTTCCAGACGCAAGCGCTCACGACCATTTTCTTCAAAAACACGTAGAGTTTCAGCCATTTGGCCAATTTCGTCTTTTCCGTCAGTACCTGTTAGGTCAACATCAAACTCGCCATTGGCAAGACGCGCCATCGCGTTGTTTAAGTTTGTCAAACGTTTTGAAATTCTACGCTCAACATAGAAATACCCAATGAGACCAGCACCTGCCAAGGCAGCCAAAGTCATCAAAATCAACAAAGTTGTTGCTGTTGTGTTTGTACCCAAGGCGGATTTCGCGGTCGCGTCAGCGTCCGAACGAATAGCTTCCGCAAGCTGCACTGTCGCAGTCGCAAGCGATTCTGCCGCAGAATTTGCTTGTGAGGCTATTTCTTCAGCTTGAATTTGCGATTGAATAGATTGTGTTTTCATTGCTGCGATAGTGTTTTCACCATCTGCAAGCGCCACCAAATCTTTCACTGAAACCTTTAAAGCGCTGCTTGCGCCAGAACCAAGAATAGCAATATTTACTGTAATCTCATCAACTTGGTCGATCAGTTTGTCCTCTAGCGCAGCGATATCATCAACAGCCGACGCGAGTTCAACCTCACCAAATAATGAATTCATTGTGTTTGCAGAAAGACTGATCCGCAGCAAGGTTTCAATGTCACCTTCTTCAGCGCTATCGAGCTGTGTTTCAACAGCATTTACGACTGCTGCACGTAAATCGCGTGCTTTAGCCATTGCATTGGCAAGACGACCATCTACAGCAATGCGATCAGAAACAACAATATTCAAACTATCAACAGCAGCTTGCATATCACTTACAGCCGCTACAACTTGCCCAAGATCGCCCACATCTTCTGCGGCGTTCAACTGCGCAATATTTTCATCTATATTAGAAAGAAGAGATACGAGCTCACTCATGGATTCGGCACGTTCAACTTCGCTAACTGCACCAGCAAATGCACGCGTTTCAGATTTCAGAACACCCGAAGACGACCCCATATCATCTGAAGCTTTAAGCAAGGGAAGCTTTGCTTCAACGACATCTTTCAAGCCAGCACTTGAAGAATTTAATGCTGAAATGGAAATCCCCGAAGCTCCTGCCAAGGTAACCCCTGCCGCCGCAAACGCTGCTGGCAAACGAACGCGGATGAGATTGTGATTGATCTTTGACATTAGTTTAGAACCCCGAGTATTTTATGGTTAATTTCAAACCTTAAAAAGAAACGGACTACCAAGAGCAGTCCGTTCCCTTCATTTATACTTTAAAGCTGAAAGTTAATTGTAACGTTAACACCGCTATCAGGTGATCCCGCTTCAAATTTCCATTGGCTTAGAGCTTTAATAGCTGCACTATCAAAAACACCAGGTGTGCTTGCATCAACGACTTGCACGTTTTCAACTGCACCAGCGTCGTTCACGTCAAATGACAATGATACGCTGCCTTCCATTTCACGGCGCTCAGCACCGCGCGGATATTCTGGAGCAACTTGCTTAACAACCTTCGCTTCAGCCATAGCTGGAGCAGCACTTCCAAATACTGAAGCAACTGATAATACAGCTGCCGATAATGCGAATTTCAACTTCATGGTTTCACCCTTAGACAGAATAGCGTTACGGATTTTTCTTTACTGGAAGCTGCACGCACTCCAGCCTTATTCCGCTTACAAGGTGAAATCTAAGTCTCAGAAGGAAATCTTAGGTTAATATCAATAGAGAATTTTTTAGCTTTTCAAATTTTGTTTTTCAAAAATTTCAATTCGTCAACCCAAATACGATCAACTTATTGTTTTTAATGATTTTATTTTCCGACACATTTCACCTAAATTTCTTACTTACAAAACACTCAAAAGTAGAACACGCAATGCAAAGCACCTCAAAATAGTGCAGCCACCAAGAATGACGCCTAAAAATCATGAGAATCGAAATTTGCGTTAATACATGAAAACGCCCACCTTCGAAGAAAATGGGCGTTTTATCTTAAGCTATACTAAGCTTTTACTATACCTGAGCGCCGTGAGGGATAGGCTCGTTGTCTTCATCACTCTTTCCACCTGGACGAACACCGGTTTGGAGTAAAATTGCAGATGCGATAAAGATAGAAGAATAAGTACCTACAAATATTCCCCAGATCATTGCGAACGAGAAGCCACGCAATACATCACCGCCTAGAATAAAGATGGCGAACAACGCTAGTAACGTCGTACCTGAAGTCAGTAAGGTACGAGATAATGTACGATTAACTGACAAGTCGATAACATCGGTTACAGGCATTTTCTTATACCTTCTCAATTCCTCACGAACCCTGTCATAAACAACAACAGTATCGTTCATGGAGTAACCCACAATCGTTAAAAGGGCTGCAATCGTTGAAAGGTTAAACTCAAACTGTGTGAATGCGAACATCCCAATCGTCAGTATAATATCATGCACGAGGGCAAGAATAGCACCGACTGAGTACTGCCATTGGAAACGAAACCAAATATAAACAAGCATCAAGCCGAGAGCAACGACAAGCGCAAGCACACCATCCGTCATCAACTCACCAGAAACTTTAGGACCAACAGCTTCATTGCGTCGTATCTCTAAGCCTTCAAATTCAGCTTTTAGAGTATCAATCATACTGTTTGTCATAGCTTGAACGGCAAGTTCAACTTCTTCGCCCTCACCCTCAGGGCTTCCTGCTCGAATCATAGCCACAGTTGCAGCACTATCCACAGCTACAACTTCTCGCACTTCTGTAACTTGGATATCGCCAAGATTAAGCGGCGCTAAAGTATCGCGTATACGGCCAACATTTATGGGCTCATTCGGCGTTTCCACCTCAAGAACAACACCACCGACGAAATCGATTCCGAAATTCAATCCGCGCGTCGCAACCAAAGCAATAGATGCGATTATCATAATACACGATAACACAAACGCAGCCATGCGAACTTTCATGAAGCCAATTTTTGGCTCGTCTGGAAGGTATTTCAATAACATGATCTATGTCCTTCCTAAACCGGCAACTTCTTAGGGCGCAAAATACGCAACCAATCAGCCATAAACATACGCGTCAGTACAAACGCGGTAAACACAGAGGTTACAACCCCAATACCCAACGTCACGGCAAAGCCTTTCACGGGACCAGACCCAAGCTGGAAAAGAACTGCCGCAGCAATCAGGGTGGTGATATTTGCGTCAAAAATTGTTGATGTGGCTTGCTTATACCCAATTTCTACTGACGTTATCGGAGAGCGCCCATTTCGCGCCTCCTCACGTATCCGTTCAAACACCAGCACGTTCGCATCAACGGCCATACCGATTGTTAGAATGATACCTGCGATACCTGGCAGTGTAAGCGTTGCACCTAACCCAGACAAAGCTCCAATAATCAACATGATGTTGGCTGCTAGTGATACCACTGCGAAACCACCCCAGAGACCATATGCCATAATCATAAAGACGGCGACAAGCACAAGACCAACAATAGAAGCAGTTGTACCAGCCCGAATGGAATCTTCACCCAACCCAGCCCCAACAACACGTTGCTCGACAACTTGAAGCTTTGCCGGCAACTCACCTGCTCTAAGAACAATCGCAATTGCATTCGCTTCTTGAATTTCAAACGATCCTGTAATCCGGCCAGATCCACTCAAAATAGGTGTACGCACAGACGCTGCAGAAATCACTTTACCATCGAGAACAATCGCAAATGTGCGGCCAACGTTTTGACTGGTAAAATCACCAAAAACTTTTGGTCCACGTCCTTTAAGAGTAAAATCAATTTGAGGGCGATTGCTCTCATCAAAGCCTTGAGATGCGTTTGCAAAATCCGCTCCCGTAAGAATCGGGTCTTCAAATACAACATATTCTCTAGGGGAATACGCATCCTGATGTTTCACCTTGCCCAGCCGCGGCTCATCCAACCGGTATTGTGTTGGGTCAGCATCCTCATCAACAAGATTGATAGACATCACCCCGGCACGCTGAATTAGCGCAATCAAATCAGTCGGATCATCAAGTCCTGGTACTTCCAGAACAATACGATTAGATCCTTGGCGTTGAATATTTGGGTCAGTTGTTCCTGATCCATCTACACGACGACGCACAACCTCAATTGAATCATCAAGTGCTTCAACCTCTAGCTCCTCCAGTTTGGCATCAGAAAAGCGTACGGTAATAACACCATTTTGATTTTCCACAGCTAGACTTTGAGGTCCACCAATACCACCAACCGGAGACGAAAGCTCTTTAACACGGCGAATTGCTTCGTCAGCTTGAGAAGGCTCGAGCACGCGAAAACGCACCCCACCATCCGCAACTTCACGTCCACGGAACTTTACGTTGTTCGGCTTCTTAATCAATTCACGTTGAATATCACGGGAAAGCTCACGCAACCTGTTTTGTTGCAACTCCTTCGGGTCGACTTCCAATAGAAGGTATGACCCACCCTTAAGGTCTAGGCCAAGTTTCACAGTTTCTGACGGTATAAAGCCCGGAGCGGCTTCGCGTTGGCTCGCACTTAGCAAGTTAGGCAAAGACAACCAAGCTCCAAGGAGTACAACGCCAATTACGAGAAGGCGTTTCCACAGAGGAAATTGCAGCATAATGAAGCGTCTCTAGCTTTTAGAAGTATCGTTAGCAGGTTGAGGTGTGTTTTTTCCACGCACTTCAACAATCATGGAACGCAGAATACGAAGCTTAACGCCTTCGCCTGCATCCACAAGAACTTCGTTTTCTTCAACTTTGGTTACTTTAGCGATCAACCCACCAGTTGTGATGATAGTGTCACCTTTGACAACCGCTTCGATCATTGCGCGGTGTTCTTTTTGGCGTTTTTGTTGCGGGCGGATCATTGTGAAATACAAAATCACAAGAATACCGGCAAACGGCAACATTTGAATGAGAGCTGAAGGCTCACCAGCTGCTCCAGTAGCAGCTACGGCACTTTCTTGAAGTATGAGCGGTGCGATAAACATAAACGCCTCTTAAATAATCCCTTAATCGTCCTGAAAATAGGAAACGACCCTGCTTTAGACATATATCTAATATTTGTCATAATAGCATACAAGGCGCGGACTATATCGACAGAGGAAAACAATGCAATGTATTCAGGGCGATTGGTTGGCGTCGAAACTGCGCTAAATGGCACGTTTAGGGGATAAATGCCCTGTTGGGTCGAGTGGTGACTTCCCTTTTCGTAATTGGAAGTGCAATTGCGGTGTATCAACCGAGCCTGTATCCCCCACTTTAGCGATGATCTGCCCTTGTCGAATCGCTTGCCCCTCTTCCACCAACAAATCATTTGCATGCGCATAAGCGCTAACCCAGCCGTCACCGTGATTGATAAGAACTAAGAAACCAAACCCCGGCAATTCATTGCCTGCATACACAACATATCCATCAGCTGCTGCTTTGATCGGAGCCCCTTTAGCTGCCCCGATATTCACCCCGTCATTTTTAAGTCCCTTGGCATTTGCACCAAAGTTGGCAACGACATTACCTTCTACAGGCCATAAAAATCCGCGACTATTCCCGGGAAGGTCAATATCAGCGCTTACAGGCAAAGGCTGCACGACAGGTGTCTCATCGAAACGCCCTAATTCCTGCGTATCGGCAGCCTGTTTTGCGGGATCAGTAGCTAGTTTTCCTACATTCGCAAGAACGACCGGCCCCGTTGTTTTACCTTCATGACCATGCGCAAAAGCGCGAACTGGTGGCCCCTCTTTTCCATTCATAGCCTTCACCCGTGCATTTGATGAAGCAATAGCCGTTGCTTCAGATGCCATTGAATCGCGCGCTAGGCTCGGCAGTAATATCTGATCATTAGGGTGAATTGTCCACGGTTTCGGTAAGCCGTTCATATTCGCCAAAGAGCGTGTATCGACATTATATCGCCTTGAAATCGCATACAAAGTTTCACCTGCTTCCACAACGTGAATGTTTGGAGGCGGCAAATGAATAAAGCTACCGACTTCCAATTCAAAAGGTGGTTGAAGTTGGTTTGTCTCTACTAAGGCACGTAATGCAACACGATAACGTTCGGATATCCGAAACAACGTATCTCCCGGCAATATTTCGATAGCGGCCCCCAATGGCTGAGGCGTCGAGTTTGCATATGCTGGAGCGGCGTAATGGTTCTCTATTTTCTTATTTGAAAACAGCTTCTTAGATTGATCCGACACGCCATAACCTGCGCGCGTAGTCAGCGCTGTAGCACCTGTGACAACAGTCGGTGCGCCCATTACACTTGTATTACCGACATGGCTTGTGAGACCAACTGCGCCCGCTTGCCCAATATTAGATGATGCCGATACACCAGACCTCAAGAAATTACCATCTGCGCCAATAGGTTGGCTCATATCCGGCAGAGCAATAGCCTGCTTTGATGCACTTGGATAAGTATTCGCGGAATGAGCAATATTAGGTCGAACCTCAGCGCCTGCACCATTAACGGTATGTTCCTGATAGCCGTGAGGTATCGGCGCGCTATAGCCCTGTGCGGCAGGTGGTTGTTGCGTGCCATAGCCTTGATTGGCACTTGCTGGGTTTGCGTATTGCCCTTGGAAGACCTGTCTTTGTGTCGTGCGAGGCGGGGCATCAACAAAAGTATCTGAAAACCCATTTCCTACTTGGGACATGTCCTGTTGTGCATAAGGTTGGGTTTGCGCTTGTCCATAATTTATCGGCGCACCTTGCTGGGTCACCGATTGAGATTGAAGCGCCTGAAGTCTTGCTTGTTCATGCAATTGTGCATTTTGATATTGTCTTTGTTGCGCAATAAAATCAGCTTGCTGTTGCGCAGCTTGTGCGGCTTGACGCTGGAGCTTTTCTTGCTCGGAAGCGCGCGCAACGTTTTCATAATATTGCACATTCGGTTGTACACGTGCGTCGCCTTGAATGACGGGTGCCGATTCAGCAACTTCTGGGACGCGGTACTGGCTATATTGCGAGGCTGTTTTAAATTCGACCGGCGCAGATTCTTTTGATTGCGCCCACGCTGAAGACACAGCTTGTCCGGCAGTCGCAACGATAATTGCGAAACTTATAGTTAAGACATGTCTTGCCGAAACCAGCTTTTCACCACTCATATATTAATTGCCAAACACGCTCACATGCCCGACCCTCTGCAATTTATAGCTCTCTTGCAGCACCAATAATGAGGGGTAAAAACTTAGAAGGCCCTAACGTGGTTAGTTTTTCGACCTGATTTTCAATTCTTTTGTACACATTTATGTGTTGAAATCCGTCTTTTTCAACCGGAGCAACCATAATGCCACCAGAATTCAACTGCTGCGCAAGTTTATAGGGTGCAAGTGAAATTGCGCCTGTTAATATAATTCGATCAAAAGGCGCATGATCAGATAATCCATCAAGTCCATCTGCGTGGAATAAACGGACATTATTCAATTCTAATGAGGTCATCGTATCTTTAGCCATATCGTGAAGTGTACGAAACCGCTCGATGGAATAGACGCGTTTAGCTAAAAGAGACAAAACCGCCGCCTGATAGCCAACGCCTGTCCCCACTTCCAACACAGAATGCTCAGCCTGCACATCAAGCGCCTGCACCATACGTCCAACCATAACGGGAAGTGACAATTCCTGACCACAGGCGATAGGCACTTGACGGTTATCATACGCCATATCGCGATATTCGTCTGGAACGAAAATCGCGCGCGGTGTTCTCTCAATCGCACTTAACACGCGATTGTCCATAACCCCCGCCTGCCGCAGCTCTAATATTAGCCGCGCCGACCTAAACGGATCTACAATATCCAAAACCTAACGGCCTTTATAACTCACCAAAAGATTCTCTAAGGATATCACGATACGCATAATGCGTTAAATCGACATGCAATGGAGACACACTGATCTTGTCTTCATAGATACAACGCAAGTCCGTCCCCACTGGTGGGTCTGACTTTGGTCCCCCATGCGAGAGCCAATAATAGTCGCGTCCGCGCGGGTCTGTCCGCTTTACTGAATTGATGATCGGAAAGTCACGCATACCCTGCGAAGTAATCTCCACACCCTGGACATCTGCCAATTCACAATCAGGAAAGTTGACGTTCATCACCACATCTTTAGGCCATCCCGTTTCCATCAAGCGTTTCAGCACTTTCGGGCCATAGTGGCGCGCTATATCCCAAGGGATTGTTTTGCCTAAGCGAAAACCCTTGGATTGAGAAAACGCAATTCCCGGCACACCAAGAATCATCCCCTGTATACAAGCACCAATCGTTCCTGATTGCGTCGTGTCTTCTCCAACATTTTGACCGTTATTGACGCCAGATAAAATTAGGTCCGGCTTCTTATCCCCTAAGAGATGCTCAATCCCTAGTACAACACAGTCAGTCGGTGTTCCTTCGATACGGAAACGTTTCTCGCCGCGCTTATCCACCCGCACTGCATCCGAAACAGTGATCGCACGTCCCTGTCCAGATTGCTCTTGTAGAGGTGCCACCATCCACACATCATCAGATAGTGAACGGGCAATCTCTTCCATGACCTCAAGGCCCGGCGCGTCGATACCATCATCATTCGTCACTAAAATACGCATTACTTGATGACCTCTAATCCGCCCATGTATGACACAAGTACGGCCGGCACTTTAATAGAGCCATCTTCCTGCTGATAGTTTTCCAGTACCGCAACCAATGTACGTCCAACTGCAAGGCCAGAACCATTTAGCGTGTGAACAAACTGCGTTTTTGGCTTTGGTGTGTCTTCTGTTGGCGATGGTTTATAGCGTGCATTCATACGGCGCGCTTGGAAATCTCCACACGTCGAACAGCTAGAAATCTCGCGATATGTATCTTGAGACGGCAACCACACCTCAATGTCATAAGTGCGTTTTGCTCCAAACCCGATATCACCTGTACACAAATTCACAACGCGATAAGGCAATTCCAAACGCTGCAAAATTGCTTCTGCGCAGCCTGTCATGCGCTCAAGCTCCGCGTCGGAATCTTCGGGCTTCACGATAGATACCATTTCAACTTTTGTGAATTGGTGAAGGCGGATCATACCCTTTGTGTCGCGTCCGGCTGAGCCTGCTTCAGACCTAAAACAAGGCGTTGCGGCCGTCATGCGTATCGGCAATTGGTCTTCGTTTAAAATCTGCTCTCGCACTAGATTTGTGACAGGGACTTCGGCTGTTGGGATAAGGTAATAATCATTTGTTGTCTTGAAGAGATCCTCTTCAAACTTAGGCAATTGCCCTGTTCCAACCAACGCATCATCTCTCACCATGAATGGCGGAGATACTTCTTCATAGCCATGCTCGCTTGTCTGTACATCCAGCATGAATTGTGTGAGCGCACGCTCGAGCTTCGCCATTTTTCCGCGCAGCGCCACAAAGCGCGCGCCTGAAATTTTGGCCGCCGCTTCAAAATCCATCAAGGCAAAGCCTTTGTCGTTTTTCAGCTTTTCGCCAAGATCAGCATGTTCTTGTGCTGGGAATGCAAGCTTATTTGGCTCGCCCCACACGCGCACTTCTTCATTGTCATCTTCATCCGCACCATCTGGCACATCATCATAAACAATGTTTGGCAGGCCCAACAGAATGTCATCAAGCTTGGCGCGCACGTCAGATTCGGTTTCGCCGATTTTTTCCATTGTGGCTTTGGCATCTGCGACTTCAGCCATAAGGCGCTGGGCTTCTTCTTCATTCCCTGTCGCTTTAGCCTTACCAATCATCTTAGACGATTTATTGCGCACCTGCTCGGCATCTTGAACTTGCTGAACAGCCGCTCGCAATTGTTTGTCTAGCTCAAGAATGTCCGACACCACATCACCCAAACCCGATTTGCGGCGGTTCCAACCCTTAATGTAAGCATCTGGATTGTCGCGAATAGCGCGGATATCGTGCATGGAAAAACTCCTGAAGGCGGGATAATCTTAATTGTAAAGTCTATGTTTCTGGCAATAGCATTATTTGCCTAAAAGAACAGCCTTGAAGGACAATTGGCTGAGATTTGCAGCCCGCTCACAATGCTCTCACGTGCTTTTGTATGGTGTGTGAGCGTCAATTGGGCTTAGCTTGTCATAGTTTCTAACAGCTATGGGGCTTGATATGGCATTTATTAGAAAATACGGGCACTGGATTATCTCCATTTATATCGCTGTGATCTTTTTAGACTCGTTGCGGTTTAAATTCACAAACGCTCATGAAACGCAGGTGATATTTGGCAAGCTCGATGCGTGGGCCAATTCGTTTGGCGCGGGCGGGTTATTCTCTCAAACAGGATTGTTTAGCCAATATGTCATTGGAAGCGCTGAGTTGATCGCATCGGCATTGATTTTGTTTGGCTTATTTACAGGGCGCAAAACGCTTCATGGTCTTGGTGGCCTTATTGGAGTTGCAGTCATGACAGGGGCAATCAGTTTTCACCTCTTCACCCCTCTCGGCATTGACCCAAACAATGATGGCGGCGGATTATTCTATGCAGCTATCGGCGTATGGCTCGGCTCTATCGCAATTGCGTTTTTGCGCCGCAAGCAATTGCTAGCATTTGGATGCCAAATTGTACGAAGCTTATCTGAGAAATAAAAAGACAACATAAAAGCGCGCGGCCACCTTATAGCTGCGCGCTAAAAGCTAAGACTTATCTTTGGGTGTATCTGTAGCTTCTGTTTTCGTTTCAGTTTTAGTTTCTTCAGCTTCAGTCTCTGCCTTTTGTTTTCTCTCAACTAGAGAAGCTGCAAGAATGCCCAGCTCATACAAAAGATATACAGGCACGGCCAAAGCAATTTGCGAAAATGGGTCAGGCGGCGTCATAAACATCGCAATAAGGAAAATGCCGAACACGGCGTATTTTCGCCCTGCACGTAAAGTCGATGCCTGCACAACACCTGCGCGCGCCAATAATGACATGATAACTGGCGTCTGGAAGGCCAACCCAAAGGCTGTGATCAATGAAAGCGACAAGTCCACATAGGGCTTGGCTTTTGGCAAAAAGGTGACGCCTTCAAATTCTTGGTTGAATGCAAAATGCATTACGAATGGCAGGATCATGAAGTAAACCAATGATGCCCCAGCCAAAAATAGAAATGGCGTGATTGTGATATAAGGCAACATGGCTTGGCGCTCAGATTTATATAGTCCCGGCGCAACAAATGAGTAAATCTCCCACGCGACAAACGGGAAAGACACACCCAGACCAGCCAATATAGACAGTCTCAATTTGATAAACAAAATCTCAAATGCGTCTGTGAAGATAACGCCGTCAATCGCATTCTTGGCACCAAATTCGGCTTTGGCACGATCAAATGGCAACATCAAATAATCGAACATGTGCTGGGAGAAGATAAACGCAATTAGTGAGCATATCCCCACCGCAATCAATACACGGACCAATCTTGTGCGTAATTCTTTTAAGTGCTCCATTAAAGGTGCACGGCTAGCCTCAACTTCATCATGACCAGCAGGTTCGATATTGGTTTGAAGTTCGTTCATGAGCTCGTCTCATCCCCTAGCTTTTTAGGGCTTGGCTCTTTGGGCTCAACGTCAGACGACACCTGCGCTGCAGTCTTTGTCTTCTCAAAATCTGCTTTCATCGCATTCACAGCTTCACCAGCATCTTTTGCAATATCAGCTTCTGTTGCGTTGAATTCCTTTTGCATGTCTTCAATGCCGGATTCTTTTTTGAGCGCTTCGACTTCTTTACGTAATTCATCAAGTTCAGCTTGGCGGCCTAGCTCGTCGAAACTTTGACGAAACTCAAATGCCATCATGCGTAATTTTCCAGTAAAACGCCCAAACTTGCGCATCATTAACGGCAAGTCTTTTGGCCCGACGACAACGAGCGCGAGAATGCCTAATAACAGCATTTCAGAAAAGCCGATTTGCGGGATCATTTACGCAGACACTCCATAGGCAGAGCAATTGGGGCAATTACTCTCATCATCAAAAGCAAGTTTAGACGATGACGCCTCTTACAATTTAAGCTTCGGTTTTATCTTTTTTAGGTGTGATGTTGATTGTCTCGCCATCATCTAAAGCTTTAGGAGCAGGCTTTTCTTCACTCTCCGTGCTCTCATCATCCTTTAACCCTTGGCGAAAACTTTTCATACCATTGGCAAGGTCGCCCATTATGGAGGAAATTTTGCCTCTACCACCAAAAACAAGCAGAGCTATCACAAGTACTATTATGAGCTGAAAAGGACCAGCTCCACCAAGACCAAACATTGCGTACACTCCTACTGTTTATATATGCACTTCGTTCTCTAAACTGAAATTTAGATTAAATCAGCCCCAACAGCAAATATTAGATCGAATCTGATCGTTTTTTTTGTCGCATGAAATTACACATCATCTTCTTCTGAAAAGTCGATATGAAATTCAGCCGGATCTGACATGCTGTCATCAATGCCATCGATGATTTCCAGAAGGTCATCATCCGCATCAGAATCAGATGGACGCGGCATATCGAAATCATCTGGAATATTCGCTGACAACAATCCCGCAGCTTTCATTTCTTCACGTCCGGGCAAGCTATCAAGGCTATCGATTCCAAAATGCTCAAGAAACGCATCCGTCGTTCCATACACAACCGGACGGCCCGGCGTTTTCCGGCGGCCTCGCAATTTAACCCAATTCATTTCCATTAACACATCAAGCGTGCCCTTGGAAACTGCCACCCCGCGCACATCTTCAATTTCGGCACGAGTACAAGGTTGGCAATAGGCAATAATGGACAGCATTTCCATTGCAGCCTTGGATAATTTCTTCTGCTCTTCGCGAGTCTCTTCAAACAAAAAAGCAAGATCAGGTGCTGTTTGAAATCGCCACCCTCCGGCAATCTCCATCAATTGAATGCCGCGTCCTGCATAAGTTTTCTGAAGCTTCATCAAAATATCAGCCACATCTGCACCTGGTGGCAACATCTCCACAAGCTCACTGGCAGCAATCGGTTTGGTCGTGGCGAACAGAATGGCTTCAGCCCGCCTCAACGCCTCTAGCACTGTATCAGCAGGCGTAGTGCTGGAATCTGGTTCTTGAGGTGCCTCTGCCTCATCAAGCAAGCGATAGATATCCTTGCCTAAGATTGCGTGCGCCACCTCCATTGGAATATCATCTTCTTCAGCAATATCCTCGGATTCTACTGTTTCTTTTATCTTTTTCGATGACGCTTTGCGTTGTTGGCGTGATAACTCGGCGACAACCTTGCGAATGTCCTCTGGATTTGTCCCATCATTTTGCGTCATTGCACTGCCTGCGGTAAATCTGGCCCATTTTTAGCTCGCCGAACATATACATCAGACATAGCCGCATCTTGACGAAGATCAACTTCGCGATCCCGTGTGAGCTCTAAAGCTGCAGCAAAATAGCTTGCCGTAACTGATCGTTTTGGCGTGTCCTCTGCCTCACCCTTAGGAGCCTCAAAGCCCTGTATGGTGGCCCAATCATCTAGTTTAGGCACAATCGTTTTTAAAGATTTTCTAGCACTTTCAAGGGCTAACACGGGTTGTTTACGCACAATGTGAGACCTTGTCCGAGTTTTTCGCCCTTGAATATCACCAAATGCCTTCATCAGATCAAACATGCTCGCATCGTATTTCGTGTGCTTTTTTACGGTTACCCGCTCGGGCATTCCGCGTACAAAAACATCCCGCCCCGTCACATTAAGTGCATTCAAATCGGCTGCCGCTTCCCGCATAGCTTCCAACCTCGCCAACCGAAATGACAATCGACGCGCCATCCCTTCTGCTTCGGGTTCGTCATCAGATGCAATCTCAAGCTTTGGCAGAAGCAGTTTAGACTTCAGATACGCAAGCCAAGCTGCCATCAGTAGATAATCTGCTGCTAAATCAATGCGTTTGCTGCGCGCTTCAATTATAAAATCTAGGAACTGTTCGGCTAATTGCAGAATTGAAACCTGCAATAAATCCACTTTTTGCCGCCGCGACAACTCCAAGAGCAAATGCAACGGACCTTCAAACCCCTGAATATCGACATTAAAAATGTCTTCAGGTGATGCATCCTCAACCTCTCGCGATGCATCTCGCAAGCTGTCGTCTTGGATGCGGCTAATCACACTAAAGCCTTCCCGACCATGCCTAGCAATTCTTCAAAGCGCTTTCGACCAGCCTCAACATCAAAAGACTTACGATGCAGTGTCGCATTTTCAGCCGCCTGCGCGCGCTCTTCTGAACGCCCTGAAAGACGCGGACATGCAGCCGCAACCTGACGCATTTCACTAAGTATCGCGTCTGGGTCTTTCTCAAAACCAGCACAATGTAGTGCAACATCGCATCCTGCTTCAAAAGATGCCCTAGCACGGCTTTCCAATGTGCCACCAAGCGCCTTCATACCAAGATCATCTGACATAAGCAGACCATCAAAGCCAATACGGTTACGGATAACATCACGTATTACTTTTCTGGAGACCGTAGCCGCAACATCTGGATCATAGGCTTGATAAGCAATGTGAGCCGTCATCGCCATAGGTGCATCACTCAACGCTTCAAACGGCGCAAAGTCTTGTTCCATATCGTCGGCGCTAGCATCAACGATGGGCAGTGCCTCATGACTATCCATCTTTGCACGCCCATGTCCGGGAATGTGTTTGATTACGCTTGCTACGCCGCCATCCAACAACCCTTTAATGGCAGCTGCTCCTATCGCAGAAACTTGTTGAGGCGTTGAACCAAATGCACGATCACCTACAATATCGTGCGCATCAGCATGCAATAAATCCAAAATAGGTGCGCAATCGGCATATATACCAAGCGGCTGCAACTCGGCTGCAATTAACCTATGCCCTAGCCACGCCGCTTCAGCACCTAGCTCAGGCGATATTTCATACAATTTTGCGTAAGATTGACCGGCTGGAAAATCAGGCCATTCAGGCGGCCTCATACGGCGCACACGTCCGCCTTCTTGATCAATAAAAATAAGGCAAGGTCGACCAAGCGCCGACCAAATTGCATCCACAAGCGCACGCACTTGTTTTCGCGATTGAACTGAACGCCCCATAAGGATAATTCCCCACGGGTTATTCTGGGCTAAAAAGATAGCTTCTTGATCCAACAATACGGGACCGGAAACACTCAGAATACAAGCTTTAGGTGCGTTCATTTTCTCTCTGCGACGATGCAATCTCCCCCGCTCGCTTTGTAGGCTGTGCAAAACACATTTGCATCACTCCTAGAATCAAAGCTGCCGGCTTGTACGCGATGCCACACGCCCTTGGGCCCAAGGTCAACGGTCTGGACGTGTCTCTTTGCATTTTCAAAGAGATTTGGTGCTTTTTTTCCTGCTTTTTGCCAAACATCATCTACAGCGTCGGTACTTTTCACGGCCGCCAACTGGACAACGAAGCCTCCATTCGCAGAAAAGTTGAGTGTCAATTCTGGTTTGGCAGGCTCAACTGGTCTTGGTTTTGGCTTCTGAATAGGATTGATATTTATGTCCGCCGACGCAGCAGGAGACATTTTTTTAATCGTAGGTGCTGGTGCAATTTCTGCAGTTTGAACTGTTGAGCCTGACAACTTAGAGCCGGGACGAAGATCGACCGGTTTTCCGCTTTCACCTAGCTGGCGTGTCTGCGTCTGCACCTGCGCTTTATTGCTAGCCTGAGGAATCGATGGGGCTATGTTTTTAGAAGATAAGCCATTTGCTGCATTTGCATCAATCGCTACTGTTTCCAGTACGGGAACAGGTTCCTCTCGCACCGTCGCTTCTAAAACTTTAGTTTCTTCGCGTGCAGTTCCGCCAACTTGATCGAGCACACGCATATTGGTGTTCACATCGGCTTTTCCACCTGGATTTTCAGGCTTAACTTTAAAAGCGCCTTCTGAAGCAATTTGCGGCAATACAGACGCATCTGAATGCCTTACCCCCTGTTTATAAGCATTCCAAACAACGACTGCAAAAACAACGATCACGCCCAGTGTCAGCGCCAATACCATTGGCCCACGATTATTATCATCTGGCGTGTGATATCCAGAAGTTTCATCGGGGAGAATAGCATACGCAGACTCATTATCTACGCGTTGTCTTGAATTGCGGTCTGTCATTTCATTTGCCTGTAAGCAATTCTGCTTGGGTTCAATTGGGAATTTTTACGTATGTAACTGCACACCACATTACATATATTTGGTTTATGCAGATTAAACTTAAATCCTAAATTGATCGGAAATAACAAATTAATATTAAATCATAGAGTCCAAGTTAAACAATCGACGGTGCTCTTCAATCGCGTAATTGTCTGTCATGCCAGCTATGTAATCACATACGATACGCGCACGTCGATCACCTGAAGTTTGCTCTGCATCTTGGCGCCAAGGTGGAGGCAAAGTGTTTGGCTCAGTATTGAACAATTCAAACAGATCCTTGAGTATCCGCCTTGCTTGAGACCGCATCCGGTTCACTTTGTAATGCTTGTACATATTTTCATACAAAAATACGCGAAGAACACGTTGTTTTTCATCAAGTTTTTTAGAGAAAGCAACAACTGGTTCGTTTAGCTCACGTATTTCCTGGGCGCTCTGAGGATTGTGTTTTTTCAAGCGACGTTTGGTTTCTTTCACTAAATCCTCAACCCAAATACCTATGAGGCGACGCACGGATTCAGCTACAATAAGTTTGGGGTCCAAATATGCATATTCCTTGCGGACTGCCTTAAACACATCCCCAACAAGGGGGACTTCACAAATTTGATCAACAGTGAATAATCCTGACGCAATACCATCATCAATGTCATGATTATTATAAGCAATATCGTCAGCAAGTGCCGCTACTTGCGCTTCTGGACCTGCAAAAGTGTGCAATTCCAGACTTTCAAGCTGAGGATAATCCAAAAAAGCCTGCGGAAGTGTATCAATCGCCTTCCCGTCAGTTAAAACTGGGCCATTGTGCTTGACCAAACCTTCAAGAGTTTCCCAGCTCAAGTTTAGACCGTCATACATGGGGTAACGTTTTTCAAGGCGGGTTACGACACGCAATGTTTGCGCATTATGATCAAACCCATTGAATGCATGCATACACGCATCCAATTCATCTTCCCCTGCATGGCCAAAAGGCGGGTGTCCGATATCATGCGATAGAGCTAGCGCCTCTGCGAGATCTTCATCTAGGCCCAATGTTCGTGCTACAGAGCGAGCAATTTGCGCGACCTCAAGAGAGTGCGTAAGGCGTGTACGATAGAAATCGCCTTCATGTGCCACAAAAACCTGTGTTTTCTGCTTCAAACGACGAAAAGCAGAAGAGTGAATAATCCGATCTCTGTCGCGTTGAAAACATGTGCGTGTTGCAGAGGGTGCTTCATCATGCGCACGGCCACGAGTTTTCAGCGGATCACTAGCGTAGATCGCGCGTGGTGGGGGGACAAATGTTTCAACCATTGCAATTGCTTTCTAGAAAAGCTTTGAATTCTTAAGTAGTATCACTACATTACTGATATGAGGCGACCAATAACCTCGCGTTAATGGCGTCCAGTTTTCTCAATCACGTTAGTTAGTACTATGCAAGACTCAGTCAAAATTACATCTTCGGCAGCTGACCGAATTAAAATAATCCTAAAAGACCAAGGCAATGCAACCATGTTGCGCATTGGTGTTCTTGGAGGTGGATGTTCTGGTTTTTCGTACACATTTGATTTTGCAAATGAAGTCAATGAAGACGATATCGTGTTTGAACGAGATGATGCGAAAGTCGTTATTGATGAGACAAGCATCCCTTTCTTAGAAGGGTGCGAGATTGATTATGTGAATGAGATCATCGGGTCATCATTCAAGATCAATAATCCCAATGCAACTGCCTCATGTGGCTGCGGAACAAGTTTTTCTGTCTAAGACATCAGTTAGAGCTCGCGCCCTTTTCCTCGGCTTCTTCCGGGTCCATGTTCGCATTGGCACGTTTGCGACGCACATACTGAACGCCGATTAAAACAACCACTAATGTTACAGCAATAATCGGCAAGATTGCTTTTGCGCGTTCGCCTGCAATTTCTCCAAATGCGTGGAATAAAACGAACGTAATAGCAACGTACACAAATGCTGAAAGCATTACGTAGAATGAGAATTTCGGAAATGGGGCTTTAAAGAACCCTGCCGCCACGTAGAATGGAATGCGAGTCCCAGGCACAAACCTCACAACCATTAGACTTGAAGCAAGATGGTTCACAACGCCATCACGCGCGCGCTTCACGCTTGGTTTGGCGGCATATTTTTTAGCCCATTGATGAGATATTGCAGCACGACCTGCCCAATATTTCCATAAATCACTCGCGGTTAGTCCAGCTAAAATTGAGATAACAAGTAAAGCTGGCTCACCCAAACCATGAGCTGACGCTGCTGCTGCACCTATGACTGCTGCATCTTCCTGCACAAAAGGCAGAATAAGAAAACAGACATATATACCCCAAGGGTAGACTTCAAAAAAGGAGAGTAAAGACTCTAACATCACACCAGCCAAATCAAATCAGATTTGTCTAGTGACACCTACAGACAAGACGATCAACCGCAAATCCCCAAAACTATTGTCAAACTTATCGGCAAAAAGCAGGCCACACGACATTGATATTCAAATACCCGCGTCAACGAACTTCGGGTATTTATGCGGTAGGACGGATAAACCCTGCTTGCTTCACTTTTTCCCAAACATGCTTTGCGAGAATGTTTGCACCATATGAATTTAGGTGGTTGCCATCAGCGTATATAACTTTGCCGTCGATTTTGCGAAGACAGGTATGATCACCATCCCGGCAGAATATGTCGATTGGATCAATGAAAACAAACCCAGAAGCTTCAACGCGTGCACGTAGAATCTTATTTACAGCACCTGCCCGCGCAACAGATTGTTCCTGCGTGAGACCCGTACAAGATTTTTCAGAATGTTCTTCGCTTATGATAAAACTAGGCCGCACTAAGCATTGTCCTGAATCAAGCCCCGGATAAGGAATAGCGCCGATTACAACAACTGATGCTTTTGTTTTTTCAAGTTCAACGAGCGTATTTTCTAATCCCTGACGAAAAGCGGCTTGCGACTTATCCAAAGCCTGAGGCGACTCATTCTGCGTACCCACCCAAGTAGGACGCCCCCCATCTTCATCGCTTGACCACCAATACTGACCAAAACGAGCATGCAATATAATAAGATCAGTCGGAGATGCACTTAGACGAGACAACCCCTCATCAAAATTGCCTATCTCCCATTCGCCTCCATAAGTCGTCGTGCCATGGAATGGCAGAGTACCAAAACGCTTCACCAACACAGCGCTTATATTGTCCGCCTTCATGATAGGATCTAACCCAGTCGCAAACCCCAAAGCATGACTGTCTCCTATAACGGCAATTTCAGGCTTTGTGCCTTGTGCACCAAATGAGCAATCTTCAGAAAAGTTTGAAAAACCATCTCCACATTCTAAATGCTGTTCAACATTTAACTGAGCCAACTGGTCTTCGACAGGCAAACGCCAATGCCATCCTTGCTGAAAAGAAATCAAACTACCGATAAATGCGATAGACAATATCGATGCAGACACGCGTGCACCAACTATGCTGCTTTCATACTCTCTTTTCTGTGTCCACGGCAGACGAAACCGATTCTCTACAAAATCATAAAGCAACTTCGCCGCAATTATGGATATAACCGCGCACGCGATGATTTCCCACATATTGAGCGGACGAAAAGCCCAATAGCGATACAAGATAATAATAGGCCAATGAACAAGGTATAAGGAATAAGAAATCTTCCCCAATCCAACTAAACTTCGACTTGCCAAGCCAAGCCGCGCAAACTTGGAATCCATCCCTAGTAGGACGGCTACAGTCCCGATCGTTGGCAAAACAGCCGTCACTGCCCAGTAATTATCGGATGTAATGAACAGTAGAGAGACTGTTAAAATTGCCATCCCCAAAGCAAACAAAACAGATTTCAAAACCTGCCCAAATTCAAATACCTTGGAATTGCTGACAAGAATGGAAAATAACGCAACACAGCCACCGGCTGCAAATTGCCAAACGCGAAAAACACTCAAGAAGAATGCTGCACTTGGATGGTTGGACTGCACCAGAACCGAGGATAAAAATCCAACAAAACCGATCCCCGCCATTATAAAGCAGGCGGTCCACTGTTTGTTTTTACCTAGGCGTGAAATGCCATAAATCACCAATGGCCACACAAGATAGAATTGAACTTCAACACTCAAAGACCATGTATGTAGCAAGGGCCGCACATGTTTAGAGGCAGAGAAGTAATCACTATCTAGCCAGAAAAACCAATTAGACACTGACAAAGAGGCAAATATCGCAGAATCAGCGGCACTCGAAAAATGCTTCGGGCTCATCACCAAGAATGCACCAATCAAGGTGAAACCGATGGTGATAAATAACGCTGGAAGTAGGCGGCGTGCTCGACGGACGACAAAGTCCACGTAATTGAAAGCCTTACGATCAAACTGATCCATCAATATTTTTGTTATCAGGTAACCACTGATTACGTAGAAAACATCAACACCGATAAAGCCACCCGAAAGGTGCTGAATGCCCAAATGATATAGGAGTACACAAATGACCGCGATACCCCGCAATCCATCAAGCGTGGGCTCATAGGCCAACGATGACTTCACACTCGGATTATCTTTTTGTGTGTACATTTACCCTGCTCACTTTACACGCTAGCTGGGCTTATTGGCTATAATTCAAAGGAAGTCAAAGCATCTAAACAGCGACAAAACATCTTAAACCACCACATTAAGTACAAGTCATAACATATTGTAAAATATGAATTTTATGCCATCCAAGAAAAATACACCTGACAGTGGATTAACAGCGAAACCAATCTTTCGCCTAGTGTCTTGATTTCTAGGCTAAAAATGACAACGCACCTTTCTGCCGTATAAGATGCGCTTTTGGGACAATTCCCCTAAGAGTAGAAGGCTCAAATCTGGCAATTAAATTTGAATCATTTTAGATATATTTTTGCATAACTAAAATTTAACCTTAAATTCTAAATTACATACAAGAAATACGCTCAAATTCTGAAATATTGCAGAGCCTAAAACAAAGTCCACAATGACCAAATCCTCTCTTATCTTCCTACGATAATGTATAATAATGCCAATCGCTTAGCGCTTACAGAACGCATGCTGGAGCGACGCGCACCCGTTTTGCCGCATGAATTTCACTGCTCGCAAACACGCAGAAAAATATGTTTTGATGTCTATCACGGAGACAAACTGGGACTGTATTTATCTGGCAATAAAATCCTGAAATTAGCCCCAAATATTCATGACTATCTTTCCGGCCAAGACCAACAATTACCCTTGGCAACGTTTGGAGGCAGCTACTCAAACCATCTGCGCGCCTATAGTGCTTTAACACGCATGCTAAGAATACGCGCGCTAGCTTTTGTGAGAGAAAGCCCTAAGGGAACACACCTTCCCCTCGTCAAAACGATGACGCAACGTGGCGTGCAAGTTCACCTCTTATCTCCGGAAGATTTTAAACACCGTGAATCTCCCCAATTTTTATCCAACCTCGTTCAAACACATGGGTCGTTTCACCTCATTACAGAGGGCGGCACATCGCCATCATCTGTACGACACATTGCTGAGGTCTTCGCTCCATTGCGCGGAAAATATACGCATGCATTTGTTCCCGTCGGCCTTGGAGGTACGCTAGCGGGAGTAGCGGCGGGGTTAGGTGCATCTACCAAAGTGATCGGTGTATCAGCCTTAAAATCAGATTTCACATTAACTGATCGCGTGAAAGCTGTCCTTGGTGAAGCAGAAATTATCGATCCGAATAATTGGGCGATAGATTATGGCTACCATTTCGGAGGCTTTGGCAAAACCAAACCAGAATTATTGAACTTTGCCGACACTTTTCAAAAGCAAACACAGATAGAACTGTATGCCACATATACAATGAAATCAGCCTACGCAATGATTGAATATGCCAAGCAGGGCAAGCTAGGGTCTGCACTATGGGTCAACACATTTAACCCAGTTTAACTTGCGTAAAACTCTCAAGAATACAACACCTTCCAACAAACTATGGGTGGAAAACACTCAATTTTGAGTTTTCAGTATCCTCGAGAGCAAGCCCTTGATTATTTAGGCTTTTGCAGCTTTTTCAGCGAGCTTCTTCTTACGCTTAGCATCCGCCTTCCAGCGGCGAATATGAATTAGCATGCCGCACACAACCAACACCATCATTGAACCGATAACCAGCAGCAAAAGAGGCTGACGGCGATATTTGATATCTCCGGGCCAATACTGCGCAACATGTGTCTTATAATATTCAGCAATAAGTGTACGCTTCACCGTACGTACAGATCTGTGCACCTGCCCCGTCACTTGGTCTATTGATAAAACACCTTTCTGCGGCTCTTCAAAATGTCCCTTCCAAACAGGAAACGGGCCGATCGCAAAATACTCGTCATAAGTTGTTGCTATTTCCCACTCCTTGATGGAATCCGCTGTTTCTTTTGAAACTGCCCACTGCACCAGCCTATCACGATCTGCTTCAGTTAATTTAATCTCCTGACCACTTTCAGCGCTAAACGCTTTTTGCTGGTCAAGCTTGTCCATAAAGTTGATCAAGATATTCGGCGTCTGCCAAGCTAATCTATAAACAGGCTCCCCCAACAGAGATGTTAGCGTGATACGTGTCGGCGCAATATCAGCTTGATGATTAAGTTGTTTGGGATGAAATTGAACACGTTCCCAATCAATAGGTGCCTCTTTTTGGACAGTTATTTGCGCGCCCTCTTTATCTGCACGCTCCAATAACCACACAACTGAAAGTCCAGATGTAACCCAGAATACGACTTGCAAAGCCAAAACGATTCCAATCGCTTGGTGCCATCTCAAAATTCTAAGTCCACCACCCTTAATAGCATGAACACGACGCACAGGAAGAATACCCAAAAGCGCAGTTGCTAAGAAGATAACAGCAAACACAGTCAACACACCGCTATCTTTGTATTTAGCCAGCATGCTGTAATCCATCGTATGGATGCTTTTAAAAATGGTCTCCAACCGCTTTGGAAGATTGCCCTGCGAGCGCAAAGCTCCCGTCTGCATATCGATGAATAGTGCAGCCTTTTCAGCCTCAACGCGCCAAATAGGTAAAATGCCACGGCTATATTCTGGCGTATGCTTTTCCTTTACCGTAATTTTCGCATCCGACAGATCTTCGCCCGTTAGCGCTGTCGCTATTCTGCGTGCGTCTTCTTCTGTCACCTTTGGCGCGGCACTTAGAGTATCTGGGGTAATCCACTTTGAAGCTTGCTTATCTTCATACCCCGAAACGTGAAGCAATCCTCCGATTTTTTGTTCTGACAAAACGATTTTGGATGCCCAGCCTGAAACTTGCTTTAAATCAGCAATATCAGGCCATTCATCAGCCGCATTGAATCCAGCAGAAGTCATATTTGGATAGGGCTTTAGGGATTCAGACGATATCAAACTCATCCCGAGCGCTGTAACCAGCCAAATAGCGAGCTGCGCCAGCAATACTAGCGACAGCCACCTATGCCACTTCAAAAAAAACAACCTCATACTTCCTTGCCCCTTCATTTATTCATTCATTATCGTCTGGGCACCTAAAAAATTCGGCAGGAAAGACATGCCTCTCCTGCCGATGATTCCAACTTACAAACCTGTCGTTTTACAAACTTCTCAAATATACCAATACCGGAGAAAGACTGTAGGTCAGAATTCAGTTATAATGACCGAGCTGTTCACAAATGGGAGTATGTGAGAGGTTATATCGGGCACTATTTCTTAAACGCACCAGCGTATGTTCTTGTATTGGTATACCATTGCATTCGTATATCCGTAGTGCAACTACTTTTTTCCGTAATTTCCACAATGATCCCCCCTCTCGAAACCTCCGACTTACCTGCATTTTTGCCGCTAATTTACGTTGGGTAACTTTAGCAGGTTTGACCTAAGTGCGACTAATTCGTACCGAAGGTTAGAAATCCTAATTCCCTCAAAAAATTATGATATTATAGGATGAACACGCTCGATCGAAATGGAAAAACTGAAAATGAATGAGAAGACCCCAAGTTCACTACGATCAATACGAAGGTGTTTTCAACTTTTTGAGATTTTCGATGCCGAACAACAGCCCATGTCCGCAAGCGTAATCGCAAACAAATTAGATGCACCTCTTACATCAATTATTGACCTCCTAAAATGCATTAGCGAGTTAGGATATATTTCATATGATAGTCGCAGCCGAACTTATTTCATCACCCCGAAAATAAGCAATTTGGGAGAATGGTTGATCGACAACCCGCTTCACAATTTCAACTATGAAGAACTACTAAGATCACTGCGGGATGAAACCCGTGAAACGATCGGTATTTTCAGCCAAAATGGCACTCAAATGTTATGTCTAGCTGAAATAAGCGGTCTACATCCTCTCAATTTCAGAATGTCCGTCGGAGAAATGGTCCCCTTATTCCAATCCTCTGTGGGCCACGCTCAACTTGCGCATTGGAAAGACGAAGACATCAAAAAAACCTATCTCAAAAGGCATAAGCGCGAAGACGGCACCAAATTAGCCAATCTCTTGAAAAAAGTTAAAACGATTAGAGAAACCAATTACTCAACCGGATACGGTCTCGTTCACCCTGATGTTGGCGCAATCTCCGTAAGTTTGGAAATTTCACCCGAACGCTGGGTAATCCTTTGCGCAGGTGGTGTCATCAATCGTATCAAAGAGAATGAAGCTAAATTTTCAAAAGCACTTTTATCTGCCATTGGAAAATAGACATTTGAAGTAGAAAAAAGGGCACCTCTCACAAGGCACCCTTTTCTATTTCAGTTCAATTACGCGATGACTTAGTAATTTACGCGCAAAGTCAGTCCATATGTTCTTCTGTTTGGATATGTCGCACTGATCGTCAACGGGAAGAATGTTGAGAAATCTGATGGTGACGTTACACCATCGGTCGTGTTGTTGAAGAACACATCGCGGAAAGAGGCAACCGACTTGCCATCATCCAAAATGTTTTCACCCCACAACTCCAGTGAATATCGATCACCGCGAACACCCGTACGTAAGTTGAATGTCGTACGCGCATCGTGAACAGTTTGATTTGTTGCATCAGAGAAGAATTTCCCGCGATACAGCATGTCACCGCGCACATACCCATCAAAGTCGGATGTGATCGTTTTATCATAAGACACGGTCAAGTTACCTTGCCATTCAGGTTGTCTTTGAACTTTCAAACCTGACACATCCCCATCAGGACCAAAGCCTGGGAATGCAGAAAACGTGTCGATCTTCGCATCTGTAAACTCTGCATCCGTCCACGCAACGCCCCCATTTATTGAAAGATTATCCGTAACTTCAGCAACGAATGAACCTTCAACACCGAAGACTTTAGCTTCCCCACCATTCACATCAAATGAAATTGGCGGTGCAAAGGATTCGTCCAGTTGAGGAACAACAATATCCTTCCAGTCTACGTAGAACACAGCCAATTCAGTGTAGAACCAATCAGCAATGCTGTTGGTTTTCATACCCAACTCATATGTCCAGTTAGATTCAGGATCAAAAGCAGATACAACAAAACGCCCATTATCGCTTCCAGTATCAAATCCACCACTTTTTGCACCACGCGCAGCGGATGCGTAAAGAAGCGAACCATCTTCTAAGACGTAATCAAGACCAAAACGTGCCGTTATGGATTCGAATGTATCGCCCCCATTATTGCCGGTTCTCAATTCAAGAAACTTGATTTCATCTTGTGCGTACCGCACTTCCGCGCGCCCAGTTAAAGCACTTGTGAAATCAAATTCAGTTGATGCAAACACAGCCCAAGAATCTGTCGTTCTTTTACCTGAATCGGTTGTATCAATTGTTCCGGTTGGCCCAAATGCACCTAAGAAAGCACCATCACCAAAACCTAGCGTGAACCCAGGTGCAATTGGTGCACATGGACAGAAAGCTTTAAAATCGTCAGGTAAATCGCTCAGTACGATTGTACCACCACCTCCACTGATATCTTCACTTGAATAATAGAATGCCCCCGCAGACCCTCTCCACTTTTGGTCTTGAGGCGTGGTATAGCGAAGTTCTCCACTCATCTCTGTGCTTGTATCAGGCAAATCCACCTGCAAAAGAGAAGCTTCAAATGTATCGATACCACCAGTTAGGTTTGTATAAACGTACGGAAATGTTGAACCGAGTGCACGCGAACCATCTTCCGTAAAGGAAAATTCAACTTCTGAATAACTGGCAAGCGCACTAATGCTACCCCAGTCTTGATCATAGTTTGCACTAACATATGTACGGAAGGTTTCACGCTGACCGCCTTCTGCTTGCGGTAAAACACGAAAGCTTCCCACTTCGTCTGCATCCGGCAATGAACCACAGAAATTCTGCGCGCGAGGGCCGCCATTTTTGAATTCACAATTTGCGAGAATTTTCTTAATAGCCGGCGGGTCAATATCATCCTCCGAGTAATACCCTGTAAGATTGATGTCCCAGTCTTCCGTTGGTGTGAAGCGCAAACTACCATTTACTGTTTTGTATTCATAACCACCAATGTCGCCGCCACCAGGCTCTTCATTATCATAGGAACCATCCCAACCATCAAAAGCTAAAGCGATACGGCCAGCAATTTTATCCTCGACGATAGGACCTGTCATGGATGCCATGATTTTTTGACGACCGCGATTTCCGGCTTTTAGCTCAAGTTTTGCACCAAATTCATTGTCAGGCTTTGCAGTTACAAAATTGATAGCACCAGAAAAACTGTTTCGCCCGTAAAGCGCACTTTGTGGGCCTTTAACAACCTCAATACGTTCAAAGTCAATTTGGCTTAAGTTTAGACCTGTGCTTGCACCGATAAATACACCATCAACGAAAACTGCAGTATTGTTTTCTTGTCCAACAGCGGTTTGTGCGACACCCCGAATAACCGGCGTTGGAACACTTGCACCAAATAAGTCTAGGAAGGTCAAACCCGGCGTAAAGTCAGCAACGTCATTTAGATCAGTTAAGCCAGCTTTCTCAATATCTGCTGCAGAAAATGCAGTGATAGCTAGAGGTACTTCAGCAAGGCTCTCTTCAACTTTACGAGACGTTACGACAACCGTCCCTAGTCTTTTTGTATCAGCGGCTGTTTCTTCAGCTACATCACTAGCTGTCTGCGCCAACGCGCTCCCCGCAAATACCGTACTTAGCAGCCCCAATAGAAATACATTCTTACGCATACGAACTCCTCCCAAATATCATCGTTATGTCATTCAGTCCGGATTTATTATTGGTATCGAAAACATCCGGCCCCGCATTAGATATACCATTATCTTATCGAAAAATGATATATCTAATTTCGGATATTCGTAATTTAATTACGAATATTTGTATTTTTTAGGGAGCTTTGCTACATAATTAAGCAATAAAAATCACAGATACGATCAGAATTGCAGCGCCTTAAAACGCGTCAGCGCTTCCAACTTGAATTTCATCTAAACGATATGGTGAACCTTTGGGCGTCGAAAATAATATCTTTCCTTCTTCAGTTGCGCCTGAAAATTCCACCCAAAGCGCATCAGGTAAAACCTGATATTTCCATGACCAGTTTAGTTCCACACCCTGTGTTGTAGACAAAACTTTACAAGGTAAGCTTTCGCCAAGAAATCCATCCCCATCTTTCGTCCAAATGATATCGCATGCGGCACCACTCGTTGCTTTTTCCAATTCAGCGGGCAGCACTCCAGAAAAAGCATCAGCATTTTTTGCAATAGAAATTTTAGGCTCTATATCTTTAAACTTGCGCGGAGACATTTTTAAATGTTGACCGTTTTCTGTGACATAAACAGTCCAAACTAAAAATTCAGTTTTATCAAAATACCAATTTGGTGGTCCACCGTATCGGGTAGATCCTACAAGTACTGCATCACCAATTTTGGGCGCATCAATTTTCATAAAATATCTATTTACGCGACTATGCTTTTTATCGCCCTCCACACCTGCCGCTTCATCAGCTTGCATTTGTTGGAAACTATCAAACTCACCCGACATTAAATTCACAAACCTGCGCACATCACTATCTGTGACAGATCGGGCTACATGCTGAAGATCCTCTGTACTATAGCGCGATCGCTGCTCCATATGACCGGGGTTAGAGCAGGCTCCCACCAGCAGCATAGCAGACAGATTGAACGCGTATAATTTGAATAGCTTCGCCACGTAGTTCTTCCCCCGTTATTACCTTGAATTTTGCGCCCCTCGTATGTTTTGTATTTTATATGTTGAAGGCCAAATATTGCAGGTTAGATATATCAATACTGCATCATGCTGCGCATTTAACAATATATATTCGTAATAAAAGTTAGAAAACACGTACTTGGACAAGCACAATACAGCACCTGCGACGGAAATTCCGTCACAAAATCCGAGTTCTTATATTTCAGAGAAGAAAAAAACTAAAAACATAAATGCTTTCAGTAACTTGATTGGTCGGGACGGCAGGACTTGAACCTGCGACCCCTGGTCCCCCAGACCAGTGCGCTACCGGGCTGCGCCACGCCCCGACAATCAAGGCAGCTTTATAAGCTAGTCCTAGAAGACTTGCAATCAGCTATTCATGCCTTTTAATACTCAAACATCTAATAACCAAACGATTTTAAAAACAAAAAGCCCTGCTAATCCAATAAGATAGGCAGGGCTAAATATTCTTCGATACGTTTTCAGCTTACAACAAACTAAGATGCTTTCCGCACCTCATCCAAGCGTGATTTCAAACCCGTCAGGTCTTCCAACAATCGATCTAAACGCTCACGTGGCACATCATCATTTTGCACTTCTGCGACCGCTTTAAACGCACCACCTTCAACAGCAGAGCGCACAACATCTTGTAGGTCTCTTACCGATTTACCAGCTATACTTGGTGCCATAACCTTTTTCTCCTCAGCATCATCGCTCAACAATGAGCTGACTGGAGTCGATGCTAAATAACGTTGCGCACCCTTAATTGTCATTCCACGCTCATGGAGAAGGATCTGGATAGCGCGAATCGTCAACATATCCTCAGGGCGATAATAACGTCTGCGGTCAGAACGTTTCATTGGTGAAATCTGCGAAAATTTAGTTTCCCAAAAACGCAAAACATGCGCCTTTAAGCCCAATTCCTTAGCTGCTTCACCTATAGATCGAAAGGCATCCGCTGACTTCTGAGGTTTCGGGCGACGTCGACTTTTCGGGCTTTCACCAGCTATCGTAACAGTCGGAGGTGTGGGTTGTGCATCATGTAGATCATCAAAGACAATCTTCGCAGCAGAGGCGTTCATTACTTCTCCTTAGTAGCGAGCGATGCTTCCACACGGCTTCGCATCAAAGGCGAAGGCTTAAATGTAACAACGCGACGCGCGGTTATCGGGGCCTCAGTTCCTGTTTTAGGATTACGCCCTATCCGCGCATTTTTGCGCCGTACAACAAAATTTCCAAAACGAGCTAGCTTAACAGGGTTGTCCGCAACGAGCTCTTCGCAAATCATCTCAAGCACGCGCTCAAGATAATCACTAGAATCTTGCCTCGTCAGGCCCACTTGTTGAACCAACGAATCGACTATATCAGCCCGAGTAATTGTTTTTTCAGACACGTTAGCAGCTCCCATTTAATGACCTACATTAACCCGAGAAGCTGACTTTGTTAAGAGTGTTTACACAAAAATATCAACGAATACATTCATTTACTATTCGTTAATCAAAGTCTAAACAACGCAGCCCCCCAAGAAAGGCCTCCACCAATTGCTTCAATAAGCACTAATTCGCCCTTTTTGAGCATACCAGACTTGTGCAATTCACTTAACGCAAGCGGCACTGAAGCAGCAGAAGTATTCCCATGATTAGCAACTGTAGATACGATTCGATTTTCTTCAACACCTAGATTTCGCGCAACCGCAGAAAGTATGCGTTGATTTGCCTGATGCGGAACAAGCCAATCTATATCACTAAGCTCTAAATCAGCTTCATCTACAACTGTTCGCACCGATTCTGATATTTTATTGACGGCATGTTTAAAAACCTGATTGCCAATCATCCGAAGGTGTCCAACGGTTTGAGTAGATGAAGGCCCACCGTCAACATGAAGCAAATCAACATAGCGACCATCTGTACGCAAATGCGCGCCTAATACACCGCTACCGTTGGCTTCTTCTTTCGTTTGACGTTCAAGAACAATAGCCCCGCCACCATCACCAAAAAGCACACAAGTACCACGATCAGACCAATCAATAATCCGAGAAAACGTCTCAGCGCCAATCACGAGCGCGCGTTTAAACTGCCCTCTCGCAAGATAATTGTCAGCTGTTGCCATAGCAAACACAAAACCTGAACACACAGCTTGAACATCAAATGCTGCACCATTGGTGACACCAAGTTTTCTTTGAATGATAGAAGCTGTCGCAGGAAAAGTTTTATCAGGAGTAGCTGTTGCACAAATGATTAAATCAATATCGTCAGCTGTGACACCGGCGTCTTCCATCGCTTTTATCGCAGCTTTCGTCCCCAAATCAGAGGTCAGCTCTCCGTCCGCGGCAATATGGCGTGACTTAATTCCAGTGCGCTCAGTTATCCAAGCGTCATCCGTATCCACCATTTTTGACAAATCCTCATTTGTCAAAATGCGTTCGGGTAAATAACCGCCAATACCTGTAACTACAGAACGATACTCTGATTGAAGTGTGGTCAATGTCTACTCAGCCGCCTCAGTCGCACTCAAATTTTTCTTTTCGGTTGCTTCCACAACCAGCTTTAGCTGCGCAAGACTCGGTTCGATGAACTCCGCAAAGTGACAGCTACCCATGTCAACCGCAACCCTTATTGCTTGCTCATAGCCATATGGATCAGTTCCACCATGACTTTTCACAACAATCCCTTTTAGTCCCAGGAATACGGCACCATTCACGCGTCTGGGGTCAATTCTATCTTTTAGGCGTTTCAGAGCAGGAGTGGCGATCATACCACCCAGCATCCCAAACACACTCCCTTTGAGATAAGTCTTTAATAGTTGTGCAATTAATCCAGCCGCACCTTCAGCTGTCTTTAGAGCGACATTGCCAGTAAACCCATCAGTCACGATAACGTCTGCACCACCAAAGGAGATATCATTGCCTTCGAGAAAACCGGTATAGTTTATTGTCAAATCATCGTTGCTCAATAAAGAAGCTGCATACCGTAGGGTATCATTCCCCTTCATATCTTCAGAACCAATATTGAGTAGTCCTATGCTTGGATTCTCTTTATGGTGTACCGCTTTTGCAAAAGCTTCTCCCATAATAGCAAACTCAGCCAGTTGCTCTGCATCTGCTGTAATATCAGCACCAAGATCAAGAACTGCACTCATTCCTTTAGCGGTTGGCCAACTCGCGCACAATGCTGGGCGATGTATCCCCTCCATTGTACGAAGAATTAGTTTGGCCATCGCCATCAAAGCACCAGTATTGCCTGCAGATACAACTGCTGAAGCTTCACCTTTTTTGACAGCCTCAATAGCCCCCCACATGGAGGTGCCTTTCCCCTGACGCACAGCCTGAGCAGGCTTCGCATCCATCGCAACGCTCTTAGCGGCATGACGAATCTCTGTGCGCGCCTTGGCATGCTCTGTGGCTGCTAGTAAAGGTTTAAGAACGACCTCATCACCAAACACCAAAAAGCGTGTGTTGGGGTCTGTCTTCGCGTAGCGTTCTATTCCCGCAACGACCATTTGAGCGCCATCATCACCACCCATGCCGTCTATAGAAATGACCTGAATCTCAGTCATTCAATTCGCCTGTTTCACTAATACAATCCTCGACCTATTAACACGTCCGCGTCAGTTATCTAGTCTCAGTTGGCCCAAAGGTTGACTTCTTCCACTGAAGGCCAGTCAATTTCAGCAGTTAACATGCGCTCTTCTTGTTGATTGTCAAAGAGAACTGCTGCTTGACTTGCATACTTCGCCAGAACATCTGCGAATCCGTCATTCACATTCATATTCCTTAGAATCGCATCCTTCATAGCCAAATCATTGCGCTCTGAAATAGCTTCATCATATGCTTTTGCGCGACCGTAAAAAGATTCACCGATTACGCGCACCTTTTTTCCGACCTTTAAATCACCTGTTCCGATTTCTCTCAATGCGTCATCAAAGCCAGAGAATAATTCATTGAAAGTTTCTTGAGCTAACCCATTGCCCGCCTCTCCCATATCTCTCAAGCGACGGAAAACCAAAGCGGAATGCAGCGCAACCACCTCAAATCGCCCAGCAAAGCTATCCTCTAATTTACCATCCCCAAAGAAACATGGTTGAAGCGATTGCTCCATAATCGCCATGTGAAGCGCCTCGGGAACCTCTTTTGAGCGTTTTTTTCTTAGAAATATCGATTTCAGCAGTTCCATTCGCTATACTCCGCTTGCCAAACTATACTCCCCAACTGTACCAACGTATTCACGAGTTGGAGACCTCAATATGGTGAAGTTTAAGATTTTTATAGCCTGTGCCGCGATTCTTTCTGTTAATGCATGTCAAGCATCACGTAATTTTCATGGCTATTTACCAGACCAAGTGCAACCTTCAGAGATTGAACCCTCTGTGGATACACGGTCAACTGTTATTGCGCGTTTAGGTTCTCCATCTACGACAAGTGTTTTTGATGATAACCTCTGGGTTTATATGTCATCAACTCAGGAGCAATTGACCTATCACCGCTCCAAAGTTGTGCGTCGTAACATTGTAGCCATTCAATTTGACGAACAAGATCAGGTTACAGATGTTCTCACCTACGATTTAAGCGATGGTAAAGTGATCGATTATGTCTCACGCGAAACGCCAACTCGTGGACGTCAACTAGGAATTCTTGAGCAATTATTCGGAACAATTGGTGCAGGTCTTCCTGGTGGTATAGGCCAACAACAAGAACGTGGGCCCGGCCAGTAATTCTCAAAGCCTAAAAACCACTAAAGAAAACGGGCCTGCATTTTTCGTCAGCCCGTTTTTTTATTGGATTAAAAAACCAATTTAACCAAGCTCTTGGCTGGCAACTTGCAGGAAAGTCATCCCCGTAAAGGCATGCTCACCTAGCTCTTTATTCACGGTTTCAATGAAAAGCTTTTCAGCTTTTTCTTCGTCAATACGTGAATAATTGCCTTGCAGGTGGATGCTCTCTCTATGAGCAGCACGCAGCACGACATCTCTTACAATGTGTGCTTTTTCACGAAAATCCCACACACCTTTGCCGTCTGCAACGAGCATTCTTGCATTGACATAAAGATAGTTTACGAGCTTACGATCTTCATCAAAAACAGGAAAAACCATCGCGTTTAATTCTACTGAGCGATTGATTTCTTTTTCTTCTTTTTTATTGGCACTATCCCCCGCAGCATAGGCGGTGCCGCCAAAACTGGTCGTTGAAATAACAACCCCAACTGCACAAAGTGCGAGTGTTTTAGAAATTGAGGGCATTGAAAAAGCCATAGAATTCTCCTGAATTACTATAGCTAATCTACTTCAAAGAGGTTTCAACTCCGTTAGGAAGGTGTTGTATTTTAGTGTTATAAAACAATGGTCGGAAACAAGTTATACTTCAAAAATGTTTCCATCCTTCACTTCTAATAGGAATGGTTGCCCCATTCGAACGTTGCAATAGTACGCCTTGGCCGGATTGGATTTTTCCAATTTTAGTAATGTCCAAACCATGTTGCAGACTGGCGCGCAAAATAGCAGCCTTGGCCTCGGGTGGTGCTGTAAAAACAGTCTGATAATCATCACCCTTTGTAATAAGCTCCAGTCTGCCAACCTTTTTTTCTTCTAAACATAGCTTGGCTGCACTGCTGAAAGGAACATCATCCAAAGCAATAACTGCTTGAAAATTAGAAGCTTTTGCAATGTGATCAATATCAGCCACAAGCCCGTCCGAAACGTCAGCACTTGCATGAGCAACGTTTGATATAAGGTCTGCGATTGAGAGATCTGGGATCTCCGGCACACGATAACGCCACGCCAACAACGCCACGTCTTCAGGACGGCTAAGTGATAATTCACCTCTAGCTGCTTTTAGCCCCAAATAGCCATCACCAATCGTGCCTGTAACCCATATGTCGTCGCCCTGCTTAGCGCCTGCTCTGCGTATGGGGCCCGTCTGAGGGCAATGTGCTAACAGTGTGAACCCTAGCATCAATGGACCTGGTGTGGATGTAGTATCACCCCCCATTAGCGAGATACCCCAATGCTCCAAATCTGCTTTCAATCCATCCGCAAATGAACTGATTTGGCGCACATCTCGTCCGCTCGGCCACGTTAAGGATAAGACCGCTGCCCAAGGAGTACCACCTTTTGCGAGGACATCCGAAATGTTAACTCGAAGGAGTTTTTGCGCCACCGTTTCAAGAGGATCTTCGCTCAAGAAATGAACGCCCTCAACGAGACTATCTGTAGTGATAATAAGTTGACGTCCATCAGGTGGATTTAAGGATGCGACATCATCTTCCAAACCGAAAGCATCTGGTGATGTTGCTAAAGGTGCAAAATAAGTCTTGATCAGATCAAACTCATTCATGCATAGCCACCCTTATCTTAATTTATACTGACACCTTTAATCGTTTAGATTTTACGCTGGCGTTCCGCGTACATCTTCACGTACATTTTCAAGCAACGCATTTATAAAGCGCGGTTCAGCGTCATCAAAGAATGCATGTGCGATAGACACATATTCATCCAGAATAATCTGCGCCGGCAAATCATCACGCTTCATCAATTCATACACACCTGCACGCAAAATCGCACGAGACGTTGCATCCAAGCGCTCAATTTTCCAACCATCTGCTAGACGTTTAACTATTGCCTCATTGATTTCAACTTGGATATCAACAACACCTTCAACAAGATCTCTGAAAATTTCAGGGTCAGCAGCTTCAATTGGATTGCCTTCATCATCAAGGCCGACACCATCTTCGCAATAATCGTCAATGACTGAGCGCGCCGAGCGGCCAGTTTGCTCGATTTGGTAGAGCGCCTGCACACCCGCCAAACGCGCACCTGAACGGGCAAGTTTACGTAATTTACGTTCGTTATCTTTATCCACTGGCGGGGTATTAGTCATTTACACATCCACGTCTGAAAAATGGCGCGAAAGGTTCACCATAGCCACACAAGCATCGACTACTTCTTGGCCTTTGTTTTTCTGTTTTCGATCCGCACGGACCCAAGCTTGGTCTTGGTTTTCAACCGTCAAAATACCAAATCCAATAGGTGTTCCCATCATGGAAATATCCATCATCGCACGCGCACTTTCACCACACACATAATCATAGTGCGATGTTTCTCCGCGAATGACGCATCCAAGCCCGATATAGCCATCAAACTCAGCAGCTTCCATAGCCATGCGAATAGCAGCAGGAATTTCAAATGCACCCGGCACTTCAATTGTTTCGTATGTTGCGCCCGCGCGATCTAGTGCTTCTTCCACACCAGCCTCAAGCTCAAGTACAATTTTTTCATAATACCGCGATGTTACAATCAAAATGTGAGGCGCAAAATCACTCATGTCTACTCGTCTCCAGAAAACCGACGCCATCCCTCTACTGACAAGCCGTAGCCGTCAAGTCCCGGCAAGGTAGAAGGACCATGATTACTCATCAAAATCATCTTACGGACACCCAAATCTTTCAAAATTTGCGCCCCGATACCATATTCGCGCAATGGTGCAGATGGATCAGGCTTACCATCATCAATTGCGCCAAGTTGTGTGGCTAGGTCTGCTTTTACACCCATGCGCACAAAAACAGCCACACCATTTTCTTCTGATTCAGACAAAGTGCGGATTGCCGATTGCACAGCATCTTCACGGCCATTTGCTTGACCCAATACATCTGTAAGGAAATCGACTCGGTGCACACGCACCAATGTTGGCTCATCACCAGAAATACGACCCTTAACAAGCGCAACATGCTCGGTTTCATCAATCAGATTTTTAAACACGATCAAACGGAATTTTCCACCATAGCTGGATTCAAAATCAGTTTCGATACGGCGTTCAAGAAAGCGATCTTCACGACGGCGATAAGCGATTAGGTCCGCAATCGTACCGACTTTCAAACCGTGTAATTGGGCAAATGATACAAGCTCTGGCAAGCGCGCCATTGAACCATCATCATTCATGATTTCACAAATCACACCAGCAGGATAAAGCCCGGCCAAACGAGAAATATCTACAGCGGCTTCTGTGTGCCCTGCACGCACAAGCACACCACCATCACGCGCAATTAAAGGAAACACGTGCCCTGGCGACACAATGTCTTCTGGTCCTTTTGTCGGGTCAATTGCAACGGCAATAGTATGTGAACGATCATGCGCTGAGATACCAGTAGTCACACCTTCTTTAGCTTCAATAGACACGGTGAAAGCTGTTTGCATGCTTTCGCGGTTTTCACGCGCCATCATATCAAGATTCAAACCACGTCCGCGATCTCTATTCATGGAAAGACAGATGAGCCCACGTCCATAACGTGCCATAAAATTTACTTGGTCTGGCGTCGCAAACTGCGCAGGGATAATCAAATCACCTTCGTTTTCACGATCTTCAGCATCCACAAGGATATACATTTTCCCATTGCGCGCATCTTCAATGATCTCTTCGATCGGAGAAATCGCGGTTGAAAAATCTTCAGACATTCATTTATTCCTTGTTCAACATACGCGCCACATAACGCGCGAGCATGTCAGCTTCCAGGTTCACTTTACGACCCGGTTTCATTTCACCAATTGTGGTCACTTCCCATGTGTGGGGAATAACAGCAACCTCAAACCAATCTATATTATTTTCAACACCCACAGCAGCTACTGTTAGAGACACACCATCAATTGCGATAGAGCCCTTTTCAGCGACATATTTGCTCATGCTGTCTGGGATAGAAAACCGAATACGGCGAGAACCACCCTCGGGCGTTACTGATATAACCTCACCGACGCAATCTACATGACCAAAAACGAAGTGCCCGCCCAGCTTATCCCCCAGTTTTAGGCTTTGCTCTAAATTAACGTGCGTCCCACCACGCCATTGTCCAAGCACTGTACGATCTAGGGTTTCTTGCACAGCTTCAACGTCAAACCAGCATCCATCGTCATTTTGATCAAAGCCAACCACAGTGAGACACACACCTGAATGCATAATGGATGCACCCATTTCAATGTCATCTACCGAATAGGCACTCTCAACACGGAAACGGCGCATGCCGTTCTCATCTTTAACATCCGCGATACGGCCAAGGTCGGTAACGAGACCTGTAAACATTAGAAGAAGCTTTCTGTTCGATTCAAAAAAGGACCAGCCCTTGATCCCTCATTTCATTTAGGTGCTGATTGGTCGATTGTCCAATTGATCCACATAAATGGTTTAGTCCATTTTGCGCGAGAAGCTTTCCCACACATCCACTCCGCAGGTTTCAAGGCGCATGCGGTGCCACCCAGTCACTTCATCAAGCCTTTCTATGCCTAACGAAGCAAGGCAAGCTATGCCATCTCCACCAATTACGATAGGTGCGCGAAACCATTCAATTCTATCAACCAGATTGGCCTTGAGGAAAGACGCAGCAAGCTTGCCGCCTCCTTCCAGAAACAGGGTTTCAATGCCCTCTTCGGCACACCTAGCAAGCAGAGCGCGAAGGGAAACACCTTCAATCGGCGCAATGGGAAGGCTCCACACCTCCACACCATGCTCCATAAAAGGATATTCGGCTTTTTCTTTCAGATTCATGCCGCACGCAATAATAGTTTTGTACTCGCGTGCCGTTTGAACGAGCTTATGCGTCAGCGGAGTGCGCAATTGACTGTCTACAACCATGCGTACTGGCTGTTTATTGCTAGGTGGGTTTGTGCGCACATTCAGCATAGGGTCATCAGCGAGAGCAGTGCCTGACCCCACGAGAACAACATCATGTTCAGCGCGCAAATGATGCACCTGCGCCCGCGCTTCAGTCCCTGTAATCCACTGACTTTGGCCTTTGGAAGTGGCTATACGTCCATCTAGTGACGTCGCCAGTTTGAGCGTGACTTTAGGAAACGGTGCGTCACTCATTCTTTATCAGCTTCGCCCAACTCGGCCATGTGTTTTTCAATGAAGCGCGCAAAGTCTGATGGGTTTTTGAAATCGCGATATACCGATGCGTATCGCACATACCCCACAGGATCGAGCGTGGACAATGCTTCCATGACTAATCCGCCTACTTCAGAAGACGTTATCTCTTCTTCAGAGGAGCTTTCTAAACGACGGATAATACCCGAGATCATTTGATCGATCTGTTCTTCATCCACTGGACGTTTCTGAAGCGCTATTTTTACTGAACGCGCAAGTTTTTCACGATCAAACAGAACACGCTTACCGTCCCGCTTAACGACCATGAGGTCCCGCAATTGTACACGTTCAAACGTTGTGAAGCGGCCACCGCAAGTTTGACAACCACGGCGGCGGCGCACGGCGGTATCTTCTTCCGCAGACCGACTATCGCGTACAACTGTATCGCTCGACTGACAGAAAGGACAACGCATGTGCATTCACTCCGATTAAAGAGGCTCCTCGATAAGGTATCGAGAAGCCTTACTGTTTGCTATTAAAGCGCCTGACCAGCGATTGAGCCTTGGTAGATTGGGAAACGCTCTGTCATTGCAATCACTTCGCTTTTTACACGTTGTTCAATTGCAGATGAGTCTTCACCAGATGCAACTGCATCTACGATCTCAACGATCCAGCGCCCCACTTGTGTAAACTCTTCAACACCAAATCCACGAGATGTTGCTGCTGGAGAACCAACACGGATGCCTGATGTTACCATTGGTGGTGCAGGATCAAAAGGCACACCGTTTTTGTTACATGTGATGAAAGCACGCTCTAGTGCTTCTTCTGTATCTTTACCGCTCACACCTTTGGGACGCAAATCAACGAGGACGACGTGTGTATCTGTTCCACCAGACACAATATCCAATCCACCTTCTTTAAGCGCAGCTGCCATCGCTTGCGCGTTGGCTATAACTTGCTTGGCGTATGATTTAAAGTCTGGTGTCAGTGCCTCACCGAACGCTACGGCTTTACCAGCGATCGCATGCATCAATGGGCCACCTTGAATACCAGGGAAAATTGCTGAATTCACTTTCTTAGCAATGTCAGCATTGTTTGTTAGAATCATTCCACCGCGTGGGCCGCGTAATGTTTTGTGAGTCGTTGTGGTTGCCACATCAGCATAATCAAGTGGGTTCGGGTGCTCACCAGCAGCTACAAGACCTGCGAAGTGGGCCATATCAACCATAAAGAATGCACCAACTTTATCAGCGATTGCGCGGAATTTCGCAAAATCAATCTGACGCGGATATGCAGAACCACCGGCGATAATAAGTTGTGGCTTGTGCTCAAGTGCAAGCTTTTCAACTTCATCAAAGTCAATCAAGTGGTTGTCTTCCCGCACCCCATATTGAACAGCGTTAAACCATTTACCTGATTGGTTTGGTTTAGCGCCGTGAGTAAGGTGTCCACCTGCTGCCAAGCTCATACCAAGAATAGTGTCGCCCGGTTTAATCAACGCTTGGAAAACACCTTGGTTTGCTTGAGAACCGGATGATGGTTGAACGTTCGCAAATTCACAGTTGAAAAGTTTTTTAGCGCGATCAATTGCAAATGTTTCGGCAACATCAACAAATTCACATCCACCATAGTAGCGACGCCCAGGATAGCCTTCTGCATATTTATTAGTCAGCACTGACCCTTGCGCTTCCAATACGGCACGAGAAGTAATGTTTTCAGACGCGATCAACTCAATCTGCTGTGTTTGACGGCCAAATTCATCATTAATGGATGCAAATACATCTGGGTCCGTGTCTTTAAGTGATTTTGTAAACAAGCCTTGAGCAGACGAGGTCATGGGATTCTCCAAACTGTGAGGAACATTCGTTGCTGTTCAGGTAAGCCTTTGTGCGCAAAATGGCAAGTTTCGACACAAAACCAATTTTATTTTACGAATAAACAAAATAAAACTCGATTTACTTAGTCATTATCAGCTATTAGTAGAGTCATTACTTGATAGAATCTAATATCCTTAACAGTGAAACACTAAATTCACCACTTGTGAGTGTCTTTCTGGAAAGAACACATGACCGAAGAAATTAAAAACACTAGCCTCTCCCAAAACGAAATCATGCGAATGACATCGAACATAGTGTCATCGTTTGTATCCAATAACCCAGTACCTACTGATAACTTGTCGGATGTTATTCGATCAGTACACAAAACAGTATCTAATCTTTCTGACACCTCGGATACTAAGTTAGATGAACGTCCAAAACCTGCGGTTCCGGTCGGGAAATCAGTAACTGAGGAATACATTATTTGTTTGGAAGACGGCAAAAAACTTAAAATGCTCAAGCGTTACTTACGCTCTCGCTACGATATGTCACCGGATGAATACCGCCGCCGCTGGGCTTTGCCTGCTGACTATCCGATGGTTGCACCAAGTTATACAGCCCGCCGTTCGGAATTTGCTAAAAAGATCGGCCTTGGAAAAAGTAGCAATAAATAAATTTTGTGCTCAATGAAGATATAAAAAAGCGCTGTTCCAAATATATTGGTCAGCGTTTTTTATGGTCAGTTTTATATATTAAATCACACAATGATGCCGCGCCTAGAATTAGGTTGATTTGCATCCTCTGCATTGCCGTTTTTCTTCGATTCAATCTTCCTGCGTGCATAGCTCAACTTATTGCGTGCTATCGGCAAAATTTCACTTTCAGAAGAATTAGATGGCGCGATAAAAGAAATTTCCAACCCATCATGCGCATCTACAGCACGTACCTCCATAGTGTTGCCAATACGGTTGAATTCCAAATATATGTGGCCTGAATCAGTCATCAATAAATAATAGCGCTAACTCTTTGAGACGACAATCAGTGCTATAAATTTATCAAACAGTTGGCTACGAAACTAAGATGCGCGCTCCAAACCCAATTGCGCCCAAATTGCCAATAATGCAGAGACAAGCTCATCCATCATTTCTTCAGTGTGATTTGGCGATGGCGTAAAACGCAGACGCTCTGTCCCCTTTGGAACAGTTGGGTAATTGATCGGCTGCACGTAAATTCCAAAATCATGCAGCAATGTGTCAGACAACGCCTTACAGCGCTCTGGATCAGCGACTAGCAATGGTACGATGTGGGTTTCAGATTCCATCAAAGGCAAATTCGCATCTTTGAATTTCTGCTTCAGCATCGCCGCAGCAGCTTGGTGACGGCGACGTAAGTCACGTCCGTCATCTGTACGTAGTTTACGAATGGATGTGAGCGCACCAGCTGCAAGAACTGGACATGTTGAGGTCGTAAAAATAAAACCAGGTGCCATCGAACGGATTGCATCAATCACAGCCGTTTTACCTGTGATGTATCCACCCATCACGCCAAAACCTTTGGCCAATGTTCCTTCAATAATATCTATTCGGTGAGCAAGACTATCTCTTTCAGTGACACCACCGCCCTCTTCGCCATAAAGACCAACGGCATGCACTTCATCAATATAAGTGAGCGCTCCAAATTCATCTGCTAGATCACAAATCTCTTCAATGGGAGCTACGTCACCATCCATAGAGTAGACACTCTCGAACGCGATCAGCTTAGGTGCATCTGCAGGGTCATTTTCGATGAGTGAACGCAAGTGCGCCACATCATTGTGACGAAATACACGACGCGCACAGGAGGAACGACGAATACCTTCAATCATAGATGCATGATTTAACGCATCTGAATATATTATAACGTCTGGAAGAATTTTTGCGATTGTTGAAAGCGTCGCTTCGTTTGACACATAACCAGACGTAAACAGTAGGGCGGCTTCCTTACCGTGTAGATCCGCAAGTTCTTTTTCAAGGTCCACGTGATAGCGTGTTGTACCAGAAATATTGCGTGTTCCACCAGAACCTGCACCAAAGCTATCAATAGCCTCATGCATACCATCAAGCACATCATTATCTTGACCCATGCCAAGATAATCATTGGAACACCAAACAATCACATCCTGCTCGCGCCCGTCTTCATAACGTGCGGCAGCTCTTGGAAACTCTCCACGGTGACGTTTCAAATCAATAAAGACGCGGTAACGCCCTTCGGACTTGATTGAATTAAGAGCATCCTCAAAAGCTTGCAGGTGTCTCATTATTTTCTGCGCTCCTTATTTGGTGCGTCATTGATTTAGCACACCATTTTCAAGAAGAATCCGGTTTAGAGTGCATCTTTAACTTACATAATGATTAGCGCTATCCCCCTCAAAAGGGAACTGCACAATCGTCGCAGTGCGGCAGCTTTACGCAGATAATGCGCTATAAACGCATATACAAGGTCTCACGCAAAGACTTTCCTACCTCTTTAAAAACACACAAGAAAAGGAAATCCTCACCCGAGTTGAACTTATTTCTACACTGACAAAATAAAGGTTCAACAAAATCATGCATAAAATTCAATTATGGATGCAAAAAGAAAAAGGGTGCGACACCCTCAAGTATCACACCCTTTCTCACAGGTGCCCCACGAACCAAAATTTTTGGTTCAACGCCCGCTTGTTTTGTTCCCGTCTACTCGATTAGAGACGGTAACGGATTTGATCTGACCAGAAACGCTCTAGGCGTGACATTGTCTTGTTCATGTGTTGAAGGTCTTCATTGCGCACAGACGCAGTAGGCTCCAAAGCATTCGCCTGACGGTCGAAGAGTTGCGCAACTTTGCTACGTACATCCAAACCACTTGGCGTCAATTTTAGAAGAACTGTACGGCGGTCATCATCAGAACGCGCTTGCTCTAAATATCCACCTTCTTGTAGTTTCTTTACGTTGTACGACATAGACGTACCAGCAAAAGCACCACGAGCACGCAATGTGCTTGCAGGTGTTTCCTTTTCACCGATTTCATAAAGAAGGAGAGCTTGAACACCCGTTAAGTAACGCTCACCAGAGCGCTCTAAATTGTCTTTTACAACGTCGTGTAAACGACGGTGTGCTTGCTCTAATAGAGACAAAGAACTTAGGAAAGAATATTCAATAGTATCGTTCGCATCCATTTTAGATGCGTTAGCTTCAATCATCATCACCATCACCACTATACATTTTGTTATTATTGGCTGGGTATGAAGCTAACCAAATGAATCTAACAAAATGCTAATGATAAATGCGAATCAGTAAGTTTTATGCATTTTTGTCAAATTATTTTTCAAAAAAATCCTAGCACATTTCATATAAAACTAGGACTTCTCGATATTTTGAATATTCTTCTAAGCATAAATATATCTAAAGAAATGTAAGCTCACCTCTTTCCAGCGGCGCAAACATTGCCTCTAAATCAGTTTCGCTGACGCCTGAAAGCTCTGCTGGTTCCCATTTAGGGGCATTATCTTTATCGACAACAACAGCCCTGACGCCTTCAGCGAAATCTGGACGTGCTACAGATCTATTTGCGAGACGAAACTCCATCGCCATGACATCTTTAAATGTTTCAAGTTTACCGCCTTCGATCAGTTGACGATGCGTAACCTTCATTGAAAAAGGACATTTTGTTTTCATTATAGATAGCTGCTTTAAAGCCCATTCACTGCCATTATCTTCAAGAGCTTGAAATATCTCTTCGACAGTATCTTTTTCAAAGCATGCATTGATTATGTCGATTTGCTTGATGAAGGACCCGTACTCTTCCCACTCCATCGCTTCAAGAACTTCCAAATCTCCTAAAAGTACCATTTCTTTTATTGCAGGCAGAACTTTTGATTCGACAAAGTGCGTTGCAATTCCAGCTGCTGCGACATCACCGCCTTTTAGTCTTGCACCAGTTAACCCTAGCCATTGACCAAGCCCACCACCCAAGCGCGGCAAAAACCATCCGCCGCCAACATCTGGGAACAGACCTATTCCCGTTTCAGGCATGGCAAAGACAGTATTTTCTGTAGCGATCGAATGGCTACCGTGAATACTGAGCCCAACTCCCCCCCCCATGGTTAAACCATCCATGAATGTCACGACGGGCTTTGGGTATTCAAACAATTGCACATTCATGCGGTATTCGGTTTCGAAGAACTTCCGCACCTCCACACCATCACCCTGCCCAGAGATAGCCATTGGCTTAATATCGCCGCCTGCGCAAAATCCACGAGTGTCTTCCGCATGATCAATAACAATGATTTTCACACTATCATTGCTACGCCAGTCCAGCAGTGCTTTGGAAATGTCTGCACACATTTGCGTATTCAGTGCATGCAATGCTTTGGCACGGTTTAAGGTGATATGACCAACAGGCCCGCTAATTTTTGCGATAACATCTGACATTGTTCTATCTACTCGCTATATTCCGCTTGTTTAGAGCGGTGTATTTTGGGCAGCAGGCCAGCCCATATAAATAAAGCCAATCAAGCTATTTGGCTTCTATCGAATTTAATCGTCAAAGATTGAACGACGTTCCGGACGCAATAAAAATATGGCTGCAATCCCGACAATCAATTCAAACATAACTTCAAATGACGTGATCCAGACAGGAATCACCTGCTGGGATAAAGTCAACGTATACAATCCCAAAGCAAAATGAAGGAAAAAGAAAACGAAAAACCATTGAAGTCGGTTTACGAGGACAAATGCGCCAACCAGGAGCGAAAAAAGAAAGAACGCAAATTGGATGCTATCGAGCACAATAACCGTTTTATCTGCAGTTTCTGGAACCGGACCTGACATGAGCGCCATTCCAGTTACAACATTACCGCCGGAAAAAACCAATAATAGACCAAATAAAACTGCGCCACGTAGCGCGCGACTTACAGGCACAAGTACGCTAGCAACCGCTATGGCTGATATGACTCCAAACAAGCCGCCAAACACCAGCAAAGTATCAGCGCTGGTCAGAGCAATTTCAAAACGTGAATACATTGCAAACTCTACTCATAAACCTACTGACAAGGACCAATCTACATTGATGCCAGCACTCTTCATCTCGCCAATTTTCAAGTTAGAATTAACCAACCTATTGAAAACACTGAAGAGACCTACTTACATAGCATTTCTTATAAGCATCCTCTAATACTAAAAATCGTGTACTTTTCAACTACTACACAGCAAACTTAATGTTACACATTAATATACACAGACTTAAATTGCCTTCCATTACCCATTAACCAAAGTCAAAATATTCTCTATGACACAACCCAACTCTAATTTACTTGACCAAGTGAGAATTCGAAGCGCAAGAGCAGATGAAATTAATGCCCTTCAAGAGATAGACCTGACATCCTCTCAACTCTTTAGGGAAACTGGGCTATTGGACTTTAGTCCGGACTCAGCTCAACTCCGCCCCATTCCTGAGGCTCGTTTTCGCAATGGGTTGGGTGATAGCTTATTATGGGTATCCGCCAATGATCGCGACATTCCTATTGGTTTCATCCTTTGCGAACATAAAAAGACCGGAATGTATTTGGATCAGGTCTCAGTTCTTCCTGAATATGGGCGCAAAGGCATTGGAGAACAGCTAGTTCGCCATGCAATTGAAGAAACTAAACGTCATGGATATGATCATATTAGCCTTTCAACATTCAGAGATATCCCTTGGAATGGAAAATTCTATAAACGTTTAGGGTTTAAAGAAATTCCAAGACACAAACTGCAAGATTGGCAGCATGAACTCACCCAGCTTCAACGTGCCACAATGGACATTTCTAAACGTTGCTTCATGAAGAAGTCTGTGAAACGACTATTCTTCTAAGCTATGAGCTAAGACAACATCTTTATTGACTAGAAAGGTCCCCCTGCTATGGCCTTCCCCGCTACTCGTTTAAGGCGCACGCGACAATCAGATTGGGTACGCCGCTTAACGCGCGAAACCAGACCCACTGTAGATGATCTTGTATGGTCAATGATTATACATGATGGAACGGAAGCGCGTATTCCAATTACAGCCATGCCTGGGATTGATCGTTTAAATATTGATGAAGCGACCAAAGCTGCAAAGCGTGCGCAAGAATTGGGTATCCCAGCGATTGCTATCTTTCCTAATATTGACCCATCCAAGAAAGATGATGAAGGAAGCGAAGCACTTAATCCCAATGGTTTAATTCCTGAAGTTATTCGTGCCATGAAAGCGGCCGCTCCAGATGTAGGCATAATTTGCGATGTCGCGCTGGACCCTTTCACATCTCATGGTCATGATGGACTAATTGATGGCAACGGCTATGTGCTAAACGATGAAACCAGCAAATTACTTGTTGCTCAAGCAATTGTGCAGGCCCAAGCTGGCGCAGATATCGTCGCCCCTTCAGATATGATGGATGGACGCGTGGGTGCGATCCGAACAGGGTTGGAAGCAGCCGGCCATACAAATACGCTCATTCTTTCGTATGCTGCAAAATATGTCTCCGCTTTTTACGGCCCTTATCGTGAAGCCGTTGGTTCAGCTGCGCTGCTAAAAAGCGACAAGAAAACCTACCAAATGGACTTTGGAAACACTCAAGAAGCTATCCGCGAAGTAGCAATGGATATAGAGGAAGGCGCGGACATGGTTATGGTCAAGCCCGGCTTACCTTATCTAGATATTGTCCAGCGTGTGTCACGTGAATTACATGTGCCAACTTTAGCCTTCCATGTTTCAGGTGAATATGCAGCAATTCAAGCCTCTGCACAGCGCGGGTGGATTGAAGAAGAACGCGCAATTGTGGAGATTATCGGTGCATTTAAACGCGCTGGTGCTTCTGGTGTCGTGACATATAATGCCGATAAATTAGCGCAACTTTTAAGCTAGTTGCGCATTTATACTGTTCTGCCTTTATAGGATTCCCCCATGTTTACAGTGCATCATCTCAATAACTCACGTTCCCAACGCGTATTATGGCTCCTTGAAGAGCTAGAGTTTACTTATCAAATTAAATTCTACCAACGTGACGTCAAAACAATGCTCGCGCCGCCGGAACTTAAAAAGGTGCACCCATTAGGTAAGTCACCAATTTTGCAAGACAATGATTACACGATTGCTGAAACAGGTGCGATATTCAGCTATTTATTGGCTAAATATGGAAACGGTCCTCTTGCACCTTCTTTTGACACTAAAGATGGTATCGCGCTTCAGCATTGGCTCCATTATGCAGAAGGCTCGGCCATGCCTCCTTTGCTTATGAAGCTTGTCTTCGATCGAATGCCTTTAAATACAAGTTTTTTAATGCGACCAGTGGTTAAGCAAGTGTGCAAAAAGGCTATGACAGCATTTGTACAGCCTCGTCTTCAAGAGCATATTGATTATTGGGAAAAGTCTCTTTCAAAAACCGGATGGTTTGCTGGCAATAAATTTACAGCGGCAGATATGATAATGAGCTTTCCGTTGGAAGCGGCTGCATCACGTGCGGGAGCTGATAAAAGCGAAATAATCATGGATTTCCTTTCTCGTATTCACGCACGCCCCGCTTACCAGACAGCACTAGCAAAGGGTGGCGAATACGCATACGCGAAAGCACAGGTCACCAATTCCTAAGACATAAATCACCTCCATGAGATGCACAAA
>NZ_JBHTBR010000002.1:0-219059 GCF_042665075.1 Hirschia litorea | reverse complement strand
GGCCCTGCCACCTTCCGAATACACCGCTGCACCCGATGGTTTGGCAAGCCCACTCTTCCACCCCGACACGTCGGTCGCGAGCCGCCCTAATGGGATGGATGACAAGAATTATGGCGCACAATATTGGGAGGGGGATAAGTTTTGTATTGTCCACACTATCTAGCCACAATACGACATAAAAAACCCGCCCAGAGTGACCTGAGCGGGCTTCTATTATTTAGCATTCAAATTTGAAAGCCGAATTTTAGCCAACAATTTCTTCTGGACGGAAGAAGTAGTTGATTTCACGTGCAGCAGATTCAGCAGAGTCAGAACCGTGAACTGAGTTCTCACCGATTGATTGAGCGAAAAGCTTACGTACTGTGCCTTCAGCAGCTTCTGCTGGGTTAGTTGCACCCATAACTTCACGGTGCTTAAGCACAGCGTTTTCGCCTTGAAGAACTTGAAGAACAACTGGTGCAGATGTCATGAACTCAACAAGCTCACCAAAGAATGGACGCTCAGAGTGCTCAGCATAGAAACCCTCAGCTTGAGCAGCTGTCATGCGTACACGTTTTTGAGCAACAATGCGAAGACCAGCGTCTTCAAACACGGCGTTGATTTTACCAGTTAGGTTGCGGTTTGTTGCATCAGGTTTGATGATAGAGAATGTACGCTGGATAGCCATTTTCAATTCCTTTGATTCCGCAACAAATAACGCGGAAATATTATATAGTGGGTTACTGTTGCGCCCTATAGCGCTGCTTTGTCATAAGGACAAGTCATAGCTGCTATATTGTGGCAATTTGGATGAGAACTTATCCCTTTTTATCCCAACCGCCGCGATCATTTTGCTGAAAATATCCAACAGTTTGGCCGGCATCTTTGGCAGCTTTAAACTGCGTGCGCGCTGTGTCGCGTGCATTGTAATCATCGCCATCAAACACAACCATGCACCGCACATATTTGGCGGCGTCAGATGGCTCATCAGGCAAACGATTTCCATCTAACAACACGATTATATCGGCATTGTTTGCAGGAGTAGATTCCGTTGAAAGCAAGATAGGTTGACGCTCTAGCGTATCTCCAGCTTTATCAGCACGCGCATGCGGCAGAAAGCTTGTATCTTTCCATGTCCATAAACCGAGATCCAGTCGCGGCAGGCGTTCCTTACTACCGACTATAAGGACACGCCATTCTTTTTGCAGGCATTTTTCCAGCAAAGGGCCGAGCGCTTCTTCTAAAGAAGTGCGCTCTAAATGGTAAAACCACCATTCCCCTTTTGATGTGCTGGCGTCATCAGACAAAGAGATTAGTCCTCGTAATTGTCAGCGACGATACGGTCTAACAAACGTGGACCATAACCTGAAGCCCAACCTGTTTCCATTGGACGGTTTTTGTTTGAACGCCAAGCCACACCCGCGATATCAATGTGCGCCCACGGTGTTTCGTTTTCAATGAAACGTGCAAGGAATTGTGCGGCTGTTGCTGATCCAGCAAGTGGGCCCCCCATATTGCGCATGTCTGCAATTTCTGAATCAATTTGTTTGTCGTATGTTGTAGATAAAGGCATACGCCAGATTGTTTCACCTTCAGCTTTACCAGCAGCATCAATCTGCCCAGCAAGCTCATCATTATTTGAGAACACACCTGCATGCTCATCACCCAAGGCAACAAGTATCGCGCCTGTGAGTGTCGCAAGATCAATAATTGCACGTGGCTTGTGTTTTTCCTGAGCGTACCAAAGCACATCCACAAGGACGAGACGACCTTCTGCGTCAGTGTTTTGAATTTCAATCGTTTTACCAGCAGCAGATTTAAGCACATCACCTGGGCGAATAGCATTTCCATCAGGCATATTCTCAACAAGACCGACAAGCCCAACAACATTGGCTTTGGCTTTACGTGTTGCAAGAGAGACCATAGCCCCAACAACAGCGGCGGAACCACCCATATCGCCTTTCATGTCTTGCATGTTCAAGCCAGGTTTGAGGGAAATACCACCCGTGTCGAATGTGACGCCTTTTCCAACAAGCGCGACTGGCGCAGCAGATTTATCTTTACTGCCATTCCATTTCATCACAACAAGGCGCGAACCTTTAACAGAACCTTGGCCCACACCCAGAAGTGATCCCATGCCAAGTTTTTCCATCGCTGCCTCATCAAGCACTTCGACTTCTAGACCCAAAGTTTCAAGCTCTTTAAGACGCTCTGCGTAGCTTTCAGGGTGGAGCGTGTTCGGCGGCTCATTCACAAGGTCACGGGCCATTTCTGTTCCATCAGCAGTTGCTGAAAGACGTACCCAAGCACTTTCAGCTTCTTTTACTGAGGATGTTACAATGGCGACATCTGTGAGGGTTGGTTTTGCATCATCTTTTAAAGTTGTGCGGTAATTATCGAATCGGTAAGAGGCCAAACGCGCCCCCAAAGCAAGGCGCGCAACTGAGTCAGCAGAACCTGCACCAACGATATCCAAAGAATTTGCACCTGATACGAGAAGTTTTTTCACAAGTGTTGCACCTGTGTTTTCAAAACTGCGATCATCAGCCTTATCTGATTTACCAAGCCCAACAATCAGCACACGCTCTGCGTCTACACCAGACGGTGCTAAAATTTCGACTATTTGTCCTAATTTTCCCTCAAAACGTGCAGCTTTCATCGCTTTTGTCAGAGCGCCTTGGGAGGATTTGTCTACCGATACTGCAGCTTCATCGAGAAGACTGTCACCTTCATAACATAGATAGGCGATTGCGTCGGCGTTTGCGCTGGATTTAAAAGTGATGTTCATATTGGCACGTCCCTTTAGAGTGTGTTTGCTCTGAAATAAGCGTCGACAGCCAGTATGCAAGGCGTTAGGCACAACTTATAGACAAAGCGCGTTTGGTTAAAACATAGACATTGGAATTGCCTTTAAATCAATCTGGCAATTTCAAGTTTTAGCTGTCAGGGTCAACTTCTTGCCTTTCTTGAAAGGCACAACATTGATAAGGGAAGTGAATGGATCGCTTTCAGCAATATCTGTTTGGGAATGTTTTGCGCACTATGGTCGCCATTGTGGGCGGTCTTGTCCTCATTGCACTGTTAACGCAGGGGCTAACCCAAATTGATTTGATTGTCGAAAATAGGCAATCAGCCCTCACCTTTCTATACGTGTCCGTGCTGGCTGCTCCCCAAGTGGTAGGTCTGTTGTTGCCTATTGCTTTGTTTGTGGCTGCCATCAGCACGTTGAACCGCGCGCACCGAGATAGTGAAATTGTTGTTGCACAAGCTGCGGGCATGTCACGCCTTCAAATTGCATCACCTGTTTTACGTATCGCAGCTTTTGCTGCCATCATTCATCTGTGCATAAATTTATGGGTGCAACCGGCTTCTTATCGAGAGATGCGCGAAACACTCACTTCCGCTAGAACTGACTTGGCCGCAACATTGGTTAAACCCGGGGAGTTTAACTCTCCTGCGCACAATTTGACAGTATATGTAGGAAAGTCTCTAGGGGGCGGTGAATTACGCACCCTTCTTATAAGCGATTCACGCGACCCAGATGCAAGCACGACATATATTGCGCGCACAGGTGCAGTGACGGAAGTTGAAGGCGTTCCAGCTATTCTCATGCGCAATGCGCGTGTTCAGAAAGTCGATGCCAATGGGCAATTGTGGGATGGAACTTTCGATCAATATATATACGAACTTGCTGCCTTTATGGATTCAGACACAAGCTATGTTCTCAAAGCATCAGACCGCTTTCTAGCGGAGCTGTTTTATCCAGATCAGAATAATTTTTACGACCGAGACAATGCTGATAAATTCCTTGCAGAAGGACACTCCCGTCTGGCATTGCCTTTGATGAATATGTTCATGGCGATGCTTGCTGTTGTAGCCGTTTTAGGTGGAGATTTCAGTCGCAGAGGCTATCAACGCCGCATAAGTATTGCGACAGGTATTGGATTATTTGTCCAACTGCTTGCATTGGCTTCCTCTTCCATTGGAGAAGACGATCCAAGCTTGAACATCATCCAATATGCCGTACCGATTTTAAGTTTTAGCGTACTCGCTTTCTTGTTCTTCTGGGCACGTGGCTTAAAATTGGCCGCAAAAGCGATGAAAAAAGACAATTCCGGACAATCCGAGGTTACAGCTTAAATGGTTATTGCCGGACGCATTCAACGCTATATTTTTATGCAATCGCTTGGTGGCTTAGCTATGACGCTGGGCATCATTCTCGGCGCTATTTTGCTTGTTGATATGGTAGAGCAATTGCGTACAGTCGGTGCGCGTGCAGAACTATCACTACTGGGTGCTTTTCAGCTTACCATTCTAAAAGCTCCGCAGCTCATTCTCGAAACAATGCCATTTGCCATACTTGTCGGTAGTATGTTGGCTTTTTCCAAACTCAATCGTTCATCAGAATTATCCGCGATACGTGCATCCGGAATATCGGCTTGGCGTTTCTTAGGGCCAGTATTCGCTCTCGCTGCAATGCTTGGCATATTATCCATGACCGTATTGGACCCGTTATCCACCTATTCAAACGCAAAATATGAATTTGAACGCGAATACCTTCTTAGCGACACAGGCGGTATAAAGGAAGAAAATGTCAAACTGAAAAATGTTTGGCTTCGACAAGGTAGTGATGGAAATCAGTCAGTTGTCCATGGAAACATCGCTGAAAACGACAATCAAAGCCTTGTCGATGTAGAGATTTTTATCTTTGACCGCGATGGTGATGAATTTGAATATCAGCGCCGGATTGATGCCAAACGGGCCACATTGCGTCCCGGTTTTTGGCAATTGGAGGACGTTACAGAATATTCCTCTTCAAATGAGCCAATCAAACAAGATTATCTGGCACTTACCACGACTCTTGATCCCGGAACCATTCTCAACCGTTATACAGATGCAAAGTCTGTCTCGTTTTGGAAACTTCCTCAACTCATTCAAGAAGCGCGACGGGCTGGCTTGGATGATGAACAATATGTTCTCAAGCTGCATACCCTTCTAGCTATGCCAGCATTACTGGGTGCAATGGCACTTATCGGTGCTGTCGTGTGCTTGAGATTAAGACGATCTGGCGGCGTTACGCAGTTATTGTCTGCGGGAATTGGCGCGGGTTTTCTATTGTTTTTCGTCAACCAAGTCTCGAAAGGGTTGGCAAGTTCAGGTGCAACACCGCCCGAGGCTGCTGCTTGGGCACCTGCTCTAATTGCTCTATTTAGTGTGCTAAGCATCATTGCTTTTGTGGAAGATGGCTAAAGAGACACAATAAAACAATCATTTTGCTCTGGACGTGGATACTCGCTTTCCCTAATCAGAATACAAGTTTAGTAAATAGTATCTGCAATAGTGTGCGGGCAAGGAAGAGTAGTGGTTTCAAATATTTTCCGATACGCAGCTGCTGCTGGGGCAATCATTTCTTTTGCCGGTCCTGCAATTGCACAGGATTCAGCACTTAGTCTGCCGCAATCTCAGCGCGTTTATTTGAATGCAGAACGTCTGATTCAAGATAATGATAACGAACAAGTTATCTATGAAGGCAATGTTCTTGCTCGCTTTGGCAATCGTATGCTGCGTGCAGATCGCGTTATCTATGATCAAAAAAACCGAATTGTACGCGCGCAAGGCAATGTCGAAATCATCGATGAAAATGGACAATCGCGATATGCTGACGAAATTCAGGTCGATGAGAACCTAAAAGACGGATATGCGCTAAACTTTTCCTCGCGGTTAGACGGCGGCGCAGTCGCAACAGCATCGGCTGTTATTCACGATGAGGAAAAAGGCAATACACTCGAGCAAATGGCATATACGGCCTGTCCTGTGTGTGTTGAACCCGGCACTGAACCCACTTGGTCGATTAAAGCCAAACGCGCAGTGCAGGACAAACAAAGCCAAATGATTAGTTATCAGCATGCCTTTTTAAATATAAAAGGCGTGCCTGTGATGTATGTGCCCTATTTCGCACACCCAGATCCAAGCTCCGAGCGACGCTCAGGTCTTTTACCGCCCGATCTAGGGATTAGCTCAAAGACAGGTGTTTTCTACGAACAACCCTATTATTGGACGATCTCACCATCTTCCGAACTGACCTTCAGTCCAACATTTTACGAGCGCGTAAACCCTTTGCTTGGGTTAGAATATAAGAAACGTTTTTGGTCAGGTTATGTCGCCGCCAAAGGGGCTTTCACATATGATTCAAACTTTGATGGTGATGGTGTAAAATTTGGCGACGAAACATGGCATAGTCACCTTTATGGTGAAGGCCTCTTCAACATAAACAAAGATTGGAAATGGGGATTTGGAACTGAAGTACAGTCTGACGATTTGTACGACCGCCGTTATGATATTGACGGTCAAAACCAAATTCGCGGTATTTACGCCAACCAATCCAGAAGCCTACTGACTCAATTGTTTGCTCAAGGGCAAACTGAAAGCATGTATACAGAAGTTGGTATTCTGCGATTTCAGGGACTTGAGGAAAGAACCGACCCAGCAAGAACGCCTCTTATTGCACCGACATTATTTGCTGAGAAAAATTTTGGCCTCGGAAGTTGGAGAGATTTAAACCTCGGCAACATCTCAGTCGCAGCCTCCACAGCAGTCATTGAGCGTGATCTTGGCGTCTCTTCCCGTCGCGCGACGGTTGATAGCAATTGGCGTATGCGAAACATTGTTGGTCCAGGGCTAGTTGTTGAGCCATTTGCACAAGTACGCGGCGATATCTATGATATCGAAGATACTGACGGTGTATATGAAGAAAAATCGACGAGCCGCACGCTCGCTTTGGCAGGTACTCAGGTTAGCTACCCACTGACACGTCGTGCTGGATTGTTTGATGTTGTTATCGAACCCACGGCGATGGCTGCTTGGGGAACAGACAATGCCAATAATGGCGGCATTCCTAATCAAGATGCAGTGCGGTTTGAAGCCGATGAATCAACACTGTTTAGACCGAATGCTGCTTCCAATTATGACCTCTGGGAAGGTGGATCGCGCTATTCTGTAGGCTTTAACGCAGCAGCACGTTGGGGACAAAACAACTCTATCAATGGTATTTTCGGAAGACGTTGGCAAGAAACAGCCGACCCAGCCTTTGATGAATTGACGAACCTAAAAGGCGCTGACTCTGACTATGTTGCGGGTGCAGCATTGAAATTGGGAAAAACACTCAACCTCAGCACACGTTTTCGCATGGATAATGATACCTTTGATCTGAAGCGTATTGATGCACGTGCGACTGTAGATTATTGGCGTTTGAAAAACACAATCCAGTATTTCCGTCTCGACGAAACACTAAGTAATTCCGGTGGTGAAGAAGGTTTCTCTTCATACGGTACGTTTAGACTTACAAAAAATATCGGGCTTGTTGCTGGAATAGACCGAAACATTGCAGATGAAAGCAATACGCGCCAAGTCTATGGTTTGTCATTCCAAGACGATTGTTCATTCTTTGAACTCACCTATGAGCGCAACCAAACTTTGGATCGCACAATTGGGCCATCAGAATCGATTAATTTCCGTTTTACGCTTAAATCATTAGGAAATATGGGCAGCAACGAATTTGATTAAACGCATCCTTCACTGCACAAAAACATTTCTTGCCTTAGAGTTTCCTTTTTTGTCGATAGAATGCATACCAACTCAGCTTTCTAATTGCGCCCACGCACAGAGTCGCTATGCTTGGCCTTCTTTGACGAAACTGGCTTTGACGATAGAAGGCGGGCACAAAATGGATAGATATATGACACGTTTTACATCCCGACTTAAAAAGCTAGCAATTGTTTCTACAAGCTTTCTGGTTTGCTCCCCTCTTTTGACGGCTCCACTGACAGCTTCTGCGCAAGAAGCACCTGCTGTAGAAGCCAGCGAGGGAATTGTTGCTATCGTTAATGATAAGCCAATTACTTATGAGGATGTGCGCCAACGTACACAGTTCATTCTCATCAGTTTGGGTGTAGCCCCCAATGAAGAGACAATCCGCCAAGCACAAACACGTGCTGTTGAAAGTTTGATCGACGAAAAACTTCAAATGGAAGAAGCTGCAGAGTATGATCTGGAAGTTTCCGAAGAAGAAATTGATGAAGCCATTGCAAATCTTGCTGCTGGTTCAAACGTAACTGTTGACGCTTTTCTTGCGAGCCTAGCTCAACGAGGGCTGAACCCGCGTACTCTTCGCGATCAGATACGTGCCGATACTGCATGGCGTCAGCTTGTGGGTGGTCGTTTTGGATCTCGCGTAAGAATTTCAGACCTTCAGATTGATGATAACCTTGAGCGTCTTGAGAAAAACCTCGACGAAACCCAATACAGAATTGCAGAGATTTTCCTACCTGCGAGTGGGCAGGAAGAATTTGCTCAAGTATTCCAAGGGGCTTGGGAATTAAAACGTCAAATTGAAGCGGGTACAGCACCTTTTGGAGCAGTCGCTAGACAATTTTCTGCATCACCTACAGCGAGCGCTGGTGGAGAAGTGGGTTGGTTGGGTGAAACACAGCTTAAAGCAGCTTACGCAGATCAAATAAAAGCACTGCAAGGCCCAGGGATAACTGAACCCATTATGACGGATAATGGTGTTTATCTTATTTCACTTATCAACAAACAGGCACCTGTTGAAGCAGAGCTTTCAGGGTTTGACCTCAAACAAATTTATGCAACGGGCGCAAACGCTGAGGCGGCTGTGTCTGAGGCTGCCAGCCAGATCAATTCTTGTAGCAATCTGAATGCAGAAACTGCAGCCGCCGCGAATGTTAAGTTTGCGGATTTAGGCGAGACAAAAATTGAAGAATTGAGCACAAGCTATTTTGATTTTTTCAATGCTTTGCCTGAGGGTGGCAAGTCTCAAATCCTAAACTTGAATGATGATAAAGCAGCGTTAGTGTTTGTTTGTTCACGTATTATGTCTCGTGGTAGCATGCCTACACGTGAAGAAGTTGAAGATAAACTTCATGGCGAAATGGTTGAAATGATGGCGAGCCGCTATCTGCGTGACCTGCGTCGCGAAGCAACTATTATCCGCCGCTAAACATCGTTTTAGCCTTTTACTGAACGGAATTATGCAGTGTCTCACCCCTTGCCGCTTGCTTTAACTATGGGCGATCCGGCGGGTGTAGGACCGCTACTGACATGGCGCGCTTGGGAAAAATGTAAGACCAAGCATGCGGACCATCAAAGTCCCTTTTTTGTCATTGCGTCTAAAGATATCCTTCATGCCGCCCAGAAAAAATCAGGGATTGAAGGGCGGATAGAAACGATTAATTCTCCTCAAGACGCGGTGGATATCTTTCATAAATCGTTGCCTGTTTTGCATATAGATTGCCCTGAAACCCAATTAGGAAAGCCAAACCCAGAAAGCGCGCACGCCATAATTGAGTCCATCCAGATGGCTGTGGATTTTACATATAAAAATCAAGCTTCTGGCGTCGTCACCAACCCAATTAACAAATCGCTTTTGTATAAAAAAGGCTTCTCTTTCCCCGGCCATACTGAATTTTTAGCGCATCTTGCACATTCTCAGCAGGGCGACAGCTTAGCGTCTGCTCCCCTTCCGATCATGATGTTGGTGGGCGGTGGTTTACGTGTGGCTCTTGCCACCATCCACACTGCTTTGCGTGAAGTGCCGGACTTGATCACTCAAGCTTTAATTGAGGACGTTTCGCGCATTGTCCATGCAGGGTTATCGCGTGATTTTGGATTAAATTCGCCGCGTATCGCGCTAGCAGGATTAAACCCACATGCAGGCGAAGAAGGCAGTCTTGGAATGGAAGAGATTGAACAGATAAATCCTGCGGCAAAAACTTTGCGTGATTCTGGATTGAACATCTCTGATGCGCAACCGGGAGATACTGTTTTTCATGCTATGCTGGAAGGACAATATGATGCTGTCATCGCCATGTTTCATGATCAGGGACTAGCCCCACTCAAATCGCTCGATATGTGGGGCGGCGTAAATGTGACACTGGGACTTCCATTTATTCGCACATCTCCCGACCATGGAACCGGATATGGTGTGGCAGAGGATGGATCTGCACGAGCAGATAGTTTAATCGCTGCTATTAATTTGGCATCTGATATGGCGAAAGCGCGCGCAAGCGCTTAAAGACATAGAATGTCCGAACCACACATCTTAAATGCACGCGCCAATAAATCTCTCGGTCAACACTTCTTGTTTGACCCAGACATCTTAAACCGCACCGCCCTTTGTACTGGCCCCGTTGAAGGGCGTACTGTAATCGAAGTCGGCCCCGGACCGGGTGGATTGACGGCTGCTTTGCTACGCAATGGTGCCAAAAAGGTTATCGCTGTGGAAATGGACCCCCGGTTTGCTGAGAATTTGCGAAGCTGGAAAGAGTGTAAGGAAGGCCGACTCAGCGTCGTCGGGGGGGATGGACTAACGCTCGATTATGAAAAGCTGGTGGAGGGTGAGTCCCTGCCCGTCAAAATCATAGCCAACCTTCCTTACAATGTTGGTACGCCCATGCTCGTCAATTGGATCAAATCTAAATCATGGCGCGGTGAAATGGGACTGATGTTTCAGCATGAAGTTGCGATACGAGTCTGCGCGCAGCCCGAAGATAAACATTATGGTCGCCTTGCCGTCTTATCACAGGCCGTCGCCAATACACACATCGCTTTCACTTTGCCACCCGGTGCTTTTAAACCGCCGCCTAAAGTAGATTCTTCAGTTGCTGTCCTCATGCCGCTCGCTGATGAAGAAAAATATCCTCACCTTGGTGCTTTAGAAAAAGTGACAGCAGCCGCCTTTGGCCAACGCCGAAAAATGCTGCGCGCCGCTCTAAAATCTTTGGCAAAAACTAAAAACTTGGACGCAACTGAATGGTTGGAAAAATGTGACATTGACCCCACCCGCCGCGCAGAAACACTAACGCAGCACGAATTTCGCGCGCTCACAGATGGTTTTTTATTGGGTTAAGTGGGGTATTTCAAATAGATACTCAAACATGCTTGCCTTTTGCGTTCTGCTTACGCATGGATTTAAACTAAGTTTCTTCTTACACGTGTTGGTGGAAACTAGCATTTGCAGAATTAAACCGATTAGCATTGAGTGATATTTTATGGCGGACTCACAAAAAACGATTGAGCAACTTTCCGCTCTAGCTCAGGACACACGCTTTGCAGTCTTTAAAGTCTTGATGCAGGCTGGAAAAGATGGATTACCTGCTGGCGAAATTGCCAAAATATTATCTGTTGCGCCCAACACACTTTCAAGCCATCTAGCCATTATCACACGCGCCAATCTCGCCACTGTAACCCGCGATGGACGAAGCTTAATATATAAAGCTCAGCTTGAGGGCGTGAAGGACTTGCTTTCAGCTTTAGTGGATGATTGCTGCAATGGGCATCCTGAAATCTGTATTGAATTATCTGATCTGACCTCGAAACGATGCTAAACATCCAATTCATTATTTCGGCAACTATTGAAATAAAAGAATTCCCCTGATATCACAGCCTCAAAGGAGCCTGTGAAATGGGTATATTCGAACGCTATTTGTCGTTATGGGTCGCACTATCTATCGCAATAGGTATTGGTCTAGGGACATTCTTTCCTGCCGTTTTTAGCGCGCTGGCCAATCTGGAATATGCAAATGTGAATTTGCCTGTCGCCATTCTCATATGGGCGATGGTGTGGCCTATGATGATTGGTGTTGACTTCACCAGCTTGAAAAACGTTGGCGATAAGCCAAAAGGTCTAATCATAACAATTGTCGTAAATTGGCTGATTAAACCTTTCACAATGGCCGCCTTAGCGGTTTTATTCTTCAAGCATATCTTTGCTGGCATCATTCCTAGCGAAGACAGCGAAAGCTATATTGCTGGATTAATATTGTTGGGAGCCGCACCTTGCACCGCAATGGTGTTTGTGTGGTCACAAATGACTAAAGGAGACCCCGCCTATACGCTTGCCCAAGTGAGCGTGAATGACACAATTATGGTGTTTGCTTTCGCTCCGATTGTAGCGTTCTTATTGGGAGTGACAGAAATTGTCGTTCCTTGGGCGACTTTAATCCTGTCTGTGGTTTTATATGTGCTTATCCCCCTCATAGCCGGCTTAATTATGCGGTCATGGCTTCAGCGCAAAGGCGGCATGCAAGCAATTGAGGGCTTTATCGCAAATGTGAAACCGTTTTCTGTTATTGGATTACTTGCAACAGTCGTTTTGCTTTTCGGCTTTCAGGGACAAGTCATTCTTGAAAGCCCTCTTATTATTGCCCTTATCGCTGTGCCAATCCTTATTCAATCATATGCGATATTCGCACTCGCTTATGGCGCTGCTTGGGTTTGGAAAGTTCCTCACAATGTCGCTGCACCCTGTGCAATGATTGGCACATCTAACTTTTTTGAACTCGCTGTTGCAGTCGCCATTAGTCTATTTGGCTTGTCATCTGGGGCTGCTTTAGCAACTGTAGTTGGCGTTCTGGTTGAAGTGCCGGTAATGCTATCACTCGTCGCATTCGCAAATCGAACACGGTCTAAATTTCCTAAGTGAGAACATCCATGATTGTTATTCATCACAACCCAGATTGCGGCACATCCCGCTCAACTTTAGAGCTTATAAAGGCTGAGGGACATGATCCCATTGTGATTAATTATCTTGAAGAAGGTTGGACACGGGCCCAGCTTCTCGCACTCTTTGCAGCAGCAGACCTAACACCGAGTGCCGCTCTTCGCAAAACTCAATCTCCGGCTCAAGAATTGGGGCTACTTGAAGAAGGCGTTTCAGAAGAGGCTATTCTAGCGGCTATGCTGGAACATCCCGTGCTGGTAAATCGGCCAATCGTTTGCTCACCCTTGGGCGTCAAACTTTGCCGCCCATCCGAGACAGTCAAAAACTTACTTTAAAGCTGTCGGTTTCTTAGAATTAAAGGCAGGGATTAACCTCCCTTCTCCAATTTTTCAGCATCAGCCAATAGCACATCAACGCGTGCACCTTGGCTCGCTTTACGGCGCGCTAGGCGTTCAGTATAAAGGATTGAGCGCAACTCTTCATAGGCCGTTTCGATATTGTCATTCATGATGACATAATCATACTCACCCCAGCGCTTTATATCTGGACCTGCACCTAACAAGCGCTTCATCACTGCTTCTGGTGTAGCTTCGGCGCGGCCTTCAAGACGTTTTTTCAATTCGGCTATGCTTGGCGGTAAAATGAAAACAGAGACAACATCGCCCGGCATGCATTGTTTGAGCATGCGTGCACCCTGCCAATCCACATCGAACAAGACATCAATACCCTGACGCAATAATGGTTCAACTTTGCCACGTGGCGTCCCGTAATAGTGCTCAAACACTTGCGCCCACTCAAGGAATTGATCTCCGCCAATTAGGCTTCTAAATTCATCATGTGATTTAAAGTAATAGTGAACGGCTTCTTCTTCATCCGGCCTGATGGCACGGGTCGTCGCCGATACGGAAAGCTCAACACCTTCAACCTCTTTCAACATCCTACGCGTGAGCGTTGTTTTTCCGGCACCTGAAGGGCTGGACACAACAAACATAATACCGCGGCGATCGGGACGATTAGGTTGAAGAGGGTTATTCGACATTTTGTATCTGCTCTTTAAATTGATCTATACCCGTCTTAAGGGCCAAACCGACATTTGTCAGGTCTAGTGAGGCAGATTTAGAGCACAAAGTGTTTGCCTCACGGTTAAGCTCTTGGCACAAAAAGTCCAGTTTTCGGCCTCTCGCACCTTCACCAGCAAGTAATTGACGCCCCGCTGCAATGTGTGCATCCAAACGGTCCAGCTCTTCTTTTACATCCGCTTTAGCAGCAAAAATGGCCGCTTCCTGTGCAATACGCTCATCTGTGACTTCATCCGCTTCTGCTTTTAACGCCTGCAAGCGGGCAACAAATCGATCACGAACCAAGGCCGGTTGCTCCTTTGCAATTTCAGCAGCTTTGATGGAATTTTCCGTTAGCTCATCCAAAATTCCATTGAGCACATTGAGCAACGCTTGCCCTTCAGAAGCGCGTGCAGCTTGAAAATTATCAAGTGCCTTATCCAGACTAACAAGCAGTTCTTTTTGCATATCATCATCAAAAGTATTGGCTGAACGGTTTGAACCGGATGCAACAACGCCTTTTATACTCATCAATTGCGATAGATTGTCAGCTAAGGTCGCATTCAATTGAGATTGAAGACGACTCTGACGTGAAAGGCGCGATAAGAGTGCAGTATCAATGCGCGGTCCTGTTTCAACGCGCTCGTGCTCGACCTGCAATTGGATCTGTAAATTACCACGTGTGAAGCGCGACTTTATACGTTTTTTGGCCTCAAAATCCAAAGCGTCCAGACCCGATGGCGTGTTCAGACGCACATCCAATCCCTTTCCGTTTACGCTACGGATCTCCCACACCCAATGGCCCCAATCCGCACTTCCCTCAGCACGCCCAAAACCGGTCATTCCCATAAGAGTCATACCGCTGGTCTCCACTTGTTTTTAATATTTCTGTCTACTTTTTCTTTTCACGCTCTATACGGCGCCAATTAGCTACATTGCGCAAATGCTCGCCATGCGTGACAGCAAATGCATGCCCGCCCGATCCATCAGCAACGAAAAATATGTATTTTGATTGAGGCGGATTTAAAACAGCCGCAATAGCCTCCTTACCCGGATTACATATCGGTCCTGGAGGTAAAGCAGGGATTTTATAGGTATTATAACCCGTTTCCATATCAAGTTCACTGCGCCGTATGCCGCGCTGATTGCCTTTGGAATCCACAAGGCGACCATTGCTACAACGATCAGGATGAAGCAAACAAACGCCGTAAATAATTGTAGGATCGGTTTCTAAACGCATTGAGCGCCGCAAACGGTTGGTAAACACAGCTGCCACTTCAGGGCGCTCTTCTGGAAGACCTGTTTCTTTTTCAACAATGGATGCCAGAATTATGGCATCTTCCTTTGTTTCAATAGGAAGTCCGGCCTGACGCGTCGCCCAAAGCGAATCAATCAGCGTATTTTGAGCGGCTATCATTCTCCGCACAATCGCTTCACGGCTCTCTCCACGTGATACCATATAAGTATCGGGCAACATCACACCTTCGGCAATATCGCTGGGTGCCTCACCTGTTAGAATATCCATTTCAGCTAAACGCTGAAGAATCATATCACTCGTAAGTCCTTCAGGAATCGTCACAGGATAAAGAATCGACTTCCCGTCTACGAGAATTTCCACGATTTCTTTCAAGCTGGCACCCGAAGGGATAGCAAACTCACCAGCCTTCATCTGCGTTTCTGATTTTAGATATTTGGCAGCAAGACGGAAATGGCGCGTATCTTCAATCGCACCCACTTCTTCGAGTGCATTCGCCATACTAAGGACGCTTGCACCTTTAGGGATCATAACAATACGATCTTCGCCTGTAGCCGTGATTGGACCAGGAGCGATAAGTTGTTGTTTTGCGTAATAATACCCGCCACCCACTAAAAGAGCGGCGAGCAATAATAAAGCTACAAACAGCGAAACGAGAATCTTCAAGGCACCGCCTTTTTTCTTCGGCGGGGTATCAATGCTCGTTTCGTTCATAGACTAATCTACTTTTTTTAGAACCATCGCTGCGTTCGTTCCACCAAATCCAAATGAGTTGGAAATCGCAGCCTTAACTTCTCTCTTAACAGCAACCTTTGGAGTGAGGTTTATTGTGGCATCAAAAGAAGGGTTATCAAGGTTAAGCGTTGGCGGCACGATATTGTCACGTATAGCAAGCGCACAAAAAGCAGCCTCAACCGCACCTGCAGCCCCTAAGAGGTGACCAATAGCAGATTTAGTAGAAGACAAATTCACACTTGCAGCATGCTCACCAAGGACACGCTCAACAGCACGCACTTCGGTTTCATCACCTGCAGGCGTTGAAGTACCGTGAGCGTTTACGTAATCGATGTCTGCAGCTGTGAGGCCCGATTTTTCTAGAGCGGAACGCATTGCACGTTCACCACCATTACCCGATGTATCAGGAGACGTAATATGGTAGGCGTCACCAGAAAGACCATACCCAGCAACTTCGGCATAAATCTTTGCACCACGTGCTTTTGCGTGCTCATATTCTTCAAGCACAACTATACCAGCACCTTCACCCATAACGAAGCCATCACGGCCTTCATCATAAGGACGGGATGCTGTTTCAGGGGCATCATTATAGCTTGTCGACATAGCACGACAGGCCACAAAACCTGCAATACCAATGCGACATACAGCAGCTTCAGCACCACCCGCAATCATCACGTCAGCATCACCTGACTGGATCAAACGCGCACTGTCACCAATTGCGTGCGCACCTGTGGCACACGCTGTTACAACAGCATGGTTGGGGCCTTTAAAGCCGTATTTAATGGAAACTTGACCGGAGACTAGGTTGATCAATGCGCCCGGAATAAAGAAAGGGCTGATCTTACGGGGGCCTTTTTCATGCAATACAACAGCAGTGTCTGCAATTGAAGAAAGACCTCCAATACCTGAACCGATTAAAACACCTGTACGGAATTTTTCATCATCACTTTCAGGAACCCATCCGGAGTCGGCGACCGCTTCATCAGCAGCCGCCATCCCGTAAAGGATAAATTCATCAATGCGCCGTCTTTCCTTAGCGGACATGACTTTGTCCGGATCGAACGAAGCAGGATCATCTTCTGATCCGCCGCCGCGACCTGATTTCCAAGGAACCTGACCAGCAATTTGGCAAGCCAAATCATCAGTCTCGAAAGTGTCAATCCGGCCAACGCCAGATTTCCCCTCGATAAGTCGTGACCAAGTCGCTTCACGCCCATGGGCGAGAGGCGTCGTGAGTCCGATACCAGTTATGACTACGCGGCGCATCAAATATCTAAAGCTTAAACGCGCTCTTTGATGAACTTAACAGCGTCACCAACAGAGTTGATTTGCTCTTGCACTTCATCTGGAATTTCGATTGAGAACTCTTCCTCAAACGCCATCACTAGCTCAACTAGGTCAAGACTGTCAGCACCAAGATCTTCTTGGAATGTTGCTGCTTCTACTACTTTGTCGGCGTCTACTTCCAGGCGCTCGACCACGATTTTCTTAACGCGTTCGATTACGTCAGCCATGGCTAAACCTCTTCTTTGTTAGCGGCTTCGCGGAGAGACCCCGTCTTGCCTTAGTGGAATGGCGCGTTAACACGCCATATTTTTTTTTACCATACTAAAAAGCGAAATTAACGCCTTTATAGCATAGCCATTCCGCCATTCACATGCAGAGTCTGTCCTGTCATGTAAGCAGCTTCATTACTGGCCAAATAAGCGACTGCGGCTGCAATGTCAGCCCCTTCACCCAATTTACCTGCAGGAATTGATGCTAAAATGTGTGTTTTTTGCGCTTCATTAAGCTCATCAGTCATTGGAGACGCGATAAATCCAGGTGCAACACAGTTCACCGTGATGTTGCGACTCGCCACTTCCTGAGCAAGTGATTTAGAAAAACCAATCATTCCAGCCTTGGATGCAGCATAGTTTGTTTGGCCTGGATTTCCAGTCACACCAACAATACTTGTAATCCCAATGATTCGTCCTGAGCGGCGTTTCATCATTCCGCGCATGCAAGATTTTGCGAGTCGGAAATAAGATTGCAAATTCACATTCAAGACGGTTTCAAAATCTTCGTCCTTCATTCGCATAAGAAGCCCATCACGTGTGATACCCGCATTCGCAACAAGAATATCTAAACCGGTGCCTAGAACTTCTTCAGCTTTACCAACAAGCGCAGATGTCTCTTCCGCATCCGATAGATTACAGGCGACAGCATGAGCACGCTCACCAAGTTCTTGGGCTAACACATCAAGCTTTTCTTGACGCGTGCCAGATAGAACGACGGTTGCACCCTGTGCATGGAGTGTTCTAGCGATCTGTCCGCCGATGCCACCTGTCGCACCCGTTACAAGTGCTGTTTTTCCACTTAAATCAAACATGGCTATTCCTTTAGACCTCGTCTAGCGATTTTGCGAAAGCCTCAAGGTCTGCTGGCGCATTGAGAGCCACACCTTTAAGCGAACGCGCAATGCGTTTATTCATTGTCGTTAAAACCTTGCCTGCACCAGCTTCTACCGTTAGGTCAAGCGCTCCGCCCTCTTCAGAGGCCATCCATTCCACAGATTCGCGCCACCGCACACGTCCAGTTACTTGCTCAACAAGCTGTTTACGGATTGTTTCTGGGTCCTCTGTAGGACGCGCCGTCACATTTGCGACCAGCGGGGCCATTGGTGCGATAATTTTAGTATCAGCTAAGGCAATCTGCATTTTTTCCTGAGCAGGCTGCATTAAAGAGCAGTGGAAAGGCGCGCTTACAGCAAGTGGAACTGCTTTTTTAATGCCAACATCTCCAGCCGCTGCACACGCAGCATCAATGGCTGCTTTGGAACCTGAGATTACAATTTGGCCCGGTGCATTATCATTTGCAATATCACACGCACCTACTTTGCGACCTATTTCAACCAATGCCTCTGCCTGCTCTTGGTCAGCACCCAACAAAGCCGCCATAGCACCTTCACCAGCCGCTACAGCATCCTGCATTGCCTCTCCGCGCAAACGAAGCAGCTTCGCGGCATCTGCCAATTTGATAGCACCAACAGCAGCAAGCGCAGAATATTCACCCAGCGAATGCCCCGCTACGAATTTCGCATCCGCAGGCTTAACATTGAATTCATTCTCCAATGTACGCATTACAGCAATGGAAACAGCCATCAAAGCAGGCTGCGTATTAGCTGTCATAGTCAATTGTTCTTCTGAACCATTCCATATGAGGTCTGAGAAGTTCTCGCCCAATGCAGAATCAACTTCATCAAAAACCGCTTTAGCAGCAGGAAATGTATTTGCGAGGTCTTGGCCCATTCCAACGCTCTGAGCGCCTTGTCCAGGAAAGATAAAAGCGTATCCGCTCAATGTGTCACTCCGAATTTGTTTTCTTCTTTTGGTAAATGCCTGAACGCAATCGCACAAGCTCCTATTTTCATTGATATGACTCGTTGGCTTTGTAATCATATCTTTTCAGGAAAAACTTGCTTTGCGTGCAGATATAGGTTATTTGCGCGCTTCGCCAAATTGGCGGTCCCGTCTTCGTCCTTTGAAGACATCAGGGATCCGACGTTTTTAGGTCGCCCTTCGTCCTTTAAGCGCCGCCAATTGCTAGAAGGGAATTATCTATGGCGTTTTATGAACACGTGGTCATTGCTAGACCAGACATTTCTCAGCAGCAAGTAGAAACACTTGTTGAAGAAATCACAGCAATTATCGTTGAAAAAGAAGGTACTGTTTCTAACACAGAGTACTGGGGTCTTCGCAATCTTGCTTACCCAATCAACAAATCCCGTAAGGGTCACTACTCACTTATTAACATCGACGGACCAGCAGCTGCTATCCAAGAAGTTGAGCGTCGCTTACGCATCAACGAAGATGTTATTCGTTTCCTGACCATCCGCGTCGAGGAATTGTCAACAGAACCATCAGCTGTATTGTCTCGCAAAGATCGCGGTGACAAGCCAGAACGTGGTGATCGTGATCGCGGTGAACGCCGCCCACGTCGTGACCGTGAGGATTCTTAATCATGGCCCAGCAAAAACTAAACATTTCAAACATTCCTTCACGTCGTCCATTCGGTCGCCGTCGTAAGGTTTGCCCATTTTCAGGTGATGCAGCTCCTGCACTCGACTTTAAAGATGTAAAACTTCTACAGCGTTACATCTCTGAAAAAGGGAAAATCGTTCCTGCACGTATTACTGCAGTAAGCCACAAGAAACAGCGTAAACTAGCACAAGCTATCAAACGCGCACGTCACTTGGCTCTTTTGCCATATGCTGTGAAATAAGGGAGATAAATTTATGAACATTATTCTCCTTGAGCGTATCGAAAAGCTTGGCGACATCGGTGATGTTGTAAATGTAAAAAACGGTTTCGCACGTAACTTCTTGCTTCCACAAAACAAAGCTCTTTTGGCAAATGCTGCTAACAAAGCTCGTTTTGAAGCAGAGCGTGAACACATCGAAGCGCGTAACGCTGCTAAACGTGAAGAAGCACGTGTTGCTGGTGAAAACATTGATGGTGCATCATACACATTGATCCGCCAATCAAGTGACACTGGTTTCCTATACGGTTCTGTTTCTGCCCGTGACATTTCAGAGCACGCAAAAACACTTGGCCACGACATTGCGCGTAACCAAGTTGACCTAAACCAACCAATTAAGAAAATTGGTTTGTATGAAGTCAAAATCCGTCTTCACGCTGAAGTCGTTATCACAATCTCAGTTAACATTGCCCGTTCAGAAGATGAAGCTGAACGCCAAGTTGCTGGTGAAAACGTTATTGAAGCAACACTTGAAGCATCCCGTGCTGAAGCAGATGCACAAGCTCAAGAGATGGCTCGCGCCTCTCGTGAAGCAGCTGCACAACGTGGTGATGTAGACGAAGAGCTTTAATCTCTCTTTGATCACAAAATTTAAGGGAGCCTTTAATCAGGCTCCCTTTTTTGTGCCTAAATTTCAGCTATCATAAAAAATGTTCTCATCTGTTCACGACTTCTCCACAGAAGCCGCAAACTTGTGAATCAGTAAAAATAAGGTAAAGATTTTACCTCGAATAAAGGTTAATATCGCTGCCATGACCCAAGATGACATTCCAGAATATTCAGCTGACGACTTTCGCGACAACACACCTGATGAAGTCGCATTAGCCGACAATGCACCGCTTGCAGATGTAATTGCGCATCCCTCTTCTGCCGAAAAATCGCGTGATAAAGGGATTAACGTTGACGAGCCTCACAATCTAGCCGCTGAAATGGCTGTTCTGGGGGCGATTCTATACGACAACAACGCTTATCAGCGTGTTGGTGACCTATTACAAGGCAGTGATTTTTACGCACCTGCCAATCAGCGAATCTACGAAACTGCGCAAGTTATGATTATGAAAGGTCGCGTCGCTGACGGTGTGACCTTGATGGAACATTTTGAAAGTGATGGTGTATTTGCAGATATCGGTGGCGCTCAATACCTCACGACACTTCTAGATTCGAGTGCTTTTGGTCCGGAGATTGTTGACTATGCACGTCTGATTCGTGATCTGGCCATCCGGCGTGAGCTAATGCAAATTGGTTCGATGATTGTCCAAAGCGCAGCCAAAAGTGATGGCGAAATGGATGGTGCGGGTCAAATCGAATCTGCTGAGAAACAACTTTTTGCACTTGCAGAACGAGGAACAGCACAGGGTGGATTTGTTTCTTTTGAGCAAGCGGTGGCAACATCCATCGAGCATGCCACAGTCGCCTATCAATCAGACGGTGGCCTCTCTGGTATCTCTACGGGATTGGATGATCTTGACCAAAAAATAGGTGGACTTCACCGCTCCGACTTGTTGATTCTCGCTGGACGCCCTTCCATGGGTAAAACAGCTCTAGCAACGAATATTGCATTCAATGTTGCTCAAGCTTGCGTTCGTGAAAAACAACCTGACGATAGCTATAAGAGTGTTCAAGGCGGCGTTGTCGGCTTCTACTCTCTTGAGATGTCAGCAGATCAGCTTGCTGGACGTATTCTTGCGGATGTGTCTTGCGTTCCATCAGACAAAATCCGTCGTGGTGATATGGATGAACGCGATTATGCACGCCTAAGGGAAGCAGCGAAAGAAATTGAACGTATTCCTCTTCATATTGATGATACTGGGGGGATCTCAATATCTCAGCTTGCGGCACGTGCACGTCGTTTACAACGTAGCCATGGGTTAGACCTTCTTGTCATTGACTATCTTCAGCTAGTGACGGCTGCAGCCGGAGCTAAATCCGATAGCCGTGTGCAGGAAGTATCTCAGATCACGATGGCGATGAAATCACTCGCTAAAGAATTGGCTATCCCTGTTATCGCCCTCTCCCAGCTTTCTCGTAAAGTGGAAGAACGTGATGATAAGCGTCCACAATTGTCAGACCTTCGTGAATCAGGTTCGATCGAGCAAGATGCGGATATGGTGATGTTCGTTTATCGTGAGAGCTATTATCTGGAACGACAAGAGCCAGACGAGAACAACGAAAATTTCCTCGCATGGAAAGAACGCATGGAATCTAAAGCTGGAAAAGCTGAAGTCATTATCGCCAAGCAACGGCACGGACCAATTGGTAAAGTTGAACTCGCCTTCGATTCAAATCGTGTTCGTTTTGGAAATTTGGCACCAGCTTTCCGCTCAAATGACTTTGATGACGACGAATAATAATCGATTATAATTCAAGTAGGGGTCGCGCTTGCCATAAAATCAGACTAATTGGGCTGGCATGACTCCTACTATGACAAACGCGCTCCATAACTCGACTGATTCTAACTCGATGATTTCATCTTCGAGCCCATCTTCGACAATTCATTTGCAGAATATAGTCGCCAATTGGCATACACTCGCAAAACTAAGTGGATCTGCGGAAACAGGTGTTGTCGTCAAAGCAAATGCTTATGGCCTTGGAGCAACAAAAATCGCACAGGCATTATACGAGGCAGGATGTCGTACTTTTTTTACAGCACATACCAATGAAGCAACAGAAATAAGAAAAGCGGTGGGACCGCTGGCTTTGGTATTTCTGTTCCACGGTTTGCAACAAGACAATGTCGATATCGTGATATCTCAGGATATCGTGCCCGTTCTAAATTCGCTAGAACAATTAAAACTATGGCAAAAAGCTAACGCTCCCTTCCCCGCAGCATTGCATATAGATACCGGTATGAACCGCCTTGGTTTGCAAATTAAGGACATTGCAGACGCAAAAGACATCTTACCTGAAGGACGCATTGGTTGGGTCATGAGCCATCTTGCATGTGCAGATACTCCAGAACACCCTATGAATGCGCGGCAATTAGAATTGTTTAAAAAAGTCGCCGCAGTTTGGCCTCAAGCACAAAAATCACTCTGCAATTCTGCGGGCATTTGCTTGGGTAAAGACTTTACATTTGACCTAACACGCCCAGGCATCGGGCTTTACGGCGGATATTCGCGCGCAAATGTATTTACGCCAAAACACGCAATCACGCTTACAGCGCCGCTTCTGAACATATTCTCACCGGAACATTTTGAAGATGCGACGATTGGTTATGGTGCGACATTACCGGTAAAACCAAATCAAAGGCTTGGCACTGTTGCACTTGGATATGCTGATGGAATGTTGCGCTCATTATCCAATTATGGATTTGGCTATATAAAGGGCGTGCGGTGTCCGATCGTGGGCCGCGTCTCTATGGATTTAATTACATTAGATATCACAAATGCGCCATCAGACACCTCAATTCTGGACAGAGTTGAGTTTCTAGGGCAACACGCCAACATAGAAGAACAAGCGCGTGCTGGCGTGACAGCAAGCTATGAACTTTTAACATGTTTGGGAACGCGTATACCACGTGTATATGAACAACCAGAACAGTCCTCGTAAGGACACATATTTATACAAGGGTGAGCCTTAAATGAGCCTTGCACTATTTAATCCATTTGCAGCTATCGGGCGCATGGTTCTTGCGACAAGTAAAGAAGTTGGACGTCTAACTATTTTTGCTGGTCGTACCTTATGGGCCTGTCTCACTCCCGTTATCTACATCCGCGAAGTTTTGCGTCAGTGTGTACAAATAGGCTTCTACTCCTTGCCCGTGGTGGGGCTAACAGCAGTCTTCATTGGTGCAGCTTTAGCTTTAAATATTTATACAGGTGGTTCACGCTTTAACGCCGAGCAATTCGTTCCTAATATTGTCGTCCTCGGTATTACACGTGAGCTCGGACCAGCATTCGCAAGCTTGATGCTTGCAGGACGTGTCGGTGCTGGGATCGCTGCGGAAATTGGAGCGATGCGCGTTACCGAGCAAATTGATGCGCTTCATACGCTTTCAGCCAAACCCGAACGCTACTTGTTTGCGCCTCGGGTCATAGCTGCCACGCTTACCCTACCCCTTCTTGTGCTTGTCGCAGATATCATTGGCGTTATGGGCGGCTGGCTCGTGAGTGTCGGTGCGCTAGACTTCAATGGAACCATATATCTTCGTAACACACTCGATTTCGTCACCCCTAGTGATGTTGCAACAGGTTTGATTAAAGCTGCTGTTTTCGGAGCAATCATTGCAATAATGGGCTGTTATCAAGGTAACAACTCCAAGGGCGGTGCTGGCGGAGTAGGACGAGCAGCGACGCTTGCCGTTGTATCTGGCGCTGTTCTGATCCTTGCCTCCAACTATGTGCTTACATCTTTATTCGTACAATTGGGGCTCTAAGATATGACCCAGTCAAACTCAAACGCACTCCTTGAACTTCGTAATGTTCATAAGTCCTTTGGTTCTAAACACATTCTACGCGGTGTTGACCTATCCGTTGCTCCCGGACAATCGCTTGTCATCATAGGCGGCTCAGGTACAGGAAAGTCAGTGACGCTCAAATGCGCTCTTGGCTTACTAAGCCAAGATACCGGAGATGTGTTTTTCGATGGCGAGCCGGTAAAGTCTCAAAAATCCATTGAAGAAGTCCGCGAACGCACCGGCATGTTGTTTCAAGGCGGCGCGCTATTTGACAGCCTAAAAATATGGGAAAATGTATCTTTTGCTCTCATTAATCGAGGCGGCATAAGCCGTAAAGCAGCAAAGAAGCAAGCTATAGATACATTGGCAAAAGTGCGTCTTGGCGCTTCCGTTGCTGACCAATACCCCTCAGAATTGTCCGGCGGTATGCAAAAACGTGTCGCCCTCGCTCGTGCCATCATCGATAAGCCAGACTTAATTTTCTTTGATGAGCCAACTACGGGTTTGGACCCAATCACTGCGGATGCAGTAAATGACCTTATCGTCGAACAAGTAAAAGCTTTGGGTGCAGCTGCGGTGACGATCACGCACGATATGGCATCCGTACGAAAAATCGCTGATGTAGTCGCGATGATATATGAAGGAAAAATCATTTGGTCCGGCCCTGTCGATCAACTGGATGATTCAGGCAATGAATACATTGACCAATTTGTGCATGGGCGCGCACAAGGGCCAATCCAGCCTTCTATGTAAACATCCGCTTCAGCATCCATTCAGTATCGGTGTGATTTAGGTATTTCATGGCCAAAATAACGACAGCATTTGTATGCCAATCCTGCGGCGCAACTTATTCCAAATGGAATGGGAAATGCGATGCATGCGGAGAATGGAATACACTGGTAGAAGAAACCCAAGGCGCACCCGGTGGTCTTGCTATGCCGCCAGCTGGTAAAAAGCGCAAAGTTGGCGCAATGACATTTGATGCGCTGGGTTCTGACATCCCAGTTCAACCACGATTGTCAACAAACATTCCTGAACTCGACCGTGTGTTTGGTGGTGGCCCCGCTCCATCTTCAGCCGTACTTATCGGAGGAGATCCTGGGATTGGGAAATCTACGCTCCTTTTGCAAGCAGCTGCCGCCTTAGCAGACCAAGGCATCAATGTTGTGTATGTTTCAGGTGAAGAAGCTGTCGCTCAAGTACAGGGCCGCGCGCAGCGACTAGGCGTTGGAAATTCACCAGTTAAGCTCGCCTCAGAAACAGACTTAAGAACCATAATTGAAGCTTTAAAAACAGAACGTCCGCAAGTCGCCGTCATCGATTCTGTGCAAACAATGTGGTCTGATAGCCTTGATGCTGCGCCCGGCTCAGTAGGGCAAGTGCGTGCGTGTGCACAGGAACTTACGCGCTATGCCAAGAAAAATGATTGTGTCATGGTCCTTGTTGGGCATGTCACAAAAGATGGCCAGATCGCGGGTCCACGTGTCATGGAACACATGGTTGATGCTGTCTTTTATTTCGAAGGCGAGCGCGGTCACCAATACAGAATATTGCGCAGCGTAAAAAACCGTTTTGGCCCCACAGATGAAATCGGTGTTTTTGAAATGTCCGAGCGCGGTCTTCATGGCGCACTTGATCCATCACAATTATTTCTTGGCGGCAATGAGGAATCAGTCCCAGGACGCGCTGTATTTGCAGCAATGGAAGGCTCCCGTCCTGTTCTATCAGAAGTACAGGCACTTGCCGGCCCGCAAGCACTTGGATCTCCTCGGCGTTCGGTAGTGGGCTGGGATTCCCCACGGCTATCAATGTTGCTTGCTGTCTTTGAAACGCAATGTGGTCTCGCCTTCGGAGCGCGCGATGTATATCTAAGCGTGGCAGGAGGGTATAGAATCGCTGAACCTGCAGGTGATCTAGCGGCAGCAGCAGCGTTGGCATCATCAGCTTTTGACAATCCAGTTCCAGAAGCGTCCGTCTTTTTCGGAGAAGTTTCGTTATCGGGCGCAATTCGCTCTGTAGGCAGAATGGATTCTAGGCTAAAAGAAGCAGCAAGACTCGGGTTTGAACGCGCATACGCACCTCCGGGCGCACCTTCCAATATCGACGGAATGGTGGTTCATGAGGTATCAAAGTTAGAAGACTTACTTAAAGTACTCCAAAAAGAGGCTCAATAAGATCATGGAAGAGTTTGCAGGCAGTCAAATCACTGCGTTTGATATTGTTGTTGTTGCTGTTATTTTCATTTCAGCCGTGATGTCTCTTAGTCGAGGACTCGTTAGAGAAGCATCATCCATATTGTCTTTTGTTGCAGGTGGTGCAGCTGCAATATTGCTGGTTCGATTCTTTGGCGAATCTGCACGCAATATGCTGCCCGAATCTTGGCCACCTTTAGCAGCCGATGCCGTATTAATTGTAGGTGGTTTCTTAACTGTCTACATCATTGCGGGTTGGTTGGGATCTCAATTGGCGAGATTCATTCACACTTCTCCCCAAATTGGCTCGCTTGACCGCATTGCAGGTGCAGTTTTTGGTGCTGCGCGTGGCATGCTTGCAATAATGCTCTTTGTTTTGCTCATGCACATGATGATTCCTAAAGATAATACGCCTGCCTTTATTGCCAACTCCAAACTTTATCCTTACGCGGATAATGCCGCGACTTGGTTTAGCGATAATTTCCCCGGCTTCGTGCAACAAGCCAAGGATGCTGCAGACCTATAGATTACTCGGCTCAGATATTCTGGGCCGATTTTCGTTTAATGCTGATGACCTAGGCAAAGGAACGCTTGTGCGCAACGACATGAAGACTGCAAACTCAGAAACGATTGCAGAAGAAAATATCGGGCTGGAAACAGCAAGCCTTAGACATAAATGTGGTGTATTTGGCGTATTCGGCCATAAGGATGCAGCGATCCTCACCGCACTTGGCCTTCATGCCCTCCAGCATCGCGGACAAGAAGCCGCTGGTATTGTCAGCTTTGATCGCACCTATCCAACAGACACCAAAAACGAAAAATCCCGTGACACTGCCTTCACACAATTAAGAAAAAACATGACAACCCATTCTGGGAAAATCCATGTTGAATATGATGCCTCTGATAGACCCGATACGGAAGAACCGGTCGAATCATTTTATATTGAACGTCACCTTGGTCTGGTCGGAGACAATTTTGGTAAAGATGGTGAGGCCATCAAGAACCTAAAAGGTAGCGCAGCGATAGGTCACAACCGCTATTCTACATCTGGAGGCGTTGCCCTTAGAAATATCCAACCAATTTTTGCAGATTTAAAACTTGGTGGCTTCGCAGTTGCCCACAATGGAAACCTTACAAATGCTGAAACGCTTTGGGATTCATTGATGCAGAAAGGCGCTATTTTCCAGTCCAAGATGGACACAGAAGTTATCCTTCAATTGACGGCGCACTCCAAAGAAAGCAACACAATCGATCGTTTCCTTGATGCGATCAAACAAATAGAGGGCGGATATGCCCTTGTCTGTCTTACAAATAAAAAACTTATCGGCGCGCGTGACCCATGGGGTATTCGCCCACTCATTCTAGGTAAAATCAAGAATTCCGACCCTGAGGCTCAACCCGCCTATGTGTTAGCTTCTGAAAGTTGCGCACTCGAAGCGGTCGGGGCTGAAACTGTTCGTGAGATCGAAAATGGTGAAGTCGTCGTCATCACGCGCAACGGCATCAAAAGCCACTTCCCATTCCCGAAAACTGAACCTCGTCCCTGCGCTTTTGAATACCTTTATTTCGCACGCCCAGACAGCATTATGCACGGAAAAAGCATTTATGAAGTCCGAGAAGAAATGGGACGTCAATTAGCCCTAGAACACCCTGTTGCAGCAGACCTTGTCGCGCCTGTTCCCGATGGTGGAAATCCGGCTGGACTCGGCTATGCAGAGGCAAGCAAGATACCCTTTAAGTTTGGAATTATTCGTAACCACTATATTGGACGCACATTCATCCAACCAACGCAGGATGCACGTGCAGGAAGCGTGACACGTAAACATGCTGCAAACCTGCACCTCGTACGCGGCAAAAGCGTTATTCTCGTGGATGACTCTATCGTACGCGGCACGACCTCAAAAGCGATTGTTGCAATGATGCGCAATGCAGGCGCAAAAGAGGTACACTTCCGCGTTGCATCTCCACCTATTAAACATCCAGACTTCTACGGCGTAGATATGCCCACGGAAGCTGAGTTGCTGGCGTCTCGAATGAGCATTGAAGAAATGACTCAATGGTTGGGCGTTGATTCCTTGGGCTTCTTATCCATTGAAGGGTTTTATAAAGCCCTTGGCGAAGACGCATATGACCCAGAAAACCCTAAATTTGCTGATCATTGCTTCACCAATAATTATCCGACCGTTTTGACGGATAAACGCAATGCTGAAAATAAAATTCACCAACAGAATATTTTTGGCCGCGATCGCTAAAATACCTCCTATCACACGGATATTATCATGACTGACAAACGCATTATTCTCGTTACAGGAGCTTCAAAAGGCATTGGCCGCGCAACGGCTAAAGCTCTTGCGAAAGAAGGTGCGCACGTCATTGCATTGGCACGTTCAACAGAAGCTTTAGAGGCATTGGATGATGAAATCCGTGCTGACACAGGCGAGAGCGCTACGCTGATAACATTGGATCTAAAAGATGGTTCCTCAATAGACCGCATTGCTGCCCCCCTAAAGGAGCGGTTTGGACGCATTGATGGTCTCGTCGCAAATGCAGGTATTCTCGGCACAATCGGTCCATTGGAAACCGTTAGCCCTCGCAGCTTTGAAGACACCATCAACATAAATCTAATTTCGAACTGGCGTCTTATACGAGCACTAGACCCATTGCTTCGTCAGAGTGAAGCGGGCCGCGCCCTGTTTATGACCTCAGGGGTTACAGTGCGACCACGCGCTTTCTGGGGCCCGTATCAGGCATCAAAAGCTGGTCTAGAAGCTATGGTACAAGCATGGGCTTTTGAAACAGAACAATCATCGTTGAATGTAAACTTGTTTGACCCAGGTGCCACAAAAACAGATATGCGTTTTTCAGCCGTTCCCGGTGAGGACCAATCTCTGCTACCGACGCCAGATGAAGTGGCGTCCAAACTGACATTTTATGTGTCCAAAGCCTGTGATCTACACAACCAACGTATTTCTTATCGTGAGCTGTAAACCTGCACTTGCACTTTCATAAAAACATCGTCAAAAGACGATAAATGATGAGAAAACTACCTTCTCATCAACGATTTGAAGCGCATTTGGACACAAATTAACGCATTATGATTTCTAAACACACTGTTTCGTTTAGAAATACGTGTGGTTAGGTTACAAGCGAGCCTCGAACGGCTATGACATCAACAATATATTAGCCATTATTTGACCGGACTTTAGGAGACCCCTCTCATGACAAGCCCTTTAACATCAGGAAAATCTCCCGAAGCCTACATTCAGGCCACCCGTGAAATTTTGGCCAAATACTCGTCAGAAGTTGCTCTGGACCCTCAGACAAACTCAGTGCGCCGTTTGGCAATAGATTTATTTCGTGAACTTGAAGTAGGTGACCTTCAGGTTTCAGATTTGCAAAGTGTGATCAACACTCTAGGCGGCAACGTCTTAGAGGACAGATGTGAAACCTTCCGCTCGCGCCACCGCCTCTTAGCAGAAGATGACCCTAGCGCCGAATTGCGCGGCTTGCTGGAAGCGCTCGCAAACAAAGGCGAGGCAGTATATCGCGCCGCTATGGAACGTGTCGCTTCTGGTGTTGTGTTCACAGCGCACCCAACATTTGCCCTTCACCGTAATTTGCGTCGCGCCTATGTTGAATCAGCCATATCAAAAGACGGCACACCGTGCCGTGAAGAGCTAAAATCCATCGCTGCTAAAGGCTTGTATCAAGACGACAGCATTTCCTTGATGATGGAACATGAAGATGTTCAAAATGCACTTCACAATGGGCAAGCAGCACTAAAAGAAATCTGGAGCCTTATTCTGGATGTTGCTAAAGATAAATTCGGTGACTCATGGAAGACAATCCACCCTGCACTCATCAATCTTGCGTCTTGGGTTGGATATGACCTTGATGGTCGTACAGACATTCACTGGGGCGCAACATTACACCTACGTCTCTCCGAGAAAGCTGTACAACTTGAACGCTATGCAGCTGACCTAAACTCTTTTGCGTCTTCAAACGAAGAACTAAAAGGTATCGCGTCAAAGCTTGAAACGGCTGCCGTCCATGCCCGCACCGCTGCAAATGCATTTGGTGGTGACCTTGATGACGCCGAAGTTCTCGTAAACGCAGCAAACACTTTGACGCCTGACAATGACGCAAAGCTCATTACACTAAAACCAATCATTGCACGTCTAAGAGAAATCGCTGTTAATTCAGATGACGCAACCGCAAAATCTCTTCTCTTATTAAGTTCACAAATGGATGCGCTTGGCTTGGGAACTGCGCGTATTCACTTGCGCATCAATTCCGCCCAAATCCACTCTGTATTGCAGCACGAATTGCGCATTGCGACAGATGATGTCGAATTTGGTCGTGTTGTATTGGCCGAACTTGCTAAACGCGCAGATGATGCTGATGTTCAGCACGTCAACTTTGCCGACCTCTTCCGAGAGCAAATGACTGCACGTCGCCAAATAATGCTGTGTGCGCAAATTTTAAAACACATTGATGCGGATACACCTATTCGCTTCTTGATCGCGGAAAGTGAAAACCCAGCGACAATTATGGGTGCTCTATTCCTAGCGCGCCAATATGGTGTTGCAGACCGCGTTGACCTATCACCGCTCTTTGAAACACCAGATGCGCTAGAGCGTGGTGACCGTTTTGTTGAACGCCTCATCGAAGATCCTGCTTTTGTCACATATGTAAAAGAGCGTGGACGTTTGAGCTTGCAATTTGGCTTCTCGGACTCAGGTCGTTTCTCATCTCAACCAGCCGCGAATATGGCAATTGAACGTATCCACAACCTTGTGGGTTCAGCTATGACAGCCCATGGCGATTTAGATGACGTTGAATTGCTTGTATTCAACACGCACGGAGAATCAATGGGTCGCGGAGCCTACCCTGGTCACTTCAGAGAGCGTTTCGATCACCTACTCACACCATGGACACGCACACAATTTGAGAAAAAAGGCCTCGCCTACATTCACGAATTTTCTTTCCAAGGCGGTGATGGTTTCATGCACTTTGATGCATTTGAAATTGCTAAATCTACGCTTTTAGAAGTTGCGACGCATATTTTAGCCGAGCCTAATGTAGACTTGGACGACCCTTTCTATAAGCGTCGGGATATCAGTTGGGATTTCTACCGCAAACTTCGTGAATGGCACGAAACTTTGTTTGAAAACAAGGACTACCCTGCTGCCCTTCTTGAATTTGGTCCTGGCCTTCTATTCAAGAGTGGATCTCGTAAATCTCGCCGCCAAACAGGTGCATCTGCAGGTGAATTAGGCTTACGCTCACTGCGCGCCATCCCGCAAAACGCTATTTTGCAACAGCTCGCAATTCCATTGAATGTTGCTTGTGGGTTTGGCTCTGCTGCTGGAAATGAACCAGACCGTCTTGTGGACCTCATGCGAAACTCAAAGCGCATGAAAAGTTTGATCCACATGGCTATTGAAGCACGTAACCTTACAAGCTTGCCGGCTTTCCGCGCTTATGGCTGTTTATATGACCCAAGCCTTTGGTTCGCGATAGCAAAGCGCAATGACCGTGCAAATGCCCAAGTTTACCGCCGTCTTGGCTATTTGTTTTCAGATTTGGAAACACATTCTTCGATCACAAAACTTGCAAATGCAATCACAGTAGACCTTGCACGCTTTGACCGTATTCTTGAAGATGTCGAAGGTGAAAGCGTCACAGCAGACCGTTATAAGTCGCGTTTGGATATGCACGTTTTCCACGCTGTACGCCAAGCCTTGATGATGCGTGCTTTCTCATTGTCAGCACGTCTACCAGAATTTTCGCGTCGCCATGGTTCAGCCATCAGTGCTGAAACGCTGCTCAAGCAAATTACACAACTGCAAATTCCAGACACGGTCACTAAGGTGCGCGATGTTTTCCCTGCAGAAGACAGACGTAACCCGAAATTTGACGAGTTGCTTGAACCATCAGATATGAATGCATCAGAGGACCAAGGTTATTCTGAAATTCACACTGAACTTCTAGCACCACTGGAAGAAATTGATGACGCTATGAAAGACCTAACTGTCGCTGTCTGCAGCCTCTATTCTGCCTATGGCTAAAACATAGAAACACCTCATAAAGAAAAGGCCTCCCATTTGGGAGGCCTTTTTTATTATATCAGAGTTATTTTGTTTTTCGGTTTCCATCCGCTTTATCCGCATATGGGTTTGCCCCTTGCCGGACAAATAAGCGAATAGGCACACCCGGCAAATCAAATGCTTCTCGCAATCCGTTCACCAAATACCTCTTATAACTTTCCGGCATTTGATCTCCACGTGATGCCATCAAAACAAAAGTTGGCGGCCGTGTTTTCATTTGAGCCATATAACGCGGTTTAATCCGCATACCACCTGGTGCTGGTGGCGGATTTTTCTGAACTGTATGCTGAAGCCAATTATTCAAATCACGCGTCTTAATACGCGCAGACCAGTCGCTAAACACCTTCGTTGCCGCAACCATCATCTTATCGAGATTACGCCCTGTCTCACCTGAAACAGTTACGAGCGGCGCACCTTTAGCTTGAGGCAATAAGCGACGCGCTTTATCTTCCAATTCCTTACGCAATGTAGATGCATCTTCTACCAGATCCCATTTCGTACACACAAACACTACACCGCGGCCTTCACGTAGAACTAGGTCAGCAATCTGCAAATCCTGCTTCTCAAATGCATCCCGAGAATCCATTACAATAGCCACGACATCGGCATATTTAATCGAGTGAATCGTCTCACCCGTGGACATTTTCTCTAGGCGCTCTTGGACTTTTGCCTTTTTGCGCAATCCTGCCGTATCGACCAGACGCATCTCACGACCTTCATACTCCCAAGCGACGGTTACACTATCGCGTGTAATACCAGCTTCCGGCCCAGTAAGAAGACGATCAGATTTTAGCAAAGCATTTAAAAGCGTTGATTTACCGGCATTCGGGCGACCAACAACTGTGAATTTCATCGGGCGCTCAGGCGGCGCTTCCAATTCTTCAGCTTCCATATCAAATTCAACAGAATCATCGTCCCAATCGGGTTCTGAATCTTTGTTTTGATCTGGGTCCGTTAAATCCGGTACAGCATCACAGATTGCTTGGAATAGGTCACTCATGCCTTCGCCGTGCTCGGCTGAAAGCGCAACAGGTTCGTTAAAACCTAAACTGAAAGCTTCAATCAGTCCGTCATTTCCCTGACGGCCCTCACACTTATTCGCGACAAGAATAGTTGGCTTGTCCGCTTGGCGTAGTAATTTCGCAAACCGTTTATCAATAGGTGTCACACCCACACGTGCATCAATCACAAAAAGTGATACATCTGCTTCTGCGATAGCAAGCTCAGTCTGGTGACGCATACGCGCTTCTAGTGATGCATCATTCACATCTTCAAAGCCCGCAGTATCAATCAAATCCAGCTCAAGATCGCCCAATCGACCACGCGCTTCTTTACGGTCACGGGTAACGCCCGGTTGGTCATCAACCAATGCGATTTTTTTACCGACGAGTCGGTTAAATAGCGTCGATTTCCCAACGTTAGGGCGACCGACAATGGCCACCTTCAACGCCATGATTCTGTCCTTCGTTTTAAAAGCTGTAAACCTTCATCTTATCGGATAGCGACTAGATCACCTTTATCCGTAAGAAGGTAGACACGCTCATGAGCTACAATTGGTTCAATGTAAACAGGGTCACCAACTTTCAATTCTTTTACCACATCGCCAGTTTGCGGGTCCAGAGCCACAACATGGCCTGTTGAGGAGGCAAGAATAACATGATCTGACGCGACCACAGGACCAGACCAAACAATTCTCTTCTTACGCTTCTTCTCTTTTTTATACTGACGTAATTGCTTAACCCAGACGACTCCACCCGTGCTTTTATCAAAACACGCAATCTGGCCCTCTGTGCTTATCGCAAATAGGAATTGTCCAGATAGTGCTGGCGAATGGATTGAACCAAAAGGCTTCTCCCACAAACGTACACCGCTGACAGCATCAATAGAGACAAGCACGCCAGATTGACTCGCGGCATAGACCGCACCTGAATCAATCACAGGGTTTCCCGCAATGTCATTAATCGCTGAGATCGGCGTGAACCGTCCTCCACGTGTTAGACTGTCAGTCCACAAACGGCGACCATTGCCCGGCACGTAGGCGATAACTTCTCCAGAAGAAAATGGAACAGCAAGCAAATCCCCCTCAATAGCTGGGCTTGGCGCTGATAATACACGCGCACTCTCTGCAATGGCCTGATCAGACCACGCAATGCTACCATCATTCAGGCTAAGAACATAAATCTCATTGTTTGAAGATGTAATGTAAGCATACCCATTATGTATAGTTGGCGATCCGGTGATAGGCGCTTGTGTTTCACGTTTCCACAACTGGGTTCCAGAATTAATATCTAACGCCACAACATAACCAAAGCCAGATGTCACAATGATCTTATCGCCTGCAACAGCCAAACCGCCACCAATTGCGATTTTATCACGCTTGCGTGGCGGCTCTAATTTCTTCTTCCAAATTGAATTACCCTGCAAGTTTACAGCACGCACAGTTTGTTCACTGTCGAGGATATAAAGCGCATCCGCTGTTGCAACTGGTGTGGCAATTAACCGAAGTTTGCGAGACGAGCCGCTTGCAACACCTTTTTTCCAATCAATCTTAAAATCAACGCCGCCAACGCGATTCCCAGCGTTTTTCTGAGAATTTCCGCCTGATTGTGGCCAAACACCCTCATTAGTAGCTGTCGGCAAATATACAGACATGGTCGCATAGTCGACATCAGCTTCAAGATCAGCGTCACTCGCAATAAGAGGCACGCGTTGCGCGCGGTCTGCTGCTTCAGCTTCCTTTTTCTCAGCTGACGTACATGCACCGAGTGCAAATAACAAAACAGCACCCATCGCTATTTTACATAGATTTCTCATGATGGGTCCTCTTGATTACCCGAAGCACCTTCTGACGCATCTTCAGAAACAGTTTCTTGTTCTGCCTCTACTTTCACGACAGTTTCATCAGTGACTGCTGTATCGGCTTCCGCATCAACTTTCACCGATGCAGGCAGAATCGCCAATGCTTCATTTGCGCGACTACGCACCCCTTCAGGTGCATTCAAGCGCAATGTTAACGCCTGATACTCAGAGCGAGCACGTTCTAAATCCCCTTCATCAAAAGCTTTAGCAGCGATCAATTCGTGTGCAAGGGCACCAAAACCGCCCTCATCGTCAACAAGATCACCAAGCGCAGTCTCTATTTCTGAGAGAGTTTTTGTATCCGCCAAAAAATAAGCCGCTTTTATCGTCGCTAATTTTGCAAGTGCACCTTCACCATCGGCAGCTGCTTTAAGCGCATTGGCCGCCGCTTCAGTATCTCCAGCCAACTGCAATTCAGCTTGTGCTAGATATTGCGCTGATAAGTCGGCAAATCCAGAGTCTGTATCCAACACTTTTCCAAAGTGATTGCGTGCGCCTTCAATATCTTGAATTTCAAGGGACTTTAGACCTGTTTCAAACGCACGACCATTCGCTTCCATTTTGGCAACAGCCGCATCATCAAAATACGACTTTGCACCGACCATTCCCACAATGGCGATGGACCCACCTAACACAAACGGCCAAGCCATTTTCCAAAACTGATTCAGTTTATCGGCCTTAACGTTCTCTTCTACTTCGTCAAAAATGTCGCTCACGCGTCGACCTTCCTCAATTCATTCAACTGATCAACCAACTAGGCAAATCACCTTCTCAGGCGGCGACACTAGCCGCCCCGCTTTTTCACTGCAATGCGCGATTGCTTGGTTTTTCCATTTGACGACATTGTATATGTCTCTTCTTCTCCTGGAAAACGTCTTCCTCGCACATCTGCGGCATACGCTTCTACCGCACGCCCAATCTCTCCGCGTACATCTCCATAGCGACGCACAAACTTTGGTGTCCAATCAAACATGCCAATCATGTCGTGCGTGACAAGGACTTGCCCATCACATGACACGGAAGCCCCAATCCCAATTGTTGGACATGAAACTGCTTTTGTTATTTCTTCCGCTAAGTCTTCTGCAACACCTTCCACGACCATTGCAAAACACCCAGCTTCGTCCGCCGCCTTTGCCTCAGCCATAACGCGCTTACGCTCTATATCCGAACGTCCCTTTGCGCGAAAGCCTCCATCGACATTCACAGCTTGAGGTCGCAGCCCTACATGCGCCATGACAGGGATACCACGCTCCACCATGTGAGCAACGGCACCAGCAGCATATTCACCACTTTCAATTTTAATAGCCTGACAGCCTGTCTCTTTCATAATGCGTGCAGCATTCAAAAAAGCGACATCAGGGTTTGTTTCATATGATCCAAACGGCATATCCACAACGACCATCGCCTGAGACGAACCACGCATAACTGCCTGCCCATGCAATATCATCATCTCCATCGAGACACCGACAGTCGAATCAAGGCCGTGTACCACCATGCCCACACTATCCCCCACAAGAATGAGATCACAGAATGGGTCCATCATTTTCGCCATGGGTGCATCATATGCTGTGAGACACACAATAGGTGTTGCCCCTTTCGCTTGCGCGATATCACGAACAGTCTTACGGCGAATTTGGTTTTGGGCAGACATAGGCTAAAGCTCCAACGCAAATATGAGCGCACATATTAGATTGCACGCTCACATTCATTTGTCGCGAAAATTAGGCGACTTTTCTTTTAAGATAAAGACTTAGATCAATACCGGCCTTCCGATCAACATGTCGTGCAGTATAAATACCGTCGCCATATAAAGTAAAAGTCCAACGCCGACTGCAATCACATCACCCTTCACGCTTACTTGCGCGCGACGCATACCTTCATCTCCGCGCAGCTTGGCCATAGTGCGCGAAATACTCGCCATGATCAGAAAACCTGCAAATAAGAGAACCGATGGCCAATCTCCATTATAAATCAGGTGAACACTTGCCCATAATTTAACACCGTTCAGCATGGGGTGTTTTGAGTATTTTTTTATGTAACCCGCCGGTGCCTCTGCCGCGACGAGCAGAATAAATGAAAATGGCATCACTGCGATAATGATATGGCGCGTCCACTCAGGCGCAATCCATAGTGGCGTATTCCAATTTTCATCTATCCGCGCCAATCCATAACCATAGATAATCATTCCGAGGCCAATTACCGAAAATAGCGCAAAAATAGCCTTATATTTTACACCAAATTTTTGGGAGATATTGCCATCCGCGCGAGACCTAAAGGATGCAAATACATGCAATCCTAAAAATACAGCCAATCCAGAAATCAAAATATACATTATTCTACCCCCGTTTTACGTCCTAAATTTCCAGACACACGCTTCAACAATCCTAGCAACACTTTAACGTCATCCGACGACAGCCCCTCAACAGCGACTAATTCTTGCGCACTAAAAGCCTCAATTACTTGTTTCATTTCATACGCTTTGGGAGTGCATTTTACCCTTAAGATGCGCGCATCATCTTTATCGCGCTCACGTACAACAATGCCTTTTTTCTCAAGTGCTTTCAGCGTGACCGAGATACCCGATGCATCCAACCCAAGCCGCGCTGCTAGAACCTTTTGTGGCACGCCCTGTGCCTCTTCAAATAACAGTCCCACAAGCCGAAATTCCGCGTAAGTAACGCCAATCGGCGCTAACGCATCTCGCATCAGTATGGAAAAGTGCCGCTCAATCCGTCCGATCCACGGTAAAATTTGGTTGGAAAACTGCTGATCCATATACCTCTCCCTACTTTAGTCTCTCCCTTAGCGCAATTAGATGAATTTATCAATGATTGATTTAATCAACTAATTGATCGCATTATTCGCCCTAGCGTAAAATCAGCAATCAGCGTATCCAAATGTCATGTGCGGACGATTTTACATACATGACATACCGTGGTCAGAATATTACGGGTATCTCAATCTCATTGAACCAGAAGGCGTATCGCCACCTGCGGCCAATTATAACATTGCGCCCATATCGATTGCGCCCATCATTCGCCCTCGCGAACACCGCCAACCCGGATATGAGATGATGCCGGCTTTATGGTCTCTTGTGCCATCTTGGTGGAAAAAGCCGCTTTCTGAGAAAAAATTCTCAACCTTCAACGCACGCAGCGAAGGTGTAAATGAAAGCAAAACCTTCCAAGGGCCATTTCGCCATCATCGCTGCCTCATCCCTATGAGTGGTTTTTACGAATGGTCCGGTAGCAAGGGATCGAAAACACCGTTTGCAATTTCACTCAGAAATCGCCGCTGGTTCTGCTGCGCTGGCTTATGGAGCCGCGCAATGATTGATGGATCAGAAATAGATACATTCTCAATCCTCACAACCTCTCCAAATGATGTCATGGCGGGACTACACACACGTATGCCAGTTATCATTCATCCTGAAGATTATGAGCGATGGATGCAGGCGCACTACAATGACGTTTATGACCTTATGCGCCCCTTTCCATCCGCTGGCATGCATGCATGGCCTATTGGACCAGATGTTGGAAATGTCAGAAACAATGGTCCGCACCTCATTGAAGAGGCCTAGGCCACATTGCCTTAACCAAAAATCTTAGATTTTTCAGACAAAACGCCCTCAAAATGACACGCGCTATCATTAAAAAACTGTTAGCAAGGTATATGCACAAAAGAATGTCGCGCATCAGGTGAATAGACTATTTGCATAGAATAACTTGTTGTAAGAGTGCTTCATCATCGATTTTTATCAACATTTCGATTCCGTGGGGCTCTTGCGGTCATTTCCATCGCGATCAGAAGGGACAAATTTATGAACACTCCAACTTCTTTGGCTACCCAAAGCCCAACTGCACTACAATATTTAGATAAAGCCGTCGGTGGTCTTCGCAATCTTGGGATCATGCCCGACAAACAAAACGAAACAGCACCGATTGTTGCGCTTCTAAACCAGATTTCAGACTTAGACCCAGATAAGACTGCTGCGATTGCGCGCACTCTGGATCAAATGTCTACCTTCAACGACATTGTACGCGAGCACATCTCAGGTGTGACAGTCGGTGAACGTTATGAAGGTATCACCACAGCATTCAACTCCATCCGCGACGATTCTAAATCACTCGTTGATCAATATTCCGACGGTAAGATCTCAACAATGGAGCGTGTCTCCAATGCTTGGATGAAAATGACACGCGGTGATGTTGCCTCTCGTTTTGGCAAAATCAAAGAGCTCTACCTCGAAGTGCAAGCAGAATCCGCCAACCAGATCGACAAAGAAAAGCAAATCCTCGAAGCCTACTTAGATTTCCGTGGCGCATTGAAACAATCAGAAGTCTTGGCTCTCGAAATTCTAAAAACAGCTGAGACCAAACTTGACGAAGCCAAAGCTACTGTAGCAGCCGCTCTTCAAGATGTTGTTGATTATGTTGGGCATGATGCTGCCCGCCGCGCAAACCTTGAATTGGTCCGCGATGAAAAATTGCGTAAACTTCAAGCTGAAGAAAAACGCTACCAAATCGCAAAAGACCTCTCAGACAATATCACAATCGGTTACAACACTTCCGAAGTGATTATGGCGCGCTTGGTTCAAACAACATCAGCTAAAGAGCGCATCTACGCACAATCTGTTTCATTCTTCTCAACCAATGAAGTTGTGCTGACAGCTCTTACAGCCTCTTTCACTGGCCTTCACGGATTGCACGAAAGCACACAAACACTTGAAGCCATGAAGAAGGGTGTCAATGAATCTCTTGAAACACTCGCTAACATTGGTGGAAAAGTTCAAGAAGCTGCCCTCAAAGCTGGTTACGGACCTACAGTCTCCGCAGCATCTGTAAAAATGCTTGTAGACTCAGTTGTGAAATACCAAGAGCGCAGCCAAGAAATCATTAAAGAAATGCGTACCCTCGCTACCGAAAACTCCGAAGAAATCCGCGAAAGCGTGGAAGAAGGCAAACGCCGCCTTACACGCCTCGTACAAGAAGGTGCATCCAGCGCCCTATTACCTCGTGCATAGAATGCCAACCGCATAAATGACAGAAGACCAAAATACTGAGCCGGCAACATCTTCAAAAACTCCCGATGTTGCCGATGCTCACACAAGCCCTCAAAAGCTAGACGATGTCCTCATTGCGATGGACATCGTTGATACGTTGCGCCATCGCGAACAATTGGTCTTAAGAGAGTTGGATACAGATTCCCGTGAACAGGAACTAATCCAACGCCTCAAAGAAATTTATGCAGCACAGGGAATTGATGTATCAGACGATACGCTCCGCGATGGTGTAAAAGCGCTTGAAGAAAATCGTTTCGTCTACACACCGCCCAAAAAAACGTGGAAAACAAAACTCGCAAAAATTTATGTAAAACGCGACAAATGGCTAAAGCCAGTCCGCAATGGTTTGCTTGCACTTTTAATTGGCTCCGGCGTTTGGCATTTTGGTGTATCGGCACCTCACAAACAAAAGCTTCAAGCTCAACAAATTGAGCTTACACAGACTTTACCTGAAGAGCTTACAAAGCTGCGTGACAACATCCAAGCAACAGCAACGCAAGATAAAGTCACCACGCAGGCAGAAGCCTATTATCAGGACGGTATCACAGCCATAGCGGACGCAGACCTGAACGCTGCCAAAGCAGCACTAAACGCTCTAACAACGCTTAAATCTGACCTTGATGTTGAATACACCGTCCGCATTGTGTCTCGCCCAGGCGAATATTCTGGCTTATTTCGTATTCCAGATGATGCACCTCAAAGACCCAATTATTACCTCATTGTAGAGGCAATTGATGGTGCTGACCGCGTGATAACAGTTCCTATTTCAAGCATTGAATCACAAAAAGCTAAACGCGTTTCCATTTGGGGCGTGCGTGTTCCTAAAGCTGTTTTCGACAAAGTTTCAGCTGATAAAAAGGACGATTCAATTATCCAATTCTCAGAAATTGGTTCAAAATCAAAGGGTCAGATAACCCCAGACTACACTATCGACACGCTCGATGGTGCAATTTTCGATTGGTGATGAGACATGGCTAGGCCCATAAGCGGACGAGAAGCCCTAGAACAACTTGATGGCAGCATTGTAAAAGCTCGCCAACAGTTAGCTCATGCTATCGAAGCAGCGGATGATGCACGTGCGCGCATTGCTGAAATTCGCAAAGAACAAGTTTCGGCCTATCAATCTCTCGCAGAGATGCGCCTAGAAACTCTTTCAGAAGACAAAGACTCTGATGAACTCACACTCCTGAATTCTGAAAAAAGAGCGCATATCCTATTGTTATCTCACGATTCTTTTATCGCTGACGAACAAGAAAAACTAAACACGGCCTCAAAAGACATTCTCCGCCTCGAAAATGATCGCGAAGAAATTGCCTTCCGCCTTGATGCTGCTGTGGAGCTTTATGAAAAGCGGGTTGCTAAAATAGAAGCTGAACTGTCAGAAGATGAAGCTTATCAAGCACTTGCTGAAGCAATGGAAGATGCAGCAGCAATTTCAGAACGCGCGCACTCCAAGCTCACTTTAGCGCAGGAAGATAAGTCCAACAAAGGAAAGCCATACGAAGAAGACCAGCTTTTCTCTTACCTATGGAAACGTAAGTTTAGAACGCCCGGTTACAAAGCCTCCCCTTTTATCCGCTTTATGGATAATTGGGTCGCGAAGCTGTGCAAATACGATCAATCTTATCTAAACTATGGCAGGTTAACTGAATTACCTATTCGCTTGGCTGAACACGCCAAGAGAACAGATGACGCCCTTACCAAAGCGCACAAAATGCTAGAAACAGCCGAAGCAGATGCTTTAACCGAAGGCGGTGCTGACGCACTCAAGAAAAACGCAGATGACCTCAGGGCCCAAGTGGAAAATTTGGATGCTCAAATTGAGGCTGCAGAAGCACGCCACCAAGCCTTAGCGCATTCGCATGACGCGGCTGTAAATGCAGAATCAGGTCCAGCCTTGGAAGCAAGACGCGTCCTCGAAAAAGCCCTCATGCGCGCAAGTTTCCCTGATCTTCGTGTCCTCGTCGCCGAAACGACAACCCCCGAAGATGATCGCTTAGTAGACAGACTGGTAAAGCTACGCACTGAAGAACTCGAATTTGAAGTTATTGCAGATGACCTTACAGAGGCACCTAAATCACGCCGCGACGACTTGTCTTTGCTCGAAGAATTACGTCGCGAATTCAAGCGTGCCAAATTCGACAGTCCATATGCAAGTTTTAAGTCTTCCAGCATTGAAACTGTCATTACATCGCTTCTTCGCGGTCACACAGATGTAAATGGTGCAAGACGATTGTTAAACAAAGCGATTATCCGGCAAAATCCACGGGTAGACCCCGATTTTGGTGGACGCAACCGCTCTTCAACTTTGGGACTGCCAACAATTTTCGGAGATATTGCTATTGAAATCGCTAAAGAGGCTGCCCGCCAAAGCACAGGGATGGGTGGTCGAAACCGGTCACCTTTCCCGTTTGGAGGACGTCCAACAACGCGACGCTTTCCTAGCCGCCGATCGTCTTCTGGTGTGAAATTTCCTTCTTCACGGGGAGGTTCAAATGGTATGGGGCGCAAAGGTGGAGGCTTTAAAACTGGTGGTGGTTTCTAAATCCAAAAGCCAAGTTTAACCATATTCGATTGATTGTTTCATTTTTATTCAAGTAATATTTAAGCAAGTTCAGATATAGAATAGCAACTGCAATTGCAGCATAACCGAGGTTGGAAATACCTCGTTAACTTGCTATAGCGCAACGAAGATTATGATTTATACATAGTTAGACTTGTGACGCGTTATTGGGGAAAAGGCAGGCATGAGCCTCGACACTACGGATCCTGACAAGAGTGCAAAGCGTGATAATTATCACGTGGCGAAACTGCGCCAGTTCCGCAATTCCGAGACAAATACCTCTAAAAATTCAAGCCTCAAACCCTCAAAAAGATTCCCAATTGATCGGTCTGGACTACGCTTCATATTGCGTAGTGTTGATTTTGTATTCGGCCTTGCATTGATCATAATATCCAGCAAGCTTTTGAATCTCGACCTTTTAAACCAAACTTTGCGTACATCTCTTCCCTATATTGCAGCCCCTATTATCGCTTTTTTAGGAATGCGGATTGGCGGCGCTTACCGTTTCACTTTCAATGAGCACCCTTTAATGCATTTATGCCGTGTCCTTTGGGGTGCAGGCTTAGGCTTAGGTGTGGTGCTAGCCTTAAGTTGGTTTTTCAAACTTGGTGGAGAACCTCGCAACCTCTTTGAAATCTGCGCAATCGTTTTACTTGCCTATATTGGTCTTCATGCGCACTACATGGCTATGATCCGATCACTAACCCGCTCCGGCGCACTTGCTGATAATGTTGTGGTGATCGGCGCGACGCCGGCTGCTTACGACCTTATCGAACGTAATCAAGAGAAGCGGGAGATGAACATTCTAGGCGTATTTGAAGATCGCTTAGACCGCACACCCAGCACAATCTCCAACGTACCCGTTTTAGGCAAAATAGATGATCTGCTCAAATGGGATAAGCTCCCCGAAGTTGACCGTATCATCCTGACAGTTACCTCCACGGCTCAAGATCGTGTACGCACTTTAATTGATCGCCTACGCCTATTGCCACAGGAAGTTATTCTTGTGCTTGATCTAGATGGTTTCAGTCCAGAAAAAACATCTATCGCTGACATTATTGATATGCCTGCCGCCTATGTCTCTGGTGCCCCCAAAGATGCCCGTCGTGCTGCTGTAAAGCGCTGTTCCGACATTGGTGTTGCGCTCAGCATGCTGATTTTGTTTTTCCCCTTCATGCTGATTATCGCTGCGCTTATCAAACTAGATAGCAAGGGACCTATCTTCTTCAGACAGAAGCGCCATGGATTCAACAATCAAATTATCAGAGTGTGGAAATTCCGCACAATGCGTCCCGATTCGGCAGCTGAAGAAGGTATCAAAGTTGTTCAGACTGTTAGCAATGATGAACGCGTAACACGTATCGGAAATTTCTTACGTCGCACAAGCCTCGACGAGCTTCCTCAGCTAATCAATATTCTTACTGGCGATATGTCCCTCGTTGGTCCACGCCCACACGCTGTTGGGATGACTACTGAAGAAGTAGAAGTGCACAATATTGTCGCTGAATATGCACACAGACACCGTATGAAACCCGGCCTAACTGGATGGGCGCAGATCAATGGATCTCGTGGACCTGTTCACACCGCTGAGCTTGTGAAAGAACGTGTCCGCCTCGACATGGAATATATGGAAAAGGCATCTTTCTGGTTCGATCTATACGTCATACTGATGACCGCGCCCTGCTTGCTGGGCGACACCAAAACCATGCGATAGGCGCGGACAGCACAATGAACATAATAAACGATACGCACTCTGCCTCTCCCGCAGTCATTGATAATGGCCGCGAGGTTGTCGTTGATAATCCGGTTTGGCATACGCACCCCCACCAGAAACTATCCATCCTTGTTCCTAGCTATAAGGACGACCCTGAGCCGCTCCTCACGGCTTTGGAAAAATGCTATGCAGTCGTCGATATTGAGCTGATTGTATATGATGATGGTGGCGGCAATGACCTACTCATTGAGAAGCTATCTAGCTGCGCTGCGGACCTATCCTACCCTATCCGCATCGTATCAGCATCTAAAAATACAGGTCGCTCATGCGCCCGGAACAGACTTCTGCACTATGCAAGATCTGATTGGGTTTTACTGCTAGATGCCGACATGATCCCAGATAAACCTGATTTTATCTCAAACTACATATTCGAAATTGAAAAATCTGCCGCCCCTAAACTCGTCGTCGGCGGTTTCTCCCTTAAACAAGCTTCAACAGCGCGTGAATTTGCAATTCATCGTTGGCAAGCTGAACAATCAGAATGTGTACCTGCAGAAATTCGAAGTACAGAACCAGGGCGCTATGTTTTCACAAGCAATGTGCTCGTTCATGCATCCGTATTTGAACATACACCGTTTGATGAGTCGTTTTCAGGTTGGGGCTGGGAAGATGTCGATTGGGGTTTACGCGTTGCTCAAGCCTTCCCCATCATCCACTTAGATAACACCGCCACCCATTTAGGGTTGGATCGCATAGAAGATCTTTTGAAAAAATATGGCGGGTCGGGCCCCAACTTTAGAAAAGCTGTCGAAAAGCATCCCGACACACTCCAGACGACCAATCTCTATGTGATATCGAATAAGCTAAAGCCCTTACCTTTTAAGCCTTTGGCAAAAAAAGCACTGAGCCTAGTCATGACGATACAGCTCTTACCAATTCCGATAAAAATGCGCGGTAACGCTCTAAAATTATGGCGTGCGATAGTGTGTGCAGAGGCTCTCAATGAAAAACGCTAACTACTCGCCAAACATAGATTGGTCACATACTCCCTCACGCTCCCTCCCAGCCAAGATACAACGCCGCCTTACACAATGGCGCTTTGCTGCGCCTGCGGTCGCGAGCGATAAAAGCTTCAATGTATCTTTCACTTTTGATGACTTTCCAATGTCTGCTGTAAATGGCGCGGATATCGTTGAAGCGCATGGTGGCCGTGCTGGCTTTTATGCATGCACCAGCATGATCGACACAATCGGTCCCTATGGTGAGATGTTTAACATTGAAACCATGTTGGAGCTCGATAAACGCGGACATGAAATTGGTGCCCACACACACTCGCACATAGATTGCGCCCTAGCGGATAAAGCTAAAGTCTTGGCTGATATTGCCAAAAACCTCGAAGAACTAAAAAAAGCTGGTTTAGAACAGACGCCAACCAGCCTTGCTTACCCTTTTGGCGAAACTCTATTTGATACGAAAAAGCAAGTTGTCGAACAATTTAATCTTTGTCGCGGTATCTTACCGGGCATCAATGTCGGCAAAGTTGACCGCGCACAATTGCGATGTTTTGAATTAAATGGCGATCCCTCCACTACGCTTCGCGCACAAGAGGCAATCGAAACAGCAGGGAAAACTGGCGGCTGGGTTATAATTTTCACCCATGATGTCTCGCCCACTCCGACTGATTACGGAACTACGTCTGCAACATTGGAAGACTTGTGCAAGCGATCTAACGATCTTGGCGCAAACCTTCTACCACCGACCCAAGCAGCAAAAGCGTGTGGAATAATTTGATGACAGAGACTTCATCCCCCTCAGGCTCTTCTATAGACGTTAGCATTGTCATTCCCACCTTCCGACGCAATCATGGTCTAAACGATGCCGTAAATAGCGTACTCGCAATGACAGACACATCGCTATCAAACGCGGAAATCGTCATCGTGGATAATTCTCCGGAAGCAGGCGCAAAAGAAACCGCGACTAAGCTACAATCAATTAGCCGTATCCCGATTAGCTATGTAAGCGAGCCAAACCCCGGTGTCGCAAATGCGAGGAACGCAGGTTTAGAAAAAGCTAAAAGTCGCATCATTGCATTCATTGATGATGATGAAACTGCCCGCAATGGCTGGTTGGACGGCTTGCTCTCGGCTCATAAATTACTCAATCCAGCCGTTGTATTTGGCCCTGTGGAAACTGTCCTTCCACCGGAAGCACCTAAAGCACACAAAGCCTATTTGGAGCAATTCTTCTCTCGCCGAGGCCCAGAAGAAACAATACTCATTGAAGAACCTTTTGGATGTGGAAATGCCCTTCTTGATCTAGACAAGATTCAACCCTGCCTTCCTGCTGGCGAACCATTTTTCAATAAGATTGCAAATGAAACAGGTGGAGAAGACGATTATCTTTTTGCTCGCGTTTCTCAAGCCGGACAAACATTTGCTTGGGCCCACAATGCAGTTGTAGACGAAAATGTTCCTGCCAAACGCGCACACCTTGGCTACACATTGCGACGTGGCTTTGCCTATGGCCAAGGACCTTCCACCAATTGCTGGCGTAATAATGAACGCCTAGATATTCTTGGTTTAATTTTTTGGATGATTATTGGTGCAGGACAATTTGCAGTGTTTGGTACTGCCGCACTTGCAATGTTCATTATCCGTCACCCACGTCGCGCCTTCATGATAGATAAAGCGATCAGAGGGTTGGGGAAAGTTTTATGGTTCCCGCCCTTCATTCTCCAATTTTACGGTGATGTACCTGAGAAAAAGAAGAAACAAAAGCAACAACCCGCTTAAACGGTAACGGGTATATAACTTTTCTCCTAATAAGATTTAGCCCGAAAGTTCGTCAGCCAATCGTGCATCTGCGCGCGTTGCATTTAATACAATGCCCATACACGTGCCACCATGACCTTCAATTTCTTGCCCAAGCTTGGATACTTGCGTGGCCGGAGTCTTATCTGCGCGTACGACAAGAGCAGTTGCATCCATCTGCGAACACACCGCTAATCCGGCTGAAGAAGAAGCCAATGGCGGCGCATCCACAATGACCCAATCAGCAATTTCACGAACAGCTTTCCAATAGTCCGCTCCCGTTTTCACTCGCACGCGCTGACCTGTATCAAGACGCTCTTTTCTAAAGCGAGATACGAGTAATTTAGAATCACCGACTCTATGCACGACAAATAAACCAGAATTGCCCTTTTGCCCTGGAGGCGGAGGCGGTGGTGGCGGAGAAATTGAGAAAAAAGCAGAATTATCAAGTTCTGCATTATGCGCAGGTCCGATACGTCCAAACGAATCAGAAAACTCTCCACCTCGGTCAAATGCCTTGAACAAAGTACCGTTCATAAGGTTGAGATCCACAAGCCAGACACCCTTACGTGCGCGCTGAGCAGCAAGCATTGCAAAAGAAGCTGCAACACTTGATGTACCCTCTCCCGCCATCGCTGACATAAACATAATTGTGCGTCCACCTGACTTGCTGGGCGCTTTCGTGGCAACTCGCCAAGTTTCTGTCAGGTCTTTGCGTAAATCTATCATAGTCTCAGCTCAATATGTCCCACACACTCAATTGGAGCACTTTTATAGTAAAGATACGCTAACTATGTTAATTGAATCACAAACCTGACCGACAAATGCTATCTAGTTTCAAGCTTTTGTCTGAGTGCTAGCGAACCCTGTTCCTACTGTTTTGATGTCACACCGATAACAGGTAGCCCAATCGTTTTTTCAGTAGAACGTCGCGTTGAAAGGCCTTTACGGCTAAACGCAGCCAACAAGCCAGCAATCAAAGCTGTAAACCCACCAAACATTATAGACGCAAGCGCAACAGGAATTTTCATACTTGTTCCTTTTGTTGGCACAAGCGCAAAGTCAACAATCGCGATATTGCTATTGGAATTTTGAGAAATTTCGGCTTCCGTTTTCTTTGTCTGCTCTTTTGTAGACAGCTCATACATAGCCGCTTCGAGAATATCACGCTCTCTAAGCAATTTTTTATACTCAGGTTGAACTGAAATTAGTTTCCTCTGACGTGCAGCAACTTCATTCATCTGACGACGCAACTCAGTCGCACGTGACCTTGAAGCCTCCACTTCCGATTGGGCAATATTTATACTGGACACGAGTTCTTGATAGGCAGGGTTGGGACCACTTCTACGCACCCCACCATCACCGCTCTCCAGCAAGGCCTGCATACCATTGATACGTGCATCAATCTCTTGCACCGCACGACTATCAGGTAGATACCTCAAGAGAAGCTGCTCACGCTCTAACTGCAAATCTAGCAAACGTTGTTTTGCATCATTATCCACGTGAATATCAATAGTTTCCGGCGTAGATTGGCGAACAGCACGCAAACCGTTTAGTCGTCCCTCAGCTTCTTTTCCAGCAGCCTCAACACGCAATAATTCATCCCGTAAATCAGACAAGAGTTTGGCAATAGAATCGCGATCTGTTTCAAACTCTCCGATGTCATGTTTGACTAAAAAATCACGCAATGTTTGCTCTGCTACGGCAAGTGAATCACCGACACGGCGTCGTTGACCCGCGACTGCATCGACATCATTCTGACTGCGTCTATTCTCTCTATAGTCTTGAAATTGTTCTAAAAACTCATTCACTACCAAAGCTGAAATTTCAGGTTCTTTATGCGTAAAAGAAAATGTCAGCAATGGAGATTTTGGTGCATTTCCAGCCGCAGAATCAGCGCCGAATGTCTCATAGGCTAAATCTTTTAAATCCTCTAATTTCTTCGCATCCTGTGTTTCTGCCATCTCTTCGGCAATCTTGGGATATACTCTTGCAATACCCAACTTTTCCAACACACGGCGCGCCAACACAGGCGAGTTAGCTTTCTCGACTTCGGCGCGTAAAATAGCATCAATTTCAAGTGACACACCGCGTCCAGCATCCCCCACAAGAGGATCGTAAACATATTGATTATCAAGGGAAACTTGCGCTGTTCCATAGGCAGTATATTTTTTCGGCATAGACATCGCAAACAAGATGCCCAAAATGGCAATGGGTATAAAAACCAAAATCATTAACCACAATGAACGCCATAATTGCAGAACAATATCGCCTATTCCAAAGCGAGGACGCACACGCAAATTCACACCGCGCTGCCCGCGACGATCTATTGTTGGTGGTGAAGAATTGTCTTGCGTCATATTCTGTGTCTACTTTCCCGATAATCCCAGCCTGTTGTCGCTTGAATTGCCTTAATATTTTGTTATCCAAAATGGATGCAATAAGAAAGCATTATGATGAAAACTAAAGCATCTCTTTTAACGTTAGCTTTACTTGCCTCTGCAAGCTGCTCAACGCCGCAACCGGGCCCGAACGTGCCTGCCTTCCAACCGATCCCTTTTGCAAAGTGGACGCAGGATGATGCTGCATATCGTTTTTATCCCGGTGACAAGCTTTCAATTTCATTTCAACACGCACCGGAACTAGATAGAGAAGTTACAATTGCACCTGATGGAAGAATTAGTCTTCCCCTCATGGACCCCGTCGTTGTAGCAGACCTCTCTGCTTATGAGTTACAGCAAATTCTAGAAAGTGTTTATGGACGAGAGTTGGTGGACCCCTCGCTCACAGTGACACCGACTGAATTTGCATCGCAACAAATCTTTGTTGGCGGCGAAGTTGGCAATCCCGGCGTATATCCATTGCCCGGTCAAATCGACTCACTTCAAGCCATTCTTATGGCAGGAGGCTGGTTAGACACCTCCAAACCCGAACAAGTCATCATCATGAGACGTGGTCGCAATGGCCAAGTTATGACGCGTGTCGTCGATGTTAAAAATGGCCTCAAAGATCCGCGTAAATTTGATGTCGGTCCGCTTAAGCGATTTGATGTTATCTTCGTATCCCGAAGCCGAATTGCAAACGAAAATCAGTTTATACAACAATATATCCTGAACGCATTGCCTTTGGACTTCTCATTCTTCTACGATTTGAATGACCGCCGCTTCTAATCGGCAGTTATCTTAAATCTCAAAGCAGGAAAGATAAGCCAACTTTTAGTTAGTTCGCTTTTTGCATCCACTCGCGTGCAGAACGTTGCGCTTGGCGCAATTCTTGTGTCGACATGTAGTCAACCATTTCTCTGCGAAGCATACGGGCTTCCTTGACGCCTTTAAGAGCTGCAAGGTTAAACCATTTGTGAGCAGCTACGTAATCAATAGCAACACCCATTCCTGTAGAATACATTAGTCCTACACGGTAAATCTCTTCACCCGCAGAGTTTTTGTTCAAGCACGCTTCCGGCGCTTCGATCAGTGCATCAGCATAAGCCATTTTATGTCATCCTTCGACAATGTGGCTCCGTGTCGGGTTATTTCCCATGATCAAAGAGCCGTTCCACCATAAACCATCACCTTCTCCGGCGATGTACACATTGAAGCGAATCTCTATTGATCTATAGTTAATTACAACGACAAATACTTCAAAACAGGCAGTTGTCACCGATCTTTTATTTTAAATTATTTGAATATAAACTGACAATAACAAAACGTTACTTGAACAGTTCAATTCTACATAGTTCTGCTTACCATGTTTAGGTAGGTCCTTAAAACAAGGTTGATAGAATGGAATAGATAAGCAGAACCATAGATAGACTATTGGAAGAATTAAAAACGCAAGACTGAAATAGTTCTCACTATTCCTTCAGCAAGGCATCTAATAACGGCTTCTCCCACCGCTCTGTCTGCGTGTCATATATAGAGAACGCCGCGCCAAAATCCCACAAACACCACCCAATGCCATTTTCTTCTGCGGCTTTGCGATAGGCTTCCGTCCATTTTACGCGCTCGTCTTGGGGCACTGTATTGATCACACCAAACTCACCAAGGAATATCGGCACCTGCCTTTTAATACCTAGCTCTCGAGCATCTTCAAACAATTGCAATGCGTCGTCTCGCTCTTTCTCGCTGCCCCAGACCTTCCCCGTTGGGAACTCCTGCTCGGTGAATGTTGCGCCTTGGTGGGTAAACTCAAACGGACTGTAATCATGGAAAGTCAGAATAAGACGCGGGTCATCTGGTATCCGGGCATTCTTGATACCATCAAAATTACCCCAATTATCGCCACCAACCATAATCCACGGCTCAGCTCCAACGATATTGCGTACTTTCACCACCAAAGCCGCATTGATTTTCTCAAGTTTTGTATTGGTCAAATTCTCTGTCGCTTCATTTAGAAGCTCAAAAACAATCTTATCGCCACGCCCTGCAAAACGCCGGGCAATTTGCCCCCACATTCCCTCAAGCCGCTCTACGTGCGCATTGGGATCTTCCATAATCTCTAAATAATGATGCACATTCAAAACAACTTTGAGATCATGTGCGATGGCCTCATCAACAACATGAACAACTCGGTCCATAAACTTGGGATCAATCTCATAAGGCGGCGCATCATCAGCATGCGCAGACCAACGCACAGGCACACGAACGCTTTGAAACCCTGCGTCTGCAATAGCTTTTAGGTGCTCATCTTCAATACGGTAAGTCCAATCACCTTCATTGGGTGCATCCAACGCATTCCCAAGATTTATACAGCGATCTACCGGCCCCTCAGGAATTGATGTTTGTATATAGCTATTTGTATCTGGCTCAGAATAGCCTTTCAGGACATAGTAGCCGCCCCCTACAATTAGCGCCCCTAGCGACAGCGCGGACATCAGCGCCAGTTTCATATTCATCTCACACGCTCCACAAAAAGGGATTTACTTTCAGCCACTTCCCCTACAGGTGGAATTCCACCCATATAGACCCGATAATAATTTCTTTATCGTCTATTTCTCATTGAAACACACCCCCTAACCGCCTAGTTTGCGACCACCTAATCTATTTTTTGGACACCCCACGCGATGCTATTTGAGACAGATCGCAAGTTTCAGCTCGAGCACCCAAAGGCGTTTTTCTGCGAGAAACTCCTGACAATGTTTGGTGTACTAGGCTATTCAGGCTTCATTCTGTTTCTCGTCATGCCCAATGCTGGCTTGACCGATGAATTTTCTGTCCTTGCAAAAGCGTCTTGGTATCTTGTCTACCTCGTAACATTACTCTTGGTATGTTTTCGTTGGAGAACACTTCTCCTAAAGTTACCCAAGATCATTCCGCTTATAGTAATGCTGGCATTGATCATCGCCTCGATAAGTTGGTCAATCATGCCAGAGGTATCTATCAAGGCCACGATCTCTCTCATCTTCACGCTTTTTTTCGGGCTATACCTCGCCACTCGAGGCCCACTCCTCTCCACATTGCGCATTTTTGGCGGCGCATGGCTGATAATGACCTTCCTAGCCCTAGCTTTGATTTTTGCCGTACCATCCTTTGGAGTCGATCAAGATATCCATATCGGTGCTTGGAAAGGATGGATGCTAACTAAAAACCACTTTGGTGGTAATATGGCACGTGCCAACCTGCTTTTCTTTTGTCTTCTCTTTTTAGATCAGCGCAATCGCAAACTCTGGATGCTCGGTCTCGCCATCACAATGATCTGCGTCATTGGCTCAACATCCAAAACAGCACTCTTATCAGCTTTAATGCCCTATGGATTGTGGATAGTGTACGCTATTTCAAAGCGTTCAATTTTATATGCCATAGCAATGGTATGGGCTTTCATCAGCATCGTCACCCTCACCACATATATGATCACAAACCACCCCGAACAATTTGTATCTCTTATAGGTCGAGACCTCACATTCACCGGACGTACAGGCATTTGGGAACAATCACTGCATTGGATACAACTCAACAAATGGATTGGGTATGGGTATTCAGCCTTTTGGGAAGCCCCCAACGGGCCTGCTGATCACATAAGATATGAGCTCGATTTTGAAGTCGCCCACGCCCACAATTCATGGCTAGATATCGCATTGGATACTGGCCTTATCGGTGCTGCCATATTTGCATCCATCACGCTCTGGTGCCTCCTGAAAAGCGCATGGCTCGCCACGGGACAGCACGGCCCCATACTGATAATTATGATGGTTCAAATTCTAGCTGTCACCTTTTCAGAAAGTGTCCTTCTAGGGTATAATTCCTATGTGAATGTCTTCTATTATTTTCTAATCAGCTACATTCTGATTGGGTACAAAATTCCATACCCAAACATAAACCAACCCCTCTCAGCTCCCGACTGGGCCTTCTCCACAAAACCCGCAAACTATCATGCATAACTAACGCTCAGTCAGAGAAATTTAACCTCGGACTCAGCTAGATACCTTGTCAGATATTGCGAACGCCTAAAGAGTGTCTCCTTTCCAGTTTTGGAATGGGTAAAGATGCTAGGATTTGGAGCAAGTTGAGTGCTATCAAACGACACTTATATTTCTAAATGGCATCCGCCTATCGGTCTCAAACTCACACCGATAGAATTAACTGAACGCGTTCTCGTATTCTTCGTCACACTTACCTATTCAGGTCTTTGGGTTGCGCTTTTACTCGGCCCCAGCACTGAAAGCCCTGGAATGATGGAGGTTGACCCCGGGCCAGTTGCTCGCGCCTCCTGGTTTCCCGCCTACCTTTGCCTGCTGGGGTTACTGGCCGTCAAATACAAACAATTTTTCGCCGCTATAATACGGTTTTGGCCAGTATTATTACTCATACTTCTAACTTTCCTATCCATCACATGGTCGATCAATCCTGAGATCACTCAAAGACGTGTAATTGCACTTAGCTTCACCTTCTTTTTCGGCATGTATCTGGCCATACGCGCACCATTTTTAGATACGCTAAAAATCATAGCAATCGCTTATCTATGTATCGCGATCATCAATCTATTGGTCATTGTCGGCATTCCCTCTTGGGGTATTCACTCGGAACTGCATGTGGGTGCTTGGCGTGGTTTCATGCTCGAAAAAAACCATATGGGCGGAGAGATGGCGCGTGCAAACCTCCTCTTCCTTGCCCTACTGTTTTATGATGGCAAACACGACAATGGCGATATCAAGAAAATCTGGTGGGTAGGGCTTGGCCTTACATTTCTACTCGTTTTAGGCTCAACATCGAAAACATCACTCATTGCGATGATTGTGCCCTATTTGGGATTGGTCTTTTACCAAATTGCGATCCGTACACCCATTTTAGCAATCATAGCTATTTGGGTAGGTCTAAGTATTGCCGGTATTGGATATGCAGTGCTCGCCATTGCGCCTGAATTTGTCGTTTCTCTTATCGGAAAAGACCTCACCTTCACCGGACGCACAGACATCTGGATACTGGTGATTGATCTTATAAATCAGCACAAATTTACAGGGTATGGATATGGTGTCTTCTGGAAAGATCCTGACGGTCCATCCGCTGACATTGTTACGATCTTGGATTGGAAAGTTCCCACGGCACACAATAGCTGGTTAGAGATTGGCTTATCGCTCGGGTATACAGGGTTAGCGCTTGTTGTCGTATTCACCCTGTTTGGACTCATAAAAGGTGCCTTCTTAGCCACAGGAAAACACGGCCCTTTCCCTTTTTTGATTGTCTTTCAGCTCGTACTTTTTTCGCTTTCAGAAAGTTTACTACTAACTCAAAACTCCTCTTCGTCCGCGCTCTTTTTCTATGCTTTAAGCTATATTTGCATCGCCCGGAAAATAGCGCCCGACCTCGATATTCCTAAAATATCAGCCCCACGCTGGGCACAAAAACCCCGCACAACAAGACGTCGATAAAGAATGATCTCCAACCGACTAATTTAGCATTATTCACTTTTGCTATGTACCAAAACGCAAATATAGTATTCAACACCACTCCCCCTTTTATTGGTCCCAAACCTATTTGGAGAAACTTGATGTCCCTTGATGATGTTGTATCCGCAATTGCACCCGTTTCTATGACGCTACGTGCAAGTGATCCTCAAGGGTTCGCAAATTCTCTTGGAGAAAGTTTCAAACGTTACGGATTTGCCGTTTTGTCTGACCACGGATTAGATCAAACAGTCTTAGACACCGCGCTTGATCGTACAAAGGCTTTCTTCGCTTTGCCAAACGACACCAAGCAGAAGTACAAGCATACGCGAGAAGGCCAACGTGGATATTTCCCATTCGGTCAAGAAAAAGCTAAAGATGCTCAACACATCGACCTAAAAGAATTTTGGCATATCGGACGCTCGCTCTCCACAGGTCATGCATACGCAGACCTCATGCCACCCAATGTCATACCAAACGAGGTGCAGGACTGGAACACAGCCACATATGGCATGTATCAGGCACTCGACGCATTAGGTGCAGACGTCCTCTCTTCAATCGCAATTTATCTTGGACTCGATGAAAATTGGTTCAAAAACCCTATGCAAGACGGCAACTCCATCTTGCGCCTTCTTCACTACCCAGCCCAAGATACACCCCCGCCAGAAGGCTCTGTGCGCGCCGCTGAACATGGCGATATCAATGTGATTACGCTGTTATTAGGTGCCGAAGAAGGCGGACTAGAGTTAAAAGACCGCGATGGCCGCTGGTTACCAATTTCTCCCCCTCCGGGATGCATCGTCGTAAATATCGGTGATATGTTAGAGCGCCTTACAAACAATGTCCTGCCGTCCACATTGCACCGCGTTGTGAACCCAAAACCTGAACGTTCAAAATTTGCGCGCTATTCAACGCCATTTTTCGCACACTTTCGTCCAGACTTTGAAATCAAAACTTTAGAGACGTGCATTTCACCAGAAAACCCAGACCTCTACCCTGAAAGCATAACTGCTCACGAGTTTTTGCTGCAAAGATTACGTGAAATAAACCTCATTTAATCAATCAGTTGGGTTTACCCGCCCGCGCAGTTTCTTGACTTGTCCGCGCTTCGTTTTTGTATCTGTACGCTTACGTTTTGCCGAAAGACTGGGGCGAGATGCAACACGAAATTTTGGCTTGTGCGCAGCTTCATTTAGCATTGCAAGTAATCGTTCTCGTGCATCATCACGGTTCATTTGCTGAGTACGATGTTGTTGCGCTTTGATTATAATAACGCCTTCTTTGGTCAGTTTAGACGCCAATTTGCGTGAAATTCGAGATTTAGTGGCGCCGTCAATCGTATCACATGCAGCCAGATCAAACCGTAATTGCACCGCAGTTGAGACCTTATTGACATTCTGCCCGCCAGGGCCACCTGCGCGAATGAAGCTCTCTTCTATAAAGGGCTCAACATCTAAAAACTCTATATTTGTCATTGCACTAGGCCAATTTCTATTTTCAACACCGGCCCATTTAGGCTTCATTCTTGCATACTATACACTAAATCGTGATATAGATGGAACCTTACTGTTCAGATTGAGTTCATCCTTATTAACGCACCATTTGCCATCGATAACGCCCAAAAGCAAAACTGCTTTTCTATAGACTTCTCGGCGTTTTCTCAGAAATAGCAGGAGATCCTGTTCATGACCTCGTTTAAAAAGATAGTCTCTGTCGTTAGCGCAATAGGGTTAAGCGCTTTTCTTATGCCCTCCGCTCTAACCGCAAATGCTCAATCAGCGCATCATTCCCGTTCCGACACACTCGCAGGCGGTTATGACGACAAGGCACGCACAACACACTATAGACATGGTCGAGATTATAGCAGTGGATACCGCAATAATTCGCATTACAATGACCAATGGAAACGGGCTGACCGCAATTATAACGCACACCATAATTCCCATTATAACCGATCTTATAATCCGGATGCGTTTCACCATCGCGAAAAACGTCGTATTATCCAGTCGCACAATCGTCACCGGAATGACAGATATTACGGCTATAACAACTCACGTTACAATAACTCACGTTATTACAGTAATTCACGCTTTGGGTCTCACCACCATACAGGCAATCAGCACCTTTATTGTGCCGACCACTCAGGTGCGCGCTATCACATAGGTGGAAATTACCGTCGTTCAGGCTCAAGCATCGTTATTTCAAATTACAACCGCCACGGCCTGTATTCTCCACCGCGTGGACATCACTGGGTTCGTGACAATGATCGTGGGGATGCCATTCTCGCATCTGTCGCAACTGGAGCCATTATCGGCCTCGTAGTCGGTGCGATCATCTCTGATGATGACAATGGACGCCACCACCACCACGGCCGCGGTTGGTAAAACGAAACGGTATCTTCTGAATACAAAAAAGGCGTCGGACTTTCATCCGGCGCCTTTTTTTTCATAACCTTGAAACTACAAACCTAGCTTGTCTTTAAGAATATCATTCACAGCTTTAGGGTTTGCCTTACCGCCGGACAGTTTCATTGCTTGCCCCACAAACCAGCCAAGTGCTTTTGGCTTTTTGTGGCCCTCTGCAAACTGAGCTTTCACTTGTTCAACTTGTTCAGGGTTACCCGCAATAATCTCGTCGACAACTTTCTCAATCGCGCCAGTGTCTGTGACCTGCTTCAAACCATCACGTTCCACAATAGCTGCAGGGTCCGCATCGTCTTCTTCGATCAATTTTTGGAACACATCTTTAGCGATTTTTCCTGAAATTGTGTCATTCGCAATCAAGTCAATCAAGCCACCCAATTGCTTCGCGGATACGGGACTATCAGCAAGCTCAAGGTCAAACTTGTTCAGATATCCAAACAATTCCTGCGTTACCCAATTTGCGGCCATCTTCGCATCACGGCCCTTAGCCACCTCTTCAAAGAAGGCTGCTTTATCAGATTCCGCAGACAAGACTCCAGCATCATATGGCTTCAACCCATACTCATTTACAAAGCGCGCTTTTTTCTGATCCGGCAGCTCTGGTAGGCTTGCCTTGATCTTATCGACATACTCTTGCGTCAGCTGCAGCGGCAATAAATCAGGGTCCGGAAAATAGCGGTAATCATGCGCATCTTCCTTGGAGCGCATAGACCGTGTGACTCCTGTCTCAGCATCAAACAAACGTGTTTGTTGATCAATCATACCGCCATCTTCAAGTATCTCTACTTGGCGGCGTGCCTCATATTCAGCTGCTTGCTCAATAAAACGAAATGAGTTGACGTTTTTTATTTCACAACGTGTTCCAAGGTGAGAGAAATCTCCCGTTTCTTGGAATTTGGCGTATTGCCCCACCTTACACACGGACACATTCACATCCGCACGCAAATTACCTTCAGCCATCACACCATTACATGTTCCAAGAGCCACCACGATAGAGCGCAATTTTTTCACATAAGCAGCAGCTTCTTTTGGTGAGCGAATATCCGGCTTAGATACGATCTCCATCAGCGCAACGCCAGAACGGTTCAAATCAACATAAGTTGAGTTTGGATCTAGATCGTGAATAGATTTACCGGCATCTTGCTCCATGTGTAGGCGCTCAATACCCACCATAATTGTTGAGCCATCCTCAAGCTCAACCTCAATCTCACCCTCACCTACAATTGGGTATTGGAATTGTGAGATTTGATAGCCTTGAGGCAAATCAGGATAAAAGTAATTTTTGCGGTCAAATCGCGAATACAAATTAATCTGTGCATTCAAGCCAAGTCCGGTCCGAACGGCTTGCTCTACGCAGAATTCATTGATGACAGGCAGCATGCCTGGAAGTGCCGTATCAACCAATGCCACATTGCAATTGGGATCAGCACCAAAATGGGTGGACGCGCCAGAGAACAATTTGGAATTGGATGTGATCTGGGCATGAACTTCAAGCCCCATCACGACCTCCCAGTCGCCAGTTACTCCAGAAATGATAAGTGGTTTACGGTCCGACATACGCTTCGCCAGTTTGTTGAATTTGAATCAGGGAGATGTTTAAAACACCTTATACCCTGTTTGACCCGATGATGAGCCATTTTTCAATCCGTCAACCGATGTTTTCTTAACTCAGATACACATCGATTGACGAAAAGATTCATTTTCAACTAGGCAACGTCGTCCCAGTGCGGCGCAAACGCAGGATCAAACAGTCTGCGATTGTTAGAACGCAATTTGTCGATGGTCTGCATTTCTTCAGATGTCAGCTCAAAATCGAAGACATCTATGCACTCTTCCAATGAAGAACGACGTGTTGCGCGTGGCAAAGCAATAATGCCTTCTTGCTGCATCATCCAACGCATAATAATCTGCGTTTTTGATTTTCCGTGATCAAGCGCAATGCGAGAAATCTCGTAGTGATTTAGCGCTTCACCATCTGCAGTTGGTCCATAGGCTACAATAGCAGCCCCCGTTTTATGCGTCGCATCAATAACACGACTTTGATTGATTAAGGGGTGATATTCAATCTCATTGCACAAAATTGGATTTTCAGAATATTCTGAAACTGTTTGAAACTGGCTAGCTGTAAAGTTAGCAACACCTAAATGGCGTGTCAGTCCCAATTCTTTTGCCTCATTCATCGCATCCATTGTACGGTGAAGTGAGTATTTCTCATTCGGCCAATGCAGAATCAGAAGATCCACATGATCCAAGCGTAAACGGTCAAGACTTTCCCGTACAGACCATAACAGGTCATACAAGCGGTAGTCATCGATCCACACTTTTGTGGACACAAATAAATCATCGCGCGGGACTTTAGATTCTTTTATTGCAGCACCGATTTGACGCTCATTGTTATAAATCTGAGCAGTTTCAATATATCGGTATCCTAAGCTCAAAGCTTTTTGAACTTCAGTCTTACATGTCATCCCGGATAGACCGCGGGTGCCTAGGCCTATGCGTGGCAATTCCATGCCAAAATGTGTTGTTGTGAGTGACATATTTTGCACTCCTAATTAAATTATATACTTCCTTACGAGGTTATTAGATTTAGCTCGCGACGAACCAATTCCAATGATTTACACATTGCACAATTGATGTAACGCCTGATTTTAGAACCCTTCTGAGGTCTAAAACTGCGCATTATTTCCATAGTATACACACTTTTTCTCATAGCACAACAAAATGTATATACGCACAATATACATTTATTTAATGGTCGAAAAAATAGCCGCAGGATAACCTACGGCTTGATATACATGATATCCAAACCATTTCAGCTTAACGTTAGTCGAGCTGGAAAGTTCCCATTTTTTTAAATTTTTTGGAAATTAATTTTCGTACATTTCATCAGCACACAGATCAGTAACTGTACGTCGAACAATGCCGCCTACCTCAATATCCAGCAAAGCTTGATCACGTGCCAAACGCTTTAACTTGCGCTCTAAAACACCACTCTCAAAAACTTGCGCCACGCATTCAAACCAAATTGGTGGTATTTCTGATCTGTTTTGCGCAGGATTTAACATGTCCGACACTTCTGCATTTACCAATTGAAGTGCGTTGTCACGCTGATTTCCACCCTGCTCTAAATCACTGACCAATACGCCGAGTGTCAGCGATAATGCTGTAAAAGAAGCCAAAATCACGAATTATTCTCCCAAACTCTACTTACGCCACATAATCTGCTGCCCGTCAGATTAACCTTAAGTACAAAAAATGACATAACAAATTGCAGTCATTTTCAGTTTGGAAAACCGCCCCCCTGAGGATCTCCGAAGCACATCTTGAACAGGTTATTACCAAAAGCTCAACAGCAAATGACTAATTTTTAATAAAAATCCGCTGTTGAGCTAAAATGGAACACTAATTCATGCTAAGTGACAGTTTTTAATCAATAACCCGCTAAACCTAGATCTGCCCTTAGGTTATTTATCCAGCGATTATATGTATTGTGAATCGTGCCTTCTTCGGGATTATACCGCATACGTTTACTATCAACGTATTCAATACTGTAGCTATTTTCTGTGTAGCTGACTTTGATAATTGCGCCGTAAGTTTGCTCCTGCGTTTCCTTATCAACCTTGTAAAGAGACGCGATAATCTCACCTGGCTTCTTCTCATCTACAGACCAACGGCGAAAACGCAGTGCATCTAAAATAGCATCTTCTGCTGCAGCTATCGTTCTTTCTTGGTTTGACTGAAATGTTTCACCCTTAACCTCATAAAGGCTCGGATAGGATTTTGAACATCCCCCCAAAACTGCACCAGCCATCAACGCAGTTACAATCAAAATATTCTTCATTTATTTCACCTAATACAAAAACAGCGTGAACATTACGCTCACGCTGCCTTCTATCAAGATTTAGGCCAGTTTAGGCCCACCATTCTTTGGCTTTCGCTGAAAAACCAGCTGAGTCTTCAATCACCTTTGCGACACGGAAACAGCTTTCTTCATCCAAGGCTTTTCCAATTATCTGCAACGAAAGCGGCAGCCCCTGTTTATTCAAGCTTACCGGCAGACTCATAGCTGGAAGTCCAGCGAGATTAGCCGTCACTGTGAAGATATCATTCAGATACATTTCAACAGGATCAGCAGATTTCTCTCCAAGTCCAAAGGCAGCAGACGGACATGTTGGCGTTAGCAATGCATCACACTGTTTATAAGCTTCTTGGAAGTCCATCAAAATGCGTTGGCGCACTTTTTGAGCTTTCAAGTAATATGCATCATAATATCCAGCAGACAGCACATAAGCACCAATCATCAAACGCCGCTTAACTTCTTCACCAAAACCTTCAGCGCGTGTCGTTGCATACGTATCGTCTAAGTTTTCACCTTCTTTGCGCACGCCATAGCGCATACCGTCATAACGCGCCAAGTTTGAAGACGCCTCAGCAGGCGCAACAATATAGTATGCTGGCAGAGCATATTTTGTGTGCGGTAAAGACACGTCCACAATTTCAGCACCAGCTGCTTTAAGCCATTCAATGCCTTGCTGCCAAAGTGCTTCAATCTCATCAGACATACCATCGACACGGTATTCTTTAGGAATACCAATCTTCATGCCCTTCACGCCTTTAGAAAGGCTTTGTGTCCATTTTGGTGTATCAACGTGTAAAGATGTTGAATCCTTATCATCAGCCGAACACATCACTTCCAACATCAAAGCTGTGTCTTCAACATTCTTAGCAATCGGGCCCGCTTGGTCCAATGAACTTGCAAACGCCACCATACCATACCGGCTTGCACGTCCATAAGTGGGTTTAATACCTACAGTCCCGGTAAAAGCAGCAGGCTGACGAATAGAGCCCCCCGTATCAGACGCCGTCGCAGCTAGACACATGTCCGCCGCAACAGACGCAGCCGATCCACCAGAAGAACCACCCGGTGTTAGCTGTGTCTCGTCACCAACACGACGCCAAGGGTTTACAACATTCCCAAAGCTGGACGTTTCATTGGATGACCCCATAGCAAACTGGTCCATGTTGAGTTTCCCCAACATAACAGCGCCTTGATCCCACAAGTTTTGCGTAACTGTTGATTCATAAGTGGGAACGAAATTGCCCAAAATATCCGAACATGCAGTTGTTCGCACACCTTTGGTACAAAACAGCTCTTTAACACCGATCGGTGCGCCTTCAAGAATACCGCCCTCACCTTTGGCAAGTTTAGCATCAGATGCATCCGCCATTTCAAGCGCTTTTTCACCTGTCACCAATGTATAAGCATTGATTTGCGGATTAGCTTTATCAATCACATCCAAATGGGCCTGCGTAATTTCTCTTGCTGAGAAATCTTTCGCTTTTAAGCCTTTTACCGCATCCGTCAGTGTCAGTTTTGTAAGATCGCTCACGCAGCGCTCCCGTTCGATTGTGACAGCTCATCAACAAGCCGTTTTTCCATAAAAATACTTAGAGGATTATCAGGATATCCCCCAAAAGGCCCGCACCGTTCATAACCTGCGCCTTCATACAACGCGACGGCTTCTATTTGAGGCGGTCCTGTCTCTAAAAATATTGTCTCAAACCCCATCGCCAGCGCTTCGGCTTCAAGTATCGCTAACATTTTTTTAGCCAACCCCTTACCGCGCGCCTCTGGACGCAAATAAAAACGTTTAAGTTCAATCTCATCAAACTTCGTCCGTTTTAAAGCTCCACACCCAACAGCATTTCCATCCAATGTCGCTAAAAAGAAAATACCATTTGTATTTATCTCTTCAGGCGACGCGCGATAGCAAAGACCTATTGAGTCTGGATAGAGGTCTTTCAGATAGGCATCAATTTCAGCAATCAGCACACGCCCTATTTGACTAGTCGCGTCAGCTTTACCAAATTCCAATGCCTGCTCCACCGATTACTCTACCGATTTAGGGACAACAAAAAAGCCATCAGCGGCGCTTGGCGCATTTGCCAAAACTTCCTCCTGGCGATTTCCATCTGTGATATCATCTTTGCGCATAGGCAGACTTGTCTCAACAACAGTTGTCATTGGTTCAATGCCGTCAACGTCAACTTCGTTAAGCTGCTCAATCCAATTCAGGATACTGTTAAGTTCCTGCGCCATTGGTTCAACACGCTCATCTTTGATTTTGATACGAGAAAGACGCGCTGCTTTTCGCACATCATCTGGGGTGACGCTCATGCCACTCTTGCCTCTTCATCTTTAATTCCACATGCGAGAGTTACGACCCCTCGCTTAATCTATCAAGGGCGTAAGCTATTCAATCAGCAAATGAAAGGGATTTGACGCTTTTACAATTACAAGCAAAGCAAATTCGTGTATATTTTCGGCAACCCTACGTGTTTTAGATAATTAAAAGAGGCATGCCATGACTAAAATTGCATCACTGATTCCCATCTTAGCAACCTCTCTCGCTTTAATTGCCTGCTCCACATCAAACGATGACGGCCCTCGCTATAATGAGTTTAGCGAACAAGACCCGCGCATTGGTGAGGAAGTCAAACGCGTATGTCGTGGCGGTGGTATTGATGGCTTTGGTGAAACAACACGCAATACTGTTGTTGTCTCCACCGGTGTTAAGAAACAACACCTGCTCAAAGTCGCTGGCGGCTGTTTCAATCTTCAAAATGCCCAATCAATCTCATTTGACCAGCACTCAAGCTGCCTTACGCGCGGCGATTCTTTACTCGCTTTTGAGAATGTATTTGGTCCAAGTGATACAGATCCTCGCCCTATCAAATGCATCATCACAAACATTTATGAATATGACATGGATGCCGTGAGCGACAGTGACCCAACGATCGAGCAAGAAGCCATCAGCAACTAGCTCCCCTGAATGGGCGTCAAATAATGATAGTGTTTCATATAATACCTCTATCATTCTATGTTCACTGGGATTAACACTGCCCAATGGCAATATGTGAATTCAGTGAACTGCCGCCCAAAGGCGCGCTCTTAGGTTTAGACCCTGGCACCAAGACAATTGGTGTCGCCGCATGCGATGTGACGCGTCTTATCGCAAGTCCAGTTGAAACTATCAAAAAAGGTAAGAAGCTGGCTCCTTCATTAGAGCGGTTGTTCTGGCTTTATGATGAGCGTAAATGTGTCGGCATCATTATGGGCCTCCCCGTCAATATGGATGGCAGCCATGGCCCACGCGTCCAAGCAGTCAAAGCCTTTGCACGTAATATATTGGAAAAACGCGACCTTCCGATCGCATTTTGGGACGAACGCCTTTCAACCGCCGCCGTCGAACGCACACTCATAGAAGCAGACACCAGCCGCGCACGTCGCGCCGAAGTGATAGATAAAGTCGCCGCAAGCTACATCTTGCAAGGCGCAATTGATCGACTAGCTGAAGGCTGGAATTAATTTCTCAGATCGACCTATACATGCTGCCGGCGCGTCTTTACCTTCATTCAAAAACTATGGAGGAATAAATGAGAAAACTGATCATCAGCTTATGGTGCGCCTTCAGCACGCTATTTCCTCTTTCAATGCATAGCGAAGAAATGGCTCAAACCAGCAAACCAGAAACTTTCGTCATCGTTCATGGCTCTACTGGCGGCGGATGGGATTGGAAAACAGTTGCAAATATTCTCGAAGATCGGGGCCACACAGCCTATCGCCCCACGCTTAGTGGACTTGGGGAACGCATGCACCTTGCAGCTAAAGACATAGACCTAGAAACCCATATCACTGATATCGTAAACACGATTGTTTTTGAAGAATTAGACAATGTCATTCTTGCTGGACACAGCTATGGCGGAGCCGTCATCACTGGCGTGATGGACCGTATCCCCGAGCGTATCAAACACGTTATCTTTCTTGATGCCATGGTGCTTGATGATGGCATGAGCATGCTGGATTTAAATTATGACTGGATGCAGGGGTTGGAAATCAAAAACCACCAAATCCACTTCAATTGGCTCGAACCAGAAGCTGAATACCCAAAGGATGTCCCTCATCCAGTTAAGACCTACACCTCTCCTGTTTCTTACAAAAACCCAGCCGCCAAAGAGCTCAACGTGTCTTATGTGGCGTTTATTCCTGAAGGGATGACTAAAGAAGAGAGAGCTAAAGATTCCTCTTGGAGCCGCGCTAAAGCACGTGGCTGGACCATCCGCACAATTCCTGGTCATCACACAATCTATCGAGAAAAACCAAATGAGTTTGTAGACATGCTGATCGCAAGTATCAGTGACAGAAACACTCAGGTCGAAGACATACAATAGCTTCTTGTATTCTAGGGTTTGCAAGTTGTGGAATTGTATAAATTTCACACACTTGCACCAATTGATGTGAGTAGCTATGCCTAGCTAATAAGTCCTGAAACGTTGGAACAATCATGCAAGACATGCCTATTGCGATTATCTACGCCATTGCCATCGCCGGTGGATACTTTTTTGGGTCTATTCCTTTTGGCCTCGTCATCACACGCATGGCGGGCTTAGGTGATATTCGCAGCATCGGCTCGGGAAACATTGGAGCCACTAATGTTTTACGGACAGGGCGCAAAGACCTTGCCCTCGCAACTCTCCTTCTAGATGCTGGAAAAGCAGGAATTGCTGCTGCGATTTTTAGTTTCATTTTTAGTTTTCACGCTGGATTACTTGCTGGTGCAGCCGCTTTTGTAGGCCATTGCTATCCTGTTTGGCTCAAGTTCAAAGGCGGCAAAGGTGTTGCGACATTTATCGGCATGCTCTTTGGCATTATGTGGCAAGTCGGGATCGCCTTCGCCATCTGCTGGCTCTCAATCGCAGTCGCTTTTCGCTATTCCTCACTTGCCGCACTCGTCACTGCCGCCCTCCTACCCGCGCTGACATATTGGCTAGTTGGAGACATTTTCGCCTTATGCGTCACGGCCGCACTTTCCATTCTACTATTTTATCGCCACCGCGAAAACATCAAACGATTGATGAATGGCACGGAAGAAAAAATCGGTAAGAAGAAAGCCAAAGACCTCGCATAGCTAAAGCTTAAACATTTGGAGGGGGGCCAAATGATGCATTCGCAAGAACATAAAACACTTTCTGATCAAGAACGGGTCAAGAGATTACAACTCTTGCGTACGCCTAATATTGGTCCAATGACATATGCACAGCTTATGGCGCGCTTTAAAGGCGATGTGGATGCAATCCTTGATGCACTCCCCAACCTCACGACAAAATCAGGCAAAGCCAAAAGCTTCAAAATTCCCAGCGCCGCCAATATAGAAAAAGAACTGATCCAAGCGACTAAATTAGGCGCGCGCTTTATTGCCTATGATGAAAGCGATTACCCCCTCCCTCTGAGCGCAATCTCGCCGCCTATTCCAATAATATGCGTACGCGGCGATATGGAAGCCTTTCTGAAGCCTGCCATTGCAATTGTCGGTGCCCGCAATGCGTCAGCGGCAGGACGCAAACTCACGCGGGACATATCTGCTGATCTTGCAAAATCTGGATACACCATCGTTTCAGGCATGGCACGTGGCATTGATGGAGAAGCCCACGCCGCCGCCCTGCAACATGGTCACACAATCGCCGTCCTCGCTGGCGGTGTGAATGCCATTTATCCGCCCGAACACGCAAAACTCTACGACCGAATATTAGAACGCGGCGCGATCGTCTCTGAAGCGCCAATTGGATATACAGCGACCGCACGCGATTTTCCAAAACGCAATCGTATCATTACAGGTCTTTCTATGGCGGTTCTTGTGGCCGAAGCTGCAAAGCGTTCTGGCTCCCTCATTTCGGCACGCGTAGCACTTGAACAAGGACGCGAAGTGCTTGCCATACCAGGCTCCCCCCTGGACGAACGCACGCATGGATCAAACGGCCTCCTCAAGCAAGGCGCATGGCTCGTAGAAGATGCCCACGATGTCATCGCAGCCCTAGAAGGCTGTACACTCCCCATACTCGCCGAGGCAGAATCTGAAGAATATGACCTTCCTCCACTCACAGATTGTTCAGCTTCAACTCTGAACACATTAAAAATTGCACTTTCACCAACGCCTACCCATATCGATGAACTTGTGCGCGTTGTTGGTGCGCCTCATAGAGAGGTCCAAATCGCGCTTACTGAGTTGGAATTAGAAGGTTTTGCGCAAACACACGCAGGCGGATTTGCCAATACAATCATCGAATGATTATCAGTCGCAAGCTGATAAGACCTGTGTAAAACTCGCCTTTTAAGTGAGAATTTTAGGCTAGATCACACATTGTCTTAAATTGATTAATTGACTTTCTTGTTCAGCTCTACCAGTTTCCGCCGCTCTAATGCATTGGGGTGGACAAGGTCTAAGACCGCCTAGAACACGTATAAACAGCCGGGAGAATATAATATGAAAGTCGTTGTCGTTGAGTCCCCGGCCAAAGCCAAGACAATCAACCAATACCTTGGAAAAGACTTTAAAGTGCTCGCCTCATACGGGCATATTCGTGACCTCCCATCTAAGGATGGTTCAGTCGATCCCGACAATGATTTTGCGATGACGTGGAAAGCGGATGCAAAATCCAACCAGCGCATCAAAGACATTGCAGACGCCTTAAAGGGAGCCGACGGCCTGATACTTGCCACCGACCCTGATAGAGAGGGAGAAGCAATTTCGTGGCACGTGCTAGACGTTCTATCTAAAAAACGTGGCGCGCTTAAAGACAAATCCATTGAGCGTGTTGTCTTTAACGCGATTACAAAAAAATCCATTCTTGAAGCTATGCAGAAGCCACGCGAGCTAGACCAAGAGCTTGTGGACGCATACCTCGCACGCCGTGCACTCGACTACCTCGTGGGCTTCAACCTATCACCTGTGCTATGGCGCAAGCTCCCCGGTTCTCGATCGGCTGGCCGTGTGCAATCCGTTGCGCTGCGTCTTATCTGTGAACGCGAAATGGAAATTGAGGTTTTCAAACCTGAAGAATATTGGCAAATCAAAGGTTTAATGAATTCAGTTTCAAAATCTGAATTTGAAACCCGCTTATATGAACTTGAAGGCAAGAAAGTCCAGAAATTCTCGCTTCCAAATAAAGAAGCAGCAGACAAAGCCCTCGAACATGTTCGTGTAGGTGGATATACAGTTCAATCTGTTGAAGCAAAGCCGGTAAAATCAAACCCGCCGCCGCCATTCACAACTTCAACACTTCAGCAAGAAGCCTCACGTAAACTGGGCTTTAATGCATCTCGCACAATGGGTGCCGCTCAAAAACTATATGAAGCCGGTCTCATCACATATATGCGTACTGATGGTGTTGAAATGGCTGAAGAAGCCATACATGCAGCGCGCGATGCAATTAAAGAAGTGCATGGCGAACGTTATGTGCCATCTAGCCCTCGTCGCTATTCATCTAAAGCAAAAAACGCACAAGAAGCGCACGAAGCCGTTCGCCCGACTGACTTCATGAAACACCCTTCCACCGTTCGTTTGGACCAGGATTTATCTCGCCTATACGAACTCGTGTGGAAGCGTGCCGTTGCCTCTCAAATGGAAACTGCCCAACTTGAACGCACAACAGCGGACTTAAAGTCTAAAGATGGAAATGCCATTTTACGCGCCACGGGTCAGGTCGTAAAATTTGATGGTTTTCTTGTCTTGTACCAAGAAGGCCGTGATGATGAAAACGGCGATGAAGACGGCAAACGCCTTCCAGCTTTAACGGTAGGCGATAATATCGACTTGAAAAAAGCCGATGCAAACCAAAGCTTTACTCAACCTCCGCCGCGTTTCACAGAAGCATCGCTCGTGAAGAAAATGGAAGAGCTAGGCATTGGCCGCCCATCCACATATGCCTCGACGCTCGCCACATTGCGTGACCGTGACTATGTGCACATGGATAAAAACCGTTTCATTCCAGACGATAAAGGTCGTTTGGTCACGATCTTCCTTGAAAACTATTTCAATCAATATGTTCAATACGACTTTACGGCTGACCTAGAAGAAAAACTCGACCTTGTTTCCGACGGAAAGCTTGCTTGGAAAACATTCCTTGCTGAATTTTGGAAACAGTTCAGAGCGAAAATCGAAGAAGTGTCTGAATTGCGCGTCACCCACGTGCTCGACCTTCTAAACGAAGTGCTTGGCCCTAAGATCTTCCCACCAAAAATTGATGAAAAGACTGGCGAACCAACGGGCGAAGACCCGCGCCTATGTCCTTTGTGTAAAGAAGGCCAGCTTTCAATGAAGCTTGGTCGTAACGGTGCCTTTATCGGGTGTTCAAACTATCCTGAATGTAAGCACACACGCCCCTTCACAACGGATGGATCAGACGCTGAGGACGCTGTATCACCAGACGGCAAGTTACTAGGACAAGACCCAGTTACAGGCAAAGACATTAGCCTACGTACAGGCCGGTTTGGCCCCTATGTGCAGCTTGGCGAAGGTGTCGGCAAGGAAAAACCAAAACGCGGTTCTATTCCTAAAGGATGGAGTGTTGAAGAACTCACACTTGAGCAAGCCATCAAGCTAATCAACCTGCCCCGTGAAATCGGTCCTCACCCCGAAGATGGTGAAATGATGTATGCCAATTTTGGGCGGTATGGACCTTATGTTCAGCACAACAAAACCTACGCTAACCTACCAGACCCAATGGAAGTGTTTGAAGTTGGCCTTAACCGTGCAGTTGCACTCATCGCTGAGAAAAATGCTAAAGGTGGTCGCGGCGGCGCAGCTAAAGCGCTGAAAGAACTCGGTAAACACCCTGCAACAGATGAACCAATCAATGTGTTTGATGGCCGGTATGGCCCCTATGTAAAACACCAAAAAACCAATGCCACCCTTCCCAAGGATGTCACTCCAGAAACAATTACTCTGGAAAAGGCAATTGAATTGATTGACGCAAAAGCAGGAAGTGCAACCAAAAAGAAAGCACCAGCCAAAAAAGCAGCCGCTAAAAAGCCAGCAGCTAAAAAAGCGACTGCCTCAAAAACGCCTAAAAAATCGACCAAAGAAACGTCATAATATAAGTCACGTCGAATTTAAGCTCAAAACAGGTATCTGTTTGCCGTTTTAAAATAGCAAATTGTGCAACAGAAACCTGCAAATATGCCTCAAACACCTACCACCAGATATGCGCGTCAGGCCCATTTCTGGTGGTTTTGGTTTTGAGCCATTTATACAGGTCACGTTTCGAATGCTATTGAATATATTACCCTCTGCCTTGGTTTCCATCATGCCAATGTCTGGTGTAGATTCCGCACAAATTGATCAATTGGCCTCAACATCAAAACGGGTAGCAATTGAATATATTAGCACCCTCAAAGAGAGCGAAACCTATATCCTCAAAGAGCTACTCGTTCCGTTCGAACAAGCTCGATTAGCCCGCATTTTCCCCAAAAACTTACAAGTTTGCTATCGTGATGGACGCCGCAACACCCCTGCTTCAGACGCATCGCAAAATATCAAAGACTATAAGCAAACATTTAAAATCACCTCCAAAGTCCGCCTCGCTTCAGCGCCCGTTGCCCAAGGTTGCCTTATGTCAGGATATGGTTTTCGTGGAACATCTCGACGCGCCTATTTACACAAGGGATGGGACATTGCCTTCTCAGAACCTGTCGATGTTTATGCCGGCGGAGATGGCACTATCATAGAAGCCCATTATCGCGGCGATTATGGAAATATGATTCTTATCGATCATGGAGATGGTGTTTTCACCCGATACGCGCATCTGGAAAATTTCGCACCGGAGATAAGCATTGGCACCCCCATTAAAGCGGGTCAAACCATTGGCCGTATGGGAACCAGTGCCGACAAACCCGTCGCGCGACACCTACATTATGAAATTCTAATCGGTGATTACAACACACCCAAACAATCATTTGGGCTAAAGCCAATCGATGTAACAGCACCACTTCCCAAAGTAAGCGAAGCGCTTGAATCGTCATAATATCCGTAAAATAGACGGTGAATTTGTTTTCTTTGCTGCAAACCTAAACAAAAAACGCGCATTGATCGCATTTTTAGGTTATATGCCCCCACATGAGTAATATAACTGAAAAAGCCGTTCTAGAATTTTTAGAGCGCAATCCCGATAAATCTAACAAACGCGAAATTGCACGAGGTCTTGGTGTTCAAGGCTCCGACCGTGTCGCGCTGCGTCAGATTCTGAAAAAGCTAGAGACAGAAGGCACGATTGCACGCACAGGCAAACGCCAGTTTGCAAGCGTTGATGCGCCCCCGCCAACCTCTGTTGTGAAATTTGAAAAAATCGATGAGCATGGCGATCTTGTTGGTCGCTGCATCGGCACAGATGGTCTGTACGGACCAGACATCACCTGTGTCGCAACCGCTTCGCGCAAACGCAATGAAACCTTTGCCATAGGCGACCGCGCTTTATGTAAAGTGGGGAAAGCGAATGATGGTCTATGGTATGCGAAAGTCATCAAGAAGTTTGACGACACACCGCAAACCACTGTCATTGGTCTGTTTGAAGCCAATAGACATGGTGGCCGCGTCAAACCGACAAGCCGCAAAGACAAACACGAATACCTCGTTGAAAAAGCACTCTCAAAAGATGCTGAAACAGGCGACATTGTTCGTATAAAACTAAAAAAATCTAAACCTCACGGCCCGCAAATGGCTGAAGTGGTTGAAATTGTCGGCACGATGGATAACCCCAAATCTGCCTCGATTGTCGCGCTGCATACGCATGATGTGCCAGATGAATTTCCAACAGAAGTTCTTGCTGAAGCCGAAAACGCCACTGCACAAGATACCAAAAGAGAAGACCTTACACACCTTCCCCTCGTCACGATTGACCCTGCGGATGCCCGTGATCATGACGATGCTGTTTATGCCAAGCCCGATGACGCCGAGAACAATAAAGGCGGCTGGATTGTCTATGTCGCGATTGCCGATGTCGCAGCCTATGTGCAGCACGGTACAGCGCTAGATGATGAAGCCTTTAGACGCGGAAACTCTACTTATTTCCCTGATCGCGTTGCGCCCATGCTTCCTGAAGCGCTTTCTGCTGAACAATGTTCGCTTAAAGAAAATGAAATCCGTGAGACATTCGCCGTTGAAATGCGTTTCAACGCGGCAGGTGACAAAATTGATCACCGTTTCATTCGCGGCACGATGCGGTCAGCTGCAAAGCTATCATATGAGCAAGCCCAAAACGCTGTTGATGGAAAGCCTGACGAAAAATCAGCGCCTCTGTTAGAGACAGTGCTGAAACCATTGTGGGCCGCCTATGCTTGCGTTGGTAAAGCACGTGAAAAGCGCCAACCTCTCGATCTAGACCTTCCAGAGCGCCGCGTTGCTCTCGATAAGGAGGGCAATGTCTTAGGCGTTTACACAAAAGATCGTTTTGATGCGCACAAGCTGATCGAAGAATTTATGATCCAAGCTAATGTGTGTGCGGCTGAAAGCTTAGAGAAAACGCACTCGCCGCTCATTTATCGTATCCACGAAGAACCTTCAGATGAGAAAATCCTCGCTCTAGGCATTTTCCTGCCAACAATCGGCATGAAGTGGACACGCGGCGAGAAGAAGACCTCAGCGCGCTTCAATCGTCTACTCGAACAATCGCGTTCAACCGAGCATGAACACCTTGTGTCTGAAATGGTGCTAAGATCTCAATCTCAAGCGCGCTATTCACACGAGAATTACGGGCACTTTGGATTAAACCTCGCAAAATATGCGCACTTTACATCCCCTATCCGTCGTTACTCCGACCTGATCGTACACCGCGCACTCATTCGTGCGTTGGGTCTTGGTCCTGATGGCATTTCTGATGTGGAATCAAAGCGCCTAGAACAAATTGCCGAACACCTCACAACGACTGAACGCCGCTCAATGGCGGCCGAACGTGATGCAACAGACCGCTATCTCGTGGCCTTCATGTCAGATAAAGTCGGTGCGGAATTTCAAGGCCGTATCGCCGGTGTCACCAAAGCTGGGCTATTTGTAAAACTCAACGATAGTGGCGCAGATGGCTTTATTCCAGCAGCACGCCTCTCGGAAGAATACTGGCTCTATGATGAGAACAATGCTGCGCTCGTCGGTGATCGCACAGAAATGCGCTATGAAATGGGTATGCCAGTCCTAGTAAAACTTGCAGAAGCCACACCGGTCACAGGTGGGCTATTGTTTGAAATGCTATCTGACCCGCGTCCTGCACGTGAAGAATTGTTAAAGCCTAAACGTGCACGGCATGGCCGCGACAACCATCCACCACGTGGACGCAAAGGTGGCTCTAAAAAGCGCACTGCTGCTTCACAAGGCCGCCCAAAAAACATACGCTTAGGAAAAAGAAAATAAGCCTAAGCGTAGGTGCGGGAGTGAAACGCAATGTCAGAAAACACATTCAAACCCGGACAATTTGACGACGCACCACCGGATATAAGCCTTGCGGATAATCCGGTGGATGCCAAAGATGCAGCCACAATGATCCTTGTGCGTAATGATGGCCCAACGCCGCGCATCCTTATGGGCCAACGCGCAAGTGGCCACACATTCATGCCTGATAAATATGTCTTCCCAGGTGGCCGCATGGACCCCACTGATTTGGACATAACAGCCATTGGCGACATGAACCCAACATGTCGATCCTTACTGCAAATTCAAAGCAACACCTCACCCGAAGGATTGGTTCTATCTGCCATCCGTGAAACATTTGAAGAAACCGGCCTCGTCATAGGTAAGCCCGTCTCTGAAGATATTGAGATCACGCCAAACCTAGATGAAAGCTGGCGCACATATCTTTCCTTTGGTGTACGTCCCTATCTCAACAACATCCAGTTTATAGGCCGTGCAATCACACCGCCCTACCGCCCAAAACGATTTGATGCACGTTTCTTCCTCGCTAAATCCGAAGACGTTCTCGCAGAACTCAAACGTCCCGTGGATAGTCATGAACTATTAGATTTGCGCTGGTTCACCTTCGAAGAAATCGCAGACCTAGACCTGCCCGGCATCACCCGCTTCACAATAAGCGAAGCCCAAAAGCGCATAGAAGAACCTGACGCGGACCACGCCCCCTTCATGACCTACTGGAAAGACAATGAAAGCTTTCTTGAGCGGCTGACATTGGATGCGTTTCCTTAAATCTCGGTCTAATTCTATGAAACTAATACCTAAAACACCTACAGAAAAAGAACGTGATTTAGTTCAACTCCAAGCCCAATTACGTGGCCAAATTATTGGCGCTTACAGCCAATGCGAGTTTTTGCTTTTAGATGTCGGAATGCAAGCACGAATAATTCGCGACTACTGGAAACTTAATATCCGATATCACCGCAAACTTAAAAACAGGATCGCTCAGGCCAAAGCGTTATTCTCGTCCCCCGGACCTCTAAATAAATATAATGCTAGAGCAATCAATTTAATTGATCGCTTAGAGCCATTCAGAGAGTATCGCGACTTTTTTGCTCATGCATTTTGTAGAATACATTGCAAAAGAGACGAAACTACCTTCGTTTACAAAATGTGGCGTGTAGATGATGAAAAGACCAACCGAATCCAAAAACAGTTTACGCAAGCTGAATTAGTAACATTGGAAAGAGATATCACTCTTATCGCTCAAGACTTCAACTTGTTATTTGCTGAGATCTACCTCAACGAGAATCTTGAAGTTTTCTCTAGAGATACGAATACAGTTTAATAATTTTAACAGCTCTTATCACTCTGCCCACTCAACAAAAAAGGCGGCCCCGCTAAGAGCCGCCTTCCTAATATTTAATCCTGCAAAAACTTACTCAGCCGGCACTGTTTGCTGTGCGACAGGTGCAGCTGCCTTCACTCCGTCGGACACATAAGCCTCAAACACTTTGAAGTTCTTCACGAACATTCCCGCAAGCTTTGCTGCTTGTGCATCATAGGCTGCTTTATCAGCCCAAGTTTCGCGCGGTGTCAGGATTTTATCATCCACGCCTTCAAGCTTGGTTGGCACCATAAAGCCAAATGTCTCATCCTTACGGAACTCACCCCGAACCAATGATCCATCCAGCGCAGCGTTTAGCAGCGCTCGTGTCGCTTTAATCGGCATACGGCTACCCGTGCCATAAGGACCACCTGTCCAGCCTGTAGACACCAACCAGCAGTCCACATTGTACTTCTCAATCAGCTTACCGAGCAGATCACCATATTCAGATGGATGACGCGGCATAAATGGCGCACCAAAACACGTTGAGAATGCAGCCGTTGGCTCCGTGACACCCTTTTCAGTTCCAGCCACTTTCGCTGTATAGCCCGATAAGAAGTGATACATGGCTTGCTCTGGCGTCAGTTTCGCAATTGGCGGCAACACACCAAAGGCATCCGCTGTCAGCATGATCAAGTTCTTTGGCTGTCCACACCGCCCGCTCTCCGACGCATTAGGAATAGCCGAGATCGGATATGCCCCGCGTGAGTTTTCTGCCAATGAGTTATCAAACAGATCAAGCTCACGCGTCACAGGGTCCATCACAGTGTTTTCAAGCACTGTTCCCCATTGCTTCGTCGTCGCGTAAATTTCTGGTTCAGCCTCTTGGGAGAGGTTGATCATTTTGGCGTAACAGCCCCCCTCAAAATTAAACAAACCATTTTCAGACCAACCATGCTCATCATCGCCCACAAGAATGCGAGATTGATCAGCAGACAAAGTCGTTTTACCCGTACCAGATAGGCCAAAGAAAATAGCCGCGTCTTCTTTCTCAGATGTATTCACCGAACAATGCATCGGCATCACATTTGATTCTGGAAGCAGATAGTTCAAAATCGTGAACACAGATTTCTTCGTCTCACCGGCATAAGATGTGCCGCCAATTAGAATCATCTTCTTTTCAAAATTCACAGCAATCACAGTCGAAGACCGTGTCCCGTGACGCGCCGGATCAGCGCGGAAAGATGGCAAATTCACAATCGTGAAATCATTTTCAAATGTCGCAAGCTCGGCGTCTGTTGGACGGCGTAGCAAGTGACGAATGAACAGATTGTGCCACGCCAATTCATTGACAATACGCACGCTCACACGGTGATCTAAGTCAGCCCCTCCAAAAAGCTGCTGAACATAAAGCTCATTGCCATTCATATGTGCTTGGAAATCTTCCCATAGAAGATCAAACTGCTCAGGCGTGATTGATTCATTATTGTCCCACCACACAGTTTTTTCTGTGTAAGCGTTCCGTACAGTGAATTTATCCTTTGCAGAACGGCCCGTGTGTTCGCCTGTTTTCACAACAAGCGCACCACCTTTTGCAACTTCACCTTCGCCGCGACGGATCGCAGCTTCATAAAGTGGCGCTTCTTTGAGGTTTAAATGCAATTTAGCTGGCGCGACCCCAAGGTCCGCCAATATGTTTGATGTTTTCATGTCCCGTACACTCTTTTATTTATTGAGCTTTTTTATTTTGAGTCTAAGAAAAGTCAGACATAAGTCAGAAACATTTCCCGCCCTGATTTCACTGTATCAAGAAAATCGGAGCTGTATATCCTTCCCAAAGCGTCAACTCTCATTCGCACAGGATTAAATTATTTCACAGGAAATGAAGACAATTGAGAAACGGCTCTTGACGAAATGAGGGGTTACTGATTAAAGCACGCTTTCCGTTTCACGCGCGAGTAACCGCGCCTCGACCAGAGCAAGAGATCAATGGCTAAACCTACCACTGTGAAAATTCGCTTGAATTCGACTGCGGACACTGGTTTTTTCTACGTAACAAAGAAAAACCCGCGTAACTTGACTGAAAAACTCGTCTTGAAAAAGTACGACCCAGTCATCCGTAAACACGTTGAATTCAAAGAAGGTAAGATCAAGTAAGATCAAACTTTCTATTTCATTATTAAAAAGGGCTTGGATGAATTTCCAAGCCCTTTTTATTTGCCTCAATGAACATAAAAAAATAGCGCCTCATCCGAAGCGCCATTTCCTAAAAACCATCAAAATTACAAACAATCTTATTCCGCCCCGATTCCTTAGCGCTATATAGCGCCTCATCAGCACGTTTGATCAATTGGTTCACGCTATCATCTGGCGGGAAAGTAACAGCCGCCCCACCCGACATGGTGACGCTTAATTTCCCAAGCCCACCATTGATACTGAATGGTGTTCCATCCACCTTTTCGCGGATACGTTCTGCCGTTAATTGGGCCATTTGAATGGTCGTATCAGGCATAATCACCAGAAACTCTTCTCCACCATAACGACATGCAATATCTGTTGGTCGAATGTTTTTCATCAAGCGGGTTGAGAACTCCCGCAAGACTTCATCGCCCACATCGTGACCATATCCATCATTCACTTTCTTAAAGTGATCTAGATCACACAGAAGAACAGACACAGGCCCGCCACCCATATTTGCGCGCTTCATGAATTGCTCAAGCTGGCTCTCCATATAGCGGCGATTGTGCAATCCTGTTAGCTGGTCGGTCACAGCCAATTCCATAGACTGGTCTAAGCGCGCACGCAGGGAATCAACATAACGCTTCTTGCTCACTTGCGTTTTCACACGCGCAAGCAATTCCTCAGGATCAATCGGACGTACCAAAATATCTGATGCACCAAGATCTAGCGCCCGCACGGCGAGTTTTTCATCTTCCGCGCCAACAATAGCAAGAATCGGCAAATCACGTGTAGCTTCCAAATTGCGCAGATAAGAACAAAGCTTCAGCCCGTCATATTTCTCGCCGCCAAGTGACAACACCATAATATCAACAGTCGCCGCACCTGCACCTAGCCCACCCGTCGCGTTTGCCAGCGTCATAGGCTTGTGGTCAGTTTCAAGATAACGACAAATTCTCGCGGCTTGACGTTCATTATCATCTACAACAAGCACACGCGCAGGATTTTGCCCGCGCCCTGTTGGCATGACATCAATCACACCAATGCGGCGTCCTGATGCTTCACGCTTGCGCAGCTCATCTGCTACCAATTTATATTTAGACAGCGCACGAACACGCGACAAAAGCTGCAAATCATTGATTGGCTTTGTCAAAAAATCATCCGCACCCGCACGCAAGCCCTTCAAACGGTCTTCACGTTCGCTAAGTGCTGTCACCATAACGACAGGAATGTGCTCAGTCCGTGGATCAAATTTCAGCTCACGACAGGCTTCAAACCCATCCATGCGCGGCATCATCACATCCAGCAGAATTACATCAGGCTCAGTCGCAATCGCTTTATCAATTGCATCCAACCCATCTACAGCAGTCGTCACCTGAAAATACTCATGCGCAAGCTTTGCACATAGAAGTTTTCGGTTAGCCTCTATATCATCAACAACAAGAACACGCGCGCTCAATGGGCTCGCTCCCGTCGTGCAGTCAATTCTTCAACCGCTTTAATAAATGAGCCCATTTGAATTGGCTTCGTCATATAGGCCTCACACCCCGCCTCAAGCACATCTTCTTCATCTTGACGCATAGCAAACGCTGTCACCGCAAGAATTGGAATGTCACGTACAGACTCATCATCTTTAATCCAACGCGCAAGGTCCAGGCCAGACACGTCAGGAAGCTGAATATCCATAATTATCAAATCTGGGTGAATGTCTTTAGCCATCTCAACAGCACGCAAGCCGTCTTCAGACTTCACCGCTTCAAAACCGAAAGCATCAAGAAGGTCGCAGAACAATTTCATGTTCAGCGGATTGTCCTCTACGACTAGGACTTTTTTCAATGTACTTCCGGCCATATCAGTCATTGCTCCAAGCGAAATCGCGCTTGCGATTCCTCACTCTTAACCTTCAATTTGGCGCAAGAGAGTTAAACACCCTTTTACATTCAAGCGAAATGCACTCTTTTCTCTGCTATTATCTTAAGAAAAGTGCATGAATATTCAGTCAATTAACAAACGTTCAGATTGAATTGCTCTAACTTATCATCATCCTTTTAAAACCAACCCAAAAAACGATTCTCAACAGACTCAGTCTGCACAATAAGAAAACCTAGCCTAACGATACCTTAATCTCGTCAAATAGAGTTAACGAACTTGTAAAAAGTCGATAATCTGTCATCTCATTAAACATCAAAAATTCGACAATTCTAAGCCGATCCGGAGACACACAATGCAATCACCTGAAGCTAAACTAGAACAATTGGGTATCGTTTTAGGTGAACCTAAAGCTGCTGTCGCAAACTACCTTCCCTATGTTATTTCCGGAAACCAGCTATTTATCTCTGGTCAAATTTCAATGGGTGCAGATGGATTGGTCCACGGGCGTCTGGGCGAGAATATGACAACAGAGCAAGGCCAAGCTGCCGCCCGCCTTTGCGCAATCAACCTCATCACCCAAATGAAGGGCGCACTTGGCTCACTCGACCGCGTCAAGCGAATCGTCAAGCTCGGTGGCTTCGTGAATGCAGCTCCAGATTTCGTGGAAATCCCTCAAGTTATCAATGGATGTTCAGACCTGATGGTTGACGCGTTTGGAGATAAAGGCCGTCATGCACGTTCCGCCGTCGCATGTCCGGTTTTACCTCTTGGCGTTGCTGTTGAAATTGATGCAATCGTTGAATTTGAATAAACGCAATCCTTTTGCGATTGCATCCGTTACACAAGGTCTCCACATATAGCCCATGACGGATGATGAACTAACACTTTCCATGCGCATAGAGACTTCCCTTTCCAAGGTGGATCGGGAAGCTTGGAATGCAATCGCAAATCCTGCTGATCTTCCTTACGATCCTTTTCTGGACTGGGATTTTCTTCAAGCACTCGAAGAAACTGAATGTGTCAGCCCCCAAACGGGATGGGCCCCACACCACATCATTGCGCAAGATCAAAACGGTATAATCGTCGGCGCTTGTCCAATGTATCTCAAGTCTCATTCTCAAGGTGAGTTTGTATTTGATCATGCATGGGCAGATGCGTTTGAACGTGCCGGTGGTCAGTATTATCCCAAGCTTTTGATCGCAATTCCCTTCACACCAGTGACAGGCCGCAGGCTGCTGACAAGCACAGCCCCATCAGGCCAACACATCAAAGATGCCTTGCTGCAAACAGCCATCCAGCTCACAGCAACCAACAAGCTATCATCCCTACACCTAAACTTCATCGACGCACTCGAATACGAGCATTTAGGTGCCCAAAGCTTGCTCCAACGGACGGATCAGCAATTTCATTGGGTAAATGATAATTACAAAAATTTTGACGCATTTCTCGATGTTCTCGCCTCTCGTAAACGCAAAAACCTCAGAAAAGAGCGCGCCCAAGCGCAAGATGGCATTCTCTATGAACACCTCACAAGTGATCAAATCACATCTGAACACTGGGATATATTTTACCAATATTATCAAGACACTGGTGCACGAAAATGGGGTTCACCCTATTTAAACCGCGCCTTTTTCCAGCTGCTTGGTCAACGAATGGGCGATAAAATTCTGCTCGTTTTAGCGCGCGATACTGAAGACAATCGCCCCATAGCCGCCGCCCTCAACATGATTGGTTCAGACACACTATATGGCCGCTATTGGGGATGTTCAGAACCGCGCCCCTGCCTTCATTTTGAAACCTGCTATTACCAAGCCATAGATTACGCTATCGCCCACAATCTAAAGCGCGTAGAAGCTGGTGCCCAAGGCGGCCACAAGCTCGCCAGAGGCTACGCACCCACCCCCACCTATTCCGCCCATTGGATTGCAAACCAAGGCTTCTCAGACGCTATCGCTCAATATCTGGAACATGAACGCGAACAGGTTGAAGCTGATATTGAATATCTTGGTCAACGTACCCCATTTCGCAAACCCGAAGACTAAACAAAGGAACATCCTATGAGCCTTCACGGACCTTATGATAATGAGAATATTTTCGCTAAAATCCTACGCGGTGACATGCCATGCGTGAAGGTCTATGAAGATGATATCGCATTGGCATTTATGGATGTCTTCCCTCAAGCTGACGGTCACACGCTAGTTATTCCCAAAAACGTAACAGCACGCAATTTTCTGGAAATGCCAACCGAAAAGCTCGGCCCCTATATGGAACGTGTTCAAAAAGTTGCAAAAGCCGTCGAGCGCGCTTTGGGGCCAGATGGCATTGTTTTAACTCAATTTAATGGCGAACCAGCAGGCCAAACCGTCTTTCACCTGCACTTCCATATCATCCCACGCAGACGTGGCCATTCTGTTGGAACACACGCCTCCGGCACGATGGCAGATATGGCCGAATTAGAAGCTATCGCGACAGAAATACGCGCTGAACTTTAAGCACTGTCCCGTGGATAGATAACAGGTACATGATCCTCATTTCCATAAGTATCTTTCCACGGTTTTCGCTTCACCATAATTGCCTCAAACAAAGGCGATGCCATCGCTGCCTGTAGCCATTTATGCACATGAGGAATGTCTTGCGCATCAAACCATTCACGGTCGGCCACGCGAAACTGTCGGATGAATGGAAATATAGCATAATCAGCTAAGCCCATAGTCTCCCCAGCTAGAAAGGGTTGTTCTGCTAATCGCTTGTCTAAATCAACTATGGTTTCAAATCCGGCGCTACGATGCTCTAAACCATCAACACCATCATATCGCGCCGCGTATTTATATCGGTCCAAATGCCCCTTAAAGGGACCATCATTGCGCTCAATCAATTCATACGTGACGGCACGATCCATTGCATTGATCGGCAACCACCCCTCAGGGTCATTCATCGTCAGCGCCCACAGCATCACATCAAGGCTTTCATCAATGACGGCCCCATTGGGCAAAACAAGCGTTGGCACAGTCCCTTTTGCGCTCGCCTCTAGCATTTGCGCGGGCTTATCCCGTAACAATATTTCACGCCACTCAAAGGATTGCCCAGACACAAGCAGAGCCATTCGCCCTCGCATAGCGTAGGGACAACGACGAAAAGTATATAAAATAGGTAGGGAGTCTTTAGTCATGTAGATATGGCTAACTGAAAACCGGCAAATTTCCAAACAAAAATGAGCTATCAACTCATTGTGATAACGCCCGACTTAAAAGTCTGATCCACTTGCTAGTGTTAGTATAGCATTCTAACCTTCTCCCAAAATACACACAAATGAACTACCAAAGTGCACAACTAAGGCACGTTATATTTTCTCGGGGACAGGCTTATGAAAAAAACACTCAAAACACTTCTATGCGCAACTGCGATCAGCTTAACCGCGACGCCTTTAGCGCTCGCAGACACAATCTACATTCATGCCGGTAAGCTCCTTGCCGAACCAGGTAAGGATATTCAAACCGAGCGCACAATCATTATTGTAGATGATAAAATCACAGATATTAAAAGCGGCTATGTGAAAGCAAGCAAAGGCGCGACGACTGTTGATCTAAAAGGCTATACCGTCCTGCCAGGCATGATTGATTGTCACGTTCACGTCCTACACGAAGGCGGGCCAGGAAGCGCCATTCGTGCACTATATGATAGTGAAGTTGACCTTGCTTTGGCGGGTGCTCAATTTTCTAAGCGCACATTGGATGCAGGCTTCACCACTGTCCAAGATCTTGGCGGAACGAATGAAGCTATTTTCTCTCTGCGTGATGCTATTGCCAGCGGAAAAGTCAGCGGACCACGCATCGTTGCTGCCGGACAATCCATCTCGGCAACGGGTGGTCATGGAGATACTAATGGCTACGCACCTAAAATCTCAGCCGTTTTTGACAGACAAAGCATTTGCAACGGCGCTGACGATTGCCGCCGCGCTGTTCGCGAACAGGTCAAACGCGGAGCTGATGTCATTAAAATCACAGCAACGGGCGGTGTTCTCTCCAACACCAAAGCAGGCTTAGAACAGCAATTATTTGACGATGAAATGCAAGCTATTGTCGAAACAGCTAAAACAATGGGCCGCCGCGTCACCGCTCATGCCCACGGTAAAAACGGCATTAACGCTGCCCTTCGTGCAGGTGTAAACTCCATCGAACACGGCACCTATTTAGATGATGAAACCATCGCCTTATTCAAGGAAAATGATGCGACGCTTGTGCCAACAGTGCTCGCTGGAATGACTGTTGTAGACTGGGCTAAAGAAGATTGGATGCCACCTGCCACCAAAGCAAAAGCGAAAATCGTTGGTCCGCTCATGCTCGATATGTTGCGCCGTGCGCGTGAAGGCGGCGTAAACGTCGCTTTTGGAACCGATTCTGGTGTTTCCAAACACGGCCTCAATGCGGGCGAGTTAAACTTCATGGTCCAAGCAGGCTACACCCCTACAGAAGCTCTACATGCCGCCACGGTTAATGCTGCTAAAAACCTCGAACTCTTTGATAAAATAGGCTCAATCAGCGTCGGCAAACATGCAGACATTATCGCCGTAGATGGGGATGTCACGAAAAGCGTGGAGCCAATGTTGAACGTTGATTTCGTAATGAAATCAGGAACCGTCCACAAAGCCCCCAAGAGCTAAACACGCCCCCAAAACGCTACTCAGCCGAGCATATCTATATGCTCGGTTGATAGCTTATATATGTTAGTCCTTACGCGCTTCTTCCTTGCCTGCAATAGACTTTAACCTTGCTTCTTCAGCGGCTGCGCGGGCGGCTTCTTTTTCAGCCTTTAAATCTTGGCCGACATGCGATTTACCGCGTTTTTTTGCTAGCTCAATTTGCTTTTGGCGCTCCATGAATGCAGCCTTTTTCTCAGGCGTATACTCATCATAACATTGGTGACAAGACACACCCTTTGTATATTCAGGGCGCTGCTTTTCTTCTTCTGTGATTGGACGACGACACGCAAAGCACTGGTCATAATCGCCAAGTTCTAGCCCGTGTTTCACCGAAACACGCTGATCAAACACAAAGCAGTCACCTTCCCATAAACTATTGTCTTCTGGAACATTTTCTAAGTATTTTAGAATGCCGCCTTTAAGGTGAAATACTTCCTCAAAGCCCATATCCTTAGCAAAAGCAGTGGATTTCTCACACCGAATGCCGCCCGTACAAAACATAGCCACTTTGGGCTTGTTGTGCGTGCGTTGAAACTCTTTAAACCAAGCTGGAAACTCGCGGAAGGTTTCCGTTTTCGGGTTCACTGCCCCCTTAAACGTCCCAATCTGCACTTCATAATCATTGCGTGTATCAATCACAACAACATCGTCACGGCTGATCAAATCATTCCAGTTTTCCGGATCAACATATGTGCCAACGATATTGCTAGGGTCAGTTCCCGGCACGCCCATCGTTACGATTTCATTCTTCAAACGCACTTTCATGCGCAAAAATGGCATCTCTTCAGCATGACTTTCTTTATGCTCTGTATCTTTCAGTTCCGGAATAGAACGGATAAATTGAAGAACTTCATCAATGCCTGAGCGCGTCCCCGCAATCGTTCCGTTAATACCTTCAGTCGCCAAGAGCAACGTCCCCCGCGTACCTGCTGCTTCACATGCTGCAAGTAATGGCGCTTGGATGTCTTTATAGTGAGGAAGCTTGGCAAAGTGATAGAGGGCGGCAACGACGATCTGGGTCATATTCGGTTTTTCAGTGCTCGTATTGAAGGTATTCATATTTATAAAACAAAGGGCGAGAGTACTTCTACCCTCGCCCCGTGTCTTAATACTTGTCTGCCGTAAAAGCCAGATCAAATTCCCATATTTAAAATGGGGCTAATTAATCTGTTAGTTCCGGCTCCTCTTCCTCTTCATTAGATGGACGCTTATTAGATCCATCTTCAAAAGTGAAAGCGAGTTTACTTGTGTCTTTGATGTCTACATCAATCGTCACAAGGCCACCCTTGCGCAGTTTTCCAAACAACAACTCTTCAGCCATTGGCTTCTTAACATGCTCTTGGATTACACGCCCAAGCGGACGCGCCCCATAAGCCTGATCATAGCCGCGTTCAGCCAACCAAGCCCGGGCTTTATCGGTAAGGACGATATCAACATTGCGGTCAGACAATTGACCCTCAAGTTGAAGTACGAATTTATCAACCACACGACCAATGACATCTGGGCCCAATGGTGCGAATGGAATAATCGCATCCAACCGGTTGCGGAATTCAGGTGTGAAGAGCTTTTTAATCGCATCCTCATCTTCACCTTCACGTTTACCGCGTCCAAATCCAATAGCCTCTTTTGCTGCATCCGCCGCACCAGCATTGGTCGTCATAATCAAGATCACATTACGGAAATCAATTTTCTTACCGTTTGCATCCGTCAACGTACCATTATCCATCACCTGCAACAGGATATTGAACAATTCAGGATGTGCTTTCTCAATCTCATCCAGCAACAAGACACAATGTGGATGTTGATCAACGCCATCGGTCAAAAGACCACCTTGATCATATCCAACATACCCTGGAGGCGCACCAATCAAACGTGAAACAGTGTGACGCTCCATGTATTCAGACATGTCGAACCGCAAGATCTCAACGCCCAAAATAGATGCCAATTGACGTGCAACTTCAGTTTTACCAACACCTGTAGGCCCTGAAAACAGGTATGACCCAATAGGTTTATTTGGTTCACGCAATCCCGCACGCGCAAGCTTGATAGCGTCAGACACAGCCAAGATGGCCGGGTCTTGCCCATAAACAACGCGCTTCAAATCGTTTGAAATAGATCGTAACGCCTGCTCATCTGTCTTATTGACTTGCTTCGCAGGAATACGCGCCATTTTCGCGATCACAGCTTCTATTTCTTTAGGTCCAATCTGCTTGCGACGCTTAGAATCCGGTTGCAACCATTGGCTCGCACCCGCTTCATCAATCACGTCAATCGCTTTATCCGGCAGTTTCCGGTCCGTGATGTGACGTGCCGCAAGTTCAACCGCAGTTTTAATCGCATCATTTGTATATTTGAGACCGTGAAAGTCCTCAAAACGTGATTTCAATCCCTGCAAAATCTTGATGGAGTCAGCTACAGTTGGTTCAACCACATCAATTTTCTGGAAACGACGCGCCAAAGCACGATCTTTCTCGATATGCTGACGGTATTCTTTATATGTCGTTGAACCCATACAGCGAAGTTCACCAGATTGAAGCGCAGGTTTCAGCAAGTTAGATGCATCCATAGCACCGCCAGATGTGGCGCCCGCACCAATCACAGTGTGGATTTCATCAATGAACAAGACTGAACGTGGCTGCTCTTCCAGCTCTTTTACAACTTGCTTCAAACGTTCTTCGAAATCACCGCGATACCGTGTACCCGCAAGCAATGAGCCCATGTCGAGAGAGTAGATAATGCTCTCTTCAAGAATTTTTGGAGCTTCACCGTCTACGATACGTTTTGCCAAACCTTCAGCAATCGCCGTCTTACCAACACCGGGATCACCCACAAGAAGCGGGTTATTCTTGCGGCGACGACACAAGACTTGAATACAACGATCCACCTCTAGCTGACGTCCAATAAGCGGGTCAGTTTTGCCAGACCGTGCTTTCTCGTTCAGATCAACACAATAGGCTTGAAGAGCTTCACCACCAGATTTAGCAGCCTCTTCTTTTTCTTCGCCCGCACCATCAACAGGGCGTGTACGCGACATGCCCGGCTTTTTGGCAACACCATGTGATATGAAGTTTACGGCATCATAGCGCGTCATATCTTGAGCTTGCAGGAAGTAAGCCGCATGGCTCTCCCGCTCCGCAAATATAGACACAAGCACATTCGCGCCCGTGACTTCATCACGGCCAGAGCTTTCCACATGCAAAACTGCACGCTGAACAACACGTTGAAATGCTGCAGTGGGATGCACATGCTCATCATCATCTACGACGATCGCATTTAGCTCTTCATCCATATAATCATTCAGGTCGCCACGTAGCTTATCTATATCAAGCTTACACGCGCGCATGACCTCCGAAGCGTCTTCATCTTCTGTCAAAGCAAACAACAAATGCTCAAGCGTGGCATATTCGTGCTTACGATCAGAAGCGAGATGCAGCGCTTTTTCAAGCGCGCGTTCTAGGCTGGGGGTCATTGAAGGCATTTAGTAACCTTTATTCTTCGCGTTCCATTACACATTGAAGAGGATGCTCACTTCTGCGGGCAAGGTCCATAACTTGCGCCACTTTTGTTTCAGCAACCTCATAAGTGAACACTCCACACACACCCACGCCCGTATTATGGACATGGAGCATGACTTTCGTCGCTTCTTCACGAGTCTTGTTGAAGAAGTGCTCAAGGATTAGAACAACAAACTCCATCGGTGTGAAGTCGTCATTCAAAATTAAAACACGGTACAAAGAAGGACGTTTCGTCTTTGTCTCAGTACGCGTGACGACACCAGTTTCATCATCGGTGTCTGTTGGGGATTTTTCGTCTGACATGAACCTATCAAAAGTTAACCAACATCACTTTGCCCTAAACACATTAAATATTTAGAACGCGTGTTTCATATTATTAACATATGAAGACACATCCGTTATGTAAGGGGGTAAACCGCATTAAAAATTGCAAACACTCCCTTAAGCGTTTTTACGTAGTAAATCTACCCAAAGCTCAATCCGTTTCCGATTTACACCAAAATCCTTGCGTCCGTATTTTGATCTGGAATAGATTGCCAGCGTAGATTTACCCTCTTCTAAATTAATAAACTTTACTGAAATAAAATCGGGGAAACCCATAAGTGGCGTTTTTTGACGCAATTCCAACCCCAAGCCCTCATCTTCAAGCACAGAAACCCGTGGTTGGTCCTGCATAATATGCAGAAAATCAGCTTTTAGTGTCGCCGCATTCTTTAAATAAAACACCGTCGGTTCCGCGTCTGGAACAGCATTTTCACACACTCCAATGGGCGCGAGCAAATAAGTGTTTGGTGTTTTGGGTCGTCTTAAATTTTTAAAGTCCAACATAATATTATCACAATTCATTGATCAGAATTCAGTTTGCAGCTTCCTCCACAAAACTTAATCTTCACTGCCTCAATTAGTTAACCTCGCCTCAATGAATCGAGATTAACATTACAACTAATTTACGCACGCATCTTAACAAGAGGGTCCCGCAGACATGACTATCCAGTCGAAATTCGCCGGTTTGACACGTAAACTCCTTATCGCCGGAACATTGTCTGTGCTCGCCGCATGTCCTTCATGGGCCGAAAAATACGCTTCTTATGTTATTGATATCGACACAAACACAGTTTTGCACGCACGTAACGCAGATGAACCGCGTTTTCCTGCATCTATCACCAAAGTGATGACGCTTTATATGGTGTTTGACGCACTCGAATCTGGTGATCTTATGCTCACGGACGAGCTAAAGATTTCCAAAACTGCAGCTGCTCAAGCCCCATCAAAATTATACCTTAAACCAGGTGAGACAATCACCGTTGAAACAGCCATAAGCGCGCTTGTAACAAAATCAGCCAATGATGCAGCCGTTGTAATTGCGGAACGCCTTGGTGGAACAGAAACACGTTTCGCTGCTTTGATGACTGCTAAAGCACGTCAACTTGGGCTTAAAAACACACGCTTCAAAAATGCATCCGGCCTCCCCGACGCTGCGCAAGTATCAACAGCGCACGATCTTGCACTCCTTGGCGAAGCCATGCTCGTGGATCACGCTGATTATTATGATTATTTCTCAATCACAGAATTTCAATATGGCCGCGCTAAATACAAGAACCACAACAATCTGCTAGACAAAGTGCGCGGTGTGGATGGCATTAAAACAGGCTACACACGTGCTTCTGGTTTCAACCTGCTCGCATCTGCTGAACGCGATGGTCACCGCGTTATCGCGGTTATGTTAGGCGGCTCAACATCAAAATCGCGCGACATGCACGTCACCGACCTCCTTGAAGCAGCATTTGATGTCATCGAAACCGATGGTTCAGATAAAAAGCCAAGCATCACAACCCGTATCGCCTTCAACGAATTGCGCGGCATGACAACGGATGATCTTAACTCCATCACTCTCAACGATATGGCAGAAGTTGACGAGAGCATTGTTGAGCAAGGCTCCTCTAAATAGGAGCACAACCAAAGCCCCCCCCTATTGCTTTAAGTTGCGCCAAATGCCATACCCCAATGACGTCGAAACGAAGACGTAAACATTGGGTTGGGGCACATGGTAAAGTATAGACACGCGCTAGATGGCTTGCGGGCCATCTGCATCATTTTCACGATTTTCAATCACATTTCATTTGTACCGCGCTATATTGATGGCTCGTTTGGCGTTGATATTTTCTTCGCCTTAAGCGGGTGGCTAATCACGTGGCTTCTATTGCGGGACACGTCAGCGGATGAAAAGTTCAATCTGAAGGCTTTCTATATCAGGCGCTTCTTCAGAATTGTCCCCTTATACGCCTTTACTATTCTTCTCTATTTTTGCGCTTCCACGCTTTTAGCGCGATTGGGACAGCCAGAGAAACAACATGATTTCCTTCGTGCCCTTCCCTATATTGCCTCCTTTAATAGCGAGTTCAGACCACTTGCCGCAGGCGACTCTTTTCTCCATGCATGGACGCTCGGCATAGAAGAAAAATTCTATATCATCTGGCCATGCATCCTATTTTTCTTGGTCAAAAAGCCACTTTGGGCATTCTCGGTGTCAGCACTTATTATAGGTTGCTTACTCTTTGTATCTCACGGTGAGAGTTTTTTTGTACGCGGCTATTTTGGTCTTGCCTTTGGCGCATTGCTGGCGATCATCGTCAAAAACAAACCCCACCTCATAGACATATTCAAGAAAAGCGAGATTGCATCCATTTGTGTCGGTCTGATGGTCCTCACATACACAGCATCTCTCATATTTCCGATGGTCAATATCTGGAACCTCGCCATGTCGTTTTTCGGTGCGGGCCTTGTCGCAAGCTTATGGTTTAATACCCACAGCCCAACATCCCGCATCTTATCCTTTGCTCCACTTGCATGGGCAGGAAAACTCACATTCGCAATCTACTTAACGCATGTGCTCGTTCTAAACGCTGTAGAGATTGCCATTGCTAAACTCGGTTTAGAAAGTTCAATGATGTTAGAGTTTATACTCGTCTACCCACTCTCCATCGCTTTGGCATACATGCTCCACGTCACGATTGAAAAACCCTGCATCGAAATCGGCCGCTCTATCGCAAAAGGCCCCATCATACACACGGGTCTATCACCGCGCATTTGATCACGCGCTTCGCACACCACAATGCCAGTCATTCACACTTTGACTCGAACGGCCTTCAAGGAATGACTGCGCATTTTCAATATTCAGGGGTTTGGAGAAATAATACCCCTGAATGAGCTGACAGCCCAATAGCTGCACAGTTTCCAACTGCTTATACGTCTCAACACCCTCTACAATACACGTCACATCAAGGCTGCGGCACAAATCAACAATCGTCATCATAATATCGCGTGTTGTTTTGCGAGTTTCGATATCAGAGATAAAAGCGCGATCAATTTTCAGTCGATCTATGGGCATTTTCTGAATGTAACTAAGACTGGAATACCCCGTTCCAAAGTCATCCAGCGCAATGCCAACGCCCATATTCCGAAATGGTTTCAACACCTCATTGGCATGCTGAAAGTTCAGCATCATAGTCGTTTCAGTAATCTCAAACACGATACGATGTGGCGCAAACCCACTCTTCATTATGATCGCCATCAAATTCAGCGCGGTTTCATTCGAAGAGATATCAATGGCGGATAAATTAAACGATAGATATGTGTTTTCCGGCCATGATTTCGCCGCTGCCAATGCTTTCCTCAGCAATATGGAACTTAACCCGCCCACAATTCCAAGGTTTTCAGCTGCGGGAATAAATTTATCGGGCGGCACTACCCCTATAACGGGGCTTGTCCAACGCGCTAACGCTTCCATTCCCACGACATGCCCCGCCACACAATCTACGATAGGCTGAAAAAACACTTGAAGTTCAGCTTCTAAATCAGCGTCTAATAAACACTGCTCCATTTTTCGTTTGCCGCTGATTTGCAATTCATGCTGAGTGGAAAACGTAACTGATGTTCCCTTGCAATTCTCCTTGGCATGGTAAAGCGCATAATCAGCGCATTCAAATAAACTCTCAGACAAGTGCTTTGTCGCTTGCAATTGGGCAAACCCAACCGTTCCTGCAATGCGCACAACAGCATCATTTAATGTGAAGGGAGATTTCAAACTCGCGCATATTGTAGCCCCTAATGCCGCCAGATCATCTTCTGTCCCACCATTGCTTACAATAATACCAAACTCATCACCGCCAAGGCGCGCGAGGAACACCCCCTCATCCATCAAGCCTTCTAATCTGCGCCCCACAGCGCTCAAAAGCTGATCCCCCGCGCCGTGGCCATGAATATCATTCACAGCCTTAAATCCATCCAGATCAATAATCCCAACACTCAATGTAGAATACACATGTGCCTTAGGGCCATTTAGTTCTTTTAATTCGCGGAAAAAACACCTTCTATTGGGAAGCGACGTCAGCGCATCTATATAAGCGAGCTTATCAATTTCCAGGCTTAATTTCTTATGCCGATAGATAACACTCACCAGCAAACCAATCCCGATAGCACCAAGCAATCCAAGCAATAATATAGAGAGCTGAGACAATGACCTATGGATATTCCCCTGATCCTTGGCGTATTTTGCCCGCTCAAAAGACAATCGAATTAATGTGCTCATCACACTATCGACTATCGCAAATGCTTGGTCGATTTCTTCAATCGTATTATTGAGGCGTTGGCGGTTTTCAGACCATTTGGTGAAATTCCGGCTATAATCTTCCAAGTTTAAAATCAGGTCTCGCTTTAAAGAGGTTTGACCAATTCTCTCTTCAATTTGCGCTTTGAGCATATGCATACGGTCAAAATATCGCTGCATATATTTAGGTTCATCCCGCAGCATAAAGTCTTTTTCATGCCTGCGCAGATACATCAAATTAGCTAATAGCTCTGAATCTCCCAATTCTTGGATTTTACTTTCAGCACTATGCGCTGCGATCCGCAATTGACCTTCAAGTCCTGAATTTTGATCCAATCCTATGGATTTGTGAAACTCAAAAAGCTTGCGTGCCGAAGCATGATATTTCAACAACCCACTTTGTAATTGAACCGCTTCTTCAATGTCTAAGGGGAGCCAGCGTGCATCAATCTCGCTATATATTTCACCAAATATGGTTTCAAATTCAGATAGCAATTCAAGCTTTCTCTCAATTGCAAAATCCTTTTCAAGCTTTCGCAATCCAATCACTTTCGTCTCAAGCAAAAGCCCGGAAGAAACTAACTCATTTTGCTTACGTTCTGTCGCAAGTGTCTCCACGCCCACAACCGATGTATAAATATAATACCCGATACAGAATATCAGAAAGAAACCGATTACCGATCCGATCAGCGTTTCACGTTTATCAATCGTACTTATGGAGTGCATTTTTTCAGCCAACACAGCAATAGAGACAAGAGGTTCCTTGCTATGTGAATTGGATTAATTTTCAGTGGTACACAATCGTCACAAAACTGTCTTAAACCTTATTTTTATAGTGTTTTTTCTATCATTTTACCCTCACACAAAACCTTGAGTTTTAGCTGAATGCAGTCTTCAATCTATAGAAGCATTCCTGCCTGAATGCACATTCATCATTCCGAAACAGAAAACTTATCCCCCTCCTGAAAACCTCGTGCATACTACCTCCATCACATCTCATGGGGCGGCTCGCGACCGATCGTGCTGGGGTGGGATGGTGTACCCTTCAAACCACATAGCGCATTCGGAGTGTCTATGCAGGTGTTGGGCGTGCTCTAGGGGATATCCTTTGCGGGGGTGGCTGTCGTCATCCTTAGCGGGCTTTGGGGGCAGGAACCCCTTATAAGAAGGAACCTCACCACGGTAAATCACCATGCGAGGCACGCAGATTTGCGGCCTACTTACCTGCTGAGGCCCGTGTGCAGATCGGGTCTTAGCTATACTGCCAAAAATCTGTGTGCTTCGCGCCCTGATTTTACGATTAAACCTTATACTCTCGCATCAGAAATGGTGGCGGAGGTTTTGGTGTATGTGTGTGTAATTTAGCATCTTTCCAACACCCAAATTTCACGCAAAACTAAAGACATACAATGAGCATTTGGAAATCCACGATATGAAAACCTCAGACGCATTTTTAGATAAATACGACGTCACGCTATTTGTCACTGATACGCCGGTGTACTTTGATATTTCCGCATCTTTTGATGAAGGCGGCAAACTCACCATCAGCAAAGGCAATAAGGACGATGATTGGTATCTTCACATCTCTAAAGGTGAAACACCTGCCCTTAAACGCGTTTTAGACAAAACCTGTAAGCCCCGCATTCACACCGGCGATGCAAATGCCGATACACTCGCAATGCTCAAAGCCCAATTTGGCGGTGAACGCGATGCATTTGAAAATATCTTAAAGTTTTTAGATAATCGCGGCGTAAAATACACCCAATCCCATTGGATCGGATCAGATCAATAAGAGGTCGCCTAAAACGATATTTCCTCGCCTTCCATACCCGGCAATTTCAACACTATAAGCAGGTCTCGGATTTCTTGACGCGCCGCCACATGGCTCATTGTAAAAGCGACATTTGATCCAGCTTCAGTCAGATCAAGCAATGTTAAACCCATAGGAAAGAGTTCACGATATATCACCCGCTCAGACAAACCCGGCGCAATCCGAAACCCAATCCTGCGTGCAAGATTATCCAGTGCCTCACCCACGCGCTGCTTATTGCGCGCATCAAGGGGCGACATACGGTTACGCATCACCACCCAATCAATTGGTTTACGGCTGGTTTTGGCTTTGCGTTTACGACAATCCCACACTTGCTCCGCATAGAAACTTGGTCGCACGACTTCCAGCGTTTGCGGGTCAATATCACCCAGAAGGTCAAAGTCGACAAAACTATCATTCAACGGTGTGATCAGACTATCCGCAGAAGAATGCGCCATGCGGGACAAGAATGTGTCCCCACCCGGACTATCTACAATAATGAAATCACATGTCTGAGAGAGACGCTTCACACTCTCATCAAAACGTTCTGCTTCTTCTTGTTCCGCCGCATCCAGATCTCGCGCTTGCGACCCATCAATACGAATCGTCTCCGGCACAGGCAGGCTACCACCGGTGGTCTGGTTCCAGCGAATACGGTTTTCAAGATAACGGGAAAAAGAGCGCTGGCGCACATCAAGATCAAGCAAGCCAACCTTTTTACCCATACGCATCAACGCAACAGACAGGTGCATAGCAACGGTAGATTTCCCCGCGCCGCCCTTTTCATTCCCGATGACAATTACGTGCGCCAAACGGTTGCTCGCTGATCTGCCAGCGCCAGCCTGCTCGGCTCCTTGAATTGTCATAGTCATTACTCCACAGTCCGCCAAATATTACTGAAGCACATTACCAGCTTTAGCTGGCTCACATGCCCCTGCGACTCGGCTCAAGTCAACACACACATCCGCAACTTCTTCCGCACTCGCAAAAGGCCCTGTGGATAGTCGTACACCGCCGCCGACTTCATCGTAATATGGGGTTAATTCTTGTAAATCCAACTCGGACTCCAAACGATTCCAGTCAGCTTGTGCAGCTCCTTGGGTCGGATACATCGCCAAATCTGCGTAACGGAATAAGGATTTCCCTTTCTCCAACGCTGGCGCTTTTTCATATTCGTCTGCATTTTCTGGCATATCAACAGAAGGCGTTGTCTCAGAAACTGTCACTTTTGAAGTGCTTTGCAGCGGCGCAGGTTTAGCTGCATGCTCACTATCTGCATAACTCAGCGCAGGTTCATCTACGGGCTGCATAATCTCAAGCGCGCTACGAAGCGTCTTGAGTTCATGGTTCAGCGCTTGAACCTTAGACTCAAGTTCATCCACCATCGCCAAATCATCGGCGGGTTGATAACCACGAAGATTAAGGGAGCGAACACTCCCCTCAGGCGGGTCTTGACGACGCGCATCATCGTAGAAAGAAGTTTCACCAGATCCGGATATGCGGGTGCACGCTGATAAAGCGATAGCGCCTACAGAGAAAACCGAAACACGAAGAATATGGAGCAAGTTAATTTTCATAACTCTAAAATCGCGCAACGTGGTTAATACATCATTGATATAGCGCGACCAAATCACCCATTTTTCGTTCACTTCTTGATAAAACAGAGAAAAGAAATTAACGCTTCGCATCATGAGCACACAAAACAAAATCCAAGTCCTTCGTACACCAGAAGAATTACGCCGCTGGCACACCGCCCAACGCCGCGCGGATAAGCGTATCGGCTTCGTCCCGACAATGGGCGCTTTGCATGACGGCCATGTCTCTCTGGTCAAAGAAGCGCAAAAACATGCTGACAGCGTCATTGCATCCATATTCGTGAACCCAACCCAGTTTGCGCCGAATGAAGATTTTGACAGCTATCCGCGTACCCTCGATTCTGATCTTGAAAAACTTGAAGCGGCTGGGTGTTGTGCAGCCTACTGCCCTGTCGCACGCGACCTCTACCCCGAAGGCGATGCAACAAAGGTTTATGTCGAAGGTCTCTCCAGCATCCTTGAAGGCGAACACCGCCCGCATTTTTTTGGCGGTGTCACAAATATCGTCTCGCGCCTCTTTATTCATGTTGCGCCAGATGTCGCTGTATTTGGACAAAAAGACTATCAGCAGCTCATGATCATCAAACGTATGGTCAAAGATTTAGGCATGGCCGTTGAAATCATAGGTGCGCCGACTATCCGTGAAAAAGATGGCTTGGCCATGTCATCTCGCAATCAATACCTCTCCGCCGATGAACGCACAAAAGCAGGAAATTTTGCAGGCGCTTTGCGCAAAGCCGCATCAAGTATTGAATCCGGTGAATCTATAAAAGCAAGCATAGACCAAGCGCTCAAAGACATTGCAACAGCAGGACTTGGCCCGATAAACTATGTCGCTGTGCGCAATGCAGACACGCTCGCCCCACTCGAAAGTGATACTTTAGAAAAAGGCACAAATGCCCGCATCCTTACAGCCGCATGGATGGGCAAAACAAGGCTCATTGATAATCTTCCGCTTGCGGGGAAGAAATAAAAGGGTTCGTGGAAATCACACTAAAAAACCCTCATAAACATCCCGCAAGACTTAACCTACCAGACGCCCGCTTCCTTGAGCGCTAAGGCTAGGTGAAGCGGGGTGTCACCTAGAGAGCGCGCAGCTTGCGATATGTCTGGAGGCGCGTCCGATGATTTCAAATAGCGCCACCCCTGAAACGGACGCTTCACCTTCACATGAACCGGCACCAACTCAGGATCAAAATGGATAAGACAAAACTTTGGCGCGCCTTCAATTTCAACACGTTCAATCTCGATAATGCGCTGACGTAGACATATCTTGTGCTTGATAACCCAATACATCGAACCACCATTGATAATCTCAGGGCCGCGCTTAGGCATCATTCGCGTTTCATGCACAGGATTAGGCGATAAGCCAGCTGCTTTTCGTCTTTCAATTACGCTTTGCTGCCACTGGGTGAAACTCTCAACAGATTCAGCACCCGCAGCCAGTTTAATCATGTTTAACGCCATATAGGCTAAATAGGGCGACTCTCAGCTTAGGTCAGCCCTCTGAATGTAAAATTTTAGTGAGACGGATAAATTTTAGACTCTAATTCCTGACGCGCATCACCAGCCAATGAAAACGCAACATCTGTGACTCGGACGGCAAAAGAGCGCTCGTCCTTCATGCCAAACCGTCCGCCACTCGCATACACATCATAACCAGTTACAAATGTGACCGCCCATTGCGTAGAGCGACCAAAATTGTACACTTGACGATATGTATCCACCCAAGCGCCTTCTGGCGTTTTAAACGGTGTATTTATCGAATATTCCAATCGTGACAAATTCCCCGTCTGCGCATCAAGAGTTAACCCACCAACCATGCTTTGGGATAAGATAGCGTCTACTGGACCATCATTGCTCGAAAGCTTATGCTGAAACGCAACGGTCCATCCTGTTGCCGTTTGTACAATCTCGCCCTGTCCTAAACTGGAGCGCAGATCATCCGCAAATAAACGCACATCCGGTTGAGCTTCCCTAGCCCAATCATCAACAATCGCATCAAGTTCTTCATCTTCACCGACGCGTCGAGAGATCCGAAAACGCCGGCTGGGCGGCTTTAGCGGGTCATACTCAATTTCTCGCACCGCACCCGCACTTGTAATACTGGCACGAAAAGCTGCCCGCATAGAAGGAATAGGTTCTGCATCCATCAATGCGTTATTGAGCGTTTCTATCGGTGATAATTGGCCACCCGCCAGATAAAGTAAAACCCCAACCAAAGCCGTCATCGTTAAAAGATCACCCATTCAAATGGAAAGAAAACGCAGAACACATTTACAAAAAAGCCCCTAAGAAAAAGGAAATCCTTTTCATTAGAGGCTTTGGTCTCACATCAATACGTTCAAAAAATGCAAACATCTTCGCATTATGAAGGCATTGTAATTTTAAGAGCGATTATTCTTCACGCGGTGCCCATGCAGGCCGACGTTCTTCAACCATCGCTGTCAGTCCTTCCACACCCTCGCTAGAAGAGCGTTGCTTGCTGCTTCGTTTCGCAACAGCATGCATCAGTGAATTATCAATAGGTTCAGCCTGCACAAAAGAGACAAGCTCCTTCGTGTTCGCCACAGCCGTCGGACTCGCCTTAAACACAAGCCCCGCAAGATATTCTGCGAGCTCTTCCATTTCACCTTCATTCTCAACAGCGTATTGAACCAAGCCAATTTGCTCGGCAAAACCTGCATCAAATGTCTCACTGGTGAGAAACAATGCCTTCGCCCAGCGTGGCCCGATTGCCTCCACGACAAAAGGCGCTATCGTCGCAGGCAATATTCCGCGAGAAACATCCGTGAAGCTAAAGCCTACTCCTTTGATCGCAATCGCGACATCACATGCCGCCACAATACCCAAACCGCCGCCACGCGCATCTCCATGCACCATAGCAAGAGTCATTTGCGGCATGTCATAAAGTTTGTGCAGCATGTTCGCCATAGCCAACGCATCTTCTTCATGCTCTTTTTCAGTGTAGGCAATCGCCGCTTTCGTCCATTCTTTATCTCCGCCGACGGAGAAAACCTCCCCTGCACCCCGGAAAATCACAAAGCGTACTTCTGGCGTTTTTGCGACCAAATCAATCGCGTCAGTAAGCTCTTCCACGACGAGCGTGTTAAACGCATTATGCTCTTCTGGTCGATTGATGAGAATGACCGCGAGACCCGCGCGCGAAACATCGAGTTCTATATGTTGGTAAGTGGACATAGATCATTCCTTTTTTCAAAACACGCCATCACATAAACATACACGAGACCAAAGCTGAACCACCAGCGATGTTTTAACGCACACTATTTGTAAGTTCGCCCACAAAACCTGATTTCAGACACATTTCATTTATTCAGAATTAATCCAATATAGGCAAGTATTAGCTATAAAACCCAAATAACAACTTGTATTTGAGAGCATCGTGTCACTTCCCGTACGTTTCCGTAAAGAAAAGCCAAAAATAGATAAGAGCCGATTACGTGGCCTCTTCTTTGGATCTCTGTCTTTTATCGGGGTTATTCTTGGATTGTTTTTGTGTTTCAGCATAACAATGGATGGCGTCAAATTCCTCAACAGCACGCCAGAAAACACTGCCATTGGGGAACTCGCCTTTGCTTGTAATCGCGCAATGAGTCATAATGACATTCGCGATACTGGCGGGTGTCGCTGTATAGCTAAAGCTGCCCTGACTGATGAGACTCTTGGCCCCAAAAGAACCAAAGCCCTACAAGTTTATTTTGAAAAATTAGAAACGACGACTGAAACCTTAAACGGCCATATCCCATCTCAATTGGAAGTATCTCGCTCGGTTGGGCTCATATATGGACACCCATTCCTGCGCGCTTATGGGCAGTGCATGCAAACAGGCTTGCAGTCAGACCAAACTAAAACAACCATTAACTAACAACCGACCTGCTCGATAACGAATATACGAAAAATCAACACCAAAGGTTAGCCATAAATTCTTACACATTTGTTTGGTATTGTCAGATACACTAAGAAAAATTCTGATACATCCTGTTTCCAAAACTTATATAAGTTTTAGCTGGAATGAATAAATGAGCGTAAAGTATGGGCCTCCTACCAAGTAAAGAAAAGAAACTCACCCAGTCGGTGCTTGATGGTATTCCTTTTTTGCAAGACGTACCCAAAGCCACATTGAAACTGCTTGAAAATGAAGTCTCTCACTTTTCAGTCCCTGGTGGACAACAGCTCTTGGCAGCAGGCTCCGCCGCAGATGCTATCTATTTTGTTATATCTGGCTCTTTAGGTGCCTTCACCCCCAGAATAGATGGCAGTTCAGAATTTCTAGGCCATATTCGCGCGGGTGAGCCCGTTGGTGAAATCGCTCTTGTCGCTGGTGAAAGCCACAATAACGATGTTTATACCCTGCGAGATTCTGAACTCATCCGCCTCACGCGAAATGGATTCATGAAGCTGATAAAATCCAGCCCAGGCTTACTAGAACGCCTCACCCGCGTCCTATTGCTTCGCTTACGCAAATCTCGCCGTAAACAGCCTCAACGCGCAGAGCCTCGTGTTTTCACGCTCTTAGCAACATCACCAACAATAGACTTAGACCTGCGTACGAAAACCCTCGCACAAGAGCTCGAGAAGCTCTCTCTTCGTGTAAAAATCGTTGATGAAAGCGATGCCGATAAAGATTCGCGTTACTTCGATGATTTGGAATCGCGCCACGATATTGTTTTATTCAAAGCAACTGTTGGCGACACTAATTGGTATCGCATGAGTATGCGCTATGCTGACCGCATTTGGGTTATGGCAAGGGCAGACGCACACCCATCGACTCCACTAATGCCAGAAGATGATAATCCAACCCGCCAATTCAAACTTGTTGATGTCGTCCTGCTCCATCACGGTAATTCTCGTACAGGTGCTACACCCGAAAAATGGCGCAACGCGGCCAAAGCCTCTCGTATATTCCATTGGGATGGTTTAGCCGATGATGATGCTTGCCGCCTTGCTCGTGTCATGGCGGGACGTTCAGTGGGCCTTGTCATGTCTGGCGGTGGAGCACGTGCCTATGCCAGCGTCGGTGCAGTACGCGCACTTCGAGAAGCAAATTGTCCAATTGATTTTGTAGGTGGCACTTCAATGGGCGGCGTTGTTGCTGCGTGTGTCGCGGCTGGCTGGTCAGATAGTGAGATTGACCGCCGCATCCGCAAAGCCTTCGTCGAAACCAATCCTCTTGGTGATTACAACCTTCCCGTCGTGGGACTGGTAAAAGGGCTAAAAGTGGACCGCCGACTTGAAGAACATTTTGGCGATATGATGATAGAATCTCTTGATATCCCATTCTTCACAGTCTCAACAAACCTCACTCACGGCACTGTTCGCATACACCGAGAAGGTTTACTGCGCCACGCTCTACGAGCATCTATCGCATTGCCAGGCATACTCCCACCTGTTGTTGAAGATGATCAGGTTTTGGTGGATGGCGGCGTACTCAATAATTTTCCGGCAGACATCCTCAAAGACATGCATCGCGGACGCAATATAGGAATTGATGTGGGGCAAGCAGATAAGGGCTTAAATGCTGAAGACTTTATCAACCCGCCCGGTTTCTTCCGCTGGACATTTAAACACGGCTTTAAAGCAGCGCCTCCTATCGCAGCATTGCTAATGCGCGCCGCGACCGTCAGTGTAGACCCGAATGAAGGGGCACAACATATTGATATGTTGGTTTTACCCGACAGCGAAGATACAGAAATTCGTGACTGGAAAGCCTATGACCGTGTCGTCGAAGGCGGATATTTAGCAACTAAGCGTGCCTTAAACGAAATCAATGGTCCGCTTGCACGTACGCTTCATATAACTCCCTAAGCAGGAGCAATACTCCGCCTCTTACTTACTTTCCGCGACGCGACACAAGGAAATAAGCTGCCATAAGGAATATTAAGCCACCAATGGCAATCATGAGCGGGCCAAAAGCGATATCGCTTTGGTTCACAATCTTACCGGGTTGCGCTTTTCTGTAAAAATCCAACACTCCCAATACGATAACAGCGATTGATGCGAACATAACACCAATCCACAAACGCCCATCAGAACGCGATGCTTCGGCATTATCTAATTCGTTTTGAGGAATATCATAGGCTGTTTCCTCCTCTAAAGCATCAAACCGAGGATCTTTAGGAATTGAGTTCTCAGCATAGCCATAGCCTGTTTGCAGCTCTTCTTTGGCAGCCGCTTCGACATCAGTTTTGGCACGTTTTTTAGGGTTTAGTGTCTCCGCTTTGCGATCATCATCAAAAACAGAAAGCTCCTCTTGGTCCTGCGTAAGACCTTGAGATAAATTCCATGCGTCTTGAGTTGAACCTTCTACATCATCCACAACTGGGACTTTGTCATTCACTTTTTCTGTAAGTGTCAGAAGGTCAGGTTCAAAAATACTCTCTAAGCGTTTTGCAACAGCATCAGCTGCTTCTTGAGGTGTTTTCGATGTTGAGGAAGGTGTTTGATCTTCTTTCTCAACACTCTCTTCAAGCAAGCTAAGAATAACTTCTTCTGGTGTTTCTTGTGATTCAGCAGCATCCGCGTCTGTAGTGTCTGGGTCAATTTTAAGCGAACCAATAATTGCATCATCATCAGACAGGATATCAAATTCACTTGCAGTATCTTTTGCCGCCTCAAAATCGGTAGATTGCTCATTATCTTGATCAGGCAAAACATCATTAGCGACAAGACGTTCAACTTTTTCAGACGCCAACGCAACTGAGCGGATGCGCTCATGCGTGGTTTCCACCTCTTTAGGCAATGTATCAACGACCGGATCGGACGAAGCTTCACTTGTATTCAGTGCATCATCTACTTCCGCACCAATAGCACTGAACACGTCTTCATCAGTTTCGCCGATAAAAACGATTTCGTTCTCATCCAACTCAGCCTCTTGTGAATCAATGTCTTTTTCATTGGCGTATTTGCTAAAATCATTGGCATCATTTTCTCCGATAAAATCCACTTTAAAAGCATCAAGATTAGTGTCTTTTTCTAAATCTTGTTCGGCTTTAGCGGTGGTGGCGTCAGAAAATGCCTCACCTTTATCTGCTTTGCGATTCAGCAATGCATCAATATCAAGCGTATTGCCCGCGCTTTCTGGATTGATAGACCCAGTCGCAATTAACCTCTCAATAGCCGACGTCATGCCTGCAACATCATCCTCACGCGGCGGTTGCGGCGCTATTGGACTAACCTTATTTGCTGAGAGGCCTTCGATAAGACCGCGATCAATTTGCGGCGCTACTAATGGAGTCGCAGCTGTCGCACGACCATCTGGGTGCTCAAGAAAAAGTGCTTTTTCAATAGCACGGCGGCGCACAAGCGCATCCACGACACAAACTTGACCATTTATCCGAGCTTTACGCCAAGCTTCTAGCGCATTCGCTGCCCCAAGATGATCTCCTGTATTTAATCGGTGCAATACATCACTGTCCCGAAATAGGCCAAGCGAGATATTGAACACAAATGATACAAGCGCGTCATGTTGGTTCTGGTTTAAGGGTGAGAATAATAAATCTTCAAACGCCTGCTCAATTGGCTTTAAGTCATACACCAACAGTGCTTCAGCATCTTCAGGTGACACTCTAACGCCTTCACGCGCTGATTTCACGTGTCCATGCCCAATAACCCAACGTCCGTCGGGGAGACGTGTCGCGCGCTCACGATAACCTTCAAAGCTCTTGATAAGAGCAAGGCCCGCACGAGAAATACGAAGTGAAAGAGTCATAGGGTTTGGCCTGAACTTATTACTATACATGTCGTTTGGCCAAACATATGCAATAAGGGTGCCTCTTTTATGGCAGCCTACATTAACACCGCCGTCGCCAGCCCGAGAAACGAGCTAAAGGCCACAATATCAACACTTGTCAGCACAAACACAGACGATGCCACAGCTGGATCAGCCCCCAATTTCTCCAAGCCAATCGGGACCAAAACGCCCGACACTCCCGCCCAGATAAAAGTGGAGAACATAGCCACCGATATCACACCGCTTAATTGCGGGTCTTTAAACCATACTAATGCGATCAGGCCCACACCTACAGAGAACACGACGCCGTTAAACATAGCGGTCAAAAACTCCCGTCGCACAGCACGACCAGCTCTAGCCCCTTGCATATCCCGTTCAGCAATCGCCCGCACTGTCACCGCCAAAGCTTGCGAACCTGCATTCCCGCCAAGTGCTGCAACAACCGGCATCAGCACAGCCAACGCAATAATCTCGGTCAATGTATCTTCAAATATAGAAATCGCACCTGACACGATAAACGCTGTAAACAAGTTCACGCCCAACCATGGCGCGCGTGATTGCACAGCATCCCATACGGATTGATACGACCCACCATCGCGCACCCCCGAGAGTGCAAGCATGTCTTCTTTGTTCTCCTGATGAATAACATCCACCATGTCATCCACAGTAATCATACCCGTCAAACGTCCTGCTTCATCAAGCACAGGCACCGATGCAAGGTTATATTGTTGGAAGATGTACGCCACTTCTTCTTGGTCCATATCCGGCTTCACCGCCGCAGATATATCCACACCCAAATCAGATAACAGCGTCTCTCTTGGTGCACAAATCAACACAGAAAGCGGCACTGCACCAACAAATCTAAAACCAGGATCAACCAAATACACCTCGAAGAATGGCTCCGGCAAATCCTCCGTTGAGCGCATGTGATCAATCGCTTGACCCACAGTCCAAAACTCTGGAGCGGCAACAAAATCCCGCTGCATCAGACGTCCAGCGGTTTCCTCATCAAAGTTTAGAGACGTTTCAATTGCGGCTCGGTCGGTCGCATTAATCTGTTCAAAGACGCGTTCTTGCCGGTCATCCTCAAGGTCAGATGCCAAAAGCGCAGCGTCATCGGAATCCAGTTCTCCCAGAACATCCGCCACCACTTTATCAGACAATGCATTCAGCGCATCAATCCGCAAATCTTCCGACAATTCCGCTATCGTGTCACCGGGCAGCATATCATCGAGCAATTTAACAGCTGTGTTGAACGTCTGACGTGGCATCTGCTCAAACACATCCGCCATATCGGCAGGGTGATAATCTTCCATCGCGACGATCAACCCATCACGTGCGCCCGCCTCCACCAGATCAATGAACAGATCAACTGTTTCTTCATCAACACCGGATGTTTCGCTCAATAACTCTTCGTGGGGAGAAATAACTTCGTTTATCTCTTGAGTCATGCTGGTGCCTCGCAGACTAAATCCAGACATCTCCTTAAACCAATACCCAACCAATTGCGAGTGACATTGCATCCAGAAAAGCCATGCTTGATAAAACAATTATGACCTATAATTTCACCCACCATTTCTAAGAGGTTTTGGTTTAGAAACCGCCTATTTTCAGTCCTCTTTGTTTGAAATAATATGCACATCGCGTTGCGGAAAAGGAATGGAAATCCCTGCTTCCTTCAATTTCTTGAAAATCGCGACTCGTAAATTTGATCGTATCATAATCCCCTGCTTCACATCGCTTGTGAAACAGCGCAGTTCAAAATTCAGCGAACTATCCGCAAAATCGCTAAAATACACGAAGGGTGCCGGATATTTTAAAACCTGCGTGTTTTCTTTAGCAACGGCTTCAAGCAACACCAACACTTCTTCTGGGTCAGCATCATAAGACACTCCCACATTGATCACCATGCGCCCGATTTTATCTTTATGCGTCCAGTTGGTTACTGCACCCGATATAAGCTCAGAGTTGGGCACAATCACTGAAGCACGATCAAATGTCTCAATCTCAGTGGACCGAACACTAATCTTTTTGACGAACCCCTCGCCGGACGCGGTCACAATCCAATCGCCCACTTTAATCGGACGTTCAAATAAGAGGATCAATCCAGATACAAAGTTGCTAACAATACTTTGCAATCCAAAACCAATACCCACCGATAGCGCACCAGCGATAATCGCTAGATTAGACAGGTTAAACCCAAACGCGCTCACCCCCGTCAAAAATGCAAAGACCAGCCCGATATACCCAATGAGCGTTTTCAGGGAGTTTTGCACTCCCACATCTATCCTCGACTTCGGGAAAACACGCACTTCAGCTGTTTTCTGAACAAAACGCGTCAGCGAAAGAATCAGTAGGAATACACCTATTGCCGTGACGATTTTCAAAACAGAGAAATTCACATTCCCGATTTTGAAACCAATAAAGGCATCCATAATGCCATCACGTACATCCGCCCAATCAGCGCCAAGCAGCAATAAAGCTGGTGGAATAAATGCAAGGATTGCCACAAAATCTACTGCAAAACCTATCCAGTAAAATAATAGATTTTCATGTCCACTATTGGCCTCTTTTGATTCGTTTTCATTGGGCAATGTGAACCGCTTATCAAACAAGCGCACCACTTCATGAAGGATGGACCTCAACACCCAAACTACTGCCGCTAGCGCAACAAGGAAGAAAGTTCGTGTTGTAAGATAATGGCCTAAATCAACATATCCAATACAAGCTGCAACTATAGAAACACCCGCAATAAGGCTCCCTAACAAGCGCACATGCGACCAATAAGACGTCGCCTCAATGACCTTCACCTCGTCGGGATTATCTTCCACTGGATGCTTGTGCCAATTTGACGGTCGCGACAGCATGAATAAGGTCACGGAAAGGATAATCGTCGTCACAGCCTTAACTAACGTCACAACTGAATCTGTTGCGCCAGCTAACTGCAAGGACTCCATTAACACCCGCTCGGCTACAATTGTGAAGGATGACACGAACAACAATGTTCGTAATCTAAACACTTGCGCATCAGCCAATTCTGCAATGCGCCATTTGGGTGCATTGGGTGCAATTAATCCGGATATAGCGGCATCTACCATGCTCAGCGCGACAAAGCCCAACCATATAGTACGCGCCAACGCCTCACCTTCTTGAGGGATAAACCCCATAGATCGCAGCGCTTCGTAAATAATATATCCACCGACAAGCCCGGGCAGAAAACGCGCAATCGTAAACACTGCTAGCACTAGCACTTTACGCCAGCGCAACACCTCAACACCCTCCAATCTATGCGCAATCGTCTTTTGCAATTGCCGGCGTATTGGAATGAAAAAAGCAAAGGCGAGCAAGAACGCACCACCCAAAATCAAAAGCGGTGTCCACCCCTTACCTTGCTCTGCCATACGTGTTTGAAAGTTTACAAATTGCTGTTTCCCTCGTGAAAAATCAGTCACAGCTTGGGCGAATGCATCCTGCCATATTTGTGGGCTTAATATTGACCCACTGCGCGCAAATACGGATGATGAGAATTGCTCACGGCGCAAGCTTGCAATCTCTTTCATCAATCGGTCAGCCTCGGCCATATTGATATCAGATTTACGCAAAATCCCATTTAACCGAGATATCTCCGTGTTTAGCCTGTCACGTTCACGCGCAATGCTCGCCGCTTCTTGAGGACCGCCTTCTTCTGGTGCTGGGCCCAATCTTTCTAAATCAGATGATGCTGCTTCAAGTTGCGCACGTAGCGGAGCTGATTGTTGTTCCGCGTCTCTTTGCAAATCCCGCAACGAATCACGTAACGCAATGAGATCAACATCCTTTTCACGCAGATTATTGGCAATCACCTCCAATTGCTCGGACCGTTGCTGGAAACCGGACATATCTGCTTTGTCTACTTGCGCAAAAGCTACGCAATTTACAAAAAACGCTATGAAAAGAATAAAACCGATACGCATCAAATCTAGATCCAGTTCTTTTTCCGAAACCAAAGCATTAAGCCAAGCGAGATAACTGCCAACAACACACAAAACGCCGCAAATGCAAACGGGTTATCCGCGCCCGGTATTCCGCCAATATTCACCCCTAGCAACCCTGTGAGAAACCCCAAGGGTAAGAAGATTGCAGCGACAACAGATAAAACCAACATATTACGGTTCATCTCTTCACCACGTTGATCAGAAAGCTGATCGTACAAAATAGCACTACGTTCGCGCACGGCATCCAATTCTTCCACCATCCGCGTGATTCGATCCAACGTTTCGCGAAGTGTGATTTGTTGCGCCTCATCTAGTATAGATAAACCATCCGAAGTCAGCTTACTCAAAGCTTCCCTTTGCGGACCAATATGCCGACGCAGCATAATCGTCGTGCGGCGCAATTTGGCTAAAGATGTACGCAAACCTTCTGGCTCAACTAGGCTCATCTCTTCCATCTCATCAACCTTGTCGCTCAATCCGCCAATGACAGGGTCCATACGTTCCGTCAAAGCCGCAGCAAGGTCTGTTATAAAACACCCCACTGTTCGCGGCGGGTTTCCGCTTTCAACGGCTTCTCGAATTCCAACCACCGCCATAAGACGGCGCAAGCGAACCGAGACAACTAAATTTTTCTCCACCCACATCCGAATAGACACCATGTCTTCTGGATTAGATTCTGGGTTTAGATTCACGCCGCGAAGGTTAAGCAATATACCATCATCATGGCGTGCAGATCTTGGCCGCGTATCTTCTAAAGTGAGAGAACGCGCAACCACATCGTCGACATGATGACGAATCCATTCACGTGTTCCGCCATGCGCTAAATCAAGGTGGACCCAGCGATAGGCAATATCGGGATTGTGTGGCTCAACAACTTGCAAGCTTGTTAGTTTTTCAACGCGACCATCTTTGTGAACATCAAATGCATAAATCGGCTCAACGGCCTGTGCGCCACTCATCATTATTGATCTCTTATCCAGTGGCAAATGCCAATTTCTAAATGTGATTCACTACAGACTATCGCGTTTCGCCTACTCTCCCAACGCTTTAAACACACAAGCAAAGCAACATAGTACCTGCAAGCATAAAGAACTTGCCCTTCATAGTACTTTCAGAGCAAAACCAGACGACTATCATCCCCAGCAAAGGCATAAAGCAAAGGGGCACCAGCGCATTAGCTGGCACCCCTCACACTACTCTACTTTAGGCTACTCTACACTCAATGGCTCTAATTCACGTTTGATGCGATTTCTTTATATTGCGTCTCAACGGATTTCATTTCTTCTTCACCCTCTTTGATAAGGCGCTTACCTTTTTCAATTTTGGATCTACCATCTGAAATGTCTTTTCGAGCTTTTTTCTGCTTTTTCAATGCGTTATTCAGGTCAGACTTGGCATCTTTTAGGTCTTTACTTAAAGATTTAATGCTATCGGCCTCATCCATAGCTTGATCAGGGTTCACAGCATCTCCAAGCGTAGAAATCGCAAGATCATATTTGCTTTGCGTTGCATCAACATTGCGCTGTGCTGCACGCTCGTCGGCTTCAGCCTTATCTAATGCCTTGTTTCCTTTACGAACTTTCTTGTTTCCATCACGCACAAGATCTTCACCAGTCGCAAGTTTTTTCTCGCCTTTTTTCCAGTCTTTCGCAACCTGACCGACTTCATCTCCAAAGTCTCTACCTGTTGACGCACATCCCGCTGTGCCAAGTGCAGCAGCAGCAAGGATTACGATAATGGCCATTCTTTTATCGAATTTAAACATAGCCTTTTCCTTTCATGCTGACGGGAAGTTCCGCCTATGCATTTCGTTTTAAAGACTAGATTTAAATCAGGCAAACGAATATAATTGGGCTTTAATATCGAAAAAAGCGATTTAAAATGGACATCACCCAAGCTCAAACCTTCCTCGCGATTGTTGAATGCGGTAATTTTATCGAAGCCTCCAAACGCGTATATGTGACCCAATCAACAGTCAGCGCACGCATAAAATCCCTTGAAGAACAATTAGGTAAGCCACTTTTTATTCGATCCAAAGGTGGCTGCGAACTCACTCCTGCTGGCCAACAATTTTACCGTTTCGCACATTCCATGGTGCGCATATGGGAAGAAGCCAAGCATCATGTCGCTGTGCCTGAAGGTTATGAAGATACATTGATAATTGGCGGACAATACAGCCTGTGGAATCGCTTATTGGTGCAATGGGTTCCCCATTTTCAAGCTTTAATGCCCAATGTTGCTTTACGCTGCTCTATAGGAATGCCAGCGCGCCTCATAAGAGAAATGGGAGAAGGCGTAATGGACATCGCCGTTGTCTACCAACCCGAACAACGGCCAGGTATGCATGTCGAAGAATTATTCGATGATCAACTCATCCTCGTTACAACAGACCTGAGTATACCTCTTCATAAAAACTATATTTACAACGACTTAGGGGAAACTTTTCGGTCAACTCATGCAGCAGCTTTCCCTGACCTTCACAATCCAGGCCTGACAATAAATTTGGGGGCTATCGGCGTAAACCTTGTGATACGTAATAAAGGTGCCGCCTATTTTCCTCGGCGAATTGTCCAAGACTATTTGAATAAAGGGGTACTTTTCAAAATTGAAACAGCACCAGAATTTTCCTACCCCGCCTATGTTGTCTATCAAGAAGAATTCTCAACACCTCACATTATGGAAAGCGCACTTTCGTCTTTGAGAGACATAGCAAACATGGCCCAAACCGGAGACCTACCGCCACCATTCTGGCAAAAACTAATCTCAAAATAGAGTGTAATCGTAAAGTCATGCCTAGCCTACTGACCAAAAGCAGATACATTGACCTTACCCCACATTGGCATCGCCTAATATCTCTCCTCTGAAAGGAAAAATATGCGAACCTCCCTATGCCTCGCCATGAGTTTACTTCTCACCCCTATTTCAGCTTGCGCGTCATCACCTTGGCAACAGCATGGAAAATTAGAAGTTTCTGAAAATGGGCATAGAATACAATATGAAGATGAAACACCTTTTCTTTGGATTGGGGACACCGCTTGGGGACTATTTCAACAGCTCACGAGAGAAGAAGTTGACCTATATCTCGATCACCGGAAAGAATTAGGCTTCACAGTCATTCAGTCTGTTGCCTTCTGGTACCCTCATGGTGGAGGCCTCCCAAATGGCCCACATAATGCGACCAATGCTTATGGCCACCGCCCATTTTCCGGAGAAGATGACGCCCCCAATACAAGCGAACCACTTATCGTAGACGGCGGGTCATCATCCGATCCCAATGACTATTGGGACCACGCTGATTACGTTATAAATGCAATAGAAAAACGAGGCATGCACCTTGCTCTACTCCCTTGCTGGGGCCGCGCTTATGTCACACCTCAGTTTTCAGGTGCCCACCCCGAGTTTACAGCTGAAGAAGCAAAGAAATATGGCGCATTTCTAGGAGAGCGTTATAAAAACTACCCAAATATAATTTGGGTTATAGGCGGCGATGCAAAACCTGAAATTGCACCAGACGAAAACAATCCTTCCGCCCAAAGTTATGATCACAAAGACATATTCAGAGCTATGGCAGAAGGTATTGCCTTAGGTACAACCCAGAAACAACTCAGCTGGAATCAACCCGATAAAGCTTGGGATGAAATCTTCATGACATATCATCCTGACGGTGATGTACCGTACAATTCTTCGAGCTGGTTTCACAATGATGCTTGGCTTGATGCAAATGGTGTAGAAGTCTGGAAGGAGGTCGATCACGTCTTCTCAACGATGCTTCGAGATTATCAGCTATCCTCTCCCGCCAAGCCAAGCCTTTTTCTTGAAGGCTCATATGAATATGGATCTTATCAACATGGGTGCGGATGGGTAACTCCTTTAAGAGCAAGGAGACAAGCCTACCATACGTTCTTCGCTGGTGGTGCAGGCCACACCTATGGAGCTGGCCCTATCTGGGCTATGCGTGGCACTGATGGCGATTACAATTGCGGCCACACATGGCAAGAAGCCCTAGACTTTCCTGCAGCCTTTCAATTGGCAAGCATCGCAAAGCAATTCCTCATTGACCACAATTGGCATGATTGGATTCCCGATGACAGCTTAATCACAGGCCCTAAGGAAGAAGGCGAAAACCTGAAATCTGGTGTTTCTTCTCCCCAACACGAAATAGCTCTCGTCTATTTTACCAACACATCTTCTACCGACGTAAAGAACACAGCTTCATACCCCGCATCCGCGCAATGGTTTGACCCTCGAAATGGAAACAAACAAGACGCAGGTAACTTCCAAATAGGCCAAGAGCGTTCGATGACGCCACCTAAGGAATGGGAGGACGCTATTTTAATCCTCGAAAAGGACTAAACATCTCTTCAATCAAATATTGCTTTAAATAACAGTATTATGAGACATTTCTATCCGAGTTCCCCGCTTGGCACGGGGCCTCTCTAGGATAGTTTGGTGCGGCCGAGAAGACTCGAACTTCCACGGGTTTTACCCCACAGCGACCTCAACGCTGCGCGTCTACCAATTCCGCCACGGCCGCAAACCGAAACGAGCAGCGACATATACAGATAGCTACGCGCATGTGAACCCCGAAAATTCACCATAATGAATTATTTTTTTGATTTGGCAGAGAATTTGATAAAAAAACGTCAGATTACTGAAATTTTCTTTCGCCTGAACACCGCCTCCATAGCAGCTACATGGTGTCTGCGACCAGACTGGGCACCTACAGCTACCAAGCAGCTTTGGGTGAGCTTATAGTCTGATAACCGAATGCTATTGCTCTGTGGCGTAATAGTCTTCTACTTGCGCAGCACCCGTTATAGATACGGATACACGTTCACCATCAATCACTAGCTCACCGCGTGCGATTGGGTGATTATTTGCAAGAATCCATACTTCATCGTATTCGCTAGCGTCCAAAGGAATCACAGCACCACGTCCCATACGCAATAATTGTTGCATAGGGATTTTGGAGCGCCCTAAAAGCACTGTAATCTCTATTTCGACGGAATCCATTTGCGACGACAAGAAAGAAACCCCATTTCTTAGTTATTAACCTAGACTTGGAAAATGACCTATCTAGGTGAGTAAGGAGTTAACATATTCAATGAGCGCGTCGATTAGTTCAAACATTCACGATCAAAGCATCCCAAAAATTGAATGGGCTATCTCTGACAATCTTGTTGATTACAACAAAGCCGTAGAAATAATGGAGGCGCGCGTCGCAGCTATTTCAGCGGGTGAAGCTGCTGAACTTGTATGGCTTCTGGAACACCCGCCAGTGTATACTGCCGGCACTAGCGCCAAAAAGGATGATCTTACCGACCCAGACCGCTTTCCTGTGATTGATGCAGGTCGCGGCGGACAATTTACATATCATGGTCCAGGCCAGCGTGTGGCGTATGTCATGCTGAACGTTGGCAAACGTGGGCGTGACGTGCGCGCGTTTGTAAGTGGATTGGAAGAATGGGTTATCGCGACGCTGGGAGAGTTTAATATACGGGGTGAACGGCGCGATGGACGCGTTGGTGTATGGGTGGACCGCACTGCATCAACCGGTCAAATGCACGAAGACAAAATAGCCGCCATAGGCGTGCGCCTACGCAAATGGGTGTCATTTCATGGCATTAGCTTAAATGTAGAACCCAATCTTGAGCACTTTAGTGGAATTATTCCCTGCGGTATTTCACAGGATGGATTGGGCGTAACCAGTCTCGCCGACCTTGGTTATCCGGTTACGCTCCCAGAAGTAGATAGTGTTCTTAGAGGCCAATTTGAAAAACTGTTTGGGGAGACGGTCAACGCCTCCCCTCCAGCCTAAAAGTAGTAATGACTATTCAAACTCAACAAGGACAGCATCCGCCGCAACAGAATCGCCAGCTTCTGCATTTACAGCAGCCACTGTGCCATCTGCTTCAGCGCGGATAATGTTCTGCATCTTCATGGCTTCCACCACACACACAGCCTCACCCGCCTTCACAGCCTGCCCCACCTCAACAGCAATAGACACCACAAGCCCAGGCATCGGGCTAAGGATCAATTTTGACATATCAGGTGCTTCTTTTTCAGGAAGCTTGGCATAGAGTTCAGCAGTCTTGGGCGACAGCACCAATACTTTAGCCTTCACACCGCGATGACGCAGCACATAGCCCTCAGTAGTATCTTCAATACGCACAGCGAATGGCGCATTTTCGATTGTGCCATCCATAATGCCCATGCCCGGCTTCCAAGCCGTAGATAAGCTGACCGGAGTCTTCTTGCCCTTAAAGCTAATTTCAGCTTCGCCTTCACTAAAAGCAATTTTCACTGGGTATGGTTTGCGATCAATCATCACCACCCACTCATTACGCAATCCACGCTCTGTATCCATCTGGTCTGAAATCTGGTTGGCGCGTTTTACAAAAGTAGAGTGAATGAAGGTTGCTACAGCCGCAAGCAAGATTTGTTGCTCTTTAGATGGATCAACGCCGCTAAACCCGTCAGGAAACTCATCTGGAATATAGTTTGTCGTTAGCTTACCGCTTTTAAAGCGATCTTGAGCAATCACCGCTTGCAAGAAAGGTGAGTTATCCTGAATACCTTCAATGTGAAGACGGTCCAACGCCATTTCATGCACATCAATCGCATCGCTGCGTGTTTTGCCGTGCGTGATTAGTTTAGCGATCATAGGGTCATAAAACATGGAAATTTCATCACCTTCGCGCACACCTGTATCGATACGCACTTCGCCTTTGCCTAGCTTACCTTCAGCTGGAAATTGGCAACGCTTCAAACGCCCAATGGACGGCAAGAAATTACGGTATGGGTCTTCAGCATAAATGCGCGTTTCAACTGCCCATCCTTTAATGCCGATATCGTTTTGCTGATGCGCTAGTTTTTCACCATAAGCGACAAGCAGCATTTGCTCGACGAGATCAATACCAGTTGTCATTTCTGTAACTGGGTGCTCCACCTGCAAACGCGTGTTCATTTCTAGGAAGTAGAAATTCTTGTCTTTATCGACGATGAATTCAACCGTACCAGCTGAGTCATAATTCACTGCTTTAGCAAGCGCTATAGATTGCTTCCCCATTGCCGCACGTGTTTTCGCGTCAATAAAGGGTGAAGGCGCTTCTTCAACCACTTTTTGGTTACGGCGCTGAATAGAACATTCACGCTCATTCAGGTGAATACAATGGCCGTGCTTATCACCTAAAACTTGGATTTCGATATGGCGTGGCTCAGTGATAAATTTCTCGATAAAGATACGGTCATCACCAAATGAGCCTTTAGCCTCAGCTTTGGAATCGCGGAAACCTTCACGGGCTTCCTCATCATTCCAAGCGATACGCATACCTTTACCGCCGCCGCCAGCAGATGCCTTGATCATCACAGGATAACCAACACTTTGGGAGATTTTAACCGCCTCTTCAGCGTCTTCAATCAATCCCATATGCCCAGGCACTGTGCTTACACCTGCTTCAGCAGCGAATTTCTTAGAAGTGATTTTGTCACCCATCGCTTCAATCGCTACGGGGTTTGGACCGATGAATGCAATTTTCTCTTTTTCGAGACGGCGCGCAAATTCAGCATTTTCAGATAGAAAACCAAATCCTGGGTGAACAGCTTGGGCACCTGTTTGCTTTACCGCCGCAATGATTTTGTCTTGCACCAGATAACTATCTGCTGATGCGGAGCCACCAATAAAGACAGCCTCATCAGCAAGTTCTACCGCTAAAGAGCCTGCGTCAGCTTCTGAATACACAACGACTGTTTTGACCCCGAGCCTTTTACAAGTCTTGATGACTCGGCAAGCGATCTCTCCGCGGTTTGCAATCAAAATTTTAGAAAACATAAGTTACATGTGCCCCGTTATATCTCGGATTAATCCGTTATTTTTATTTATTGATAGCCTTTACACTCTTGAAATACAATCAAGACCTTAGGCAGATAGTGCGACTTTCCAACACAGGCTAACGCGCTTCAAATTAATCGTTTCGATTGTTTTTTGTATGCATCCATACATTTTTCACACCAAACACAATCAATACGTGCATCTTACTATTCATATTGAATATTTTGCACGTTCTGGAAACCTACCCCATCCCCCTTTGGCGTATTCGCATACCAACGAAAATCTGTGTTCGTGTCGCGTAAATTTTCTCTAATTTCCGAAACCTTACCCCCACCATCGAATCTTCACTCGCACGCCACAATTCATTAACGAGACGTTAACCAAAAACAGCAAATGCTATTCTGTTAGAGCTCCATAGATGGACGCAAAAAGACAGGTTGAGTAAATGCTTATTTTCGGACTGCATCGCTGGCGTGGTGAAACAGGAAAAAAATACTGGTTCAACATTACCCTGACTGACAAAGGCCTCCCTTCTGACCCCGGAATTTACATTTTCGTGCGTCGCTATTTCGTTTTCTGGCTCAAGCCTCTTTATGTGGGTAAGGCAGCAAGCCTTAGCGGTCGCTTGAAAGGCCATGAAAAATGGGGGCGTGCATGGTGGCAATTGGGCGCAACCGAACGTCATGTTGCGCGTTTCAAATCCGAAGCAGAAAGACGTCGTGTTGAAGAAGACCTCATTCGCGGTCTCAAACCCGTCATGAATGATGTTCACATCCCGCGACACGCATTTGATGCACCCAATGACAAGAAATTATTGAAAAAATGGAATATGCGCCATTTCTGGTTCAAACGTAAAAAGCCACACGCGTTTTAATTAGCTCGACGACACCTGCGACATAGCTAAGATCAGCAAGCTGATGTTTTAATCTGTTGCTGAACAAGCAATGGGTTGATGCTTGGACACAATATGTATATACTTTGTCATACGTTTGATCCGTATGATGAAAGTATACGATTATGTCTCCTTCCAAAAAGAAGAGCAAAAAAAACAAAAAAGACAGTCAGTTGGTGCTTCGCGTCAACAAAGACGAACGCGATCTGTTTGTGGAACTCTGTGATGATCTCGATACGAGTGCCTCCAGAGAAATCCGCCGGTTCATGAAAGAATTTATCGCAGAACACACTGAAGAAGAAATTGAAGCTCCCAAAGCAGTCCCTCAAGAAGATCCAAAATCTGATCCTGCGGCAGCATAAGCTAAAGCTCTTTACAAGACACATAAAAAAGCCCGCTATCATAAGACAGCGGGCCTTTTATTATCTTGTGACAAATCGCCAATTATAGCGGGATGTTGTCATGCTTTTTCGTTGGATTTTTCACGTCTTTATTCTTCAATTGGCGCAGTGAACGCGCAATTCTAAAGCGTGTGTTGTGTGGCTGGATAACATCATCAATATAGCCCTTACCCGCAGCAACAAATGGGTTGGCAAATCGATCTTCATATTCCTTCGTGTGCTCAGCCATTTTTTCAGGGTTATCACGGTCCGCACGATAAATAATCTCAGCAGCCCCCTTCGCACCCATCACAGCAATCTCAGCATTTGGCCATGCATAATTCACGTCCCCGCGAATATGCTTAGAGCTCATCACATCATAAGCACCACCTAGGCTTTACGTGTAATGATAGTGATTTTAGGCACTGTGGCCTCAGCGTATGCAAACAATAGTTTTGCACCATGCTTGATCAAGCCACCATATTCTTGCTTAGTTCCCGGCATGAAGCCCGGTACGTCTACAAACGTAATAATCGGAATATTGAAACAGTCACAGAAACGCACAAAACGCGCAGCCTTGCGAGACGCATCAATATCTAACACCCCTGCCAATGTCATAGGTTGGTTCGCAACAAAGCCAACTGGCGCGCCTTCAATACGACCGAAACCACAGATAACATTCTTCCCAAAATCAGGGCTGACTTCAAAGAAATCCCCTTCATCTGCGACTTTCAAAATCAACTCGCTCATGTCGTATGGCATGTTCGGGTTAGCAGGAATAAGCGTATCTAAGCTTGCTTCCATACGGTCTATTGTATCAAAAGTGGGACGTTTAGGTGGTTTGTGTGCTTGAGAACCCGGGAGGAAGTTCACCAAACGGCGAATTTGCGTCAATGCTTCTACGTCATTGTCAAAAGCGCCATCTACAACACCCGATTTCACAGCGTGGACAGATGCACCGCCTAACTCTTCGTGAGACACAGTTTCATTCGTCACGGATTTTACAACGTCTGGACCTGTCACATACATGTAGGATGTATCTTTGACCATGAAAATGAAGTCCGTGATGGCAGGAGAATAGACATCCCCACCCGCACATGGCCCCATGATCACAGAAATCTGAGGCACAACACCGGAAGCCATGACGTTTTCAAGGAAGATTTCTGCATATCCAGCAAGCGAATCAACACCTTCTTGGATACGCGCACCACCCGCATCAAACAAACCAATCACAGGAGCACCATTGCGCACCGCTGCTTGTTGTACTTTGATGATTTTCTCAGCATGCGCTTTAGAAAGTGATCCACCAAATACAGTAAAGTCTTTTGAGAATACATAGACCGGACGGCCATCAATCGTACCCCAACCAGTCACAACACCATCACCGGGAATACGTTTATCAGCCATACCAAAGTCGCTACAGCGGTGCTCGACGAACATGTCCCACTCTTCAAAAGAACCTTCATCCAGAAGAACTTCGATTCTTTCACGTGCGGTCAGTTTACCTTTTTCGTGCTGCTTATCGATTCTAGCTTGCCCGCCACCAAGTCTTGCTTGTTCACGCTTTTCTGCGAGCCGTTCTAAGATATCGCTGCTCATCAAATGCCCCGTACTTATTATGTATCTTTATCTCTTACCTAAATAGAAGGCAGAAGCCCCATCTGGCAAGTGACGAATCCTCCCCAAACCGCCCAAATGATATATTCTTTAAGCAAAAATGCCGCAAAACCTGCATTTTTAGGTCGCGGCACTTTGTCATATGCTGCATTGCATCATTCGCTTTCGCAGCATTTATTCATTAACGACCAAAACTAAATTGATCGACTCGTCCATCCCGTCCCAAAGAGCATTGCGTACTCCTATTGCGGAATCCATCTGGACTATGCACACGCACAATGCCGGTGACGCGAAGGCTACCATGCCGCCCAACTTCAACACGTGGCTGCTGGGTATATTGGGCAGAATAGGCATTATACCGATAAGCTTGCTGGCTTGCTTCTCGTGCACAACTACCAATCGCCTCGCGTTCTTGGTAATGGCTTATCTGCTGATATCCGCCATGCCGATTGTGCCGGTCATATCCGCGATTATGGTTTTCATGCCCGTTATTGTAGCGGTCATTGTCATACACGCGGTCGTAATTTTCAGGGAAGCGCACACTAGAAAGCTCAAATATCGCGCGACACCCATCTCTAATCCACATGGAATTACCGCGAATACCCCATTCATCTCCGCGATCACAACTTCCCTTGGACTTGCGATCATGCACACGCGCATCCGCAATAGGGAAACCTACATCAAAATGGCAAGTGTTTTGACGATACCCACTTGATCCACATTCGCGTAAAACGGTTACTGCACGACCATTATTATTATGACGATTGCCACCAAAATGCTGTTTGGATATCTGCGTTTTAACGGACACATCAGCAAGAGTTGCGGGAGCTACGAAGAGCGTGGACGCTGCTATCGCAGCGACGGACGCCCATTTATGTAAAGATATATGTGTATTCATACATCCAGAATGCGCCCTACAAACCCAACCCAATATGAACAACGCATTCAAGCATCGCCATGTAAACGTTTGTAACTACAATAACTTAGATATTATCACGCGCTTGTGATTATCGCCTTATTTTCAGCTTTAAAGCGTCGCGAAAAAGACACCCAATCCTAAAGCTTGGTGACGGTTATATGCTGTTCGCGCCATCGCCTCTTCATCCTCACCCCATTGTTCAGCCTGAAATATCTCGTCAATACGTGAGAGATCAAACGCCTCTTCCGCCATTAAGCGCCCCTGCTCAACAGCCAAAGCCAAAACAGCAGATCCAAACAATCCAAGTCCAAAATTCAATCCTGTGAGCCGCATATCGCCAAGTCCCGCCGCATGCGCGCGCGCTGCCTCAAGTGATGTCGTCGGTTGAGGGCTTGCCATCACGCCTTCAACTGGCAGCAAGAATACGTTCAGCTCTTGTGCAGCCCAATCTCTGATAGGTGCCCACCCTTCCGCTTGGCGTTCGCGTAGACTCGTCGGGCCTTCAGCCAAATGCGACACCAGATCCGTTTCCGCATAACGTGCCACTTCCAGCGCCATTTCTTCACGCGCCAAAGGTGTTCGGTCAATCGCGACATTCACCAGTCGTGAAATATGCATTCCCGCAACATCAATATAATCTACCTGATCCGCCCATTCTGCGGCCACCGCACCTGCCAGTTCTTCTGTCGGCAGATCGAGCACTTTCTTTGCCGGCGTCTTAAGTTGGCGCCCATCAAGCAAAATCGTCCAGCCACCCTGCTCTAATTTTTCAACAGCCACTTGTTTGTAGAATTTTTTTAGTCTTTGGCCTGCATTTCCCAGCTCACTCATGACGTCACCTTTGCGCCAAATTCAAACAAGGATTGGCGTAGCTCGTTATAATCATGCACGACAGCATGCGCGCCCGCAGCAGCTAGCTCATCAGCTTTACCAAACCCCCAAGACACACCCAAGGCATGCACATTCGCTGCACGCGCCATTTGCATATCGAAAATTGCGTCCCCAATCATCACGGTCTGCTCGGCAAAGCATCCAAGCTGATCCATATTCTTCTGCACCATATGCGGATGCGGTTTACCCGGTCCATCATCAGCACACCAATGCGTGTCGAAGAACTTCTCCAAATCATGCATATCCAAAATATGGCTCAGCCCTTGGCGAGATTTTCCCGTCGCCACGCCCATCAGCCACCCATCGGCAACCATATCATTCAACAACTGAATTGAGCCGTCATATAATGGTTCTTTATAATCGGGCGCTTGGCGCAAAGCGATAAAGCTCTTCTTATAGTCTTCAGTTAGATTGGCGATGAGAGCAGGCTCAGCATCCGGCACGAGGTTTTCAATCGCCGTAGCCAGCGTTAGCCCAACGATTTGACGTGTTTGGTCATAATCAGGTGCTTTGATGCCCCATTTCGTAAAAGCGGAAACCATCGCGCCTTGAATGATTTCACGACTATCCACGATGGTTCCATCAAGGTCCCACACGGCTAATTTCAGTGACATAAAATTCTCCTCAGTGCCCGCACGCTCTAGCGACGGCGTCCTACAGGTGTAATTGTTTCAAATGGATTGCCCGCTTCTGATGGATGGAAACCAAACAAATCAAATGTTTTTTCCATGTGATCAGGCAAAGGTGCCACTATCTCAACGTCTGGCCCGTGACGACGCGGCAAACGCAGTGCACGCGCATGTAGATGCAAACCACCACCCACACCCGTTGGTGTTTCACGATCACATGTGTATTTATTATCGCCAATAATCGCGTGGCCAATTTCAGACATGTGATAACGCAATTGGTGCTTTCGCCCCGTAGATGGTTTTAGCGCGACCCAAGATGCACGCTGCCCTGCATTTGCTACCACTTTAAAATCTGTCACCGCAAACACGGCACCTTTTTGGCCGTGCACACCTGCTGTCATCAGCTCCTTATCAGCGCCCGTGGATTTATTCATCCAACCGCGCAGCTCCCCCTCGGTTGGGTTCGGCACACCGATAATCACAGCCCAGTAAATCTTATCCAAAGACCGCGACCGAAAGTGTGCGCTCATTTCTGCTGCTGACGCTGCTGTCTTCGCAAGCACAAGCAAACCGGACGTATCTTTATCAAGGCGGTGCACTAGCTTTGGCTTATCTTGTCCCGGACGCGTTAAAGCAGCTGCCATTCCATCTACGTGGCGCAATGTCTTAGTTCCGCCCTGCACCGCAAGTCCCGAAGGCTTATTCAGCACATATACGTCTTCATCTTCATATAGAATGAATGACTTAATCAATTCAGCATCGCGAGGTGATACGTAAGGTTCGTCATCTTTCTCAGCGTGCTTCTTGCCGCCTTCTGTTGATGGCATAGGCGGTATACGCACACTTTGACCTGCTTGAAGCCGTGTATTGGATTTAGCGCGCGCACCATCAACTCGCACTTCGCCCTTGCGTAATAGTTTTTCGACCTGCCCCTGTGTCAGCCCCGGAAAGCGGCGCTTTAACCAGCGGTCCAACCGTACATCATCTTCTGATTCAGATACAGGAATCTGTAAGACCTGTCCTTGGTTCCAATTCATAGTGCAAACACCTTTCGGGCGATCATCAAGCCAACAAACATGGCGACCACCCCGAGCGCCAAACTTCCAAATGCATATAACGCTGCTTGGCTATATGCTTTACGTTCTATCATCATCACAGTTTCTAGGCTGAAGGTGGAGAATGTCGTAAAACCACCCATCATCCCAGTTCCCAGTAACATTTTCCAATGCGTCCCTGCATCGCCTTTAAATGCGAGCCACCCCACAAGGATGCCTAGCAGAAACGATCCAAGAATATTCGCGCTAAATGTCCCCCACGGTATGCTCGGCCCTAATGTGCGCAATGCAAACCCCGAAAGGAGATAGCGAGCCGTCGCGCCGATAGCGCCGCCCATAGCAACAAGTAAAATGTTCTGCATGGCTGGCCTCTTAGCCTGTTTTCTCTTTCAATGCCAGTAGTCCCTCTTCAAGAGATAATTGTGCGAGACATTCACGCATATCATCTGGAGTATCTGCGATAATATCAATCTCGCCGCCCTCTGGGTGTGGCGTCAATAATCTATAGGCATGCAACATTAGACGCGGTGCTTGAAAACCATCTTCTAATTGCGCGACGCCATAATATGGATCAGCAAGAATTGGTCGCCCTATATGCTCCAAATGCACGCGCAATTGATGCGTGCGTCCTGTTTCTGGTGTCAGCAATATAAAATGGTAATCTTCATGGCTCGCCAGCACGAGATATCGTGTGCGCGCTTCTTGTGCGCCCTCATCTTCGGGTGCAGCCACACGCATCAATGCCAAATTTGGCTCTTTCTGATAGCGCTGAAGATGTGCATCAATCACGCCTTCATTTTCTTCAAATGCAGGACCACGCACAATAGCAAGATAAGATTTATAAACGCTACGCTCTTCAAAAGCTTTGGACATAAACACTGTTGCAGGTTTCGTCCGCGCAGCAATAATTACGCCTGAGGTCAACATATCCAAACGGTGCAATAAACGCGGGCGCTTTCCATTACGCTTTACATACACCTCTAACAAAGCATCAAAAGTACGATCAGCGGGGCTTCTTGTTTGACAAGCCAAACCACTGGGCTTGTTAAACGCTAGTATAGAATCGTCCATACCCAGAAGAAGATCGTCCATATAGTCTCTATCTTCGTTATTTACTTGGTAAGGTTTTATTAACTTTTTGGAAAAGTCGCCTTTTTTCCATGGTTTCTCGTCATTACTGTTGTTTTCCATGAAATTACCTTAGTTCTTAACGTAAAAAAGCATTGTCAATACACGAATCATTGTTCATGCTGTTTGTGGGGCTGTTCTATCTAATGCTTGATAAAGGTTACAAGCAAATGGACGAACAGAGTAAGCGTAGCGTATTTTCAGTGGTTGTATCCGAACGGCGTAATCGTTCAACACAACCAAAACTTCAGCTACCTAAATTTGATCTAACAGAAACGCATAAGCGTGACGCATATTGCTTGCGCGCAATTCTGTTTTCTTTTGATGCTGCGATTCTAAAAGCACCTACCGTGTTATTGGATCCCGCAGCATTTGTTCGGCTAGCGGCTGCACATGGGTTTCCTGTCAGCAGCGCTATCCAACGCGAACGCACATACGGCAACATCAGCGAAAACGCAATCAGGATGCTCGCCCAGCAAAATTGCTTGGGACACCGCCTTATCCAATTATGGAAACGTATATCCCCTGTAACTGCCAGTAGAGTTTTACAAATGCCAGCCACAAACCCAACACCAATGGAGCCATTTTCTCCGGGTACGATCCGCAAAATCCGAATGGCTCTCACCCCAATCCGTGATCAACTTGGTTTTGAAATTATTCGGAACCTAAATCTATTAGATGACCCTGTCGCGTTTTTGGCCATGTGCAAACGCATTGGCTATAATGGTCCAGGGTGGACATTCAACACCGACCGCCCAAACGACATGAACAAAGCTGTAGGTCAACGTTTGATCGACACTTGGCGCATTATGGTAGTCAGCTAATTTTCGCCTAAGCAAATGACGGCGAGACGACCCATCTTGCCGTCATTTATACATTTCTAGCGCAGTTTTCCTGACGGAAAACCACCAGACTGCCGCCAGCTCTGTTGCAGATACATGTCACATGCGTATCAAACGCCTAGCTCACACCCATCTGCCAACAAGCACACCCCCAGAACGGCCATAGCGCAAACCTAGCAGACTAGTCGTTTTTACGCGCAATCTCTGCACGACGCTTGGCCCAATAGTCCATTCTCTCACGAATGGGCGCTTCTCTGCCTCGACCTTCCGGCTGATAGAAAGAAGGACGCTCCATGCCATCTGGAAAATAATTTTGACCTGAGAATGACCCCTCCTCATCGTGATCATACTTATAGCCTTGATTATACCCAAGATTTTTCATCATCGTCGTAGGAGCGTTGAGTATATGCTTAGGCGGCATCAACGACCCCGTTTGCGCCGCTGCCTTACGTGCAAGTTTATAAGCTGCGTAAACCGCATTTGATTTGGGCGCAGTCGTGATATGAACCAAAGCGTGCGCTAGCGCCAACTCCCCCTCAGGCGACCCTAGCCGCTCATATGTCCTCGCCGCCTCTCCAGCTACCATTAGAGCGCTTGGATCAGCAAGCCCAACCTCCTCCGAGGCCATCCTTACAATACGGCGCGCTAAATAGAGCGGATCTTCGCCGCCTTCCAGCATACGGCAAAACCAATACAAAGCAGCATCAGGATCAGACCCGCGCACAGATTTGTGCAGAGCAGACGCCATATTATAATGCTCATCGCGATCTTTATCGTAAGAAGGCGCACGTTTTTGTAGAATTTTAGCTAAGTTTTCAACGCTCAAGGGTGCTACTTGACCCAAGGACGTGACTTCTTCAGCAAGGTTCAGCAGATAGCGCCCATCCCCATCAGCCATATCAACCAACGCAGACCTCGCATCAGTCTGTAGTGGTAAAGGCGAATTTGTTTCCTTTTCAACGCGCTTCAAAAGGCTTTCAAGTGCAAATTCATCTAACCTTTTCAACACCATAACCTGACAACGCGACAACAGCGCGGAATTCAGTTCAAAACTTGGGTTTTCTGTTGTTGCGCCAACGAGTGTAACAACGCCGCGCTCTACAAAGGGCAAAAAACCATCCTGTTGCGCACGGTTAAAGCGATGTATTTCATCTACAAATAAAAGTGTTCCCTTACCCGTAGAACGCCTTGATTCCGCGCGATCAAACGCGGCACGCAAATCCTTAACGCCTGAAAAGATTGCCGAAATTGGATCAAAGGCTAAACCCGCATCTTCTGCAAGCAATTGCGCGATAGTCGTTTTGCCCACTCCGGGCGGCCCCCACAAAATCATGCTCGCGAGACGTTTATTCGCCAGCATTCGACCTATGGGACCATCCTTTCCAATGAGATGGTCCTGCCCAATCACTTCAGTCAAATTTTTAGGCCGCAAGCGGTCAGCAAGCGGTTGCGGCGCATTTTCATCAAGTCCGGCAGCGGAAAATAAATCGGTCATAGCTACCTTCTAATCCCGCTCAAAAGTAAAAGTAAGCCCCAATTAAGAGGCTCACCAAAACTACATACGAACATTGGAAGATATGCGTCTTCCGTTTCGTTCTATTGTTATAGCCCACGTTGAGCCACGACCACCTTTTCCTTCAATGATATCAAGGAGTTCTTTGGAGGTTTTGATCACTTTTCCATTAACTTCGCGCACCATATCACCAGGTCGTAATCCAAACCTTGACGCGAGTGAACGCCCTAAAACCCGATTGACCAATACTCCAGAAGCAAAGGGGTCACGCCCTAATTCATCTGCCAATGCAGGCGAAAGGTCAGCAACTTCAGCGCCAGAAAAAGGTGTATTTCCTTCAATCAGCGCCATCTCTGCTTTTGTAGCACCTGGTGGTGGTGAAAGCGTAACTTTTACTGATTTTAATTTTCCAGACCGCATGTAATCCAGGGTTACTTTTTCGCCTGGTGCCAATGTTGCAGCTAAAAACTTCAATCCGCGCTCATCAAAGACTTCGCGACCATCAATTTGCGTTACCAAGTCGCCGCGTTTTAACCCTGCCTTCTCCACTGGTCCATCAGGATATATCTCTGTGATGAGAACCCCCATAGGACGTTCCAAATTCATAGATTTGGCAATTTCTGCGTTCACCGACTGACCTTTCAGCCCAAGCCATGGTCGAATAATTTGACCGTCATTCACAGCTGCATCGACAACACGCTTTACCATTTCAGATGGAATTGCAAAACCAATCCCATTTGAACCACCTGAACGTGAGAAAATAGCGGTATTTACCCCGACTAAACGCCCGTGAGAATCCACTAAAGCACCGCCTGAATTTCCAGGGTTGATAGCGGCATCTGTTTGTAAGAAAAAGGCATAATCAGACACACCAACATCTGTTCGCGCTTGAGCTGAGATAATACCCGTTGTCACCGTTTGCCCGACACCAAATGGGTTACCAATAGCGAGCACCAAATCACCCACTTCAACATCACGCGTTCCAGTAATTTCTAATGTCGGTAATTTTTCGCCTTCAGTATCAATTTTCAAGACGGCCAGATCAGTTCGCGCATCTGCAATCAGCAACTCGGCAGCATATTCACGTCGGTCTGACAACACGACTTTAAACTCGTCTGCGCCTTCTACTACGTGATTATTCGTCACGATAACACCGTCGCTACCCACGATAACGCCGGAACCAAGCGATGACTCAACGCGCTCTCTGGGCACGCCCCCCATTTGATCGCCGAAAAAGCGTCTAAAAAAGGGATCATTAGCAAACGGAGATGTGTTTTGCTTTACCACCTTGGTGGTGAACACATTCACAACGGCCGGTGCAGCCTGCTTTACCAACGGCGAGAAAGACATGGTCAATTCAGCTTGCGAAGACGGAACCACACGTTGCACGTGTTGTTCATTTACTTGCGCAGAACATGCTGACACCCCAAGCAGCGCAACGCCAAAAGTCGCTATCGCACCACAAGCCAATCGTTTGAAACGTGTTTCCATCATACTTTCAAATCCCTGAAAAACACGGCGCATTTAGGGCGAACCATGCCAAATTTATAATGATTTTACAGTGATATGTATGTTGTTAAAGTAATTTCAATTCCATCCGAACAAAAAAAACGCCGCCCTACACTATGCTATGGAAGGCGGCGTTCTTAAATATTATTCTGAAAACTTGGTTTAGTCTTCTAGGCTCATTGCAGCTTCAGCTTCAACTCGCTCACGGTCCACTTTACCTTTTGCTTCAACATCGCGATCTACAAGCTCGATAACAGCCATTGGTGCGTTGTCACCATAGCGGTAGCCAGCTTTAAGCACGCGAGTGTAACCACCGTTACGGTCTTTGTAACGCTCAGCTAGAACATCAAATAGCTTTTGAACTTGCTCTTTGTCGCGCATCTTGGAGATAGCTTGACGACGAGCAGCAAGGTCACCCTTTTTGCTCAATGTAACAAGCTTATCCACGAAAGAACGTAGTTCTTTAGCTTTTGGAAGCGTTGTTGAGATCTGCTCGTGTTGCACTAGGGAAGCAGCCATGTTTGCGAACATGGCCTTACGGTGCTCCGACGTGCGGTTTAGCTTGCGGTGCGCAATTCCGTGACGCATGGCTTCTTATACGGTCAAAAAGACCGCTCCTCTATCTTAATCTTCGTATTTTTTAGCTAAGTCTTCGATGTTTTCTGGTGGCCACGATGGTACATCCATACCAAGGTGAAGCCCCATAGACGCTAAGACCTCTTTGATTTCGTTTAGTGATTTACGTCCAAAGTTTGGCGTACGTAGCATTTCTGCTTCGGACTTCTGGATAAGATCACCGATGTATACAATGTTGTCGTTACGCAAACAGTTTGCTGAACGAACAGACAATTCCAACTCGTCAACTTTCTTAAGTAGAACTGGGTTAAAGCCAAGGTCTGGCTCTTGCTCAGCTTCCTGCTCAAGCACTGGCTCATCAAAGTTGATAAGCAGCTGAAGTTGATCTTGCAAGATACGTGCAGCATAGGCCACAGCATCTTCTGGTGTCACTGAACCGTCTGTTTCAACAGTCAATGTCAATTTATCGTAGTCAAGAACCTGACCTTCACGAGTGTCGTCAACTTTAAAGCCAACGCGCTCCACAGGAGAGAAAATCGCGTCTACTGGGATAAATCCAAGCGGAGCATCGTCAGGACGATTACGGTCTGCAGGAACATATCCTTTACCAGCAGCCACCGTAAATTCCATACGAATGTTTGCACCCTCATCCAACGTACAAATGACGTGGTCTGGGTTCAAAATACTCATATCACCAGGCAATTCGATTTGACCGGCTGTCACGACACCAGGGCCGGACGCAGTCAAAGTCATACGCTTAGAAGTTTCAGATACCATGCTGATTGCGATACGCTTCAAGTTCAGCACAATGTCAGTTACGTCTTCACGAACACCTGGGATAGATGAAAATTCGTGAACAACACCATCAATTTGAACGCCAGTGATTGCCGCGCCTTGCAAAGAAGACAAAAGAATGCGGCGCAAAGACGAACCAAGAGTTGTTCCAAAACCACGCTCTAGCGGTTCTACGATCAAGCTCGCTTTACGACGCGCATCAAAATCGTGCTCCACCACCGGACGGGATGGACGGATAAGCTCTTTCCAGTTTTTGTCGTTGACCTGAGCCATATTCATGAGGCGATCACCTTAGAAATTGCGTTTATAAGTGTTGTTCAAAAGAACGATGACGAAGCGTTTAACCTGTTTAGATTATACGCGACGGCGTTTGGGTGGACGGCAACCATTGTGAGGAATGGCTGTAATATCGTGGATAGTCGTAATTGTAAGACCAATAGACTGAAGCGCACGAAGAGCTGATTCACGACCAGAACCTGGACCGCGCACTTGCACTTCTAATGTTTTCAGACCGTGTTCTTGTGCCTTACGACCTGCATCCTCAGCAGCAACCTGTGCAGCATAAGGAGTCGATTTACGAGAACCTTTAAAACCCATGTGACCAGCCGAAGACCAGGAAATTGCATTTCCTTGAGCATCAGTAATTGTGATCATTGTGTTGTTAAAGCTTGAATTTACGTGAGCAACACCTGAAGAGATGTTCTTACGCGCGCTTCTTTTTACACGTGTTTGTTCGCGAGCCATTCTTAATTATCCGGTCTATTTCTTCTTACCAGCGATTGCTTTCGCTGGACCTTTGCGCGTACGCGCATTGGTGTGAGTGCGTTGACCACGGACTGGAAGACCACGACGGTGGCGTAGACCACGGTAGCAACCCAAATCCATCAATCGCTTAATATTCATTGAAACTTCACGGCGAAGGTCACCCTCCACCACGTAGTCTGCATCAATAGCTTCACGAACTTGAATGACTTCTGCGTCAGACAATTCGTTTACACGGCGTTCAGCCGTAATTCCCACTTTATCACAGATTTCCTGCGCCTTCGCCGGACCAATGCCGTGAATGTAGCGCAGCGCTATCGTGACGCGCTTATTAGTGGGTATGTTGACACCTGCAATACGGGCCACACTGCCCCTCCATTCATTAAACTGTTTCACGGCGATAGACGACAAATGGTCCTCACGCAGTATAGGAACACTGCATTCAGACCGTCTCTTCGTCGCGGAAGCCGTCACTTATATGCTGTGATATTCTGACGTCAACTAAATATTGAGTCAAAATACGGCTTCTTTTCCTGTTTCGTGCTTATGCACCCAAAACCTTGTCGATTTCTCGGGCCACAACCTCAATTGATTGCATCCCATCGACTTCAGTTAACTTTCCTTGCTCCGCATAAATCGGCAACAAAGGTGCAGTTTGCGCATTATAGGCATCCAAACGCTTACGGAAACTTTCCGGGTTATCGTCTGAACGCCCTTCTTCTTCAAAACGCTTAATGATTCGAGCCATCAAAGCGTCATCGTCTACTTTCAAGCGAATCACATGATCCACTTGTGTCTGCCGAGTTTCCAATAATTTATCCAAAGCCTCGGCTTGCGGAACTGTTCTTGGAAACCCATCAAAGATAAAACCAGCTGCATCTGGATTAAGATCCAACTGCTCATTAATCAATGCAATTACGATCTCATCTGACACAAGGCCACCCGAGTCCATAATTCCAGATACTTTTTGGCCCAACTCAGAACCAGATGAACGTGCTGCTCTAAGCATGTCCCCTGTTGAAAGTTGAATAAAACCACGCTCAGCAACAAGCTTCTTCGCTTGTGTACCTTTACCCGCAGCTGGCGGTCCAAAAAGTATTAAGTTCATTTTTTCCGACCCCCGAGCCGTGATCTTTTAATCATGCCCTCATATTGGTGGGCAATTAGGTGAGATTGAATTTGAGAAACTGTATCCATAGTCACAGAAACCACAATAAGAATCGAAGTTCCACCGATATAAAATGGAATGGACTTGAAATTCATTTTTAAAATTTCTGGTAAAAGACACACGATAGTCAAATATAATGCACCAATCACAGTCAGACGGCTAAGTACATAGTCGAGATAGTCAGCTGTCCTCTTCCCTGGGCGATACCCTGGAATGAACCCACCATGCTTTCTCAAATTGTCCGCTGTTTCTTCAGGGTTAAACACAATCGATGTGTAGAAGAAGCAGAAGAACACAACTAACAAACCATATAACACAACGAATAAGGGCTGCCCGGGACCGATAGTCGCAACAACTGAACGCAACATGTCAGACGCCGCACCTCCACCAGCTGCCCCCTGTCCTGCCGCCATCATTCCAGCTGCAGTTGTCGGTAATATAAGTAGAGACGTTGCAAAGATTGGTGGAATAACACCCGCTGTATTCAGCTTCATAGGTAGGAAAGAACTTTCTCCACCCATCATTCTGTTTCCCTGTTGTCGCTTAGGGTATTGAATCAGCAGTCTTCTCTGTGAACGCTCTACGAAAACGATAAATAGAATCATAGCGACACTGATTGCTGCGATCGCTATCAATACCATCACATTCATTGTCCCTTCACGGGTCAACACAAGAGCATTCCAAATTGTTTTTGGCATTATGGCCACGATACCCGCGAAAATGATGAGAGAAATACCATTCCCCACTCCTCGCGCAGTTACCTGCTCACCTAACCACATTAGAAAGACTGTTCCACCAACCAAAGTTACAACAGTTGATGTTAAGAAATACCAGCCTGGGTTCAAAGCAACAGACCCGCCAGTATTCGGGTCTATGGCGCTTAATGAAGCCGCGATACCATAGGCCTGCGCAATCGCAAGCAATACCGTACCATAGCGTGTATATTGATTTATTTGTTTTCGGCCTGCTTCACCTTCTTTTTTAAGGCGTTCCAAAGAAGGAACAGCAGTCGTCGCCAGCTGCATAATAATAGAAGCTGAAATATAAGGCATCACGTTTAGTGCGAAAATCGCCATGTTCTCGATAGCACCGCCAGAGAACACGTTCATCATTCCTAGAATACCACCTGACTGATTGCCAAAAGCAGCAGCCAAATTTGTAGGATCAATTCCTGGTATTGGGATGTGTGTACCCAGTCTGTACACAATAAGCGCGCCTAATGTGAATAGGATACGCTGTTGCAATTCTTTCGCCTTACCAAAAGACGAAAGATTGATATTCTTTGCGAGTTGTTCAGCGGCTGAAGCCATAAATGCTCGCTCCCCTAAAAGCAGCAAAATGCCAGCTACGCGGAACGAAGCTGACACAATGCAGTTACACTAATCGATACCTTACGCGACTCGCAAAGTATGAGACAGTCTTATTCAGCGTTTTTTACAGGCGCTGTAATTTTGACTGAGCCACCAGCTTTCTCGACAGCTTCAATAGCTGCTTTAGAAGCACCAGTAACCACGATCTCTAATTTGGAGCTTACTTCACCTTTTGCAAGGAGACGGATACCATCTTTTGCACGGCGAATAACACCAGAAGCGACCAATGCTGCTTCATCAATAGTAGATTTTGCGTCGAGCTTGCCTTCTGTGATCGCTTTTTCAATACGACCAACATTTACCCAAGCATATTTCTTAGCGTTAGGGTTATTAAAACCACGCTTAGGCATACGCATGTGGATAGGCATCTGCCCACCTTCAAAACCTTTGATAGCAACACCTGAACGGGCTTTTTGACCCTTCACACCGCGACCAGCAGTTTTACCTTTACCGGAACCGACACCGCGTCCAACACGCATACGGTCAGACGTAGCGCCCAAATTGTCGGAAAGTTCGTTGAGTTTCATCATCTTATCCTCGAACCAGTCGCCAAGCGCTTTTAATTGCGCGGCGCTTGGGTCTAACCTTCAATCACTTCGACCAAGTGGCCGACTTTGGAAATCATGCCGCGGATAGAAGGAGTATCCTCCAACTCACGTTCGCGACCTAGTTTATTCAACCCCAAGCCAACAAGTGTCTTGCGTTGAGTTTCGTTGCGACGGATCGGACTGCCGGTCTGACGCACACGCAGTGTTTTTTTGTCTGCCATTGTGGTTACTCCAACTTATCCCGACCCTACTGGGCCACCTCAGCAACACCAGCGCCATCTGTACGACGACCCACGATGTCTTGAACCTTCAGCCCACGCTTAGAAGCAACTTGACGAGGACTAGATTGTCCTTTCAACGCATCAACTGTTGCACGCACCATGTTGTACGGGTTTGATGACCCAATGGATTTAGCAACAACGTCTTGCACACCAAGCACATCAAAAACTGCACGCATTGGACCACCGGCGATAACACCAGTACCCGCAGGTGCTGCACGCATTACAACCTTACCTGCACCCCAACGGCCTGCACCGTCATGGTGTAGAGTACGTCCTTCACGCAATGGTACGCGTACCATTGATTTCTTTGCGTCTTCAGTAGCTTTACGGATCGCTTCAGGCACCTCACGGGCTTTACCGTGACCGAAACCTACACGACCTTTTTGGTCACCAACAACGACGAGTGCAGCAAAACCGAAGTTTTTACCACCCTTCACCACTTTAGCAACACGGTTAATCGCAACCAAACGGTCTACGATTTCTGACTGCTCTTCATCACGGTCGCGGCCTTTGCGACCGCCTTTTTCACGATTATCACGTGCCATGACGGTCTCCTTCTAAAATTTGAGGCCGCCCTCACGGGCAGCATCTGCTAGGGCTTTGATACGACCATGGAAGACGTAGCTTCCGCGGTCAAAAACACATTCTGTAACGCCAGCTTTCACTGCGCGCTCAGCAATAAGTTTTCCGATTACTGATGCAGCATCGCTAGATGCTCCAGTTTTACCGGCCTTTTTAAACTCAGCTTCTAACGTCGATGCTGCAGCAACTGTTATGCCTTGCAAATCGTCAATGAGTTGAACGGAAATATTCTTAGATGAACGGCTAACCGACAAACGAGGCTTGCCATTCGCATTCTTCCGAAGGCGAGTGCGCACCCGTTGGGCGCGGCGTATTTGCTTTTCGCGCGATGACAACATGGCTTACTTCTTCTTACCTTCTTTGCGACGAACATGTTCGCCTTCATAACGAATACCTTTACCTTTATAAGGTTCAGGCGGGCGATAGCTACGGATCTCAGCAGCCACTTGACCTACGGATTGTTTATCAACCCCTTCGATCTTGACTTCAGTTGGCTTCGCACAAGTAAATGTGATGCCTTCTGGTGCTTTGTGAACGACTGGGTGCGAAAACCCAAGGTTCAATTCCAAATCCTTGCCTTTAACAGCTGCACGATAACCAACACCGACCAACTCAAGGTTTCTTGAGAATCCTGTGGAAACACCATCAACCATGTTTGCTACACGAGCACGAACTGTACCCCACATAGCACGACTACGGTTGTCGTTTTCATCCACTGGAGACACAATCACTTCAGCACCTTCAACAGCAACAGAAACTTCTTCTGTTATATCGAGCGCTAAAGTACCCTTTGGGCCTTTAACTGAAATCGTACGGTCTGCAACAGTAACTGTAACACCACTTGGGACAGTTACTGGTTTTTTTCCAATCCGGGACATATCAAATAATTCCTCTACGTCCTAGGAGACCCGACAAAGAATTTCGCCACCGACATTAGCGGTACGAGCAACATTGTCAGACATCACGCCTTTAGGCGTCGATAAGATAGAAATACCCAATCCATTACGTTCCAAAGGAATGTCCTTTGAAGCAGAATAAACACGGCGTCCAGGTTTGGAAACACGAGCGATCTTTTGGATCACAGGCGCGCCATCAAAGTATTTCAGCTCAATTTCAATCTCAAGCTTCCCACTTTTCTCGATCTGTGTATATCCGCGGATGTAACCTTCAGATTGAAGAACATCCAATACACGTACGCGAAGTTTGGAAGCTGGCGTTAATACTGTAGACCGACCACGCATTTGCGCGTTACGGATACGAGTCAGCATATCGCCAAGAGGATCATTCAGGTTCATAGCCTATCCCTCCCTTACCAGCTCGATTTCACGAGCCCGGGGATCATCCCCGCGCTGCCAAGTTCGCGTAATGCGATACGAGACATCTTTAACTTGCGGTAAAAACCACGCGGACGACCAGTTACTTCACAACGGTTACGTACACGGTTAGGTGCAGAGTTGCGAGGCAATTTTGCCAATTTAAGGCGCGCTTCAAAACGCTCCTCTAACGGCGCATTGTCATCCAAGGCTTTTGCCTTCAAAGCAGCACGTTTAGCAGCATATTTCTCCACCAAACGCATACGCTTTTTATTCTTTTCGATTGCACTTTTCTTAGCCATTTAACTTTCTCCAGCGCCCTAGTTTCGGAAAGGGAAGCCAAACTCCTTAAGGAGTGCCTTCGCCTCTTCGTTCGTGGGCGCCGTTGTGCACACGATGATATCCATACCCCAAGGTTGATCAACTTCTTCATAGTTGATCTCTGGGAATACAAGATGCTCTTTCAAACCCATTGCATAGTTTCCACGACCATCAAAAGATTTACCGTTTAGACCACGGAAGTCTTTTACGCGAGGAAGCGCAATTGTTGTAAGCCTGTCTAGAAATTCGAACATGTGCGCACGACGCAAAGTTACCTTCGCACCGATTGTCATGTCTTCACGAAGTTTAAAACCAGCGATAGACTTACGAGCTTTAGTTTCAACAGGCTTTTGACCAGAGATAGCTGCAAGAGCCGCTACTGCTGATTTAACCTTTTTAGAATCGGATACGGCTGCACCCAAACCCATGTTGATAACGACTTTATCAAGTTTCGGTACTTGCATTTCATTGCTGTAGCCGAATTCTTTTTTCATTTTCGCGCGAATTTCATCCCGATAAAGGGCTTGAAGCCGCGGCTCGTATGTGGCGACATCAGACATCGATGGCCTCCCCTGAGCGTTTTGCAACACGAACCTTGCGGCCGTTATCGTCTGTTTTAAAACCGACGCGTGTTGGTTTACCGTCACGTGGATCTAAGTGAGCCACATTTGAAACATGCATAGGAGCTTCAAAGTTTTTGATGCCACCCTGGTCAGCTTGTGAAGGTTTCGTGTGACGTGAAACCATGTTCACACCAGACACAACAACCTTTTGGTCATCTACTAACACACGAGACACTACGCCTTGCTTGCCTTTATCTTTACCAGCAAGCACTACGACTTTGTCACCCTTCTTGATCTTGGCGGCCATCTTACAGCACCTCCGGAGCAAGTGAGATAATCTTCATGTGGTTTTTCGCACGCAATTCACGAGGAACTGGTCCGAATATACGAGTACCAAGAGGCTCACCGTTATTGTTCACAATAACTGCAGCGTTAGAATCGAAACGGATCACTGAGCCGTCGCGACGTTGGATGTCTTTAGATACGCGTACTACTATCGCACGGCGCACATCACCCTTCTTAACACGACCTTTAGGTGTCGCCTCTTTCACAGAAACAACAATCAGATCGCCGACAGAAGCGTAACGACGTTTAGCACCACCAAGAACCTTGATACACTGAACGCGTTTAGCGCCGGAGTTGTCCGCTACATCCAAATTGGTTTGCATCTGGATCATGTGTTAGATCCTTCCGCACCATTGACTAATTCCCAATGCTTCAACTTTGAGCGTGGTGGACATTCTTGGATAGACACTTTTTGTCCAACCTCAGCCACATTACCCTCATCGTGAGCGTGGTATTTCTTTGACCGACGAACGGTCTTCTTTAAAAGGGGGTGAAGATATGTACGATCAACACGTACAATTGCAGTTTTATCCGTTGATGTGGATACGACTACGCCTTCCATAATCCGCCTGGGCATCGTTCTCTATTCCCTCAAACTCACGCAGCGCCGGTTTGCGCTTTGGATTTTTCCGCTAGGATCGTCTTGATCCGTGCGATGTCCTTACGCACCTGCCGCACGCGGGCGGTGTTCTCCAACTGGCCAGTAGCCCTTTGGAAGCGAAGATTGAACTGTTCTTTCTTGAGTTTAGTCAATTCAGAAACAAGTTCATCGGGCGTTTTTGCACGAACGTCTTCAGTTTTCATTTTCTTTCAACGCTCCCTATTCGCCCAACCGTTTGACGATCTTGGTTTTGATCGGCAATTTGGCAGCACCCAGAGAAAGCGCTTCACGTGCGACCTCCTCAGATACACCATCGATCTCAAACATGATACGACCCGGTTTTACTTTGGCCGCCCAAAATTCAGGTGACCCTTTACCTTTACCCATACGTACTTCTGTCGGTTTAGATGACACAGGCACATCTGGGAAAATTCTGATCCATACTTTACCGACACGTTTCATGTGACGGGTAATCGCACGACGAGTAGCCTCAATTTGACGAGATGTCACACGCTCTGGCTCGAGCGCTTTGAGACCGAAAGAACCAAAGTTCAAAGTCGCGCCGCCTTTAGCGTTACCTTTGATCCGGCCCTTAAACTGTTTGCGGAACTTAGTCCGTTTTGGTTGCAACATGACCTATCCCCTTAACCCCGACTATTGTTGTCAGGACGAGATTGACGTGCACGCGCATCACCAGAGGCTTCAGCTTTACGATCACGCGCCATTGGGTCGTGTTCCATGATCTCACCTTTAAAGATCCAGACCTTGATACCAATGATACCGTATGTCGTTAGCGCTTCAGCTGTTCCATAATCGATGTCAGCACGCAAAGTGTGAAGTGGAACGCGTCCTTCGCGATACCATTCTGTACGCGCGATTTCAGCACCACCAAGACGACCGGCAACGTTCAAACGGATACCTTCAGCACCCAAACGCATAGCAGATTGAATTGTACGCTTCATAGCACGACGGAAAGATACACGACGCTCAAGTTGGTTTGCTACATCTTCAGCAACCAATTTCGCATCTACTTCTGGCTTGCGCACTTCTACGAGGTTCACAAAAATCTCATCAGAGACAAACTTTGAAAGATCCTTACGAAGCTTTTCAATGTCTTGGCCTTTTTTACCAATAATCATACCCGGACGGGATGTGTGAATGGTAATTCGACACTTTTTGTGAGGACGCTCGATGATGATCTTTGACACACCTGCACGGCGCTGCAAAGGCTCACCAACACGCTTGCCTGAGTTTTCGTCTTTTGGACGCCACTCTCTGATATACTTACGCAAACGAAGGTCTTCATGCAAAAGACGACCAAAGTCAGCGCTATCAGCATACCAGCGACTGTCAGATGTACGGTTTACGCCGAGACGCAACCCGATGGGATTTACTTTCTGACCCATTATGCTGCCTCCTGGCTTTCAGCATCCATAGACGAGTCACGCAAGACGATAGTCAATTGTGAAAACGGCTTCAGGATACGAGCTGCGCGACCACGAGCACGTGCCCGGATACGCTTCATGACAAGATTCTTACCAACGTGAGCTTGAGCAACAACAAGACTGTCAATGTCCAAACCGTGGTTGTTTTCTGCGTTTGCAATTGCAGAATTCAGAAGCTTCAACACATCTTGTGAGTGACGCTTACGTGAAAATGTTAGTTCAGCTTGTGCCTTTTCAGCCGACAAACCACGAATGGTTTGAGCGATAAGGTTAAGCTTTTGCGGGCTAACACGAAGCATACGCAATACTGCGCGACTTTCGTTAGACGCCTGCTTTGGAGGATTCTTGGCCTTACCCATCGTCCCTACTTCCGCTTAGCTTTTTTATCGGCACCGTGGCCATAATATGTCCGCGAAGGTGCGAACTCACCGAATTTGTGACCAACCATATCTTCGGACACATTTACCGGCACGAATTTGTTACCATTGTGAACCTGAAATGTCAGACCCACAAAGTTTGGTAGTATTGTCGAACGACGTGACCAAGTCTTGATCGGCGTCGGACGTTGGGCTTCTGAGGCAACTTCTGCTTTTTTTAGCAAGTAGCCGTCCACAAAAGGACCTTTCCAAACGGAGCGTGGCATATCGTTATTCCTCCGCTATTTCTTGTTACGACGACGAATGATCAAGCGATCAGTCGTTTTGTTATTACGAGTTTTTGGACCGCGAGTTTTCTTACCCCAAGGTGTCACAGGGTGACGACCACCGGAAGATTTACCCTCACCACCACCGTGCGGGTGGTCGACTGGGTTCATCACAACACCACGAACTGAAGGACGCTTACCAAGGTGACGTTTACGGCCAGCCTTACCAAGGTTTTGGTTCATGTTGTCTGGGTTAGACACAGCACCGATAGTTGCAATACAAGCTTCAGGGATCAAACGAAGCTCACCAGATGACAACTTCACCTGAGCGTATCCGTCTTGACGCCCAACGAGCTGCACATAAGTACCAGCTGCACGCGCGATTTGAGCACCTTTTAGAGGCTTCATCTCAACATTGTGGATGATTGTTCCAACAGGAATGTTCTTCAATGGAAGAGCATTACCTGGCTTCACATCAACCTTCTCACCAGCGATAAGAACATCACCAGGTGCAACACGTTGAGGTGCCACAATGTAGCTTTGCTCGCCATCTTCATAAGTTAGCAATGCAATAAAAGCTGAACGGTTCGGGTCATATTCCAAACGCTCTACAGTCGCAGGCACATCCCACTTACGACGCTTAAAGTCGATAATGCGGTAAAGTTTTTTAGCACCACCACCAATACGGCGCGCAGTGATACGACCAAGATTGTTACGTCCACCACTTCCAGTCAAACCCTGAGTCAACTTCTTGACAGGACGACCTTTGTGAAGCCCGGAACGGTCAACCAAAACAAGTTGACGAAGACCAGGCGATCTTGGGTTGAATGTCTTAAGAGCCATTTTCTCCGCCCTCGCCTTACAAGCCGGTCGTTACATCGATGGACTGTCCGTCCTTCAAAGTAACAACTGCTTTTTTAATGTCGTTGCGGCGTCCAAGAACACCTTTAAAACGTTTTGTCTTACCCTTTTGAACAACTGTGTTCACAGAGATAACGTTCACTTTAAACAAAGCCTCAACCGCATCCTTAATCTCAGGCTTAGAAGCCTCAAGAGGAACACGAAAAACAACTTTGTTTTGCTCAGACAAGATTGTTGATTTTTCCGTAATAATCGGAGCAACAACTTTATCGTAGTGAATTGTTTTCACGCCAGCCATGACTTAGGCCTCCTTCGCACGTTTGGCGATGACTTGAGCTACGTAACGTTGATCAACCTTCGCGCGAGGCGGCTTACCAGAAACCATCTCTTTCGCTTGAGCATACCAATCTTCACGTGCAGCGCGAGGACCATAACCAGCTTCCTCAAACACTTTCGCAGCAGCATCAGCAGACAATTTTGCGATAGACGTCAATGTTGCATACCCTGCCTTAGCCAAAGCTTTAGCAGATTGAGCACCAATCCCGTCCACAAGAACGATATCGTCCACAAAGTTATCGCCAGTAAAGTCCATCGCAACAGCTTCACCGTCAAAACGCGCATGAACACCTTCGAGCGCATCTTTAGTAAGAACCAATGTCTTACGACGCATAACATCATAAACATTCAATCCAGCCAAAGGCAGAACATCAATGTTTGGAATGTTACGAGCAGCTTTTGCAAAGTTATCGTCTAGCGTGACGCCACCAATAACCAAAGCATTTTGCAAGCCCAAAGCTTCAAACTGTGCACGCAATGTTTTTGTCTTAGCTTCTTTCACAGACGCTTCTTCAAGAATGATAAGAGATGAATCTTTCACTTTTGCAGACAAAGCGTGCTTAAGAGCCAAAGCGCGGAATTTCTTGGTAAGATCGTGAGCATGCGAACGGACGCGAGGACCGTGAGCCACACCACCACCAACAAAGATAGGAGCGTTACGTGAACCGTGACGCGCACCACCACCACCTTTTTGACGACCAAAACGTGTAGTTGTTTTATTCACTTCTGAACGAGACTTAGTCTTGTGATTACCAGACTGACGCTTAGCCAACTGGTAACGCACCATACGCTGAAGCACATCAGCACGAATTTCTTCGATACCGAACACAGCGTCGCTAAGCTCAACACTGCCCGCGCTCTTAGCGTCAAGATTTAGAACATCAAGTTTCATTAGGCTTCGCCTCCCTCAGCTGACACTTCAGCAGCTGCAGCAGCGACCTTCAAACCAGCCGGTGTAGGCACATCAGCAGGCACAGCCTTCTTAACAGCATCGCGAACTTCAACCCATCCGTTACGAGCACTTGGAACAGCACCCTTAACGAGAACCAAACCACGATCAGCATCAACGCGAACGACTTCAAGGTTTTGAGTGGTGATACGCACGTTACCGTACTGACCAGCCATCTTCTTACCTTTAAAAACCTTACCCGGATCTTGACATTGACCAGTAGAACCAAGCGCACGGTGAGAGATAGACACACCGTGTGATGCGCGCAATCCACCAAAATTCCAACGCTTCATCGCACCAGCAAAACCCTTACCCTTAGCAACACCAGCGATATCTACTTTCTGACCTGGCACGAAGTGCTCTGCAGAAAACTCAGAACCGATATCCACCAGCATATCTTCCTCAACGCGAAACTCGCGGAGAACTGCTTTAGGCTCAACTTTCGCAGCCGCAAACTGACCGCGCATTGGCTTAGTCACATTCTTAGCTTTACGAGAACCAGCACCTAGCTGAAGCGCAACATAGCCGTCACGCTCTTTTGTACGCTGACCAACAACCTGACAACCATCAAGCTGAAGCACAGTCACAGGTACGTGAGCACCATCTTCAGCGAAGACGCGTGTCATACCCAATTTCTTAGCAAGCAAACCCGTACGCATGATTAGCGGGCTCCCTCAAGTTTGATTTCAACAGCAACACCCGCTGAAAGATCAAGCTTCATAAGCGCATCAACAGTTTGTGGAGTAGGATCCACAATGTCCAATACGCGCTTGTGTGTTCTGATCTCGAACTGCTCACGTGACTTCTTATTCACGTGTGGAGAACGGTTTACTGTGAACTTTTCGATACGAGTAGGCAATGGCACAGGACCACGCACATCAGCGCCTGTGCGCTTAGCGGTCGACACGATTTCGCGAGCGGACTGATCCAGCGCGCGGTGGTCGAAGGCTTTTAGCCTAATACGAATGTTTTGTCGGTCCATGAGATCCGCCCGATAAACTGAAACGCGCCATATACCAAGGAGAACCAATCCCCGTGGCAGGACGTCGCGTGTAAAAATAATTGTTTCGTCTTATTCGCTTGCCGGTGTGTTTACATCTGCGCTCTCTAAAAGGCACTTCGCACGACCACCGTCGCAAGAGAAGGGCCTTATTAGTCTCCGACTCCCGAGTCGTCAACTGTTTGTTACGCTTGAATCAAAGAAATATGAAAAGAATCGCAGATTCTTATAAAAATCAGATTTCTCATCACTTTCTCGGATCACCACAACCAGCATCCAAACACAAAAAAGCCCGACCACAGGGGCCGGGCTTTCTTAATTCTTCTAGCTTGCGCTAGCGATACTAAACTTAGTCAGTGATCGCAGCAACAACACCAGCACCAACAGTACGACCACCTTCACGGATAGCGAAGCGAAGCTTCTCTTCCATAGCGATCGGCTGGATAAGTGCAACGTTCATTTTAACGTTATCACCTGGCATAACCATCTCTGTACCTTCAGGAAGTGTCACAACACCAGTCACGTCAGTAGTACGGAAGTAGAACTGTGGACGGTAGTTTGTGAAGAATGGAGTGTGACGTCCACCCTCTTCTTTTGTCAGAATGTATGCTTCAGCAACGAAGTTTTTGTGAGGCGTGATTGATTTAGGCTTACAAAGAACCTGACCACGCTGCACGTCTTCACGACCAACACCACGAAGAAGAACACCAACGTTGTCCCCTGCTTGACCTTGATCAAGCAATTTACGGAACATCTCAACACCAGTACATGTCGTTGTTGTTACTTCTTCAGTAATACCAACGATGTGAATTTCTTCACCAACTTTAACAATACCACGCTCAACACGGCCAGTTACCACTGTACCACGACCTGAGATTGAGAACACATCCTCAATCGGCATTAGGAATGGTTGGTCTACTGGACGCTCTGGCTCAGGAATGTAAGCATCCACAGCAGCCATAAGCTCAAGAACTTTTTCTTTACCGATGTTGTCGTCACGACCTTCAACAGCAGCCAAAGCTGAACCAGCAACGATAGGAATATCATCACCTGGGAAGTCGTAAGCAGAAAGTAGCTCACGGATTTCCATTTCAACAAGCTCTAGAAGCTCTTCATCATCAACTTGGTCAACTTTGTTCAAGAAAACAACAAGCGCAGGAACACCAACCTGACGCGCAAGCAAGATGTGCTCACGAGTTTGCGGCATTGGACCATCTGCTGCGTTCACAACAAGGATAGCACCATCCATTTGAGCCGCACCCGTGATCATGTTTTTCACGTAGTCAGCGTGTCCTGGACAGTCAACGTGAGCGTAGTGACGTGTAGCTGTCTCATACTCAACGTGTGATGTGTTAATCGTAATACCACGCGCTTTTTCTTCTGGCGCGTTATCGATGTCTTCATAAGACTTCTTCTCAGCACCAGTCACTTCAGCAAGCGTCATAGTGATCGCAGCTGTAAGAGTAGTTTTACCGTGGTCCACGTGCCCAATCGTACCGATGTTCACGTGCGGTTTATTACGTTCAAATTTTTCCTTAGCCATCTTATTACTCCTTGGGACGACCTAATTCAACACGGCTTACGCCGCACTTATCGATTAACCATTCAGTTTTTCAATGACTTCTTTAGACACAGCGTTTGGCACTGTCTCATAATGGTCGAACTGCATGCTGTACTGTGCTCGGCCCTGGGTCATTGACCGCAACGTGTTCACGTAACCGAACATATTTGAAAGTGGCACCATAGCTGAAACAACAACAGCTACACCACGCACTTCTTGACCAGAAACTTGCCCACGACGTGAGTTCAAGTCACCAATCACTCCACCGACATATTCTTCCGGTGAAATTACTTCTACCTTCATCACAGGCTCAAGCAACTTAATTTGAGCTTTGCTTGCGGCATCACGGAAGGCACCACGTGCCGCGATTTCAAACGCCAACACGGAGGAGTCAACATCGTGATACTTACCTTCAAGCAATGTTGCTTTAAAGTCGATAACAGGGAAACCAGCAAGAGGACCAGAATCCTTAATGCTTTTCACACCCTTCTCAACACCCGGAATGTATTCTTTAGGAACAGAACCACCCACAACTTTACTTTCAAAGATAAATCCTTCGCCCGGCTCAAGCGGCTCGAAAATCATCTTAACTTCAGCGAACTGACCAGAACCACCAGATTGCTTCTTGTGAGTGAACACAACCTCAGCCGCACGGCCAAGAGATTCACGGTAAGCAACTTGAGGCTGACCAATGTTAGCTTCAACACCGAATTCACGCTTCATACGGTCAACGAGAATATCAAGGTGAAGCTCACCCATACCCGCCATAATTGTCTGACCGGACTCTTCATCAGTTTTTACACGGAATGAAGGATCCTCAGCAGCCAACTTCTGAAGAGCAAGACCCATTTTCTCTTGGTCTGCTTTCGTTTTTGGCTCTACAGCAATCTCAATAACAGGCTCAGGAAATTCCATACGCTCTAGGATCGCTGGGTGAGCTGGATCTGAAATCGTATCACCAGTTGTTGTATCCTTTAGACCGGCAACAGCAACGATGTCACCAGCAAACGCCTCTTCAATATCTTTACGATCGTTAGAGTGCATCTCAAGCATACGACCAATACGCTCTTTCTTACCCTTAACCGTGTTCAACATTGTTGTACCTTTAACCAGCTTACCTGAGTAGATACGACAGAATGTCAATGTTCCCACGAACGGGTCGTTCATAATTTTGAACGCAAGCATACCAAGCGGCTCATTGTCGTCAGCTTTACGAGTCAATGGCTCTTCTGTTTTAGCGTCAATACCTTTAATCGCCGGAATATCTAGCGGAGACGGCAAGTAATCAACAACAGCATCAAGCAAAGGCTGAACACCTTTGTTTTTAAACGCAGTACCACACAAGATCGGCACGAACAGGTTCGCGATACAACCCTTACGGATCAACGCTTTAAGCTGCTCTTCATTTGGCTCCTCACCTTCAAGGTAAGCTTCCATTGCAGCTTCATCAGCTTCAACAGCCGTCTCAATTAGCTTGTCACGATACTCTTGAGCTTTATCAGCTAGATCAGCAGGGATTTCACCATACTCAAACTTCGCACCCAAGCTCTCTTCAAGCCAAATAACAGAACGCATCTTAACGATGTCGACCATACCTTTATATTGGTTCTCAGACCCGATTGGGATCTGCAAGCACAAAGGAGTCGCACCCAAGCGATCAACAACCATTTCCACACAACGGTAGAAATCAGCACCAAGCTTATCCATCTTGTTGATGAATATCATGCGAGGCACTTTATATTTATCAGCTTGACGCCAAACAGTCTCGGTTTGAGGCTCAACACCAGCATTGGCATCAAGACAACAAACTGCACCATCGAGCACACGCAGAGAACGCTCAACCTCAATAGTGAAGTCAACGTGCCCTGGAGTATCAATAATGTTTAGACGTTTTTCGTTCCAAAAACACGTGGTCGCAGCAGACGTGATTGTAATACCGCGCTCTTGCTCTTGGGCCATCCAGTCCATGGTAGCCGCACCATCGTGAACTTCACCGATTTTGTGCGATTTACCAGTGTAGTAAAGAATACGCTCAGTCGTCGTGGTTTTACCCGCGTCGATGTGCGCCATGATTCCGAAGTTACGATAGTCTTCGAGCTTATGCGTACGAGGCATGGCCTAAGTCACCCTGAATTTGGAGTGTTAAAATACTAAAACGAATTACCAGCGATAGTGTGAGAACGCACGGTTGGCCTCAGCCATACGGTGTGTGTCTTCACGCTTCTTCACTGCAGCGCCGCGCCCGTTAGCTGCATCAAGCAACTCACCAGCTAGACGCTCGCGCATTGTGCTCTCTGAGCGCGCACGAGAAGCAGCAACCATCCAACGGATAGCCAAAGCTTGACGACGCTCAGGACGAACCTCAACAGGCACCTGATACGTAGCACCACCAACACGACGGGAACGTACTTCCACAGATGGGGACACATTGTCCAACGCTTCGTGGAACAGCTCAACAGCATCGCGTTTTGCACGATCAGTGACAATCTCCAAAGCACCGTAAACAATACGTTCTGCTTTGGACTTCTTGCCGTCGATCATGAGGAGGTTCATGAATTTTGAAAGAATTAAATCGCCGAACTGAGCGTCCGGTAGGATTTGGCGTTTTTCTGCGCGGTGGCGACGTGACATATCTTACTCTTATTTCGGGCGCTTCACACCGTAGTGTGAACGACGTTTCTTACGGTCTTTTACGCCTTGAGTATCCAAGACGCCGCGAAGGATTGTGTAACGCACACCAGGAAGGTCGCGCACACGTCCACCACGGATAAGAACAACTGAGTGCTCCTGAAGGTTATGCCCCTCACCCGGAATGTAACAAATTGACTCATAACCAGAAGTCAAACGTACTTTCGCAACCTTACGAAGCGCTGAGTTTGGCTTCTTAGGTGTTGTTGTGTAAACGCGCGTACAAACACCGCGACGCTGTGGGCAGGCCTTCAGAGCCGGCACCTTGTTCCGTCTTGCCTTGTCTTGACGCGGCTTGCGGATCAACTGTTGAATCGTAGGCATCAGCCCTCGCTCTTTTCCAAACAGTATAGCGCAGACCAGTTCAGCCAATACGCGATACCAAATTCCAAATCACATAGCCGCAGCAGACCCCTGCCCGCCCCGGCTACTCTATATTACTAATTTGAAGGCTTTCGCACTTCAGAATTCTCAGGTGCTAAAACAATATTCAACGCTTATAGAACATCGTTTACGCGCAACGTGAGCGGGGGTCATACTCATCCTAGAGTGCTGGGTCAAGTGATTCATTAGCATCAGTTACGCTAATTCCTAAAAAGAGGTGATAAATCCCCTTTAAGCGCAAGCCTGCATCGACTTTTAAGACCCAATCATTCCCCTATAAGAAGAATATGCCTTTTTCCTTCGCAATATTTAACCGATCAATTCACAATCGAATCTACTGGAAAAATCTTCCGGAATAAGAAGAAAATAACATAACCAATTCCAAAATTAAACACGGACATCTTCCTCAAGATCCGAGCGGTAGGCTTTATATACTGATATAGGTCACAGTCACACCACAACATGACCGTACAAGGTACAGCTCAGCACCTGCCCCACACGACTCCGAGGCCACGTCATAGGCGGCTAGATAACAGCAGACTAACTCTCCTCTTACTGTTTGGTGGCGCAGACAAAAAAAGGGCAGCTCCTACGGAACTGCCCTCCTAAATTTAAAAGCTATAAAGCTTATTACTCTTCAGCCGGAGCTTCCGGAGCTGGAAGTGCTTCGACAGCTGCATTAACTTTGCGTTGCTCACGCAATTTAATATCACGATCATAAGCAATCTTACGATACTTACGAAGCGCTGCACCAGTACCAGCAGGGATAAGACGCCCGACAATAACGTTCTCTTTAAGGCCCTCAAGAGTATCAATTTTACCCTGTACAGAAGCCTCAGTAAGCACGCGTGTAGTCTCTTGGAACGATGCTGCAGAGATGAACGAACGTGTCTGTAGAGACGCCTTCGTAATCCCTAGAAGGATTGGCGTACCAATCGCCTCACGCTTCTTCGCACGACGCGCAGCAGAGTTTGCATCTTCAAACTCAACCGCATCAATTGTCTCACCTTTCAACAACATTGTTTCACCTGCGTCTGTCACTTCAACTTTTTGAAGCATTTGACGCACGATTACCTCAATGTGTTTATCGTCGATAGGCACACCCTGAAGACGGTAAACTTTCTGGACTTCATCAACCAGATAGTTGGCTAGAGCTTCGACACCCATAATTGCAAGAATATCTTGCGGTGCTGGGTTACCATCCAGAATATATTCACCTTTTTTGATAAGGTCGCCTTCTTGGATAAGAAGGTGCTTACCTTTAGGGATCAAATATTCAACAGGCTCGCGACCTTCTTCAGTTGGTAACAGACGAATACGGCGCTTGTTTTTATAGTCGCGTCCAAACTCTACTGTACCATCCAATTCAGCGATAATCGCGTGATCTTTTGGACGACGTGCTTCAAACAATTCAGCCACACGTGGTAGACCACCCGTGATATCTTTTGTTTTAGCACCACCTGTTTGAAGACGTGCAACCATGTCACCAGGCTTCATCTCATCGCCTTCAGCAACAGATAGAATCGCATCCACTGGCAAGTGGTAACGAGCTTCCGTTCCATTTTCCAGTTTCACAACTTCACCATTGCCGTCAACAAGAACAACAGCAGGCTTCAAGTCTGCAGCAGCTTTTGCACCTGATCGCCAGTCAACAAGCACTTTTGAAGCAATACCTGTGGCTTCATCAGTCTCATCACGTGTTGTCAAACCATCAAGCATGTCCTCATAGCGAACAATACCAGATGCTTCAGAGATAATTGGTGTCGCAAACGGGTCCCAATCAGCAACACGGTCACCACCAGAAACTTTGGCACCTTCACCAAATCTCAAGCGTGTTCCATATGCTGGCTTGAACGTCTGACGTACACGACCATCCTCATCAACGATCTTCACTTCCATTGAACGTCCAACAACCACGAAGGTTTTGTCTTCACGTTCAACAAGTGCAGCATTTTCAAAGGCTAACTTACCGGCAAATGCTGCATCCACAGAACTTTCTGTAGACACCTGAGCCGCTCCACCAATGTGGAAAGTACGCATTGTTAGCTGTGTACCTGGCTCACCAATAGATTGAGCCGCAATAACACCAACTGCTTCACCTTCGTTCACGCGTGTACCACGCGCCAAGTCACGGCCATAACATGATGCACACACGCCATTGCGCGTTTCACAAGTCAGCACTGAACGAACTTTTACCGAAGCAATTCCCAACTCATCAATTGAAGTTGCTAATTCTTCTTCAATATATGTATTAGCAGGTGCTACGATATCGTCTGTTGAAGGGTGCTTAATGTCCTCAGCAGTCGTACGCCCAAGAACGCGATCCCCCAAGGATACAACAACCTCAGCACCATTCATCACAGCTGCAAGCGTAATACCGCGTTCGGTACCACAATCTTGCTCCGTAATAATAGAATCCTGAGCCACATCCACTAGACGACGTGTTAGGTATCCAGAGTTAGCTGTTTTCAGAGCTGTATCCGCAAGTCCCTTACGTGCACCGTGCGTCGAGTTAAAGTATTCAAGAACAGATAGACCTTCCTTGAAGTTAGACACAATCGGTGTCTCAATAATCTCACCCGACGGCTTGGCCATAAGACCACGCATACCCGCAAGTTGCTTCATTTGGTTCTTAGAACCACGCGCACCGGAATGCGCCATCATGAACACAGAGTTTGCTTCGTCTTGACGCCCAGTTACAGGATCAACTTTAGGCTCAGCAGATGCATCCATCATTGCATCAGCAACTTTGTCTGTACACTGAGACCAAACATCAACAACTTTGTTGTATTTCTCACCACGTGTGATCAGACCATCAGCATATTGACGCTCATACTCTGTGACTTGGTCACGTGTATCTTGCACAAGTTTGATCTTCGCTTCTGGGATAACCATGTCATCCTTACCAAACGAAATACCACCACGCGCAGCTTCACGGAAACCAACAGCCATGATTGCGTCACAGAAAAGCACTGTCGCTTTCTGCCCACAAGCACGGTAAACTGTATCAATGATACGACCCACAGCTTTTTTGGTCATCAATTCGTTCACTAGGTCTGGGTTAATCCCTGCGACCTTCGGCAAACACTCAATGATCATCATGCGTCCAGGCGTCGTTTCAATCAGACGTGATACTTTGTTTCCATCAGCATCGAATGAATTGTAACGTGCCTTGATTTTGGTGTGGATTGTAAGCGAACGCTCAGCAAGCGCATGCTCAATCTCAGCCATATCAGCGAACACCATACCTTCACCAGGCTCATTTTCTTTCACGATAGAAAGATAATAAAGCCCCAGAATGATGTCCTGAGATGGTACCACGATCGGCTTACCATTTGCTGGAGACAAGATGTTGTTTGTCGCCATCATCAATACACGAGCCTCCAATTGAGCTTCCAAGCTCAATGGAACGTGCACTGCCATCTGGTCACCATCGAAGTCCGCGTTAAACGCAGCACATGCAAGCGGGTGAAGCTGAATTGCCTTACCTTCAATCAACTTAGGTTCGAACGCTTGGATACCTAGACGGTGAAGCGTTGGCGCACGGTTGAGCATGATTGGGTGTTCGCGGATAACTTCTTCAAGGATATCCCAAACTTCCGGCTTCTCTTTCTCCACCATTTTCTTAGCAGCCTTCACAGTCCCTGTGAGACCTTTGGCTTCTAGGCGAGAATAGATAAACGGCTTGAACAGCTCCAGCGCCATCTTCTTTGGAAGACCACATTGGTGAAGTTTCAATTCAGGACCAACCACGATCACAGAACGACCAGAATAATCCACACGTTTACCGAGCAAGTTTTGACGGAAACGCCCCTGCTTACCCTTCAACATGTCAGACAAGGATTTCAATGGACGTTTGTTTGTTCCTGTAATCACACGTCCACGACGGCCATTGTCAAACAACGCATCCACAGACTCTTGAAGCATACGCTTCTCGTTGCGAATGATAATGTCTGGCGCACGAAGCTCCATTAGACGCTTCAAACGGTTATTACGGTTGATCACACGACGGTAAAGGTCGTTCAAATCAGATGTCGCGAAACGACCACCATCTAGCGGCACCAATGGACGCAATTCTGGTGGAATAACAGGAACAATCGTCATAATCATCCACTCAGGACGGCTGCCCGAATGCATAAAGTTTTCGATGATTTTTAGACGCTTAGCGATTTTCTTAGGCTTAAGTTCACCTGTCGCTTCAGCAAGATCTTCACGAAGTTGATCAGCTACAGCTTCAAGATCCATGTTGATAAGAAGCTCACGAACAGCTTCCGCACCAATCATACCTGTAAAGGAATCTTCACCATACTCATCCTGAGCATCCATATATTCCTCTTCCGTTAGAAGCTGTTTAGGCTCTAGCGGAGTAAGACCTGGCTCAGTTACGATATAGGCTTCAAAATATAGAACGCGCTCAACATCTTTCAACGTCATGTCGAGCATGAGTGAAATACGTGAAGGTAGTGATTTTAGGAACCAGATGTGCGCAACAGGCGCTGCGAGGTCAATATGGCCCATACGCTCACGACGCACACGTGCCAATGTGACTTCAACACCACATTTTTCACATGTTACACCACGGTATTTAATACGCTTATATTTACCACAAAGACATTCATAATCTTTTACTGGTCCAAAAATACGCGCACAGAACAACCCGTCACGTTCAGGCTTGAACGTTCTGTAGTTGATCGTTTCTGGTTTTTTAATCTCGCCCGATGACCAGTCGCGGATTTGCTCCGGACTAGCGATTGAAATTTGAATGGCCTCGAAATTCGGTGCCGGGGCGTTTGGATTGTACAGATTGCTGACTTCCTGACTCATCCTGACGCGATCTCCCTTGAAGGGTGGGCTTGCGGACCGAGTCAACGAACCCGCAAGCATAAAAACATAACGAAATAGTCTCTAGAAGCGTCGAACTACGCTTCTGGATCCTCGGCCTCAAGCAACTCTACATTCAAACCAAGAGAACGCATCTCTTTGATCAAAACATTGAAACTTTCAGGGATACCGGCTTCGAAGCTATCATCACCACGAACGATAGATTCATACACCTTGGCCCGTCCTGCTGTGTCATCCGATTTAACGGTCAACATCTCTTGAAGAGTGTAAGCAGCACCGTAAGCTTCTAGTGCCCAAACCTCCATCTCTCCGAAACGCTGTCCACCGAATTGCGCTTTACCACCTAGCGGCTGCTGAGTCACAAGCGAATAAGGACCAGTTGAACGTGCGTGAATCTTGTCGTCCACCAAGTGGTGAAGTTTCAAGAGATACTTATATCCAACCGTTACCTTACGGGAGAAACGCTCCCCTGTTCGGCCATCATAAACGACAGACTGCCCTGACGTATCAAAGCCGGCACGTGTAAGCATTTCATCAATGTCACTCGCGCTCGCCCCATCAAATACAGGAGTCGCAATCGGAATACCTTTTGTGACGTTTCCAGCCAGCTCAACGAGCTCTCCTTCACCCTCAGGCAGCTCTTCGCCTTCACCATAACAGTGCTGAAGCATGCCTTTAAGCTTAGAAATATCATGATCACGGTGATACTCTTTTAGGGAGTTATCAATCATGCGACCAAGTCCAGAACACGCCCAACCAAGGTGCGTTTCAAGAATTTGCCCAACATTCATACGCGACGGAACACCAAGCGGGTTCAGCACGATATCAACAGGCGTACCATCTTCAAGGTGCGGCATGTCTTCAAGCGGGTTAATGCGAGAAATCACCCCTTTGTTTCCGTGGCGACCAGCCATCTTATCACCCGGTTGAAGCTTACGCTTCACAGCAATAAAGACTTTTACAATCTTCATCACACCAGGAGGCAGATCATCACCGCGTTGCACTTTGTCAACTTTGTCTTCAAAACGCGCTTCGATCAATGAGCGGGAGTTATCCAAAGCAGATTTAATGTTATCGATCTGCGTTTGAATACCTTCGTCTTCAACCGCAATCTTCCACATGTCTGTTTCATAAACTTCATTCAAAGCTTCAGCAGTCACTTCGCCTTTGCTAAAGCCTTTTGGCCCGGCAATAGCTTTTTGACCGATAAGAAGACTGCGGAGACGATCATATGAGTCACGCTCGATAATCGACAACTCGTCATCTTTATCTTTTTGTAGCGCTTCGATTTGTTCACGTTCAATTTGAAGCGCACGTTGGTCTTTATCTACACCGTGACGGTTAAAGACACGCACTTCAACGATCGTTCCAGTGTCACCCGGAGGTACACGAAGCGATGTATCACGTACATCAGAAGCTTTCTCACCGAAGATCGCACGAAGAAGCTTTTCTTCCGGCGTCATTGGGCTCTCACCTTTAGGTGTCACCTTACCGACTAGAATATCACCCGCAACGACTTCTGCCCCTACCGCAATAATACCAGCTTCATCGAGGTTACGAAGTGCTTCCTCACCAACGTTTGGAATATCACGTGTAATTTCTTCAGGACCAAGCTTTGTATCACGGGACGCGATTTCAAACTCTTCAATGTGAATCGAAGTGAAAACATCATCACGCACGATACGCTCTGAAATCAGAATGGAGTCCTCAAAGTTGTAACCAGACCATGGCATGAATGCCACAAGAACGTTACGACCAAGAGCCAAGTCACCCAGATCAGTAGATGGACCATCCGCTATAATATCACCAGCAACAATTTCATCACCAACCTTCACGATTGGGCGCTGGTTAATACAAGAGTTTTGGTTTGAACGTTGGAATTTAGACAAACGATAAATGTCCACACCTGAGCGTGTCGCATCCAGTCCATCCAACGCACGCACAACAATACGTGTCGCATCTACTTGCTCAACCACACCAGAACGCTTTGCCACAATCGCAGCACGAGAATCACGCGCAACGATACGCTCCATCCCTGTTCCGACGAGAGGTGCATCCGTTTTCACAAGCGGAACCGCCTGACGTTGCATGTTGGATCCCATAAGCGCGCGGTTCGCATCATCATTCTCAAGGAATGGGATCATCGCCGCAGCTACAGAAACAACCTGCTTCGGAGACACGTCCATATAGTCGATTTCTTCACGAGCGACCAAAGTTGCCTCACCAGCCACACGTGCATGCACGAATTCATTCGTGTAACGACCGCCTTCACCGATTGACGTGTTCGCCTGCGCAATCTTGAAACGATATTCTTCCATTGCAGACAGGTAATCCACCTGATCCTGAGGAATACCATCTTTCACACGGCGATACGGGCTCTCGATAAAACCATATTTATTAATACGCGCGTGTGTCGCCAAAGAGTTGATCAAACCAATGTTTGGACCCTCTGGTGTCTCAATCGGACATATACGACCATAGTGAGTTGGGTGCACATCGCGCACCTCAAACCCAGCACGCTCACGTGTCAGACCACCAGGCCCTAGCGCTGAAAGACGACGCTTGTGCGTAATCTCTGAAAGCGGGTTGGTTTGGTCCATAAACTGAGACAATTGCGAAGAACCAAAGAAATCACGCACTGAAGCATGAACCGGCTTCGCATTGACCAAGTCATGCGGCATAACTGTATCAATATCTACAGAAGACATACGCTCTTTAATGGCGCGTTCCATGCGGACTAGACCAACACGGTATGCGTTTTCAAGCAACTCACCACACGAACGCACACGACGGTTTCCAAGGTTATCGATATCATCGACCTCCCCTTTACCATCTTTGAGATCCAACACAGTAGACATCACACCAAGGATATCATCCTCACGCAATGTACGCTCAGTGTCCGGAGCTTCTTCTAGAGTAAACCCGAGGCGCATGTTCATTTTCACACGACCAACAGCAGACAAGTCATAGCGCTCTGGGTCGAAGAATAATTGAGTAAACAATGCTTCAGAAGCTTCAAGTGTTGGCGGCTCACCTGGACGCATAACACGGTAAATGTCTGACAAAGCTTCGGTACGGTTTGTCGCTTTATCAGCTTTCAGTGTGTTACGGAGCCAAGGGCCACGCGCAGCTTCACTATCAGTATCAAGGACAGTAATCATGTCCACGCCAGCATCGCGAAGTTCTGCAATATTCTCTTCAGTCAGCTCATCACCAGCTTCGACGAAGATTTCACCTGTTTCCATGTTGACGATATCTTCACCAACAAATTTACCTTCAAGGAAGGTAGATGGTACAAGCACTTCTTCAACACCAGCATCTGCAGCACGTTTAGCTTTAATCGGAGAAATCTTCTTCCCACCATTAAAGACAACCTTGCCGTCAGCTGCATTCAGAATATCAAATTCAACACGAACACTTTTCCAGCTCTCTGGAGAGAAAGAAGTGATCCAGCCAGCTTTATCAATGCGGTAGCCAACTTTTGTATAGAATGTATCAAGAATACGCTCATGATCATAACCAAGCGCTTGAAGCAATGCCGTCGCAGGCAGCTTACGCTTACGGTCAATACGCACGTGCATAATATCTTTAGCGTCGAACTCAAAGTCCAACCAAGACCCACGGTATGGAATAATACGCGCAGCAAATAGCAACTTCCCAGACGCGTGCGTCTTACCTTTATCATGGTCAAAGAACACACCAGGTGAACGGTGCATCTGAGACACGATAACACGCTCAGTACCATTCACGATGAAGGTACCTTTTTCCGTCATCAATGGGATATCACCAAGATAAACATCTTGTTCTTTAATATCTTTAATAGAGCGCGCACCCGTTTCTTCGTCTGTTTCAAAAACAATCAGACGGAGCTTAACCTTCAAGGGAGCCGCGTAGTTTAAGTCGCGCTGCAAACACTCTTGAGTGTCGAATTTCGGCGGCTCAAACTCATAAGATACATATTCAAGGGTCGCACGATCAGAAAAATCCTTGATCGGGAACACAGACCTGAACACTGCATCCAGGCCTTCACCCTGGCGTTCAGAAGAGGATACGTGCATCTGCAGAAAATGCTCGTAAGACGAACGCTGAATTTCGATCAGGTTCGGCATTTCGATGGATTCAGGGATGTTCCCGAAGGACTTCCGAATACGCTTTTTCGCCGTAAACGACAGAGCCATGTTTGGGCCTCTTGTTAAGGGTCAACAACATCGCGCCAATCAAGGGAATGCAGTGACCTCGCCACGTTCGGTGCGCAAAAGCGACGACCCTTCTGGGACGCCGCCTTTAGTGTTTTAAGGCTATTCGGCTACCTTCACGCGGGGTAACCGAATCGCCTGCATTCGTTAAGCTTACTTAAGCTCGACTTCAGCACCAGCTTCTTCAAGCTTTTTCTTGATGTCTTCTGCTTCAGCTTTTTCAACACCTTCTTTAACTGCTTTAGGAGCAGCTTCAACAAGATCTTTAGCTTCTTTCAGACCAAGACCAGCAACGATTTCGCGAACAGCTTTAATTACGTTGATTTTCTTGTCGCCTGCAGATTTCAGAATAACGTCGAATTCTGATTTCTCTTCAGCAGCAGCACCAGCGTCACCGCCAGCAACAGCAGCAACTGCAACAGGAGCAGCAGCTGAAACGCCCCACTTCTCTTCAAGAAGAGTAGCAAGCTCAGCAGCTTCCATAACGGTCAATGAGGATAGTTCCTCAACAATTTTATCTAGGTTGGACATTGGGTTTCTTCCTAATACTTCTGTAGTCTTCAAACTTGAACTGAGTGTTTAGAGATGTAAGCCTTAAGCAGCGTCTTTTTTGGCGTAAGCCGCGATAACGCGCGCCAATTGACCGGCTGGTGCTTGAAGTACGCCAGCAACTTTCGTTGCAGGAGCCTGAAGAACACCAATGATCTTGCCACGAAGCTGATCCAGAGAAGGCATTTTGGCCAGAGCCTCAACCTTAGCTTTATCAAGCACATCACTTCCCATAATACCGCCAACGATAACAAGCTTGTCGTTATCCTTAGAGTATTCTGCAACAACCTTAGCGGCTGACACAGGGTCTGGAGCAAATGCAATAGCAACAGGACCTTTGAACAAGTCTGTTGCCGCATCTCCACCTTGACCATCAAGAGCGATCTTCGCGAGACGATTCTTAATAACTTTCAGACTTGCACCTTCAGCGCCAAGCTTAATGCGCAGGTCTGACATCTCCGCCACAGTCAGTCCGGAATAATGGGTTACGATTACCGCACCCGCTTCACCAAAAATGCCTTTGAGCACTTCTAGCGCTTTAGTTTTTCCAGCTCTATCCATAGCGGCCTCCAATTTAGGCAACCGAACCATCCGGTCGCCCCAGGATAGCACGCGAACAATTATCGAATCGCACCTCAAAGCCTCCGAAGAAGCTAAACCGAGATACAACTAACACTTGTTAGCGTACCCCCGTCCTAGGGCGAAAAGGAAACCCAGCCTCAACACACCGTTACCAGCACATGAAACCTTAATCCGTTACACCCCGTCTCATACGGGCCAAATGATTATGCGAGTAATTCAGAAGAATTACCCCCACCCGCAATCTCGGACGAGAAAGGCGGCAGTACGATGTTTAACCATCGAGCTGCCGCCGAATTGATCTCTTATGCACACTTACGCGTTAGACGCAAGTACTTCTTGAGTATCAACTGCAACACCAGGCCCCATTGTGGAGCTCAGTGTGATTTTTTTAACATATGTACCCTTCGCACCAGATGGGCGTGCTTTTTGAAGCGCACCAATCAAAGCAAGAGTGTTTTCTTCAATAGCTTTCTCATCGAAAGAAGCTTTTCCAACACCGACGTGCACAATACCTGATTTCTCAGCGCGGAACTCAACAGCCCCACCCTTTGAATCTTTAACAGCCTGAGCAACGTTTGGAGTAACCGTACCAACCTTTGGGTTAGGCATAAGACCGCGAGGACCAAGCACTTTACCCAAACGACCAACAATCGCCATCATATCAGGCGTCGCGATAACACGGTCGAAATCCATTTTACCTTCTTGGATTGCTTCCATAAGGTCTTCCGCACCAACGATATCTGCACCTGCTTCACGCGCCTCGTCAGCCTTTGCGTCACGCGCAAACACTGCAACACGCACAGAACGACCCGTACCATTAGGCAAAGACACAACACCACGCACCATTTGGTCTGCGTATTTTGGATCAACACCAAGGTTCACAGCAAGCTCAATTGTCTCATCAAACTTTGCTTTTGCATTTGACTTAACAAGCGCAACAGCGTCAGCAACAGAGTAAAGCTTGCCAGCTTCAACAGCAGCACGTGCAGCTGTAATTCTTTTTCCTACTTTAGCCATGATACTACTCCGTCACCGTCAAACCCATTGCGCGCGCAGAACCGGCAATGATTTTTGTACCTTGATCAAGGTCAGAAGTGTTCAAGTCAGCTAATTTGATCTCAGCAATCTCACGACACTGAGCCATTGTCACATTACCCGCAGACTGACGACCAGGCTCTTTACTTCCTGATTTCAAACCAGCCGCACGCTTCAACAAGAAGCTCGCAGGAGGAGTTTTTGTAATAAATGTGAAAGATTTATCTTGGTAATAACTGATCACGACAGGCAAAGGCATACCCTTTTCCTGATCCTGTGTTTTAGCGTTGAACGCCTTACAGAATTCCATGATATTAATACCGCGTTGACCCAAAGCAGGACCAATTGGCGGTGACGGGTTTGCCGCCCCAGCCGCGATTTGCAGTTTAATCTGCCCTAATAATTTCTTCGCCATAATTTCCCTCTCGAAACGCGAAGCGTGCGCACAAGTGGAAACCTCCTCTCATACGCACTGGGAATAGCGTGGTTCGGCAAAACTATGGACTTACAGCCCGCCTCCCACACCGATTTAAAATCAAGCAAAAAGCCTTACAGCTTTTCAACCTGACCAAACTCAAGGTCTACAGGTGTTTCACGCCCAAAGATAGAGACTGTCACTTTTAAGCGCGCATTCTCTAAATCGACATCCTCAACCTCGCCCGCGAATGTCGCGAACGGACCATCAATAACTTTAACTTTTTCACCAACCTCGTAGATTACGGTTGGAATTTCTGGACGCTCAGCAGCTTCCGTTACCTGACCTAGAATACTGTCAACTTCACTCTGGCGCACAGGCAGAGGACGCTTACCACCATCAGATCCAAGAAAACCTGTTACCTTTGGTGTTTCTTTCACCAAGTGGTAGGCCGCATCTGTCAATTGCATTTTGACCAGCACGTAACCAGGAAAATAACGACGCTCTGTCGTCTTCTTCTTCCCGCGCACTACAGACACAACCTCTTCGGTCGGAACTTCAATTTCTTCGAACAGCTCCTCAAGCCCCTGCATTTCCGCCTGCTCGCGGATTGAGGCTGCAACTTTCTTCTCAAAGTTTGAGTAAGCGTGAACGATATACCATCTGGCTTTGGCCATGGACGATTAGATCCCTGTAATTAGTCCCACGACAAAGGATACCACCATGTCCGTGAGTAAAAAGAAAATTGACGCGAAAACAACCATAATCAATACCATGATTGTGGCTGCGATAGTTTCCTTTCGCGAAGTCCATGTGATTTTACGCGCTTCTGCTCGAACCTGACTAAAAAAAGTAAAAGGGTTCGTGCGCTTCTTGGTCTCAGCCATGAGCTATCCGTGTCTTCCCGAATTTAAGGGATGGGTTAAGCGAGGCGTTGTAGTCGAACACAGGCCTCACGTCCATACCTAACTAAAAAAACTATAAGGTTCAAATTCTAGTTGGCGCACATCGCGCAAAGTTTCAACCCTTTTCCCGCGACCAAAAACCAGAAACATCACCATGTAAGCGACTGTGTTACCTCGAAAAATGCTCAAAAAACAGTCAGAATCACCTCGCATTGATCACGAAACCGCTTTCACCTAAAAAAACATGACCAGATTTTCACAATAATCTCAATTTGCACTAGAGTATCCCTCAAATTCCTGCTGAATAATGGGTATGGAATTTAAAAAGACTGATTCTAATTATTTTGACGAAATGTTTGGCCACGGCGATCAACCGCGCGGGCCATATAAGAAATATTTTGAGTGGTTGATGCGCAAAGACGCGTCTCAACTAAACAAAAAAACTGTCGATGCGGAGACATTCTTTCGTCGCACCGGCATAACATTCAACGTCTACAGTCAAGAAGAAGCAGACGAGCGTCTTATTCCCTTTGATCTGGTTCCTCGCATAATATCCGCAAATGAGTGGTCTCGACTCACCCTCGGGATTGAGCAGCGCGTGCGAGCAATCAATGCATTTCTGCACGATATATATCATCGCCAAGAAATCGTTCGCGCCGGCAAAATTCCCGTAAACATGATTTCCAATAATGTCGCCTTCCTACCGGAGATGATCGGCGTCTCCCCTCCCGGCGGGGTCTACACCCACATTACAGGAACCGACATTGTCCGCACCAATGAAAACGAGTTTTACGTTCTTGAAGATAATGCACGCACACCTTCAGGTGTTTCCTACATGCTGGAAAACCGCGAAACCATGCTGCAAATGTTTCCAGAGCTTTTCTCTCAAATAAAAGTCCATCCCGTATCGGACTATCCACGTGACCTTGCTATGTCGCTCTCAAAGTGCAGACCACCCGCATGCGGCACACGTCCAGTTATCGCAGTCCTCACGCCCGGTATTCACAATTCTGCATATTTTGAACATGCATTCCTCGCAGACCAAATGGGAGCTGAACTCGTTGAAGGCAGCGATTTACGTGTAGAAAACGGGCGCGTCGCTATGCGAACCACACGCGGCTATAAAGCGATAGACGTTATTTACCGCCGTATTGATGATGCTTTCCTGGACCCTTTAAACTTTAACCCAGAATCCCTCTTGGGCGTTCCCGGTATACTCGATGTCTACCGCTCTGGCGGCGTCACAATAGCAAACGCCCCCGGCACAGGGATTGCGGATGACAAAGCAATCTATTCATACATTCCTGAGATTGTTAAATTCTACACTGGCGAAGAGCCTATTCTCAAAAATGTTCCTACGTGGCGGTGTTCAGATCCTGAATCACTTACCTATGTACTTGAAAACCTGTCAAAACTTGTCGTGAAAGAAGTACACGGATCTGGAGGTTATGGCATGTTGATAGGCCCAACATCTTCCAAAAAAGAAATAACTGCATTTGCAGCCAAGCTACGCGAAAAGCCTGACGCCTATATCGCGCAACCCACCCTCTCCCTATCAACAACCCCAATTTTCACCAAAAGCGGACTTGCGCCACGCCATGTCGATCTGCGTCCTTTCGCTTTAATGTCACCCGATAAGGTCAACATCACACCCGGAGGTCTCACACGCGTCGCGATGACCGAAGGCTCGCTTGTGGTAAATTCCAGCCAAGGTGGCGGCACAAAAGATACATGGGTATTAAAGGAATAGAGCATGCTAGGTAAAACCGCTGGCGGCCTCTTCTGGATGTTCCGCTATCTTGAAAGAGCTGAAAACATCGCTCGCCTGTTTGAGACAGGATATAGGATTTCAGTCACACGTTCAGCATCAAGCGTCGATGAATGGTCGCATATTGTTACCGCTGTTGGCAGCACTGAGCAGTATTTAGAGCGCCATAAAAGTTATGACTTCGACCAAGTCGTAGACTTTCTGCTTAGAGATCGTACCCACGGCTCAAGCGTAATGAGCTCAATTGAAGCTGCACGCATGAATGCCCGCCTAGTACGCACAGCACTCACACGCGAAGTCTGGGAAGCGGTAAACGAAGCATGGATGACACTCAAAGCTGTCTTACAACAGCCGGTAAATGAAGCAGATCTCTCAGATGTGCTCGCCACCATCCGCCAACAAACATCCCAAGTACGTGGTGCCCTGCACGGCACGATGTTGCGAAATGATATTTATAACTTCACGCGCATGGGCACATTCATCGAACGTTGTGACAACACAGCGCGTATTCTGGATGTAAAATATTACGTCTTGCTTCCCTCTTTATCTTATGTGGGCTCTTCTCTCGACAATGTACAATGGGAAGCCATTTTGCGCTCAGTATCAGCAGAGCGCGCCTTTCGTTGGGTGCAAGCAAATGAAGATGAAGACGTATCAATGCCCATGTCTATCGTGAAGTTTCTTATCCTCGATAGCCGAATGCCGCGCTCGCTTTGCCATTGCGCAGAAAAGACAATGAGAAACTTAGTCTACCTATCAAATTCTTACGAAACAAATCCCAAAAGCTTAGATCTCTCACGGGAATTACATACATTCACGCGCGAACAAACCATCGACAGCATTTTCGATATTGGTCTGCACGAATTTTTAGAAAGCTTTATCCATAAAGCTGGAGCACTTGGTGCTCAAATCGAAAAAGATTTCCGATTCTATGATTAGTAAAAGGTCATCCCGATGCGCCTAAGCATTTCACATGAAACTCGCTATCAATATGATGCGCCCGTCTCATATGCTTTACAACAATTGCGCCTAACGCCCAAGGCAACGGCTGGGCAGACCATTCTCCAGTGGAAAGTAGATGTAACGGGCGGCTCAGTTCAAAACACCTTCACAGACCACCACAACAATAAAGTCGAACTCATTCGGTTCGACCCCGATATCACAGAAATTATCGTCAAATGCGTTGGTGAAGTGGAAACAGCTGATAATTCAGGCGTAATCGGCTTACACGGTGGATATGCACCGCTTTGGCTATTTAAGCGCACCACCCCACTCACAAAAGCTGGGCCACTCATTGAGAAGTTTGCTAAGTCGATAAAAAAAGACGAAGACAGCATCGCGCTTCTACATACGCTTTGTGACGCCGTACTTACAAAAGTAAAATACGTCTCCGGCTCAACACAATCAACCACGACCGCTGAAGAAGCTATGCAAGCAGGAAATGGTGTTTGCCAAGATCATGCGCATGTCTTTATTAGCGCCGCACGCCTACTGGGCTTTCCTGCGCGCTATGTGTCAGGCTTTTTAATGACCGATAGCGAAGAACATCAAAATGCCGGTCACGCTTGGGCAGAGGCATATGTTGAAAACATTGGCTGGATTGGTTTCGATCCCCCAAACGAGCAATGCCCTGACGCACGCTATATTCGCGTCGCAACTGGACTAGACGCACGCGAAGCGGCTCCTATCTCTGGATTAATTCAAGGCGCAATTGAAGAAAAGCTTGTGGTAAACGTCCAAGTACAACAATAAGGTCTCACGAAAAATTTCGGTTGCGCCTAAGGAGCCAGCTTTATGACATATTGTGTGGGAATGCTCTTAAACAAAGGGCTTGTTTTCATGTCTGATACTCGCACGAATGCGGGCATAGATAATATTTCGACATTCAAAAAAATGTTCACATGGTCTGTGCCTGGTGAACGGGTCATCACTATAATGACAGCAGGCAACCTTGCAACGACACAAGCACTTGTTTCAACTTTGGACGAGCGCTCTAAAGCTCCCGATCAACGCAAGCCATCCCTTCTTGAAGCACCTTCAATGTTTCAAGTTGCGACAATTGTCGGTGAGACACTACGCGAAATCATCAAAAATCAAAAAGATGAGGGCCAACAAGCCTCCTCAACTTTTAACGCCACCATTATTATTGGTGGTCAAATCAATGGATCTGAGCCTCGCCTATTCATGGTTTACCCTGAAGGCAACTTTATCGAAAGCAGTGAAGACACACCATTCTTCCAAGTGGGGGAAACCAAATATGGCAAACCCATCCTTCTGCGCGCATACAATCCTGATATGAGTTTTGAAGAAGCGACAAAATTGCTTCTCGTGTCGTTCGACTCAACAATTAAAGCCAATCTCTCGGTAGACCTGCCACTTGATCTGCAATGCTACGAGAAAAACAGCTTCGAACTCAAATACCAAACACGCATCACAAAAGATAATCCTTACTATCAAAGTGTATCGTCTGGATGGGGCAATGCACTCAAAGCAGCATTTGACGAGCTAGAAGACTTTAACTTTTAAACCACCACCACCTTAGTCTTGATCAACTTTTTGATATATTGCCGCGCTTTCTTCACCTGATAGAACGCGCGGCTTAACAATCGGCTTGCCACTCACGGCATCAAAAAATGGGTTCATCTTATAGGTGCCAGTGACTTTCGCCTTTAGGACCCCTGACAATATTTTAAATATAGTTCTGCGCTGACCTATCCGTTTTATCGGACCATTCTTCGCCCCGCCTGTATTCACATCAAATATCTGCGCACCAATCAATTGATCCCGCGCATCTCCCATTTCTGGCGATTGCACACATGTATGAACCAGCCCCACGAATGCAAACTTCCTATCTTCCAAAGTGTTGGCTATCGCCGTATTGCAGCAGGTGGAATGCCATCTCATCAAGCCCTTCCCAGCCAAGCGCGTACAGCCTATATTTTCCAAGCCATGATGGAAACTTATCAATGCAGGGGAAGTTTGATAAATTTCTGTGCCACCGTGGGAATCCAACACTTTATCTACGTCTGTAAGATACGCCCCAGCCTGACAATCTCTACAATAGCATCTAATGCGATTTACGGTTTTTGAAGACGCTTTTTCAACGCGGCCCGAAACCTTACCACAGGCACATCCAATTTGCATTTCCTTCACCCTCCCACATCGTTGTCATTAGTCTAGCAAGCTATTTGGAAATGAACATATCTGAATAGTTGGCCGAATAATTTGAATGCCCACCAACTAACGCTACGACACGATTGTCAGCAGCATTCAAAAGAGTAAGCTCCCTAAAATTGTTACTCATTTGTCTGTTTAGGAGACTTGCATGTCTTTACCTTCTTCATTGAGCGAGCGCTTGAAGCTCCCCGTTATAGCCGCCCCAATGTTTATTATATCGCGTCCTAAACTCGTTATCGCACAATGCCGAGCCGGAATAGTTGGTGCATTTCCTTCGCTAAACGCCCGTAAACCCGGCGAATTTGAAGAATGGCTACAACTTCTTAATGAAACGCTCGGGCCAGATGATGCGCCCTATGCCGTAAACCTCATTCTGCATCGTTCAAATATTCGCCTAGAAGAAGACCTCGCGCTCTGCGTAAAATACAAAGTCCCAATCGTTATCACCTCTCTTGGTGCACGCGTTGAAGTCAACGAAGCAATCCATAGTTATGGCGGTATTGTTTTCCATGATGTGATCAACCAGACATTCGCACACAAGGCGATCGAAAAAGGCGCTGATGGCCTCGTACTCGTGGCTGCTGGTGCTGGTGGTCATGCCGGCACACTCTCCCCATTCGCACTCGTGCAAGAAACGCGTGAATGGTTTGATGGCCCTATCGCCCTTTCCGGCTCGATTGCCAATGGCGCATCCATTGCTGCGGCTAAAGTTATGGGAGCAGACCTTGGCTATATGGGATCAGCTTTCATCGCGACCGAAGAGGCAGATGCTGTACCAGCTTATAAGCAAATGATCGCCGATAGTGATGCTGATGATATAATCTACACAAACCTGTTTACAGGTGTTCATGGAAACTATCTAAAGCCATCCATTGTCAACGCTGGCATTAACCCAGATGAACTTGCTGACAAAGAAGCCAAGCACATGAACTTTGGTGATATGGGCAGCGACGCAAAAGCTTGGAAAGACATTTGGGGATGCGGGCAAGGAATTGGTGCCGTAAAATCCATTCAACCTGCTGCAGTTTTCATTGAAAAACTCAAAGAAGAGTATGCGATCGCCGCAAAACGCCTCGCCTAACACTCAAAGCACAAGCAGACACCAAACTAAAGGTCAGCATGAGCGAGGTAATCCACACTCTCTCATGCACCTTCTGGGCAGCACACACGGACCAGCCATATTCCACAGCCCAAGCAGGCAAGCTTCAGCACCGCCATTCCAAAACTACTCTAGTGACACCCATCCTGCGTTTAAAAAGCAGCATGAACAGTCACGTCTCTTTATGTATCGGGAAAAGGTAGTTTCAAAAAAATTGAAACCGCAACAATTGATCTAACGGAAATTCCATCAAAATTGCAAAAATAAACTTTTAAATGTGAAGGTTTTTAGTGAAAATACGTTTAAATTCAACAATTTCCACTGGCAGGGGCAGTAGGATTTGAACCCACGACCCTCGGTTTTGGAGACCGATGCTCTACCAACTGAGCTATACCCCTGCATTGGAAGAAACGCTGATACGCTATCATACAGATAATTACAAGTATAACTTACCGAGTAATGCCTACTTTTTCCAACTCAGTTCAATCTTCAGTGATGAAACAAAATCTCAGGCATTTTTTCTTATTTGTTTCACCTATACTCCCTAAATTGGCCCATATCTTGAGTATGAAAGCACAGGAAACACATAAATACGCATTTTCTCACGCAGTTATGCTAGAAATGTAACGTTTGGATACATACAAGCATACACTTATTAAGTGTGTTATTTATATAAAATTCGCCCATTCGCGAATTTTAAGTGAATATTGAATTATAGAGGTCGGGAAGCAAAGAAAATGAATGTTCTAGGACGCCTAAAAATTGCTATTGCAGCAACATTGCTGTTAACAGCCGCAGCCTGTTCAACACCAGCCACAAGCACTCAAACAGACACATCGGCTCTAATCAAACACCCAGCAGCATCTACTACAACACAAGAAGTTGTATCAAATAACGCCCCACTCTCTCCCAACCAAAACGCCAAGCCAACGGACAGTTTAGGTTACAAACTTGGAAACGGGGACACGTTGCGCGTCACTGTGTTTGGCGAACCAGACCTTTCTGGAGAGTTTCAAGTTGACGGAACAGGCATGATTTCGGTTCCTCTTATTGGCGAAGTGGAAGCTGCAGGCAACTCCGTACGCCAAGTGCAGCGCGCCATGGAAGATCGTTTTCGTCAGGGCTACCTAAACAACCCGCGCATTTCTGCAGAAGTTATCAATTTTCGTCCCTACTACATTCTCGGCGAGGTTAACCGCCCTGGAGAGTATCCATACTCTGATGGACTTACAGTCTTAAATGCCATTGCAACTGCAGAAGGCTACACCTACCGCGCTAACAAGCAGAAAATATTCGTGCGTGCTTCAGGTGGGATGGAAGAACGAGAAGTAAAACTAACTTCGACCACACCGGTAAACCCTGGAGACACACTCCGCGTTGGCGAACGCCTATTCTAAGCTAGCCAAAAATTGGTTCTAAAAGGCGTATTGGAGCTCTACCAATACGCCTTTTTTATATTTAGCTCCAAAATTTCATTTTTTTCTCAAAGAAGTCCATTTTACTATGGACGAACCCCTAATAAATGCGCTAACAGTCCCTCTCTCATATTTGAGCGGGTATAGCATAATGGTAATGCACTAGCCTTCCAAGCTATGTACCTCGGTTCGATTCCGTGTACCCGCTCCATATATCTCTGTTAAATCCATTCCCATAATATCATTATCTATTTTGGAATATTGGCGCAAAATTTGATTTTTTGCATATTTGAATTTTGCAAAACATGAGTGTTTTCGCGATGTTATGGTGCAATAATTGCTACATTTTATACAATACAGAACAAAGTGATCCACAGCGGCACGTTGTATTTTAATGGGGCTTTATTTTTATGTGTGCATCAATGCAGTGATATCACCAGATTAGTTTAACAGTGTTTTATAAACACTCGCGCTAAGAGCATTATAATTCCAGCATTATTTTGATATAAGCAGTTTCAGAATTCACATTAAATAACTTAGGCAACAGCCTCTTTACTGTGTACAAAGAATAAAAACAGACTTTACGGGTGAGTTAATGTCTAAATCGACCAATAATGACACAGTTGCTATTGTGATTGCTGCATACAACGCAAGCAATACTATAGAAAAAGCTGTTCGCTCTGCCTTAATACAAAAGTCTGTATCTCAAGTTATTGTTGTAGATGACGCCTCACAAGACAACACATACGAAGCTGCACTTTTAGCCGAAGATAATTCAGGCCGGCTACTTGTTCTAAAATTGCCGAAAAACAGCGGCCCCTCCGCTGCAAGAAACTTAGCTCTAAAAAACACAACGGCGCAATGGTTCACAGTCTTAGATGCAGACGATTACCTTATGGAAGGCCGAATAGATAAGCTGCTTTCGCTTGCCGGAAACGATTACGATATTTTAGCAGATGACTTATGGCTATTGGAAGAAGGCGATAATCCGGAGAACATCTCTCCAATGCTCAATATTGAACCAACGGATAAGGTCTCAGACCTATCCTTGGAAACCTTCATTGCTGGAAACCTTCCCCAGAAGGGAAAATCAAGACGCGAACTAGGTTTTTTAAAGCCGATCATTCGCAAAACAAGCTTGGATGAAGCCCATTTACAGTATGATGAGAAAATGCGCCTAGGAGAAGACTACGATCTCTACGTACGCCTCCTCGCAAACGGTGCCAAAGCCGGCCTCACATCGCCGCAGGGCTACGTCGCTATACGACGCGCAAACTCGTTAAGTGGCTGTCACGGGCATTCAGAGCTTATGCATTTTTACAATAGCATACGCACGCACCGAGATTTGCCAAATCTGTCAAAGGAAGCAAGACACTTAAACAAATTGGCGCGCACTAACGCATCTAGAAAATATCGCTGGGCCAAAATGATCCACGCGATAAAACATGGTAATATAGGCGATTTCCTTTCATGCCTAACCACCTCACCCGATAATATTGTGTTTTTATTTTCAAACTTGGCGCTTACTTTGCATTACAGATTGTTCAAGCACAAAAAAAAGCTTGATACACAAAAATTTTCTTGATCAGCTAGAACTGATCAAAAAAAGCATCTGGAAACCTCTGACAAAGCTGCATCAGCCTTAAAAAAACTTCAAGTTTCTTCTAAGTAGGCTTTGAAACCAAAGCATTCCCCAAAATTGAATATATAATATTAAGACTCTCTTGTGAGTCCTATCGATATGATTGGTTCATCATAATATTCTAAACTGGTGAACTCTTATGAACAGCTACGCCTCAGCACAATCAAGCGATGCACGCGTCATTGATCTTAAGACATACAAGCTTCCAACCACCACCTGCGAAGCCAACGAAGAGCGTTGGCCAGCTTGGAAAACATCACTATTCATATTTACGACATGTGGTGCATTTTGGGCCTCTATCGCCATAGCAATTCGCGCGATATTCTAGTAAAAACAATACTCCGAACACAAAAAAAGCCTCAACACATTTCATAGTGTTGAGGCTTTTTTTGTAATTTGGAAGTGACGCTTAACTCACTATATTCACGCAAATAGAATTAGTAAGCACCCTTACCCAGCAACACAGTCGGTACAGATATAAACAATATCTTGATATCGCCCCATACAGACCACTCACGTACGTATTTAACATCAAGCTCAACGCGCTTATCAAAACCTGTATCACTTCGACCGCTAAGCTGCCACAAACCTAACACACCAGGGCGCACACTACAGTATACAGTGAAATCTGACATCCCACCATAGTCTGGTGTTTCTGCACGCGTAATGGTTCTTGGACCAATAACTGACATCTCACCCTTTAGAATATTGATCAGTTGCGGCAACTCATCCAAACTAGACTTACGTAAAAAGCGTCCAACGCTTGTAATCCGTGGGTCTTTTTTCAGCTTTTTAAACTTACGCCACTCAGCTGCTGCTGCAGGGTCACTATCTAAAACCGCCTTTAGCTGTGCTTCAGCATTTAGCACCATTGTGCGGAATTTATAACAGTAAAATTCTTTGCCATCGACACCGATACGGCGCTGCTTAAAGAGAGCTGGACCACCGTCATTCATTTTAATGAGTATCGCAACCAATACGTATAAAGGAAATAAAAAGACTAACATTCCTAAAGCGAGAACGATGTCCATCGCACGCTTAGTTTTGCTTAAACGAGCTTTCGACCAATTGCTCTGGTTTTGCTCAACTCCGCCCAAACCACCAACGAAGCTACCTTCTATAATTGTATTGTGTTTCACAGCTATTCATCCCATTTGCGTGTTCTACACAAGGGTTCTCGCAAGAACCGCGCCAGTTCACATCCAACTTTCAAATTGACCTGCAAAAACTGTAAAAACACTCACCTACTCTACACTCGGAAACCCCAAATTCCTCCGTCAAAGGAGGAGAAATTTCACATGATCAAGATACCCAACCCGATTTGTGAAACTATTTTTGTACAAATAAACCAACAGAACAGAATTGCAATCAGTTAATGTTGTTTTTCTCCAACGAAGGGAATTTATTTCACACAACTCAACGACAACTCTAACTGAGCTCTACACATGAAGCAAAAAAATCATGATTACTCATGATTCAAAGTCATCAGCACTCACATGCAAATATATTTATACACCATCATACCGACACACGAATAAAAGCCAATTCAATATTTGATATCAACCAGCAAATACATCGACATTTCTTCTTCTCACTCCAAGAACTATTCAGCTTCTGCGCCCGGTGCGGCTGCGGATCCTGCCAATAACCCGCCATCAATATTCACCTCTGTGCCAGTCATGTATTTTACATCATCACTGGCGAGCAAAAGCGCTACAGAAGCAACCTCTTCAACACTTCCGAATCGCTTCAGTGGTGTCGATGCAACCATTGCAGCCTCTCGACTGTCCCGATCCGCTCCATCACCAAGCATTGCATCCCAAATCGGTGTCAAAATAGCGGCGGGATGAATAGAATTACATCGAATTTCCCATTTATTTTGCGCACAATACAAAGCAACTGATTTAGTATGGTTTCTGATCGCTGCTTTAGAAGAAGCATACGCTGCGGCACCAGGAATACCTACCAGCCCAGACCGAGAAGACATATTGATGATTGACCCTTGTCCCCTTCTCTTCATTGCACGGATTGCATATCGACACCCCAAAAAGGTACCTTCGAGATTGACTTGATGAACTCTGCGCCACTCTTCTAATGACACATTTTCAGGATCATGGGCACTTACAGTCTCCTCAAAGCCAGTAATTCCCGCATTATTCACCACGACATCAATTTGCGGATATTTATCTTCGCATGCCAACCAATCTTGCTCCGAGGAAACGTCGAGTTTAAAAAACTCACCACCTATCTCCTGCGCGAGCTCTAGTCCTTTTTCTTCAAGAACATCCGTTACAACGACGTGTGCACCTTCAGCCGCAAATGTACGGCAAATACTTTCACCGATTCCCATGGCAGCGCCCGTCACGAGACAGAGTTTGTTATCTAACTTTTGCATAATGATACCTAATTGAAACAGTCAGCTAAAATTTAGAGACATGACACAAGCATGACGAAATAGAACGCAAGCTCATAACAGCAATGTCACAAGGGCATTTCAGCGTGTATGTTTGAAATAATCAGCTTAATTTAGCTGAAGGAAGAAAAACCAGAAATCTTATGAATCATCAGCTCTTTTCCTGTCGCATGCTCAAATACTAGGCGAAACAAAAAAATGGTGGAGGGAGCTGGATTCGAACCAGCGTACGCAAGGCGGGCGGATTTACAATCCGCTGGATTTAACCACTCTCCCATCCCTCCACGGGATACAGCGTTTGTAACGCTGGTAAGATCAGTGCTTGACGAAGACCTCAGAACACTCCAAAGCCTGCTCGCAACAACCTTACGAAGGGCGCTTTATAGACATGAAGAACAAACCACGCAACTGGTCAAATGCTGACAATTCAAAAAAGTTTGAAAAAAAGCAAAAAAACTCCACTTATCAACACCTTCCAGAAGGTGAAGTGTGGATTTGGGGCGTGCATGCCGTGTCTTCTGCCCTAAAAAACAGCTCGCGTAAAAAAATTCGCGCTCTATTGAGTCGTAATGGTGCACAAAAATTAGGATTGGACCCGGACCATCTTCCTCACTACGCGCAACTCGCAGACCCAAAAGATCTTGATAAATTCCTGCCCCCAGATTCAGTTCATCAAGGCGTCGCCCTACATGCACGGGAACTTGAAGGCCAGGACTTCGAATCAATTCTAGCCCAAGGTGAAGGACCGATCATAATACTGGATCAAGTCACAGACCCGCAAAATGTTGGCGCTATTTTCCGATCAGCGGCCGCCTTTGACGCTAAAGCTGTCATTATGCAAACCCGCAACTCCCCTAAACTTGGCGGCGCATTAGCGAAGGCAGCAGTTGGAGCAGTAGATATTATTCCTGAAGTCGCCGTTGTGAATCTTTCGCGAGCTGTGAATGCGCTAACAGATGCAGGCTGGTGGGTTGTAGGGATGGATGGAAATACCGATACAGATATAGCACAAGCATTCAATACAACCGCCCCACTCGCCATCGTCATGGGTGCGGAAGGATCTGGAATACGTCAACTTGTAGCAAAAGCCTGCAGCCAACTTGCCAAAATCCCCATTCAAGCTTCGATGGAGAGTCTAAACGTATCTAACGCCACCTCTATCGCACTATATGAAGCACAAAGACAAAAACTCCAAAATTAGAAATGACATGGGTAATGGATGATTTCTATCCAATGGGCCTCATATCTCCAAAATTTCTTACAATCTAGCTAGGTAAGCGGGGTTATTCCCCGCCACCAAACTGCTCAGTCCATTCAGCAACCTGTCCATCTTCGATCTTTGCAAATAAAACGTCTGGTGGAGTAACATCCATTCCAGCAGGAAGCGCACTTAATAACGCGCCAATATCATCCCCAAATTGAAAAGAACGACGATCCTCAGGAACACTCAATGCATCGAGAATTTTTCGCCCTGCGTCCGGTATAATCGGCAATGCAAGAATACCAAACAGCGCGACCAGATTAAGGCCGTAACGAACCCCAACAGCTGCCGCATCTTTATCTGCCTTGTATTTCACCCACGGCTCAGCTTTTGTAAGATATTCATTGCCCGCAGCCCAAATCGCGCGCGTCTCCGCTGCCGCTTTTCTGAACTCCATATTCTCATAATGAGACATCAACACTGGCAACCGTGTTTTAAGCTCATTCTCGATCCAAGCTTCTGCTTCACCAGCTTGCCCTTCAGCCGGCAATTTTCCATCAAATTTAGAAACTGTGTATTTAGTGATCCTGTTGACAAAGTTACCGAGCACATTGGCAAGATCTGAATTTACAGTTGACTGAAAGCCTTCCCAAGTAAAACCAGCATCTGATCCCTCTGGCGCATTAGCAATCAGATACCAACGCCAATAATCGGACGGAAGCAGATCAAGCGCCTGATCCATAAACACACCGCGCTTTTGGCTCGTAGAGAACTTACCACCATACCACGTCACCCAATTAAACGCTTTGAGCTTATCGACAGTTTTCCAAGGCTCTTGAGAACCAAAAATAGTGACCGGAAACGAAACAGTGTGGAAGGCAACATTATCCTTTCCCATAAACTGCACATAGGACACATCATCTGCACCCTTGTCTTTTCGCCACCAACTAGCCCAATCGCGCCCCTCGCCAGCTTCCGCCCATTCTTGCGTCGCTGCAATATATTCAACTGGCGCATCAAACCAAACATAGAAAACTTTTTCTTCAAATCCTGGACGAACCTTACCATCCTTTAGGACTGGAATCCCCCACTTCAAGTCGCGCGTGATAGCGCGATCCTGCAACCCTTCATCCAACCACTTATAAGCGATCGAACGCGCTAATTGGGGCCAAGTTTCCGCTTCATCCACCCATGCACGGATTGTATCTTGCATTTTTTCTTGAAGAAGAAACAAATGCACCGTGTCTCGTATCTCAATATTCTTAGATCCAGACACGGACGAATATGGATCAATAAGGTCCACGGGATCTAACAAGCGCCCACAACTATCGCATTGGTCACCACGAGCTTTCGTGTATTCACAATGAGGGCATGTCCCCTCCACATAGCGGTCCGGCAAAAAACGGCCATCATCGACCGAATACACTTGTTTAGATGTGCGCTCTTCTATCAGCCCATTTTCTTCTAGCTTCTGTGCGAAATGCTGAGTTAGCACTGCATTCTGCTCACGAGATGAACGTCCAAACCAATCGAACGATAAGCCAAAACCTTCACAAGCTTTTTTCTGAATATCATGCTGCTCGTCACAGTACTCCTGAACGGTTGTGCCAGCATTCGCAGCTGCTAATTCTGCAGGTGTACCGTGTTCATCAGTTGCACAGATATATAAAACATCATCACCCAACAGCCTTTTAAACCGCGCATACACATCTGCGGGCAACATCGAACCAGCTAAGTTACCTAAGTGTTTGACACCATTGATATATGGAAGCGCGGAAGTGATCAGAATACGTGACATATTACTTTTCTGTCATAATAGAGTACAGTGACAATAAGGTCGTAGAGAATGCAGATATGCATGACCTCATTAAATGGCAATAGCGCCTTGTTTAACGCGCTAAAGGGCTAAAAGAAAAGAGCAGGTTTCTTAGGAGGGTAAAAAGATGCCAAGAATCGGTGGAATAAATGTAGTTGGCGTCCTATTGGCGACAATCGCTTTCTATATGGTGGGGTTTGTATTTTACGGTCTGGTCTTCCAAGCCGAATGGACAGCGCAAACCTTGGCTATGAGCGGCGTTGCCGACCTTGATTCGATTCGCCAAATGACTCCCGAACGTCTGGAAAGCGCATGGTATGAAGCATTCCCTGATGCAAACCCAGGACTTTCGATGGGGCTAGGTTTCGTCACGACCCTAATAACAGTTACAGTTCTCGCCATTATATTGCGCCAACTAACATCGGGTGCCTCTACAATTATGTCATATGCGGGGCTCGCCTGTTTACTTGCGATAGGTTTCTCGGTGACCACACTCGCATACGATCATATTTATGCGGCGAAACCCCTAACTTTACTTTGGATTGATTCAGGACACTTAATCATTGGATATGTGATTAGCGCTGTCATTTTGTCCTTCTTTGACTAGATAAAAACACCGTCTTTGTACTGCGCGGAAATATTTTTCAAAAAAACTAAAAAAAGGGCTTGCGTCCCGCCGCGCAAAAGACTAACTACAGCACCTCTTCAAGGTGTGCCGGCTTAGCTCAGTTGGTAGAGCAGTTGATTTGTAATCATCAGGTCGCGAGTTCGACTCTTGCAGCCGGCACCATCTTGAAGATTGATTTCACTAGATAAAGTGAAACAACTTCCCCATTCAATTATTTTACGCTCATCTGCGAACTGACTGAATTGTTCAGTCAATCTGACTGCATGACGCACAAAAAACAGCCGCTCCTATTGGAAACGGCTGCCTTTGTTATCTGATATGAATGTCGTGCTAATTCACGACAAAAAGCGAATCCAATCCTGCGTGAGATAATTCAGTCTCAGCTGTTGCAAAAGCAGCTTCTGCATATTGCGCCCGCTTCTCTTTTGATTTGAACAATTCGATCATATGGTCAGCATATTCCCGCGGCGTATCAGCACGTAAGACCGCCGCATCCAATGCAGAACCAAACCCGTCCACCCCCATTGGATAAGACACAACCGGCATCCCCAAAGCCAAATATTCAGCAATTTTGATGGATACTCCAGACGCAAGACGTGTAGATGCTATTCCAATGGCATCTGGACCAGCAAGATCAGCAAGATCAGGGATACGTCCTAGCACATCAACATTCGCTGTTGTAGCCGCGCTTGGCGTGGCATGCCCAATATCACCAACAACCTTTAATCTAGCAGATGGCACATCCTTCAAAACAAGCGGCCAAATTTCATCTAGGAAGTGCACAAGCGCATCGCGATTACCTGCATGATTTGCTCCCACATAAACTGCACACGCCTCATCACGCGGCTTAAGCGCATCTCGACGCGTCGTGACCATAGGACGTAGCCACGCATGGATCGCATCAGGACGCTGTTTCTTCACCGCTTCTAGTTCATTCCTCGACGCATAAATAAAGCCATTCGCGTGCTTGAATCTCGCCAATTCTTCATCAAAGCTCAATTCAAAATGATCTGGCTCTCTGCCCGATTCTTTAAAGGTTTTTGCGCGATGAGAAAATAGATCATGATGAAACACAATCTTGCTCTTCACATCAGGCAGCAAAGAAAAAAGAGGACCAAGCGAAGAATATTCAACCACTACCATCTCTGGCTTTAAATCTTTTACGATCTTTGCAGTCCGTTGTAGCTCTGAAATTGAAGGAACAACCCCAAGCGACGATCTAACTTTAGTTAAGCCGCCAAGATTCATTTTGAGCTTTGAAAGTCCTGCAACACCTAACCGCCAGATAAATCGCCCCCATACTGAAGGTGATGTAGACACATAAGTTTGCCCAACCTTAAACGTAGACGGCCACAGAATTTCAGCACGATCAGAAAATTCACTTTGAACCTTACACCAAACTTTATTCCCTATGGCTGTTTCGGGAATGCACACAATTCGTGCCTCATAACCAGCCTGTATAGCAGCATCCATGCACGTGCGTAGGTAAACAGCACTTCCTGAACGCATATCATCTAGGCGACGGTTGGTTACAAACACTGCTAAACGCTTGGATTGTTCATTCATCAATCGGCTCTCCATACTCGCTTAAAACGAGACAAGTTTCTTGGGTCTATTTCCTATTTAGCAAAATCAAAGCCAATATAGACGAATACTCCCCTCAATATTCTCTTTTTTGGGGAAAACAAAAAAACGCCCTACTTATGTTGAGTACATAAATAGGGCGTTTCAATTTTTTTCAAAAACACTAGTTGTTGATGTAGTACTTTGAATAAGCTTTGTAATTACTCAATGCTGCACCTGAGTGCTTAGATAAGCGTTTCAAGTCAACAAATGTCAGTGCAACACCAGCAACATTCGCATTGAATTCACGTAAGACACCCAATGTCTGCGTCAATGCTGCACGGCTTGTACGACGCCAGCGAGCAGCCACTAGAACCTGATCAGACTTAGCCGCAATGACACGCGTCTCTGCCATTAGCAAGATTGGCGCAGTATCCACAATGATTAGATCATAATCGACCTTCAAGCGTTCAATCATCGCATCAAAAGTTTTCGATCCAAACACATCACGTGATGTTTTGCGTGTAGATGTAAGAGGAAGAATATCTAGCTCTGTTTCGGCATCACGATGGATTGCATCTTGAAGCTCCACCTCACCCAACAAATACTCAACAAGACCGATTTCTGGTTTAAGACCTGAAGTTTCAGTCAATTGGTGACGACGGAAATCCCCATCAATCACAAGAGTGCGAGAACCAGTCATTGCTGATATACGCGCCAAGGAAAGAGACAGACTTGTTTTACCTTCAGCAGGGAAAGAAGACGTCACAGTAACCAGCTTCGCAGGGTTATCAATATTGGCAAACTTCACAGAAGCTCGAAGGTTTCTCATCGATTCTGCAAAAGCCGACATTGGGTGTTCAATTAAGTACTTACCCGGCTGAACTTTAGAACCAATACCTGACGGCAACAATGGAACATTTCCAAGGAATGGCACACCATTACGCTCTTCAATTTCTTCACCTGAAGACACTCGGTTGTCCAACAACTCCATGATCAGAACAATTGCACCAGCAACAGCCACACCAAGGAAAAGACCAAGTGCGAGGTTTACAGCTTTACGAGGCAATGCAGCAGATTGTGGAACATCCGCATATGCAAGCACACGAGAGTCGGCATCTTGAATAGATTCTTGTTGGTTTGTTTCTTTGAACTGCGACAAGAAATCTTCATACAATGTACGAGATGCATCCGCATTACGCTCAAGTTCACGAAGGCGAATTGTAGCGCGGTTGTTTTGAGAAAGTTCAGATTTTAAGTTGTTTGAGCTTTCACGCAAACTGTCCAAACGACGACGCGCAATAGAGACTTCACTTTCAAGGCTAGACACAATACGGCGGATTTCAGCGTCAATCTGTGCACGAAGGTCTTTTTCTTCACCAACAATAGAGATCACATCAGGGTGACGTGGCCCATACTTTGTTTCAAGATCTGCACGCTCGCGTGTGATTTGAGCTTGTTGCGTACGTAAATTACGGATCACATCTGATTGCAGAGCTTCAGACATGCCCTCAGCACCTGAACCTGCATTTAGAGAATTACGAACAGCTGTTAAACGTGCACGCTTTTCTGAATACTCAGCTTCTTGAGTAATCATTTGAGCTGTAATATCTGAAATCTGTTGCTCTGTTAGCGTGCTACCTTTGGTACTGAGCAAACCATTCGCAGAACGATATGCCTCTACAGCGCTCTCAGCAACATTTAGCTCCTGACGAAGACCTGACAAACGCTCATCCAACCAAGCATTCGTACGGCGTGTTTCATCAAATTTGGTATCCAACTGATCCACAAGGTACTGATCTGCAACAGCATTAGCGATCAGTGCAGAACGCTCCGCATCAACACTGCTAGCTGTCACCAAAAAGAGAAACTTACGACCATCACGTTCAGCTGTAACTTTGTCTGCCAAAATGCGTGCAGCTTGATCAATTACAGCTTGAGCCTTTTCTTCTTCAGTAAGAACAGCCTCTTCTTTTATCTCTTCTTTTGAACCAGGAATAAGAGATTTGATCACATCGGTTACGCGCCCTTTGAATACTTCCATTGAAGTTGGCACGTAAAGAGATGGGTTGAATTCAGGATATTTCTGAAGTTCCAATTTGCGAACAACTCGCTTTAGAAGAACTGGGCTTGTAATGATTTCAAGCTCGGTCTCAAAAACACCAGGAGCTGCCGGCAATCCCGAGAGAACGCCGACATCAAGAACACTATTTTCACGCTGATCAACAATCACCTTTGCAGATGCTTGGTAGATTGGAACCATCTGAAACGTCATCACGGCCACGATGGAAAAAATGGCTGCCACAACAATCAAGAGAAGCATCAGGTTACGTCTTACCGTGCGAACCACCTGTGAAAGACTAATCACCTGGCTTGGTCCGCTCTGGCTGCCTGGAAACGAACTTATCGCGTTCGATTCAATTGGATAAGGATATGCCTTGGTCAAAACTCTGGTCCTTCAGCGCTATATAGCTGTTATTATACTATTTAATAAATTCTATTGCCTTGCGGCCCTTCCCTTATGGGAAGAGCTTCAAGCCAACACCTACAATTGTTTGGTCAAAATTACGTCCGCGAGTCTCATTGCTTGAATCGCGGTTGTAGTAACGAAGATTGAAATCAAGATGCGCATTTGGGTTTAGCTTATATACAGCCCCAGCGCCTACATCGTAGAAATCTTGATTGTAAGAAGCGATTGCATTGTTACCGTCAAACTCTTCCACACCTGCATTAGCAGATGCTGTCAAAAGAATGTTACGCTTTAATTCGTGATCAACACGAACTTCACCACTTGTTACCAGAGCAGATGGAATATCGATTTGCCCAGTATCAGATGAATACCGATCCACACCCAAAGAAAGTGTTGTCAAAGGTGTTGGAAGCCACTGAACATCCGCATTAACTGCGAGACCTTCAATGTCTTCAAAACGTGCATCTTCACGCTCTTCAAACAAATACCCAACAGCAACTTCACCGCGTATCAAAGAAGATAGCTGGAAGTTTGTTCCAACTGTAGCACGGTAACCCTCTGCATCACGACGAATGTCGTTGTTTGGGTTTGTATCAGCCAAGTTAATGTCTTGGCTATAATCACGCTCATATGTCAGCGCTTGCACAAACACTGCGATGTCTGGGTTGATTGCATACCCAGCACGCGCTTTTATTTCGGTCTCATCAAAATCACGGAAAGAACGGTCATCGACGAAATCATTGTTCAAACGTACATCATCAAATGACAATTGGCGTACATTTGCACCAAGTGACAATTGAACAGCATCGCGTTCGAAATTTGCCGCTCCACCAAAACTTGCAACATCATATTCAGCTGGTTCTGCAGGCGAAGTGTCTAGGTCAACACTTCCACCATAAATCCCGCGCTGCTCAGTCAAGCTTTGTGCGCTACCAGTTACAGTGAAGTTGAATTCACGTGTCACGTCCAAACGACCGCGTAAGAAACCACCGATATTTGTGTGACTCTCATCACCATTGTCAGTGTATTCTTTGTGCTTGGCTTCAGCTGTCACACCCAAAGCGTGACGGCTCCAATCAGAGTCTAGATTAAACGCAGGTGATACCGCGACAATCACATCTGACTGTTCGTCATTTTCAAGTGCATAAATATTTGAATTTGTTTCAACGCCCAGCCCTAGCTCGGGTTGAAACTTGAAGGTGCCAACGCGAACAACACGCGGCTCAAACTCCGGAAGGTAGTGCTCACCCGCTCCGACAATACGGTCACGACTGAACATGTTATCTTGAGCGACTGCAACTTGAGTCCCGATAACCGTTGTCAGCGCGCCAACACTAATAGCTTTGATCAATTTGGACACTAGCATTCCCTTTTAGTTTTCGCACATCATGCGCGAGACCTGGATTTCCCCAACTGGAGCAATTTCGAGGCCAAGATTTCACCACAGGTGAGAATTATTCGGTTTTCACGACATTTTTTGAAAAAAATAGCGCCAACCCGAGAATTTAGCGTCACCTATCCGCCAAATCCGTATTTTTGTAACCTTCTAACACTTAGACACCTTAAATCGGGTTCAATTGCATAGAAGAATTCATCGTTAAGTATTCACGTCCGATTGAGATTACAAAACAAACTATTAATCTATTTTGCTAAAACAAACATAAACACCTCAACATTTCGTTTTCGTAATGTAAAAGCCAAGAGTTCGATACTATGGCGTGTTCAGATCTGGCACAAATGTGTGCATTTTTTGACATGAACACTTAAAATACAAAATTCTTATTTTAATTTGTGTAGCTTTTCCTTAGCGATCTTAAAAAACTGTCCAAAAACAAAACTCAAAGCACGCGGGCGTTGTGCCATGACTGCTAGCACACCTAATAAGCGTTTTGCTTTCAAATATTCAACTATTTGTTGAAATACGTGCGTATTTTCTAATCTCTCACGATGCAATCGCGCTGCATCTTTTTCGGCGGCAGACATAGCATCCCCATGACGGCGATCAAATCTCACAGCAGCATCCACAAGGCGCTCAGTTAATTGCGTATTCAACCTATGAGAAATCGAGCCAGCTTCCACACGATATGCGTATTTTGCAATTGGCTCAAAAGTCATCTTTCCACCCTTCGCTAGGATGTCTGCGACAAGATAATAGTCTTCTGAATTTCTCAAACTCTCATCATAGCTTAGATGATGCGCCTGCAAGAATGCACTCGAGAACAATGGCTTTAAATAGCCCAACGCTGGTGCATCCGACATGATCATATTGCAACGAATATAATGTTCTAGTGAGATAACGTGTCGTTTTGAGAATTCAGGCTGCGTCAAAAAAGGTCCGGCTTCAATTGATTGCCCCTGCCCATCAACGCGCACGATGTTATCAACGATAATATCAGCTTTTTCATCGTCAGCGGCTTTAACAAGCAGAGCAAGCCTTCCTGGCAGAAAAGTATCATCTGCATCAAGCACAGCAATGTAGCGTCCTTGCGCTACAGAAATTCCTTGATTGCGTGCTTTAGACGGTCCACCATTTTGGGGCATTTTGATAACCTGCAGACGGTCATCACCCTCTCCACATGCCCTAGCAACTTCAGAAGTGCGATCAGGAGATGCATCGTCCACGACGATAACTTCAATCTCCACTCCTTCTTGAGAGAGCGCCGATTCTATCGCATTTTGTATATAATCTTGAGCACGCCAAGCTGCGATAATTACACTTACATCTTTTTGAAAAGTCATAACCTACCCCACAGCCCAACACCCTCGAACTGCATTTTAAAAATTGAAAATCGAAACCTTTTTACGAGACGAAGATCACTTTTCTCGTGCAAGCTCTTTCCACTGTGATGAGATTGTTAGGTTTTGCGCAGGTTTCTTTTCAAAATAACTCTTTGGAACTAAAACAGTCTTGAAAGATAACGCTGTAAGACCACCCAAGAAGAGCATAATTTTGTTCATTTCAAACACATTGTACAAATCAGATTCCGTCATGGAACGTGCCAACGACACGAGTGTAATCATAAGGAAAAATGATGCGCTCAAATCTTGTCTGCGAAACCAATTTATTATGGCACGCCAAAGAACAAATGCCAGCGCGATCAACATAAAGCTCAGTCCGACCAATCCAAGATGAACTGTGATCTCAAAATAGGAGTTATGGAAAGAAAACCGCGTGTATTCTTCTTTGAAGAAATATTCTAACCAGCCCTCAGCGTCACCGCGTCCTAACTGCCAGAAACCCTCAGCTCCCAATCCAAAGATCGGATTCTCTGGGATCAATTCCTGTGCAAATCCCCATAATTCGGTACGCCCAGTAAGGGTTGTATCTTTTCCTAAACTATCAAGGAAAGCGACAACTGGGCCATCGACAAACATCGACATCCCGATAATCAAACCCAGTACAACCAAGGACACGATACTAATTATCAAAACAACGGAAGCTGATTGAATTTTTGTAACAGACTTCCACACTGTTCCCATTATCAACATGACACCGAAAGATACGATTGCCAGAACGAGTGAGGTCGCAGACTCCACTTTAAAAATACTGAGAAAGGTTAGCGGCAGAATTAATCCAGCTATCCACTTTTCAAATATGAGTGTTTTGCTCTCAAGTACCATAAAGAGACAGGCAACGAACAAGAAGAACATACGGTTCGCAACAAGGTTTTTCTCCTCGAACCCCATTGGCAGATCGTAAGGACCAAGGTTTGGGAGGTGAGAAAACACGACGAAAGCAACAGGAATATAGGCATAAAACAGACAGCGTATAATTTGATGCGGGCTCAATCGAACTGCTATGTAGATAAGGAGGATAATATCGAGCATATGCATCAAACCAAATTTCAGCGCCGTCGCTGAATTTGGTGACCACATTACAGAAAACGTTACCCAAGCAGGGAATAGAAACAAAAACCAAAGATGGCGTGCATACGGGCGCAAAAACGCTTGATTAAGGGCAACACTTCCCAAAAACCCAGCAAAACACAAATATCTGAGCGGCCCCATTCCTTCCAATTCTGTCGCAGTAGCGAAAAACCAGACAGACACGAGCAGCATTTCCCACTTCGCACCCTCAAAAGGAATACGTATAGGAATCATCTGATGCTTCAGTGGATCTGAAAAATTTTTATTAGCTGTCGAAGAAACAGACATACAAACCTCAATAAATATCTCAAACCCTACACAGTGTACGCTTTGAGCAACTTAAACAGCATTAATACAAGAATGATGCCCTTTTTGAGCCATGCCCTCACTTACCGTCATGTGAACCACATTGAAACACCCAATACGTCCACATTAAGGTCGCATTGCACCTCTAGGTAAAAGAAATAGCGTTAACTCAAATTCAAGCCACAATTAAACACAAAACCCTTTCAATAACCCTTAGCTTTTCCTGTTGATTTGTTTTCAAATCGAATTTGTTTGGCTAGTATCTTGCGTATTCTAGGCGGACACCTCTTTTAATTGGATAACACTAAAATGAATTTCTTTAAGTCACGCCAACTTTCTGGCAGTTTACTAATGGTCAGCTTGTCTGCCCTGTTGACCGCCTCAAGCGTTACAACATTTGGTGTTTTCGCATCTGCTGAAAAAGCAAACTCAGAAATTCACTCAGACCAAATCCCCTATAGCAATCCAAATAATCGCGAATTACTCGACTCCTTCGTAAAAACATTTGAAGCCGGCCATGACTATACCAAATGGTATATTTCCAACTTCATCATTGAAGACGACTTTTTCCAAAATGGGTGGACAACTGACAATACTATTTTCATGGAAAATGGTGATGTTGCGCTTGCTCTGACACACAGAAAAATGGCTAAAAAACCATTTAGTGGCGCTGAGTACCAAAAAAAGGGTTGGTCACAATACGGTCGTTACGAGACGATCATGACATCTGCGCCAGGATCAGGGATTGTCACCGGATTTTTCACGCACACCAATGACTATTTTAAAGACCCTCACGACGAGATTGATATAGAATTCCTCGGCAAAGATACCCAAAGCGTGCAATTCAATATTTATCGCGATGGCCGAGAAATGGGCGGTCACACGATAAAACTCCCTTACGACGCATCTGAAGAATTCCATCTATATGCTTTTGAATGGACCCCTACGGAAGTGCGTTGGTTTATCGATGACAAACTCATGTTTACAGCCACGGATCGCGATTTTGACATTCCAGACGCACCTCAACGTCTCATGATGCAAATTTGGACGGGCAATATTTTTGAATGGCATGGCAAAGCACGATTTGCAGACGGTGCCAGCGCGGTATTTCGATGTGTGTCCTACACAAGGCTCAATGATGATTCCGCCGAAAAATGCTCGGACAAGCCAGAATTGCTAAGCCAATCCGTTGTCGAACTCATAGAGAATGGCGAAATAACCAAAACAGCGCAGAACAACAATTAAACGCGCGATATAAGCGTCCCAAACCATAGAAAAAGCGACATAGGATAAAACTATGTCGCTTTTTTTAGTGGTCTCTCAAATCTTATACTGCGAGATCAGCTCTATCATTTGTAATGTGCTGATCTATTTAAACGGTAACTTCAATAGCTTGTTTCTCAACAGGAACAAACAAATACCCCTTTAAAAAACCTAATGCCCATGCGTTATGCATCGCCCCCAATGCAAGCCCAGCATTCAGGCCCGATATTTTCTTCAGCTTAACCGCACAAACAAGCCCCACCAAAACCAACACGCTCAAATAAACGATTGGCATCGCGGTCATCAGAGTAATCAACGGGAATGCAAGCAGCGAGTTTGTTGCCGCTAATACCCCCCACGCAACGACGGACGCAGCCATAATACCCAGATTAATAATCGGAATAGCTTGGCGCAATTTTGGTTTCGTTCCATGCTTTTTCATATTCATCGCACGGCCATATTTGAAATACTGCTTCCACGTCGCTCGAAATGTCGGACGCGGCATATATTCAATACGTCCCTCCGCATACATATATACTTTGTGACCAGCCTCATTCACGCGGTGATCATATTCAGCATCTTCATTGTGCGAGAAGTTTTCGTCATACCCGCCAAGGCTACGAAACACCTCCAGATCAAAGGCTGCATGATGACCATGATCAACATAGCCAGACTTGCTACCGCCTCTATGTGATGATCCACCACTTCCAAGCGGTTTATCTACAACCCACGCATTCGCCTCTTGATATCCCTGTGTTCCAACAGCATCCATTGGTACAACAACAGATGCAGCCTCAATCTCAGCGAGTTTACCAGCCACAGTCAAAACAAAGTCTTGCGGATAAATAGAATGCGCATCACACCGCACCATGATCTTAGCGCCATCTGGTGCCTGCTCCGCTGCTAAGTTTAATGCCGCTGCCTGCAATTTTTTAGGATTGTGCAAAACGGATAGATTGGAAAACTCACCTTTCAATCGCTCGACAATTTGCACAGTCTTATCATCACTACCGCCATCAACCACAACGAATTGAACGTGAGACAACGCCGCATCTCCCACCATCAAAGAGCGCAAACACGTCTCAATATAGTGTTCTTCATTTAAAGTTGGGATAACTGCATAGGTCTGTTTTGCAAGATCAACTTTATTTAGCATGCAATGTACTCCACTTTTATCACCGCCGATTTTATCGAAGCGATGTTTTTTTATACAGAAGTCTGCAAGAACAAAGCCAGTCATACCTCTTCATTGCGTGCATATAGACCCAGAGGGTATAAATTTTCAGTAAGCCTTTTCTTAATAATCGCAAATAATGCATCATCTCTCAAAAACAAAAAAAATCTCAGTCACAAGGCTGGTATAAGCGACAATTGACGTTATTAGTTTTACAATACTTTGTCAGCGTTGATGACGGGCTTTTGCCCCATTCAAAAGCGGCAAGAGACGATTGGGAGAGTTCTTAGTAAAATGACAGCGATCATCGCAGCTATAGCAAACCTCAAAGGCGGCGTCGGTAAATCCACGACCACTGTTATGCTTGCAGATGGTTTGGCTTATTTTTATGGCCTCAATGTTTGTGTCGTAGACCTCGATGCCCAAGCCAATTCCAGCCAAATGCTTCTAACAGAGCGCGGCGTTCAAATGGCATACGAGCAAGGTAAAGGTGCAACCCACCTTTTACGTGGTTTCATAGATGGTGACCCCTCCCACGCAGCAGACTTCATTATGCCAAATGCTGTCACGCTTGAAGAATTACGCATTGCCGAAGAAAATGATGAACGCAAAGGTTGGATCTCCGCTTTGCCGTCACACCCTCACCTTCGCTTACAAGAAATGGGGCTAGAGGAGAACTGGTATTCAAAAGCCGGTACGCCAACGTCACTTTCTCAAAAACTCGCCGAGCATTTCAAAGAAGGTTTTGATGTTTTGCGCAATTATTATGATGTCATCCTAATAGATTGCCCACCACATCTATCCCCGTTATCGCGCGCTGGCTTGTCGCTTTCCGACGTATTTGTCATGCCGACAATCGCTGATGCTGTATCAACTTGGGGCACAAAACAGTTTTCTGATTGGGTTGGCGCGAACATCGCACCCGATCTTGCAGAACGTAATTTTGTACTGATTACGCGCTTTAGAAACACGTCCTATGCAAAACAGGTTGCATCTGAATTACAAGATATTTACCTTAAAGGTAGATGGTTTGGCCCAAAAATTCCCGAGTCTGTCCATGTCTTGAACGCTATGGACCGGGCAGCTCCCGATAGTTACGATACTTTTCGTGGGAAATACGGTGGCGTAAAAGGTGATGTTTCACGACTAGCCGAGCGGTTCACAGATTTCCTACGTCAAAGAGCAGGACACAAATGGCAGAAGATCCGAGATTAGACGCAGTAGCATTCCTCGATCGCTTCTTCGATGAAGTAAGAGATGAAGCGCGTACAAATCCGCAATTTGCTAGTCGCTTAGTCAAGGCAATGGGCGGGCAAGTTGTGTTTGAAGACGCTACAAAAGCAGATGTTGCAAACCCTTATGTGCTTGCAGCCGATGGAGACAAGTCCGCTTTCTATTCGGTCTTTTCACCAATGAAACCATCTCAAATCAAAAAAGTGCTCAAAGACAACAATTTGGCGACATCTATTGATATTCGGGGAAAATCCGCCAGCCAGTTATTAGACATGCTGTATGATCGCGCATCCCTTAAAATATCAGAGCGTAAATCGAGTTATTTTTAAAGCTTAGGAGAGCTGTAAAACCGCGCTCAATCAATACGAATGATGAGGCTAACTGCTTTAATATCACTACCCTCTGGCGGCGTCGGCAGTTTCGATACGACAAGATCGCTTGCCTCAATATCAATCAATTCGCCGGTCGATTCTTTTAGAAAATGGTGGTGCTCACGTGTATTCGTATCAAACACGATAGACGATCCGCCCACATGTATCTGGCGCAATACGCCAATCTCAACAAAGCTATTGAGCGTATTATAAACACTTGCCAAAGAGACACTCTCATTAGATTGAGCCAACTGGTTCGCAACCCATTCAGCAGAAACATGGCGGTCCTCACCATCCATCAACAACAATTGCGCAACCGCCATGCGTGGGCGGGTAAAGCGCATATCGTGTTTCTCAAATAAAGCTGCTAATTGTTCTTTGGTCATATATTTTATGTAAGCAAGCTGCCCTAATCTCGCAAGATGTAGCGACAGCAAATAAATAAATTGTGGCCAGCTTGTCGCTTCACATCACAACAAGCTAGCCAAATAAATAAACCTAATGCGATAGGCTACGCACGCGCATCTTGTGTTTTCTTGATCAAACGCAATGTTGTTGCATCACGGTCTTTCGTTGATGTGCCCGAAATTGCGTTATCAATTTCCTCAGCCATCACTTTACCAAGCTCAACACCCCATTGATCAAACGGGTTGATGCCCAAAAGCATGCCATAGGCAAACGTGCGGTGTTCATACATAGCGATCAATGCACCAACAGAACGCGGCGAGATATCATCCAGAATAAACATTGAAGATGCGCGTCCGCCCTCCATGTGCATGTGAGGTGCGCGCGCTTTGATAGTCGCTTCATCTACGCCCTTCTCGCGCAGCTGAACCTCTGCCTCTGCCTCAGAACGGCCAACCAAAAATGCCTCTGCTTGTGCATATGCATTTGCCAACAAAGATTGACCGTTTGCTTTATACCCTTCATTCACACCAGCGTTCATTGCCACAACAAATTCCGCCGCAGAACGATCCGTCCCTTGGTGCAATAATTGGTGAAATGAGTGCTGCCCCAATGTACCAACAGAACCCCACGTGATTGGTGCAGTTATATCAGCTTTCACACCACGACCTGATGCCGCTGATTTACCGTTGGATTCCATCTCAAGCTGCTGCAAGAAATCTGGTAATTTTCGTAAGCGGTGCGCATAAGCCAGCACGACACGTGAAGGTACACCTCGTTGTGAGTGCACGTGATAATCCATCATCGCCAAACGCGCAGGCAAGTTCTCTTCCAAAGGCGCATCTCTAAAGTGCACATCCATATCAGACCCACCACCGAGGAACTCAGCCCAAGCTTCATTTCCAAGTGCGATCATCAAAGATAGCCCAACAGAAGACCACACAGAATAACGACCACCTACAGCAGAATCCATCGGAAAGATTCGATCCGCTGGCGCACCCCAAGCTTGCGCAAGATCTGGTGCTGAAGACACCGCCGCCATGTGGTTCATCAATTGATCTTCACCTAATTTAGAGATCAACCACTCGCGTGCCAATTGTGCATTTGCTTGTGTTTCGGGTGTTTTGAAAGATTTAGATACCACAATCACCAATGTTGTTTCAGCATCCAATCCTTCTGTTGCCTCTGCAAAATCAGCAGGATCAACATTTGCACAAAAACGAAGCGCGGGGCCCTCATGTCCCAATGGGCGCAAAGCATCCCAGATCAAACGCGGACCAAGATCAGAACCACCAATACCAATGTGCAAGATTGTTTTTACTTTATATCCCAAACCACCTGAGCGCACTTTCGTTGCAAATTCACCGCAAGCTTTGGCCTGTTCTGCAAACTCAGCCGATTTCGCCAAGTGAGCTGCATTGCCACGCAATGCCCAATGCAGTGCTGGGCGTTGCTCAGAACCATTAATGCTGTCACCCGCGAACAAAGATTTAATCGCGTCAGCAAGCTTTTGCTCCTCTGCGAATTTGAGCATTGATTTATAGCCAGCTTCAGACAAAGGCTGGCGTGTTACATCGGCCTCAACATGTGGCCCTTTCCAGACGAAGCGCTCGCCACGCCCATCTTCACGAACGATGTCTTTCAAAGCTTGGTGACTTCCTGTCGATGTGTTTGTCATACTATTCTGTCTTCCCCTGCATTCTGGAACTTCACCAACAGTTTGGCGTTTTAATTGCGACGATAAACCACTCATAAGGAATTGGATGGCATTTAGGTTGTCTGATACACTTGTTTGAAATGCGGGTCACGTACCTAAGGAGCCAGATAGCATGTTTAAATTCCGTTTTGTCGCATTCGCGATGTTAACGTCACCATTTTTAATCGCCTGTGGTCAACAAGAGACTACAACACCGACACAACAGACGCCCAGCGCAACGGAATCACAAGCAAACCAAGCAGACACCTCCGTCGCATCTGAAGCCGGTCAGAATGCAAACACAGAGGTAGCAGAAGACCCGATTCCAGCGAAATTAGCGGCTCTACCTGCCCCATATAATACTGCTGATTATGACAAAGGCCGCAGACAATATGCAACTTGCCGCTCTTGTCACCTCCTAGATGAAGGCGCTGGCCATCGCGTTGGCCCGAACCTCTTTAACTTGTTCAACCACAAAGTTGGACAGGCCGAAAAGTTTAAGTACTCCAAAGCACTACAAGAAGCCGACTTTGAATGGACACCAGAAAAGCTCGACCAATGGCTTGCAAACCCACGAGAGTTTCTACCAAACAACCGCATGACGTTCGCAGGTATTTCAAACGCAACACAGCGTACGAATTTGATTGCTTACTTAATGATTGAAACTGCACCAGAAGCGAAAGCTTCCGCAGAATAGTCAAAATAAACGTAGAATAACAGCGTCTTAGAACTGTTTCCAAATGGACATGAAGACGCTGTTTTCTTCAAATGCACCACTCATCTCCTGGCGCATTCCTACGCCCATATAGCTCTTCCCAAAACGACGACTTACCCCAACCTCTAGCTTTGCAAATTCTCTCCCTGGATATTGCTCGCTAAACGCTTTTACTTGCACATCCCACTTCTCATCCGGTTGATACCCAACAACTGCGTCAACAGTGACATGCTCACACCCTTGACGCGCGCCAGTTGCGATTTCTGCAAAACCATACAGTTTAGAGTTTTTCCACCCTTGCGAGTATCCAGCAGCCACTCCAAACTCACCTCCGAAACCGCCACAAGACTGGTCATCCAGCTTTTCTCCAACGTAAACAGTAGATTGCGCAGTCATATGCCATGCATCTTTGGACCATATTTCTCGCTTTGCGCCGATTTGACCTGATGACCGATCATTATAATTTGCTTCTGCACGCCAAACAGTTTCCATCTTCCCGGTCACTGTCCAATCGTCTGTCATACCAAATTCAAGATAACTATCTTGGCGCCAATTTTTCCCAAAATCACCGCGCTCATACCCAACATTTAACGATTGGTAGCCAGCATTCTTTGGCAATGTCCACGCACTTGCATGCGCAACATCCGAAAGAAACAAGGCCTTCAAACACCCCGTTGTCGCTGTCGTCACTATAGTTTTTACGCTAACTCGCCCCATCTCAAACACCCCAACTGCCCGATTACTTAATTGGTGCGACAATAAATTCGTAAAAACAAACACTTTCCCCTATATTTTCAGCGTGTTCGCCTATGAGTTGCAAGCGAATGCTTTTATAAAGCTTGACGAACAACGTCATATATTCGTCAATCCTTTCAAGCTTCGGAAAAATATGTTTTCAAAGACAAAATCAATAAGATGAAGCGCAAAGTAGAGAGATAACCGACATGAATGCGTCATCCCCCCGCATCCACTTCATCGCAAGCCAACGCCCAGAAGCGCAAACAGCATTTGGAATACTTTCTCGGCGATATGGTCAAACCAAATTGGATGCCGCCGATGTCGTAGTTACCCTTGGCGGCGACGGTACAATGTTGGAAGCACTACATACGCGCTTTCAAGATCACCTTCCTGTATACGGAATGCATCGGGGGTCAGTTGGTTTTTTGATGAATGACTACTCTGATGACAATCTACTAGAGAGAATTGATACTGCTGTACGTGCAATCATTCACCCCCTTGTAATGAAAGCAACTTTACTTGATGGAAGCGAAGTCACATACCGCGCTATCAATGAAGTTTCACTCATCCGCCAATCCGCTCAAGCAGCCAAACTTCGCATCTTCGTGGACGACAAAGAACGTTTAAATGAGCTGGCATGTGATGGCGTTCTTGTCGCAACCCCTGCTGGGTCAACAGCCTATAATCTATCAGCGCACGGTCCTATTCTTCCAATCCGCTCCAATCTGCTCGCACTAACGCCCATCTCGCCTTTCCGGCCGCGCCGATGGAGAGGCGCACTATTGCGTCATGATGCCGTTGTTCGCTTTGAAACAATTGAAGGCGAACGTCGCTCAGTTGCAGCAACAGCAGACACCCAAGAAGTGAGAAATGTGAGCATTGTAGAAGTTAGAGAAGACCGCCAAAATTCGCTAACGCTACTGTTTGACGAAGGTCACGCGCTTGATGATCGTATCCTTCAGGAACAATTTGCATTCTAATATCCCGCAAATGCAATTGTTATCCACACGCCTTGTTAACCAATATTCTCTTATGGTTATATGGAAAAGTATAAAACGACCGCACTCTGCATGGTTGTTTCGACCAATGTTTTAGATAGGCCTCCCAATGAGCAAAGCCAAACCAATCGAGATTTTTACGCCCCCAAACGCGTTGAAAGCGAAAGTCGGTGGAAGCCTCTCGCCAATGGACAAACGCGCGATAGCAAAAGCTGACCAAGCCTTGGCCAAACTATCTGTAGAATTTCAAGACTGGATTGAAGACGAACTCAAGCGTCTTGAAGAAGCGTGGCAGAGCTTTTCCAATGCAAGTGATAAAGTTCAAGCCGTTACGAACGTTCATGCTGTTGCGCACGACCTTAAAGGCCTTGCAAAAACATATGAATACCCACTTGTTGGACGTATGGCAGCCTCATTATGTCGACTGACAAATGATGAAGTAGATCGCTCCAAATCTCCAGAGCACTTGATCCGCGCTCACATTGATGGCGTTCGCGCTGCAATTAAAGGCCACATCAAAACCGAGGAGCACCCTGTAGGCTCCATACTGGTGACGGAAATGGAAACTCAAGTTTCAGACTTTGAAGCGAAAAACTCCATCATCACAGACGGTCAAGCTTAATAAAATACTGCTAAATCCTAACTATTCTTATGCGATATTGTTTTAAATTACGCACCTCAACTTCGCGGAGTTTAAAACTCATTCTGTTAACTTGGTTCCATAAACATAATAATAATGGACCAAGCTATGACCCTCGCCTCCCCGTTCAAAGTCATCGCCAACGACAATAAAGTCGCGCCTATCCGCGAATCTAAAATCCGTTTTGCCCGTATTCACGACCTTAAATCAGGTGAAGTTATTGGTGCCGACGCACAGACTGAAACCTCCTATGAGGAAGCTGCCCTTTTTGGATTTGCAGCAGGCAAGACAAACCTAGAAAGCCCAGCTCAATGGCTTGGAAATCAGATTGAACGCGTAGGCCGCCTTGCCAACGAATCCGGCATGGATGCACGCCCCATCTCCATCGTTGCCCCTTTAGCAGCACTCACACATCCTGACGCACCTATGGCAGCAGAGGCTGGAGCACGCCGCGCAAACATATGTTTACAAGAATTTCGCATCGAATTTCCTGATGCAGCCATTTATGAAGCTGAAGATATCGCACCCGCCTATATTGAAAGCTTTTACTCGCGTGGTTTCCGCGTAGGCATAGATGCACGCCAATCATGGAAAAGCCCTTTTGGGGCCTATATGAGTTCTGTTGTTGAAGCTGTCCGCCTTGATGCACGCACGATTTCAGATCTTCCACGATCTTCAGACCGAATTGAAAATGCTTATGGCTCTGGTGCCATTCTTTTTGTTGAAAATGCCGCTTGGCAAGATGCAGAAGACCTTAGCAATCAAGGCATTCAATACGCAGTAAACCCTCGCCTCAACGGTTAAGTTTGAGACGTTAGAGCAGCAAACTAAGCATGCTTCCTCGGATTTCCATGATAAGCTTCATCAAGTGAATCTAGCTTATCTAAGAGATAATCAAGATCTGCACGCGGAATGGCTTGAAATTGTGTCAGCACTCTTTCAGTCATTCTCTTGCGGAAACGTACAAGATCCCCGTCCCCACCATCCATCGTATTTTCGTGAAACACTTCTATCGCTAATTTAAAGGCTGGGAACATGCCACTCGGCAAACCTGCACGTTCGAATATGGTTTTCAGCCCCAAATTACCTGCGTCATGAATCATCAACCATGCTTTTGAGTGAGGCACACCCGCCAATTCGGCAAATGCCCACTCAACAAATGTCATATGCCCCAAACACATAGCCCGCATAATGAGTGATGGCGTCATACGCCCACTTAGATTTAGGTGCGCAACAAACTGACCTGGATCAGTTGTTTTACCAGCCTGCTCCACAAGATCCAATGTCGCGCGCTCACGTGCACCCGACGCAATCTCGATAGCCAATTGAGGCGGCAATTCATGGTCATTTACAAGACGGTCAAACAATTCACCTGTAACCAGTGACACCAATTTCTCAGCGATATGAATTGGTATGCGCTCACGCGAAATGATAGCGCCTTTTATTTCGTCATCTTGGTTGAAACGAGAGAGAGTTGTCTCATATGCACGGTCACTAAAAGCGGCACCTTCATTCAGAGCAGCTGCCTCAACCGCTTCTTTGTTTCCATGCTCAGCAATCACTTCAACCACAGCTTCTGACACCGTATCACGCTCAGCAATCGCAACTTGTTTTTCAGGAGAAGAAGCAAGCAACAGCTCAATCAAATCATCTTCTGAAAGACGAGGAGAGTGTTTCAAAATCGGTGTAGCGACACTTTCAATATCACGCGCTAAGCGTACAGCGAGATCACGCGGTAAATTGGGCGATGATCTTAGCGTAACCGCAAGTGTGCGACGCACGAGTGCGGCAGCATCTTCGGCTAGGATACGCATGATCTGATCGGCATTTTCACGATCTTTGGGAGACAGTTTAGCTGTATCAATCCGACGACAAATCTTGTGAGCCGCATTCGCTCGCGCTTCAGGGGTTGCCCCTTTAACAAGGCGGCGAATATCATCTTGAGTGAGATTTGAACGCATAGTGGCGACAGACATATTACACTAACCTATGGTAAACAGCGCTCCCAAAATACGATTAAGCGCCTAAACACAATGTGCTTTTATCGTTAACGAAGCTTTTATAACATTTAAGTTTTATGGATAGAAACTTTATCTTCTTGTTGTTTTTCAGCATTCTCAAAATGACGCGACTGCAAATCAAGCAGTGTCATCACCATTGTAGAGCTTAGCTGCACTCCCATTTTAATTCCATTTGATGGTGCTATGGGCATTTTTGAAACGTCGGACTGAAAAGACGCCATATACGAACCAACATCCTGTACCGGCGTCTTTTCTTGTGCCGGCGTATTTTCTGCTTGAGGCGCTTGTCCACCTGTTAAATGTGCGTACACCCCTGCAACAGAGCGTGCCTGCCCACTTCTTTCATTAAAAATCGCGCGATTAGCGCGTGCAGCCGCAGGAAACAGGTCTTCCGCTTTTTGTGTAGAACCTTGTTGCACTGCGTTTATCAATTCAACCGCCCCAGAAGGCCCCATAAAGTGGGCAACATACAATTCTTTGGAGGTGGGTTCCCTCCCGATTCCGCGTCTCAATATTGTAGCATTTTCATTGGCCAACTCACCTGCCATACGTGACGCCATAACAGGGTCTTCTCGCATCGCTAGGATTTCCGATTTATCCTTTGGGTCTGCAACAACTGCCCTACCAGCTCCAATTTGAACGGAATTTGCAGCATCGTCCAAACCATACTTTGCGCCATAGCGATCAATCATCCGCAACCAAGTATCGTCTGTGAATTGAAACAAACCAGTCGCAGAAGATGTCGTCGCCTTAGCGGTAGGGTCCATCCCAGACTCACGCTTGGCTGTTTTCAGTAAGTAACTGAAATCTGCGCCCGTCTCTTTTGCGGCCACGCGTATAGCAGCCTTGGGATCAAGGTTCTGAGAGTGTGCACCAACCGCTGACGAAGCGCGAGACATTGAATCCATAGTGAACTTTACCTTCTATTCAAACGTAAAATTACTCAATCAGTGTCAATCTTCCGTTAACAAACGAAGTTTGCCACACCTCTATTTTATCAACTCTTGCTGGAATAGCAGTGCCCCTCTTTCAAATGCTTTCAAATTCCTGTCTAACCAAGGGTCATAATATGCAGGACTTTCACAATGACTTCTTTTAATTCTGTCAACATTTTGGTCGTAGATGATCACCAGAATATGCGTCAGATTTGGCAAACAATCTTGAAGGGCTTTGGAGTTTCCAAGGTGCTACAAGCTTCAGATGCAGCCAGTGCACTTGAGGTTTTAAGAGATTATAGCGTTGATATTGCCGTCGTAGATGTTGTTATGCCCGATATTTTAGGCACTGAGCTGATCACAATGATCCGCCGAGCTGATGATAGTCCCAACAAAATGATCCCAATCATTGTGTGTACAGCCGACACAAGGCGCTCATGTATTTATCAGCTCATCAATGCTGGGGCTGATGAAATTCTGACAAAGCCCGTAAGACCAGACGCCATTTGGCAAAGACTGATCTCTGTCATCAACCACCGCCGTCAATTTGTAAAAACGCCAACTTATTTCGGGCCTGACAGACGCCGTGTTGATGATCCATCCTATAAAGGAAGAGACCGCCGCGAGTCAGCTCTTATTTAAGGCAACACTTTCTCAGAAGTGCTCTCTGCTGGTACTGACCTTTGGAAACGCCCTAACGAAAACTTCTGCTCCAACGTAGATAATTCCTGTTCAAGCAGCAATTTCACAATGATATCCGCAGTCAATGGTGAAAGCAAAATTCCATTGCGGTAATGTCCAGCTGCAACAGCGATTCCCTCAACTTTACTCCAGCCAATAATCGGCGCGTGGTCTATTGTTCCAGGTCGCACCCCAGCCCACGACATTTTCACGTCAGCTTCGGCTAATATCGGGCAAATTTCTGCCGCTGCGTTTTTCAATGCCAGAATATCAGAGTCTTGAACAATCTTGTCAGATACGCCCCATTCAGATGTTGCACCGATAACAATACGGGTCGATTTTGGAGCGATATAACCAGCTCCAAACCGTAAAACCTTTTCAGGTGCCCCCAGAATCGGATCAACGGCAAGCATTTGCCCTTTTACTGGGATAATACAGCCCTCATCGACAAGCTGTGTGAGCTCACCATCCACATACACACTTTCTTTAGTGCCGACGCCCGCAGTCCAAACGATTCTATCAAAATCACCCACACCCCTCACGCGCCAACCATTCTCATATCGGTGGAGATGTTTCACAGGCGTGTCTGGTAAAAGCTGCACTCCCGCCTTCGCAAGCGCAGACATCAACGCACCAATTGCTGCCCAATTATCAATTTGTTGATCCGTTGGCAGCAGCAATGCTGACTCAAGTGCAGAAGATAGGGATGCATCAATTGCTCTTGCACGCTTGCCCGTTAAACGCCGAACAGGTACCTCACGCTCTCGACATGCTTCCTCGAGACGGTCAAGCCGAATGACCTGCTCTGCATTCACTGCACATGCAAGTGTTCCCATGCCAAAATAATCAAGAGAGGTATCAGAATAAGCTTGCAGCCACGGCGCAAAATCACGCCAAATATCAGCCCCCGCCATACAAAGTTCAAATAGGTCAGCATGAGCTTCTGGCTCGTGCGCGGCCTCATATGCAGGTGCCAACATTCCTGCTGCCGCCCAGCTTGCACCGGTAGCTGGTTTCGCTTGATCGGCTAAAACAACCTGCACTCCTGCCTGAGCAAGACGCAAAGCGGTACACATACCCACAAGGCCTGCGCCAACAACAAGAACGCGTTTTTTCAAACTTAATTTTGAATCATGGAAAGTCATAGACACGATATAGTCGGAATGATTGCGACTTTCACCCTAATTCACCTAATAGCAGTGCTAATTTTGGTAAAAAAACCAAATAATACGCCAAGAGCTTGGAAAACCACCCGTAGTATATACCTAGCTAAGCGACTTTATCGTGTGATTGTCGTTGAGAACGCCAGAATAACAAGAATTTCGCGGCATGTGATCTGTCTTGGAAAATCAACTTGCGCCGTAATGCCAAGCCCGTGTGCTCGGTTGTCATCATGAAATCAAGTGCATTCGCAGCCTCATCACACGTATTAGACTCTTCACACCATTTTGCAAATGCATCCAAAGCGGACGCTAAACGCATCCCGTCACCAGCATCAGCACCCTCTAATCGCACAACAACTTCAGTCATAATCCGTCCCCAGAACTCTACTATCCCTGAAATGTCATCCCAACTAACTATCCAGTATTGAACAAGATAATCGTCAATGCATAAGACATCCAGACTATTAGCCTGATCGATGCAACAAGTGCGCCATATTCCCCAACGACCGTAAATATTTTTTAGGTAAATATAACAACTCAAAACAAAACTACCCAATACTGATAAAGTACTGGGCAGTTGAAATAATGACTGTTTAAATTTGAAGCTTACTTGTGCGCTGCTTTAATTCTGGCTTTCGCCATTTCTAAAGCGATTTCGCTTGATGGGCGAGTTTCCTGTATCGCTTTGTCTAGAATTTTACCAAGCGTCGCTGTAAGTGTTTCAACCTTGGACTCAACCCAAGGCATGCTGTACACACCTGAAATTTCTGATGCGACATTGATAATCCCACCGCCATTGATCACAAAGTCTGGCGCATACAATACCCCTGCTTGACGAACCTTCTCTCCCATATCAGCTGTTGCCAATTGGTTGTTCGCTCCACCCGCAATCGCTTTTACCTTTAAACGCTCAAGTGTTGTGTCATTGATGATCGCACCAAGCGCATTCGGCGAGAAAATATCTGCCTCAACGTCATAAATATCATCAGGAGCAACAATCGTTGCACCGGTCGCCTTGGATACGCGATTAAGGCTTTCTTGGTTGATATCAGTAATTGTTAGAATTGCGCCCGCTTTAGCAAGGTGCCCACAAACATACTCACCCACATGACCAACACCCTGCACTGCAATGCGCACACCTTTAAGGCTTTCGGTTTTCAAAGCGCGTCTTGCTGTTGCTTCAATACCTTTAAATACACCGAGCGCAGTCACAGGCGATGGGTCGCCAGATGCAGCATCTCCATCATCAAGCCCTGCAACAAAGCGTGTTTGCTCACCGACATATTTGATGTCATCTGGAGAAATTCCAACATCTTCAGCTGTCCAGTATTTACCATTCAAACTATCAACAGCTTGCCCAAATGCGCGGAATAACTCAGGTGATTTTTGTGTTTTACTGTCACCCCAAATAACACCCTTACCGCCGCCAAGAGGCAAATCAGCAATAGCGTTTTTGTAGCTCATTCCTTCGGAGAGTCGAAGCGCATCACGCATAGCCGCTTCACCATCAACATAATTCCACATCCGACATCCACCTGCTGCTGGCCCTAGAGCAGTCGAATGAATAGCGATAATGGCGCGCAAACCAGTCGCATCATCGTGAAACATGTGGACACTTTCGTGACCGGCGAATGCATCCGTGTCGAACATATCTAACTCCAGAACCAAAGCTGCCGAAAAATCAGGCAAAATAAAAGAGAGTTGATAAGCCTAATTTATAGCCTAGGGCAATGGTTGAATTGCGAATGTTCACGACCTCATTCGTCAATGCTTTTCCAGATTTTCAGTTGAATATGTGCAAAATGAGTATTTCGCGGTTTCAGCCCCAAGCTACTAGTCAAATAAACTATCAACAGCGCTTTGATCTAACTCTTCAGTGGCTTCTTCTTCGTCAACCTCAACTTCCCAACCCGCCGCATCATCTGCCGCTGAACTTGGTGAATTGATTATGCCGTCATTAGCGTCATCTGGCTGAATATCAGCTATAGCCTCAGCGGGCTGACCTTTTTCTGCTTCGTCAGCTGGCGCAAACAAATCAGCGTCCACCGCTTGTGCTGTTTCGTTCGCCAGAAAAGCTTCATTTAAAGGCTCATCATCTTCCGCCAATGCACCCGGTTTCTCAACGATCCAAACATCAACGCGTAATTGCCCTGCTTCAAGCGCTTTCAAACGTGAACGCCATGCTACAACTTCCCAAGACACTTCTTGCAACATCAATGCTGCATCGCGCCCGCCAATTCCCTCGGCAACCACATCTTCAAGCGCAGGCCCCAACCGAGCAAAAGCTGCTTTAACAGCATCAATCACAATAGGCGTTGCATCGACGCGTCGCACTAATTTGAAACCTGTAATTTCAAGCGTCTTTTGAAGTTCTTCGCCATGGCATAATTGGGGCTCAGCCCAAGCAGACGCAAAGGCGGTATCTGCCACATAGTCAGGGTTTGCAGAATAATCCATCAACGCCCAGCGTCCACCATCTCGCAGTGCGCGATAAACACGTGAGCTCAGCCCCGCTTTATGGTCCACGAAAGTCATCGCATCTACAGACACAACGCTTTTTAAAGTTCCATCTTCAAATCGGTTCATCCGATCAAGGTCAGCATTGGTCACGCGCGCATTTTCGGTCAGTTCAGAAGAGCGTTTCCCACACGGTTCACGCCACTCGACAAGCTCTAACGCCTCACCCGCCGCCTGCGCCAATATATCTGTTGATACAGCGTCAACGCCAAGCAGACCGATTTTGCCAATCCGTCCACGTACCCGCCCCATAGCCTCAATCAGCACAGCGTCCAATTCGCCATCGCCGGGCATATATCGCCCACGTCCCCAAATCGTTTCTAGTGCAGCTATACGAGGTGGAGGTGTTGAAATCTTTTTGTCGACATCAAGAGGTTTAATCTTAGAGCCATTTGTTGTCTGGTTTTCTTCATTCTCCGCGATCTGCGCGAGATATGCTTCCCTGTCGAAGTCCTTACCATTCCACCACGCGCCAAGACGCGCCTTGAGTTCCGCACGGCCCTCAGGTTCGGTGAATGAATTAAGCTGTTCAACAAGTTCCAAAACAGTCCAACCGTTTTTTAGTTACAATCCTACACAGGCAAACCTAACAGCCTGTGGTTAATATTCGGATATTTCCAAAGGTTGAATTCTTCATTTCCCAATATGAGCACGCAAAATCTATAAAAAAACAATTACCGCCAAGGTAATTCCGGCGCATTCGATGGCAATTCAGCACCACTATCTTTTGCAAATGCCATGATGTCATCCAGCACCACCTTACGCTGCAAGTCGCGCAGCAGCATGTGGTAACCATGCTCATAATAAGCAGTCTTCATATGTGCCGGCAGCTTAGGCGTAGTACGGATAACACCCTTTTCGGGAATAATTTGGTCTTTAGCGCCGTAGAGTAAAATCGTCGGTATATGCTCAGGAAGGCTGGATATCACCTTATGCGCATTCTCCATCACCTCAACGACTCCATACACACTATCGATTCGGTTCGTTTTTTGAAAATATGGATCTTCCCAGTGCGTACGCAAGACTTCTTCATTGTCCGTGGGTGTGATCGTTTTCAGCACCATTTTAGGCGGACGCACAATCCAAGCCGGCCTTACATGAGAACTTAGCCATAAGCTAACACGGTACAGCAAAGGATTTGTTCCCCAACCACGCAACCCCGGCCCCGACAACACAAGCATATCTGCATCGGGCGGATTATCAGAAGCAAATGCCGTCACAGACACCGCCGCGCCCATACTTACACCAATAACAACAATTTTAGCTGTAGGATGGCGACGTCTGACCTCTCTTGCGGCAACGCGCAAATCTTCACGCATTAATTCTTCTTCAGGCCAAATTCCTGATTGTGGAGAGCGACCAAAACCACGTTGGTCATATGCATAGGTTGTAATGCCGTGTTCAGCCCAATAAGGAGCTGACCAACGGAACGCCCCCGCATAATCATTCATGCCGTGTACGCCTAAAAAGACAATTTCAGTATCTTGGGTCCCTACTTCTAATTTACCCTCACGCTTGCCTGCCCACACAGAAAGCCCCAGCGGTGCGCCATCAAACGAAACAAATACAGATTCTTCAGGAAAGAAATGTCCTAATCTGTCTTGCGCACTTTCGCTTTGAGGCATTCCCAATCTTCCTTGTGTAACGGGCGCACATGATACAGCCACCCAACTAATGCACGCCAGAAGAAGCATAGCTTTAATCAATCGCTTCAACTTACACCTCGCATTCTATTCACTGTGGTTCTCAATTCTGCCTAACAATCCATGTCTTCATGCGCGAAGCTCTAATTTTCGCTCAACAATATTCCCCCTTGCGGAAACTAAATTGCGCCCTAAGCTTGCAAAAAATTACAATGGAGCAAAATAAAATGATCCGAAACGCCCTTACAACAGTTATTTCATCCATCTTGCTGGCCAGCACATTTGCTTGCTCTCCAGCAAGTGATGACGCCGCGCCGCAAGATACATCGACAACGGCCTCTACACCTTCTCCAACTCCTGTTGCGGATACTGAAGTGTCTGGCTTTCAAATGCCAGCCCTTCCAGTGGATACCTCACCAGAAATCACACCAGAGGATCTTGCTGAGCGCCTTGAAATAATTGCTTCAGACACCTTCAAAGGCCGCGCACCCGGAACAGTTGAGGGCGAAGCGTCAGCGCAATGGATTGCGGATGAAATGGCCCGCATTGGCCTAGCCCCTGCTGTAAACGGTTCCTACTCCCAAACCGTAAAAATGAATGCGCAAACGGTTGATTTAGAAAAATCTGGATTGAGTTTAAAAATAGGTGACGAAGACTTAGAGCTACAAGCAGGCAAAGACGCTGTTTTCTGGACCAAGCGCCAAATTGAAGGTCCAATTGATATTGCTGATTCTGAACTTGTTTTCGTGGGATACGGAATTAACGCTCCAGAACATAAATGGAATGACTATGAAGGCCTAGACATGAAGGGCAAGACTGCGGTCATTCTCATCAATGACCCTGGTTTTGAAACCCTAGATCCAGAACTCTTCAACGGTAAATCCATGACCTATTATGGTCGCTGGACTTACAAATTCGAAGAAGCTGCTCGCCAAGGCGCTGATGCCGCAATTATAATCCACGAAACAGCCCCTGCTGCTTATGGATGGAATGTTGTATCTGGTTCGTGGTCTGGTGAACAAGCTGATCTTGTCCGCGCTGGAAACGGCATGGACCGCGTTCCTATGGAAGCTTGGATTTCCAACGATATTGCCCAAAAGCTTTTCGCGCACATGAACACCACTTATGCAGACATGAAGAAGGCCGCTTACACACGTGGCTTTAAAGCTGTACCAATGGAAGGCATTGCGGCAAGCGGCTCCATCACTCAAACGGTGAGCCGTAAAGAAAGTCAGAACATAGCCGGTGTGGTAACGGGTAAAACACACCCAGATGAATACATGCTCTATATGGCTCACTGGGATCATTTGGGCGAAAAGAAAAATTTTGCAACAGATGACGCGATCCACAATGGTGCAATCGACAATGCAAGTGGTGTCAGCCTAATGCTCGAAATGGCTGAGGCATTCGCAAATGGTGAACAACCAGATAGGTCCGTTATTTTCCTTGCTGTCACACTTGAAGAAAGCGGCCTGCTAGGCTCTGCATATTTTGCTGAAAACCCATTCATCCCGCTCAATAAGATTGTGGCCGGTATCAACACAGATGCCACCTTCCCTCGCGGGCTGTCCAAGAACATGGAAATCATTGGATCAGGTTCTTCACAACTGGAAGATAGATTAGAAGCAATTCTAAAAACTCAAAACCGGTATGTTAGCCCCGATTCAACACCCCAAAACGGCTATTTCTATCGCTCGGATCACATCAGCCTTGCAAAAAAAGGTGTTCCAGTAATTTATGCAGATGGTGGTGCTGATCTCGTTAATGGCGGGGTAGAAGCAGGTCAAAAATTTGCGGCAGAATACACAGCTAAAGCCTACCACAAACCAGCCGATGAATTTAACCCAGACTGGAATTTTGAAGGCGTCGCTCAAGACGCTCAAGCCTTCCACGCTCTAGGGCTTGGCATTGCCAATTCTCAAGACTGGCCAAACTGGTATGAAGGCAATGAATTCCGCGCAATTCGGGATAAATCCTTAGCCGAATAAAGGGCATGGTATTCACGTTAATTTATGGTATATTGGCAACGAGTATTCACCATACTCGTTGCTCTTTACTCCAAAAGAGTTCGGAGCAACCGGATCGAACTGCCCGGGGAAGTCTGTGTTTAGGCATGGCTAATCCGGACTAGATAGAGCTTTGAAGCGAGTCTCAAAACTTGCCATTAGCGGAAGGACTAAAGACTTGGTTATTCGGACTGCAAACCGCCGTCCATCTTCTGTCCCAGCAGGCGACCGCAAACTCTCTTTACCTATAATTTGGAAGTCTTGCACACAGCTTCCCTAGGAGACAGATTATGACAACTGGTACAGTAAAATGGTTTAACGCAACCAAAGGTTATGGTTTCATAGCGCCTGATGATGGCGGCAATGATGTTTTTGTCCACATCACTGCTGTTCAGCAAGCTGGTCTTGCTGCTCTGGATGAAGGCCAAAAAGTTGAGTTCGAACTCGTAACTGATTCACAACGCGGCAAAACATCCGCAGGCAATTTGAAACCTCTTTAAAAGACGTTTTCTTTCGCTAAATTAAACATATAAAAAGCCGACATGTCCTATCTGACATGTCGGCTTTTTTGTATTTCAGTCTTAAAAAATTATATAACGAGAAATCCGGCAATTAGCGCAAATACTATAGCGATAACCACTGCAAAAGTAGATATCGCCAGAACACTTGGCATACCTTTTTGCTTCTCACCCTGCCGCGCTTGAGTCGGATCTAATTCTTCGTGATGTTCCACATTCTGATTTTGAACATGATCTGGAATCGGGGGTTGGACACGGTCAATCATATCGTTTTCTCCTTACCGCAAATCAACGCGGCATAAGAAGATATGTTCCAAAACGCCTCTTCCCTATCAGGCAGCTACCATCCAGATATCAAGTCTACATCAGACACACCGCAACCTGAAAGCAGAGAACGAGCAGCCCCTAACCACAAGATTAGCAGAAGCATAGCTATTACTCTTACAAGCCCGCACCTTTAGCAGCCCAATAAGTGATGCCTGCTACAACATAAGCCAATCCAAATAAATAGCCTGTCATTATAGCAGTCCACGCCCAAGAGTTTGTTTCACGGCGCACCGTCGCAAGCGTTGCAAAGCATTGCGGCGCATAAACGAACCAAGCTAAGAATGCCAATGCTGTGGGCACCGACCAAGCATTCTGAAGGGCTGCAGATAGCCCCTCTACATTCTCTTCACCACCATCAATAGCATAGATAGTACCCAATACAGACACTGCAACTTCACGTGCTGCCATGCCCGGTATCAGCGATATCACCATTTCCAGATTAAACCCGATCGGTGCGAAAATAGGTTCAATAACCGAACCGATACGTCCCGCTATAGAGTCCCTTAAACTTGCCCCTAATGGGAAAGTAACAAGCGCCCACAATATAACAGACGTTGCCAAAATTATCGTTCCAGCACGTTTTAAAAACGCTGAAATTCTTGACCATAACCCAAGGAAAAAATCCCGCGGCTGCGGCCACTTATACGTCGGCAACTCCATAATCAAGGGTTGAGAAGGCCCTTTTGTGAGGGTCTTTTTCAATACGAATGAGACTATAATCGCACTAATGATCCCCGCCATGTACAGGCCAAACATCACGACGCCCTGCAGCCGTATTGGGCCCCACACAACATCATTCTTAAAGAATGCACTAATAATCAGCGTATAAACGGGCAAACGGGCTGAACACGTCATTAGGGGCGCAACCATAATGGTAGTCAGTCGGTCTTTCTCATTCTCAATAGTTCGCGCCGCCATTACACCGGGAATTGCACAAGCAAACGATGACAATAACGGAATGAAAGCACGTCCGTTAAGTCCAACGCGCATCATAGCTTCATCCATAACGAATGCCGCTCGGGCCATGTATCCAGACGCTTCCAGCACAAGAATAAAACAAAACAGAATGATGATCTGGGGCAGAAACACCACCACTGACCCAACACCCGCAATCATCCCATCGACAATTAAGTCTTGGAGCAGTCCATCCGGCAAAACATTTGCAACAAAAACACCAAGCTTTTCAGCACCCGCTTCGATCATATCCATGAATGGCGTGGCCCAGCTAAACACAGCTTGGAACATCATAAACAATATAGCAAATAGTGCGATTATTCCACCAATTGGGTGCAAGGCAATTTTATCTACATTTCTCGTCACTTTATTCATGACGGGTTCAAATAAAATCACGCGATTTGCCATTGCTCTGGCTTCTGCCTGCAATGTTTTCAAATCAGGCTTATCCGCTTCTGGAAAAGGATTTTTCCCTTTCAAATCAGCAATATGCTTATCAACCGTCGCCAAAAAAGCTTCACGACCTGATGACCGCGTCGCACGTGTCGGCACCACCGGCACACCTAACTCTCTTTCAAGCGCTGGCACATCTAGCTTCACGCCATCACGTTCTGCAAGATCTATCATGTTGAGCGCCAAAACCATCGGTTTGCCCAACGTCTTCATCTGTAAAACAGTGTGGAGGTGCGTGCGGATGTGTGCTGCATCAATAACAACAACCAACGCATCTGGTGGCGTTTGATCTGCAATACTTCCAGAGATCGCATCTATCGCCACGCGTTCATCAATGGAATGCGCTTCGAGCCCATAAATACCGGGCAGATCCATCAATTCTACACCAACACCTTCAGGCGTATAAAACCGCCCAACACGTGTTTCGACGGTCACACCAGAATAGTTAGCAGTTTTAGCTTGCCCGCCAGTTAGACCGTTGAAAAGAGTTGTTTTTCCAGAATTTGGAGCACCAACCAAAGCTAATTTTAAAGATGTCACGCGCTCGCGGCCTTATTTGAAGGAATAATTTCAATCAGCGAAGCTTCGCTCTTACGCAAAGCAATCATTGTCCTATTCAATCTGTAGGACAATGGCGTACCACCGAACAATCCAGTATGTAGAAGCTCAACTTCGTCACCTTCAGCAAATCCGATTTCACGCAATTTAGATATTACTAATTGCGCTGCTTCTTCAGACGAAAAACCGGATACACGCGCTATCGTGCCTTTTGTCAGTTCGTTCAGCTTCATTTCACTACTCCAGAATAGATTCCAGATATATTGAGAATGGTTTGCAAACGCAAGCCCTAACCTAACAATAGAGATTCTCATCCTTATTTTATAAGCTAAAGGCTTGTTATCGCTTTTAAAAAGCTATTGTCTGGTCTGGAGCCTACAGATCGCAGCTAATTGCATTCCCATCAAGCCTTATAATCGGGCCAATTGGCATCTTTTTGCGAGACTGTTTTAGGCGCTATTGGTAGCTCGATTCCAAACGCAGGATCATTCCACCGCACACCTCGTTCACTTTCTGGAACATAGTCGGCTGAAGACATATAAAGCACTTCTGTATCATCTTCCAAAGTTAGATACCCATGCGCACAACCTACGGGAATGAGCAAAGCATCTCTATTTTCAGCGGTTAATTCAATCCCGCACCATTGTTGATAAGTTTCGCTCTCCGGACGCAAATCCACCATAAAATCAAACAGCCGCCCTCTAACGCATCGCACTAGCTTAGCCTCGCCGTGAGGGGCTGCTTGGTAATGAAGCCCCCTCAGTGTTCCCTTATGGGCATTGTGCGCCATGTTATGTTGAACAAAGCGCGTTGGCAAACCGTGTGCCCCCATTTCCTTTTCACAAAAAGCACGTGCGAAGAATCCTCTTTCATCACCTCGCTTTTCGAGAGACACCTTATGGGCTCCAGAAACGGATAACTCTTTAAATTGCATGACAATTTTTCCAATACAGAAACATCAATCTCTTCAGGATCGACGTATATAATTGATTTTTAGAAACCGCTTATGAACAACCTCAAATTTACTTCAAATTTAGCCTGCAAAGCTAAAATAATTGAAGTCCTTGGTTGTTATAAGCCACCTCGAAAAGTACAGTAGTTTGACGAAAAATACAGCGTTATTTCTACTAAATGGGGATTTTTAGAACGGAAGATGGCACGAATTCTGAATGCAACAAGCAAAGAATTCTAGAAACCAGCCACATCTTCACATTTTAGCACACTGGGTGTGCAGCAAAGAGGGACTCTACCGATATGATTATCGTTGACAGCAAACTCGCGGAGCGCGCCAAGGATCGCAACCCACTCAAAGTAGGTATTTTCGGTGCTGGTGCGATGAGCCGCGGCTTTGTCAACCAGATCATCCGGTACACCCCCGGAATGAAGGTTGCCGCAGTCTGTAACCGCACAATCTCAAAAGCTCGCGATATGTTAAGAGCCAGCGGCGTACCAGACGATCAAATGGTAGAAGCCGCAACAGCAGACGCTATCGATAGAATTATTGAAGCTGGTAAAATCGCTTTGGTTGAAGACCCTATAGCGATGACAAAATCTGGCCGCCTTGAAGTGGGAATTGAAGCAACTGGCCACGTCGAATACGGAGCCAAAATAACTGTTGCAGCTATTGATAACGGCCTCCCACTAGTCCTTATGAACGCGGAAATGGACAGCACAATTGGTCCCCTCCTTTATGACAGAGCCCGCAAAGCAGGTGTGATCATTACGGGCTGTGACGGCGACCAACCAGGTGTAGAGATGAACCTTCACCGCTTCGTGGAAAGTATTGGTCTAAAACCTCTAATCTGCGGTAATATCAAAGGCCTCCAAGACCACTACAGAACACCCGCAACACAAGCAGCCTTTGCAAAAGAGTGGGACCAATCAGTTCACATGGTAACTAGTTTTGCTGATGGAACTAAAGTTTCATTCGAGCAAGCTATTGTCGCAAATGCGACAGGAATGAAAGTCGCTAAACGTGGAATGCTTGGTATTGAGCATCGCGGCCACATCGACGAAATGGTCGACATGTACGATATAGACCAAGTGCGTGAACTTGGCGGAATTGTCGAATACGCATTGGGTACCGCACCTGGTCCTGGTGTATATGTTTTTGCTGAAGCACAAGATGACATTCAAAAACACTATTTGAAGTATGGAAAGCTCGGTGATGGCCCTATCTATAGCTTCTATGTCCCTTATCACTTGATGGTATTTGAAGTTCCATTAAGTGCGGCACGCGTCGGTCTACTAAATGATACTGTTATTGCCTCAAAAGCTGGACCAGAAGTGGATGTTATCGCCATAGCCAAAACGGACCTAAAAGCCGGGCAAACTCTTGATGGTATCGGTGGTTTTTACGCGTATGGTGTATGTGAGAACTACGAAACTGTTAGAAGCGACAACTTACTTCCGATGGGTATTTCCGAAGGCTGCATCCTTAAGAATGATGTCCGCAAAGATGCCGCAATCTCATATGATGACGTCATACTTCCAAAAGACAGCCTTGCTGTGAAGTTGCGCCAAGAACAAGATAAAATGTTTCCGATAACTCGTTAAACTAATTATTTCAAAAATAGCAGGCTCTTCCGATTCAGGAGCTTGCTATTTTACTACTTTAGAATTCTTCTCGATAGGTTCAAAAATGTTCGAATACCTTAAAGGACGTCGTGTTTTAGTTACCGGACACACGGGTTTTTGTGGCTCATGGCTATCTCTTTGGCTAAAACACCTTGGTGCTGAAGTATACGGCCTCTCAAGAGAACCGCACACCACACCGAACCTGCATTCACTCTTAGATGTTTGGAATGATAAGAATTCTTTCATCGGTGACATTGGTTTTTCTGGTGTTGTCGGACCAGTCATGGAAAATGTGAAGCCAGAAATCGTTTTCCACCTCGCTGCACAGCCAATCGTACGGCAATCATACGTTGATCCTATCGAAAATTATAGATCAAACGTCATGGGAACTGCCGAGGTCCTTGAAGCAATAAGACAATCCGACAGTGTGAAAGCTGCTGTCATGGTCACGACGGATAAAGTCTATCACAACAGAGAATGGATTCACCCTTACCGTGAAACTGATAGACTTGGCGGCAAAGACCCATATAGCGCCTCAAAAGCTGCATGTGAACTCGTAATCAATAGCTACATTGACACAATGCTTGATAAATCGAAAACACTGTGCGCTAGTGCACGTGGTGGGAATATAATTGGTGGCGGAGACTGGTCAGCAGACCGCCTTATTCCCGATATTGTACAAGCGGTGTCAGCGGACACTCCCCTTATTATTCGAAACCCTGCTGCAACACGCCCATGGCAACACGTACTTGCGCTATGTCATGGATATGTACAACTTGCAGAAACTCTTTTCAAAGGTGACGCTTCTAAATCAGGAAGTTGGAACTTTGGTCCTATAGATGAAACAGCCATTTCAACTCTACAAATCGTAGACGCTTTCGGGAAATACTGGAAAAAGCCAAAGGTAGACATTCAAGGCTCACCACTGCACGAAGCTCAACGCCTAGCGTTAGACAGCTCTAAAGCACGCATAGATTTAAAATGGACTCCAGCTTGGTCTACACAAGAAGGAATTGCCAAAACTGTCGAATGGTACAAAGAGTACCACCATTCAGGTAAGGACATGCAAGCCTTCTGCGAAAAGCAGATTATAGAATATCAGAAGACTCTTAAGCTGAATTCCAAAATTGCTGGCACTTAGACCTAAGTCATTTTCAAAACTAATTTTATAGAGCACTTACCTTTTTTGGAGCGCCCCAATGCCCACCCCATTAGTTGCTATTGTTACGCCAATCTACAATGGCGAGGAATTTCTCGCCGAAATGCTTGAATCTGTGCAAGCTCAGACCTACCCAAACCTCGTACACGTAATATTGGAAAATAATAGCACAGATAAAACACTAGAAATTATTGAAAGCTATTCAAACGGCCGTGTTCCAATTTTACTTCACAAGAATGAAGTAACACTTCCTAGAATGGAAAACTGGAATAGAGCATTCGAACTCGCACCGACTGATGCTGAATATGTTCGTCTTCTTTGTGCAGACGATACGATTACACCAGACTGCATAGATGAGATGGTCAAAGTGGGTGAAATGGATCCCGAAATCGGTGTCATTGGCTGCCTGCATTCTTGCGCTGGCGAAATACAAGATTTCTTCTGGGACAAAAACAGAAATGTCTTTGACGGTTTGGAAGCGAACCGTATGACATTGTTGCGTCAAGGTGTGATTATGCCTGTTCAAATGATGATGCGGCAAAAATTTGTAAGAATGCGCACCCCTCTTTTCCAAGGACCACTGACAGGAGGATTTGATTTAGATACCAAAATGAATCTTCTTACGTATTCTAAATTTGGTTTCGTCCACAAATCACTCGGAATGACACGTGTTCACGAAAATACTGTTTCCGCTGTTGAATATGGTCCCAAAACACGCTCTTGGACAAGTGATGGCTTATACCTCATGAATAAGTATGGGCCCGCTGCTTTCGGAACTGACTATGATGCTGCATCTAAACAGTTCATAAACTACTATATCCGTCGAATAATGAGTTGGAAAAAATCAGATGGTGGCACCCAGAATTTACAACGCCACTTCGATGCTCTTCAGGATGTAGGATTATCTTTCAATTGGTCCAGCAAAACTAAAGCAATGTTTGATTGGATTTTGATTAAATTGGGTATTCGTAGAAACTGGACGGGTTACCCTGGCTGGCAATAATAATTTTATTGAAAACTCATACCCCAAGGCACCGAAATTGCTTTGAGGTAACTAAGAACAAACTCTCTCTTTATTAATCCTGAAACGGGACACAAAAAATGAAAGTCGTCATTTTAGCTGGTGGGTACGGTACTCGAATTTCTGAAGAAACATCTGTACGACCAAAACCGATGGTGGAAATTGGTGGTAAGCCTATCCTTTGGCATATCATGCATTGCTACGCCAAATATGGTCACAAAGATTTCGTGATTTTGGCTGGTTACAAAGCTGATTTTATTAGAAATTATTTCCTAAATTACCACAGACAAAATTCTGATTTCACAATCAACACTAAAACAGGTGATATTTCTTGGAGTCGTTCTGATTTAGAAGATTGGAATGTGACGGTCGTTGATACTGGTCTTGATACTATGACAGGTGGGCGCATCAAACGCGCACGCGATGTTATTGGTGAAGAGCGTTTCCTACTCACTTATGGAGATGGTGTAACTGACTTGAATGTAGATGAGCTCATCGCGTTCCACGAAAAGTCTAAAAACCTAGCAACTCTAACAGCTGTAACTCAGCCCGGTCGTTTTGGTGCGTTGGGTTTAACAGATGACCTTGAAAAAGTGCGTGCCTTCCGTGAGAAAGCGGCGAATGATGGTGGTCTAATCAATGGTGGTTACTTCGTCTGTGAACCAGAAGTTTATGACCTAATTGATGGTGATGACACTGTGTGGGAACAAGAGCCAGTTGAGCGCCTTGTTGAAAAAGGACGTCTTGGGTCGTTCCACCACAAAGGCTATTGGCAGAACATGGACACTCTGCGCGATAAGCACACTCTTGAAACTATTTGGGCTAGCGGCAACGCACCTTGGAAGGCCTAAACACTCACTATCAGTGCTCGTTTCACCTTATTTTTTCGAGCACTGATTTACTATTCAAAATATAGATTTTTTTCGTTCGAAGTTGGCAAGATAAAAATGAGCACGCAGTCAGAACATGTCATCGCTTTTGGAGTTGATGCGCGGTTTGCGCCCCATCTCGCAGTGGTGTTAACTTCCGTCGTTAAAAATGCACCGGGTGGGAATTTCCGGTTTTTGGTCCTTCATGATGGCCTCCCCCAAGAACACAAAGATCATTTGATTTCTTGCGCACCGAACCAGACCTTTGAATGGCACGAAATCACTGAAGCGGGATATTTAGCCTTAGAGGGCAAAAGACATATTAGCCGAGCTTCATATTACCGAATAGCTATACCCGATTTCGCGCCAAGTACTGCTGAGAAAGTAGTATATTTAGACGCAGATATTGTCGTTACTGGGGATATTCGCGAGTTATGGGATGTAGACCTTAAAGGCAAGATGGTCGGCGGAGTATTCGATCCTGGTGTGGATCCAGTTGAATTTGCAAAACAATATGACTTATCGCCCAGATATTTAGGTTATCTCAATTCGGGGATATTATTGCTAGACCTCAAGCAAATAAGAGAAAAAAAGGCTTTTGATACGGTTTTTGAAATCGTTCGGGATAAAGCCGGAAAATTGGAATACAATGACCAAGATGCTATCAACATCGCATTTTGGAACGAATGGACTTCTATTGATCCAGTATGGAATGTGCAACGACGCATGGTCGTACGCAATGAAAACAAACCATGCTTCGCTAAGGATGAAGACATGCCTACACATAGGCGCCCTAAAATCATTCACTATACCGAGCACAATAAGCCTTGGTCTCAAGATGCCTACCACCCCTACACTTGGAAATATTACACCTACCTAAAGCAAACGCCGTATTGGAAGGAAGTAGCAAAAAGTGCAAATGCAACATTGCTTAGAAACCTTCGTAGACGCTTGCGTACTTTTTTAAGCTGGCTACCTCTCAAGGCATAAGTGCTTTATTTAACCATTTTCGTACCAATAGAAACTTTATCACAATCTAAATTGTGAAACAGTGTTTATGCTCCTGCAGTATAGTCTTCATCACCGATATTAGGTTCATGCCATGACTGATAGAACTTCTGGTAATCCAACGGCAGAAACGAGTGATGATACGAAGGCAAAAGGATTTAGTATATCATCCTCCATGCATAAAGGCATGGTGTGGAATTTCATCAACTTCTTCTTTTCGCAGGGAGCTGGTTTTTTTATATTCCTAGTTCTTGCGCTAAAACTTGACCCCACGATTTTTGGTATAATCGCGCTTTCAACAATTTTAGCTGATATGATCACTAATGAGGGGCGATATGCTTGCATGGATACAATACTGCAGGCAGATAAATTTGACGACGGCTATCTGAATACGAGTTTTTGGTCTTTCACATTCATAACTGTTCTATGCTCCCTAGCCCTCTTTATCGCCACTCCATATGCCGCAGCTGCTTATGATTCAGAGCTAATCAATAAATTTTTACCCGTATTCGCTTTAGTCCTCCTCCCTATTCCTTGGCTTGCTGTGATGGACGCATTGATTATGCGGGACCTAGGGTTCAAGACACTAACAATTCGCAACATTAGTGGAACAGTGATCGGCGGCGTAGCGGGGATTATTGTTGCTTTTTCTCCATGGAATATTTGGGCACTTGTAGTCCAGCGCATAGTCACGCTTCTAGTAGCGATTATACTGGAATATCATTTCACACGATGGTTACCTAAATTCCAGTTCAGCTTGAGCCTTCACGCAAAAGATTTTTTAAAACGCTTCACCTCATTATGGTCAATCGCACTTCTCAGCCAAGCCCTCATGCGCGTTTCCACTCTCGTATTTGGTCTACGTTTTGATGCATATACTGTTGGTCTTGTCAGAGCTGCTCACCGAATAATTGATTCCCTCAATGGCCCACTAATAAGTCCTCTAATGGGATTATGGTTCCCATTAATGGCGAAGGTGCGTGGTCAAAAACCCAAAGAACGCCGAATTTACACATCCATTTTGCAATCAGCCACTTTCACCTGCCTTCCTGCGTTCACAGGATTGGCGTTCGTGGCACCTGACCTTGTAAGCTTAATGTTGTCAGATAAATACGCGGGAACAGGCCCGATTGTACAATCCATGTCTTTGGCCGCTTTAACGATCCCATTGACAATGTTCACACCTATCGCAATGTCCTCACTAGGGTTCAACAAACAATCTCTGATATACACAGCCATGACGACAATATCGTGCATCATTACGCTGTTTGCACTTCCTCAATTGTCAGTTTCAGAGCTCATCATTGTGTTGGCCTTCCCAACGCTCTTTCTCTCCATCGGCGGAATGATATACATCAACAAGAAACTAGAACTTCCCAACATAGAACACATTATGGGTCTTGCCCCAGCAATAATCGGTGCAGCATTAATGGCTATCGCACTTTACTTTGTTCGAATACAAGCTGCAGACCTACCAACGCTTCTACTTCTTATCTGCTCCGTAGGGACAGGCGTAGTGGTGTATACAGCGTATTTAGGTATCTTTCACCTTAAATGGGCCAAATCCCAGATAAATACAATTCTCGGCAAAGAATCTCCTGACAACATCGACGCGGCGGACGGGTCGCTATAGGTAGTTGGCACTAGATTCCTCAGATACCTGTATATTGAAACGATAAAACTCTAGAAGGCATTTCACTATGGAAAAAACCAGTGTCATCCTACCGACATTCAATCGGGAAGATTTCCTTGTTGAAGCTCTAGAGAGTCTACTAGGCCAAACTCTACCTCCAGCCGAAATTCTAGTGATGGACGATGGTTCGACTGATAATACCTACCAACGAATGCAGGCCTATTCGGACAAAATAAGATATATAAAAAAAAGCAATACAGGAAAAGCAGACACACTGAATCAGGCACTAAAACTAGTTCAAAATCCACTCGTGTGGATTATGGATGATGATGATATTGCCCTCCCCAATGCACTCCTTGATATGACCAAATTACTTGATGGAAAATTGGATACAGGCATAGCTTACGGCCGCTATAACCGCTTTCATTTAGATGCAAAAACCGGTGAGCGTATCATTCAAGACGGTGGATATTGGGCTGAATGCGACGGTGAAACGTTCTTTCAAACTACATTACAAGATTTTTTCGTGCATCACCCTGGTATGCTTGTGAGAAAATCAGCCTATGAAGCAGCTGGAAATTTCTCACTCGAATACCCACGTCTAGAAGATTACGAAATGCTAGTTCGACTTGCACAAGTAACCAAATCCGAACGCACGGAATCGACTATTTTCTTGCAACGGCAACATGATGGGGATCGAGTAGATGGGTTGGCAGCCGATAAACGATTCGATAGATGGATTAGCGAAGAAAAGCAGTTTTTTACGAAACTCTATAGTTCACTACCGCTTAGTGCTTACTCAACATCCAATAGCTCGCAAAAAGTCACACCACCGTCGTTAGAACGCGAAGCACTCATCCAACGTGGCGTGGTAATGGCTAGAAAAAAGCTATGGAACCTTGCTCTACAAGACTTAGAGCGTGCAAGCTACATTCACGACTCCCCCAATGATAACTTAAGTGACTTGGAAACAAATGCTTTAAGGCAAATTTTATTCTCAAAGTATGGAAGCGAGGAATTTCTATCAGATCAAACAATCTTACCACACTTGAAAAAGATACGTAAAATTGGTCCAATAGGTCGTGCTATCACGAATACAATTGGCCGCGGACAATTATGGTTCATTCGTAGTTCACTTCAATCAGGTAAATTAACCACTTCATATCGCCATCTGGTGAATATGACCTCCCTTTGGCTTACGCGGTAATACTCTTAAATGTCTGTCGAAAATTCTGAAGAAGACACGGTAAAGACACCGCATGTCGCAAAAGCAATGCAATCTGGAATATTGTGGAATTTGCTGAACGCGTTTGCGTCTCAGGGGGCTGGATTCTTTATCTTCTTATTGTTAGCTGCTCGGCTCCCACCAGAGATATTTGGGGTAGTCGCACTTGCGTCAATTGTTGCCGATATGGTTTCAATTGAAGGTCGGTACTCAGGTATGGACGCAATTGTTCAAGCAAAGCGCTACGATAACAAATATCTAAACTCCTCTTTCCTTAGCTTCCAAGCCGTTGCTTTTATAAGCATGTTGCTGCTTGTCATATCTGCCCCCTTTGTGGCTAGAGTTTACGAAGCACCTCTATTGATGCAGTTCATGCCGGTATTTGGCTTGATGCTACTACCCATCCCATGGCTTGCAGTTATGGATGCGCTGATCATGAAAAATCTAGGCTTTAAAGAGCTAACTCAAAGGAATATTCTGGGAACGGTCCTTGGAGGCGTTGCTGGTGTAATTGTTGCGTTTTCGCCTTGGCTAGTATGGGCCCTTATCGTGCAACGCATTGTGACGTTGATTGTCTCTATTGTCTTTGAATACTTGCATACTAAATGGGCCCCAAACTTCCGTTTAGACCTTCTGGAGAGCAAAGATTTTACCAAACGCTTTTTCCCGCTTTGGATCGTTTCAACCCTAAACTTAGCCATGCCTAGGATTGCAACAATGGTATTTGGATTGCGCTATGGGTCCGAAGTCGTGGGATTATTGCGCGCTGCCCAGAGAATTGACGAATCTCTACGAGGCCCAATTATCTCTCCGCTTCAGGGCCTCTGGTTTCCGTTAATGTCTAAAGTTCGCGGTGATTTAGAAAAAGAACAAGAAGTATTTCTATCAATTATGAAAACAGCTGCTTTCGTCGCTCTTCCCGCATTCACCGGATTATGGATAGTTGCTGACGATATTGTTGCAGTCATTCTGCCTCAAACCTATGCTGGGGTTGGACCTCTCATGCAAGCTGTAGCTATCGTAGCTCTGCTTATACCTCTTTCATGGTTTAATTCACTTTCCATGAATGCACTAGAAATGAATAAGGCTGCTTTTTTCTACACGTTGATAACCGTTACCGCTTCAACAATTGCCTTACTCGCGTTTAAGAATGCAGAGCCAGACATGGCCATCATTATAATGGCTGTACCAGGGATCTTTATTGGGATTGGTGGCAATTTACTGGTCGTGCGTCGCTTAAAGTTATCCCTAGTCAAACACTATATAGGCCTATTTCCTGCCATTTTTGCCGCTGTTATTATGGGTTGCTGTGTCTGGATGTCTCGCGAGCTTATGGCGGACTGGTCAGCGCTGCCCCGCCTCATCGTTAGCAGCCTTGTAGGTGTTATAGTTTATGGTGGATGGATCGCTGTATTTTTCCCAAATTGGATGAAGAAACGCATCAACCTGTTGCGAGGAAGAGGCAAAGTAGAGGCAGAACAAGTGTAACCCTCTGGCTTTCTTACTTAGGTAGAAACTCCTTCATAGACACAGATACGTCGCCAAGCAAATGTGGCTCTAACTTAATACCCAAAGGTATTAATTTCTTAGCTACCAAAAATTCAGGTGCTGCATTCACCGCATCTACAGCTAATAACTGACCATTTTTCAGGTAAAAAACAGCAAATTTTCGCTCTTCAAGATTACCACGTACAACCGTCTCGTCATACCCTTGCGATAATCCTGCAATTTGAAGCTTCAAGTCATATTGATCTGACCAAAACCAAGGACATTCTTCTTTAGGACGATCACGTCCAAGAATAGAAGCTGCTGCAAGCTTACCTTGTTCAATTGCATTATGAACGCTCTCAAGTCTTCCAGTTCGACTATAATGCACTAGCGGTCTACGCGCGCAATCTCCTATAGCGTAAACATTAGGGTCACTGGTACATGCATCTTCATCAACGACAATACCATTGTCGCATAGAATGCCAGCGTCCTTGGCGAGTTCTTCATTTGGCAAAACCCCAATTCCCACCAGCAATAGGTCAGCCTGTAACTCAGTATCGTCATCTAAAATAATTGATGAGATTGAGCCATTTAGACCTTTAACAGTCTTCAATGCCGTATGCGTTTTAATATCAACACCTTGGCGACTATGTTCTGCTGTATAGAAAGCGCTTATTTCGGGGCCTGTCACGCGCGCTAAAATACGAGGGGCCATTTCCAATACGGTAACATCAAGTTCTAATTGGCGTGCTACAGCTGCTGCTTCCAAGCCTATATATCCCGCACCTAGAATAACCAGCTTTTGTCCAGCTTTCATCAGCGGCTTTATCAGTGTTACGTCTTTCATTCCCCTCAAAGTGAAAATGTTTCCCAATCCCTCAACATCATCCATCGAAAGGTTTCGGGGCCTAGACCCTGTCGCCAAGATCAACCTATCAAATGAAAGTTGCTTCCCATTATCTAGAAGCACTGTTTTATCGGTTCTATCTATAGCTTCCACAGCAGTACTAAGCTGAACGGAAACATTATGCTGCTCATACCAGTCCGATTGCTTCAAATAGAGCCGCTCTTCAGACATCTCGCCCTTCATATAGGCTTTAGACAAAGGCGGTCGCTGGTAGGGTAAATGCTCTTCTTCACTAAGCAATATGATCTCCCCTTCATACCCCCATTGACGCAAACTCATAGTCGCCTGTGCACCAGCCTGCCCGCCACCTACAATAACCACTCGATTACACATTCTGACCTCTTATATTCCTGTCGTTCACATACCATTAGATAGGTATTGAAGACATTCAAAACCATTCTAGACTTAGTTAAATTAGTAATTTTCAACTCGATACATTTGGCACAAAAAAAACCGCGTCTACATAAGTCTGTTTCCGCGGCTTCTAAGTTATTGCTAAATTACGTAATTCAAGACGAATATTCTTGGAATTATTCTCTTGTGAGTTCCACCAACTCATACCAAGTCATCATATAGCCATCGACTCCGCCTTTAAGGAATATTGCATCATCATCAGCTGTTACCCAAACTTCATAAGGCGGGTGACCACCATTATCAGTTGCCATACCACCTTCTTCATCAGAGAAGCGATAATGATAGGCATCAAAAGTTCCGGCCTTCACTTCGACGCGCTCTTCTCCAACATATTCAAGAAATAAGTTTGCCTCCGCAATCATAGGAGGTGTAGCACCTCTGTGATCGGGTGAAGGTAAAAACACTCTTATTTTGCGTTTATGTGGACCGCGTGAGCGATCCATCTTTTTTGTTAGATAGGCATCACCAGCAATCGGGTGTGTTCCAAATCCATCGAAGTCACCTACAATTGGTTGAGTTTGTGACAACCGTCCAATCGAGGGACCAAAACTTTCACATTCAACGACATCGTCTTTTATACGAAATAGCCCCGCACCCATAAATTCATCACCAACGCTTAAACGAACGAAGCAATCCATCGGCATATCGTTCTCATCAAGACTATACACGATGTTACGCATTACAGTTGGGTCTGGTTCTTCAATTTCGCATTGCGCTGTCATCGTACGCTTGCCATCTGCATGTACGTTGAATGCGAAGTACTCACGTCCCCGTTCTTCACCTTCACGTCCAGGTTTACGAGACGTGTAAAGGATTTTTCCTCGTATACTTCTATGTTTCATAGTCGTTTCCTCTGATGTCCATTATCTATTTTTATAGCAGGGAGTTTTTGCGATTAACGTTCAACGATTTCGAACAACGCATTTTCTGGGCTCTTTAAAATACCGACCCGTTTTCCACAATATGGAAATTCATGCCGAATAACGGGATTACTGAACCAATAATTATCCAAAGATTCGAAATCTTCATATTCAAACGAACAAATTGCCACCCCCGGAACTAGCTCTCCATCATTTGCAGGACGATGCTGCGCTTGGGTTGGATATTGATCTAACTCAATAAAATCTGCGCGATCCGCTCTCACGACCGCTATAGGGTGTTTTGTTGCGATATCTAACCCAAATGCTTTAGATATCATCGTATATTGTATTGAAACTGGCTCTGTAATAGCAAAGCCAAAAACCTCTTTCATCCAAGCTATCTGAGCATTTAAATCTTTACACGCCATCACTATTATAAATGGTCTATCAATAAATGTCCTAGGAACTGGCAGGCCCTCAATAGGTGTCGGTGAACTAAACTCTGTCAGATATAATATTTCTTTATTGGGCCCCTTAACCTGCATAGGCTTTATTCCAGGAAAGCCATCTAATTCCCTTGGCTCACCAATAACTTCAAAAGGTGATTCCTTCATTCTATTGTGAACTTTGGCTACATCTTTAACGCAAATTTCTGTAGCTGCCCAACCATAGGTTCTGATCGGTTCATATCTAGTGACTGGACTTCCTTCGATGAGACGAATATACACTGCTTCTTTCGAAGAGGGCTGCAAAACTACACACTTTGCTCCTACTGACCTTTGAGCATCCCAAGACTGCGCCAAGCCTTCATCGACCAAATATTCATCAACAATTTCGTATTCCAGCCATTGAGTGTATAGCTCAGCGGTTTCACGAACGTTTTCAACGACTATTGTTGAACATTTTAAAAGAGTCATATTGGGACTTTCTGACGAGCAACTTTCGCACCTAAACTCGAAGGCGGTCAAATATTTTAGTGCCAACCTAATAGGTTGCCCCAAATGATATATCTAATTTGAAATGATATGCCAATCCCTCCCCTCTTCATCATTGGATATAATTTTCCTGTCCTTATTAGGGTATTGGCCGTTTGTATTAGTCGGTTGTCGTCTTTGGCATTCGCCTTTAGTTGAGTTTTAGATATAATTAGAAACGCAAAAAGCCCGCTAAATATAGCGGGCTTTTGAGTATTATAGAAGTTTGGGTGCGGGGGTTGGATTTGAACCAACGACCTTCAGGTTATGAGCCTGACGAGCTACCGGGCTGCTCCACCCCGCATCAAACAAACGATGT
>NZ_JBHTBR010000001.1:0-5861 GCF_042665075.1 Hirschia litorea | reverse complement strand
CTTAGTCTTCGGACGGTTCGGAAATTAATTAAAAAAAGTTCTTGACGGAAACGGTGCTGGACTTTATATCCTGCACCTTCGCCAAACGCTGATGTGGATGCATCTTCGAGCGGTTACAGTTAAGGGTTCGAGCCCACAACATTCCTGACCACGGTCGTTTGAATGTTTGTTTTGTAGATGTTTGACATTGTAAGATTGGAAGAGAAACGCAGGCGGCGTCGTGCTTGCTCTTGGTTTGTTCAGCTTCGGTTGACAAATCATTAACGACACAGACGGTTTGCGTTTTTCAGGAAGACCAGTTCATAAGAACTTATTATACTAGGTTTACTTAGTATATGTGACAATGAACGGGTCTCCCGTCAAAAAGTGCAAACGCTTTAACTAGCAATCGAATAATAAGATCATTATTTGATTCGTCAGGTCAACTCAACTTGAGAGTTTGATTCTGGCTCAGAACGAACGCTGGCGGCAGGCTTAACACATGCAAGTCGAACGCCCTCTTCGGAGGGAGTGGCAGACGGGTGAGTAACGCGTGGGAACGTGCCCTACACTTCGGAATAGCCCTTGGAAACGAGGTGTAATACCGAATACGCCGTATTGGGAAAGATTTATCGGTGTAGGATCGGCCCGCGTTAGATTAGTTTGTTGGTGGGGTAATGGCCTACCAAGACTACGATCTATAGCTGATTTGAGAGGATGATCAGCCACACTGGAACTGAGACACGGTCCAGACTCCTACGGGAGGCAGCAGTGGGGAATCTTGGACAATGGGGGAAACCCTGATCCAGCCATGCCGCGTGAATGACGAAGGCCTTAGGGTTGTAAAATTCTTTCACCGGGGAAGATAATGACGGTACCCGGAGAAGAAGCTCCGGCTAACTTCGTGCCAGCAGCCGCGGTAATACGAAGGGAGCTAGCGTTGTTCGGAATTACTGGGCGTAAAGCGCACGTAGGCGGATTAGTAAGTTAGAGGTGAAATCCCAGGGCTCAACCCTGGAACTGCCTTTAAAACTACTAGTCTAGAGGATAGGAGAGGTCAGTGGAATACCGAGTGTAGAGGTGAAATTCGTAGATATTCGGTGGAACACCAGTGGCGAAGGCGACTGACTGGACTATTTCTGACGCTGAGGTGCGAAAGTGTGGGGAGCAAACAGGATTAGATACCCTGGTAGTCCACACCGTAAACGATGAGAGCTAGTTGTCAGCAAGCATGCTTGTTGGTGACGCAGCTAACGCATTAAGCTCTCCGCCTGGGGAGTACGGTCGCAAGATTAAAACTCAAAGAAATTGACGGGGGCCCGCACAAGCGGTGGAGCATGTGGTTTAATTCGAAGCAACGCGCAGAACCTTACCCACCTTTGACATCCTAGGACAACTCCAGAGATGGAGCCTTCTTCGGACCTAGTGACAGGTGCTGCATGGCTGTCGTCAGCTCGTGTCGTGAGATGTTGGGTTAAGTCCCGCAACGAGCGCAACCCTTATCTCTAGTTGCCAGCATTTAGTTGGGCACTCTAGAGAGACTGCCCGAGTCAATCGGGAGGAAGGCGGGGATGACGTCAAGTCCTCATGGCCCTTACAGGTGGGGCTACACACGTGCTACAATGGCAGTGACAATGGGATAATCCCAAAAAGCTGTCTCAGTTCGGATTGTTCTCTGCAACTCGAGAACATGAAGTTGGAATCGCTAGTAATCGTGGATCAGCATGCCACGGTGAATACGTTCCCGGGCCTTGTACACACCGCCCGTCACACCATGGGAGTTGGTTCTACCCGAAGGCGCTGCGCTAATTTGGCAGGCGACCACGGTAGGGTCAGCGACTGGGGTGAAGTCGTAACAAGGTAGCCGTAGGGGAACCTGCGGCTGGATCACCTCCTTTCTAAGGATTTTGGGGAATTTCAGTTTACTGATTTCGCCGATATCTCTAGCATTAAGTTGCACCATTTACTCTTTATCCAGTAAGTGAGTGACAACAAAAACATAGCGGCATGTCGCCGTCTTCGTTTCTCTTCCATCTCAGTCATCGACGACAATATGGTCATTGTTGACTGAGAACAGCGAGCCCCGATAGGGCAGGGCGATGCGGTCTCACTGAGCAAACAAAACCTTGCATAAAGCAATGGGTCTGTAGCTCAGGTGGTTAGAGCGCACCCCTGATAAGGGTGAGGTCGGAAGTTCAACTCTTCCCAGACCCACCATTGCTTATCCTGACGTGGTTCAATGAATTCGGTAGAAATATCGATAAGGGGCCGTAGCTCAGTTGGGAGAGCGGTAGCTTTGCAAGCTTCAGGTCGTCGGTTCGATCCCGTCCGGCTCCACCATTCTTCTAAAGACTGGCATTCACCTATCAACTCAGGTTCGCTGTAACACAAGTTTCGCTTATATCTACAGGATATAAGTGGATTGACATTGTAAGGAGGTTGTTCATCCGCGCCATACACCGGCGTTTTCCTCGAGGATGAACACGTAAAACTAAGTATCGTCTGACAACGATCCATGTAGTAGAAAGAATACATATTCTTCTCTGCGCATGGGTATTGTTGAGTGATCAAGCGTCAAAAGGGCATTCCGGGAATGCCTTGGCAGTATGAGGCGATGAAAGACGTGGCACGCTGCGATAAGCTGTGGGGAGGTGCGAGCAACCTTTGATCCATAGATTTCTGAATGGGGAAACCCATCTCAGATTTAGTGGTTTTAAGCATGACCTTTTAGGTGATGTTTGGATCTACTAATTCATAAACGAGATACTTTAACCTGAATACATAGGGTTAAAGAGCAAACGCGGGGAATTGAAACATCTCAGTACCCGTAGGAAAGGACATCAACCGAGACTCCGAAAGTAGTGGCGAGCGAAATCGGACCAGGCCGCGTAGTGATATAAGTTGAATTGGATGGAAAGCCAAACCATAGTGGGTGATAGTCCCGTAAACGTAAAATGATCTACCGTTAGAGTAGGGCGGAACACGTGAAATTCTGTCTGAAAATGGGGGGACCACCCTCCAAGCCTAAGTACTCCATACTGACCGATAGTGAACAAGTACCGTGAGGGAAAGGTGAAAAGCACCCCGACGAGGGGAGTGAAACAGATCCTGAAACGGAATGCCTACAAGCAGAGGGAGCTCTTCGGAGTGACCTCGTACCTTTTGTATAATGGGTCAGCGACTTAGTCTCACAAGCAAGCTTAAGCCGTTAGGTGTAGGCGCAGGGAAACCGAGTCTGAATAGGGCGTCGAGTTTGTGGGATTAGACCCGAAGCCAGGTGATCTAGTCATGTGCAGGTTGAAGGTGAGGTAACACTCACTGGAGGACCGAACCCTTGAGCGTTGAAAAGCTCTGGGATGACGTGTGACTAGGGGTGAAAGGCCAATCAAACCTGGTGATAGCTGGTTCTCCGCGAAATCTATTTAGGTAGAGCGTCGTACGAATACCATAGGGGGTAGAGCACTGGATGGGCTATGGGGACTTACCGTCTTACTGATCCTAACCAAACTCCGAATACCTATGAGTAATATACGGCAGACACACTGCGGGTGCTAACGTCCGTAGTGAAGAGGGAAACAACCCTGACCACCAATTAAGGCCCCCAAGTAACGGCTAAGTGGAAAAGCATGTGAAGATGCTGAAACAACCAGGAGGTTGGCTTAGAAGCAGCCATCCTTTAAAGAAAGCGTAACAGCTCACTGGTCAAGCGTCTTTGCGGCGAAAATGTAACGGGGCTAAAGCCGTTCGCCGAAATTGTGGACATGTAAATGTGGTAGCGGAGCGTTCTGTAAGTCTGTGAAGGTTAACCGTGAGGTTAGCTGGAGATATCAGAAGTGAGAATGCTGACATGAGTAGCGACAAAGCGGGTGAGAGACCCGCTCGCCGAAAGTCTAAGGTTTCCTGCGCAATGTTAATCAGCGCAGGGTTAGTCGGCCCCTAAGTCGAGGCAGAAATGCGTAGACGATGGGAATCAGGTTAATATTCCTGAACCAGGTGGTAGTGACGGATTGTGGAAGTTGTGTGCCCTTATTGGATTGGGTATGCCGCCAAGCAGTTCCAGGAAATAGCTCCACCATTAGACCGTACCCGAAACCGACACAGGTAGACAGGCAGAGCATGCCAAGGCGCTTGAGAGAACGATGTTGAAGGAACTCGGCAAATTACACGCGTAACTTCGGGATAAGCGTGCCTCATGGGGTAATTCCCGTGAGGGTCACAAACTAGGGGGTGGCGACTGTTTATCAAAAACACAGGGCTCTGCGAAGTCGCAAGACGACGTATAGGGTCTGACTCCTGCCCGGTGCCTGAAGGTTAAAAGGAGGGGTGCAAGCCTCGAATTGAAGCCCAGGTGAACGGCGGCCGTAACTATAACGGTCCTAAGGTAGCGAAATTCCTTGTCGGGTAAGTTCCGACCTGCACGAATGGAGTAACGACTTCCCCACTGTCTCCAACATCGACTCAGCGAAATTGAATTCCCCGTGAAGATGCGGGGTACCCGCGGTCAGACGGAAAGACCCCGTGAACCTTTACTCTAGCTTTACAATGGCATTATCGATGGCATGTGTAGGATAGGTGGGAGACTTTGAAACCGGAGCGCCAGTTCCGGTGGAGTCGTCCTTGAAATACCACCCTTGTCCTCGATGATGTCTAACCGCGGTCCCTTATCGGGATCCGGGACCTTGTATGGTGGGGAGTTTGACTGGGGCGGTCGCCTCCTAAATCGTAACGGAGGCGCGCGATGGTAGGCTCAGAACGGTCGGAAATCGTTCGACGAGTGCAATGGCATAAGCCTGCCTGACTGCGAGACTGACAAGTCGAGCAGACACGAAAGTGGGTCATAGTGATCCGGTGGTCCTGTGTGGAAGGGCCATCGCTCAACGGATAAAAGGTACTCCGGGGATAACAGGCTGATGATGCCCAAGAGTCCATATCGACGGCATCGTTTGGCACCTCGATGTCGGCTCATCACATCCTGGGGCTGGAGCAGGTCCCAAGGGTTTGGCTGTTCGCCAATTAAAGTGGTACGTGAGCTGGGTTCAGAACGTCGTGAGACAGTTTGGTCCCTATCTGCCGTGGGTGTAGGAAGTTTGAGAGGATCTGTCCCTAGTACGAGAGGACCGGGATGGACATACCTCTGGTGGACCTATTGTGGCGCCAGCCGCAGTGTAGGGTAGCTATGTATGGACGGGATAACCGCTGAAAGCATCTAAGCGGGAAACCTCCCTCAAAACTAGACTTCCCTGAGAGCCGTCGTAGACTACGACGTCGATAGGCCAGGTGTGGAAGCGTAGCGATACGTGAAGCTAACTGGTACTAATTGCTCGATCGGCTTGATCCGATACATACCCATGCGTGGCGACGAATATGTTGCTAAATGTTGGCTAACCCCCAACGCTCGGAGCTTAACGCTCTCCGGAAAAACATCATTACAAAGCATGTGATTATCGTCTTGATACTTAGTTTTACTCCTCTTTACCGTCAGGTAAGAGGAGCATCCATTGTTCGATTTTATTGAACTGGTGATTATTGCGAGAATTCCCCACCCGATCCCATCTCGAACTCGGTCGTTAAGGTTCTCAGCGCCAATGGTACTGCGTCTTAAGGCGTGGGAGAGTAGGTCGTTGCCAGTTCTATAAAGTCGAACAATAGAATTTACGTTTCTTTTGAAAACCTCCTTCACAGTCCTGATAATTCAGGGCAAGCGGCTTTGTCCTTTCTGATCCAAAAGTCAGATCCGGAAGAAGCCGTTTTTTGTGTTCTGTATAAGCCGCGAGGAGCTTGTACATCGTTTGTTTGATGCGGGGTGGAGCAGCCCGGTAGCTCGTCAGGCTCATAACCTGAAGGTCGTTGGTTCAAATCCAACCCCCGCACCCAAACTTCTA